>NZ_CBCSDV010000001.1:0-324563 GCF_965138335.1 Tsukamurella ocularis
GCCGCGCCCGCCGAGCAGCCCGTCGTGATCCGCAAGGCGGCGCCCGCCGCGCCCGCCCCCGGCGACGACGGTCCCGGTGGCGACGGCCCGGGCGGCGATGGCCCGGGTGGCGACGGTCCCGGCGGTGGCGACGGCGGCGGCCCCGACGAGCCGGATGACGGCGACCATGACGACTCCGACAAGAAGGGCCTGCGAGCGCTCGTGAGCGGTTCACTGTTCCGACGTGTCGTGACCGGCGGCGTGGCCGCGGTCGCGCTGATCATGGTGATCGCCCTGCTCGCCTTCCTCGTGGGCTACTGGCGCACCGATGTGCCGCAGCCCGGCGAGATCCAGACGAGCCAGGTCGCGACCATCGTCATGAAGGACGGCAACACGCCGATCGCGCGCGTCGTGCCGCCCGAGGGCAACCGCGAGATCCTGCCGGCGCAGGACATCCCCGACGTCATGAAGAACGCCATCATGGCCGCGGAGGACCGGGAGTTCGCCACGAACCCCGGCTTCTCGGTCAAGGGCTTCGCGCGCGCCGTGTGGAAGCGGATCCCGGGTGTCGCCGGCGACGGCGAGGACGCCGGCGGCGGCTCCACCATCACGCAGCAGTACGTCAAGAACGCCCTGGTCGGCGACGAGTCCTCCCTCACGCGCAAGTGGAAGGAACTCATCATGTCGACCAAGATGTCGAACTCCTGGTCCAAGGACGACATCATGGCCGCGTACCTCAACACCATCTACTTCGGCCGCGGCGCCTACGGCCTCCAGGCGGCCGCCAAGGCCTACTTCAACGTCAACGCCAAGGACCTCAAGGTCGAGCAGGCCGCGCTGCTCGCCGGCCTCGTCCGCGGCCCGTCGCTGTACGAGCCCACGACGCACCTCCCCGACGCCACCGGCCGGTGGAACTACGTGCTCGACGGCATGGTCGACATGAAGACCCTCGACCCCGCGCAGCGCGCCGCGCTGCAGTTCCCGAAGACCATCGCGCCGGGACGGGGCAACGGCGACGACCTGTCGGCGGGCCCGAACGGCCTGATCAAGTCGCAGGTGATCCGCGAGCTCAAGGACGCCGGCATCGACGAGTCGGCGCTCACCTACCAGGGCCTGAAGATCACCACCACGATCGATCCGCAGGCGCAGTCCGCGGCCGTGAAGGCCGCGGCGAACATGGCCGAGAACCAGCCGAAGGACCTGCGGACGGCGATCGTCTCCGTCGACCCCAAGACCGGCGGCGTGCTCGCCTACTACGGCGGTAGCGACGGCAACGGCTACGACCGCGTCCAGGCCGGCCTGCAGACCGGCTCGTCGTTCAAGGTCTTCGCGCTGGTCGCGGGCCTCGAGCAGGGCATCGGCCTCTCCCGCGTGTACTCCTCCTCGCCGTTCAAGGCGCAGGGCGTCACGGTCAACAACTCCGACGGCGAGTCCTGCGGCAGCTGCAACCTGGCGACCGCCATGAAGATGTCGCTGAACACGGTCTACTACCGCCTCATGATGGACCTGAACAAGCAGGCGCAGGACGTCGCCGACGCGGCGCACAAGGCGGGCGTCGCCGAGAGCTTCGGCGGCATCAAGAAGACCCTGGAGCAGGCCGACGGCAGCGGCGTCGAGGGCGGCGTCGTCCTCGGTCAGTACCAGAGCCGCCCCATCGACATGGCCTCCGCGTACGCGACCTTCGCGGCCGAGGGCATCTACCGCGCGCCGCACCTGATCAGCAAGGTCACCACCGCCGACGGCCGCACGCTGTTGGACCGGCAGAACGACCCGGGCGAGCGCCGGTTCAGCAAGGACGTCGCCAACAACGTGACCGCCGCCCTGCAGCCCATCGCCTCGTACTCGAACGGCAACGGGCTCGCCGGCGGGCGCGCCTCGGCCGCCAAGACCGGCACCGCGCAGTACCAGGACACCGGCCAGAACAAGGACGCCTGGATGGTGGGCTACACCCCGTCGATCTCCACCGCGGTGTGGGTCGGCAACGATAAGGGCGGCCCCATCACCAACGGCTGGGGCGGGCCGATCTACGGCTCCGGCGTCCCGTCGACCGTCTGGAAGCAGACGATGGACGGCGCGCTCTCGGACACCGACTACGAGTCCTTCCCGACCCCCGGCATGATCGGTGGGCAGGCGGGCGTCCCGGTGGAGACCCGGACGCGACCCACGTCGTCGGGTTCGGCGTCCGCGTCCGCGTCGGCGGGCGAGAGCGGTTCGGCCACCCGCACCGTTCCGGGCCTGCCCGGCGTGCCGCTGCCGACCTTCCCGTGGGACCCGACCACCACGCAGCCGGGCGGCAACCCGACCAACCCCGGTGGGCCGACCACGCGGCCCCGCCCGGGCGGTAACGGGACGGTTCCCGGCAACGGTGGCCGCACGGTCGCGCCGCGGGTGACGAACCCGGTGCCGTGACGGACCCCCGCGCAGCGGCTCCCGCAGCGGTTTCCGCAGCGGAGGACGACGGGGACGATCGTCTCCACGTCAGCCCCGGCCCGTTCGACCCGGCGACGGTGATCGAGCCGGACCGGGACGTACCCAGTCATACGGATGCGGTCGCGCGGGACTTCTCGACGGTGCTCGGTGGTCCGGTGGGCGCGCACGCGCTCGTCGGCTTCCAGCGCTTCTTCACCCCGCTGCGCCTGATCCTACTGGTCGCGGTGCTGTTCCTGGCGCTCGGCTGGACCACGAAGGCCGGCTGCCTGCAACAGAAGTCCGAGGGCGGGCAGCTGGTGCTGGACTGGTCGGGCAACCGGCCGTACGCCGCGATGTGCTACTCGGACACGGTGCCGCTGTACGGCGCGGAACGCCTGAGCGAGGGCCTCATGCCCTACGTCACGCAGTTCTTCGACACCGATCCCACGGGCGCCCGTCAGGAGCGCTACATGGAGTACCCGGTGCTCACCGGCATGTACCAGTACGCCGCCATGAAGGTGGCCAAGGCGTGGGTCGCGCTGCACGAGAAGTGGGGCGTGCCCGCGGCGATCGAGGTGGTGCTGTTCTTCACCGTCGCGGCCGTCGGGCTGGCCCTGTTCTGGCTGATCGCGGTGTGGGCCACGACGCGCTTAGCCGGCGGCGCGGCGTCCCCGTCGCGCCCGGCCGCGCGGCGGCCCTGGGACGCGATGCTCATGGCCGCGTCGCCGCTGGTGATCGTGCACGCCTTCACCAACTTCGACGCGATCGCCGTGGCGGCGATGGCCGTGGGGATGCTGCTGTGGTCGCGCGAGAAGCACGCGTGGGCCGGCGTGGTCCTGGGGCTGGGTACCGCCGCGAAGCTCTACCCGGCGTTCCTCCTCATCGTGCTGTTCCTCCTGTGCCTGCGCGCGGGCCGGCTGCGGCCCTGGTTCACGGCGACCGCACTGGCGCTCGCGACGTGGGTCGCGGTCAACCTGCCGATCCTCGTCGCCGCTCCGCGGGGCTGGTGGGAGTTCTTCCACCGCAACTCGATCCGCGCGGTCGATATGGATTCGATCTACGCCGTCATCAGCTCCTTCACCGGCGGCTGGGTGTTCGGCGGGCAGGGCCCGCGCGGTGGGGCCTCGTCGCTGGCGAACGCCATCACGCTGGTCCTCTTCCTCGCCGTGATCGCCGGCGTCGGCTACCTCGCGCTCAGGGCCCCCCGGCGGCCGCGCGTCGCGCAGCTCGCCTTCCTCCTGGTGGCCGGCTTCCTGGTGGTGAACAAGGTGTGGAGCCCGCAGTACTCACTGTGGCTGGTGCCGCTGGCGGTGCTCGCGATCCCGCACACCCGGCTCCTGCTGGCCTGGATGACCATCGACGCCCTCGTCTGGGTACCGCGGATGATGTACTTCCTCGGCATGCAGAACAGGGGCCTGCCGGAGCAGGCCTTCACGGCCACCGTCCTCCTGCGCGATCTCGCCGTGATCGGCCTGTGCGCGCTGGTGGTCCGGCAGATCTACCGGCCCGACGAGGACCTGGTCCGGTCGACGTACCCGGGCCCGTACTCGCCGCCGTTGGACGATCCGGCGGGCGGCGTGCTCGACGGTGCGCCGGACTCCTCCTGGCTGCGCAGCCGCAGCGCGCAGCGAGGCAGGTACCAGATGAAGACCACGAGCAGCGCGGCCCGGCCCCAGACGCCGATCCACACGCCCCACTGAACCCACCAGGTGATCGGCAGGTTCGCCGCGTGCTCGGAGAAGTAGTTCCACACCGTGAGTTCGAGGCTGAGGTCGAACAGCAGGTACGCGGCGATGAGCCGCCAGTCGACCTTGAGCAGGACGAAGAAGGGCAGCAGCCACAGCACGTACTGCGGCGAATGCACCTTGTGGAAGAGCATGAACGCCGCCAGGATCGCCCCGCTCACGCCGAGCCACGGGTAGACCCCGGTGCCCCGGTAGCGGAGCCAGCCGTACACCAGCAGTGCGGCGATCGAGATCACGATGAGCAGCGGTGAGATCGACGCGACGAAGGCGTCGTAGTCCTTCGGATCGTCGAAGGCCTTGAGCACGCCCCAGTACCAGATCGAGTTGGTCGACAGGTCCGCCGTGCGCAGTTCCTGGAACTTCAGCGAGGCCCGCCAGCCCTCGAAGCCGAAGACCATGAACGGCACGTTGATCGCGACGGCCACCACCACCGCCGTCGCCGCGGTGGCCGCGGCGCCCACCCAGTCGAGCAGGCGCCAGTCGACGCGGGCGCGCCGACCGGGGCCGTCGGGCAGGGCGACGGTGCCGGACCTGCCGTGGGTGAGCACGTACAGCACCAGCGGCGCGACGAACAGCCCGGGGTAGATCTTCAGGTCGAAGCCGACGGCGAGGACCGCCGCCGTCGCGATCGCCGGTATCCGGATGGAGCCGCCCGTGCGGTCGGCCCAGGCCATGATCCCGAAGCCGACGGTCGCGGCGGCCACGACCGGGAGCTCCATGTTGTGGAAGGCGTAGAGCGCGAGCGGCGGTGCGACGGCCCACAGCGCGGCGGTGCGGCCCGAGACCTTCGCCAGTACCCAGCCGGTGAGCAGGCCGAAGGGCGCCAGCAGCAGCGCCATGTGCAGGAGGAACTCGGCGTCGTTGTGCGCGCCGATCGCGCCGACCCAGAACAGCAGGCCGCTGAGCACGGGGTACTCGATGGCGCCGCCCTGCAGTTTGCCGTCGCCGTCGATCCAGCCGGTGAGGTACGGGAAGACGTGGTTGTTGACCTCGCGGCCGGTCCACAGGAACTGGATGTCGGAGTAGCAGATCCGCCCGGGCGTCGACGCGAAGCCCTCGGAGCGGCCGAACTCGTCGAAGGGCGCGCCGGTGCACTGCGCCTTGATCTGGTAGCCGATGACGAGTGCGAGAACGGTGAGACCGAGCACGGTCCACGCCACCCGATCGGGGCGGAAGCTGGGCCGGGACATGCGCCCCACCCTATCGGCCCCGGTCGGACGGGCCGGTCGACGGTGCGTCACGATCCGTCGGTGAGCAGCTGCAGCGGGTTCGCGTTCCACACGCCGTGGATCACCAGCAGCGGCCACATCACCCGGTACCGCAGCCACAGGAAGCCGAGGAACAGCCCGCTCACGCCCTGGTTCGCGAGCACGTTCATCGCGTCCAGCGGCAGGTCGCCCGACCCCTGGATAGCGACGTGCAAGGACGCCCACACCACCGCGGAGAGCGCGACGGCCGCCCACGGCCCGAGCACCGCCCGCCGGCGGGTGAGCAGCCACTGCCGGTAGAAGACCTCCTCGAGCAGCGCGTTCACGGCGAAGCCGACGAGCAGCAGGAGCGCCGCGTCGAGCAGCGGCTCGCCGGCGAAGAAGTTCTCGCTCCGGTCACTGAGCGCCGGGTACACGGCCGGGTAGGCGATCACGGCGGGCGCCGGCGCCCACCCGGCGCGGGCCGTCGGGTCCGGCTACCGCCGGCCCCACCGCCGATCGAGCGCGAACACCGCCGCGGGCACCGCGAGCAGCAGCGCAAGCTTGAGGAGCGGGTACGTCGGCTCCGGGGCGACGCCGCACGCCAGGAGCACCCACGCCTGCGCTCCCACCGTACGGCGGCGTCCGTTCTGAAACCCGCCTCGAGAGGCGCGACGCCGCGAATGGTTCGCCGCGCCCTCACTGAGGCGCGGTTTCGGAACTTCAGATCAGCGCCCGTACAGGTGCTTGAGCATCATCCGGACGGAATTCATGTCGCGCTCCTTGCGGGTGAACGAGAGCAGGTCCATCGGCAGCGCGAACTTCTGCGCCGCCACGGACTGCGGGCGACTGAACTCGCGCAGCCCGTCCGCGCCGTGGATCCGGCCGAATCCGGAATCGCCGATGCCGCCGAAGGGGAGCGCGGGCACGGAGGCGAAGGAGAGGAACGAGTTCACGGCCACCGCACCCGTGCGCAGCCGGCGGGCCAGTTCCCGGCCGCGGGCGAGGTTCTTCGTCATGATCGCGGCGGAGAGCCCGTAGGTGCTGTCGTTGGCCTTGTCGATCGCCTCGTCGATGTCCGCGACGCGAGTGACCACGACCGTGGGGCCGAAGGTCTCCTCGGTGACCGCGGCCGAATCGTCCGGCACGTCCACGAGCAGCACGGGCTGCACGGTGCGCTCGCCGACCGACTCCCGCCCACCGACGAGGGCGCGGCCGCCGCGGCTCAGTGCGTCGTCGATGTGCGCGGCGATGATCCGCAACTGCGCGGGCATGGTCGCGGGGCCGTAGTCGGCGCCGTCGCTCTCGCCGCCGCGGATCTCGCGCGACGCCGCGGCCAGCTTGTCGACGAACTCGTCGTACCGGTCCGCGACCACGTACACCCGCTCGACCCCGGCGCAGGTCTGCCCGCCGTTGCCGTACGCACCGAACGCCGCGGCCTTCACCGCGGCGTCGACGTCCGCATCGGCGTCCACGATCATCGCGTCCTTACCGCCGCCCTCGATCGCCACGGGCGTGAGCGTCTCCGCGCACGCGGCCATGACGGTGCGCGCCGTTCGAGCGGAGCCCGTGAACGCCAGCTTGTCGACGCCCGCGCGGCACAGGGCGGCGCCCGTGTCGCCGCGGCCGTGCACCACCTGCAGCACGGGCTGGGCGGGGCACGCGGCGGCCCAGGTGTCGGCGAGGAACTGCCCGACGGCCGGCGTCAGCTCGCTGGGCTTGAACACGACCGCGTTGCCCGCGGCGAGGGCGTACGAGATCGACCCCATCGGCGTGTAGACGGGGTAGTTCCACGGTCCGATCACGCCGATCACGCCGAACGGCCGGTGCTCGACGGTGGCGGTCAGGTTGGCGCCCATCATCCCGGTGCCGACCCTGCGGCGGCCGAGCACCTTCTCGGCGTTCTTCGCGGCCCAGTCCAGGTGGACGATCGCGAGCATGACCTCGAGGAGCGCGTCGTCGTGCGGTTTGCCGGTCTCCGCGGAGATCACGGTGGCCAGGTCCTCGGAGCGGCGGGCGAGCTCGCCGCGGAAGCGCAGCAGCCAGCTCCGGCGGGCCTTGGGCTCGAGGTCGCCCCACCACTGCGCGGCCTCGCGGGCCCGGTCCACGGTGCCGACGACGGTGGCCGCGTCGGCGACGGGGAAGCGCGCCACCTCGGCTCCGGTGCGCGGGTCGGTCGAGATCAGCTCACCGGTCGCGGTCTTCGACGGTGCGGTCATGACGGTCCTCCAGAATCGGATCAGGTATCTGGCCGATATGTTAGAGACTGTTCTCTCATCTGTGCTAGCTTTCGGAGCATGTTCTCCACGCGCTTCACCGAGCAGTTCGGCGTCCGGTACCCGATCGTCCAGGGCGGCATGATGTGGGTCGGCCGGGCCCGTCTCGCCGCCGCCGTCTCCGAGGCCGGCGGCCTCGGCATCCTCACGGCGCTGACCCAGCCGTCGCCGCAGGACCTGCGCGAGGAGATCGCGCGCACCCGCGAGCTCACGGCGAAGCCGTTCGGCGTGAACCTCACGGTGCTGCCGACGATCGACCCGCCGCCCTACGACGAGTACCTGCGCGCCGCGGTCGAGTCCGGCGTGAAGATCATCGAGACGGCCGGCTCGAACCCCGCGAAGTTCCTGCCGTACCTCAAGGACAACGGCGTCAAGGTGATCCACAAGTGCACCAGCGTCCGGCACGCGCTCAAGGCGCAGGCCATCGGCGTCGACGCGGTGTCGATCGACGGCTTCGAGTGCGCGGGCCATCCGGGTGAGGACGACATTCCCGGCCTGGTGCTGATCCCCGCCGCGGCCGACGCGCTGGACATCCCGATCCTCGCGTCCGGCGGCATCGCCGACGCCCGCGGCCTCGTCGCCGCCATCGCGCTGGGCGCCGACGGCATCAACATGGGCAGCCGGTTCCTGTGCACCGTCGAGTCGCCGATCGCGCCCGAGGTGAAGGCACAGATCGTCGCCAACTCCGAACTCGATACCAAGCTCATCTTCCGCACGCTGGGCAACACCGCGCGCGTGGCGAAGAACTCGGTCTCCGTCGAGGTGGTCGAGACCGAGGCGGCGGGTTGCGAGTTCGAGGACATCCGGCACCTCGTCGCCGGTGCCCGGGGCCGCAAGGTCTTCGAGGACGGCGACGTCGAGGCCGGCATCTGGAGTGTGGGCCTGTGCCAGGGCCTCATTCGCGACGTGCCCACGTGCGCGCAGCTCATCGAGCGGATGATCGCCGAGGGCGGCGCGATCATCGAGCGCCGTCTCGCTCCGCTCGCGAAGGTCGCGGAGGGCGTGGCGTGAGCGAGGACTTCCGGCGCGACCTGTCGGGCGGCGTCCTGACGGTGACCATCGACCGCCCGCAGCGCATGAACGCCTTCGGTATTCGCGCCGCGTGGGAGCTGGCCCGCATCATCGAGGAGGCGGACGCCGACCCCGCGGTCCGTGTCGTGGTGGTCACCGGCGAGGGTCGGGCCTTCTCGACCGGCGCCGACCTGGCCGGCGAGGCCGCCGAGCCGCACGAGGCGCTCGAGGCGGTGAACGCCTACATCCGCGCGATCGTCGGGGCGTCGATCCCGGTGATCGCCGAGGTGAACGGCCCGTGCGCGGGCATGGCCGTGGGCCTCGCGCTCTCCGCCGATCTCGTCTTCGTCGCCGACACCGCGTACTTCCTGCTGCCCTTCGTGGGCATCGGGCTGCTGCCCGACGCGGGCACCACGGCACTCGTCCCCGCCGCCATCGGCCGGACCCGCGCGATGGGAATGGCGCTGCTGGGCAACCGGGTTCACGGCCCGGAGGCGCTGGCGGCCGGCATGGTCACCGCCGTTCATCCCGCGGAGGAGCTCGACGGCGCCGTCGCCGCGGCCGCCGCGAAGCTCGCGGCCGGGCCCCGGGAGGCGATCGCCGCCACGAAGCGCGCCGTCAACGCCTCCACCCTCGCCGGCCTCGACGACGCCCTGCGCCGCGAGACGGAGTCGCAGGTCATCCTGCTCAAGACCGACGACCACCGCGAGGGCGTCGACGCCATGCTGAACAAGCGCCCCGCCCGCTTCACCGACTGAGCCTCTAGCTCGGCGCGCCTGCCCGGTGAGCCGTACTGCGCTCCGGAGTCGATTGCGGCACACTGGGGTCGATGCCGCGATCCGGGTCCGGATGGGGTGGCGTCAGCGTTGTGACGGCGATGGAGGAGATGCCGGTCGATGGACCGATCGCGAGTGGACCTTGCCCGCGGAGGCTTCGTCGCGGCAGCCGTGGCCGGCGTGGTCCATGCCCTGTTCAGCGTGTACTGGGGGCTGGGCGGCGACGTGCTGCTCGACACGGTGGGCGAAGTCGCGGACGCCTTCGCCGGGCGACGTCGGCTGCTGTGCGTGGTCGGGATCGCCAAGGGCGCCGCCGCCGTCGTTCCCCTCGTGATCTTCCTGCGGTGCCGCCGGATCCCCTGCGTGTTGCGCGGTGCGATGTGGGCGGGCGCCGGGGTCCTCGTTCTCTGGGGTGCCGTCAATACCGTGTCGTCCGCGCTGCTGGCGGCGGGGATTCTCGCCCGAGCACCGGAGACCTACGACCGCACCGCCACTCTCGGTCATGCACTGCTGTGGGATCCGCTCTTCCTCGTGTGGGGCCTGGCGCTCGTCGCCGGGCTGTGGGCCACCCGTACGAACCGTTCAGCCTGAGCCCGGAATGACCAGCCCGGTCTCGTACGCGGCGATAGCCAACTGGGTCCGACTCCGCACGCCGAGCTTGGCGAGGAGTCTCGAGATGTGCGTCTTCACGGTCGTGATGCTGATGAACAGTGCGGAAGCGATCTCGTCGTTGTTCAATCCCGCGGCGATCGCGCGCAGGACGTCGCATTCACGCTGGGTCAGCCCGTCCAAGCGGTCACGTGCCAAGCTCACTTCGGGGCGGCGGGTGACGAACTCGCCGATGAGACGGCGGGTCATCGACGGGCTCAGGAGGGATTCGCCGTCGGCGACGGTCCGGATGGCGTCGATCAACCGCTCCGGTGTGGTGTCCTTGAGGACGAACCCGCTCGCACCCGCCCGCAACGCCGCGAAGACGACCTCGTCGTCGTCGAAAGTGGTCACGATCAGTACCTTGGCCCGAAGCCCTCGCGCAGCGAGATGCGCCGTCGCCTCCGTCCCGTTCATGACCGGCATCCGCACGTCCATGAGGACCACGTCCGGATCGGTCTGCGCGGCGACGCGGAGGGCTTCGTCCCCGGTGGCCGCCTCGCCGACCGTCTCCACGCCCGGCGAGGCCTGGATGAGTGCCCTCAGGCCGGCACGAACGAGGGCCTCGTCGTCGGCGATCAGCACGCGAACCGGTTCGATCACAGTGGTATCACCGCTTCCACCCGGTAGCCGCCGTCGACGTTGCCCAGCGTCAGGACCCCGCCATGCGTCGCGACCCGTTCCCGCATGCCGGTGAGGCCGAGGCCGGGCGTCGCCGTGGCGGTGGCGCCGGCACCGTCGTCGGTCACCCGGACGGTCAGTTCCTTTCCCGCCAGGGCGATCTCGATCGCCACGCGCGAGGCCCGAGCGTGCCGCACCGCATTGGTGAGCGCTTCCTGAACGATCCGGTAGGCCGTGGTCTGAACGTGCGGATCGAGCGCGGAGTGGTCGGTACGGTCCACCAGCGCGACCTCCACCCCGCCCGGCCACTGCGTGGTGACCAGGGGCTTCAGGTCCGACAACCCGGGGCAGATCGGGGCCGAGGTGTCGCGGAGGGTGCCCAGGACACGCCGGACGTCGTCGAGCGCCCCTCGGCTCGACTCCTCGATGGCTCGGAGCGCCGAGCGTGCTTCGTCCGGGTCGCGGTCGATCACCAGCCGTGCGACGCCGCTGCGGAGAGCGATCATGCTGAGGCTGTGGGACACGACGTCATGGATCTCCCGCGATACGCGTAGGCGCTCTTCAGCCCTGATCCGGGCCTCCTTCTGGGCCTCGATCTCGCGTTGTTCGGTGAGGTGCCGGTCGCGATGGGTACCTTCGCGACCGAGGAGCGTGCCCAGGAGCCACGCGGGGATCGCGATGATCAGTTGGACGGCGTCCTGGTCGTGCTCGCTGTAGGTGCTCCACACCGCGAAGCCGACCGCGGAGACGCCGAATGCGGCCAGTGCGCACACGATGAGCGACGTACGCCAGGGCAGCCGGTAGGCGGCCCACCCCACCGCGATGCCGAAGGCCGGGCCCGCATTGCTCACCAGCCAGGTGAACCGGAGGTCCGCGAGCGCGGCGAGGACGAGGACGGCCGAGACGCAGCCGAGAGCGAGAACGGGGAATCGCCTGCACAGTACGGTGGGTGCGATCGCGGCGGCGCCGACGAGACCCGCCGCCCATGCCGACGACTCCGTGGGAGCGCGCACGATCTCCGGGCCGGTGACCCAGGCGAAACAGATCACCGCCACCGTGCTGTCGATCAGCAATGCTCGACGAGTACCCACTCCAACCACCATAGGACCAGGTCGCGATCGGAGAACCCGACCCGCGAACGATCCGCGGGTCCTCCTTCCGGACCACCCGACTGTCGCGCACCTCCACCCCGGGCGACGGTGACTCGGACCCGCGGGAGGATGCGTCCGGGAGGCGCGACGGTGAATCCTGGAGCCATGCTCGAACGGTGCCGACTGTCCCCGTGGCTCACCGCGACGGCGCTGGCCGCCTTCGGCCTCGGGGTCGTCGCCGGTGGTCGCGAGTTCGTGGCCGAGCGACCGACCGCTGTGGGGCACAGCCCCGGCACCGAAGCGTGGGGCGTGCACATCGCACTGACCGGCGTCGCGCTCGCCTGGATCGTGGCGGCGGTGCGCTACCCGGCGGTGCGGCCACCGATGCCGCTGTCGGCCGATTTCGCGCGGCGGGTCCGCGCGGTGCATCGATCGCCGCTGCGGGCCGTACCCGTGACGGTGCTGCTCGTGGTGTGCCTGTACCTCGTGTGGCGGATGGGCCAGCAGGTCCTCGGCGGCCTCGACCCCTCCTTCACCGCCAATGCCTGGGGCGGGCCGGGGTACACGGGGGCGTTCTACTGCCACTACCTCGATTGCCTACTCCAGATCGCCGTGGGCCTGGTGCTCGTCGACCGACTGCTGCCGGGCCGCACGCGCGTCGCGCGGCCGGGGGCGAGTGCCGATGACGCGACGGTACCGAAGGGCGCGCGATGACGAGTGCCGACCCCGACGGCGCGTGCGACGCGGATGCGGGCGCGCGGCGCCGGCGTTCGGCGGCACCCGCGGTCGTGCTCGTCGTTCTCGCCCCCATCGTCGGGGAGTTCTTCCTCGGGAACCTGACCCTCGACAAGGTGCCGATCCTGGTGCTGTTCACCCCGCTCTACGGGGGTGGAGCGCTGTTCATCCGCGAGACGGTCCGCCGCGCCCTCCGCGGATGGCCGTCGATGATCCTCCTCGCCGCGGCGTACGGACTGATCGAAGAGGGCCCCGTCGACCAACTGTTGTGGAACCCCGGCTACAGCGGAGCGCACGATGCGCTCGCGGGGGACGCCTACCTCCCCGTGCCGGGGACCAACGTCTCCATCGTGCAGGCGGTGCTCTCGCTCCACGTCATCTGGAGCATCTGCGTCCCGATCGCCCTCGTCGAGGCGCTCTTCCCGGACCGACGGACGACCCCGTGGCTCGCGCGGCCGGGGTACGCGGGTGCCGCGGCGCTCTTCGGTGCCGGCGTCGTGATCGGTTTCGTCGGGACCCGTGTCGAAGACCCGTTCCGCGCGACGCCGCTGCAACACGCGCTGTCGATCGCGGTGATCGTCGTCCTGATCGTTCTCGCCTGCGTCGTCCCGGCCGGCCGGCCGCGAGTGGCGCGGGACGCGCCTCCGCCGTGGCTGGTCGGAGTCGCGACCCTGCTCCCGACCAGCTCGATGCTGGTACTCGTCATGTTCTGGCCGGCCGGGTGGTCCCAGTGGATCAGCGTGGCCGCCTGGTTCCTCGTCGCGGGGGTGTTGGCGTGGGCTGTGGGGTACTGGTCCCGCTGTCGCGGATGGGGAGCCCCGCACCGGCTCGCCGCCACTGCCGGTGCGATGGCCACGTACGCCTGGATCGCCTTCCCCCACGAACCGGTCGGGGGTGGTTCCCGCTCCGTGGACCTCATCGGCAACATCGTGTGCGCGGTGGCCGCCGCGGCCCTGGTCGCCCTGGCTGCGCGGCGCATCGCCCCGCGCACCGGATCACGCGGTGCACCGGACGCTTCCGGCGTCGGAGCGCCCGCGCCGCCCTCGGCGTGGCGACTGTTGATCCCGCCGGTCGTCGCCACCGTCACCATCGTGGTGATCGTCGCGGCGGTCTCGGTTCTCCAGCACGACGATCTGCTGGCCCGCGCGCAGGCTGCGGACCCCGGTGCCCCGCGCTCCGCGCTGCTCGCACAGCTGTGGGGGCGCGTCACGTTCGGAGTGCTGCTCGCGGTGAGCTGGCCGCTGGCGCTGCGACGGCTCGCGCGAGGGAGTACGACTGCGTACCGGCGGTGCCGCCGGGTCGCGGTCGCCGCCGCGATCCTGCTCCTGGTCTCGGCCGCCGTCGCCCCGGGGCCGGGCTGGTTACGCCTCGCGCACGTCGCGCTGGCCGTCTGCGAGATCGGAATCTACGCCGCGGCACTGCATCCCGCGCTGCGTTCCTGGTACGCGGCCTCGACCGGCGCCCCGGGCCGCCGCGAGGGCGGGTGATACCGGCCCCCTGCCCCCCATCGATCCGACAGAGAAGAAAGGCGAGAACGTGCAGCATGTCACTCTCCGATTCAGCGGCGCCCTCGGCGTCGCCGCCGCGGCGATCGCGGCGATCGTCCCGACGGCGTCCGCGACGCCACCGACGCCCGGCGACGCGCACGATGTCGTCCTGTGCAGGGCTCCGAACATCGAAGTGTCCGTAGGGAAACGGAACCTTCCCCCGGGCGGGGTCGTCGTCAAGGTCTGGCAGGACCTGGGGCCGTTGTACACCGGCGTCGTGATGCCGACCACCGTCGCCGTCGACTGGCACAACCTGCGGACCGGCGCGCGCGGTCACCTCGACGGCGCGGCGAACAACCTCGTCGAACTCACCGCCGTGACCGGGACGGGGCCGGTGAGCATCACGAGCAGTGCGGAGTCCAGGACCACGACGCCCGGGCCCGTCGGCATTCCGATCACGCCGCACGGTCGGTGCGAGGGAAGGTTCACGGTGACCTGATCCGCCTGGTCGCGCTCCGATGACGTCCCGCCCGCTTCACCGACTGAACGTCGCTCGATCGACCTTCGTGACGGACCGCACATTGGCAATTGTGTATGTAGGATCCTAAAGTTTCCGTGAGCGGCCGCGCCGGCGGCCGGGGATACGAGGGGGAATTCATGACGTACGAGTACGCCGCACCGACGACGGAGCCGCGGAATCCGCAGGACCTGACGGTTCCGCTGCGCGGTGCGACTTTCGGTGAGGCGGTGAAGCGCTTCTTCCGGAACTACTTCGTCGCCGCAGGTCGCGCGTCGAAGAGCGAGTACTGGTGGGCGCTGCTGCTCGTCATGCTGGTCGCCTTCGCCGTGGGCGTGCTCGCGGGGGTGGGGTCGGCCCTCGGCGACGGTGTCGGTGCGGGCGTGGTCCTGGTGCTGGCGGTCATCGTCGGGATCGGCCTGCTCGCCGTCTCCTTCGGGACGATCGGTCTGACGATCCGGCGCCTGCACGACGCCAACCAGTCGGGGTGGTGGTACCTCGCGCTGTTCCTGGTGAACCTGATCCCCGTGGTGGGCCTCCTCAGCATCGCCGGCGCCATCGTGATCGGTGTGCTGAAGAGCGATCCCGCAGGCGCTCGCTTCGACGCGCAGCAGTAGCCCGGGCCCGCATCAGCAAGAGAGGCCCGGCACCACCGCACAGGTGATGCCGGGCCTCTCGGTGCTCCAGCGGTCAGCGAGTCCTACTCGTAGGTCTCGCCGGCCTCGGCCTTGGCGACCAGCGAGGCGGGCGGGGTGAACTGCTCGCCGTACTTGGTCAGCTCCTGCGCGCGGGCGACGAAGGCCTTGGGGCCGACGGTGCCGTCCGGCGCGGTGTAGCCGTTGATGAACTGCAGCACGCCGCCGGTCCAGGCCGGGAAGCCGATGCCGAAGATCGAGCCGATGTTGGCATCGGCGACGGAGTCCATGACGCCCTCGTCGAAGCAGCGGACGGTCTCGAGCGACTCGGCGAACAGCATCCGGTCGATCATGTCCTGCAGCGGGATGTCCTGGCCCGCGGGCAGGAGATCCTTCAGGCCCGGCCACAGGCCGGTGCGCTTGCCGTCGACGTAGTCGTAGAAGCCCGCGCCGTCCTTGCGGCCGGTGCGGCCCGCGTCCACCATCGCGTCGACCACGGCGTCGCTGCCGTGCGGCGGCAGCGGCTTGCCGGCGGCCTCGGCGGCGGCACGGGTCTCCTTGCGGATCTTCTGCGGCAGCGTCAGGGTCAGCTCGTCCATGAGCTGCAGCGGCGCGGCCGGGTAGCCGGCCTGCTGGCCCGCCTGCTCGATCAGCACCGGGTTCACGCCCTCGCCCACGGCCGCGATGGCCTCGTTGACGAAGGTGCCGATCACGCGGGAGGTGAAGAAGCCGCGCGAGTCGTTGACCACGATCGGCGTCTTCTTGATCTGCAGCGTGTAGTCGATGACCTTGGCCAGCACCGCATCCGAGGTCTTCGCGCCGCGGATGATCTCCACCAGCGGCATCTTGTCCACGGGGGAGAAGAAGTGGATGCCGATGAAGTCCTCGGAGCGCTTGACGCCCTCGGCGAGGATGGTGATCGGCAGCGTCGAGGTGTTGGAGCCCAGGACGGCGTCGGGCTCGACGATGTCCTCGATCTCCTGGAACACCTTGTGCTTCACCTCGACCGACTCGAACGCGGCCTCGATCACCAGGTCCACGCCGGCGAAATCGGCCGCATCGACGGTCGGCGTGATCCGCGCGAGCAGTTCCGCCGACTTCTCGGCGGTGGTGCGGCCCTTGGCGAGCGCCTTCTCCTCGAGCTTCTCCGAGTACGCCTTACCGCGCTTGGCGGCGTCGAGGTCGATGTCCTTGAGGACGACCTCGATGCCGGCCTTGGCGGAGACGTACGCGATCGCGGCGCCCATCATGCCGGCGCCGATGACGCCGACCTTCTTGGCGGTGTACTTGTCGTAGCCCTCGGGCCGGCTGCCACCGCCGTTGATGGTCTGCAGGTCGAAGAAGAACGCCTTGATCATGTTCTTCGACACCTGACCGGTGGCGAGCGAGACGAAGTAGCGGCCCTCGATCACACTGGCGGTGTCGAAGTCCACCATCGCGCCCTCGACCGCGGCGGCCATGATGGCGCGCGGCGCGGGCATCGGGGCGCCCTTGAGCTGCTTGCGCAGGTTCGCGGGGAACGCCGGCAGGTTCGCGGCGATCGCGGGCGACGAGGGCGAGCCCCCGGGGATCTTGTAGCCCTTGACGTCCCACGGCTGCACGCCGCCCTCGGGGTTGGCCTTGATCCACGCCTTCGCGGCGGGGATGAGCTCCTCGACGGTGCCCACGACCTCGTGGACCAGGCCCACCTCCTTGGCCTTGGCGGGCTTCATCCGCGGGCCCTGCAGCAGGACGCCCATGAGCGCACCCTGCAGCCCCAGCAGCCGCACGGTGCGGGTCACGCCGCCGCCGCCGGGGAGCAGGCCCAGGGTCACCTCGGGGAGGCCGATCTGCGAGCCGCGCGCGTCGGCGGCGATGCGGTGGTGCGTGGCCAGGGCGATCTCGAGGCCGCCACCCAGGGCGGCGCCGTTGATCGCGGCGACGACGGGCTTGCCGAGGGTCTCGAGGCGGCGCAGCGCGGCCTTCATCGACTCGACGTTGTCGCGCAGCGTCGCGGCGTCATCGGGGCGCGCCTGGCGGATCAGGCCCAGGTTGCCGCCGGCGAAGAAGGTCTTCTTCGCGGAGGTCAGCACGACGCCGGTGATGGCGTCCTTCTCGGCCTCCAGGCGGTCGATGGTGGCGCCCATCGACTCGCGGTAGAGGTCGTTCATGGTGTTCGCGGAGCTGGTCGGGTCGTCCATCGTCAGGGTGACGATGCCGTCGGCGTCCTGCTCCCAGCGGATCATGTTCTCAGCCATGTCAGTTGTTGTCTCCGTAGTCTTTCCGGCCGGTCAGAGGCGCTCGATGATGGTGGCGATGCCCATGCCGCCGCCGACGCACAGGGTCATCAGGCCGTAGCGGCCGCCGGTGCGCTCGAGGTTGTCGAGCACCGTCGAGACCAGCATCGCGCCGGTCGCGCCGAGGGGGTGGCCGAGCGCGATGGCGCCGCCGAGCGGGTTCACCTGCTCGCGCTCGAGCTTCATGTCCTTCATCCACCGCAGCACGACGGACGCGAACGCCTCGTTGAGCTCCCAGTGGTCGATCTGCTCCTTGCTCAAGCCTGCTGCGGCGAGCACCTTCTCGGTGGCCGGCGTGGGGCCGGTCAGCATGATGGTCGGCTCCGAGCCGGTGACGGCGGTGGCCACGATGCGGCCGCGCGGCGTCAGGCCGGCCTTCGCGCCGCCCTTCTCGTTGCCGATCAGCAGTAGGGCGGCACCGTCGACGATGCCCGAGCTGTTGCCGCCCGTATGGACGTGGTTGATCTTCGGCACGGTGTAGTACTTCTGCAGCGCGACGGCGTCGAAGCCGCCCATCTCGCCGATGCCGTCGAAGGCGGGGCGGAGCTTGCCGAGGCCCTCGAGCGTGGTGCCGGGGCGGCGGTGCTCGTCGTTGTCGAGCACCGTCAGGCCGTTGATGTCCTTGACGGGCACGACGGACTTGGCGAACCAGCCGTTCTCCCACGCGGCCGCGGCATTGGCCTGCGACTGCACGGCGTACTGGTCGACGTCCTCGCGGGTGTAGCCGTCGATCGACGCGATCAGGTCGGCGCCGATGCCCTGCGGCACGAAGTACGTGTCGTAGTTGGTGGTGACGTCCTGGTGCATGGCGCCGCCGTCGGAGCCGAGCGGCACGCGGGACATGGACTCCACGCCGCCGGCGAGCACCAGGTCGTCGCCCAGGCCCGCGGCGACCTTCTGGGCCGCCATGTTGGTGGCCTCCAGGCCCGAGGCGCAGAACCGGTTGATCTGCACGCCGGCCACGGTCTCGGGCAGGCCGGCGACGGTGGCGGCGGTGCGCGCGATGTCGCCGCCCTGCTCGCCGACGGGCGAGACCACGCCGAGCACGATGTCGTCGATCGCGGCGGGGTCCATGGTCGGGTAGCGGTTCTTGAGCTCGTCGATCAGGCCGACCACCAGGTCCAGCGGCTTGGTGGCGTGCAGGGCGCCGCCGCGCTGCTTGCCGCGGGGCGTACGGATCGCCTCGTAGATGAATGCTTCGGGCACGGTGTTCCTTCCATGGGTGCTGTCTCCGGGATGATCACAAGTGAATCACTATTCTTTAACTTTGCGCGATTCGGCTCCCGTCGAACATGTTCTAGAACACAATCGCATACATGACGTCTCTTGAGAACATCGCCTGGTACCCGCGCGCGGAGGAACCCCGCAGCTCGCAGCGCAACACGTGGAACAACAGCGTCCGGAACCACGCCGTCATGCGCGGCGATCAGGCGGCCCTGCGCTACCTCGACAAGGAGGTCACCTGGGCGGGGCTGGCCGAGCGCGTCGGCGCCTTCGCCGGCGCGCTGCGCGAGCGGGGCATCGCGGCCGGCGACCGCGTGCTCATCCTGGGGCTGAACCGGATCGAGTACGTCGAGGCCGCGCTCGGCGTCACCGCGCTCGGCGCCATCGCGGTCCCGGTCAACTTCCGCATGGCGCCGCCCGAGGTCGCCTACCTGGTCCAGGACACGCTGTGCAGCGCCGTCGTCTACGAGGCGCCGTTCGACCCGCTCATCGCCGGCGTCGCCGGGACCGGTGCCGATTTCGGCCTGCGCATCCGGTTCGACGGTGCCGACGAGGCCGCCGGGGCGCTCGGCTTCGAGGACCTCATCGCCGAGGGGCGCCCCGACCCGCACGCCGACGTCCCGGAGGACTCTCCGGCGCTGATCATGTACACCTCCGGCACCACGGGCCGCCCCAAGGGCGCGGTCCTCACCCACGTCAACATGACCGCGCAGGGCTGGAACAACCTCGTGGCGCCGGGCGTCGTCGACCCGGACGCCGTGGGCGCCGTCGCCGTCCCGCTGTTCCACATCGCCGGCTTCGGCGTGCTCGCGACGGCTTTCGTGCAGGGCCTGACCTCGGTGATCTTCCCGCTCGGCGCGTTCGACCCGGCGCAGACCCTGGACGCCCTGGAGCGCGAGGGCATCACGAGCATGTTCATGGTCCCCATGCAGTGGCAGCTCGCGGTCGCCGAGCAGAAGGCGCGCCCGCGCAACCTCAAGCTCAAGTTCGTGTGGTGGGGCGCGGCGCCGGCGAGCGAGACCCTGCTGCGCGAGCTGGCCGCGACCTTCCCCGACGCCGAGATCTGCGCCGTCTTCGGCCAGACCGAGATGTCGCCGGTCACCTGCGCGCTCTCGGGTGCCGACGCGCTGCGCAAGTTCGGCTCCGTCGGCAAGGTGGTGCGCACCGTCGCGGCCCGCGTCATCGACTCCGAGGGCAACGACGTGCCGCGCGGCGAGGTCGGCGAGATCGTCTACCGCGGGCCCAACATGATGTCGGGCTACTGGAACAACCTCGAGGCCACGAGGGAGGCCTTCCACGGCGGCTGGTTCCACTCGGGCGACCTCGTCCGGATGGACGAGGAGGGCTTCGTCTACGTCGTCGACCGCGCCAAGGACATGGTCATCTCGGGCGGCGAGAACATCTACTCGGTGGAGGTCGAGAACGCCGTCGCGGCGCACCCCGACGTGACCGAAGTGGCGGTGATCGGCAAGCCCGACGACCGCTTCGGCGAGGCCGTCGTGGCGGTGGTGCAGCTGCGCGACGGGGCGGAGCTCACGGTCGAGTCGCTCTCGGAGTTCCTCAACGATCACATCGCCCGGTACAAGCACCCGCGCCACCTGGTCGTGATCGACGCGCTGCCGCGCAACCCCACGGGCAAGGTCACCAAGCCGGTGCTGCGCCGGCAGTTCGGCTGACGGTCCCGCCGCCCGACGGTGCCCGCCCGGCCCGTCGGGCGAGGGCCGGGACAACGAGCCGGGGCCCTCCGAACGAGGACCCCGGCTCCGTCGTGCGCCGCCGATTCAGACCAGCCGACGACCGAACTTCCCGCGCAGGCGGAGGTCGGCGAGGAGCAGGTGGTAGGGCAGGCGCCGCAGCGCGAGCGGCGTGAACCGGTTGCTGAAGGCCACCAGCCGCCAGAAGGCGTCGAACCGCCGCTGATCACGCGCGGTCCACTCGATCTCCATGGCCTCCCGGAACTTCGGCGCGAGGAAGCCCGCGTTCATGAACCGGTTGAAGGCCTTGACCGGGCCGGGCAGGTTGCCGACGAAGGTGAAGTCGACGAGCTGCCGCAGGTAGGTGCGGGCGGTCTCGTCGGGGTTGATCCGCGTGGCGCACAGCTCGACCCACGTCGCGTCGAACGCCTCCGGCGTGGCGGGCCACAGGTCCGCAGGCACCTGCAGCGTGGTGCCCAGCGGGGCGGCGTCGCGGTAGAACAGTGCGCGCTGCTCGCGGTTCATGCGGCCGCGGAGCAGCTGGTGGGTGTCCTCGTAGCCGATGTACAGGCACATCGCGACCCACAGCTGCAGGCCGCGATCCATCGCGTTGTACTTGACCGGACTCGACGCGGTGCTCCGGACCTGTCGGTGCGCCGTGTTGACCGCCTCGCGGTAGCGGGCCTTGTCCTGTGGGGTGCCCAGCACCGCGACCGCGAGGTAGCTGATGGTCGTGCGGGTGCGCTTGACCGGGTGCCGGTACAGGGAGCCGGAGTCGACGGGCGACTCCATCACGCCGTAGGCGACGGGCTTGTTGACCAGTTGCATCACCACGTTCGCGGCCCCCGCGGCGAGCGAGGTCACGTCCATCGCGTCGCGCAGGGTGGTCAGCACGTGCGCGGGCCGTGCGGGCGCGGTGATGGTGATGCGGTACCCCGCCGCGACCGGGTCGACGGGGCGAGCCGGCGGCGCCGACGGTGCGGTCTCCGCCGCGGAGGTCGTGGTGGTGGGCTCGGCGCTGCGAGTCATGCGCGGTCCTTCGGGTTCTTCCACCGAATCGGTGTGTGAATGTTCACTTACTTATAGTGTTGACGGTACACCGCGGACGGGCTCCTGGCAGTGAGTAGTCTCGAAGCGGACGGTGAAGAGGAGTGGACGTGACTCAGGCGCGGCGGAAGCGGCCCAAGGACCGGCGCGAGCAGATCGCACGGGTCGCCGCTGAGGATTTCTCCCGGCGCGGCTATCACGGCGTGGGGATCGAGGAGATCGCCGCGTCGCTCGACATCAGCGGGCCCGCCGTCTACCGGCACTTCCCCAACAAGTACGCGCTGCTCGAACACGCCATCACGTCGGCCTCCGACGCGCTGTGCAACGCCGTCGACGCAGCGGCCGAGGCCACCGCGGGACAGGTGCCGGAGGCGCGCATCGACGCGATCATCGAGGCCGCCCTGGGCGTCTCCTTCGAGCGCCGCAACACCGGCGGCCTGTTCCGCTGGGAGCAGCGCCTCCTCGAGGGCGCCGACCGCGCGCGCATCCGCGAGCAGCTCACCGCGATGATCGGCACCGTCGCCGATGCCGCCGAGCCCGCGCTGCCCGGCGTGGACCGGGCCGAGATCGCGCTGCGCAGTGTGGCCCTGATCAGCGTGACCGGCAGCGTCACCGCGCACCGCACCGTTCTGGCGCAGAAGCGCGCCGAGGCGGTGCTCGGCGCCGCGGCGCGGCAGGAGCTGGCGCTGCCCGCGCCGCCCGTGCCCTACGCGGTCGCGCCGCCGCCGGAACCGGCCCCCGATGGGGGGCGCCAGGAACAGGTGCTGGTCGTGGCGATCGAGCAGATCTTCCAGCACGGCTTCCACAACGTGAGCATGGGGCAGATCGGGCGCGCGGCCGGGATCGTCCCGTCGGGCATGTACCGCTACTTCCCCAGCAAGGCCGGCATCCTGGTCAGTGCCCTGGATCACGCCGCCAAGGGCGTTGCCGACGCTATCGACGAGGTCTATTCGACGGTGCCGGACCCCGCGGCCCGGCTCGCAGCGCTCGCGCAGGCCTACGTGCAGCTGTCCTTCCTGCGGGCGAAGCTGATGACCGTGTACTTCCGCGAGATCGGGAACGTCCCCGACGCCGACCGCAGCCGCCTCGCGGGGATCCAGCGCGCCAACATCGCCGCCTTCGCCGACGCGGTGGTGGCGGTCCGTCCGGAACTCAGCGCCGCCGAGGCCACCTTCCTCGTGCACGCGGCCTTCGCGGTCGTCTTCGACGTGGGCCGTACCCGCCGCTTCGATCCGGACCCCGACTTCCAGGCCGAGGTCTACGCCCTCGTCTGTGCGGTGCTGTTCCCGGCGTGACCCCGGGGGCGCGCGTCGCTCAGACGAGGGGCTTGCCCGCACCGATCCGTAGCCGGAGGTCCACCATCAGCGACCGGGTCGGTCCGAACCGCAGGAACCGCGGGATGAAGCGGTTGACGAAACCCACGAACACGAAGAGGTTGTCGAACCGCCGCTGATCCGCGGCGGTCCAGCGCACGCCCATCTGCTCGCGGAAGTACGGGGCGAGGGAGCCGGCGGTGAGGAACTTCAGCAGGCCTCCGAACGCGAACCGCAACGGCCGGTTGATCATCCGCAGGTTCAGCAGGTCGTCGAGGTACGCCGCGACGGGCTCGTCGAGCGAGGTCTCGGCGCACGCGCGGAGCCAGTACTCGTCGAAGTCGGCGCGCGTCGCCGGCCACATGTCGCGCGGCACCTGCAGCGTCGTGCCGAGCGTCGCGCAGGACTGGTAGAAGCTCTCCGCCTGATTCGCGGGGAGCTTCCCGTTGAGCAGCTGGTAGGCGTCCTCGAAGCCGACGAAGAGGCAGGCGGCCACCCACAGCTGCAGGTCGCGGTCGAAGGCGTTGTACTTCACCGCGGCGCCCGGCTTCGACTTCACCTGCCGGTGCACCACGTCGACGGCCTCGCGGTACGCCTCCTTCTCCGCCTCGCTACCGAGGATCGCGACCGCGAGGTACTGCGTCGTGGTGCGGGCGCGCTTCCAGGGCCGCTTCATCAGGGCGCCGCTCTCCACGGTGGACTCCACCACGCCGTGCCCGACGCCGGGGTTCATCATCTGCATCGCGACGTTGGCGGCGGCCCCCGCGAAGCCCCAGAAGTCGAGCGCGTCGGTGACCGCGAGGTCGCGGCTCGTGTAGCGACGGTGGGTGCCGGGAACGCGAATCCTGGTGCGCTCGAGGGTGAGCGGCGCGTCGCCGGCGTCGTTCTCGGTGGGACGGTGCGAACGTGACACGGTGGTGCTCCTATCGCGTCGGCGGGAGGGTGCCGAGGTGGTCGTTGAGGCGGACGAGCCCGAAGGCGACGAGGCCGGCGCCCGCGACCACGGCGCCGATCAGCAGGAGCCAGGCCGCGATCCGGACCACCGACGGGACGCGCTGGCGGCCGCCGAGGATCTTCACGTACTGGACCACCAGATCGATGATCCACACCAGCGCCATCACTGCATCGTCACGTTCGCGAAGAGCAGCACCGGCCAGCAGACGATGGCGCCGAGGAACGAGACGATCCGGTCGATCCCGCTGAGATCCCCGAGGTGGTCCATGTGGGTCAGCGACCAGATGAGGCCGATGATCCCGTACGGGATGCCCACCAGGACGAGGAAGCCGATGAACTCCGAGACCTTCATCTCGTAATCGAGGAAGCGCTGCACCATCGTTGGTCCTCCGGGCGGTCAGTTGGGGGTGCCCGACGGTGCGGGCAGGGCCGGCATGGTCGGGGTGGCGGGCTGCTGCGGGATCGACGGTGCGGACGGGTTCGCCGACGGGCTCGTCGTCGTCCCGCCGAGGCCGCTGAGCACCGCGTTCGGGTTGGCCGGGTCGCCCGCCTCGGTGATGATCCAGTTCCGGTTGCGGTCGAGGCTCACCGAGTAGGTGCTGGTGCTGACAGTGCCCTGCGGGGCCTGGATGTTCTGCGTCGAGACGTCGACGGCCACCTTCACCTGGTAGATGCCGTTCACCTCGGAGGTGGTCTTGGCGAAGGAGGCCCGGCCGGTGGACGTCAGCCGCAGCGGCGTGACGACCTCACGCATGAGCTCGACGATGGAGTCGAACTTCTTCGCCAGTTCCGGTGTGGTCCCGGCCTTCACGCCGTTGAGCCACGGCGTCAGATCGCGGTAGTCCATGGTCGCGGCCTTGACGGCGTAGTCCGAGGCGATCTGCTCGGCGCGGGCGCGGTCGACCTCGGCCTGCCGTTCGCCGTCGAGCGTGCGTGTCTGCAGGTACAGCAGCACTGAGACGGTGACGAGCGCGACGACGACCACCGTCGCGAGCACCGTGCGCAGCGTGCCCGACGATGCCCGCGGGCCCGGCTCCTCGTCCGGGACCTCCGCGCGCGCCGCCCGTCGTGCGGGCGTCGCCGGATTCCGGGTTCGCTTCGCGGTCGAGACCTTCGCCGGGCCGTCGGGCTCGGCGGGCTCCGTGTCGATGTCCGTGGTGTCGGTGTCGAGCTGATCGGATTCGTCGTGCTTCTGCGGCATGGGGTCCTCTCCGTGGGTCAGGGACGGGGCAGGGTCAGGGTGACGCGCGCGGCGCCGTCGGTTCCGGCGACCTGCAGCGCGTTCGACAGGAGCGTGCTGAGGTCGATCTGCGGCACCGTCCGGTTGAGGGCGGAGAAGATCGAGATGAACGGGCCGCCGGTGGTGGCGAGCGCCGGGAGCAGCTCGTCCAGATACGGCCCCAGCCGCTTGAAGAACGGGTCGATGGTGTTGAGGAACGGGTCCGGGGCGTCGAGCGTGAGCACCATCCGCTGTACGGCCCGCACAGCGCTGAGCACCACGTCCGCGGTGTTCTCGAACTCCGTGCCGAGGCGGCGCACGGCGTTCGCGGTCCAGCCCAGGTCGGCGGAGTACACCTGGGTGTTCGCGAACATGCTGCGGATCGCGGGCATTCGGCTCAGCACCGTGGAGCTGAGCAGCTGTCCCGCGCGGCTGAGCGTGGACAGATCGTCGTCGCGGCCGGACGTGGCCTGCCACGCCGTCTTCACGATGCCGCCGAGTGCGCCCGCGTCGGCGGTGCGGTTGAGCGCCGCGAGCGCCTCGAAGACGTCGCTGACGGAGCGGGATTGGGTGACCGCGGCCGCGGGGATCTCGGCGCCGGAGGTGAAGACGGCGCCGTCGGAGGAGCGGGGCGCGAATTCGACGTAGGGCTCGCTCAGTGCGCTGAGCTGCTCGACGGAGAGGGCCGAGTCCACCGGGATGCGGTACTCCGACGGGTAACGGAGGGAGACCCGGACGCCCTCGGTCGAGGGTTCGACGGCGGTGACGTCGCCGATCCGGACGCCGCGCAGGAGGATCGGGGACCCCGTCGACAGCTGTCCGGTGTGGGCCAGCTTGAGCGACAGCGTCGTGTACTTCACGCCCGGCCGCAGGCCCATGTAGCCGACCAGGAGGATGAGCAGTCCGACCACGAGCACCACGGTGAACGTGATCGCGTTCGCGAGCAGTTCCTTCTTCATCGCACCGCCCCGATCATGCGCATCGCGCGCAGCGCCTGCTCCGCCTTCTCGGCGGTGGGCACCGCGGGGCTGTCGGAGACCTTGACCACGTTCACCTTCGGTCCGTGCTCGACCCACGGGATGATCGTGTCCCGAAACAGGTTCCGCAGGTTGATCAGGTTGTCCGGGCGGGTGGCGCCGACCGGCCGGTCCAAGAGCAGCAGCGGGCTGACCACCTGGGTGAACAGGGCCGCCAGGTCGCGCACACCGGGGGTCAGCGGCGCGGTGTTCTTCATCAGCGGGGCGAGCGAGGCGAAGACCTCGGTCACGCGGGCGGTCTCCGCGATGACGCCCCAGCGGCGCAGGCCGTCGGAGGTGAGGTACTCGCTGAGCATGCGGTGTTCGGCCGCGATGGAACCGGTGACGCCCACGACGGAGCGCAGCGCGGCGTCGAGCGAGGCGGTGTCGTTGGCCCACGCCATGACCGTGGACGCCAGGTTGTCGGTGATCTTGCGGGTGCGCGCCGGATCGTCGGGAAAGGCACCGTCGATCCGCTGGACGGTGTTGCCGAGCTGGGCGACGCCCCCGCTGCCGAGGAAGCCAGACAGGCTGGTCATGAGGTCCTCCACGTGATCCGGTGGGCGGCTCTGCGCGAGGGGGATGAGCCCGCCCGAGCGGATGGGCTGCGCGGTGGAACCGGGAGCCGAGACCAGCGCGATGTAGACGTCGCCGAGCAGCGTGTCCTGTCGCAGCTCGGCTGCGCTGTCGGTCGGGATGCGGGCGGGCTCGGTGATGGTGAGGGTCGCGACCGCCCGATCGCCGTCGAGCCGCACGGACTCCATGGTCCCCACGGCCCGGCCGTTGAACCGGACCTGCGCCTGGTCGGGCAGGTTGAGGGCGTTGGAGAACTCCACGCGCAGTGGCCATCCGGAGGACGACGCCCAGCCCGTCGGGTTGGGCAGGGTGGCGGGGCTCGCGCGGAGGACCCCGACGACGCCGAGCGTCAGGACGACCAGGAGGAGCAGTCCGCGGGTGATCCGGCTGCGGACGGTCGGGCGGTTCATCGGGCGGCCCCCGTTCCGCGGAGGACGGCGGAGATCAGGTCGACGTCGATGTGGCCCGGGTCGACGACTCTGCATTGTCCCGGAGCGATCCGGTTGACGTTGGCGCAGGTCAGTTCCGGGTTGCGCGCGACCATCTTCGTCGACGGCGGGGTGAAGACGATCGTGAGCCCGAGAGTGCGCTGGTCGAAGGAGACGTTGAAGGCGTCGATCAGGGGTGGGAGGAAGCCGAGGAGATCGCCCCAGTTCCTGACCCCGGCGCTGACCAGTCGCGACGCGGGGATCACGGTGTCGAGGATCGGCCACAGGTTGTGTCCGTAGTGGGAGATCAAGTCACGCAGGAGCTTCCCGAGCGGGATGAGGGCCTCGGCGAGTGTCTCGGTGGTCCTGGCCGTCGGGACGATGATGTCGGCGAGGCCGTCGGGAGCGGTCGTGAGGAGTCGCTTGAGCGGGTCCCAGTTGGAGGTCATGCCGCCGGTGAGCGACGAGAGCGAGTCGAGACTGCGGCCCACGTCGCCGATGCCGGGGCCGGGGTCGTCGAGCAGCGCCGCGAGGCTGCCGATGACGCCGTTGACGTCGGGCCCGGTGCCGTCGACGGCGGCGGCGAGTGCGGTGAGCGAATCCTGCACCTGCTCGGCCTGTTCGGGCCCTCCGCCCGTCGTGAGCTTGCTCGCCGCGTCGCCGATGGAGCTGAGACTGCGGCTCAGGGACTGCGGGGTCCTGGTGTCGGTCAGGCACTTCCCGGCCTGCAGCGCCGGGCCCTTGGTCGACGTGTCGACGAGGGCCAGCTGCCGCGAGGCGATGAGCGAGGCGGCGACGGTCACCGCGCCGGTGCCCGCGTTCACGGCCTGATCCGAGTCGACGTCGAATTCCACTCGTGCCGCTGCATTCTCGGGTCGAACGGCCGTGACCTTCCCGATCGGCACTCCGAGGCGAGTCACGGGATTGCCGACGTAGAGACCGATCGCGTCGGGCATCAGCGCGCAGTAGCGCGCCTGGGGCTTGTCGGGCGTGCGGGCGATGTACAGGGCGGCGGCGATGATCGAGCCGACGACCGTGATCGCGATCGCGGTGACCAGCCACTTCGAGCTCAGCATCTTGGCGATCATCAGCAGGGAGCCCCTTCCAGCGGAATGCAGTACTGGGACGAGATCGTGGGGACGGAGCCGTCGAAGACGATCGTGCCGTCGGGCTTCACCGAGGACTGGATCCGCCGGAGCAGGGCCATCGCGTCGTCGATCATGTTCTGGTACTTGGCGAGCAGCCCCCCGATCTGGCCGGACATGAGGTTGAACTGGGCCTCCATCGAGGCGAGGTTCTCCTGGTAGAAGTCCGCCACCGGGATGATCCGCTTGAGCACCATGTCGAAGGCGCTCATGAACCTCTTGTATCCGGCGACGTTGAGTCGTGCGGTGGAGAAGTAGACGTTCATGTCGCGCATCACTCGGGTGAGCACGTCGCCGTTGCGGTCGATGGCGGCCGCGTACTCCGACAGCGTCTGCACGAAGCCGCCGACCTCGTCCTTCTGCGTCGAGACGCTCTGCACCACCCCCTGGAGCGTGGACAGCAGCTCCTTCATCTGCCCCGGCCGGCCGCTCGTCGCGCGCTGGATCTGGGCGAGCGACTCGCGCAGCGGCGTCGGGTCGATCGCGCGGATCTTGGGGTCGGCCTGCTGGAAGGTCTCGACCAGGCTGTACGGGATCCGCACCCGCGCCGGCGGGATCGGTGTGGCCCCCAGCGATCCGGTGCCGATCGAGTCGATGTCGACGAAGTAGCCGCCGACGCCGGTCAGCATCTTCACAGCGACCCGTGACTGGTCGCCGATGTGCACCTTCTTCTTGATCCGCAGCCCGACGTTGACGTGTCCGCCCTCCAGCGCCACGCGGTGGACGGTGCCGACCGAGACGCCCGCGACGCGCACGTCGTCGCCCGATCGGACCATCCCCGCCTCGGGGAAGTACGCGGTGTAGGTGGTGGTTCCGATCGGCCGGACGGCGAGCACCGAGCTGGCGATCATCACCACCAGCGCGAGCGCGATGCCGAGCACGCCGAAGAGCAGCTGCCGGTTCTTGGAACTCGGTAGCGCCCAGGCCTCCTCGATGCCGGAGGCGAACTTCAGTGCGAGCCGGTAGCCGTCGCGCAGCAGGGTCACGGGGAGGTTCAGCGCTTGCACAGCGTCACCTTCGATCCGCGCAGGAAGACCAGCAGGCCGGCGGGCAGCTGCGCCTCGCCGCGGCTGCAGCCGGTGTCGCCGCCCGCGGCGGGGACCTGCTGCTGGGTGAGGTTCGCGAACAGCCCGGGCAGCAGCGCGGCGAGGTCGACGAGGCTCTGCAGTCGGGGCAGCTCGGGGCGGGCGAGCTCGAGCAGGGAATTGCCGGCGGGTTGCAGACCGGCGCCGCGCAGCAGGGAGTCGGCCGCGGTCATGAGCTCGGCGCCCTGGTCGGAGAGGATCTTCGTCGAGGGTGCGGCGTTCCGCATGACCTCGCCGATGCCCTGGAGGTAGCCGATGACGGTCGGCAGGCTCCCCGACTTGCCGCCGAGGCTGTCGTTGATGGCGTTGAGGTTCCGGACCAGCGTCTGCAGCAGCGCCGAGCGGTCGTTGGTGAACCGGCTCAGCGTCTGCAGAGCGTCGAGCAGGGGACCGAGCCCGGAGCCGTCGCCCTCGACGACGGCGGCGATCGACTGTGCGAGGTGGTTGATCTGGTCGGGCTGCATCGAGGCGAGCACGGGTTGCAGGCCGTTGAAGATCGTCGTGACGTCGAAGGAGGGCACCGTCCGACCGGTGTCGATCGTGGACGCCGGAGCGATCGCGTCGGCCTGCGCGTCGCTCGGGGAGAGTTCGAGGTAGCGCAGGCCGGTGAGGTTCTGGAACCGGATCGAGAGGGTGGTGGCGGTGGTGAGTCGCTGATCGCGGTCGACGGTGAAGGCCACGCGCGCGAGGGAGCCGCGGGCGGTGTCGTCCTGGTCGAGCGTGACGTCGCGGACCTTGCCCACCTGGACGCCGAGCAGGCGGACGTCGTCGCCGGAGCGGAGCCCGGAGGCGTTGGTGAAGAGGGCGGTGTACGAGGACTGAGCCGCTTGAGCGGGACGCGTGAGCGCGCGCACGGTGAACGCCGCGCCGACCGCGATGAGGACGACGAAGATCAGCAGCAGGGTTCCGGGATTGCGGGCGGTGCGCACGTCAGCGGCCCCTCGTCGTGGTCGGCGCGGAGGTGGAGGTCGACGGTGCGGTCGCGGCGCCCGAGGTCTTCGGCGCGGACGGGATGGTGGGCTTCGCGGGCGCCGGCTTGCCGGGCGGGGTGACGGAGAACCGGGGCGCCGGCGGCAGCAGGGAGGCGATCGCGGGGAACTGCTGGAACGTGACATCGAGATTGAGGACCGGGCCGGATCCGTTGTCCGGCATGGATCGCCGGATCCGCTCGATGAGCTCCTCGAGTTGGCGGCCGTTGCGTGCGGCGTCGGGGAAGCTCGCGACGGCCCGGGTGGCGAGTTCGCGCACGGGCACCAGCACCTCGGTGAGCGCCGCGACGTTCGGGGCGCTGAGGAGCGCCGTGAGGGCGGGCGAGAAGTCGTAGGCGAACGCGTTGATCGTCGCCTTCTGCCGCTCGGGGTAGCCGGGGGTGTCCGGACCGGTCCAGGACCAGAGCGCGCGGAGTCCGGGGAGCATCCGCTTGACCGACGTGTCGAGGGCGCCGAGCGTGGTCGCGATCGTGGGCAGGGTCTCGGACGTGGGGATCCGCTGGGTGTCGGCGTTGGCCTCCGCGATGGCGCCGACGGCGCCGAGGAAGGGGAGGAACTGCCGGGTGGTGGTGTCCATCTGGGCGATGAGCTGCGCCATGTGGGGCCGGAAGCTCTCCCGTTCCACCGTGCTCAGCGAGCGGAGGAGCGAGGCCATCGTCCCGTCGTCGGGGGTCGCGAGGGGTTCCCACGAGGCCCCATCGGCGAGGGTCCGGCCGCCGCGCCCCGGGGTCAGGGAGACGACCGTGATGCCGAAGGTGTTGCCGGGCGCGAACGCGACCCGCACGGCGTCGGTCACGAGGTCGTCGGCGGCGCCGTTGAACCGCATCGTCACGCCGAGCCGGCCGGCGCCCCGGTCCACGACGTCGCTGACCTCGCCGATCCGCAGGCCGTCCATCTCGACCGCGGTGCCGGGCGCGACGCCGGGGGCGACACTGCGCACCACGAGTGTGAGGGTCTTCGGCGGGACGGTGGCGATCGCCCGGACCGCCCAGAACGCGGCGGCGGCGAGGAGCATCACCAGGATCGTGGCGAGGCCGCGGCGCAGCAGCACGGGGCCCGGCGTCATCATGCCCGTCACGGGAGCGGGCCAGCGCGTCGTCATCGTCGCCTCACCCCCGGAAGACCAGTTCGCTACTGGCGCCCCAGATGCCGATGGTCATCAGCATGTCGAGCACGACGATGGCGACCATCGAGGCCCGGACGGCGCGGCCGGACGCGACGCCCACGCCCTCGGGCCCGCCCGCGGCGAAGAAGCCCTGGTAGCAGTGGATGAGGATGACGGCGCAGATGAAGACGACCACCTTGGCGATGGACGCGATGAGATCGGCGGGGGAGAGGAACTGCTGGAAGTAGTGCTCGTACGTGCCGGCGGCGTCGCCCTGCGCGAGCGTGACGATGGTGCTGGAGGCGAAGAAGCTCACGATGATCGCGATGAGGAAGATCGGCACGATCGCGACGACACCGGCGATCATGCGGGTGCTCACCACGAAGGAGATGGACCGGAGGCCGAGCGCCTCGAGGGCGTCGATCTCCTCGGTGATCCGCATCGCGCCGATCTCGGCGGTCATTCGGCACCCGGCCTGGACGGCGAAACCGGCGGCGGCGAGGATCGGCGCGAACTCGCGGGTGTTGGCGAGCGCGGCGATGACACCGGTCAGCGGGCCCATGCCGAGGAGGTCGAGGGACGCGAAGGCCTGGACGGCGACGGTGCCGCCGACCGCGAGGCCGAGCACCACCATCATCAGGGAGGTGCCGCCGCCGACGATGACGGCGCCGCGACCCCAGGTCAGGTCGGTGATGGTGCGCACCGTCTGCTTGGGGTAGTTGCGCACCGCGTGCGGGATGAGCGCGACCGACGCGACGACGAAGGACACCATCTGGCCGAGGCGCGCGAGGGTGCCGCGCAGCGAGTCCGTGAGGCGTCCGGCGGTGCGGAGCCCTTTCGGGCGGTAGGGGGCGATCGTCATGGAATCAGCCCACCCTCATGGGGAAATAGGTCGTGTAGATCTGGGTGAGCGCGAAGTTGAGAACGATGATGCCGACGGTGGACACCACGACCGTCGTGTTCACCGCGTCGGCGACGCCGCGCGCGCCGCCCTTCGCCTCGAGGCCGTGCTGGCAGCCGAGGACGGCGATCATGACGCCGAAGATCGCCGCCTTGACCAGGGAGAAGCCGAAGTCGCGCGTGGTGGCGTAGGCGCCGAAGCTGAGCCAGTAGCTGCCCGGGGTGACGTTCTGTCCGGCCACGGCGAGGTAGTAGGCGGCGCCGATGCCCACCACGGTGATGAAGACGCACAGCAGCGGCGCGACGACGGCGGCGGCGAGGATCCGGGGCACGACGAGCCGGCGGACGGGGTCGATGCCCATCACCCGCATGGCGTCGACCTCCTCGCGGATCGTGCGCGAGCCGAGGTCGGCGGCGATGGCGGAGGCGCCCGCGCCACCGAGGAGGAGGCCGGCGGCCATGGGTGCGGCCTGCTGGATCACGGTGAGCCCGCTCGCCGCGCCCATCAGGGAGCCGGCGCCGATCTGGTTGACGATGCTGCCGATCTGGATGGTGACGATGACGCCGAACGGGATCGCCATGAGGAAGGCGGGGACGGCGGTGACACTGACCAGGAACCACGCCTGGACCACGACCTCGCGGACCGGGATGCGGGCCCGGAGGATGTCGGCCACCATCGACACCAGGGAGTGGAGCACGAGTTCGACGGTCCGCCCGAGCGTGCGAACGGGGCCGAGCGCGTTGTCGTCGAGGTTCCGGCGGAGGGCGTCGATCGCGCCGGGCCGGCTCGCGGCCGCATCCCGAGACGATTGCGATGTCATAGCTCACCTCCTTCCTGGCACATGTTAGGGAATGTTCTCTATCAGGGAGGGGTTTTCCGGTGAATTTTCAGATCCGGTCGTCAGTCGACTGATTTCGCTGGTGGTGAGGGGTTGGGGTACCCTGGTCCGGTTGCCTTTCGGGCAACGCTCCTGCCGTGGAGAGTCCACGGCCGCATAGTCCATAGGAGGAGGCGAAAAGCCCATGCGTAATTACGAACTGATGGTGATCCTGGATCCGAGCCTGGATGAGCGCACCGTCGCGCCCTCGCTGGAGACCTTCCTGAACGTGGTCCGCAAGGACGGCGGATCGGTCGGGAACGTCGACATCTGGGGCAAGCGCCGTCTTGCTTACGAGATCTCGAAGAACGCCGAAGGCATCTACGCGGTGATCGATCTGACCGCCGAGCCGGCGACCGTCAGCGAGCTGGATCGCCAGCTCAAGCTGAACGAGTCGGTGCTTCGCACTAAGGTGCTGCGGCAGAACTAGTCGCGCACTAACTACAGGGAGAGACACCATGGCAGGCGACACGATCATCACGGTCATCGGCAATCTGACGGCGGATCCGGAGCTGCGCTTCACCCCGTCGGGTGCGGCGGTGGCCAACTTCACCGTCGCCTCCACGCCTCGCACGTTCGACCGGAACACCAATGAGTGGAAGGACGGCGAGGCGCTGTTCCTGCGTTGCAACATCTGGCGGGAGGCGGCCGAGAACGTCGCCGAATCGCTCACGAAGGGCACGCGCGTCATCGTCTCCGGCCGGCTCAAGCAGCGGTCGTACGACGACCGCGAGGGCCAGCGGCGCACGGTGGTGGAACTCGAGGTCGACGAGATCGGCCCCTCCCTGAAGTATGCGACGGCGAAGCCGACGCGCACGCAGCGCGGCGGTGGCGGCGGCGGTTTCGGAGGCGGCGGCCAGGGCGGCGGTGGCGGTTACAGCCAGCCCGCCCAGCAGGCTCCGCGCCAGAACCAGCCCGCAGACGATCCGTGGGGCAGCGCCCCTGCGGCCGGGAGCAGCTTCGGCGGCGGCAACGACGATCCGCCGTTCTGATCCCCGGGATCGAACACTGTGAAGGCGCCCCGGTTCGCCGGGCGCCGAAGTAGACCTCATCAAGGAGTACCAACACCATGGCCGGTAAGGGCAATGGCCGGAAGGTGCGCGTCGAGAAGGCCGTCAAGGCCAAGGCGTGCACGTTCTGCAAGGAGAAGAACACCAAGATCGACTACAAGGACACCACGCTGCTGCGTCGGTTCCTGTCGGAGCGGGGCAAGATCCGCAGCCGTCGTGTGACGGGCAACTGCGTTCAGCACCAGCGCGACATCGCGATCGCCGTCAAGAACGCGCGTGAGGTGGCCCTGCTGCCGTTCACGTCGACGACCCGCTAAGGAGGGGTGAAGAAATGAAGCTCATCCTCACCGCCGACGTCGACAACCTGGGCGCGCCCGGCGACACCGTCGAGGTCAAGGACGGCTACGGCCGTAACTACCTGCTGCCCCGCGGCCTGGCCATCGTCGCCACCCGTGGCGCCGAGAAGCAGGTCGAGGGCATCCGTCGTAGCCAGGAGGCCAAGCGCGTCCGCGGCCTCGATCACGCCAACGAGCTGAAGCAGGCCATCGAGGGCCTCGAGTCCGTCTCGCTGACCGTGAAGACCGCCGACTCGGGCAAGCTCTTCGGCTCGGTCACGGCCGCCGATGTGGCCGCCGCGCTCAAGACCGCCGGCGGCCCCGCCGTCGACAAGCGCAGCATCGAGCTGCCGCAGGGTCACATCAAGTCCACGGGCTCGTTCCCCGTGGTCGTGGTGCTGCACCCCGACGTGCGCGCGAAGTTCGCGCTCACCGTCGCCGCGCAGTAACGAGGCACGAACGAGAAGAACCCCCATCGCCCTCGGGCGGTGGGGGTTCTTTCGTCGTCGGGTGGCTCAGACCGTGATCGTGCCGACGCACGGCGTGCTGGTCTGCGTGCCGATCCACTCGCTGCCCGCGCCCGCCTTGATGACCAGGTTGAAGGTCACGGCGCCCTTACCGGTGGTGACGGGCGTCTTGTTCAGGACGGGCAGGGGGCCGACGCCGCTGAGCTTCGCGCTGCCGAACTTGCCGGAGGTGGTGTTGTTCCAGGACAGCGTCGCGGACGAAGCGAACTGGCTCAGGACGAGGTCCCGGGCGCCCGCATTGCCCGTCGCGGAGACCAGGATCTGCCCCTTGCCGCCGACGGTGGCGGTCACCTTCCAGGTCAGCATCTGGCCGCCGACCACGAACATGGGGTTGGCGCTCGTGCACGTGGCGGTGGCCGAGGCGGGCTTCGGCTTGGGGGCGGGGTTCGGGGCCGCCCCAGCGGGCCCGATGGCGCACGTGGCGACGGCCGCGAGCGCGACCGCGACGCCGGCTGTGCGCGCCGAGATCGTGGAGGTGTTCATCGGGTGGTCCTTCCGCAGTGGGTGATGCACCGATCAGAATACGCGGCGACGCCGACGGGAAGAAGGTGCACCGTCGTCCAGTGACCTGTTAGCCCTGGTAGGGAGCCCGGCAGGTGACCGGCGGGTAACAACTGAGGGTGGTTTTCTCTGCGCGACGGTGGCCGATTCACTCACGACACGCCCGAATGTCAAGTCGGTGCGACACGCGGGGGAATCTCGATCCACAACGGTACCCACCCTCATTACCTGGTCCGAGCTGGGGCGACTCCGAAAGCGCTCCGGAGTTTCCACAGGTTTTCCCCATCGGTCCACACCGTCGTCCCCACCCTGACCGCGCGCCCTCCACAGGCGCCACACAGATTTGTCCACAGGCCCGCTTTGCGGTCTCGAGCGGAGGGCCTAGCGTTCACGTGCGTCCGTCGCGCGCCCGCAGGGATTTGCTATCCGAAAACTTGTCGGGGCCGCGCGGTAGACAGAAGTCGAACTGGAGAGTCCTCGCCGCCGCGCGGCGGCGAGGGCGTGAGAGAGGTGGGTGCGCGGTGTCTGTCACGGACGAGCAGGAGTTCACTCCGGGGCCCGTCGGACGTCCGGAGCCCACTCCCGACCGTCCGCCCGCCGAGGACTTCGGGCGCCAGCCCCCGCAGGACATCGCCGCCGAGCAGTCCGTGCTGGGCGCGATGATGCTCTCCAAGGACGCCATCGCGGACGTGCTCGAGGTGATCAGCCCGGGCGACTTCTACCGGCCCGCCCACCAGTCGGTGTACGACGCGATCCTCGACCTGTACGGCGCGGGTGAGCCCGCGGACGCCGTCACCGTGTCCGCGACCCTGGACCGCAAGGGCGAGCTCAAGCGCGTCGGCGGCGCGCCGTACCTGCACACGCTGATCTCCACCGTGCCCACTGCGGCGAACGCCGGCTACTACGCGGAGATCGTGGCGGAGAAGGCCATCCTGCGGCGTCTCGTCGAGGCCGGGACCCGGATCGTCCAGTACGGCTACTCGGGGTCCGACGGTGCCGACGTCGCCGAGGTCGTGGACCGCGCGCAGGCCGCCGTCTACGACGTCACCGAGCGCAAGGCCTCCGAGGACTACGTGATCCTCGAGGAGCTGCTGCAGCCCACGATGGACGAGATCGACGCGATCGCCTCGCGCGGCGGCGTCAGCATGGGCGTGCCCACCGGCTTCACCGACTTCGACGCCCTCACCAACGGCCTGCACGCCGGCCAGATGATCATCGTCGCCGGCCGTCCCGGCGCCGGTAAGTCGACGATGGCGCTCGACGTGCTGCGCTCCTGCGCCATCGAGCACCAGATGCCGGGCGTCCTGTTCAGCCTGGAGATGAGCAAGACCGAGGTGGTCATGCGCCTGCTCTCCGCGGAGGCGCGGATCAAGCTGGCGGACATGCGCTCCGGCAAGATGTCCGACGACGACTGGACCCGCCTCGCGCGCCGCATGTCGGAGATCTCCGAGGCGCCGCTGTTCGTCGACGATTCGCCCAACCTCACGATGATGGAGATCCGCGCGAAGGCCCGGCGGCTCAAGCAGCGGCACGACCTCAAGCTCATCGTCATCGACTACCTGCAGCTGATGACGTCGGGCAAGAAGGTCGAGTCCCGTCAGCAGGAGGTCTCGGAGTTCTCCCGACAGCTCAAGCTGCTCGCGAAGGAGCTCGAGGTCCCGCTCATCGCCGTCGCGCAGCTCAACCGTGGTCCCGAGCAGCGCACCGACAAGAAGCCCCAGGTCGCCGACCTCCGCGAGTCCGGCTCGCTCGAGCAGGACGCCGACATGGTCGTCCTGGTGCACCGCCCCGACGCGTACGAGCGCGACGATCCGCGCGCAGGCGAGGCCGACTTCATCCTGGGTAAGCACCGTGCCGGCCCCACCGCGACCGTCACCGTCGCCCACCAGCTGCACTACTCCCGCTTCGTGGACATGGCGAAGGGCTGATTCGCCCTGTAGGGTCCCAGATTCCGTGGCGGAATCCCAAGCTACGTGGCGGACAGTTGGCGGATCCGCCAACTGTTTGGGACACGCCGGGGCACGTCCCCGCATCTGAGGGCGGAAGTGGCACCGTCAAGACCATGTCGCCCGGCAGCTCCGCGGGGACCGCGGTGGAAGTATCGTTCCGCCGCGGTGAGGACCTCTGTGAGCGGACCGTGGAGTGGAAGTCGGCCGCAATGGAGGACCTTCGCGAGGCAGCGCCGTGGCGCACATTTCGCTGGTATCGAGGGCAGAAACACTACTCGGGGTGGTACTGGTCGAGCACTACCCGCGATCTGGTGATCTATGAGTCCCGCCTGGAGCTCGCTAACCTGATGCTCGCAGACTTCGACGATCGGGTTCGGGGCATCGTGGCCCAGCCTTTCCTTCTCGCGACTGAGGTCGATGGTGTCCTGCGGAGGCACGTTCCGGACTTCCTACTCGATACTGATTCCGGCCCGGTCGTCGTTGACGTAAAGCCTGCTCGAAGGCTTGATAATGATGATGTTGCAAGGGTTTTGAACTTGACTCGGGATGTCGTCGAGGCCAAGGGGTGGCGATACGAGGTCGCCACCGAGCCGCCGCCGCGGAGGGCCGCGAATGTCAGATTCCTCGCTGGCTATCGGCGCGAGAGTGCAATCGTGCCTGACCATTGCGAGGCGGTTCAGGCGGTCGCTCAGGTGGGATTGACGATTGGTGCTCTCATCGATCGGATGCCAGATCGTCCTGACGCGAGCGTGCGAGCGGCGGTGCTGCACTTGATATGGCGGCGTCGGCTGCACGTCGACATTGACGCCGCAATCACTAGTCGCACTCAGATTTCGAGGGTCTTGTGAGTGGCGTTGAGCGGGTTGAGGTTGGCGGACGGTACATGTACGACGGCGAGGCGTTCGAGATCGTGGAGCTCGCCACGGCTAAGGGCGTCGTCGATGTGCTGGGGAAAAGCGCTGCAGGGCAGTACATGCGAGTTGGCCTCGCGGAGTTGCTGTCTTCGGTCCGGGGTCGGGTCCTCCCGACCGGCCCTGGCGTTTCGAGCACTGATGCAACCGAGCCTGCAGGCGTCATCTTCGGTGAGTTGTCCGCGGCAGAGCTTCAGAAGGTGACGGAACGCGCGGGGCACGTACGCGAGATTCTTACCGGGTACAGATCTGGCAGCGCGGAGACTGCGAGCAAGGGGGAGCCCAGGCCGGAGTTTTCCGGCGACCGCCCGCTCACTGACCGCTACGCAGCGAAGGCGCGCGAACTGGGCGTCGGCTTGCGATCTGTGGAGCGGTGGGTGTCCAAGTTCCGCACTGAAGGGCCCGCAGGCCTGGTAGACGCGCGACGTACGAGAGAGGCGGAGCCCTTCCCGTCTGTCGATCGGCGGTGGTTAGACACAGCTGTCGAAGTCATGGTTGAGCACGCCACCGAGTCGAAACCGTCCCGCACGATGGTGATGGCACGCGCGGAGGCACGGGTCTTGGCGCGATTCGGAGAAGGGGTCGTCGCCATCCCGTCTCGGACAAATGCTTTCCGCGTTCTCGAGTATCTGGAACAGCGCTATCCCACATTTCGACTGTCTGCCAAGCGAAATCGCGACATCGCTGAGCGGCCAGAAGGCGTGTACGGCAAGCTCCGTCCAACTCGGCCTGGCGAGTACATGCTGATGGACACAACCAGGCTCGATGTCTTCGGGCTCGATCCTCTGACGCTGCGATGGGTGCAGGTCGAACTGACCGTCGCGATGGACTGGTACACCCGCTGCATCACCGGGTTGCGATTGACCCCGGTTTCCACGAAATCGGTTGATGTAGCGACCGTGATGTACGAGGTTTTCAGCCCACGTCCGGCCGGCGCGGACTGGCCGGAATACGCGGTGTGGCCAGCTCACGGAGTACCGCGGTCGGTACTTGTAGATGTCACCGCGGAGCGGCCAGCGGATGCGGCCGCTGGACCAGCTATTGTCCCTGAGACACTGGTCGTGGACCATGGCAAGGTCTACCTCTCGAACCACGTGATGAGTGTGTGCCAGCGCTTCGGGATTTCGGTGCAGCCAGCTCGGCTCCGAACCGGCCGCGACAAAGGGCCAGTTGAGCGGTTCTTTCGTACTATTCGTGAAGATCTCCTCCAGGCCTTGCCGGGGTACAAGGGACCTGATGTCCACTCGCGCGGCGAGGATCCTGAGGGCGGAGCGTTCTTCTACATCGACGAGCTCGAAAGCATCATCCGCGAGTGGGTTGCGCAGGTCTACCACCACCGCCAGCATTCGAGCCTGCTCGACCCGCGAGTTCCGGGCTTACGTATGTCGCCCGCCGCGATGTTCGAGCACGGTGTTTCTCGCGCCGGATACATTGAGGCGCCTCGCGATCCGGACCTGGCATTCGAGTTCCTCAAGCCGGTATGGCGGAAAATTCTTCACTACGGTGTCGAGATCGGAGGCCGCCGCTACAACGGAGACGGGCTCAACGGCTACCGTAACCTCGCGAGCCGGTTCACCGGCGAGGCCAAGGGACGATGGCCGATCCACTGCGATCCCGACGACATCACCAAGGTGTACTTCCGGCGCCCAGATGAGCGGACCTGGCACACATTGGTGTGGGAGCACGCACCGTCGATCGATATGCCGTTCAGCGAGGATGCACTGCTCTACGCAAGGAAGCTAGCAGCATCGAAGTACCGATTCCCCAACGACCGCCTTGCGGTAGCTGACTTGTTGGAGCGGTGGAACATCGGCCTGGGCTCGACCCGAGTGGAACGGCGCATTGCATTGAGAATGTCACGCGAGACCGAACTGTCGCAGCGACCGCAGGGCGAAGCGCGTGTGGATCGACTGCCGTCGGTCGCCCGCGTGCTCGCTCCCGACCAGGACGAAAGCGATGTGCAAGCAGAGGACACCGCGATTGATCGCGGTCTCGACTACGCCGGCGAGGAAGGTGACGACGATCGATTCGACCAGGAAAACATCGATGACTTCTACTCCGACGCGCTGGAGGACGTATGACCGAAACCGCCGCGACACTCGACAATCTGACCCTCGCCCGAAAGGAAGGGTGGCAGAAGTTCGTCAACACCCCCGCACGTGTTCCACCGGAGGCGTTGAACCGCGATGAACTCGACAGACTGACCGACAAGGAGCGCACCGACTACGACCGTGAGCGCCGCGAGTGGCACGCGAACCTCGGGCCCCTCAAGACCAGACAGCTGGTCGAGGTGCACGAAAACCTCTGGGATGTCATCGACTCCAACGCCCAGGACGGAGACAAACCGAAAGGCGCCGTTGCGATCGACGCAGTACCCGGACTAGGGAAGACCACCGCGGTATTGAGCTTCGCCCGCGCGTTCCACCGCCGCGAAGTAGCCGAGAACGGCACTACGACCGAGGAAGGTCATGAACGGTGGCCGGTGTGCCGGGTGGGACTGACCGGCAACACTGGCCTACGCGAGTTCAACCGGGCGATGCTCGCGTTCTACGCCCACCCAGGCGGCCGCCGCGGCAACGCCGCCGACTTCGCCCACCGAGCCCTGGACTGCGTGCTGGCATGCGAAACGAAGATCCTCATCGTCGATGATCTGCACTTCCTGCGGCTGCAGTCCACCTCCGGTGTCGAGGTCAGCAACCACTTCAAGTACATCGCCAACGAGTTCCCGTTGACGGTGATCTTCGCTGGCGTCGGTTTGGAGGCGCGGGGACTGTTCTCCGAGGGCAGTAGTGACCGAGATGCTCTTCTCGCGCAGACCGGCCGGCGTACAACGCGGCTGACAATGGATCCTTTCGGTGTCACCAATGATGCTGGGCGCCGGGCATGGCGTCAGACGCTCAAGGCGATCGAGCAGCGGGTGGTTCTGGCCGAAAAGTATCCGGGCATGATCGCCGACGATCTCTCTGACTACCTGTATGCCCGGTGTACCGGCCAGATCGGCTCACTGATGACCCTGATCAACCGGGGATGTCAGCGCGCGGTCCGGACTGGGTATGAGCGCCTCGACGAGGAACTGCTCGATCGGGTCAAGATCGACGAGGCATCGGAGAAGGCTCGCGAAGAACTGCGCCTGGCATTCGACAACGGCTGCCTGAGAACTCGCATCGGCAGGGCCGGATGACAGTGCCACGTTCGCTTCCCTTCAGGGTGGACCCGGTGCCGGGCGAAGCGATCGATTCCTGGCTCGAAGCGATCGCCTTCCGCGCCGACTCAGCGTGGGGAGACCTTCTCGACGCAGTCGACATACCTGCGCCTGCAGGTCTTGGGTACCCGCCCTGGACGATCGCACTCAGCGAGGCCGAAGTAGCCAGCCTGTGTGCCGCCACGGGCAGCGACGTCGAATTTTCGATGATGACCCTCACCCGGTTCGACGGGACCGCGGTGCGCATCGACTCGCAGTCGCGGAGTTTGCGCCGCGAAGTGGCATGGACCCGCCGCACCGGATCCCGCTTCTGCCCGCACTGCCTCCGAAGCAACGGCGGCCGATGGAAGCTCGAATGGCGACTCGGCTGGGCGTTTGCCTGCACCGACCATCGTTGTTTGCTGTCCGACGAATGCCCTCGCTGCCATAGAATTCCACGCCGCCGCCCGCTCCCGGGCCACTGCACCCCGATCCCCGGCCGATGTGCATCGCCGGCGCAGGAAGGAGGCATTGGACGGGAGGCCCGACGGTGCGGCGCCGATCTCACGGCTGCCGAGGTCCTCGACCTTCCTGGTGCGCACCCCGCTCTTCGGGCACAGGCCCTCATCGATCGAATCATCGACGACGGAGTCGTGCGGTTCGGGGTCTACGCGCGCCTTCCACAGCCTGCGGCTTCTGTGCTTGCCGACATTCGCGCCATCGGCGGCCGAGTACTGTCCTACGCCACCGACGAAGAGCTCTTAGCGCGAGTGGGACCCGAACTGGCGGTTGAGTACCGGGCAGTCGATGAACAAGGTGGTGCACGATCCGGACAAGTCCGACAGAGCCGCACGAAGCCGGCCCTCGAAGCGCCAGCGAGAGCCGTCACAGCTGCGATTGGCGTCAGTGCCGCGATCGACGTTCTGCACTGCTCGGACCTCGCAGCCGCAGCTGATCGCCTGCGATGGTTAGTGACCTCGGCCCGGGAGACAGGCCTCAGTGTTCAACCGACGAACATCGGCTGGGGGACGCGAATCTCACCAATCCTGACCGGTGTCCAGCTCGCCGCGCTATCCCCGATGCTCGACCCGTCCGACCAACTTCGCTACCGCACTCACTCCGACCTTCCCACCTTGGTGACCAGTGGGCGCGCAGAGCTACTAGCGCGTCACACGCCGACGCAATTTTGGGCCGGAATCAGTTTGCCCTTCACGGTCCCGGCGGCGAGGCGCACAATGATGCGCCTGGCATTGTCTGCGGCCTTACAGTTGGTGGGCACTCGGTTGAATCTGACGGCCGCTGGTCAGCAGGTCGGAGGTCACCTGGCTGGCCATGCCCTATCCCGATTCCTACAGATTCTGGAGTCCGATCAACACTGGAGCGATGTGTGCGCGGGTCTGACACGCGTTGCCGATTACGTTGTCGAGCGCGGCGTACCGATCGACTATCAGCGCCGACGGGCACTCGATTGCACCGGTTTGCTTCCGGACGATGAGTGGAGGCAGATCTGCCACCGCACCGGAACGCCGTCACAGGGCGGCTCCGCCCGGGCGGCTGTTGTTCGGGCGTTTCTTCGCGAGGAGCTCACAGGCGTCCCCACGGTTGACGGGTCCGCAGACTTGCTCGCTAAGATCGCCGCGTTTCCCCGCGATCTGACACCCGGCCTTCGGGACGAGCTGATCAACCACGCACGGGTGTTCTTGGACGCCGCGGGCATCGATGAGGAACCAATTGCCTGGGAGCCGCCAATTGAGCTCCTCGCTGGTCTCGACCTCCCTGGCCCGCGACCAGGACTGATCGACCGTGATCGCCTTCGAAAGCTCATCCGAGAACGCGACCTTCCCATCGGCGCCGCCGCCCGCGACCTCGGCACCACTGGCGAGGCGGTTCGCCTTGAGCTGATCGTCAATCCCCTCCCAGTCGATACCGGCCGCCGGAAGTACGCCAGCGCTCGAACGCAGCTCCCCCCGGAGGCTTTGACCCAGCTCTATCATCACGATCGCCTCACCTTGCGACAGATCGCTAACCGTATTGGAGTCAGTCGTCAGGTGATCCGTCGACTCCTCACCGAATACGAGATCCCGACGATCCCCGCTACCGAGCGCGCGAAGATCATCATCGACCGCGACTGGCTCTACCAGCAATATGTCACCAACAGCAGGGCCCTCCCTGACATAGCCCGAGAACTGGGCATGAGCACGGCGAACCTGGCTCGGTGGGCGAACAAACACGAGATTCCGATGAGACCCCGCGGCGGACCCAGTCACACCGCGGCCCTCGACGCCGCGGCCGCCGCGAAAACGGTGCCGCCGATCTTGCGCACAGCTGTTGCGGCCCAGGGCGGGCGCGACCGACTGGAACGGGCGAAAGCAGCATCGCGATTCCCCACGCTGACCGAGGCTGCACACGCGTTAGGAACCAGCCAGGCAACCCTCACGAACCAGTTTCTCCGGCTCGAACGCGAGACCGGCGGAGCTCTGTTCGACCGTGCCGAGCGCAATCGCCCTATGACCCTGACCGCCCACGGACGGAGGGTGATCGACGCCATTCGAAAGCTGGACGGAACTGCTAGCGAGTCTCCCGGTGGGTAAAACGGTGCACCAAGTTCCTGAACCTGGCCTCTCAGGTGGTGAAGACGTGGTTCGGAATGCCCTAGCCTCCACGCACGTCGTCGCGTCGGTAGGGTCAGGAGCGAACCGCGATTCCACGTCCCGGAACCTGTCATGGTGAGGCTCTAGAATAGAGACAGCTAAGCCCGGCTCGTTTGCCGACGAACCGGGCTCAGCTGAACAACCGAATCACCACTCCGAGGGTTCGCCCCTCGATACCGTGACCGTTGCGAATGTCTTTGGATGACGCCTCCGATGGTAGACGGTGTGCGCGGGTTCGCCAAACACCGGAACGCTGGTGTGGGCGAGCGATGCGGACCTTGGCGTGGTGGCTCATCCACACTGCCTTGAGGAGGCACCGTTGACCAACGACAGTCGCGACTCTGATCGCACAACCGATACCACCAGCACTGAACGGGCTGGAGGTGCCCGGCCCATCCAGGTCGGGCAGCACCGGCTCGAGGGCATGTCGACGGACCTGTTCGTTCAGGTCCCGACGACCTTGATCGACCCGACTCGCGCGCTGATCGCGTCGGAAGGTGTCGGCGCGGTCTACTCCGTGCCGTGGCAGTCCCGGACCCACCGCTCCGCGGTGGCGAGGACCGCGGCGGATCAGACCCGCAAGAAGTGCCCCGAAGCAGCGTTGCTGCTCGACGCGAACCTCTACAGCGGCCGGCAGCGGAAGGTGGCGACGGCGGAGCCGACCCGCGACTGGATCACCGTGCAACGTAGCGCGGGCCTGACGTGGGCATTGACCGATTCCGGCTATGTGGCCAAGGGCGACACCGCTGGGCTGCGGACCACCCTGAAGACGGCGGCCCGCTTCGGTGGACAGGTGATTGCGGCGCTGCCGATCGCGAGCTGGTGGCTTTCGCACGCCGCCGATTCGCTCCGGTCTGAGATCAACGCGCACGGCATCCCCGTGGCGTTGATGGTCGAAGACACCGACGACCCGTTCGACCGGACCAACGTCGTGACCGGGCTGGTGCACGTCCTCACCGCAGATGTCCCGGTGCTGCTCCTGCGCAGTGACACGGCGGGGTTGGGGGCGCTGGCGTACGGCGCCGCAGGCGCGGCGATGGGGTCATCGACCACCTACCGGCACATCTACCCCGACATCGGCGGGGGCGGCACCAGCGGGTCGGTGTCGTTCATCCTCCCGGAGCTTCTCGCGTACACGTCGCTGACCGCGTTCGAGCGGCATTACCTCAAGGACAAGTCCCACGCCGCGTGGTGCTGCGACTGCGCACTCTGCGGTGGACGGGACCTGACCTGGATCCGCACGGCTGACATCCCGAAGGCAGCAGCGTTCTCGCATTCGGTCTCCGCGGTCGCGATGCTCGGTCGCGGTTTGGCCACCGCTATCGCCGCCCACAACGGCCCGCAGGCGTGGACGGCGATGTGCGAGGCCGCCCACGAGAGCAACATCGAGATCGAGAAGCTCACCGGCGGGGACTGGAAGCGCAAACGCGCCCTGTCCGCCTGGATCGGCGCTACGCCGGAGCCGGCTGCGGCGTGATCGGCACCCCTGTCGCGAGGGCGTGAGCGAATAGCCGCTCCTCCCAGTACCGCACCGCGACGATCCGCGGAGGATCGGCAACCTTCGATCCCCGCACCAGTAGTTCCTCGCCGGCGTGAGAGGTATGCACCACGCTCACGTCGGCGAGGTCCGCCGCCGTCAAGCTCAGCGCCGTGGGCCGCCGCTCGGTCAGCACCACGGTCTCGCCGAACCCGCGAAGCTCACTGGCGACGTACAGGGCCCTCTTCCACTGCCCGGTGGCGACGAACCCGACGATGCTCAACGGCGCCGCCGGCGGCGCCCCCGCGCCCTCCGCCGGGCACATCTCCCACAGCTCGAGGACCTGCGCGTCGAGCATCGGTCCCGCCCCGGACGACATCCGTTCGGCGACGGTCGACGACCATCGGACCACCGGATACCCGCGAAGCCCCGACAGTTCGGTCCGCGGCAACACCGACACCGAGCTATCGAGGACGAGCTCCGCAGCCGCGACCACGGCCGCGTCGACCAGATCCGCCGGCGCGACGGCAGGGACGTCGAACAGGGGGAGCTGACCCGCCTCTGCGTGGATTGACCGGGTACGTCGCCGCGCCGTCACTGGTCTTCCTCTCCCACGGGCGCGGGCTCCGGCGCGATGACCCGCGACGCGGCGAACAGATGAATGCGGTCCTCCAGGGCCAGGAACGCCACGACGCTCCCAATGTCCAGACCGACCGAGTCGAGGACCGCCGCCGGCAGCGCGATCTGTCGCGACGTCCGCAGCCGCCGCGGACGATCCGGGTTACCTCGTACGGACGGCTTCGTCCCGCGCGGGCCGCGAGTGGGAATGATCTCGACGATCCTCTGGTCGGCGACGACACCGATCCGGACCCACGAAGGCTGCCGCACTCCGGACGCCTTCGCCACCTTCGCTGGGATGGTGATCCGGCGGAAGCTGTCGATCGTCCGGGGACCCGTGGGAAGCATACTGCTGATTTTAGCAGTCAAGGACCGAACAGTCACTGGTACTGCGGATTACAGCGCATGTTCCTCGTGCCGACCGCTGTCCCGCTAAGGCACGGAAGCGCCGTCGTCGAGGGCTTCGAGGACGGCGCGGAGGAACTCAGCCGCAGTGAGGGGGATGCCGCGTTCGCGGAGCTGTTGCTCTAGCTGCTGCTCGATGTGGTCCACGCGTGTCGATCCTGCCGCAGGCGATCGTGCTGGTGCTGTGCCGGGGAGCCTCGCGACGGTGTCGTGCAGCCACTACCTGCGCGCGAGAGGCGCGTTCGCGCTAGCAGCACGTGGCCAGGACGGCCCGGAGCGCTTCAAGGGAGTCAGGTTCGGCCCGGTAGAAGACGTTGATCCCGCGCCGCTCGGAGCTGACGAGGCCGGCCTTCTTGAGCTGGCTCAGGTGGTGACTGACGGTCGCCGACGACAGGCCCACCGTGTCGGCGAGGTCGCCGGTGCTGATTTCGCCTGGACGTGCGGCCATGAGGATCGAGATCAGCTGGATCCGGGCCGGGTCGGCGAGGGCCTTGAGGCGCAGGGCGAGCTCGAGTGCCGCGGCCTCGTCCATCACGCCGGCGGCCAGCGGAGCACAGCAGATCGGGGCGCTGATGTCGACGACGGGGAGCGTCTTGGGCATACGCTTCAATCTACCTACTCGTTGACATATGTCAAAGCGTGGTCTAGAACTGAACGAGCAACAGTTAGATGTATGTCGAAGCCTCGGAGGTTCTCATGTCCCGCGTCCAGCTCGCCCTCAATGTCGATGACCTCGATCAGTCGATCGCGTTCTACACCAAGCTGTTCGGCACGGGCCCGGCGAAGGTCAAGCCCGGTTACGCCAACTTCGCCGTCGCCGACCCGGCGCTCAAGCTGGTCCTGCTGGAGAACCCCGGCCAGGGCGGCAGCATCAACCATCTCGGCGTCGAGGTGGACTCCAGCGACAAGGTGCACGCTGAGATCGCCCGCCTCACCGAGGAGCAGCTGTTCACCGAGGAGGAGATCGGCGCCACCTGTTGCTTCGCCACCCAGGACAAGGTCTGGGTCACCGCCCCCGACGCCGAGCGTTGGGAGGTCTACACCGTCCTCGCTGACGCCGAGACCTTCGACGGCGGACACACTCCGGCGACGACAGCCGAGGACTCCGAAGCGACGCCGGCCGCGTGCTGCACCCCTGCGGCGGCGAACTGCTGCTAGTCCGCCCTCGATCGATGGCCGTCACCGCTTCGGGTGGCGGCCATCGACGCGGTTACCAGAGAGCGCTGGCGCGAAACGCAGTAGCGGGCCGCACTGCGCTGTACCGGCTGGTTCTCGCGGTCGGCGTCCCCCTGGGCGGAGGCTGCGCTGGAGGAGAGGCATCTGCGGTTAGGCGCAGTCGCGTGGGTGGAATCCCTCGATGCGGTCGATCGGGGTAAAGACAGGGCAACCGACTTGGTCGTTTCGGTTGAGGATCACGTTCGATGCCGCCATCACTTCGCAGGCTGCGAGCCCGCGGCTAGCGGCGAGCAGCATGGAAAGCCCGTAGAACGTTGCTGCCGCCGGCGGGGTGAGCGCGAAGAACGCGAAGAAGACCAGCGTGTTAGTGGCCATGGCCCACGCGCCTGTGACCCGCAGTGGTGCCGAATCACGACCCCGAAGTACAACCGCGAGGGTGATCGCGGCAGGGACCAGTGCGACCGCGATGATGAGGTCGATTGTGGAAGGTCCGATGATGATCCCGGCTCCCACGAAAGCGGCACCGATCACTGTCCGGGCGGCGGTGCCCCATCGGCCGATCTCTCTTGTCCTGCGTGCGAGGGGCGATTTCACTGTGTTGGTCATTGGGCGGTTCCTTCGTGCTGATCCGGCGAGCAGCATCCGGCCTGTCGGGCTGTGTCCGGGCTGATGAGCGCTTGTTCAGCGAGAGCTTTCCCGAGGGCGTGCGCGTGGGTGATGTCGAGGAGTTGGTTGCCGGGATTTTCGCGCGTCCACGTTTGGGCATCGTGTGGGGAGGCGAAGAAGTGCACTTGGTTGCAGAACGACGTTCGAAGCGAGCTGAGGTCATCGGGGTCGACGAGCGATAGCACTGCGGTGTCGGGTTCGATGCTGGTCACGGTGTCTGCCGTGACAGAGATTCTGATCGTTTGACCGCTCGCGGGTGAGGTCGACTCGATGGTGGCTGACTGGTTTAGGAGTGTGGGGAAGATCAGGGTGTCGAGTGCGCACCACGTGAACAGTTCGTGACCTGCGACGGTGAACCGATGCGGGGTCGGACGGAGGGTCAGTCCTTGCCCGACTATTTGGTCGCGATCGTCGTATTCGGTGTCGGAAACGGATTGGAGTCGTTCCCGTACATCGGGTTCCGACAGTCCGGCCGCAGCTGCTAAGTCCTCTACGCTGACGGGGTTTCCCTTGGAGAGGAGCCTGAGTAGGGGAACCAGGACTGCCGGATCGAGGCCGGACCCCTCGGGGGTGATGAGTCGATCGAGTGGATTGGTCATTGTCTGGGACTTCGCTTGCGGATCGGTGGAATCAGGAATTAGGAAGCGCAGCAGGAGAGCTGGGCGATGTCGGTGCTGAAGGATTGTGCGGCGATTTTGATGCCCTCGGCCATGGTCAGGTAGGGCGCCCATGTCCGGGCGACCTGCTCGACGGTCATCCTTGCTTCGAGGATGTAGACCCCAGCGGCGGCGATCTCGCCGGCACTATTCGCGACCGCCGAAATTCCGAGGACTCGATGACTATCGGAGTCTGCGATGAGCTTGATGAAGCCTCGGGTATCTCGGTCAACTTGGGCCCGGGGTACGTGAGTGAGCGGAAGAAGCGAGCTCGTGTACCGGATTCCGCTTGCGAGGGCCTGCGTCTCGGTCATACCGACGCTCCCGATTGCCGGACTGGTGAACATCACGCGCGGCAGGTGCGTGTAGTCCAACGACCGCGGGGTCTGTCCGAACATGTTGTCGGCGACCGTTGTGCCTTGCGCGGCTGCGACATAGACGAACTCGGGATGGCCGGTCACATCGCCCGCTGCCCACACACGCGGGTTTGATGTTCTGAGCTGATTCGACACGAGGATCGCGCCGCTGGTGCTCGTGTCGACTCCAACCGTCTCCAGATTCAAACCTCTAGTATTCGGGGTTCTGCCCGTCGCGACGAGCAGCTTCGCCGCACGGAAGTCGCCTTGTCCACCAGGGCTGGAGGCGGTCACGACGACCTCACCCGCCTCGGTGTCGACCGAGGTCGCGGTCGCGAGCTGCACTACCTCGATGTGCTCGTCAGCGAGCGCTTCCAGGAGAGCATCTGCGACGTCAGCATCTTCGGCCGAAGCGATCCTGGACCGCACCAAAACGGTTACCTTCGCCCCCAGTCGCGCGAAGAGTTGCGCCTGCTCGAGCGCGATGAACCCGCCGCCGATCACTAGGAGTGATTCCGGGACTGCGGTCAACTCCATCGCGGTCGTCGACGTCAGGTAGTCGACCAGATTGAGTCCGGGAATCGACGGAATCGACGGTTGGGCCCCTGTTGCCACCAAGTACCGTCGAGCAATTATCGTCTCGGTAGTCCCATCGGGAGCTGTGACCACCAGCGATGGCGCTGCCCGCGTTCCCGCGAACGCGGCCGCACCCTGGACGCGGCGCCAGCCGTACGAGTCCGCAACGGCAACGTACTTCTCTGACCGCATCGACTCTGCCAAGCGCCGTGTCCCCGCCGCCAGGGCGGCCATATCTACCGGCACGGCGGTCGCACCGACCCCCGGGAACCGGCCAGCATCAGAGACCGTGTGCTGTGCCTGCGCCGCGGCGATCAACGCCTTCGACGGCACGCAACCGGTATTCACACAGGTGCCGCCGAAAGTGCCTCGCTCGATCATCACCACGGACTTGCCCATGGCTGTTGCGCGGATCGCCGCCGCCATCGCTGCAGCACCCGAACCAACGATCGCAAGATCAAACTCTTCACTCATGTCACCATCATCAACCCTCCAGTACCCTTGAAGGTCAAGCCCAGAATCCGGACAGGGAGGACCCGATGCGGATCGGAGAACTCGCCCGCAAATCTGGCGCCACGCCATCGACGCTGCGGTACTACGAGGAAGCGGGGCTCCTCCCTGAACCGGGACGTACCGCCGGTGGATACCGCAACTACACCCCCGACGCCATCGGCATCGTGCAATTCATCAAGAGGGGGCAGGCGGCGGCACTCACTCTCGCGCAAGTCAAAAGAATCATCGACATACGCGGCACCGGCCAAGCCCCATGTGATCACGTACGCGACCAGCTAGACAGGTCGATCCACCACCTCGATCAACAGATCGCGGAACTGATCGCACTGCGCGACAACATCACCCACCTACGCCAAGCTGCCGAACACACCGATCCGAAGTCGTGCGCTAGCGAAGATATCTGTCGCTACCTATAACCCAGACACGCTTGTGTCCAACATCGATATCTGTCAATATTGATGTGTGTCGAATTCGATTCCGTTGACCGATGTGACCGTGCGGTGCTCACCGCTGGTCCGTGAGCCTCTGTCGGAGGGGCAGTCCGTCGACCTCGCGGCGGTGTTCAAGGCCCTGGCCGACCCGGTCCGGCTGCGCCTGTTCAGCCTGATCGCCAGCCACGAGGGAGGCGAGGCTTGCGTGTGTGACATCTCGCCGGCGGTGGACGTCTCGCAACCGACGATCTCGCACCACCTCAAGGTCCTCAAGACCGCAGGCCTGCTCGAGTCCGAGCGCCGCGCCTCGTGGGTGTACTACCGCGTCATCCCCGAAGTCCTGTCCTCGCTCGCCGGGATCCTGCAGTCCGGTGACCCCGCCATCTCGTTGGAGGTTCTTTCGTGACCAGCCCCGCCCCGACGACTGAGCATCAGCCGGTCGTCGGCAAGCTCTCCACCCTCGACCGGTTCCTGCCGGTGTGGATCGGTGTCGCCATGGTCGCCGGCCTGCTGCTCGGCCGGATGATCCCCGGGCTGAACACCGCGCTGGAGAAGATCCAGGTCGACGGTGTCTCGCTGCCGATCGCCCTGGGCCTGTTGATCATGATGTACCCGGTGCTGGCGAAGGTCCGCTACGACCGCCTCGACACCGTCACCGGCGACCGCAAGCTCCTGCTCGGCTCCCTCTTCCTGAACTGGATCCTGGGCCCGGCGCTGATGTTCGCACTCGCCTGGATCTTCCTGCCCGACCTGCCCGAGTACCGCACCGGCCTAATCATCGTCGGCCTCGCCCGGTGCATCGCCATGGTGATCATCTGGAACGACCTCGCCTGCGGCGACCGCGAAGCCGCAGCCGTCCTCGTGGCGCTGAACTCGGTGTTCCAGGTGATCATGTTCGCCGTCCTCGGCTGGTTCTACCTCTCGATCCTGCCCGGCTGGCTCGGCCTCGAACAGACCACCATCAGCACCTCGCCCTGGCAGATCGCCAAATCCGTGCTGATCTTCCTCGGCATCCCGCTCCTCGCCGGCTACCTCTCCCGCCGAATCGGAGAGAAGACCAAGGGCCGCGACTGGTACGAAACGAAGTTCCTCCCCCGGATCGGACCATGTGCCCTCTACGGGCTGCTGTTCACCATCGTCATCCTGTTCGCCCTGCAGGGCGAGCAGATCACCTCCCGCCCGTGGGACGTCGCCCGTATCGCCCTGCCGCTGCTGGTGTACTTCGCCGTGATGTGGGGCGGCGGGTACCTGCTCGGCGCCGTCATGGGACTCGGCTACGAGCGCACCACCACGCTCGCGTTTACCGCCGCCGGCAACAACTTCGAGCTCGCCATCGCCGTCGCGATCGCCACCTACGGCGCCACCTCCGGCCAAGCCCTCGCGGGCGTCGTCGGGCCGCTCATCGAGGTCCCCGTCCTGGTCGGCCTGGTCTATGTCTCGCTGGCCCTGCGCAAGCGCTTCCCGCTGACCCCGTCCTCCACCGCCGCGACCGCGGATCCGTCCAGGAGTGTGAACTGATGTCCGACAATACGATCACCGCCGACACCGAATCGGCCACGCCGAGCGTGTTGTTCGTGTGCGTGAAGAACGGCGGCAAGTCCCAGATGGCCGCCGGCCTGATGCGCAAGACCGTCGGCGATGCCGTCGAGGTGCACTCGGCCGGCACCAAGCCCGGCTCCGTGGTCAACGGCCTGTCCGCCGAGTCGCTGGCTGAGGTCGGTGTCGACATCACCGGCGAGACCCCGAAACCGATCGACCCGGCGCTGCTCGCCCGGGTGGACCTGGTGGTCACTCTCGGCCGGGAAGCCGTCGTCGACACCCCGGACGGTGTCGCGTTGGTCAACTGGGATACCGACGAGCCGTCGGAGCGGGGCATCGACGGGATCGAGCGGATGCGCCTCGTGCGCGACGACATCGCCGCCCGCGTCACCGCGCTGGCAGCCGAACTCACCACCCGGTAGCGACCGAGCAGGCCGGGAAGCCCGAGAAGCGGGAGAAAGTCGGATGAACGCCAACGCCACGACCGAGTCGGCCGGAACACCGGAACTGCTGATGCCCCAGGCCCTGCTGGCGCGGACCGCGGAGCGGCTCGCCGCCCAGTACCGCGGGATCGTCTCCGAGCAGACCGTCGAACGGGTCGTCTTCGAGTCCTACACCGCGCTGCGGCGCACCGCCCGCATCCACACTCACCTGGTGACTCTCGCCGGCCGGTTCGCCGCCGAGCGTCTCGCCGCCCTGGCGCAGTCGACCGGTGCGAGCACCAAGACCGTGCCCGAGGTGCTGTTCATCTGCGTCCACAACGCGGGCCGCTCGCAGATGGCTGCCGCGCTCCTGACACACCACGCGGCCGGGGCGGTGCACGTACGCTCCGCCGGGTCGCTGCCTGCTGCGGTGATCAACCCGATCGTCGAGCAGGCCATGACCGAGGTCGGGCTCGACCTGGCCGCTGAGTTTCCCAAGCCTCTCACCGACGACGTGGTCGCGGCCGCGGACGTGGTGATCTCCATGGGCTGCGGCGACGCCTGCCCGGTCTACCCGGGCAAGCGGTACCTGGACTGGCAGGTCGCCGACCCCGACAACCACCCCATCGAGACCGTCCGCCTGATCCGTGACGACCTCGACCGCCGCGTCAAAGACCTCCTCGCCGAGCTCCATCCCACGATCACCTGACCCACCCCTTTGATCGACGTGCTCGACGGCCCCGCTCACCGCCGTCAGTGCCGCTGTGCCTGCTCACACCTCATTTGCCTGTTCTTGGAAGGGAACCGACACCCCATGTCTGCACGCAAGATCATCGCCATCGGCGGATCGGACGCCGGGATCTCCGCCGCCCTGCGGGCCCGCGAACTCGACCCCACCAGCGAGGTCACCGTGGTCGTCGCCGACGCCTACCCGAACTTCTCCATCTGCGGCATCCCGTACTACGTCTCCGGCGAGGTCACCCACTGGAGCAACCTCGCCCACCGCACCGCCGCCGACCTCGCCGCCACCGGCATGACCGTGCACACCGACACCAGAGCTACCGCGATCGATCCGGCCGGACACCGCCTGACCGTCACCGGCCCGGACGGCGCCGCCCGGGACCTCGACTACGACGTCCTCGTCATCGGCACCGGCGCTGTGTCCGTGCGGCCGCCGATCACCGGCCTCGACCACCTCGGCCCCGCTGACGGCGTGCACCTGCTGCACTCGATGGGCGACACCTTCGCCGTGATGAACACCCTCACCACGAAGGACCCGAAGACCGCGATCATCATCGGCGCCGGCTACATCGGCCTGGAAATGGCCGAAGGTCTCACTGCCCGCGGCATCACCGTCACCCAGATCGAAGCCCTCCCTGAGGTGCTCCCCACTGTCGAACCCGAACTCGGCGCCCTCGTCCACGATGAACTGGTCCGCAACCGGGTCGACGTCCGCACCCACACCCTGGTCACCGCGGTCGACCGCACCGACACCGGCGCCCTGACCGTCACCACCAGCAGTGACGGCCAGAGCGATCACCTCACCGCCGATCTCGTGCTCGTCGTCGTGGGCGTGCGCCCCGACACCGACCTCGCTGCCGCAGCGGGCGCGCAGCTCGGCATCAAGAACACGATCGCCGTCGACGAGCAGATGCGCACCAATCTGTCCGACGTCTTCGCCGCCGGCGACGCCGTGCACACCCACCACCGCCAGCTCGGCATCACCTGGCTCCCGCTCGGCACCACCGCGCACAAGCAGGGCCGCGTCGCCGGCGAGAACGCCCTCGGCGGCACCGCCCGCTACACCGGCTCCCTCGGCACCCAGGTCGTGAAGATCTTCGACCTCGTCGCCGCCCGCACCGGCCTCAAAGAGACCGAAGCCCTTGCCGCCGACCGCGGCTGGGTGCCGGTGTCGACGACCTCCACACCGGACGATCACAAGGCCTACTACCCGGGTGCCACCCCCATCAGCATCCGGATCACCGGCGACCAGAACACCGGCGCACTACTCGGTGCCCAGCTCATCGGGCACCGCACGGCCGAGATCTCCAAGCGCGTCGACACCTACGCCACCGCCCTGCACCACGGCATGAGCGTCGACGCCCTCTCCGAGCTCGACCTGTCCTACACCCCGCCCCTCGGGTCCCCGTGGGACGCCGTGCAGGTCGCCGCCCAGAACTGGGTCCGCGAGCACCAGCTGCACCATCAGCGCAGCGTCCTTAGCCTGAACAGGTGACCACCAGCCCCCACGACTCAACCGGGTCCGCCGCACGNGCGGCGGNCCCGGCGATCGTTGCGATGCGGCCCGAGCATGGGCCACAGGTCCTCGCGATTTACCAAGCCGGCATGGACACCGGCAACGCCACCTTCGAAACCGCCGCACCCGGCTGGACGGACTTCGACCAACGACACCTACCTGAGCACCGCGTCGTCGCCCTCGCCCCAGGTGGGCAGGTCGCCGGGTGGGTTGCAGCGGCGCCCGTCTCGGGGCGCTGCGTCTACGCCGGCGTCATCGAGCACAGCGTCTACGTCGACTCCGGCCACGCCGGGCAGGGCATCGGAGCCGCGCTGTTGCAGGCCCTCATCCAGTCCGCCGACGCTGCCGGGGTGTGGACCATCCAGACCGGGATCTTCCCCGAGAACCACGCCAGCCTCGCCCTGCACCGGCGCGCCGGATTCCGCACCGTCGGCACCCGCGAACGCATCGGCCAACGCGACGGCCGCTGGCGCGACGTCGTCCTCATCGAACGACGCAGCTGACTGCCGCCTACACCTACCGGACTCAGCCGGCGTCACCGACTTCAGAACCGTCTGGTTCTTCATCCGCCAGCTCTGGGGCGCGGGTGATCGACACGATCACCGACGAGCGGCGGAACTGCTCGGTGTCGAAGGGGCTCGCGGGATCGTCGAACCAGACCAGTGACTGGTCACCGACACGCGGCCAGCGGGTGACCCTTGTGATCCGGTGCGCGATGCCGTCGTAGTCGAACGCCCCAGACGGGCTGGCGGGGCCGGGACGACGCGTGTACGTCAACGCATCCAGGTCCCACAGGTGCGTTGATCCCTGCGAGGCCACCACCCACCGGCCGCGCATACCGTCCGTGAGCTCATCCACCGTCTCCGACGGTGGATCGTTGCCGTCGGGCGGCTGCTGGACATCCGGTTCATCCGTCATGGGACTCCTCGTATAGGGGTATAGGGTCAGGCTCACTGTCCCGAACGCTAGGCGGAGTTGATTTGGGGCGCCGCTGCCGGGTGCGCCCATGATTTTGGGCCTGGGGTTCGCGTGCCGTCCTTGGCGGATCTACTCGGCGGGCTCGAGGACGCGAGGATGGATCAGTTCGATCCGCGGGACGTGGATCTCGGCTCCACCGAGAACCCGCACACGGGGCCACTCGCCGTCGACCATCGTCAGGCCGGCCTGGGCGGGAGTGAGGCCGTCCTCGGTGGGGATCAAGCACGCCTCGCCAGGCCCGGCCTTGCACCCCGGACAACCGGTCTTGGTCTCGATGGCGATACGCGACTTCTCCAGCTCGAGCTTCTCGTCGTCGGTGGCATGGCGCCAGCAACCGAACCCGTCCTGGTGGCCCACTCCGGCCTGATACAGCGGCCGCATCTGACACGGTTTCCCGTTCGTCTTCGGCCGCAGGCACTTCCTCTTGAGGCTGCGGTCGAGGTCGTCCTTCTTGGCCTTGATCCGCTCGACGTTGAGAGCCATCTGCGTCAGGTAGTCAGCGGTGTTGTCGCCGGCCGCCTCGTACAGCGCGAACACCTGCCGCGGAGACCGGGCGCCGGTCCAGCGCCGGCCGTCCGACCCATACACCGCCACGGGAAGCTTACGTGCGACGATGCCGATCGCGACCTCGATGTAGTGTGCCAGGCCAGTGGTCTCGGGAGTGTTGACGACCCGCTCGGGACAGATGGCGATGCCGTACTCGCTCTCGATCCGCGCGGCCTCGCGGTTGAACCCGGCGACGGCGATCTCCACCTGCCGCAATGCCGTCATCAGCGGTGTGTGATCCAGCGGTGCGGGCGCGGGCTTCGGGCGAGGGGTGCGGTTGCGATCTGATCTCCGGGACATTGGTACAAGCGTGCCAGTAACCAATTCGGAGGTTGCTCGACGGTGGCCCGCCGCTTGGTAGGAGCGGTGTGCGAAATGCGCGCGCGAAATACCAGGGACATCCCTCGAACCCAAACGAACGGACCGAGCCGCGCATGTTTCGGTGACGGCGAGCAGAGCACCGAGCACAAGCGACTGTCCTTCCTCGGTGTCCCCTGAAATCCCGAAGGACACCGAGCAGCTCACCCGCCCGGACCTGAGTCCGCGAACGCAAGCCGCACCGCCCGCAGACCGCACTGATCCCGCCCCAGTACCCGCGCGGAGGCCCGTGGCGTGGCGCTACACCGCTTGCTGAATCGNCGGCCGCCGGCTCGTTGCTGGGGGAGCCGGCGGGAGCGCGGTGACGCGGCCGGCGCGGACGCCGTTGGCGATGACGACGATCTCGGCGAGTTCGTGGACGGCGACGACGGCGGCGAGGCCGAGGACGCCGAACAGTGCGAGCGGGATGAGGATCGCGATCAGCCCGAGGGACAGGGCCACGTTCTGCAGCATGATGTTCCGGGCCCGGCGGGCGTGATCGAGGGCCTGCGGCAGGGTCCGTAGGTCCTCACCCATGAGCGCGATGTCGGCAGTTTCGATCGCGACGTCCGAGCCCATGGCGCCCATGGCGATGCCGAGGTCCGCGGTGGCGAGGGCGGGGGCGTCGTTGACGCCGTCGCCGACCATCGCGGTGAACCGGTCTTTGCGGAGCTCGCCGATGATCCGGGCCTTGTCCTCGGGCCGCAGGTCGGCGTGTACGTCGTCGATCCCGGCGATCTTCGCCAGGGCGGTGGCGGTGGCGGTGTTGTCGCCGGTGAGCATCGCGACGGTGGCGCCGCCGCGGTGCAGGTGATCGATGACCTCGCGGGCTTCAGGACGCAGCTCGTCGCGGACGGCGACCGCCCCGATGACCTGCCCGTCGTCTTCGACGAGGACCGCGGTGGCGCCGCCGGCTTGCATGGCCGCGACCCGCGCTGCAAGTGGGCCCGGGTCGATCCAGCCGGGCCGGCCGAGCCGGGCGGGCCGCCCGTCGACGAGCCCGGTCAGCCCGGCCCCGGGGACGGCCTGCACATCGACCGCCGCCGGTATGCGGTCGCCATTGGCGGTGAGGATCGCCCGGGCGAGGGGATGTTCACTGTGGGCTTCGAGCGCCGCGGCGACGGCGAGCACCCGGTCCTGTTCCGGCGACCGGACGCCCGAGCCGAGGTCGCTCGCCTCGACGGAGGGGCCGGCCGGGTCGGTGGCCGGGTCGGTGATGGTGGCGATGTCGACGACGGCGGGGCGGTTCGCGGTCAGGGTGCCGGTCTTGTCGAGGGCGACCGTCCGCACCCGGCCGAGGGCCTCGAGGGCGGCGCCGCCCTTGACCAGGACGCCGATCTTGCTGGCGGCGCCGATCGCGGCGACGACGGTGACGGGGACGGAGATCGCCAGTGCGCAGGGGGAGGCGGCGACCAGCACGACCAGGGCCCGTTCGATCCACGTTGCGGGGTCACCGAGCAGGGACCCGAGGATCGCGATCGCGGCGGCGAAGATCATGATCGCCGGGACCAGGGGCTTGGCGATGGTGTCGGCGAGGCGTTGTGCGTCGCCCTTGCGGGACTGTTCGGCCTCGACGATCTGCACGATCTTGGCCAGCGAGTTGTTCTCCGCGGTGGTGGTGACTTCGACCGTGAGGGCGCCGGTGCCGTTGATCGTCCCGGCGAACACCTCGTCGCCGGGTCCGGCCTCGACGGGCACGGATTCGCCGGTGATCGCCGAGACGTCCAGGGCGGTGCGGCCGTCGCGGATCACGCCGTCGGTGGCGATCCGCTCGCCGGGCTTGACCAGCATCCGGTCTCCGACCGCCAGCTCGGCCGGGGAGATGGTGGCCGGGGTGCCGTCGCGCAGGACGGTCGCGGTGTCGGGGACGAGGTTGAGCAGCGCCCGCAGGCCGCGGCGGGTCCGTGAGACGGCGTACTCCTCGAGGCCCTCGCTGATGGCGAACAGCACGGCGAGCATCGCCGCCTCGCCGACCTCGCCGAGGATCACCGCGCCGACGGCGGCGATCGTCATCAGTATCCCGACGCCGATCTTGCCCTGGGCCAGGCGCCGCAGCGTGGACGGCACGAAAGTCCACGCCCCGATCAGCAGCGCGATCCACTCCAGCACCAGTGACAGGCGCTGCGGGCCGCCGGCCCACCCGACGATGTATGCGGCGAGTAGGAACACCGCCGCGGCCGCGGCGGCCTGCAATTCCCGCACCTGCCACCACTGCCCGGGAGCCTGCTCGTCCTCGCCGGCGGGCTCGTCGTGCCCGCAGCCGCACGCGTCACTCATCGCCGCACCACCTTCGCCGCCGAAGCCTCCTCGGTCGTCACAGCGTCCGGGCTGCAGCAGGTGGCGCTGTCGGTGCCGTAGTTCGGGCACAACGCGACCGCGTTGCCGGTCGCCGCGAGCAGCGTCTCCGCCGCCGCGAGCAGGTCCATCAGCTCCGGGCGGGCGAGGCTGTAGAACACCTGCCGCCCCTGCGGGCGGCCCTGCACCAGACCGCAGTCCCGCAGGCACGCCACGTGCGCCGACACCGTCGACTGCGCCAGGCCCAGCTCGGCCATCAGGTCCGCCACCCGGGCCTCGCCACCGTGGGCAAGCCGCGTCGCGATCGCCAGCCGGGTCCCGTCGGAGAGGCTGTGGAACAACGCGACCGCGGGATCGAGCTGCGCGCCCGTCGCCACCGAACACTCATTCATCGTCATACGACGATGATAGCGGTATTCTGTGGTGTAATCGAGTTCTCGCGAGGAACAGGCCGCCGATCGGTGGCCGTGAGCGGTGTTGGGAGCTGCTGGGTATGCCATCGATGTCGACGATCGAGTCCCTGTTCTGCCGCAGCACGCCGTGGGAGGCAGCGACACGGCGGTGGGTGTTGCCGTGGGCCTTGCAGGGCGTGCGCCCTACGGGGAGGGTGCTGGAGATCGGCGGCGGCGGCGGCGCGATGGCCGCGCAGCTGCTGGCGGCGAGCGCCCCTGCGGATCAGGTGCAGCTCACCGTCACCGACTTCGACCCGGTGATGGTCGCCGCCGCGCAGGATCGGTTGCAGCGCTTCGGTGACCGAGCGCAGGCGAGGGTGGCCGACGCCGCCGCGTTGCCCTTCGGCGACGACGAGTTCGACACCGTCGTCTCGTTCATCATGTTGCACCACGTCGTCGACTGGGAGCAGGCCCTCCGCGAAGCCGTCCGGGTGCTGCGCCCCGGCGGAACCCTGGTCGGCTACGACCTGCTCGGCACCGCGCCGGCGCGGATCCTGCACCGGCTCGAAGGCGCACCGCACCGGTTCATCGACCGCGGCCAGCTGCGCCCGCACCTGGCAGGCCTGCCGCTGCGGGAGGTCACCGTCCGGGAGAACGCGGCACTGACCCGCTTCCGCGCGACCCGCACCGCAGGCCGATGACCACGCCAGGGCCCGAACACCGGCTCGGCCGCGGCCATCACCACGGTGCGCGGCCCGAGCTGGACGGCCTCGAACAGGTGGAGGTCGCCGTGGCATTCGTCGACCTCGCCGGCTACAGCGTGCTCACCGAGATGTGCGGCGACCACGAAGCCGCCGAGCTTGCGCTCCGGTTGGCTGAGCACGCCCGTCGAGCCCTGCACCCGCAGGCCCGGCTGGTCAAGACCATCGGCGATGCGGTGATGCTCACCGCCGACACCACCGATGCGATGCTGGCCACGATCACCGCGCTCGCCGGGCACGCCGCCGACGAGGACGGATTCCTCGCCCTCCGCGCCGGAATCCACCACGGCACCGCCCTCCGACGCGACGGCGACCTGTACGGGCACGCGGTCAACATCGCCGCCCGCATCACCGCCCTCGCCGGCGCCGGCCACGCCGTCCTCACCGACCCGCTCCTGCCCGCCGCCACCCGCGCCGGTGTGCCCACCACCGCCCTCGGCCCGCGAAACCTGCGCAACATCAGCACCCCAATCGAACTGCACAGCATCACCTTCACCGACACCCGGCACCCGCACGACCCGATCTGCGGCGCCCGCATCGACCCGGCGACCGCCCCCGCACACCGGCACACCGACACCGGCCGATGGTGGTTCTGCTCAGCCGACTGCGCCCGCCGATTCGACCGCGCGACCGCCCCGGCCACCACCACTGCCGCTGCGACGACCTCCGTCACGTCACCCGCCGGGTCAGCGCTCACATCACGGGCAGGTGGCCGGTGATGATCTCGACCGTGCTGCAAGCCGTGGGCCTGTTCGTGGCCACCAACATCGACGACATCATCGTGATCTCCCTGTTCTTCGCCCGCGGCGCGGGCCAGCGGCACCTGACGGCCAAGATCACCGCCGGGCAGTACCTCGGATTCGCCGGCATCCTCGCTGCCGCAGTGCTGATCGCCCTCGGCGCCGGCGCCTTCCTCCCCGTCGCGGCGATCCCGTACTTCGGGCTCGTCCCCCTGATCCTGGGGCTGCGGGCAGCGTGGTCGAGCTGGCGCGAATACCGCGGCAGCGGCAGCGGCGATGGTGACTGCGCGACGGGGAAGGGGGCGGGCAACGCGGTCGGCGTCCTGGGCGTGGCGGGCGTGACCTTCGCCAACGGCGGCGACAACATCGGCGTGTACGTGCCCGTCTTCGCCAGCATCAACCACACCGCGATCGCCGCCTACTGCGTGGTCTTCGTGATCTTGGTGGGGGCACTGGTGTCCATTGCCCGGTACGTCGCCACCCGCCGCCGCATCGCCGAGATCCTCGAACGAGGGGAAAGCGTGCTGTTTCCCCTGGTGCTGATCACCCTCGGGGTCATCATCCTCGTCTCGGGCGGCGCATTCGGCCTGTAGGCAGGGTGGTCGGGGTCGCAGTGCGTCGGCACGGATCCATCGCTTCCCCGGGGTTGTGGGTAGTTCCCCGGCGGTGATTGCGCACCGAACCGGTGGAGTCGGGGGTGGTGCCGGGCCTGTCACTCCGCGGTGCAGGCGTCCTGGCAGGCTGGCCTGCATGGCCGACGAAGTGAGTGAGGATGATCTGGCGGGGATCCGTGCCCGGTTCCTTCCGGGGTGGTACGGGTCCCTGGATGTGGGGCCTGGCTGGTACCGGTTGATCGTCGATCTCGACCGGGAGCTGGCGGCGATCGACCCCGGCTACCAGCTGATTCAGATCAAGGAGAAGTTCGGCGGCCTGCGGTACTACGTCGAGTTCGAACCGGACCGGCCCCGGCCGGGTTTCGACGAGTTGATCCGGGCGGCGGAACGGCGGTCCGAGCGTATGTGCGAGCAGTGCGGCGGTGACGGTGGCCTCACGCGCCGCGGGAGCTGGGTCCGGACCCTGTGCGCCGCGGACGCCGAGGCGAGCGGATTCACCCTCGACGAGTCCGCACCGGACTAGAAGGGTCGGTGTGGGTCCGGGTGCACGGTGATCAGTCGTCGGTGTCTGGCAGGCGATGTCCGGCGAACCGGATCCACGGCACCGTCACGTCGTGATCGCCGAATGTGAGCGTGATGCTGACCTCGCGGACGCCCGCGGCGGTGAGGTGACGCTGGAGTGCGGTGAGGACCGCGGCGGTCGCGCGGGCGCCGACCTCTGCGGCTGTCGTGGCACCGCGTCGTCGAGCAGCTGGGCGGCCGTGCGGTACCGCTGATCGATCAGGTCCATCTCGGCGGTGATGGCGTCCACCCGGGCCCGCCGCTGCGGGTCGGCGAGAATCCGCGCCAGTCGCTCATCGCCGGAGATGAACCGCACTTCGTCGCCGCTTTCCGTCATGGTCGTCAGTATCCACTTCTGGGCCAGCTCTGGGTGCGGGTCATTTCGGGTGGACAAGTGCACCGGCCGCGCGGATCATCACCTTGCGTGGACGAGACGAGCGCCGGCGCCGCTGCGGCAGCGATACTCGACGAGCTCGTCGGTCCCTTCTACGACGCCGATGGTGTCACCGGGTACCTCGGTCTAGATGGCGATGACCTGGCGCGGATGGTCGCCGCGGAGCAGGTGATCTGGGTGCCGCTGGCCGGCGGCACACCGGTGTTCCCTGCGTGGCAGTTCCCCGACGGTCGCTGGGTGGATGAGCGGCTGCTGACCGTCTGGCAGGCCCTGCGGCGCGCCGCCGAGCCGTGGACGGCGGCGTGCTGGATGTGCGCGCCGTCGGCGGACCTCGATGACCAGACGGCGATCACCTACCTCACCCGCGGCCCGCGTGATCCCCGCCGCCTGGACACCGTCCTGGCACGTGCATCCGAGGACGGCGCCCGCTGGCTGCAGTAGGGGCGTGGCACCGGAGCGGTTACCTGGTACCGGTTTCGGCGGACCCTTCCTCGAGGACCTTCACGGTGAGACCGCGGGCGTGTGCTGCGCTCCAGGCGGCGGCGAGGTTGTCGGCGCGGCTCTGCCAGGTCATCTCGCCGAGGTACTCGGCGTGCTGCTTCGTCGCATCGGTCCACCGCAGTTCCGCGTATAGGCGCCGGTATTGGCACCGGAGGACCACCCGCCCGAGAGCGTGGGGCGCGGTGCGGATGACGCGGTTGTGGCGGCCGCCTGCGGCGTCGTCCTGCTCTTTGGCCTGCACTGCCTTGTTCGAACCTTGGGGGACTCGCCAGTGGTGGTCTTCGCGGCTAGCGCGCCGTCGAGGAGCCGTACAGCCGCGCGGTATTGACGGTCGAGCAAGGCCATCTCTGTGGTGATGGCGTCTACGCGCGTCCGGCGCTCCGGATCGGACAGGATCTGGGCCAGCCGGCATTGCCTGAAACGAACTGCGCAGCCTCGTCGCTTGTCGCCATAGCGTCAGTATCCACCCACCGGACGGTGGTGAGCGGGGCGGCCAGCTTGTACGGATCAGGATTGGTTGCCTGCCATAGACGAGGCGGCCGCGATGGGACGGCGCAGGTGCTGGAATTTCGTCGCCTGGGCGTTACGCGGCTTGTGTGCATGTACACTGGCACTCGGTCAGGGTCCCGTCGGCGGCCGCAGCGTGACGCCATGCCTGATCGGGTGGGACCGCGCCGCCTTCCTCCGCGGGGGCCGGTACCTGCGTGCCAGCGGGCAGGGCACCGCGCCGCCAGAGCAGCGGCGCGGCGATCGCACCGGCGGCGGCGATCAGCGCGAGTACACCCCACGCGGGTACGAGACCGAATCGTGTGGCCCCCCAACCCGCGATCGGGTAGGCAATGAGCCAAGCGAGGTGCGAGAGCGAGAACTGCGCCGCGAACACGGAAGCAACGTTTGCCGGCGCCACAGCAGACCGCAGCACCTTTCCGGTCGGGGTGATAGCCAGCGCTGAGCCGGCACCGCTCGCCAGCCAGATCGCCGCGGTCACCGCCCAGCTCGGCCGGTCCACCGCAGCCATGGCAACCGCCGCAGTAGCCGCGGCGGTGAGCAGGCCCGCTCCGGTGAGCATCACGGCGCGGGCGGTCACCCGGTCGAGCAAGCGTGGTACCGCTAGTGCCACAGCTAGGGTCCCACCGCCGGACGCCGCCATCATCCACGCGACGTCGGACTCGGACCCGCTCAGTCGGTCACGGACGTAGTTGACGGTGTTCACCACCACGATCGAACCGGCCGCGGCGACAGCGAAATTGACCGCGATGACTCCTCGCAGGCTGGCGGTACCTGTGAAAATCCGCAGACCGGCGAAGATCCGGTCCGTTGGCCGCGTGGCGCCCGACGGTTTCGCGTTGGGTACCTTGGCTTGCAGCACCAGCACCGCGGACAGGACGAACCCGATCGCGGTACCGACGAAGAGCACATTGAACTCGATCACCAGCAACGCCAGCGCCGCCACGACCGGGCTGACCAGACTCTCCATCGTGTAGGCAACTTGCGAGGCCGACAACGCAGTGGTGTACTCGCGCTCATCGGTGATGATGTCGGGGATCACGGCTTGGAACGTAGGCGTGAACGCGGCCGACGCCGCCTGCAGTGATCCGATGAGCACGTAGATCTGCCAGACCTCAGTGACGAACGGCAACGCCAGCACGATCGCCGCACGGAACAGGTCCAGCGCAATCAGGAACGCGCGTCGCGGCAGCCGGTCGACGTACGCCGCCGCCACCGGTGCGATAACGACATAGAGAACCATCTTGATCGTCAGCGCCGTTCCCAGGACGACCGCTGCGGACGAGCCAGCGATGTCGTAGGCGAGCAGCCCGAGGGCGACCGTCGCTAGCCCGGTGCCGAGCAGCGCAACGATCTGCGCACTGAACAACAGGCGGAAATCGCGATGAGAAAAAGGCCCCACGATGGCTCCCAACTAGTTGGCGACGACGTCGATCGAACAGGGCCCGCAGCGCACGCCACCCCGGGCTCCGGAAAACCTAGTACTGCCTGAATCAGCGCTACTGATGGTGGTGCGCGCTCGCACCGCCAGTGACTGCACCGGTGGTGCCTCCGGTGGCAACGAGGGTGAAGTCCGCGGTCCGGACGGTGTCCTGATGTCGGAAATCCAGGAACAGCCGGTAGGTTCCCACGGAGGGAGCGACCGCGTGGAACCGGATCCGGGGACCTGCAGGCGTCTGCGGGTCCGACGGGCTCCCCTCGGGATGGATATGCAGGTAAGCGAGGTCACCGGCCCGCAACGCCACCAGGTGGCCGTACGCAGCAAGATAGGGCTGCAGATCGGTCACCGGGACGCCATTCCAGGTGACGACGGCCTGCAGCTCCCCGGCTTGGGCGGCAACGAGATCGCCCTCGAGCGTGACGGTGTAGTCGCCGCCGGTCCAGGCCCTTCTCAACTCAGGCAAGGGCCGAGGATGGAACCCGCCCGGCACGAACAGGTCGGCACCGAGCGTGAGCCCGTCCGGCGCGCCCTGCGGCACGAAATCGGCCAAGACCCGCCACACTCCCGGCGTGAGCGCCAGCTGCACAGTCCAGGACCCGGCACTGTCCATCGACGGATGGACGTGGTGAAAGACGCTGGTGTCGCGGCTCACAACGATCAAGTGCAACTGCTTGTCGTGACGTTCCTCGAAGGTGACTAGCGGCTCGCCGTCGGGCCCGAGGATCACAAAGCGAAGTTCCACGGTCCCGGCGTCGACGATCTGGATCGCCGGTTCGAAGCGATAGCCTCGAGCGGCGACCTGCAGCCCCTGTGGCACTTCGGGCCCAACGCCGTGACCGGCGTGTCCTGTGTGATCGGTATGCGAACCGTGCTCCATAACGTGCTCCTTCGCGGAAACGACAGCCACCGGGACGACACCCCGGGTGGACTCATGATCGGACGAGACGGGTGATCGCGGCAGTCGCTTCGTTCAGCTTGGTGTCGAGTTCCTGCTGGTCTGAGCGGGCGGCCTGGACGACGCAGTGCCGCATGTGGTCATCCAGCAACGCCAAGGCGAGCCCTTGCAGGGCGCTCGTCGCGGCACTGATCTGGGTCAGGATGTCGATGCAATACTGGTCCTCATCGATCATCCGCTCAATGCCACGCACCTGTCCCTCGATCCGCTTCGCCCGCATCAGATAGCGCGACTTATCGGTCAAATACCCGTGCTGCGCCGCACAGCACTCGGCCCGCTCGACCGCAACCGCGGGGATATCGGTGCTCACGCCGAGGCCGCCGTAACGTACTTGTGTGGGTCGGCGTCGAACCGAGGCCCGCACCCGGCGCAGCACAGGTAGTACCGCGTGCCCTCGAAGTCGCGGTAGAGGCCCTTGCTGACAGCGGCAGACTTGTCCACCACCGTGCCGGTCATGACGGGGCACTCCGCCGTGTCGGTACCGCCTGTGCCCGCCTGCCGGGCGCTGCGGGTCAGCTCGAGCGACTGCTCGCCGGGGCCGGTGTGCCCACAGCAAGACTGTCGGTGTGCATTGTCGGTCATCGTCGAACTCCTTCATCTCAGGCCCCCCGACCGTCTCACATTCACCTGAACGGGTACCCCAGCCGGGTACCCCAGCCGGGTACCCCGAATATATACCCCGGCGGGGTATTGACCGCAAGGGTTGCTCGGGATCGGCCGCGCGACCACCGCTCCGGCGCACTCGCCGCGACAGGAGGGCCTAGACATACCCGCCTGGGGTATGTTAAGCATGATTTGGAGATACCCACAGGGGGTATCTGAACTGGGTAGGAGAAGGCGATGACGACCAGCGAATACCAGGTGACAGGCATGACCTGCGGCCACTGCGAAATGTCCATCCGTGAGGAGGTCAGCCTTATCCCCGGTGTCGAGTCCATCGAGGTCAGCGCGCAGACGGGTCGGCTGCGTGTCACGGGAGCGCAGCAGGTGACCGACGAGCGGGTTCTCGCCGCGGTGGAAGAGGCTGGCTACTCGGCAGTGCGCAATCCATGAGTGCCATGCGCAGGCTGATCGTCTACGTGGTTGCGGTGACCGGTGTCTTCGCCAGCGCGTATGTGATCGGTGGGGTGGCAGTACCCGACTCGGCGGTCGCGCGGTGGGAGCACCGTGCCCCCGGTGGATCGCCCGCCGTGCCGGCGAGTGAACCGGGCGCCCCGCACGGTGGCGGCCACCAGCAGTGACGCAATGAAGCAGCGCGGGCCACAGGCCTGGCGATAGACCGCAAGTACGGATCGAGGAAAATGATGAGTGTGTCAGCGCCGTCGGGCGGCCGTAGTGTCGAGCTGGACATCGGCGGGATGACGTGCGCCTCGTGCGCGAACCGGATCGAGCGCAAACTCAACGGGCTCGATGGGGTCGAGGCCACGGTGAACTACGCCACGGAGAAGGCGAAGGTGCACGTCCCCGAGGGTTTCGATGCGCAGGCGCTGATCGACGAGGTGGCAAAGACCGGCTACTCGGCGACTCTCCCGCGGTCCTCGACGCCGGGGGCTGGAGGACCTGGTGCTGGGGTTGCCGGCGAGGACATGGACCCGGAGCTGACGTCCCTGAGGCAGCGGCTGATCGGCTCGGCTGTGCTGGCGGTGCCGGTAGTCGCGATGGCGATGGCACCGGCCCTACAGTTCACCTATTGGCAGTGGGCATCGCTCACGCTCGCTGCGCCAGTGATCGTCTGGGGTGCCTATCCGTTCCATCGGGCGGCGTGGATGAACCTCAAACACGGAACCGCCACCATGGACACCCTCATCTCGATGGGCACCCTAACAGCGTTCCTGTGGTCGCTGTACGCGTTGTTCCTCGGCACCGCCGGCACGCCCGGGATGACACACGGGTTCGAGTTCTCGATCGCTCCGTCGGACGGAGCAGGCAACATCTACCTCGAGGTCGGCGCAGGGGTCACGGTGTTCGTGCTCGCCGGCCGCTACTTCGAGAAGAGGTCCAAGCGGCAGGCCGGAGCAGCATTGCGCGCGCTCCTCGAGCTCGGCGTCAAGGACGTGGCAGTGCTGCGTGACGGCGCGGAGGTTCGGATCCCGGTCGCCGAGCTGGCCGTCGGCGACACCTTCGTGGTCCGACCGGGGGAGAAGGTCGCCACCGACGGGGTGGTCACGTCCGGATCCTCGGCCATCGATGCGTCGATGCTGACCGGCGAGTCCGTCCCGGTCGAGGTCTCCGTTGGGGACACGGTGACCGGAGCGACGGTCAATTCCGGAGGACGGCTTGAGGTGCGCGCCACCCGGGTCGGAGCGGATACGCAGCTCGCGCAGATGGCCAAGCTCGTCGAGGACGCGCAGACGGGGAAGGCCGAGGTGCAACGGCTCGCGGACCGGATCTCGGGTGTGTTCGTGCCGATCGTCATCGCGATCGCGTTCGCCACCCTCGGCGCGTGGCTCGGTGCTGGCTTCCCCGTCGCGGCCGCGTTCACTGCCGCGGTCGCCGTGCTCGTGATCGCCTGCCCGTGTGCACTTGGACTGGCCACGCCGACAGCGCTTCTCGTGGGAACGGGTCGTGGAGCCCAGATGGGTGTACTGATCAAGGGCCCGGAAGTGCTCGAGTCCACCCGCAAAGTCGACACCATCGTGCTCGACAAGACCGGAACGGTCACGACCGGCAAGATGACGCTGGCCGAGGTGATTGCAGAGGACGGCACCGACTCTGACGAACTGCTACGGCTAGCCGGTGCATTGGAGAACGCCTCCGAGCATCCGATCGCCCAGGCCATTGCCGCCGCGGCTCGCGACAGTGGCGGAGAACTGCCCACACCGGAAGGTTTCGCCAACGTCGAAGGACAAGGGGTGCAGGGCGTGGTCGACGGGCATGCCGTGATCGTGGGCCGCGAGAGTTTCCTGGCTGACTGGGCACTCGAACTGTCCCCTCGGACGGCGGCCGCGAAACGGGACGCCGAATCGGACGGTAAGACCGTCGTGGCGGTTGGCTGGGACGGTCAGGCGAAGGGCATCCTCGTTGTCGCCGACGCGGTCAAGCCGACCAGCGCCCAGGCCATCAGCGAACTGCGGGCCCTGGGCCTGAAGCCGGTGCTGCTCACCGGTGACAACGCCGCCGTCGCACAACGAATCGCGGCTGAAGTCGGCATCGACGAGGTCATCTCCGAGGTGATGCCGCAGGACAAGGTGTCGGTGGTCAAGCGCCTGCAGGATCAGGGCAAGGTCGTCGCCATGGTCGGCGACGGCGTCAACGACGCACCTGCGCTGGCCCAGGCCGACCTGGGCCTGGCAATGGGAACCGGCACCGACGTCGCGATCGAAGCCTCTGACATCACGCTGGTGCGCGGCGACCTGCGCAGCGCCGTTGACGCGATCAGGCTCTCTCGCAAAACGCTGAGCACGATCAAGACGAACCTGTTCTGGGCATTCGCCTACAACACCGCTGCGATACCGGTCGCTGCGGCGGGCATGCTCAACCCGATGCTGGCCGGGGCCGCGATGGCCTTCTCCAGCGTCTTCGTCGTCGGCAACAGCCTGCGGCTGCGTGGCTTCACCAGCGTCGCCAACTAACGTCGCCCCGGCCCCGGCCCCGGCCCTCCACCGCGGAGGGACCGGGGCCCTGCGTATCGGAACACCGCAGCACAGACTCCTGACAGCAGGTCACCGACGATGCATTCCCGCCGCAGCGGCCACGTCCGCTTCGCGGGCCGCGGGATCGGGCACACTCAGTGCGCCGGCTCGATGGAGCGCCCGCAACGCGAGTGCCGCGCCGGAACCGACGATGATGAGCACCAGCCAGATCAGCGCCGGGAACCCGAGCCGGTCCCCCAATGACATGAGCGCCCCGGTGCCGAGGTTGCCGGCCAGGATCCCCACGCCGACCACCGTGTTGTAGAGCCCGTAGTGGGTAGCGACGAGTCGATTGCCGGAGAGGCTGACGACCGTGTCCATCTCGAATGGGAAGACGGTCGCCGTGGCTATCGCCAGGCCCGCTGCCGCCAGCAACAGCGCCGCGATGGCGGCGACCTGCCCGGTCAGCGTTGCGGTCGGCACTGCTAGTAGCGGCACGAACGCCACCGTCATGAGCGCCATCCCGAGGCTGAGGCTGCGGGTGGGCCCGAACCGGCTCCGGAACCAAGCGGTGATCCGCAGCTGCCCGGCCACGGCGATCACACCGGTTACCACGAATACGGCCGCCACAAGGTAGGTCGACGCTTGCTCGCTGCTGGTGATCGACGCCGCGTGCAGTGGCAGCGCTAGATAGACCTGGAAAGAGAGCACGTAGGAGCCGATCATCGCGCACGAGAACAGCACGAACCGCCGGTTGCTGGCCACGGTCCGCCAGTCGGCAAGCACCGACGGCCGCGGCTCGGCTGTGGCTCTGCGGTCGCGCCGATCGCGTGGCAGAGCCAGGATCTGCGCGACGGTCAGCACGCCGAAGACCCCAGCGGCGACCGCCGATGTCACCTGGAAGTCGAAGGCCATCAACGCTACCCCGACCAGCGGGCCGATCAGGATGCCGCCCTGGTAGAAGATGTTGAAGATCGCGAAGGCTTCGATGCGCCGGTCTCCGGCGTCAGCGGCCAGGTACGCGCGCACCGCGGGGTTGAACAGTGCCCCGGCGAATCCGGTAGCTACGGATGCGATTAGCAGTGCAGGCAGCGATTCGACCGTCGCCAGCAGTACGAACCCGATGGTCCGCAGTAGGCACCCGGCGACGATGAGCGGCTTGAAGCCGAGTCGGTCGGCGAGGGTGCCGCCGATGAGGAACATCCCTTGCTGGGAGAAGTTCCGAATTCCCAGCACCAACCCGATCGCCCAGCCGGCGAGCCCGACGGGGCCAGCGAGGTATCCGGCTAGGTAGGGCATGAGCATGTAGAAGCCCAGGTTGATGGTGAATTGGTTGACCATCAACACCTGGCTGGGCCGGTCGAAGGTCCGGAACGTGGCGATGGGCCCCCTCATACGACGGTCAGCGGGTTGCGGACGTTGGTGGTGCGGGACCAGCGGGTGACCACGGTCCTGGCTGGGTCGGCGATGGTGATCGGCGCCAACGGTGGTGCGAGCGTCGGGTCGATGTTGTTGGCGTGGCAGTAGGCGTCGCTGTAGACGGTTCCGTAGTAGCGCTGGGGGCCGTCGGGGAAGATCGCAGCAACGACCGTGTCCGGCGAGCGGGTGCCGGCGATCCACCCGGCGACCTGGGCTACCGCACCGACGCTCCAGCCGCCGGTCGCGTAGTGCGTCGATGCCAAGGTCCGGCACGCCCACACCGACTCCTCGGGCGCGACCCAGTGCACTTCCGAGAACGCCGAGTAGTCGACGTTCTCCGGATAGATGCTCGAGCCAAGGCCACGCATGAGTCGCTTGTGCGCGGGCTGGCCGAAGATCGTCGATCCGATGGTGTCGACTCCGACGAGTTGCAGGTCCGGCAGGAACTGCCGCAGGGTGCGGCTGACCCCGGCCGAGTGTCCGCCGGTGCCGACCGAGCAGACGAGCACATCGATGTGCCCGAGCTGGGTCAGCAGCTCGAGGGCCAGCGGCTGATAGGCGCTGACGTTGTCCGGGTTGGTGTACTGGTCCGGGCACCACGCGGTCGGGTCCGCAGCCAGGTGCTCACAGACCCGGTCGCGTCGGGCTTGCTGCCATCCGCCCGCCGGATGAGGTTCCGTCACCAGGTCGACCTCGGCGCCGTAGGCGGCGAGCATCTGCGTCAGGATCGGCTCCAGCCCCGGGTCGGTCACCAGCGTCACCGGATGATCGTGCACGATGCCCGCGAGCGCCAGGCCGAGCCCGAGCGTGCCGCTGGTCGACTCCACGATCCGTGCGCCCGTCGTGAGATCCCCCCGTGCCTTGGCCCGTTCGATCATGTGCAGGGCAGGGCGGTCCTTCATGCCGCCGGGATTGAACCCCTCGAGTTTGGCCCAGAACCCGTGCCCGGCCGGCGCGAACGGTTCGGCGATCCGCATCACCGGAGTGTTGCCGACCAGGGCCGCCGGGCGCTCCGAGACAGGTCCGATGTCGAGGAGCGACCGGGCGGGCAACGGCGGGTGCAGCAATGACAGTGGGGGGCGAGAATCAGGAACCGTGGTCACTTCGGTGCTCACGTGCTGGGGTCCTTTCGGAAGCGGAAAAGGGCGGCACAGGTGTGTGGCACGCCACCCGGCGCGACGGTCTTGCAGGACCAGGACGGTCAGCGTGAGTCGGCAGATGGCGTGCCCGTGGCCCGCCGGGTGAAGACGTGCCACCGGTGATCAGTCCGGTGAGGGGTATCTGATCGCCCTCGACTGTGCGTGCCCTAACCAGGCCGTTACGTGTGCTCAAGATCAAGATTTGCTCAAGAACCGCGCCTCGGGTCGATCCTGGGCATACGGTCAGGCCACGATGGAGGCATGGATGCGATTGTTGCCGAGCCCAAGCCGACGGCGGTGACCGAACCGCGGCCGAAGCTGGGCCTGCGCGCGATGGTTGTCGAGGACGAGCCGGACCTCGCCGAGGTCATCGCCGACTACCTTCAGCGCAGTGGTTTCGATGTCGAGATCACCGGCGATGGAGCGGCCGCAGTCGCCGCCGCGCACCGAACTCCACCGGATGTCGTCGTCCTCGACCTCGGGCTGCCCTCGCTCGACGGTGTCGAAGTGTGCCGGCAACTGCGCACCTTCTCGGACGCCTACGTTGTCATGGTCACCGCCCGCGCCGACGAAGTCGACACTCTGGTCGGCCTGTCCGTCGGGGCGGACGACTATCTGACCAAACCGTTCAGCCCGCGGGAGCTGATCGCCCGAATCGAAGCAATGCTGCGCCGCCCCCGCGCCGGAACCGTCAACGGGCCCGCCATGCCCCAGGGCGCGGAGCGCCGCATCGGGGATCTGCTAATCGACCCGAACGGTCGGGAGGTGAGCGTCGCCGGTAGACCCGCGGCTCTCACCCGCACCGAGTTCGACCTTCTCGACGTCCTCTCCCGCCGCCCGGGCATGGTGTTCAGCCGCGACCAACTGCTCGCCGAACTCTGGGGACCGACCTGGGTCGGCGATGCACACGTCGTCGACGTCCACATCGCCAGCCTGCGTCGCAAGCTCGGCGACACCACCACCGAGCGGCGTTACATCCGCACCATCCGCGGCATCGGTTACCGAATGGGTGACGGCCGGTCGAAGCAATGAGCGCGCCCCGATCCGACGCACGGCGCACCCGTCGCCCACGTTCGGGGTTCACCACCAGGCTGTTCATCGCCCAGACCATCGTCATCGCCGCTGGCGCTGGGGCCTCCGCGCTGGTGGCGTGGACTGTCGCACCGCACCTGTTCCACACCCACATGGCCCACGCCGGCCTGCCGACCACCTCACCCCAAGCCAAACACGTCGAGGAGGCGTTCGCCTCCTCACTGGTGGTATCCGTCTCGGTCGCCCTGTTGAGCTCCGTGGTCCTCGCACTGGTCGTCAGCTGGCTGATCACCCGCCGCGTCCGACGCTCCATCGGCGCCGTGGTGACCTCGACGGCGAACATCGCCGCCGGCAACCACGCCATTCGCGTCCCGCCCAGCCGCCTGGGCCGCGAATTCAGCGACCTGACCCGCAGCGTCAACCGACTCGCCGAGCAAATCGATACCACCGAAGAGATCCGCCAGCAGATGCTCTCCGACCTCGCCCATGAACTCCGGACGCCGATCACCACCATCACCGCCCAAATCGAAGCCGCCGAGGACGGCATCCGCACGCCGGGCGCGCAAATGTACGGCGTCATCCGCAGCGCCACCGGCCGCCTCAAGCGACTCGCTGACGACATCGACGCCGTCTCCCGCGCCGGCGAACGACAACTACGCGTCGAAGCAGAGCCGACCGCGGTCAACGACATCACCACCGCCGCGGTCCGAGAAGCGCAACCCGGCTACGACGCCGTAGGTATCCACCTCGGCCTCGGACCCACCACCACCGACCTCGTCGACGCCGACCGTGCCCGCATCGGCCAGACCCTCGCGAACCTGCTCAGCAACGCACGCCGACACACCCCACCGGGAGGCAGCGTCACGGTCAGCAGCCGCCGCCGCGACCACAACCTCATCGACATCATCGTCGAGGACACAGGCGAAGGCATCGCCAGCGAACACCTCCCACACATCTTCGACCGCTTCTACCGCACCGACACCTCTCGCAGCCGCGACGCCGGCGGCAGCGGTATCGGCCTGACTATCGCCCGCGCGCTCGCCGAGGCCCACGACGGATCCCTCACCGCCACCAGCCGCGGCCCCGGACAAGGCGCCCAGTTCACCCTGACCCTGCCGGTCTACAAACGCCGCAACACCAAGCGAGAACACCCACCACCGGAACCCGGTACAGCCTCGAGCCCACTACCCCGACCGCCCCTTCAACGAACCCCACAGAGAATCCCTGCCAGAAAGACGAACCGATGAACCCGAAACGACTGATCACCACCGCCGCCGTCACCGCCACTATTGCCCTCGCCGTCACCGCCTGCGGCGACGACATGTCCACGATGAACATGAACGACGACACCAGCACTACCCCCACCTCAACCCAACCGTCGATGCCCGCAGGCCACTCGATGAGCAGCTCCCCGACTTCATCGCCGACACCTCACACAAGCATGCCGGGTATGTCGGGTATGCCAGGGATGGGCGACGGCAGCCCGACAGTCAGCCCCGCTGCCCCCTAAGCAGGGCCGCCCCCGACTTCCTCGACGTCAAACCAAGGAACCAATTCATGACACCGGTGACCAGACGAACAGCCCTCTTCGGCGGTCTCGCCGCGCTCAGCGTCGGCGCGCTCGCCGCATGTGGCGACAAGACCGCCAGCACGCCGAGTGGTGCCTCTCGTGCGCTGCAAGGACCGCCACTACAGGCCACACCCCAGGCCGGACAGAAGGTCGTTGAGACGACCCTCACCGCGCGCGAGACCACCGTAGACCTCGGCGGTATCACCGCCCGTACCTGGGCCTACGACGACGCCCTCCCCGGCAAGGTCCTGCGCGCCAACGCCGGAGACTTCCTCCGCGTCACCCTCGACAACAAGCTTCCCGCCGACACCACCATCCACTGGCATGGCATCCGCCTGCGTAACGAAGCTGACGGCGTTCCCGGCGTCACCCAGGATGCTGTGCGCCCCGGGGGGCGATTCGTCTACGAGTTCACCGCCCCGGACGCCGGCACCCACTACTTCCATCCCCACGTCGGTGCCCAACTCGACCGTGCCCTCTACGCTCCGATCATCATCGACGACCCCAATGAACCAGGCGCCTTCGACGCCGAGTGGATCGTCGTCCTCGACGACTGGACCGACGGCATCGGCAAGAACCCTGACCAGATCCTTGCCGACTTCCAAGCCAAGACCGGACCTTTGCAGACCGGAATGGGCGGGATGGGTGGCATGGACCACTCCTCGATGCCTGGCATGGGAAGCTCTCCGCTGGGCGATGCTGGCGACGTGGTCTACCCGCACTACCTCATCAACGGCCGAATCCCTACGGCGCCGACCGAGTTCCGCGCCAAGCCCGGACAACGCATCCGCCTGCGGATCATCAACGCCGGCTCCGACACCGTCTTCCGGGTCGCCCTTGGCGGTCACACGATGACCGTCACCCACACCGACGGACACAGGGTCAACGACATGCAGGCCCGCGCGCTCTTCGTCGCTATGGGGGAACGCTACGACGTGACCGTCACCGCAGGCGACGGCGCGTTTCCGCTAGTCGCCGCCGCCGAAGGTAAGAAGGGCCAGGCTCTGGCAGTCCTGCGCACAGGCTCCGGCGCCGCACCCGCCGCCGACATTCGCCCCGCGGAACTGGACGGCCCGGTCCTGCTCGGCGCCACCGAACTCACCGCCGCCGACTCCGCGCGCCTTCCTGACGCCCAGCCCGACTCCACGATCAAGGTCACTCTCAACGGCCAGATGGACCCGTACGCCTGGGGCATCAACGGCAAGAAGCACGGCGAAGACACGCCTCTGCGCGTCAGCAAGGGCCAGCGACTGCGGATGCAGATCACCAACGAAACGATGATGCTCCACCCCATGCATATCCACGGCCACACCTGGGGCCTCCCCGGCAGTGGCGGACTGCGCAAGGACACGGTGCTCATCAAGCCCATGGGCTCGGTCGAGGTCGACCTCGACGCGGACAACCCCGGAACCTGGGCCCTGCACTGCCACAACATCTATCACATGGAGATGGGCATGATGACCACCCTCAAGTACACCTGACGCGACCGACGTCTCCGCGGCTGCCCCCGATGGCGAGTGCGACCGACCAGCCACCAACTACTATGCTACTTAGTAGTTGGTGGCTGGTTCGTTAGCCGCCGAGAAGGGGTGAGGATGCGACGACAGTCCACACGGGCATCGCTGGGCGATGATGACCGTCCCCCGAGCGGCAGCTCGAGTCTGCGCCGGTGCGCCGGTGTGATCGCGGTGCTTGTGGTCGCGATGCTGCTCGGCGGGTGCGTTCAGCTCAGCGACCGGGCACGCGATGGCGGGATCATCGCTCCGGATGGCAAGGCCAGGCACTTCTACCCGCCCGAGCGGCGCAGCGTCGTCGGTGAGCTGTCCGGACGTAGTGTCACTGATCCCGGGGCCACGCTGCGACTGTCGGACTACGCCGGAAAGGTCGTGGTGATCAACGTCTGGGGCTCCTGGTGCGCCCCCTGTCGTCTCGAGGCTCCTGCTCTGGAAAAGGTGTACACGGCGCGCAAGTCCAAGGGTGTGCAGTTTCTCGGTATCGACGTTCGTGAAACCGCCGGCGACGATGCGGCGCGGGACTTCATCCGCTCCCACGGGCTGACCTATCCGTCGATCTACGATCCCCCTGGCAAGACGCTGCTCGCGCTCGGTGAGCAGTACCCGACCACAGTAGTGCCGATGACCTTCGTCCTTGATCGGCAGCATCGCGTGGCCGCGGCATACCTGACGACGATCGACGAGAAGACCCTCACCGATGCCGTGGACCGCGTCGCCGGGGAGGGCTGATGGGACAAGCCTTTGCCGACGCCGCCGTGTCAGGTCCGCTGATCCTGGCGATCGGGGCATGCCTGCTCGCCGGGTTGGTGTCCTTCGCCTCGCCGTGCATCGTGCCCCTTGTTCCCGGCTACTTGTCGTACCTCGCGGGGCTGGTCGGCGCCGAGGCTCCAGCGACGTCGATCGCAGAGCTCGGCGGCAGCGGAAAGGCGGTAGACCGGTCCGGTCGGTGGAGAGTGCTCGGCGCAGCCGCGTTGTTCGTCGGCGGGTTCACAGCGGCCTTCCTCTTGATGACGATGTCGGTGTTTGGTCTGGCGGCGACGATTCGGCTCAATGCAGAGACGCTGATGCGGATAGGTGGGGGAATCACCATCATCATGGGCTTGGCGTTCATCGGATTGGTCCCGGCACTTGCCCGCGAGGTGCGTTTTGCGCCACGACCCTGGACCACGCTTGCCGGTGCCCCGCTGCTGGGCGGGGTGTTCGCGCTCGGCTGGACTCCCTGTATCGGTCCCACCCTGGCGGGGATCATGTCGATCATTGTGGGCACCAACGCAGCGCCGGCACGCGGTGCCGCGCTGGTGGTGGCCTACTGCGTAGGCCTGGGCCTGCCGTTCATCGCACTCGCCGTCGGATCGACCGCCGCGGTGCGGGCCGTCGGATGGCTTCGCCGCAACAGCCGACGCATCCAGGTCGCCGGCGGCGTGCTCATGATCGCCGTCGGACTCGCCCTGGTCACCGGCTACTGGTCCGACTTCGTCGACATGGTCCGGCGGCTCTTCGTCTCCAACATCGTCATGCCGATCTGACAGGAATCGCCGTCGACACGCACCAACCAGTACGCCCGCGATCGCCCAGACGACTCGCGACGAGCAGCACCACCACGGTCCAGAATTGAGGAGATCTCACTCGTGACCACGCAGACAGCACGAAGGCTCCCATCCGCGACATCCACTCGGTGGGGGCCGGCTCATTGGCCGTGGACGCACACAGCGGTCAGGCTACTTCTGGCTGCCGCCGGCGGCGGAGCGATGTTCATCTCGTTCCCACCCACCGCGCTGTGGGGAGCGGCGCCGGTCGGTGTCGCGCTCGTGGTCGCCGCCGTGTGGGGCTGCGGAATCGGCCAAGCCCTGCTGTACGGCTACGCCGCGGGGCTGGCGTTCTTCCTGCCCTTGCTTCCGTGGGTAGGCATCTACGTTGGGGCTGGGCCGTGGATCGCGCTCGCCGCGGTCGAAGCCGTCGCGGTAGCGGTGTTCGGCGCCTTGGTCAGCCGGATGGTGGTTCTCCCCGGCTACCCGCTGTGGTGCGCCTGCGCGTGGACAGCGACGGAGGCACTGCGCAGCCGCCTGCCATTCGGCGGGTTCCCTTGGGGAAAGTTGGCGTTCGGGCAGACCGATGGGCCTCTCGTACAGTTGGCCGCGATCGCCAGCGCACCGGCCGTCTCGTTCGCGGTCGCCCTCATCGGGTGCTCCGGTTTCGCCGTGGTCCGCGCGGCACTGCGGAGGTCACCGCGCGCTGCTGTCCGTGCGTCGCTTGGTGGCATCCTCCCGTTCGCCGGCGCAGCACTCCTAATCGCGCTACCAGCGTACGAACCGCGAGCGAGCGTGACCGTTGCGGTGATCCAAGGCAACGTTCCCCGCCTAGGACTGGACTTCAATGCTCAGCGTGCCGCAGTGCTCGAGAATCACCTACGACGCACCGAGGACCTCGCCAGTGCCATCGAATCTGGCCAGATGCCCCGGCCCGCCATGATCGTCTGGCCCGAGAACGCCTCGGATATCGACCCGCTGCGCGATCGGCAGGTGCGCGCGCGGATCGATGAGACGGTCAACAGGCTCGGCGTACCTGTCCTCGTCGGTGCAGTGCTCTCCGCCGACGACGGCACATCACGCAACGTCTCCATCGTCTGGAACCCCGGCTCCGGTCCTGGACAGCAACACATCAAGCGGCGACTGGTGCCCTTCGGGGAGTACCTACCGATGCGGCCGCTCGCGACCCGCCTGTCCGCATACGCCGACAAGGCCGGCCGGTTCGTGCCTGGCGATGGTGACGGCATTGTCACCCTCGCTGGCATACCGACCGCGGCTGCCATCTGCTACGAAGTGGCCTTCGACGACCTCGTCCGTGAATCTGTACGCGGTGGAGCCCAGCTGATCACCGTGCCCACTAACAACGCGACCTTCGGCCGCACGGCCATGTCGTACCAACAACTGGCGATGTCCCGACTGCGGGCCATCGAGCACCGCCGCACCGTCCTGATCGCCGCGACGAGTGGCGTCAGCGCTGTCGTGACCCCGGACGGGACGGTCACCGACCAGTCCGCACTGTTCAGCGCGGATACTCTGATCGCGACTGTTCCCCTCGACGACCGGCTCACACTCGCCACCCGCTGGGGCGCGTTGCCCGAAGCGGTCACGTCCGCCCTGGCCGCTGCGGCCCTGATCGCCGCAACGGTGATCAAACGGCGCGCACGTCGCACCACCGGTCTCAAACAGTCGGTCCCCGCCGATACGACGCCCGTGCCCATCGACGAGCAGAAGACACCATGAGCGTCGCCCTTCCCCCCGGACCCGACGAGTGCGCCTCAACCCCGCCGTGGCATCGCCGGCACCGGTACGCACTGGCCCTTATTGCGATCGCTGCCGCGCTGCTGCTCATCGCCGTCTCGACCGCGCATTCGCTCACGGAAAAACCAGGAGACCACGATACCGCCTCCACCGGCACCCGCACTGGAACCGAGGCCCCACTCCAGGCCAGCTCAGCCCGCGGTGTACCTAAACCGCAGTGCGGCGGAACGAAATCGGTATCAGCCCGATCCGTTGGGCCCCTGGCAGATCTGTCCGAGCCCTGCCTCACTACCCCCGATGTGATCAACCTCGGACAACTCACCGCAGGCAGAACCACTTTGCTCAACTTCTGGGCGTCCTGGTGCGGGACGTGTCGCGAAGAAATGCCGATCCTCTCGCGCTATGCCCAACGCCCCGAAGCAGTCCAGGTACTCGGGATCAACGTCCGCGACGTCGAGAGTTACGCTCGTACCTTCGCCACCGATCTCGCCCTCGCGTACCCGAGCATCATCGACGCGGACGGCGCGGTCGCGAGGACACTGCAGATCCCGCCCCTGCTGCCGCTGTCCTTTCTCGTCCGCCCCGACGGCTCCGTGCAGCGGATCGTGGACCCGCTGGTCTTCCGATCAGTACAGGACATCGAGGACGCTGTTGCTAGGGCGCAACCCTCGCTTCCGGGCAAGTGAGCGCTTCAGTCGATGGAACGGTCAGAACACCCACCCGCACCTGCTCGACGACTCGCCGCGCCTGGTACCTGTACCGGCGGAGCGGGTGAGAGTACCTCGCCTGCGGACCTGGCGGGCTCGACCACTCACCATAAAGTACTATGCAAATTAGTAGTTGCGTGATGAGGCGGGTCGAGGGAGGCTGAATGGTTCTGCAACGGCGAACTCTGCTGGCGCGGACGGCAACCGGAATCGGAGCCGTCGCGATCACGTCCGCCTGCGGTGCCGAGCGGGGCGCGGTGCCGCTGAGCGGATCCTCGTCCTCACCGAAACCGTCGGGCGCCGTGCCACTGATCGAGCTGGCGCCGGCCGACGGCGCCGCGGAGGTCACACCCCGCACACCGGTCACTGTGCGTGTCGTGGGCACCGGCGCCCTCGCCGAAGTCACGCTCACCAACGAGGCGGGACGCGCCGTTGCCGGCACGTTGGACGCACCGCGCAAATCCTGGTCGGCCGGTGAGCCCCTTGGATTCGGCCGCACCTACCGCTTGCGAGCGGTCGCGGTCGATGAGGCAGGACGCCGGACCGAACGGCAGAGCACGTTCACCACTCTCGCGCCACAGGCGCAGGCGACGATGGAGCTGGCAACGACGGCGGGCACCCCGGTCGGCGAAGGGCGGACCTACGGTGTGGGGCTGGTGCTGGTGGCGAAGTTCGACACCGACATCGCAGACCGCGCCGAGGCAGAACGTCGTATGAAAGTCACCTGTACACCCGCGGTCGAGGGAGCGTGGTGCTGGGTCTCGAATACCGAAGCGCATTGGCGACCTGAGAAATACCACACGCCGGGCACTCAGATCACCGTGGACGCCGCGCTATACGGTGTCCGCCTGGGCGAGCGCCTCTACGGCGCCGAGGACGTGCGTGCCAGTGCGACCATCGGCGCCTCGCATGTCTCGATCGCCGACGACGCGACCAAGACGGTCACCGTCTACGACGGCGGTAATCTCGTCCGTACGATGCCCACCTCCATGGGCATGGGCGGCAGCGAGATCATCAACGGCAACACCATCAGCTTCTGGACCCAACGGGGCATCTACACCGTGATGGACAAGGCGAACCCGGTGGTGATGGACTCGTCCACCTACGGGCTACCGATCAACTCGCGCTTGGGGTACAAACAGACGATCAACTACGCGACACGGATCAGCACAGACGGTATCTACCTGCACCAACTCGACAGTTCTGTGTGGGCGCAGGGCAACACGAACACTTCCCACGGGTGCCTCAACCTCAACGGTGACAACGCTCGATGGTTCTTCGACTTCTCGGTCCCCGGCGACATCGTCGAAATCCGCAACACTGGCGGCGCACCTCTCGAGCAATGGCAGAACGGTGACTGGAGTGTGCCCTGGCAGCAGTGGACCAAAGCCAGCGCCCTGGCGTCGTCGGAAGGCCGCTGACCAGGACGGAGAATGGGCGAGGCAGTCCGGATCTGTCTGAGCACATCCCGGTAGCCCCGCCGACTCGTCACAACGTCATCACCCATATCGCCACCGCGATCGCGGCCGTAGCACCTGCTGCGACTGCGGTACGCCCCCACCGAGTGTGCGGGTCGGAGCGCAGCGGAAACAGCACCTGCCGGACCAGCGCGTAGGCAGCGAGTCCGATCACGAAGATCGCTCCCGAGTGCCGGACGCCCAGGAACAGGAATTCGGCCCCTATCGCCAGCGTCCCGCACGCCGCAGCTTCAAACAGCTGCACCGGATAGCGTGAAGCGGCCACCCTCCGATCCGATGACCACAGTGACCACCGCGACACGGTGACCTTTCCAGCGCAACAGCCGGTCAGCCAACACCCCGGCCTCCCGACGGCCATCCCTGCGAGCAGTGCCGGGGCAGCAGAATCGAGCACCGCGCCCCATGACAGTCCGATCGCCGGCGCCCCCATCACCAAGACCACCGCGGCAGCGGCGTTGAACCCCTGAATGCAGGCTCCGGAGGACAGCAGCTTCCGTAGCGGCATCCGATGGATTGCCAAGAACCACAACCGCGCGCCGAGAAACCCCACAGCACAGGCCACACCGCTGATCCCCACCGCCGCGAATGCAGAGCCGCCAGCGAGGGAGACGTTCACTGCCATGAGCGCGACCGCGACGACAGCGCCGAGCCCCACCAGCAGCGGCCAACACCACGCTGCCACCGCGGGCCCGTGTGCCAGAGGCGCGAACACCGTCCGGACCCGCATCTGCTGGTCCGGAAGCTTCATCTCGCCCGCCAGCTCGCCCGCCTGCGTCGCAGCCGGTGTCCACGCTGCTCGCACCCGAATATCCCACTCGCCTGCCGGGATCCCCGATAGCCGCTCGGTCACAGCGACCGGCCGCCCGCGGGCCGCCGCGAGACTGACATCGCGCTGGCAGGTGAATCGCCCTTGCGTATCGTCGGCCTCGGCGCCGATCCGTAGGCCCTCGTACTGCATCCGGAGCGCACCGGGAGCGCTGACCGCGTCTAGCACGTACGTAGCGGACAGTCCTTGTGGCTCCGCTTCGTTCACTGGGTCGCAACCGCCCACCGGACCGGTGATCGTCGAGATCCTCTCCGACGCCTGCACCGCGTCATGCCGCACCGGCGCGCCGACGGATTCGGTCACCGTTGGAAGGCCCACGTCTGGATCCGGCACGCTAGAGAGATGTTTCATCGATCAGGCCTCTCCCGAGATTGAGCTACTAACACGCTTAGTAGGTAACTACTATGTTGAATAGTAGATGAGGGGCGGGCAGGCCCGCCACCAAGAACTACTATGTGATCTAGTAGTTATGCTGAGTTCGAGGAAAGACAAGCGCGAGGTGAGGAGGGTGCACTGTGAGTGGTATGAACCGCAGGGCGGTCATTGGACGGGTGCGGTGGTGGCACGCAGCGGCTGGCGGTGCGCTGATCGCACTGGTGATCGCGATCCCCTCCCGAGTGCTTCCCAATCCTGTCTTCACCCGGATGACGCCGGTGCGCTGGTGGGACTACCTCGTCCTCGTGGTGGTGACCGTTCTCGCGGCCGCCTGGCTGGCAGCTCCGGTGGTGGCCGGGTGGAATCGTGGTGCTGTGCGAGGCACTTCCGGTGTGGTCCTGTCGACGCTCGCGGTGGGGTGCCCGTTGTGTAACAAGGTCGTCGTCGCGATGTTGGGCGCGTCGGGAGCGTTGACGCTGTGGGCGCCGCTGCAGCCCCTGGTTGCTGTCGTCTCGGCCCTCGCCATGGGTGCCGCGGTCGCCACCCGCTGGGGGATACGGTGGTCGTGGCGGGGCGGCGAGCCTGAGCATCCGCTACAGGTGAGCGAATGCCCCGCCGGGGTGTGCGACCCCTCGGCGAAGATGCCTGTGGCTGTGGACACGACCGCCGGGCATCGGCATTCGTGACTCGTCGAATAGCGGCACCGGAGCGTAGTGGCTCAAGGACGTAGGCGCTCGGGACTCGGTGTACGGTCGCTGAAATGCGACTCGTGGGTCGCACTCGCTAGTCACGATGAAGCGTCGCAGCGGATGTTGCTGCGCAGTTGGCCCCCCCGGGGAACAGGCAAATCTCTCTGTCACGCTGCGCCACGGGCGCAGCGGGCTAGAGCGCTGGGCAGGAAATAGCGGACACGACGAGGGCTGCAAGCGCCACCGTAGCGGCTGATCCCAGGGCGGTGGCCGCGGCGACCGCGCCGCAGTGGCGCACGCGAGCACTGCGGCTCGCTGCGGGGAGCTGTAGGCGGCGGGCCCGCGCCGAGGTCGCGGTGGTCGCCATCGCCAGAGTAGGGCCCCGCCCGGCTGTCCCTGATCGCTGCCGCACCGATTGTGCGGAGGCCATCTGCAGCAGGGCCCGGTGTACCGTGGCCGCCCCGCAACGGCGTGCTGCTGCTCCGTCAGCGATCGCCTCGACCAATTCCCGCACGGCGCTCGGGGCGTTCCGGCACAGCGGGATCGGGCGCAGGACCTGCCCGATGACCTCAGTGATGGCAACGATCAGGTGGTGGCGACCGCGGAGGTGTGCGTGCTCGTGTGCCAGCACTGCCGCCAGCTCGGAGGGTGCCAACAAGGTCTGTAGGCCGCGGGAGATCACCACCATCCCGCCCCTGGGTGCGGCGATGGCGAATGCCAAGGGGGCGTCGTGCTCGAGGCACCACACTCGGCCGTCCCCGGCGGCTGGACTGGCCACCAGCCTTATTCGGTCGCAATGCAACGTCGCGACCGCCCGCCGGCGCGCGAGGACGAAGACGCAGCGCACGCCGGAGATCACGACGGAGCCCGCAATGAGCGCGGCTAGTGCGGCGCCGGTCGCCCGGCGTCCCTGCGGCACGGTGCCATGGACCGCCAGGGACCAGCAGTCTCCGAACGCAGTGGTTACCGAGTAGTCTGCGTGCAGCGGCAGCAACAGTGCCACGATCGCTAACGCCGTCAGCAGTCCAAGCATTGCCAGCGCTCCCACCCAGCCGATGAGCAGGGCAACTGGATCGAGCCGCGTACGCCCCGCGCGGGTGAGCAGCACAGGTCCGGCAGCCGCGATCGCAGCCGCCGCGACGACCAATGCCGCGAACACCGTCATCGTGTACTCATTCCCTCCATCCGGGTCCGGATTCGGATCTCGCGCACCGGGCTTAGTCTATTGCTGCCGTGACCGACGGCGTAGTGCCCGCCGGATGACCTTTGATTCCTCGTCCGACGCGGACTCGGTGAAGTGCAGCAGCACTGCCTCAGGATCGCCGGATGCATCCAGCACGTCACGCAGCGCCTGGGTCGCAGCCTCCGCGCGGCTGAGTGTCGGCTCGTAGAAGTAGGCCTTGCCGACCTTCTCGCGTTGGACCCACTGCTTGCGGTGCAGGTTGTCTAGAACCGTCATCACCGTGGTGTAGGCCAGTGCCCGCCCGGTGTCGAGGGCATCGACCACCTCCTGCACCTTCAAGGCGTGCTCACTGTCCCAGAGCACTTGCATGACCGCGGATTCCAACTCACCAGGCAAGGGTCGCACTCCTCCTTAGTACTATCGTGGATAGTAGCAGGATCTTGATTGAATCTTGAATACCGCAGGCCAACCCCATTGTAGGTGGCAGTTAAGGCTCTGCATCTGCTCGATCACCGCTTCCCTCTGTGGCGTCTGTGACGTACGGTTCGGATGGTACTCAAGGGGTGCCGGTGCGGCGCGTCAAACTTTGCGTAAAAAGATTGCGCACCAACAATATTCCGCTTCTGATCCCCTCGCGTGGGCGCAACCTCCCCGCGGGGGGCGGTCGGCTCGTTGAAGGAGATGTTCCGTGGTGAATCAGCATCGATGGGCGTCTGGAATGCAGCGGGCGGCGGCGGTGACGATCGTGGCTGCGATCGTGGTCGGCGGAGCGGATCCTGCGTGGGCGCGGCACGTGGGAGACGACCCTCGAGCAGGTCACTCGGTCGCGGTGGTTCCTTCGTTGATCGTGCGCCTTGCGGACTTTGATCAGCAGATCGCGGCTTTGCAGAACGACGTTGACATTCGGCGGCAGTCGGTGAACAAGGCGGTGATCGACGTGGCGTTGGCCGCCGACGCTGCGCGGGCCGCGACGAATGCAGTAGTAGTTGCGGATCGGGAGGCCGTGGCTTCCGACCAGGCAGTGGATGCTGCTCAGCGCAGGCTCGATGAGATGCTCCGCGCCGCCTACATGCAGGGGAACACCTCGGGCGGGGTCGCGGATGCTCTGACCGCCCCGGATGGGCAGACGGCGGTAGACCGCACTGCGGTTCTTCGGCGCGTTGCTGCCGCCCAGGCAGGTACTGTCACCGGCCTCAATGACGCCCGGCGGCGGGCGCGATCGAGCCGCGATGCTGCGCGGATCGCGAAGATCTCCGCGGATGCAGCGGCTGGCGCGGCTGCCGACCGCCGCACCCGAGCGCAGGGGTCGGTGGCCCAGACCCTGGAGGCGCTGCGTTCGGCGACCGATCAACGCCGACGGTTGGATTTGCGTCGGCAGACGGCCGCAAGGGCGCTCGCCGAGGCGAAGGCGAAGTCCGGGGATGCCGCAGGTCAGCAGCGGATCTATGACCAATACGTCGTCAGCGAACAGCAGACAGTGACGGTGCCTTCCTCGCAGCCGGCTCCTGCACCGGCGGCACCCCCGAACGCAAGCACACCCGTAGCGGCTCCTTCTGCGGCACCGGCAGTGTCGGCGCCCGGGGGGCCACCGTCGGCCGCGACCGCAGCGTCGTCGTTGCTCGGGCAACTGAGCAACCTGTTCGGGTTCACGCCGCAACCGCAGACCGCATCCCAGGTCCCGGCTCAAGCGGCAGCCCAGGTGCCTGCAATCCAGGCACCAGTAGCGCCTGTGTCAGTCGCGTCGATGTCGGGCAAGCAAATGATTGACACGGTCATTGCCCGGGGCCTGTCGGTGGTCGGCACCAGATATTCCTGGGGGGGTGGTGATATCAACGGCCCCACCGTCGGGGTCCGCGACGGCGGCGTTGCCGATACCTTCCGTGACTTCGAGAACCCGGGATTTGATTGCTCGGGCCTGACGCTGTTCGCATTTGCTGCCGTCGGCATCAAGCTCCCGCACTACAGCGGCTACCAGTACAACATCGGCAAGAAGGTTCCGCTCGCTGAGATCAAGCGGGGTGACCTGATCTTCTTCGGCCCGAATGCGAGCCAGCACGAAGCGCTCTATCTGGGTGACAACCAGATGCTTGAGGCACCCGAGTCCGGATCGACGGTCAAAGTATCGCCGCTGCGCACCGACGGCGCGATGCCCTACGTGGTCCGGCTGATCAATTCGTAGACCCAGTTCTAGTTACGACCTGTCGAAGGCTGTGGGAACGGTACTGCTGCTGGAGTGGGAGTCCGGCGACGGCCTGAATGCTGTGGTGGAAATGCCATGTTGCTGGGACTGGCGAGATGCCAACTCCGTGGGACTGCGTGATGCAGTGCAGGTGAGAAGGCTGACAGTCGCCAGGTAGGTCGGGACCCTACACGCCCCGGCGGCCGGACTTACGATGCGAAGCATGGTCCGGTACGTCGACGAGGATCTGAGCGGGGCGGAGTTCCGCGAGTGCGACCTGTCCGGGGCGCGCTTCGTCGGGGCGGTGATGCAGGACGTGGTGATCGACGGGCTCGTCTCCGATCTGGTGGTGAACGGCGTCGACGTCACCGGGTACGTGGAGGCCGAGCTCGACCGGCGATACCCGGTACGCGCGCTGATCCGCTCCGAGGCCCCCGCCGACCTGCGCCGTGCGGCGACCACGCTCCATTCCGACTGGGCGGCGACGATCGGGCGCATCCGCCGCGCACCCGGCATCGAGGACCGCACGGTGCACGGGGAGTGGTCGGCGATGCAGACCCTGCGGCACCTCGTCTTCGTCCACGACTCCTGGTTCCGGCGCTGCTGCCTGGGCTCCCGGGACGTCTTCACGCCGATGGGGCTCGGCCCGGACATCGCGCCCTACCGCGGGGCGCACGGGCTGGACCTCGCCGCCGATCCGTCCCTCGACGAGGTCGCGGCGGTGCGCGCCGCTCAGGCCGCCGAGCTCGAGGCGTGGCTCGGCGGGGTCACCGCGGAGCGGCTCGACGCGCCGGCGCCGGTTCCCGACGACGACGTCTGGCCGCCGTACGCCCGCGGCCGCACGGTGCGGCAGTGTCTGCGCACGGTGCTCACCGAGACCTTCGAGCACCACCGCTACTGCGTCCGCGACCTCGAGCTGATCGAGGCTGCCGCAGGCTGACCGTGGCCCAGGGGTCATCGCGCTGAAGTGCGCAGGTCAGCACCCGTTGACAAGCGTCCCAGGGGCGGCTAATCTCATGTCATTCAAATTTGAATCATTCAAATTTGAATGACATTGGCCGGGATGCCCCGACCACCGATCCGTTCAAGGAGTTCCACCATGACTGATTCCCTCGGGCTCATCGATCCTGACGACGCAGTGCTGCTGCTCATCGACCACCAGAGCGGCCTCTTCCAGGTGGTGCACGACCAGCCTTTCAACCAGGTCCGCGCCAACACCATCGCGCTGGCCAAGCTCGCGAAGCTCGCCGGGATTCCCGTGATCACCACGGCATCGGTGCCGCAGGGCCCGAACGGCCCCCTGATGCCGGAGATCCACGAGATCGTGCCCGAAGCGACCTACATCCCGCGCAACGGCGAGATCAACGCCTGGGACGTCGAGGCCTTCCGCGATGCCGTCGCGGCCACCGGCCGGAAGACGCTGATCATGGCGGCGGTCATCACCTCGGTGTGCCTCGCGGAACCGGCCATCAGCGCCACCCGTGAGGGCTACAAGGTCTTCGGCGTCATCGACGCGTCCGGCACCTACTCGAAGCTGTCGCAGGAGATCGCAATGGCCCGCATGGTGCAGGCGGGTGTCTCCCCGGTCGACACCGTGGCCGTGGCCAGCGAGGTCCAGCAGACCTGGAACCGCCCCGAGGCCGCCGACTTCGCATCGCTGTACTCGGGTGTGATGACCAACTACCAGCTGCTCATCGAGTCGTACCAGCGGGCACAGGCCGAGGCCACGCAGGGGCCCGGCGCCGATGCGGAGCGCAAGCTCGCCGCGACCGCGAGCGTCTGACCCGGGCCGACCTTCGGTGCCTTCGGGTGCGCCGCGATGCGGCGCACCCGGATCCCGGGGGCGGAACCGCTGTGCCGCACCGTCGACCGTTGCGGACCGTTCGAAAGGAGTTCGGATGAAGGAATCCCACCGCCCTCGGATCAGTGTGGTGATCGGGAGTACGCGGCCCGTGCGCATCGGTGATCAGCTCGCTGCTGAGATGGCCCAGGAGATCTCGAGTGTCAGTGAAAGCGACGTGCGGATACTCGACCTCCGGGAGATCGGCCTGCCGCTGCTGGACGAGCCGGTGATGGCGGCGTTGCATCAGTACGCGCACGATCACACCCAGGCGTGGTCGCGGGAGATCCTCGAGTCCGATGCGATCGTCTTCGTCACGCCGCAGTACAACGCGGGATACCCGGCCTCCCTGAAGAATGCGATCGACTACCTCTACGACGAGTGGAACGGGCGGCCGGCGGCGATCGTCAGCTACGGAGGCCGCGGGGGCGGAATGTCGGCCCGACAGCTCGCGGAGGTCCTCCGGTTCGTCAAGACGGATCTGATCGACGAACAGCCACAGCTGACGATCGCGCGCGAGGACTACACCGCGGCGGGGGTCCTGGGGAATCCCGAGGCGGTCGTCGAGCGCTACTCGGCGGAGATCCGGTCGATGGCCCGCGCCCTGGACGCGCGGGCGCGCGCCTTCGCCGCGCAGCGGTAGCGCCGGCACCGGCGCCCCGCTTTCAGAAGAGCTGGCGGAGATTCGCGCGCGCGAGGTCGATGAGTTCGTCGCCGCGACCGGACATCACCGTGCGGATCGCGTACAGGGTCATCCCCTTCACCTGCTCCGCCGTGATGGTCGGAGGCATCGACAGCTCCTGCCGCTCGGTGACGACGTCGAGCACGGCCGGCCCGTCGTGCGCGAGGAACTCCTCCACCGCACCCGCCAACTCCGTCGAATCGCTGACCCGGCGCCCCCAGATCCCCAAGGCCGCGGCCACCGCGCCGAAGTCGGGATTGGCGAGGTCGGTCCCGTACGTGACGAAGCCCGCCGCCTTCATCTCCAGCTCGACGAAGTTCAGCGACGAGTTGTTGAACACGACGGTCTTCACCGGGAGGCCGTTCTGCGTGAGCGTCAGCAGCTCGCCGAGCATCATGGACAGCCCTCCGTCTCCGGCGAGCGCGACGACCTGACGCCCGGGGTGCGACGCCTGGACGCCGATGGCGTGCAGCAGAGCGTTCGCCATGGAGCCGTGCGAGAACGAACCGATGAGGCGGCGCAGGCCGTTCATCGTCAGGTACCGGGCGGCCCAGACCACGGGCGAGCCGACATCGGGGATGAACACGGCGTCCTCATCGGCGTACCGATCGATCAACGCGGCCAGGTACTGCGGGTGGATCGCCGCGTTCCGCTTCGAGACGGTCGCGAGTTCGTCGAGCTTCGCCCGGGTGCGCCGGTAGTGAGCGCGGGAGTCCTGCAGGTGCCCCCGGTCGGCCTTCCTCCGGATCAGCGGCAGCAGCGCGGCGGCGGTGTCCTTGACCGTTCCCACCATCCCGATGTCGACGCGGTGCCGGCGGCCCAGCTGTTCGCCGCGGATGTCGACCTGGATCACCTGTGCATGCTTCGGGTAGAACTGCCGGTACGGGAAGTCGGTGCCCAGCATGAGCAGCAGGTCGGACTCCTCCATCGCCCGGTATCCCGACGCGAAGCCCAGGAGGCCCGTCATCCCCACGTCGTAGGGGTTGTCGTACTCGATCACCTCCTTTCCGCGCAGGGTATGCACGATCGGGGCCGCGAGCTCCTCGGCCAGCGCGAGGACCTCCTCGCGCGCACCGCGGCAGCCCGCGCCGGCGAGGATCGTGATCCGCTCCGCGCGATCGAGTAGTGCGGCGGCGCGCGCCACCTCGCCCGGGGGCGGTGTGACGACCGCTCCGCCCGCGCGGATCGCCGCGGGGCGACTCGCATCGGCTTCGGCGAGCGCGACGTCGCCCGGGATCACGAGCACGGCGACGCCGCGCTTCTCGACGGCGGTGCGGATGGCGATCTCGAGCAGGTGCGGCAGCTGCGAGGCGTCCGCCGCGTACTCGCAGAACACGGAGCACTCCCGGAACAACTCCTGCGGATGCGTCTCCTGGAAGTAGTTCGTCCCGATCTCGCTCGTCGGAATGTGCGCGGCGATGGCCAGGACCGGTACGCGCGATCGGTGCGCGTCGTAGAGGCCGTTGATCAGGTGGAGGTTCCCGGGGCCGCAACTCCCCACCGCCACCGCCAGTTCGCCCGTCATCTCGGCCTCGGCGGNCGCCGCGAAGGCGGCGGCCTCCTCGTGCCGGACGTGTACCCAGTCGATGGTGCCGAGCTTCCGCAGGGAGTCGGTGACTCCGTTGAGAGAGTCTCCGGGGATCCCGTAGATCCGCCGGACACCGCTCGCGCTGAGGGTTTCGACCACCTGGTCGGCGATCGTTCTCATGAGGGCTGCTCCGTTCGTCCGGGGGAATGCTCTGGTCTGCGCCGCCTCGAAGGAACTCGGCGGCGGTCGTTCACATCGGCGCTCGGGTCACCACCAAGAGTAGATCGCCCGCCTCCACCTGGGCCACGGCATCGATGGCCGTGCGCTCGACGACGCCCGCCATCGGCGCGGTGATGGCGGCCTCCATCTTCATGGCCTCGATCGCGCCGATGGTCGCCCCGCTCTCCACCGGATCGCCCGGTGCGACCGAGAGCGACACGACACCGGCGAACGGCGCGGCCACGTGCCCCGGATCGTTGCGATCGGCCTTCTCGGCCACCGGAACCTGGTCCGCGATCGATCGGTCGCGGACCTGGACCGGTCGCAGCTGGCCGTTCAGCTGGCACATCACCGTGCGCATCCCGTGCTGGTCCGCCTCCGAGATCGACTGCAGGCCGACGATCAGGACGACGCCCGGTTCCAGTTCGATCCTGTGCTCCTCGCCCTCGCGGAGGCCGTACAGGAACTGATTCGTCGACAGCCGTGTGGTGTCGCCGAACGTGTCGACGTGGTCGAGGTACTCCTGGGTGGGCCCGGGGAACAACAGCCGGCTGAGGGTGGTGCGGCGGATGGCTTTGGCGCCGTCCAGCCCCGCCTCGTCCGCCGCGCTGAGCGCGGCCGGTTCGGGTGCCGGATCGCGCCCGGCCAGCGCGCGCGAGCGGAAGGGCTCCGGCCAGCCGCCGGGCGGATCCCCCAGATCGCCCCGCAGGAAGCCGATCACCGAGTCGGGAATGTCGTGCGTGGACGGGGACGCCGCGAACTCCGCCACCGTGGTTCCGGCCCCCGTCAGCGACATGGCGAGGTCGCCCACCGCCTTCGACGACGGCGTCACCTTGGTGATCCGGCCGAGCAGCCGGTCCACGTCCGCGTAGTTCCGTTCGACCTCCTCGAATCGATCCCCCAGCCCCAGCGCGGACGCCTGCTGCCGCAGATTGGACAACTGCCCGCCGGGGATCTCGTGGTGGTAGACCCTGCCGGTCGGTGCGTTGAGGCCCATCTCGAACGGCGCGTACACTTTTCGCACCGCGTCCCAGTACGGCTCGAGGTCCGCGACCGCGTTCAGGTCCAGGCCCGTGTCGCGCTCCGTGTGCGCGACGGCGGCGACGATCGACGACAGCGAGGGCTGGCTGGTGGTCCCTGCCAGCGGCGCGCTCGCACCGTCGACGGCGTCCGCACCCGCGGCCCACGCGGCGGCGTACGTCGCCAACTGGCCGCCGGCCGTGTCGTGCGTGTGGACGTGGATCGGGAGATCGAACTCGCGGCGGAGCGCGCCGACGAGAGTCGTGGCCGCCGGCGCGCGGAGCAGTCCGGCCATGTCCTTGATGGCGAGGACGTGCGCCCCCGACTCGACGATGCTTTCGGCCAGCGCGAGGTAGTAGTCCAGGGTGTAGAGATCCTCGGCCGGGTCCGACAGGTCACCGGTGTAGCTCATCGCGACCTCGGCGATCGCGGTCCCGGTGTCCCGGACGGCGTCGATGGCCGGCCGCATCTGCTCGATGTCGTTGAGCGCGTCGAAGATCCGGAACACGTCGATCCCGGTGGCGGCCGCCTCGGCGACGAACGCCCGGCTCACCCGATCCGGGTACGGTGTGTACCCCACGGTGTTCCGCCCGCGGAGCAGCATCTGCAGGCAGATGTTGGGGACGGCGTCGCGGAGCAGCGCCAGACGCTCCCACGGGTCCTCGTGCAGGAACCGGAGGGCTACGTCGTACGTCGCGCCGCCCCAGGCCTCGATCGACAGCAGGTCCGGGGTCATCCGGGCGACGTGCGGCGCGACGGCGAGGAGAGTCGCCGTCCGCAGCCGGGTCGCCAGGATCGATTGATGTGCGTCGCGGAACGTGGTGTCGGTGACCGCCAGCGCCGGTTGCTCGCGGAGCGCGCGGGCGAACCCCTCCGGGCCGAGCCGGAGGAGCCGCTGCCGCGAACCGTCGGGCGGTGGGACCGCCAGGTCGATCTCGGGGAGCTTGTCGTTCGGATACACGGATGTGGGCCGGGTTCCGTTCGGCTTGTTGACGGTGACGTCGGCGAGGTACGCGAGGATCTTCGACGCGCGGTCCGCCGACCTGTGCCGGGTCAACAGTTGCGGGTGCTCCTCGATGAAGGAGGTGGTCACCGCGCCGTTCCGGAACGTCGGTTCGTCGAGGACCGCCTGGAGGAAGGGGATGTTGGTGGCCACACCGCGGATCCGGAACTCCGTCACCGCGCGCCGGGCGCGGTCGACCGCGGTCCCGAAGTCCTTGCCGCGGCAGGTCAGTTTGACCAGCATCGAGTCGAAGTAGGCGCCGACCTCGGCCCCCAACGCGGTTCCGCCGTCGAGCCGTACCCCGCTGCCGCCGGGCGTGCGGTACACCGTGATCCGCCCGGTGTCGGGCCGGAACCCGTTGGCGGGGTCCTCGGTGGTGATGCGGCACTGCAGCGCGGCGCCGTGCACCACGATCGCATCCTGCGTCAGCCCGAGGTCACCGAGCGTCGCGCCGGAGGAGATCTGCAACTGGGCGCGCACCAGGTCGACGTCGGTCACCTCCTCGGTGACGGTGTGCTCGACCTGGATCCGCGGGTTCATCTCGATGAAGACGTGCTGTCCCGCACCGTCGACCAGGAACTCGACCGTCCCCGCACAGCTGTAGCCGATCCGCCGGGCGAAGGCGACGGCGTCGGCGCACAGGCGGTCCCGGATCTCCGGTGCCAGCCCCTGGGCGGGCGCCACTTCGATCACCTTCTGATGGCGCCGCTGGACGGAGCAGTCGCGCTCGTACAGATGCACCACGTCGCCGTGCGTGTCGGCGAGGATCTGGACCTCGATGTGCCGGGGTTCGATCACCGCGCGCTCGATGAAGACGGCCGGATCCCCGAAGGCGGATTCCGCTTCCCGGGAGGCCGATTCGATCGCCTCGCGGAGCTTGGACGGGTCGTCCACCCGACGCATGCCGCGGCCTCCGCCGCCGGCGACGGCCTTGACGAAGACGGGGAATCGCATCTCCTCGGCCGCGGCCAGCAGCGTGTCGGGGTCGGCGGACGGAGCCGTCGACTCGAGGACGGGCAGGCCGGCCGCGCGGGCCGCTGCGATCGCGCGGGACTTGTTGCCGGCGAGTTCGAGGACGTCGGCGGAGGGCCCGACGAAGACGAGACCCTCGCGCGCGCAGGCCGACGCCAGCTCGGGATTCTCCGACAGGAAGCCGTAGCCGGGGTAGATCGCATCGGCCCCGGATCGCTTCGCCGCCGCGATGATCGCCTCGACGTCCAGGTAGTTCCGAACGGGGTGCCCGGCGGTGCCGATCTCGTAGGCTTCGTCGGCCTTGGTCCGGTGCGCGGAGTTCCGGTCCTCGTGCGAATAGACCGCCACCGTCGCGATTCCGGATTCGTACGCCGCGCGGAACGCCCTGATCGCGATCTCGCCGCGGTTCGCCACGAGCAACTTGCGGATGCGTGGTGCGGTCATGCGATCAACTCCGCATCGGTGGCCTCGCGGACGTCCGCCTCGGTGACTCCGGGCGCGCACTCGACGAGCTGGAGACCGGCTGACGTGACGTCGATGACGGCGAGATCGGTGATGATCCGGTGCACGCACGCCGAGCCGGTCAGCGGTAGCGTGCACCGTTCGACGATCTTCGAGGCACCGTCGCGGGCGCGGTGGTTCATCATGACGATCACACGCCGCGCACCGTGGACCAGGTCCATCGCGCCGCCCATGCCCTTGATCATTCTCCCGGGGATGGTCCAGTTGGCCAGGTCACCCGCTGCGGAGACCTGCATCGCGCCGAGGACGGCGATGTCGATGTGGCCGCCGCGGATCATGCCGAAACTCGCCGCGGAGTCGAAGAGAGCGGCGCCGGGGAGCAGCGTCACCGTCTCCTTGCCCGCGTTGATCAGGTCCGCGTCCACGCGGCCGGCCTCCGGGTACGGGCCCACCCCGAGGATGCCGTTCTCGGAGTGCAGCACGACGGTGCGCTCCCGCGGGATGAAGTTCGGTACCAGCGTGGGCAACCCGATCCCCAGGTTGACGTAGGCGCCGTCGGGAAGCTCGTGCGCGACCCGCGCCGCGAGTTCCGCCTCGGTCAGGCTCATGATCGTGTGGTCTCCTTCTCGATGGGCTTGCTCACGGGGCCGACGCAGACCACGCGCTGCACGAACACCCCCGGCGTGTGCACCTGCTCGGGTTCGATCTCGCCCGGTTCGACGAGCTCCTCGACCTGGGCGATCGTCACGCGCCCGGCCGTTGCGCACAGGTGGTTGAAGTTGCCCGCCGCCCGGCGGTACACGAGGTTCCCGTGACGGTCCCCGCGCCAGGCGTGCACGAGGGCGAAGTCGGTGGCGATGGCTCGCTCCAGGATGTGCCCGCGCCCGTCGAACTCCCGCGCCTCCTTCGCGGGGGAGGGCACCGCCGTCGTCCCGTCGGGGTGGAATCGCCAGGGCACGCCGCCCTCGGCGACGGCGGTTCCCACGCCCGCAGGGGTGTAGAAGGCGGGTATCCCGGCGCCGCCGGCCCGCAGGCGCTCGGCGAGGGTGCCCTGCGGCACCAGCTCGACCTCGAGTTCCCCCGCGAGGTACTGGCGTGCGAACTCGCGGTTCTCGCCGACGTACGAGGCGATCGTGCGCCGGATCCGGTGCTGCGCGAGCAGGCGCCCCAGGCCCAGACCGTCCACGCCGCAGTTGTTGGACACCGTGTGCAGCTCGCGTGCGCCGGTATCGAGGACCGCCGCGATGAGCTGATCGGGAATGCCGTTGAGGCCGAAGCCGCCGACGGCGATGCTGGCCCCGTCGCCGATGTCGCGCACGGCATCGGCGATCGCGGTGATCTCCTTGTCCACGCTCAGGCCTCCGTGGCGACGGACGAGCGTCCCTTGTGCCGGCTCGCGTAGCCGATGAAGGCGGCCGCGGCGACCGCCGCGACGATCACGGCGACGACGCCGGCCGTCGTGGAGTCGTACCCGTCGAGTCCGATGAGGCGGTCCAGCGAGAATCCACCGGGCCCGGTGAAGCACAGCGCCGCAGCCGTTCCGCCGTAGGCGAGCGCCAGCTCGTAGCCTCCGCCCTGTGCCCACAGACCGTTGGCGACGTTGACCGAGGCCGCGACGGCCATGACGCCGACCAGGATCGCGGCCCCGAGCGGGGTCGCCAGTCCGAACACCACGAGGAGTGCGCCGAGCAACTCGAGGAGCGCGGCCAGCACCACCAGGGGCTTACCGGGCACCAGCCCCCACTTCTCGAAGATCGGCGCGGTCCCATCGGGTCCGAGTCCGCCGAAGGCGCCGGTCAGCTTCTGCAGGGCGTGCCCGGCGATCAGGGTGCCGAGGAGCAGGCGGAGGATGAGCAGTCCGATGTCCATTCTTGTTTCTCCAGTTCCGATTCGGGTCGGGTCAGCGATCGAGCAGGGTGGTGACGGCGGCGCGCAGATCCGCCAGGGGGGACTCCGAGAGGGATGCCGCCCGCCAGGCCACGTGCCGGTCCGGGCGTACGAGAAGCACTCCGTCGTCGGCGATCTCGCACGACGCGCGCCACTCGCCGAAGGGGTCGTCGTAGCCCTGTCGCGCGCCCACGATCGAGGGGGTGATGGTGACGCCGAGCTCCGCCGACAGTCGGCGTGCCGCCTCGGCCCAGGACTCGCCGCCGATGCCGGTGATGACGGCGAAGTCGCCGTTCCGGACCAGGTCCAGGGTCGAGACCGGGCCGTCGGGGGTTTCGAGCCAGGCGTGGGGCAGCACGGCGCCCGGGGTGCTGGTCGGGTGGTAGTACAGCTCCGGATCGCGGTCGTACGCCGGGAAGGGCTCGTCGCCGATGACGGCGCAGGACCGGTATCGCTGGCCGAGTTCGACTCCGTGCGCGTTGAACTGGTAGTCGGCGCCCTGCAGGACCTCGTGCACGCGGTCCCGCTTCGCGCTGCCCTCCGGCGTGTCCCCGAACAGCTCCGCGAGCGCGGCGTCGCCGGCTTCGGCGTCCTGCCCCGCCTCGATACCCATCGCCTGCGTCAACTCTCCGAGCTGCGCGACGCTCTTCATCGCGCGATCGACGACCTGCTTGCCCACCGGCCGGCGTTCCTGGCTGTACGAGTCGAGGAGTCCGTCGCCCGCCTGCCCGGACACCACCAGCGCGAGCTTCCACGCGAGATTGCTCGCGTCCTGCACCGACGTGTTCGATCCGAGACCGTTGGCGGGCGGGTGGCGGTGCGCCGCATCGCCGGCGATGAAGACACGGCCCTTCCGGTACTCGCGGGCCACGACGTGGTTCATCTGCCACTCGCTGATGTTCTTGATCGTGATCTCGACGTCGTCGTCGCCGATGATCTTTCGTGCCCGTTCCTTCATCGCCTCCTCGGACTTGTCGATCTCCTCGACCGCCGGGTCGTACATCACGATGAGGACCCACTCCCGCCAGGGCTCGACGGTGATGAAGGTGCCTGAGCCGAGCCAGAAGTCACGGCCCGGTTGGATCACGAAGAAGAGCGCGCCGGGTCGCTCGGCCCGGTACTGCGTGAGGTCGGCCTCCAGCCATACGTTGACCGCCGAGCCGAGGCCGGTCTCGCCGTCGAACTCGAAACCGATCTGTTCCGCCACGGTGCTGCGCCCGCCGTCCGCGCCCACCGCGTACTTCGCCCGAATGCGGGTCTCCTCGCCCGTGACGCGGTCGCGCACGAGTGCGTCGACTCCGTCCTCGTCCTGGGAGATCTCGATGAGCTGCGTGTTGAAGCGGATGTCGGCGCCCAACTCGCACGCGCGCTTCAACAGGATCGGCTCCAGCGTGTGCTGGCCGATGTTGCACATCGACGTGGGGCTCGCGCAGGCGTAGTCCGCGGCGCGGCGCTCGCCGGATCCCCAGGCGTGGGCACGTGCGAGCTCGGTGCCGGCGAAACCGGTGGCCCACACGTTCTGTCCCATGAGTTCGCTCGGGATGGACTGGGCGCGGACCTCGTCCTCGATCCCGAGGTCCCGGAAGACCTCCATCGCGCGCTGGTTGGTGATGTGCGCGCGGGGAGTGTGCGCGGTGCCCGGGTACTGGGTCACGGTCACGGCGGCGATGTTCCGGCGGGCGAGCAGTGCCGACATGGTGAGGCCGCACGGGCCTGCGCCGACGACGAGGACGTCCGTCTCGATGGTGGTGGTCATGGTGGCTCCTAGGGGTGACGCTGAGCGGGGATTCGCGGGCACCACCGATCCACCCCCTGCACGCGGGTGTCGCGGGGGTTGCTCGAGTGGTGGAGTCGGTTGTGCCCGGGGCGCCGGGCGCGGGCCTCAGGCCAGGTGCATGCCGGCGTCGACGACGAGGTTCGCCGCGTTGAGGCCGGGATTGTCGGTGAGCGCGAAGGTCGCGGCGACGATGTCCGCCGTGGTGGGCAGCCGCTTTCCGGGGGTGCGCTGCCGGAGTCGCTCGTACTGCTCGGCCCGGACCGGGTCGGCGTCGTCGACGGCGCGGGTGCCGGTCACGACGCCCGGGGTGACCGCGTTGACGCGGACCGGCGCGACCTGGGTCGCCAACGAGTTCATCAAGCCGATGACGCCGCCGTTGGCCATCGAGATGGTCGTCGACCCAGGCATGGGCGTCCACATCGACAGGCCGCTGAACATGACGACCGAACCGGTGTCGGTGAACCTCGGGAGTGCTGCCTGCACGGCGACCGCGTAGCCGACCGTCTTCATCAGCATCGTCCGAGCGCTGTCGTCCGGCCGGAAGTCGGCGATGGTGTTGTGGTCGCGGTCGAGCGCGGTGAGGATCAGGTGGTCGACGGAATCGATCGTCGCGAACATGCGGTGGAGGGAGTCCCAGTCGGTCAGGTCGCAGGTGCAGGCACCGGTCCCGTCTCCCACTTCCGCGGCGGCACTGTCGGCCTTGTCCTGGTGCCGGCCTGCGACGGTGACCCGGGCTCCGAGCGCGTTCGCCGCTTTCGCGATCTCGAGCCCCAGATTGCTCGTCCCGCCGATGATGACGACGTGTTCTCCGGCGCGGGGCATGTCACCGCACCACCGTCGGGTAGCGGGCGGCGTCGGCGTTCGCGTAATCGGGATCGAGGTAGACGAAGCAGCGCTCGATCTTCCCGTTCCGGATCTCGAAGACGTCGGTGAACCGCCCGCCCGCCCCGTCCCCGACGCGGAACACGGTCCCGTCGGCGGCACGGCCGATCGAGCCGCCCTCGACCACGACGACGTCCTCGTCGACGACGACGTTGAGGTACTCACGCAGGTGGGAGATCTCCCGGATCAGCTCTCCGACCCAGCCGAAGAGCCGGGCGATCTGTTCCTTACCCTGCGCTACACCCCATTTCGGGAAGTAGACCTCGGCGTCGTCGGCGAACAGGTCCAGCACGTCGCCGCCGGAGTCGAACCGCCGGAAGTACTCGAGCGCGATGGATTTGCGTTGCTCGCGGGTCATGCTCTGGGTTGCCGTCATCATGAGCTGTCCTTGTGGCTGAGGGGTGGCGCGTCAGCGCCGGGTGTACGGGTCGGTCAGGGCGCGCTGTGGGCGCCGGTCATCATGGACGCCAAGTCCTCGGGGGAGAGGAACGACGGCGGGGGCGGCGGACCCCAGTTGAACAGTCCCTTCGCACCCTCCAGGTCCTCCGGAGTCCAGATCTCGTCCTCGGGGATGCAGTCCATGTCGGAGTAGTACTCGGAGAAGTTCCCGGCGGGGTCCTTGAGGTACCAGAAGAAGTTCGAGCCGGCGTGGTGCCGCCCCAGGCCCCAGACGTGGCGCTCGGGTCGGCCCTCCAACATCTCGAACGCGCCGCGCCCCACGTCGTCGATGTCGTCGACCTGCCACGACGTGTGATGCAGGTAGTTGACGGGGGACTGGAGAACGAGCACGTTGTGGTGGTCGTCCGAGCACCGCATGAACGTGCCGTGGCCCTTGATGTGATCGCTCGTCTTGAATCCGAGGCCGTCGACGAACAGTCGTCGCGTCGCTTCGTAGTCGGTGGAGCCGATCACGGCGTGCCCCAGTTTGCGGGGTCGGATCGGGGTGGTGCGGACGACCCCGGGGGCGCGGCCGACGCGATCGATCCGTCCCGGACCGTTGTAGGGCGTCCGCGGTGCCTCGGGTTGCCGGATCCGCGGGACCGCCTTCACCACGGCGCGGACTCCGGTCACCGGGTCCGTCGTCGTGACAGCGTCGGGCGTGCGCTCCGCCGGGAACCCGAGTCGCGCCAGGTTCGTGGCGATGCGCTCGATGTCATCGGGGTGATCGGCGCCGACGACCAGTTCGATCAGGCGCCGGGTGGGCGCCTCGACGATCCGGAGCTGGTCGCCGCCGTCGGTGGTCGAGAACCACCCCTGCGGCTTTCGTGCGAGACCGAATTCCTCGTAGTAGTCGGCGGTCTCGGCGACGTTCGGGACTCCCATGGTCACCGATGCCAGTCGATGCAAGCTCATGATCTCACCAGTTCCCGTCGGCGCCGTCAGAGCCGCGACGGATCGACGAAGCGCTGCTGGAGCTCGCCGATCCCCGTGACGTAGGACCGCAGGACCTCGTTCTCGGCGAGGAATCGCTGGGGTGTCCGTCCCAGGCCGACACCCGCGGGGGTGCCGGTGAAGATCACGTCGCCCGGCAGGAGGGGAGTGATGCCCGAGAGCCAGGAGACCAGCTTCGGCACCGAGAAGATCATCTCGGAGGTGCGGCCCTTCTGCATCTGGACGCCGTCGATCTCGCAGCCGAGCTCGAGGTCGTCCCGGTCGTCGAATTCGTCCGGCGTCACGACCACCGGGCCCATCGGCGAATAGCCGGGGTACGACTTGCCGAGGCTGAACTGGGGCGGCGTGGCGTTGAACTGGGTCGCCCGCTCGGAGATGTCCTGGCCCACGGTGAGGCCGGCGACGTGGTCCCAGCCCTCGCTCTCGGGCACGTGGTGGGCCGCCTTTCCGATGACGGCGACCAGCTCGACCTCCCAGTCGACCTGGGGGCCGTACAGCCCGACGTCGCCCCGCGGTCCCGCGAGCGAGCTGCGGTACTTGGTGAAGACGGGCGGCAGGTCGGGCACCGCGTACTTCGACTCGGCCGCGTGCTCGGCGTAGTTCAGGCCGATCGCGAAGACCTGAGCGGGCTCCGGGACCGGGTTCATCAGCTCGTCCGCCGTGAACTCCACGCCGCCGGCCGGGTCGGCGCCGGCGGCCCAGGCGCTGAACTCCGCCCAATTCTGATAGAGGGCGCTCGGCGAGGGCCCGAATCGTCCCGCGCTCGCCCGTTCGACGTCGATCGCCTTCTCGCCCACGACGATCACTGCGCGGCTGTCGATCACTCCGAGTTTCACTGTGGCCCCTTCGGTCGTTGCACCGATCACGGTGAGCCGGTCGGCTCGATGTGACCTGGCTTACAGTATTGCGCGCAAGCTTCGATAACGCAAGAGACTTTCGAAAGTTATCGGGAATCGCGAAACGCGCTGGTGTTTGCGCTAGCATGGTGCGCATGGCTGGAAGGCAGACGCGCAGCGACGCGGTCTACAACGCGCTCAGGGCCGACATCCTCTCGGGCCGGCGCCTTCCCGGGGAGCGGCTCAAGTTCGGAGATCTGGGCACTGCGTACGGTGCGAGCGTCAGCGTCATCCGGGAGGCGCTGACGCGCCTTACGGGCGAGGGGATGGTGACGACGGAACCGCACCTCGGATACGCGGTGACCGAGTTGTCGCCGAGTCGGCTCGATGAGCTCACCGACACGCGACTGCAGATCGAGCCCCTGGTCTTCACGCGATCCGTCGAGCAGGGGGATCTGGCGTGGGAGTCCCGGATCGTCGCCGCGCTCCATCTGCTCGAAGGCACGCCGTACCTCGACGACGACGGAACCCGGGTCACCGACGCATGGGCGCAGGCCCATGCCGCGTTCCACGACAGCCTGCTCGACGGCTGCGCGAACCGGCGACTGCTGCAGCTCGCGGTCTCGCTCCGCGGCGAGGCGGAGTTGTACCGCCGGTGGTCGCACCCGCTCGGCGGCGAACACGATCGCGATCTGGTCGCGGAACACCGCCTGCTCGTGAGCAGCGCGCTCGCGCGCGACACGGACGCGGCGGCGCAGGCGCTCGCCGATCACATCGCCCACACCACCCGCCTGTTGCTCGAGGCCAGTGCGCACCTGCACCAGGACCACGGGCAGCGGACCGCCCCCGCGTAGGCCCCGGCCGCCCGGACGTCACGGCACCGTCGACGGCCTCGGTCCCCAGGTCATCGTGGCCGCGACGGCCCCCACCAGGACCGCAGCGATCGCGACGGTGCCGGCGACGGTGTGCTGCACCAGTACCGCGCCGAGCGCCGCCCCGAGCAGCATCGACAGCACCGACCCCCACCGGCGGACCGGCTTCGCGCCCGCGCCGGAGGCGAAACGGTGATCCGCGCCGAGGCCCGTCAACGTCATCGTGAGCACCGTGGTCATGAGGTCCGCGATCCCGAGGCGCCGCACCGTGGCGTTCTGCAGGCCGAAGGCCATGGCGAGGACGGCGATGAGGGGGAGCGCCCCGGTGCCCCGGTAGGGCAGGACTCCGGTGCCTCCGAGGACCGCCGCGGCGGCGAGCAGAATCGCCTCGGCGGCGAAGGAGAGCCCGAGCCACACCGCGTCCCGTCCGGTCAGGTGCCGGCCCGCGAGGCCGCCGATCCACGCGCCCAGCAGGAATCCCGCAGCCGCGGTGATCGATGCGACCGGACTCAGCCCGCTGGACGGGTTCAGGCTGAATCCGAGGAAGACGACGTTGCCGGTCATGTTCGCGACGAAGACGTGCCCCATCGCGAGGTAGGTGACGGCGTCGACGATGCCCGTGACGGCGGTGAGGGTGAACATCGCCGCCACCGTCGCACGATGGCTGATGGGCGAGGGGATGGCCATGTCGCGCCTCCGCATCGGGTCCGAAGTCGCGGCGTCCGCCGGCGGCTTATAATTCAAATTTGTATCATAGTGCGAGGGGTGCGACAACCGGGCGCCGGGGTGTCGTGCGGTCGTGCCGCACACTGGAGGGGGTGCGGTCCCGCGCACCACGAGGGAAGGGAGACGCGGTGAGCGAGGATCGGTTGACGACCGGCCAGAGCGTCGTGTGGCGCAGTTACATCGAATCGAGCCTGCGACTCCAGACCCGGATCGACGACGAGTTGCGCGCCGACCACGGCCTGACCCTCATCGACTACCACATCCTCGTGCTCCTGTCCGAAGCCCCGGACCAGCGGCTGCGGATGAGCGAACTCGCCGACGCGATGGTCTTCTCGCGCAGCCGCCTGACCTACCAGATCGCTTCGATGGACAAGCGCGGCATGGTCACCCGCGAGCGCGTCGCCGATGACGGTCGCGGCGCCTGTGCCGTGCTGTCGCCCGATGGGCTGCGGGCGGTGCAGGCGGCCGCTCCCACGCACGCGGCCACGGTCCGCGAGCTGTTCCTCGATGCCCTCGACCCGGACGAACTCGACCTGCTCGGCACCGTCTTCGATCGGCTACGCACCCGCCTCCAGGGCTGATCACGTACAGAATCTCCTGGATGGTTGCCGTTCAGGCGTCCCGGTCGCGCTGTCGTAGCGTGGGCTTGTCGATCTTCCCGACGGGGTTCTTCGGGATCTCGTCGAGCAGGATCAGGTCGACGGGGACCTTCACCTTCGCCAGCTCGCCGCGCAGTCCGTCGAGCAGCTCGGCGGCGGTCACCGTGGCGCCTGCGCGGAGCGAGACGTACGCAACGGGTACCTCGCCGAGCACGTCGTGCGGCCGGCCGATCACCGCGGCCTCGAAGACCTGCGGGTTCCGGTAGAGCTGCGCCTCGATCTCCTTGGGGTAGATGTTCTCCCCGCCGCGGATCACCATGTCCTTCACCCGGTCCACCAATCGTAGGTAGCCGTCCTCGTCGAGCAGCCCCACGTCGCCCGTCCGGAGCCACCCGTCCACGATCGTCTCGGCGGTGGCGTCGGGCCGGTTCAGGTACCCGGCCATCACCACCTCGCCTGCGATGAGCACTTCGCCCGTCTCCCCGGGCGGCACGTCGCGGAGGGCACCGTCGACGATCCGGATCCGCTGGCCCGGCAACGCGGGCCCGACGGTGCCGGGCTTGCGCGGACCGTCGAGCGGGTTGATGGCCGATGCGGTGGTGGTCTCCGACAGCCCGTAGCCCTCGACGATCGGGACACCGAACCGGGACTCGAACCGCTCGATGAGGTCGACGGGCATCGGTGCAGCGCCGCAGATCCCGAACCGCAGCGACGAGGCGTCCGGCACGACGTCCTCCGGCAGTGCGGTGAGCATCGCGTAGATCGCGGGCACCGCGGAGAAGTAGGTGGGACGGTGCCGCTCCACCGCAGGGAAGAACTCGTCGGGCCGGAACCGGCCGGTGATCGTCGTGCGTCCGCCCGCCCGCAACGGGGTGAGCGTGCCGAGGACGACGCCGTTGGCGTGGAAGAGCGGCAGCACCAGCAGGCTGTGATCGCGCTCTGTGAACGCGAAGTGCTCGATGAACGATGCCGTCATCGCCGCGATGTTCCCGTGGGTGATCATCACGCCCTTGGGCTTTCCGGTGGTGCCGGCGGTGTAGATGAGCAGCGCGAGATCGGCGGGCAGCGCCGGCACCGGCTCCGCGGGGTCGCCCTCGGCCTCGGCGAGCAGTTCGTGGCACGCGAGCGCCGCGACACCGTCCGGGGTCGTCGCCCCGGCTTCGGTCACCAGGACCCGAGCGCCGGCATCGGCTGCCTGGTAGGCGATCTCGGGGGTCGCGAGCGCGGGGTTGATCGGCGTGACCGCGGCGCCGAGGCGCCACGCCGCGAACACCGCGACCACCAGCTCCACCCGGTTCGGCAGCAGCAGGCCGACGACGTCGCCACGGTCGACGCCGAACTCCGCGAGCCGCGTCGCAGCGGTGCGCACCGCCGCGGCGAACTCGGCGTTCGACAGATCCAGGCGGTCGTCGGCGACGGCGGGGTCGTGCGGTGCCCGCGCCGCCCGGGTCTCCGGGAGCGCGGACACCTCGGGCAGCTCGGGCCTCGTCATCGATGCACCGTGACGATCGGCTCCGAGATGAGGCCGAAGGTCCGCAGCACGCCCTCGAGCTCGCGGTGCCCGAAGGCCTGGCAGCCCGATGCCAGCCCGACGCGCCGCGGCGGCTGCTGCAGCAGCGAGTACGCGGCGTAGGCCTGCAGGAGGCCGGTCTGCTTGTAGTTGCTGTTGCCGTGGATCACGACGTGCGCGCGGCCCAGCGGACCGGAGGCGTGCACCGAGTCGAGCGACTTGTTCACGCGCGGATTCTCGCGGGGCGGCATCGAATTCATCACCTGCGCGGCGACCGCGTCCAGCGCGTCGGCGCGGTCCTCGGGCGACATGTCCTTGGTGGCCTCCAGCGCGTCGGCCACGATGACCGGCACGTTGTTCATCAGCGCCGCGTTGAAGACCCCGCCCTGCGCCTTGCAGTTGGCGACGCGCGGATCACGCTTGAACCACACGGGGTGCGAGGTGCCGCCCCAGGGCAGTGACTGTGCGAGCTCGTGCTGCCCGGGCACCACGAGCGGCACCAGACCCTGCATCGGATCGAACGAGACGTACTGGTTCTGCTCCAGGTAGAAGGCATCCCCGCCGGCCGCGTTGACCAGGATCGTGCGGGTCGAGGCGATGGTGGGGCTGCCGCCCCAGAAGACCGCGATGTCGAGGGTATCGAGTCCCGGTGTCTCCAGCGCGATCTGGGCCGCGATCTCCCCGGTCGTGTACATCTGGGCGATACCGGGCGCCAGCAGCAGGTCCGCCTCCGCGTATCGCGCGTGGAAGGCCTCGTCGAGGTGGATGAGCCAGTCCTGTTCGCCGGTGGTGTCGCTGTAGTGCGCGCCGGCGTTGAGCGCCGCCTCGACGACCGCGTCGCCGAACTTGATGAACGGCCCCACCGTGTTCAACACGACGGAGCTGCCGCGGAAGAGCTCGGTGAGGGAGTCGACGTCGTGCTCGACCTCGACGATCTCGTAGTCGGCCGTTTCGATTCCCGCGACGTGCGCGTTCATCGAATCGGTCAGCTTGCCCTCGTCGCGGCCCGCTGCGGTGAAGGGCACGTTGTACTCGCGCAGGTACTCGCAGATGAGGCGGCCCGTGTAACCCGACGCCCCGTACACCACTACCGGCTTGTTGCTCATGATTCTCCTTGTCCTGTGGATGTTTCCGTCACATACCCATGCCGCCGTCGACGGGCAGCCCGGCGCCGTTGACGAAGCGGGAGGCGTCGGACGCGAGGAAGACCACTGCGTCCGCCATGTCCCTGACCTCGCCGAGCCGGCCGCTGGGGGTGAGTCCGACGACCGCTTCGACCGCCTCCTCGGGGGAGCCGAACAGGCCGATGTTCGCCATGTCGACCGCGAGGCCGGTGCCCATCTCGGTGGGCACGAGACCCGGATAGATGCAGTTCACCCGCACGCCGTAGCCGAGCTTCCCGGCCTCCATGGCCGCCACGCGGGTCATCCGGTCGATCGCGGACTTGGTGGCGGAGTAGATCGCGATGCCGGGGAAGGCGATGGTCGCCGCGACGGACGCGACGTTGATGATGGCGCCGCCGGACCCGGCCGCACCGCCCGGCCGCAGCGCCCGCAAGCCGTGCTTGAGGCCGAGAGCGGTGCCGAGGACGTTGACGTCCAGCTGGCGCCGCACGTCCTCGACGGAGATCTCGGTGAGCAATCCGGTGATCTCGACGCCGGCGTTGTTCACCACGACGTCGAGACCGCCCAGCTGATCGACGGTCGCATCGACGGCGGCCACCCAGCTCTCCTCGGAGGTCACGTCGAGGTGGACCGCACCGTTACCGGCGCCCAGCTCCACTGCGACGGCCGCGGCGCGGTCCGTTTGAAGATCGCCCAGCATCACGCGGGCGCCGGCGGCGGTCAGTGCTCGGGCCATGCCCTCGCCGAGACCCTGGGCTCCGCCGGTGACGAGGATCCGTCGGCCGGTCAGATCGAATGCGCTCACGACTACTCCCTTGATCGAGGTGGATCGGACTCCGATGCGGTCGATGATGTGGCGACCGTCACAGTCGAAATCTAGACGAGCGTCAAGAAAAATGTTGGACATTCGTCAAGACATTTCGCTCGGGTTCTCTCCTCGGCTGTGGAACAGGGGTTATCCTGGGGCGATGCCGACGCGCTGTCGGCCGGAGGAAGGAGTGCGGGGTGACCGAGGTGATCGCGCAGGCGACCGCACCCGCCGCTGTGGGCGCCACCAAACACGCCACGAAGGTCGCGGCGAAGCGCGACGAACTGGCCCGCGCGGCGCTCAAGACCCTCTCCGAGCTCGGATACGCCCGCACCAGCCTCCGCGAGATCGCCGCGAACTCGGAGTACAGCCACGGCGTGCTCCACTACTACTTCGCCGACCGCCTGGAGCTGATCGCGCACTGCGTGCACCTCTACAAGGCCGAGTGCATCGCCTCCTACGACGACGTGCTCCGCCCGGACGACGACGCGCCCGCGCTGCGGACACGGTTCGCGGAGCGGCTCGCCGCCACGATGGAGCACGACCTCCCGACGCACAAGCTCTGGTACGACCTGCGCTCGCAGGCCATGTTCGAGGCGGCGCTCGCCGCCGACGTGCGCGAGATCGACGGCTCCCTCGAGGCGATGATCTGGCGGGTCGTGAGCCGGTACGCGGAACTCGCAGGCGGCGCGCCGCTGCTCGACGCCGCGGGCACCTACGCCGCGCTCGACGGACCGTTCGAGCGCGCGGTCCGCCGCCGCGTCCTCGGCGACGAGACCGCCGGCACCGTGCTCACCGCGCAGGTCTTCGACCTGCTCGATGCGCTCGTGACCCGCCCGGCCCGCTGACGACGGCGCACTCGATCAGTCGCCGGGCAGGCCGCCGAGGGCACCGTCGGTGAAGGTGCGGAAGGCGAAGGCGAGCGTGTCGAGCGATTGCAGCGTGCCGCTCTCGTACCCGACCAGCAGGTACAGCGCGGTGGTCGCGTACTTCTGCGCGAGCTCCGCATCGCCGATCACCTCGGTGTAGGTCTCGGCGATCACCTCGCGCCGCTCGAGATCGACCTCGGCCTGGTGCCGCGCCACCTCGGGATCGTGCGCGGCCCACACACGGATCGCGGCTTCGGTGGCGTGCGGGAGCGTCAGGCCCACGTCGATGAGCGACATCAGCCTGTCGTAGGCGTCGGGTACCTGGCGTGCGGCCTCGATGAGCCGGTCGCTCTTGGTCTGCCGCCAGTACGCGATGAGGGCCGACATGAACTCCGGCCAACTCGGATAGGCGTGGTAGAAGCTGCCGGTCGACGAGCCCGCCTGCTCGCACACCGCGGCCAGTTTGAGCGCCGCGTGCCCCCGTTCCGCGAGCACCGCCAGCCCCGCCTCCAGGAACCGCAGCTGCACGTAGCGCGACGGGCTCGAACGGGCGGGTGGCATGCGGCGATGGTATCCGCCGCGCTCCCGGCGCCGTGGGAAGCTGGCCGCATGCGACGCTCGGTACTGGTCCCCCTGCTCGAGACGGTGCTCACGCTGCTGGGCATCGTCTGGCTCGCTGCGGTGCTGGTGTTCGGCAGCGAGGCGCTGCCGCTGCTCATCGTGTGGAACGTGGCCGCGGTCGCCTACGTGATCGCGGGCTGGCTGCTCCTGCACCGCAGGATCCCCTCGGACGAGGACGACCCGGACCTGGCGATCGCGCCGCGCTGGCAGACCACGTTGTTCGCGACGGTGGTCAGCGGCTCCGGCCTGGTGGGCGGCCTGCTCATGATCGCCACCCGAGGCGAGCAGCCGGATCCGGCCCTGCAGCCCGTCGCCGCCGCCACGGTCCTCCTGTCCTGGCTGCTGCTGCACACGGCGTTCGCGCAGATCTACGCGCGGGATTACTTCTCCGGCGGCGGCCTGGACTTCCCGGACTGCGAACGCCCGCAGCTCACCGAGTTCGTCTACTTCTCCATCACAGTCGGCACGTCCTTCGCGGTCTCGGACGTCACCGTCACCCGGCGTTCCACCCGTCGGTTGGTGATCGTGCACAGCGTGCTCAGCTTCTTCTTCAACGCGGCCGTCGTGGCGATCGCCCTGGACTGGATCAAGGGCGGTGGCTGAGCACGCCGTGCGCCGACATCAGGAGGCGGTGACGGGACTCTCGAGACCGGCGAGGCAGTCCGGCAGCGGTGCGCGGTGCAGCACGCCGAGCCGCTGCGTCGCGCGGGTGAGTGCCACGTAGAGCTCCGCCGCGCCGCGCTCGCCGTCGGCGAGGATCACGTCGGGGTCCACCACCAGCACCGCGTCGAACTCGAGCCCCTTCGCCTCCGCCGGCGGCACCGCGCCCGGCGTCCCGTCGGGCCCGATGACCACGGAGGTGCCCTCCCGGCCCGCCTCCTCGCGGACGAAGCCCTCGATCGCGCCCGTGAGGTCCCCGTCGGTCACCCGCCGCGCCCACGGCCGGATCCCCGAGGCGCGCACCGATTCCGGGGGCACGGCGCCGGGGGCGAACTCGGCCAGTACGTCGGCCGCCACCGCCATGATCTCCGACGGGGTGCGGTAGTTCACCGTGAGCGCGGTGTACGCCCACCGGCCGGCGACGTACGGGTCGAGCATCTCGGCCCACGAGCGGGCGCCCGCCGGGGCGCTGCGCTGCGTGAGGTCGCCGACCACGGTGAACGACCGGGACGGGCAGCGCCGCATCAGGACTCGCCAATCCATCGCCGAGAGTTCCTGCGCCTCGTCGACCACCACGTGCCGGTACACCCAGGTCCGGTCCGCCGCAGCGCGTTCCACCAGATCGCGGGTGTCCCGCTCCTCGAACCGTCCGGCCAGGTCGTCGGCGTAGAGCAGGTCGGTGGCGAACAGGTGGTCCTCGTCGTCCATCGAATCCGACCGCGACACCAGCGAATCCAGCACGCCCTCCGCGAACTCCGCCTGCTCCTTCCGGGCCGCGGCGGCGGCCGCGCCGTCCGGGGCCTCGTGCGGGCCGAGCAGCTCCGCGAGCTCGTCCAGCAGGGGCACGTCGGAGACGGTCCAGGCGGCACCGTCGGAGCGCAGCAGCGACGGGTCCGCGCCCGCCGCCGCCAGCCGCTCGGGCGAGCTCAGCAGGTCGGCGAGCAGAACCTCGGGGGAGAGCACGGGCCACAGCGCGTCCACGGTCCGCCGGAACGTCCCGTCCACCGCGAGGTCCGCGAGCATGCTGCCGCGCATCTCCTCCCAGGCCCGCGTGTCCTCCCGGCGCAGCCACTGCTTCCCGATCCGACCCAGCGCCCGCTCGGTGATCGCCCAGGTCAGCACGTCGAGGAAGACGGCCCGCGCCTGGTTGTGCGGCCGCCCGCTGTCGGTGGCCTCGTCGCGGGCCCAGCCGACGACGTCGGCCTCGATCCGCACCGTGGCGTCGCCGAGCCCGATGGAGACCGGCGACTCCGGAAGCGTCCGACGGTCCGCGACCGCCGCGGCGAGCACGCCGGCCATGGCGGCGGAGCCCTTGATCCGCGCCACCGCGGGCACGTCCTCGGCGCGGGCCGTCACGCCCGGGTACAGCGTCGCCGGAGTCGCGAAGACCACGTCGGACTCGCCGAGCGAGGGCAGTACCCGCCCGATGTGCTGCAGGAAGGACGTATTGGGGCCCACCACCAGCACGCCGTGCCGCTCGAACCGGGCCCGCTGCGTGTACAGCAGGTACGCCACCCGGTGCAGTGCCACGACCGTCTTGCCGGTGCCGGGCCCGCCCTCGATCACCGTGACGCCGGGATTGTCGGAGCGGATGATCCGGTCCTGATCGGCCTGGATGGTCGCGACGATGTCGCGCATCCCCTCGCCGCGCGGCGCGTTCACCGCGGCCAGCAGTGCCGCGTCGCCGCGGGCGTCGGCGCCCGGCCGGCCCAGCATCTCGTCGGTGAACGCGGTCAGCGCGCGGCCGTCGCTGAGGAACTGCCGCCGCCGGTGCACGCCCTCCGGGTGCGCGCCCGTCGCCGTGTAGAACGGCCGCGACGCCGGGGCCCGCCAGTCCAGGAGCAGTTCGCTCTCCCCGTTCTCGTCGTCGAAGAGGCCGAGGCGCCCCACGTAGCGCGTCCCGACGGTGCCGTCCGGCTCTCCGTCGAGCCGGCCGAAGGCCAGCCCCTCCTCGGCGACGTCGAGCCGCCGCACCTCACGCGCGGAGGCCATCACGTCGCCCTCCCGGTCCACCGCCCGGCCCTCGTGATCACGCAGGGCGTCGGCGTACCGTCGGCGCGCCCGGTCCCGCTCGGCATCCAGCCTGGCGTACAGACCCGCCACGTACTCGCGCTCCGATGTCAGTTCGTTCTCGTACTCGGACATGCACCCACCTCGTCGAAATCGGATCCGGCCAGCGAGTATGCGCGCCCACCGGGGCCTTGCGGCAAGGCCCCGGGTGCGTTATAAGTTGAAGAGGGAAAGAGAAGCGGCGGTGCCGCCTGCCCGCATCCGGGGCCCTCCCCCTCCACGATTTGCGATCACTCTGGCGTGAACCGCGCGCGAAAGCCCTACTGTCTGTAGGTTCTGACGGGTGGACCTCCGAAGATTCCTCGACGGTCGTGGGGGTCAGCTCGGCTTCCTCACCTACCAACACGCCTCGTTGGTGATCCAGTGCGTGGTGATCGGGGTGGTGATCGCGCTGGCGATCGCGGCCCTCGTCTACCGTTCGCGCGCGGGTGCCGCGTTCGCCACCGCCGTCGCCTCCGTCGGTATGACGGTGCCGTCCCTCGCGCTGCTCGCCCTGCTGCTCATCGTCTTCGGACTGGGCGTCACCCCGTCGGTCACGATGCTCGCCTTCTACGCCACGCTCCCGATCCTGACCAGCGCGATCGTGGGGCTGCAGGCCGTGCCGCCGGCGCTGGTCGAAGCGGCCCGCGGGCTCGGCATGCCCCGCTGGCGGGTGCTGGCCACCGTCGAGCTGCCGAACGCCTGGCCCGTGATCCTCACCGGCATCCGGGTGAGCACGCAGCTCGTGGTCGGTGTCGCGACGGTGGTCGCCTACGTGCTCGGCCCCGGCCTGGGCTCTCTGATCTTCTCCGGTCTCGCCCGCCTGGGCGGCGCCGGAGCACTCGAATCCGCGCTGGTGGGCACCGTTCTCGTGGTGGCCGTCGCGCTCGTACTCGACGGACTGCTGGTGCTCCTGGGCCGCTTCACCGTCTTTAAGGGACTGCGATGAGTCGAACCACGGGCGTATCGATCGAGCTGGAGAAGGTGATCAAGCGCTATCGCGGGCAGGAGCAGCCGGCGGTCAAGGAGCTGACCATCGCCATCGATGCGGGCGAGACGGTCGCCATCGTCGGGCCCTCGGGCTGCGGCAAGACCACCACGCTGAAGATGATCAACCGACTGATCGAGCCCAGCGGGGGCCGGATACTCATCGGCGGGACCGACGTCACCAAGGCCGACCCCGACGACCTGCGGCAGGGCATCGGCTACGTGGTCCAGGCGGGTGGGCTCTTCCCGCACTGGACCGTGGAGAAGAACGTGGGCGCCGTGCCCGGCCTCCTGGGCTGGGACAAGGCGCGCACCCGGGCCCGCGTCACCGAGCTGCTCGAGCTCGTGGGGCTGGACCCGGACGTCTTCCGCACCAGGTTCCCCAAGGAGATGTCCGGCGGACAGCAGCAGCGCGTCGGCGTGGCCCGCGCCCTCGCGGCCGACCCGCCGATCCTGCTCATGGACGAGCCCTTCGGCGCCGTGGACCCCATCACCCGCGTGCGGTTGCAGGACCAGCTCCTCACCATCCAGGAGGAGCTGCACAAGACCATCGTGATCGTCACGCACGACGTCGACGAGGCGATCAAGCTCGGCGATCGCGTGCTGATCCTCTCCGAGGGCGGCCAGATCGAGCAGTTCGGCACGCCCGAGGAGATCCTGACCGCGCCCGCCAACGACTTCGTGGAGGAGTTCGTCGGCTCGGGCGCCACCCTCAAGCACCTCTCGCTCAGCTCCGTCGGCGAGATCCCCAGCGCCCCGGTGGTGCTCGCCCGCCCCGGCGACTCGTCGGAGGAGGTCGCCGCGCGGGCCAGGGAGGCGAAGCTCAGCTGGGTGGTGGTCGTCGACGAGAACGACCGGCCGCGCGCCTGGCCCTCGGTGTCCGAGGTGCTCAGCAAGCCCGTCATCTCGACCTACGTCGATCAGCGACTGCCCGTCGCGGAACGCACCGCGACGCTCGCCGACGCGCTCGATGTGATGCTGGCCGCCAGTCAGGGCGGCGTGCTGGTGACGCAGCGCGGCAAGGTGATCGGCGCGCTCACCATCGAACAGGTGGCGCAGCGGATCCGCGAGCGGCAGGCCATCGCCAACCCGGAACAGGCCGCCGACACCTACCGGGCGGCGCCGTCGTGACCGCCGCGGCCAAGGCGCCGAAGGAGGCGCGCATCGGGCCCACGCCGCGGTTCGCCGGCGGCGTGCCCATCGACCTCGTCCTCGAGCCGCTACTCGTGGTCGTCGGCTTCGTCGGATATCTGATCTGGCACGCCGCCCAGGACTTCTCGGAGACCGAGGCCGTGCAGCTGCAGTGGTCGGCTCTGGGCGAATCGGTGTGGCAGCACATCCAGCTCACCGTGGTCTCCGCGGTGCTCGTCGTGCTCATCGCCATCCCGCTGGGGATCCTGGTCACGCGCAAGCGATTCGCGCGCGTCGCGCCGGTGATCGTGGCCCTCGCCAACGTCGGGCAGGCCGCGCCCGTGCTGGGCATGGTCGTGCTGTTCGCCATGTGGTTCGGCACGGGCTTCCGCACCGCCGTCGCGGCGCTCGTGGTCTACGCGGTGCTGCCCATCCTGCAGAACACCGTCACCGGTCTGCGGCAGGTGGACGACCGCGTCATCGAAGCCGCGCGCGGGCAGGGCTTCTCCGCCTTCGCCACGCTCATCCGCGTCGAGCTGCCGCTCTCGGTGCCGGTGATCCTGCACGGCGTGCGCACCGCGCTCGTCATCCTGGTCGGCACCGCCACCCTCGGCACGTTCATCGGCGCCGGCGGACTGGGCGTGCTCATCACCACCGGCGTCACCCTGTACCTGCCGCCGCTGTTGTTCTCCGGCGCGCTGCTGGTGGCGCTGCTCGCCCTCGCCATCGACTGGGTGGCCCGGCTCGCCGAGTACCTCCTGGCGCCGCGCGGCCTGCGCGGGGTGACCGCGTGACGCGGGCGGCGGGCGGAACCGGGCGGGCGCGTGTGCGGCGCGCGCTGCTGCCCGTGGCGGCGGCCCTGGCGCTGGTGCTCGCAGGGTGCGGGCTGGAGAGCTCGTCGGGCCACTTCGTGCACGCCGCGTCCGCGGACGGGCAGACCCCGCTGGCGGGCGCGAAGATCTCGGTCACGTCGAAGTCCTTCTCCGAGGGCATCCTGCTCGGCAAGATCAGCACCACGATCCTGCAGGCGGCGGGCGCGGAGATCACCGACCTCACCAACGCGCCCGGGTCGATGTCGTCCCGGGGTGCGATGACCAGCGGCGCCGCCGACGTCTCCTGGGAGTACACCGGCACCATCTGGGTCAGTTACCTCAAGCAGACCGAGACGATCAGTGACTCCACCGCGCTGTGGACCCGCGTGCGCGATGCGGAGCGGGCGAACGGGATCGAAGTGCTCGAGCCCGCGCCCTTCAACAACACCTACGCCTTCGCGGTGACCCCCGCGCAGAAGGCGCAGCGGAACCTGAACACCCTCAGCGACCTGTTCCGGCTGCCGCCGGCGCAGCGCTCGCTGTGCGTGGACCCCGAGTTCCAGTCCCGGCCCGACGGCCTCGGGCGCTTGCTCGAGAAGTACGAGGTGCCGCTCGGCGGCGCGACCCCGGCGAACACCGTCACCACGATGGACGCGGGCGTCATCTACTCGGCGATCTCGAGCAGCACCTGCCTCGCCGGCGACGTGTACGCCACCGACGGCCGGATCCGGAAGCTCGGCCTGCAACTGCTCGAGGACGACCGGAAGTTCTTCCTGCCCTACGACGGCGTCCCCGAGGTGCGTTCCGACGCGCTCGCGAAGTACCCGGCGATCAAGGACGTCCTCGCGAAGGTCAGCCGCCTGCTGACGAACGAGACCATGCAGGAGCTGAACGGGCAGATCGACATCGAGGGTCGCGACCCCGCCGACGTGGCTGCCGCCTGGCTCAAGAAGGTCGGTCTGGTCCGCTGAGTCTCGGACCGCACCGCGGTTCGGCGCTTTCGGTCGCGGTGAGCGGAAGGGTTCACCGGGCGCTCGCACCGTCCGACACTGAATCGCATGACCGATACCGCTCCGGACCTGCTGGCGCTCACCGCGACCGAGGCTGCCAGGGTGTGTGCCGGCGACTACGACCGGGTGATCCCCACCGACTGGCCGGTGGGGGAGCGGTGGTCGACCCGGTTGTGGGGCGACGACGATGTGGACGTCTGGCTGATCAGCTGGGTGCCCGAGCGCTCGACGGAGCTGCACGACCACGCCGGCTCGCTGGGAGCCCTCACCGTGGTCTCGGGGTCGCTGGCCGAGCGCAGCTGGGACGGGGAGGCCCTGCGGGAGCGCCGGATCGACGCCGGCGGGCAGGCCTCCTTCGACCGCGGCTGGGTGCACGACGTGACCCGGCACTCGGACGCGCACGATGCGGCCACCGGCGAGGCGGCCACCCCCACCCTCTCGGTGCACGCCTACTCGCCGCCGCTGACCGCGATGTCGTACTACGAGGTGACGCCCGGCGGTAGGCTCCGCAGGGTGCGCAGCGAACTGACCGACGAACCCGAGGGCCCCACCGGCGGCCGCGGTATCGACGAGCTCCTGGCGGGCGCGCGGGACCGCATCGACCGCGTCGAGGCCGCGGACCTGCGCGCCGAGCTCGACGGCGGCGCGATCCTCGTCGACACCCGTCCCGCGGCCCNGCGGGCCGCGGAGGGCGAGATCGACGGTGCCCTGGTGATCGAGCGGAACGTGCTCGAGTGGCGGCTCGACCCGTCCTCCGACGCCCGCATCCCCGAGGCCACCGGCTGGGACGTGCGGTGGATCGTGATGTGCCAGGAGGGCTACTCCAGCTCCCTGGCCGCCGCCGCCCTGCGCGACATCGGGCTGCACCGCGCCGCGGACCTCGCGGGCGGCTACAAGGCGCTCGCCGGCACACCCATCCGCTGACCGGATTCGGCTAGATTGGCGGCATGCAGGTACAGCTCCGTCACAACCCGTCGTTCACCATGGCCCGGTGCCAGCTGGCGCCGAACGAGCCGATGACCGTCGAGTCGGGCGCGATGGTCGCCCACTCCGCCGGGATGAACCTGCAGTCGCAGGCGCAGGGCGGCATCATGCAGGGTCTCAAGCGCAGCCTGCTCTCGGGGGAGTCGTTCTTCGTCTCCACCTTCACCGCGCCCCAGCAGGGCGGCTGGGTGGACATCGCCGGCACCCTGCCCGGCGATGTCGCGGTGCTGCAGATCCAGCCCGACCGGCCCTACTACGTGACCCGCGGCGGCTGGCTCGCCAGCTCGCACGGCGTGCAGACCACCACCCAGTTCGGTGGTGCCAAGACCTTCTTCGGCGGCGAGGGCGCGTTCGGCCTGCAGGCCGCCGGCCAGGGCGAGGTGCTCGTCGCCTGCTACGGCGCGATCGACGTCATCGACCTGCGCCCCGGCGAGCAGGTGGTCATCGACACCGGGCACGTGGTGGCCTACGACTTGAACATGCAGTTCTCCATGCGTCGCGCCGTGCAGGGGAAGTGGATCCAGTCGATGAAGTCCGGCGAGGGCATGGTCTTCGAATTCACCGGCCCGGGCCGGGTGCTGCTGCAGACCCGCAATCCGCGCGGCCTGGAGAGCTGGATCCGTTCGGTGGCTCCCTCGGCCTGACCGTCGGGAGCGCGTCGCGCCGGAGGATCGTTTCCGCAGCGCACGAACGCGCAGGTCGTGCAGTGTAGTTCGCGGGGACAGGGCCCGGAGAAGTTCGCCGGAGATTTGACCAGTGCCATAGCCACTGTGATCTAGTGGGATCATGGCTACTGTAACTAATAAGACAGGAGACCATCGCCGGACGACCGACTGGGTCGTTTTCGGTGTGACGGCCGCCGTGGTCCTGGCGTTCGTCCTCTGGGGTTTCCTGGATTCGGACGGGTTGAAGCAAACGACCTCCGATGTCCTCAATTGGATCATCACTGATCTGGGTTGGCTGTTCCTCATTTCAGCCAGCTTCTTCGTCCTCTTCGCCGTCTTCCTGGCGTTCTCCCGTTTCGGTCGCATCCCGCTGGGGCGCGACGGGGAACGCCCCGAATTCAAGACCGTCTCGTGGATCGCGATGATGTTCAGCGCCGGCATGGGCATCGGCCTGATGTTCTACGGTGCCGCCGAGCCGATCTACCACTTCGTGGGCGCGCCCCCCGGCATGAACGCCCATGACGTGGCGGTCGCCATGGCGACCACCATGTTCCACTGGGGATTCCATCCCTGGGCCATCTACGCGGTGGTCGGCCTCGCGATCGCCTACAGCACCTACCGGTGCGGGCGCAGCCAGCTCATCAGCTCGGTGTTCGCGCCGATCTTCAACCGCACGGGCGGGCACGGCGTGGGCGGCCGGGTCATCGACATCCTCGCCATCTTCGCCACGCTCTTCGGCACCACCGCCTCGCTGGGCCTGGGTGCCGCGCAGGTCGGCGCGGGACTGGAGCGGCTCGGCTGGGCCGAGGACGGCTCCAGCAAGCTGCTGCTCGTCGCCATCATCGCGATCCTGACACTGGCCTTCGTGGCGTCCGCGGTCTCGGGTGTGGCCAAGGGCATCCAGTGGCTGTCGAACACCAACATGGTGCTCGCGCTGGTGCTCGCGGTCTTCGTCTTCGTCGTCGGACCCACCGTGTTCATCCTGAACCTGCTGCCCACATCGATGGGCGCGTACGCGGCGGACTTCATGGACATGTCGGCCCGGTCGGCCGCGAACGAGCCGGAGGCGGGCAAGTGGCTCGCCTCGTGGACGATCTTCTACTGGGCGTGGTGGGTCAGCTGGACCCCGTTCGTGGGCCTGTTCCTCGCGAAGATCTCCCGCGGCCGCACCATCCGCGAGTTCGTGATCGGCGTCATGGCCGTGCCCACCCTGGTCTCGCTGGTCTGGTTCGCGATCTTCGGCGGCACCGCGATCAACCAGGAGCAGGCGGGCCTCGGCATCAGCAAGGCCGAGAACGAGGAGGTCCTCCTCTTCGACGTCCTCGGCAACCTGCCGTGGCCCACGATCACCGCCTTCCTGGTGGTGCTGCTCGTCGGCATCTTCTTCGTCTCCGGCGCGGACTCCGCATCCATCGTGATGGGCACGCTGTCCCAGCGCGGCGCGGAGGAGCCGAACCGGCTGATCACCATCTTCTGGGGTGTGCTCACCGGTACGGTTGCGGCGCTGCTGCTCTGGGTGAGCGGCGACGACGCCCTGACCGGCATCAAACAGATGGCGATCATCGCGGCGGCCCCGTTCCTCGTGGTCATGATCGGCATGTGCGTCTCGCTGATGATGGACCTGTGGCACGACCCGCTCATCGTGGCGGAGCGCGCGCACCGCGAGGAGCTCGGCGAGCGCATGCGGTGGCACGCCAACACACTCGCGGTGACCGACGACAGCACCGACGTGCTCCCCTCGGAGGACCTGCCGGTCTATTCCGACGGCGAGGTCCCGGAGGACCTGTACCACCCGCAGCACACCGGTGAACTGGTCACGATCGAGGTCTACGACGCCGATCACTCCGGGCCGATCGAGGTCGATATCGAGACCAGGGTCGACGACTCCCGGTAGACAGGAGGGTATGACCTCCTCCGTCTCCGCCGAGACCCGTTCCGGCCGCGTCCGCGGCACCGTCGAGCAGGGTGTGTCCCGCTTCCTGGGACTGCCTTACGCCGCCCCGCTCGACGGTGCCGGCTGGTTCCTGCCCGCCGCCCCGCCCGCGCCGTGGCAGGGCGAGCGCGACGCCTCGGCCTTCGGTCCGACGGTGCCCAAGCCGGGCTACCAGGGGCCCGTCGCGGAGATCCTCACGGCGGAGCCTGACTTCCCCGGCGCGGAGTGCCTCAACCTCAACGTGTGGGCGCCCGTGGGCGCCGGGGACGTCGCGGCGCCCGAGGGCGCCGGCGGGCTGCCGGTGTTCGTGTGGATCCACGGCGGAGCCTTCCGCAACGGCAGCGGCCGCAGCGGCTACTACGACGGCGCCGCCTTCGCCCGCGACGGCGTCGTGTGCGTCACGATCAACTACCGGCTCGGCGCGCTGGGCTTCCTCGACACGGGCGACGAGCACACCAATCTCGGTCTGCGCGACCAGATCATGGCGCTCGAGTGGGTGCGCGACAACATCGCTGCCTTCGGTGGCGACCCGTCGCGCGTGACCGTCGCCGGGGAGTCCGCGGGCGGGATGAGCGTCGGATCGCTGCTCGGATCGCCGCGCGCGCAGGGCCTCTTCGCGCAGGCCGTGCTGCAGAGCGGTGCGGGGCATCACGCCATCACCCGCGACACCGCCCAGAAGGTCACCCGTGCGCTCGCCGAGCGCCTCGGCGTGGCCCCGACGCGCGAGGGCTTCGCGACGGTCGACCCCGCCGCGCTCGTGGACGCCACCACGGCTCTCGATGCGGAGATCCAGGCGAACCCGGACCCCGCGGCGTGGGGCGAGCTCTCGCGCAACGTGATGATCTTCGAGCCCGTGATCGACGGCGACGTCCTGCCGCAGCTGCCGATCGACGCGATCCGCGCCGGTGCCGGCGCCGACGTCCGAGTCCTCGTGGGCGCCAACGCCGACGAGGCCCGCTTCTTCATCGTCCCCGGCGGCCTGATCGACCTGCTGCCGGAGGCGGCGCTGGCCCCCACCGCCGCGAAGTACGGCCTGCCCGACCCGGCGGCCGCGGTCGCCGCCTACCGCGCGGCCGAGCCCGCCGCATCGCCCGGGGACGTGTTCTGCCGCATCATGGCCGATTGGTTCTTCGGCATCCCCGCGGTGCGGATCGCCGAGGCGCGCGCGGAGGCGCCCGCCGCGACCTTCTTCTACCGCTTCGACGAGCCGTCCACCGCGCTCAGCGGCCGCCTCGGCGCGTGCCACGCCGTCGAGCTGGCCTTCGCCTTCGACAACCTGCACGCCGACGGCGTCACTGACCTGACGGGGCCCGCGCCCTCGCAGGCCGTCGCCGACGAGACGCACGGCGCCTGGGTGCGTTTCACCCGCGGCGAGGACCCCGGCTGGGCGCCCTATCTTCCCGCCCGCACCGTGCGGGTGTTCGGCGGCGAGGGCGGCACCGTCGTCGATCCCGCGCCCGAACTGCGGGCGCTCTGGGACGGGGTGCGCTGAGCGACGGCTAGCGCGCGGGGCGCAGCATCGGGATGAGCTCGGGGCCGCCCGGCAGGCGGATCGGGGCCAGCGGCTCGAACCCGAACCGCTGGTAGAGGGGCACGTTCCGGGGGTTGCTCGACTCGAGGTAAGCCGTGCCCGTGACCCGCTCGAGGCCGTGCCGGAGCAGCTGCGAGCCGAAACCGCGGCCGGGGATCGCCGCCCCGAGGGTGGCGAGGTACCAGTGCGGCTCCGTCGGCCTGCGCTCCTCCAGGGCGGTCACCAGCGCGGCGCCGCGCCCGAACCCGGTGCTGATCCCCGCGGCCAACAGAGGCAGGGACGCGACCTGCCGCAGCGGGTGCGGCTCATGGCCGGGCGGGTCCCAGGACGCCGCGGCGGCGGGCCGGTCACCGTCGAACAGCAGGTGACTCGTCCCGGGCGCACCGTGCGAGGCCAGGTGGATGCCGGCGAAGGTGACCCGGTCCAGGCGCGCAGACGGCTGGATCCACCGGATCACCGGATCGTCGGCGAAGGCGCGGGCGAGCACCCCGAACGACGCCCACAGCGTGCGCGGGGTGACGTCCTCGATGCGGTGCCGGGTGAGCGGTTCCATGCTTCGACGGTACGCCCGCGACGGGCTCGGCGGGGCCGCCGAGCCCGCCGGGGTCAGTAGGGCGCGGAGCGCATCGGGCCCGGCGTGTACCAGCCCGTCCGGGTGGTCGTCCCGAGCTCGAGCTGCGCCGGCTCGGCGGCCGTCCACGGCGTGAACCGGATCAGGGTGCCCCAGTCGATCGCCCACTTGCCCTTGAGATACGTGGGCACGATCTGCTCGTGGTACAGCGCGTCGGTCACCCCCAGCGGACCGCCCGTCTTCCAGCCCTGCCAGGTGGCAGAGGTCGTCGACGTTGCGCCGAAGTCCGGCGTGATGCGGTACTGCGGCCGTTCGAAGACACCATTGACGGCCCGCACCTGGTGCTGGCACGGGAAGGCGAAGGCCACCATGAAGTCCAGCGCGACGGGGGTATCCCGGCCCAGGAACTCCTGCAGGGTCTTCATCTCCGTCATCCGCGGCGGGGTCAGCACCACGGGGTCGGACGAGGGGACCTTGTCGTCGATCACCACGCGGATCGCGTTCGTGCCGCGGGGCAGGTCCGCCGTCGGGAAACGCAGGTTCCGCCAGTTGTTGTTGGTCCACGCGTCGAGCGGGACCATGCGGCCCAGCGGCTGCACCGTGCCGTTCTCGGACCGGCGACCGGCCTCGAGGAACAACGTGCGGCCGTCGCGCGCCACGTCGTTGTTTCCCTTGGCGGCAATGGGGCCCGCGACCGAGAGGGTCACCAGGGGGGTCCGATCGGTGATCGCGCCGAGGGTGTACCAGTCGGTGGTGACGTTCGCCAGCCCGGTGGCGCCCGAGGAGCCCAGCACGGGGGTGGTGGCCGGATCGAGGCCGAACGGCAGTGGCACACCGTCCTTCTTCGGATCCGGATTGCGCTTGCCGCCCACGACCTCCGGCTGAGCGACGTTGGTGACGTCGTTGTTGTGGCCCGGATTGGACTTCGTCGGCGAGAGCCAACCGGGGATTCCGGTGGGGGAGAAGCCTGTCGACCTCCCGGCGAGGGCCTGCGCCGCGCTCGGCACGGAGCCGTCGGGACGCGGGGCCGGCTTCAGCTGTCCGGCGTTCGGGTCGGTCTCCATCATCGCGTAGTCCGCCATCGAGCAGGTATCGCCCTGGAGCGCACGAGTATTCGACGCGGTCCAGGAGAAGCTGCCGCGCTGGACGTACGCGCCCTTGGCCATGGTCGCGACGTCGAACAGCGATAGGATCACGGTGATGATCGCGAGCGTCGGAAGGGTCCGGGATCCGGGCTTCGTCGGTTCGGGAGCGTAGTCCCGGCGGTAGTGCAGCCACAGGCCGTAGAGCGTCGTGAGCACCGCGGCGCCGAAGAACACCCAGGACAGCTCCACGCCGAACAGCTGCGGCGGCATGGTGTTCCAGGGGATTCCGTAGGTGCCCACCCAGTAGTACCCGACTCGGGCCGCGAACGAGATCGCGACGACGAAGAGCGCCGCGGCGGCGAAGAACACCCGATTGCGTTTCGAGCGCATCATGGGCGCCATCGTCAACGTCGCTGCGACGGCGGCGATGCCGGCGGCGTAGCCGGCGAAGAGGCTGAGATGGTGGGTCCACTTGGTGGGCGTCCACGCCAGGAGAACGATGGTGGCGAAGAAGACCGCCATGAGCCGCCACACCGGGCCCGCCGAGATGCCCGCCGGGCGGCGCCGCCGCAGCATGATCATGAGCACCGTGAGAACGCAGAGGAACGAGGTGAGGATGCCGATGCGGCGCACGAAGGAGCCGTCCTCGGTCTCGAGCATGAGGTAGTAGTACCGAACGCTCTCCTCGTACCACTCCAGCGTCGGGCCGGTGACGGTCTTGACCGCGATCGCCTCGCGGAGCGACGCGAAGGTAGGCGTGTAGAAGGCGTAGAACAGGTACGCCATGCCCGAGGCCAGGATCGGGGCGATCATAGGCAGCAGCCCGTCGCGCTCGCGCCGCTTGACGATGCGCGTGATGATCTGGCGCGACGCGGCGAGCAGGGCGGCGACGGCGACGAGGCCGCCGGGTGCCGCGCCCACGCAGAGCGCGGCGCACGGCACGGCGATGGCCAGCGGCAACATCCGGCCCGTGGCGATGGTGCGCTCCACCGAGACCCAGGTGAGCAGCGAGAAGAACACCACCGCGGGCTCGGGGCGCAGGCCGTTGTTGAGCGGCAGCCAGAGCAGCAGGAAGCCGCCCGCCCCGGCCCACAGCGCGGCGGGGTTGTTGCGGACCGCGCGGCCCAGCCGCGGGATCATCTCGCGGGAGATCACGAGCCAGGTCAGCAGACCGAAGACGAGCGCCGGGAGGCGCATCGCCGGTGCCGCTGTGGTGACGTGCGAGATGGCGGTGAAAATGTAGTCGTTCCAGCCGACCGGGTTCTCCGGCACGCCGAAGCTGCGGAAGTAGTTGATCAGGTAGCCGCTGTACTTCGTCTGCGTGGCCATCGTGAGCTGGTAGCCGTCGTCGGACGTGTTCGGCCCGATCAGCCACCAGAGCCCCAGCACGCCGATCACGGTGAAGTCCACGGGGCGCGGGCGCAGCCAGCCCCGCGGCATGAAGCGGATGTGGCCGCGGCCGTCGCGCAGGTCCAGGAAGCCGAGCGCCACCAGCGAGAGGAGCATCGAGGCGATGCCCACGACGATCGCGATCAGCTTGATCGTCGACGGCGACGTGACGAACCGGGTGTCCACCTGCGTCGAGACGTCGATGCCGGCGACCGGCGTCGACGCGGGGAGATCGGTGTAGAAGCCGGCGATCTGCGGGCGCAGGTTGGGATCGTTGACCTTGACCGACAGCTGGTTCGCCCCCGGGTCGGACGCGGTGACGCCGGTGAACTCGGCCGTCGTCGACTCCGGGGTGGAGACGAAGCGGATGGCGCAGCCCGCGCCCGCCCGCGCCACATCGGCGCGGCTCGCGGTCGCCAGCGCCACGTCGCGGTCGGCGATGATGACGTTCTTCGCGTCGGCGCGGATCACCAGGCCCTGCAGGCCCGGCCGCGGCCCGTCCTCGGGCAGCGTGCGCAGCAGGGTGCCGCCGGCCGCGGGCAGCTCGTCGACCACCGAGCACGGCAGCGAGACGTCCAGCCGCACCGGGGTGTACGAGACGAGCGGCGCCTCCACGTTCGAGATCCGGCCGTTCTGCGGCCAGTGCAGCGCGGTGGTGGTCTCCTTGACGGGCAGGAAGGGCGTGAGGATCGCCAGGACGAAGCCCAGCAGGCCCGCCACGGCGGCGACGATCCGCCACTTCCCGTAGCGCTGCTCCGGCGGCACCGTCGCGGGTGCGGTCGAGTTCTCGCTGCTCATCATCGATTCCTACTTCTGCACGGTCTGGTTGGTCAGCGCGCGGATCGGGCCCTGTCGCCACCACCCCGACCGCGTCTGGGCACCGACCGTCAGGTCCGCCGCGGGGGCGTCGTCGGCGAGGGGTGTGTACTGCTGCAGCTCGCCCCAGTCGCGGGTGAGGTCCCCGGTCATGTACGTGGGCAGCGTCGTGGTCCGCAGCAGCGTGTCCGGCACCGTCAGTGGGCCGCCGGCCTCGCGGGCCTGCCAGGTCCCGGAGGTCGACAGCGCGTCCTTGCGGGTGGGCAGGATGCGCCACTTCGGGACCTCGTAGGTGCCGTTGCGGATGGCCAGCGGACGCTGGCACGGGAACTGCTGGCCCACGAGCAGGTCGAGCAGCACGGGGTCCGTCTCTCCCACCACGTCCTGCAGGGACCGCAGGCGCGGGACGCGGGGCGGCGTCACGCCGACCCACTGCTGATCGCCCAGGTTCGGGTCGCGGACGTGGATGCGGACGACGTTCGCCGCCGGCGGGATCGCCTCCATCGGCACCCGCAGGTTGCGCCACGGCTTGTTCGGACCCGGGTCGATCGGGTCGATGACGCCGCGGGCGCCGATCGAGCCGTCGGCGCGGCGCTCGGCCCACTCCAGCGTCACGGGCTGGCCGTACTCCTTCTTGCCGGTCGGGCCGACGGAGGAGATCGCGCCGGAGGCCGCGAACGCGACCAGCGGGCGGTCGGCGGACCGCTCCGGAAGGCCGTACCAGTCGCTGAACAGCTCCGCGGGCACGGTGTTCTGGCCGTACGAGCCGACCACCGGCGTGCGCGCCGGATCCAGCCCGAAGGGCAGGGCCGCGGTGCTGCCGTTGATCGTGCGCGGCCCGGTGCCGCCGCCGGTGCCGGCCGTCGCCGCGGTCGAGGTGAACGGCGAGGTGATCGGCGAGGCCATGTTGATCTGGCCGGGCGCCGAGCTGATCGCCAGGGGCTTGAGCTCGCCCGCGATGCCGTCGGGCGTGAAGCCGTGGGTGCCGGGCCCCGTCAGTGCCTGTGCGGCCGGGCGGCCCTCGGCCGAGGTCAGCATGTCGGCGTTCGGGTCGGTCTCCACGAGCACCGAGCGCGCCATGCCGCAGCTGTGGCCGCGCAGCGCATCCAGATTGCCCTTGGCGACCGTGTAGGAGGCGGGGTTGGAGACGTAGGCCTTGGCGAAGATCGCGCCCTCGCCGAGCACCAGCATGCCCAGGACCGCGACGAGCGGCAGCGAGGCGAGCTGCAGCCGGCGTCGGCTGCGCAGCGCCTGGTCCCGGGCCGCCCGCGTGTGGGTGGCCAGCTCGGTGTCCTCCAGCGCCGTGTCGTCGACAGTGCCGTCCTCGACCAGGCCGCCCTCCCCGCGCCCGCGGAAGTCGATCCGGAAGTGCTGCCACGCGGCCAGCGCGCCCGCCAGCCCGGCCAGGATCAGGAAGGCCTTGCTGAACGTGATGCCCGCGACCTCGGGCTGCCGGTCGAACCACGGCACGCCCCACAGGTAGGGCCACGACCACAGGTTGAAGCCCGCGAACGCCGCGGCGAGCGCGAAGAGCATCCCGCACAGGAAGAAGGTGAAGTTCCGGACGGAGGTGCGTGCGGCCTCCACCACCGCCACCGTCGTCACCGCGGCCAGGGCGGCGGCGAGGCCGGCGTACACCCCGAAGTGCACGGTCCACTTGGTGGGCGTGAGCGCCAGGAGGGCCGCCGCGATGAAGACGGCGCCCACCAGGCGCCACACCGGCCCGGGCGCGATGCGGGGGATGCGCCGGCTGCGGAGCATGACGAACAGCGCCACGAACAGGCACAGCATGAACAGGTAGACCGGCACCCGGCGGACCAGCGTGCCATCGGTCGTCTCGTTGGTGAGGAAGAAGAAGCGCAGGTACTCCTGCGTCCACGGCGCGGCCGGGCCCACCTCGAGCCGGATCCGGATGGCCTCCGCCACCGACGCCAGCGACTGGTCGCGGAAGGCGATCGGCACGATCACCGCGGCCGCCGCCAGCACGGGCAGCACGAGCGCGGCCAGCCCCGCCTCGCGCCGTCGCGCGACGAGCACGCGCAGCACCGCGGCCGACGAGGCCAGCAGCAGCGCCGCGGCGATGACGCCCTGCGGCGCAAGGCCCAGCGTCAGGCCCGCGGCCATCGCCGCGACCGCCGCGGGCAGCGCGCGGTGCGTCGCCACGGCGCGCTCGACGGCGGCCCACGTGACGATGGTGCCGAGCACGATGATCGGCTCCGAGCGCAGCCCCGAGGCGAGCGGGAACCAGAACGCCAGCAGCATCGCGCCCGCGGCCCACACCGCGAGGGGGTACCGGCGGACGCCGGGCCCGAGGCGGGGCAGCAGCACGCGGCTGAGCAGCAGCCAGACCCCCGCGCCCGCGGCCAGCATGGGCAGCCGCATCCAGATCGCGTTCGCGCTGATCGCGCCCCAGTGCGAGAGGAAGGTGTAGTACCAGTCGAAGGGCGCCTCGGGGGCGCCGAAGAAGCGGAAGTAGTTCGCCGTGTAGCCGGCCTCGGGCGCGACCTTGCCCATCGACAGGATGTAGCCGTCGTCGGAGCTGCCGGCGCCGAGCACGGTCCACAGGGCCAGTCCGCCGAGCACGGCCACGTCGACGGGGCGGGGACGCAGGAGCTGCCCGAGGCCGCGGTGCGGCGCGCGGCGGTGATGGCCGAAGTTCCGGTCCAGCAGCCACAGGGCGACGAGCGAGGCGAGCACACTGAGCAGGCCGATGCCGATCGCGAGGGCCTTGAGCGGCGACGGGGAGAGCTCGAAGCGGGTGTCGAGGTCGGCGTGCAGGCGCAGGCCCGGGCCGGCGGCCGCCACGTCGGCGGCCGTGAGCGAGGTGAACACGCCGCCCATCACGGGCCGGTTCTCCGTGGGGATCGAGCCCGCCACGTCGATGCCCTCGAACCGCGCGCCCACCTCGGCGGCGTTGGACCACAGCCGCAGCTGCGTGCAGCCGCGGAGCCGGTCCAGCGGCGCCGCGGCGATGACGGTGTTGCGGGAGGAGACGGTGACCGCCTGGCCGGGGCCCGGCGCCCCGACCGTGACGTTCAGGCCGAGTTCCCGGGCCGCGCCCGAGCCCACGGGCAGCGTCGAGAGGACCGTGCCGCCCGAGCTCGCGGCGCGGGTGATCGCCGAGCACGGCACCGTCGCCGTGAGGTCGGCGGGCGACTGCGTGACGAGGGAGGCCGTGACCTCCGCGCTCTCGGCCCCCGGCCGCAGCTGCGGCCAGTCGAGCGCGGCGGTGGCCTGCTGGACGGGCAGCAGGGGGGTCAGCAGGCAGAGCAGGAGGCCGACGGCGCCGGCGACCACCGCGGCGAGGCGGGCGACCCCGGCGGTGCGCGACGGAGCTGCAGCGGCTCGCCGCTGCGGGCCGGGATCCGACTCGGAGCGGGACGTAGGCACGGACACGGATGCTCATGGTATGCGAGAGAGCTGCGAGAACCGATTCGCCGTCCGGGGAAGGCCGGATCGCTTAAGCGATTCTCAGTCCGTGCGATGCCGCAGGTCAGGAAACCCGGTCAGGAATCGGTCCGGTCCTTGCGGATCGGCGCCTCGACGTGCGTGCCCCAGACGGTGCGCGTGCCGAGTGTGAGATCGGCCGCACGCGCCGGGGAGTACGGCACGAGCCGCATCACCTCGCCGAAGTCCTGCCCCAGATCGCCCTGGAGGTAGCCGGGGATCTTCTCCTGCTGGAGCAGCATCTGCGTCCAGCCCAGCGGGCCCCCGCCGAGGGTGCCCTCCCACTCCGTGGTCACCGGTGACAGGTTCTGGTCCGGCGTGATCCGCCACTGCGGGACCTCGGCGACGCCCTTGCTATGGCTGAACGGGCGCTGGCACGGGAAGGCCAGGCCCGAGGTCCAGTCGAGCAGCGCGGGCTCGGTGGAGCCGATCAGCTCCTGCGCCGTGACCAGCTTCGACACCCGCGGCGGGGTCACCGCCAGCCAGTGGTCGATCGCCAGGTCGTCGTCGATCGCGACCACCCGGACGGCCGTGGCGTCGGCGGGCAGGTCGGTGCGCGGCAGGCGCAGGTTCCGCCACGCCGGCTTGGGCCCGATGTCGATGAAGGACTTCTTGCCGGCGACCTTCGGCTCGGCGCCGGCGGCCGGGGCGTCCGTCGAGTACTCCAGGTACAGCTCGTCGTCGGTGAACTTGCCGGCGGCCGAGAGCGTGATGAGCGAACGGTCCGCCGCCCGCTCCGGCAGGGGGTACCACTTCGAGACCACCTGCGCCTTGATCTGCGCCTCCTGGGAGTACGAGCCGAGAACCGGGGTGCGGGTCGGGTCCAGGCCGTAGGGCAGGCGCATGTGCGAGCCGTTGATCCCGGCCGTCGACGTGCGGCCCGACGTCGTGTCCTGCGGCAGCCGCGCCATCGCGTCCAGCGAGGTGCTCGAATCGTCCGTGTTCGAGCTGGTGGTGGCGTTGATGATGGTCGGCACCCCGTCGGGCGAGACCCCGGTGGTCCCCGGGCCCGCGAGCCCGTCGCGGACGTTCCCGTCGAGCGGCAGCAGCAGGCCCGACGTGGGGTCCGGCTCGGTGAGCACGTAGTCCGCGAGGTTGCAGCCGTGGCCGCCGAGCGCGCGCAGGTTCGCCTTGCCGTTGGAGAAGGAGGAGAACTGGGTGATCCCGGTGGTCGCGAGCATCGAACCGATGCACAGCACCACGACGGTCCACGCGGCCCACGTGATCGACGACTGCCGGCCGAAGAAGTCGACGATTCGCTTCGCCCGGGGGGAGACGGGGGCGGGATCGGGCTCGTGGAAGTGCAGCCACCCCGCCACCAGCAGCGCGACGCCGGCCCCGGCGAAGAAGACCGTGCCCAGCGCCAGCACCGTCGACTCGCCCCAGGGCACGCCGTAGTTGCTCGCGTACCACCAGCCGTTGGGGCCGCTGAAGGACAGCCCGAGCACGAGCAGGACCACCGCGGCGCTCAGCGCGCGATTGCGGGCGCCGCGCAGCGCGGCGGGGGCCAGGGCGATCGCCGCGAGTGCGGCCAGGGCGCCGGCGAGGCCCGCGAAGGCGCCGAACTGGTGCGTCCACTTGGTGGGGGTGAACATGAGCAGCAGCAGACCGCCGAGGGTGACCACGACGAGGCGTCGGCCGGGGCCGAGGCTCGCGCCGGGGATCCGGCCCTTGCGCAGCAGCACGGCGCCCGTGAGCAGCAGGCAGGCGATCGTGATGATGACCGCGAACCGTCGGGCGACGCCGCCGTCGGCGGTGAACGTGAAGAGGGCGGAGTACCGGTCGATCTCGTTGTACCACTTCTTGGTGTCCACGACCGTGCCCACGTCGGACTGCATGAGCGTCTTCTGGACGAACGCCGACGCGGTGAGCTTGGAGAAGATGATCGGTACCAGCAGTACTCCGGCGGCCAGCACCGGAGCGACGTACGCCGTGACGGTGAGCCGGAAGCCCGCCGGACCGGTGCGGGCGCGCGCGAGGATCCGCCGGCCCACCGGGCGCACCCCGGCGAGGAGCGCGGCCACCGTCATGATGCCCGTCGGGCCGGCGGCCACCGTCCACCCCGCGAAGACCGCGGCGGCCGCGAAGGGCAGGACGCGGCCCGTCGCGATGGCGCGCTCCACCGAACACCAGGTGAGCAGCGCGCCCAGCGCGATCACGGGCTCGGGGCGCAGGCCGTTGTTGAAGGCGAACCAGTAGACCAGGAAGACCCCGGCCGCGGCCCAGAGCGCGAACCGCGACCGCGCGGCGCGGCCCAGGCGCGGGACCACCTCCCGGCTGATGATGAGCCAGGTGGCGATGCCGCAGATCAGGGCCGGCAGCCGCACCCACGGGCTGGCCGTGGAGAGGTGGGAGAGCCACGCGAAGGCCTGGTAGTACCAGCCGAACGGGGTCTCGGGCGCACCGTACCAGCGGTAGTAGTTCGCGGTGTAGCCCGCGGCCTCCGCGGTGCGGGCCATCGTGAGGATATAGCCGTCGTCGGAGGTGTTCGCCCCGATCACGTGCCAGGTCGCCAGCAGGGCGATGACGGTGCTGTCGAGCTTGGTCGGGCGCCACCAGCCCGCGGGCATGATCCGACGGTGCCGCCGGCCGTCGGCCGCGGCGTCGAGCCGGTGCAGCGCGGCGAGGCTCGCGAGGATCATGACGATCGCCAGGACGATGACCACCCACCGGGCGGCCGCCGGCACGGTCGAGTAGCGCGTGTCGATATCCGCACGGAACTGAATCCTCGTGCTGTCCGTGACTGTGCCATGCAGGTCTGTGAAGACCCCGACGATCTGCGGTCGATAGTCGAAGCCGTTGTCCTTGCCGCCGGCGATCGGCCGGCCGTCGGGTCCGGCGACTCCCGTGACCTCGGCCCGCACCGTCTTGCTGTCGCCCGAGAAGGTGATCGCGCCGCATCCGGGGCGGTTCAGGGCCGCGACGTCGACGCTGAGCAGCGGCGTGTTGCGGACGACCACCTCCAGCACGCGGCGCTGGTCGGGGAGGGTGGTGACGCCGATGGTCACGCCCCGTCGGACGGTGTCGGGCGAGTCCACGGGGCCCGTGGCGACCAGCGTCCCCGAGCCACCGGGGAGTGCGCCGACGGCGGAACAGGGGATGGTGACGTCGATCCGATCGGGCACGTAGGACAGCAGTGGCGCCGTGACGGCCTCGAGCGAGCCGCGCTGCGGCCAGTCCAGTGCCGCGGTCGACTGCTGGACCGGCATGAAGGGCGTGAGCAGCGCGAACAGTACCCCGAGCACGCCGGTCAGAGCGGCGGTCCGGGCCGTGGTGCGGAGGGTGCGGGCAGCGTCGGACGGTTCGGGCACCCCGCGAGTCTAGACGCCGCGACCTGGTGGAATCCGGGCGAACCGGTTCTATGGGCGGAGTGGTGTACAACGAACCGGCGAACCGACGTATCGTTTCGTGCATGAGGGGATCCGACCGGCCGACACGCGCAGTGCGCGCCGTCGTGCGTGCCGTGACCCCGAAGGACGGATCGGGTCCGGAGACCATCGCCGAAGTGGTCGCCGCGTACGCCGATCATCTGGGCCGCCGGATCGATGTGCAGCGCATGAACCTGCCCGTCGGCGTGTTCGGTATGTGGCTGCGCTCCGACGAGCGGGACCTCCTCGTGGTCTCCAACGGGGTCGCCACCTTCGAGCAGACGGTCGCGCACGAGCTGGGGCATCTGGTCCTCGGTCACGAACAGGGGTGCTCCTCCGACCCCGACAGCGGCCGGGCCGCGCGCTGCGAGGAGGAGGCGGAGTCCTTCGCCACGCTCCTGGTGCGCCGCGTCAAGGCCGGCCACACGATCACCCGCGTCGACTCGGTGGTCGACGAACTGCTCGGATGATCGCGTCGCTCGTCGCACCGATCCTCTGGCTCGGTGCCCTGGAGAGATTCAGCCGGTGGCAGACCAATCGGAACGCCCCGGCCGGCGGCGCCCTGCTCACCGCCGTCGCGCTGGCGGTGATGGTCACGATCGACACCCCGGTGTCCATCGAGGCGCTCGGACGGCTGGGCCTCACGGAGTACGAGGTCGTGACCGTCGAGCGGGTGCTGCTCCTGGTGGCCTGCTTCGGCGCCCTCGTCTTCGCCTTCGCGCTCGGCGGGCGGCTCACGCCGGCTCGGCTCATGGCGTGGGCGCTGCCGCTCGCCGCGGTCGGCGTGGTGATCGTGGCCGGGTCGGTCCTCGGTCGTTTCGGCGACCCGACGGGCCTGGGCTTCGGCGGCGACTTCGGGCTCGCGGTCGAGACGGCCCTGGTCTACACGTGCCTCGGCACCACCGCGCTCGTCGTGGCGGTGTCCACGTGGCGGGTCTCCAAACGCAGCCGGGTGCACCGCGCGCATCTGCGCCTCCTGTCGCTCGGCGGCGTCCTGCTCGCGATCGTCGCGGTCGCGAACGTCATCGCGGGCGGCGTCCTGATGCAGCAGCTGCAGGTGGGGGTGTGGGTGCTGCGGCTCAACCGGTTGATGCTGGACGCCGCGTTCGCCAGCTGGACGCTGGTGCTGATGGCCTCGTGGCTCACGTCGATCTTGATCTCCGCGCGCGAGTGGCTCCACTTCCGTCCCGCGTACGAGCAGGTCAGGGAGCTGTTCCCCGATCTCGAGGCCGTGGTGCGGCAGGGCGGCGGCTGGGTCGAGACGGCGGAGGCGCGCGCCGTCGTGGTGCTCGACGGCTGGGCGCTGCTCGCCAGCCCCGGCGATGGAAGGCTCGCCGACGCGTCGCCGATGGATCGCGCGGAGGCGGTGGCGCGCTGGCTCGACCGCGACGCGCCCTACGGATCCGTGCACGCCGGCGACCTGGAGCCCCCGTCGGGTTGGCGGACCTCGCGCTGGACGGCCGCAGTCACGAAAAGGGCCCAGCACACCCCGTCGCCCCTGTTGGAGCGGGTGCGCTGAGCCCCGGTGGGCCGCTGCCGGCCCGGCGGGCCGGAGGCCCGGAGAGGTGCACGACCTAGGCCGTGCCCTCCTTGCCGTCCTCCGCCTCGAGCTCGGCGAGCAGACCCGCGAGGGCCGCGCGTCGATCCGCCGAGAGCTTCGTGGAGCGGCGTGCCATCTCGAGCATGCCCGACTCGCGCAGCTCGCGGGTCAGTTCGAGGTCGCCCAGGACCTCACGCTCGTAGAGCGGGTCCGAGAAGTACTCGGCGCGGACGCCGAACGTCTGGGCGATGGATGCCACCATGTCGTACGCGGGGCGCGAGCTCCGGCCCGACCGCAGCTGCGACAGATAGGGAACGGACAGCTTGCCGCCGCTCTCTTCGACCATCCTGCAGAACTCCGACGAGGTGTAGGGCCCCCGGTCTGCGGGATGCACGACCTCGAAAAGTCGGTTCAACTTGGCCGCGAACGTAGTCATGAGGCCCTCCCTTCCAGATTGCGAATACTGGGAGATTACATGATCCGCGAGTCAGATGCGCACGGCGTGGGACAAGTATCCCAATTCCGCGGATCTCCGGACGGCTATTGTGACCGTATGGGAGCCCGCATTCTGGTGCTGAACGGACCGAATCTGAACATGCTGGGCGTGCGGCAACCGCAGGTCTACGGGGAGAATTCGTACGCCGACGTCGTCGACGTCTGCCGGCGCGCGGCCGCCGCCCGGGGCGCCGAGGTGGAGGTCCGCCAGACCAATGACGAGGCCGAGTTGCTGGGCTGGATCCACGATGTCGCACGCGCGCGGAATTTCTCCGCGATCGTCATCAATCCGGCAGCGTGGACCCATACTTCAGTGGCGGTAGCGGACGCCCTGGTGATTCCTGAGGTGCCCGTCGTCGAGGTTCACATCTCCAACGTGCACGCGCGCGAGCCGTTCCGGCACCACTCCTACGTCTCGCCCGTCGCCTCCGGCGTGATCGCCGGATTCGGAATCGCCGGGTACGGCTACGCCGTGGATCGGGCCGTCGAGCTGTCGGAGTAGCCGCCGCGCGCGAAGTGCGGTGGTGCCGTCGTCCCCCGCGCGGCGTCGATTCCCCCGCCGGACGCCGGCTACGCGGACGCGGCCGTGCGCGCCCGCAGCCCGTCGACGATGAGGTCGACGCCGCCGGCGAAGGCCCGGTCGGTCGCGGTCTGGTCGAGGTCGCCGGCGGCGGCGCCGGCGCGGGCCATCGCCTCGCGGGTCTGCTCCTCGAAGGTGAAGCCGACCACGAAGTGCGTCAGCGTGAGCGCGACGGCGTTCGCGTCGGCGGGCCCGGCGCCGGCGGCGGCCGCGATCTCGGCGATCTGCGATTGCAGGTTGCTGGTGCCGAGCTGCGAGGCGAGCGACGCGGAGACCACCTCCGCGCCGTCGCGGTGCTTGCGGAGCACCGCGCGGAGGGCGTGCGCGTAGCCCGTGAGCTGCCGGTCCCAGCGCATGCGCGACTTCGAGGCCGCCGCGGCGAGCGAGGGGTCGGCGAGGATGGTGTCGGCGATCGCGGCGAGCAGCGACTGCTTGTTGGGGATGTGCCAGTACAGGGCCCCCGGCGCGACGCCCAGATCGGCGGCGACGCGGCGCATCGTCAGGTCCGGGAGGCCCGACCGGTCGAGTACCCCGATCGCAGAGGTCAGCACGTCGGAGCGGTTGATGGCCACGGACTTGACTCTAGCCGAGCGCCCCGTTACTTCTTGAACCGTGTTCAACGCTGCCACGTATCGCGCCACACCGCGCGATCTCGCCCTCGTCGCCGTCTTCACCGCCCTCACGGCGGTGCTGGCGATGCCCACCATCACGATCAGCGGTATCGCGCCCATCACCCTGCAGACCCTGGGGTTCATGCTCGCGGCGTCGCTGCTCGGTTTCCCGTGGGGCGGGGCGTCGGTGGCGCTGTACGTGCTGCTCATCGTCGTGGGACTGCCGATCGGCGCGGGCGGTCGCGGGGGCCTCGCGGTGCTCACCGGCCCGACGGGCGGCTTCCTCCTCGGCGGCATCGTCGGCGCGCTGGTCACCGGCTGGCTCGTCGACAAGTGGGGTCGCACCAACCCGTTCACGGTGGGCCTGGCCAACATCATCGGGCTCGTGCTCATCGTCTACGCCATCGGCCTGCCGTGGCTGGGCTGGCGCACCGGCTCGGGTCTGTTCGCCAAGCTCACGCTGGGTTTCCAGTTCGTCCCGGGCGACCTGATCAAGGTGGTCATCACGTCGCTCGTGGTGGTGACGGTGGCGCGGGCGTACCCGGCCATCGCGAAGAAGCGAGCATGATCCGGCTCGACGACGTCCATCACGCCTACGACGAGCGCCCCGTCCTGCGCGGCATCACGGCGGAACTGACGGAGCGGCGGATCGGGATCATCGGCGCCAACGGGTCGGGTAAGTCGACGCTCGCGCGCACCTTCAACGGTCTCGTCGTGCCCGACTCCGGCAGCGTCGAGACCCTGGGCCTCGACGTGCGGAAGAAGGTGTCCGAGGTGCGCCGCCGGGTGGGCTTCATGTTCGCCGACGCCTCCGCGCAGATCGTCATGCCGACGCCGGCCGAGGACGTCGCGCTGTCGCTCCGCCCGCCGGGCCGGGGCCGTCGGGCGCCCGTCGACACGGAGCGGGTGGCCGCGGTGCTCGCGGAGTTCGGCCTGGCAGAGCACGCCGACGCCCCCGCGCAGCTGCTGAGCTCGGGGCAGAAGCAGATGCTCGCCTTCGCCTCGGTGCTGGTCACGGACCCGGAGATCCTGGTCTGCGACGAGCCCACGACGCTGCTCGACCTGCGCAACGTGCTCAAGGTGCGGGACCGGCTCGCCGCGCTCGAGCAGCAGGTCATCCTGCTCACCCACCACCTCGACATGCTCGACGACTTCGACCGGGTGCTGGTCATGGACGACGGTGCCCTCGTCCACGACGGCCCGCCGGCCGAGTCGATCGCGTTCTACCGCGAGCTGGCGGCCCGCTGATGCTGGGCCGCTACGTCCCGCGGGAGTCGCCGCTGCACCGTGCCCCCGCCGCGGCGAAGCTGCTGGCGATGCTGGCGCTGGTCACGTTCCTCGCGATCGTTCCCCGCCCGGTGCCGCTCGCGATCGCGGCGGTCGCCGTGGCCGCGCTCTTCCCGGTGGCGCGGTTGCGCCCGGTGCACCTGTGGCGGGCGTTGCGCCCGGCGCTGCTCTTCTCGGTGGTCCTCACCGCGTTCTACCTGCTCAGCCAGGGGCTGTCCGACGGTGCGCGCGCGGCCGTCGGGCCCGTCGGGCAGCTCGTCGTGGGCGTCCTCGCCGGCAACCTCCTGGTCTTCACCACCCGTGCGACCGACCTCGCGGCGCTCGCGGGGCGGGTCCTCGGCTGGCGCGTGGAGCTGCTCGTCGCGCTGACGATCCGCTCCATCCCGACGGTGATCGCCGTCGTCCGGCAGACCCGCGAGGCGGCGTGGGCGCGGGGGCAGCGCGCGTCCCTGATCCGCGTCCTCCCGACGGTGCTGGTCCGCCTGATCCGCGACGCGGACCTGCTCGGCGAGGCCCTCGCCGCCCGCGGCCTCTAGCCCGTCCCGCCGTCCCCGTCGTCCGGCGCACCCGCGTCAGCGCAGCGGGTGGGTGAGGAGCAGCTCGCAGTTGCGGTCGGCGGCGGCGCCGAGGAGCTCGTCGTCGCGGTGGATGTCGTTGTAGGCCAGCTCGCGGTACAGGCTGGCGAGGCCCGTCGCGCTGAGGTCCGACGGGTTCGCCGTCGCGGGACTCGCGGCCTCGATGAGCGGCGTGAACAGGCTCAGCGTGCCGTCGCGGTTGTCGGCGACCTCGATGATGCGGGCCAGCTGCGGGAAGTCGACGTGGCTGGCGGTGTTGATCTCCCAGAAGCTCTGCTTCGGGGTGGGGCCGGCGTGGGGGATCATCTCGTTCTTGTGGGTGTGTCCGTTCACCCAGGCGATCACGTTCGGGTGGTCGGTGAGCGTCGTCACGACGACCCCGCCGTCGAACTGCTTCTCGCCGGGCTCCTCGGGGTCGGGGAGCTTGGCGGTCATCGACTTCGACGTGTGGTGGCTGAAGACGATCACCAGCTGGTCCGGATGGGCCTTCAGCTGCGCGACGAGCCAGGCGAGCTGCTTCTCGCCGATGGTGCCCTCGGCGATGCCCAGGTTGTTGGTGGTGTCGAGGGCGATGCCGAGTACACCCGGGGCGATCTGGAAGGTGTACCAGGTGGGGCCGTCCGGGCTGGAGAAGCCGTGCCCGACGGGGCCGGGTCCCGTCACCGCCGGGTCGAAGTGGCGGCGCACGAAGTCGCGCGGGCTGAACGGGGCCCGCTTCGGGTCGACGGTGACCGGGATGACCGGCCCGGAGAGCTTGAGCTTGGTGAGCATCGGACCGACCTGCGACGGGTCCGTCGTGAGCGCGCGGGCGATGGCGAGCGCCGCGGGATCGGTGTGCGGGATGTCGAGCTTCACGGGCGAGAGGTAGAGCCAGTCGGCGATGCCGTTGGGCAGGGTGCCCAGCAGGCTGTCGTCGTGGTTGCCCACCACGGCGTACCAGGGCATCCGCAGGCCGGGGCTGGTGTGGGCGCCGATCGCGGCCCGGAGGAAGCCGGGGATCTGCTGGAAGCCCTTGTCCTTGTACATGTCCCAGTACGGGGACTCGGGCTGCCAGTAGAGGGCGGCGCCGTGTGCCTGCAGGCCCTCGAAGCGGTCGGGGGCGCCGGTGTTGGGCACCACGGTGCCGCCCGAGAGCACCGTCTGGAACCAGCCCAGCTCCGCGAACTCCCGGTTGTCGGTGTTGTCGCCGGTGGTGATGACGCAGTCGAAGGCGCGGCCGGTGAACGGGCCGGCCGCGATCGCGTTGATCCGCTCGACGAGGGAGACCGCGCCCTGCGTGGTCAGCGTCTCCTGGGGGCGGAAGGCCGGCGCCTGGAACGGGTGGACGAACTCGAACCGGGCGGGGCTCTGCGCGTCGACGATGTGCATGTCGGTGAGCTGCACGAACGAGGCGAGCGGTGCGCGGACGGCCTCGCGGGTGCCACCCGCGGTCGCGAGCTCCTGCCGCACGTACAGCGGCCAGCCGGCACCGTCGACCAGCGGGCGGTAGCCGCCGGCGCGGGCCTGTCCCGGCACGCTGACCCGCTCAAGGGTGGTGCCGGCGATGGTCCCGGAGACCGTGGCCCCGGGCAGCGCGTGGGCGATGCGGCCGGTGGCGGCCGCGCTGGCGGTGGCGAGCGCGGCGACGGCGCCCGCGCGCAGGAATCCCCGGCGTGTGGTCATGAGTAGAGACCCTAACCACAAGTCCCATGAGACACATGAACAACACGCGTAACATCGTTAACAGAAGGGTGACGCCCGGGTGGAGGCCACCCGGGCGCCCGTGGAGCGCGGCTATCGCGCCAGGTACTCGCCCAACTGCTTGACGATGAGGTTCGCGCCCGTGGGGCCGAGGCCCAGGTACCAGACGTCGTCGTCCACGCGGAAGGCCTTGCCCTTCTGCACGCCGCTGAGCTGCGACCATGCGGGGTTCGCCAGCGCCGCGGTCTCGCCCGTGTTCTCGGGCTTGCCGTAGCTGGAGTAGAAGATGTAGTCGCCGTCCGCCTGCGAGAGGTTCTCCAGCGAGATCTCGGTGGCCAGTTCGTCCACGCCCTGGTTGCCGGCGCGCGGGAGGCCCGCGTCCTGCAGGATCACGCCGATCAGCGACTTGTTGCCGTAGAGGCGCAGCCGGTTCGGCATGAACCGGACGAGCGAGATGGCCGGCTTCTGGCCCGTGAACTTCGCGCTGAGCGCCTTCGCGTTGTCCGCGTAGGAGTTCAGGGCGTCCTTCGCCTTCGTCTCCTCGCCGACGGCGGCGCCGATCAGGCGGAAGTTCTCCTTCCACGGGAAGCCGGGGCGGATGGAGAAGACGGTGGGCGCGATCGCGGAGAGCTGGTCGTACTGCTTGTCCACGCGCAGCTGGCTGCCGAGGATGAGGTCGGGCTTGAGCGCGGCGATCTTCTCGAGGTCCAGGCTCGTGTTCTTGCCGACGGTCTCGACGCCCTGCACCTTGTCGGCGAGGTACGTCGGGATCGGGCTGGCGCCGTCGGTGACCACCAGGCCGACGGGCTTGATGCCCAGCGTGAGCACGGAGTCCAGCTCGCCGCTGTCGAGCACGACGACGCGCTCGGGCTTCTTCGGGATCTCGGTCGCGCCGCGCGCGTGCTTGATCGTGCGCGGGAAGACGCCGGGCGCCGCGTCGGTGCCGAGCTTGGCCGTCTCGGCGTCGGCGGTGCCGAACCGCTCGCCGCCGGTGGCGACCTGGGTATTGCCCGGGGTCTTGGCGCCGTCGGTCGAGTCGGAGCAGGCGCTGAGGCCGACGGTGGCGGCCAGCAGGACGACCGCGGGCGCGAGCCGGCGGGCGAAGGATCGTTTCATCACGCGCCGAAGCGTACCGCGCACGTTAGGTGAGGCAAATCAAAGTTACGTCGGGTAAAGGGTGCGATCTCGACGCCCCGCCCCGGTGCGGCGGCTCAGGTCAGCGACGAGATCGTCCGGTCGGTGGTCCCCGGCGACAGCAGGTCCATCACCGGCAGCACCGCGCGCAGCGCCGCGGGCGAGACCTCGACGGGCTGGTGGGTGATCGCCCGGACGATCCACCGGCCGGCCTCGTCGGGCTCCAGCGCGGACGCGTCGGAGTACTCGGCCGTGGGCGCGATCATCTCGGTGCGGACCAGCGGGAAGTAGACGTTGGTCGCGTGCACGCCGGGGTGCGGGCGCTCGGCGTTCAGGCTGCGGCCGAAGATCGCGAGCGCGTTCTTCGACGCCGCGTACGCGGAGAACTTGGGAAAGGTGTTCGCGAGCAGGCCCCAGGTGCAGACGTTGACGATCTGCCCGCGCCCGCGCTCGATCATCCCCGGCAGGACGCCCAGCGAGAGCTGCACGGCCGAGAAGTAGTTGAGGTTCATCGTGCGCTGGTAGTCGTGGAAGCGCTCGGTGGAGTCGGCGATGGTCCGCCGGATGGAGTGGCCGGCGTTGTTGACCAGCACGTCGACCTCGCCCAGGCTCGTGATCAGCCCGTCGATGGCGTCGGTGTCGGTCAGGTCGCAGACCCGGTACTCGCCACCGGTGAGGGTGCACAGCTCCTCGAGCTCGTTCTCGCGCCGCGCCACGGCGATCACGTGCGCGCCGCGCTCTGCGAGCTGGAGCGCGGCCTCGCGGCCGATGCCCGCCGAGGCCCCGGTCACCACGATCCGCAGGCCGCGCAGCGTCCGCCCCTTGCCGGAGAGCGCGGCGTCGAGGGAGTCGGGCAGCAGGCTGCGGCGCTGCATCAGGTCGCGCACGGAACGGGACAGGGACATGGTCACTTCCTCACGATCACGACGAACGGGCCCGTCTCGGTGACGGCGAATCTCGGGTCCTCGAAGAGCTTCTCGGGGAAGACCACGGTGTACCGGCGCACGTTCGGGTCGTTGGGGTACACGTCCTCGGCGAGGCGCAGCGAGAGGCCGTCGGCGGACCGTCGGAAGACGAAGGCGTCCGGAGCGCGCCACGGCGCGTCGTCGAGGGCCGCGATCAGCTCGTCGGGCGTCTCCAGCTTCGCCCAGGATTCGATCGCAGCGGACCGAGCGGTGAAGTGCGCCAGGGGGTTCGCGTAGTTCGAGGTGAGGTTCTGGAAGCCCCAGTACGGGTAGATCGCGAGGAAGCCGTAGTCGGCGGTGAGCACGACGGTGTCGGTGCGCGGCTTGCCCGTGGCGGCGAGGATGGCGGCGTCCACGTCCTTGTACGACGATTCCGCACCCGCGGGCCGGCGGTCGCCGCGCTCGCCGTGGCCGTCGGTGTCGGAGTAGGCGACGGCGATCTCGCCGGCCAGCTGCGCGGGGATCGTCTGTGCCACACCGATCGCGGCGAGTACGCCGAGCACGACGCCGGCGTCGCGGTAGCGCGGATAGCCGTCGCCGAGCGCGCCGACCATGGTCACGGCGCCGAGCGCGCCGGCCGCGGCGAGCAGGATGTGCAGCACCGGTTCGGTGCGGAAGCCGAGCAGCGTGGTGCCCGCGGGCGAGGCGACCATCGACAGCAGCGCCCACAGGTACGAGCCCGCGATCGCGAGGCCGAGCGCCTGTGCGGGCAGGCAGGTGCGGGCCTTCACCAGGATCCACACGATGCCGATCATGCCGAGCGCGCCGAGCAGCGTGAAGTGCAGCATCGGTAGCGACAGCACGGAGCCCTGCTCGGGCAGGTAGTGCAGTGCCGACCCCTTGGAGTCCGTGCCGTCGCGGTAGGCCCGCCAGAGGTACGGGCCGTACGCGGGGAGGCCGATCGCGACGGCGACGACGCCCATCACCGCGACCCGGACGGGGTAGCGCCACTCGAGCCGATGTTCGCGGAACCAGGTGGCGCCCAGGGCGACCACGCCCATGAGCACGACCGCGAACGCCGCGACGCCGAGGTAGAGGGTGTAGAACCAGACCGCGACGCCGAGGTAGACGCCCACCAGCGCGAGCGCGCCGCGGTGGCCCCGGAGGATGGCGAACCAGGCGACGATGAGGACCGGCGGCATGAGGATCGCGACGGCGGCGCCGTAGGGCTCGGCGGAGCCGTAGAGCAGCATCGCCACGGTGGTGGCGAGCGTCGCGGCGAGGGCCCGGGCGGGGCTGACGACGACGAGCCACAGCGCCAGCGCGACCGCCGCCGCGACGGCGAGGGAGATGATCGACCAGGGCTGGAAGGCCTCCCATCCCTCGAGGCCGAAGATCTGCGCGAACCGCCCGCCCAACCAGAACCAGCCGGGGGAGTACAGCGGCGGCATGTCGATGTAGGTCATGTCCGCGAGGCGCGGCGAGGACGTGAACCGCGTGAGGAACTCGGTGCGGAACTGCTGGTCGACGGAGATGCCGCCCAGGTACAGCGTGGTGCCGCCGAGCGGCAGCGCCAGGGTGACGGTGACGAAGCCCGCCACCGTCGCGTAGGAGAGCAGCCGCCCGAGGCGTGCCGACCAGCCCCGGGCGCCCCGGGAGAGGAGGACGGCGCAGCCGGCGAGCACGGCGATCGCGATCACCTGGAAGACGGTCGCGAAGGCGCGGGTCACGTTGGAGCTGCTGTATGCGGGCCAGTCGACGGTGCTGATGGCGAACCACNCGACGACGCCGACCGCCNNCGCGNNGATCGCGGCGGCGGCGAGGTCGAGGGCCAGGTCCCGGGCCCGCGCCGGTGCTGGAGGGGCGACGGTGCCGGGGCCGGAGCGCGTATCAGTCACGCGGGCCAGACTAGATCGGGAGCTTCTTGAAGATCGGCTGGGGGATGTTCTTCAGGCCGAAGCTGACGAAGCCCCACGGCGCGGGTGCGTAGACCAACGACTTGCCCTTGATCGCGGCGTCGACGGCGAGCCTGCCGATGACGTCCTTGTCGATCGTCAGCGGCGCCTCCTTGACGTGCGCGGAGAACTTGGTGCGCACCATGCCCGGGCGGACCACGAGGACGGAGCCGCCGAAGGGTTCCAGCGCCTGGCCCAGGTTGAGGTAGAAGCCGTCGAATCCGGCCTTGGACGAGCCGTAGACGAAGTTGCTGCGGCGCGGGCGCAGGCCGGCGACCGAGCTCATCGCGATGATCTGGCCGTGGCCCTGTTCCTTGATCTTCTGGCCCAGCAGCACGCCGACGGACACGGCGCCGGTGTAGTTGACCTGCGCGAGGAGCACGGCCTTGCGCTGGTTCTGCCACAGCTCCTCGGCGTCGAAGTCGAGCGCGAAGGCGACGATGGCGACGTCGATGTCACCTCCGGAGAACGCGGCGTCGATGGTCTTCTGGTGACCGTCGAAATCGGTCGCGTCGAAGTCGATGACCTCGACCGACGTGGCGCCGGCGGCCTCGACCTGGGCGACGGCCTGCTCGCGCAGCGGATCGTTCGGCAGCGCGGCGAGCACGACGCGCATCGGGCCCTTGGCGAGGTACTCCTCGACGATCGACAGGCCGATCTCGGAGGTGCCGCCGAGCAGCAGCAGGGACTGGGGGACGCCTACGGCGTTCTTCATATGTCGTGGTTCCTTGCGGTCGTGAGGCTTAGGCGAGCTCGAGGCGGCGGCCCATGTCGGACATGAAGACGCCCGTCGGGTCGATCCGGCGACGGGTGGCGATCCACTCCTCGACCCGCGGGTACATGGCGTGGAACATCTCCGCGGTGGTGCGCGAGTCCTTCGCGGTGTAGAGGCGGCCGCCCATCGCGAAGACGCGGCGATCCAGCTCGGTCACGAACTCGTGCAGTCCCTTCTTGATGGGGAAGTCGACGCAGACGTTCCAGCCGCGCATCGGGAAGCTCAGCGGCGCGTCGTTGCCGTCGCCGAACAGCTTGATCACGTTGAGGAAGCTGACATGGCCCGAGGCCTGGATGTCGACGATGATCTGCTTGAACTCGTCCTCGTTCCCGGGCGGCACCACGAACTGGTACTGCAGGAAGCCCTTGGGGCCGTACGCGCGGTTCCAGTCGCCGAACAGGTCGAGCGGGTGGTAGAACTTCGTCAGGTTCTGGATCTTGCCCTGATAGGTGGCACCCGTGCGGTAGTACACCTCGCTGAGCAGGGAGAAATCGAACTTGTTCGCCAGTCCGTGCGGGAAGATGTCGGGCAGCGTCACGAGCGACGGTGCGTCGAACTTCAGCGGGTCCTTGGCCAAGTTGTCGGGCAGGTCCTCGAGCTTGGCGAGGTTTCCCTTGGAGAAGCTGCCGCGGCCCAGCTTCTTTTTGGAGATCGAGTCGAACCAGCCGGAGGCGTACTCGGCGCCTTCCTCCCAGCCGTTCAGGTGCAGCTCGATCGTCTCGTCGAGATTGGCGGTCGTGCAGCCGTCGGCCTTGAAGTAGGCGGTCTCGGTGCGCTGCATGTTCAGCTTGGCGCGCAGAACGATGCCGGTGAGGCCGATGCCACCGACGGTGGCCCAGAACAGCTCGCCCTTCGGGTCGTCCGGCGTGCCCTTCGGAGCCAGCGTCAGGACGCGGCCGTCGGCCACGAGCAGGGTGATCTCGGCGACCTGGTTGCCGAAGCTGCCGGTCGAGTGGTGGCTCTTGCCGTGGATGTCGTGCGCGATGGCGCCACCGATCGTCACCTGGCGCGTGCCGGGGAGGACGGGCACCCACAGGCCGTAGGGCAGGGCCGCCTTCATCAGGGTGTCGAGGTCGACACCGGCGTCGACATCGACGATGGCGTTCTCGGCGTCGATCGCGTGGATCGCGCTGAGCGGCGTCATGTCGATGGTGAGGCCGCCGGAGTTCTGCGCCGACTCGTTGTACGAGCGGCCCAGCCCGCGCGCGATCACGCCGCGTCGCAGGTAGGCGGGCTTGTCGGCCTCGGCGTCGGCCACAATGGCGACCGCCCGGGCGATCTGGTCCACGTCGGGGGTGGACAGCACGTGCCCCTCGATCGGGGTGGTGCGCGACCACCCCATCAGCTTGCGCGTCGAGATGGGCAGATAGGGAAGAGTTGTCTCGGACATCGCCCATCAGATTACCGCGCCCAACCTGAGTCGATGCTGAGGTTGAAGCCGCTGTGACCTCGTTCTGGTCACACCGGAGCGGCGTCCGGCCCGCCCGGCTCGGTGCTCACTGACAGCACCGGCTTGGTCTCCGACGGTGCGCCGGGCTCGCGCAGGTGCTCCCACATCGCGTCGACGAGGGGCTGCAGGAACAGCGTGCCCAGCTGCCGCACCATCAGGCCGATCACCTGGTCCGATTCGGGCCGATCAGTGGACGCGAGGTGCGCGGCGCGCAGCCGCACCACCTCGCTGCGGCCCAGTTCGGTGAGCCGGATCAGGAGCTGCGAGCCCGTCGGGTCGAGGAAGGAACGGCGCAGGTAGTCGACGACGGCGGGGTGCCGGGCGAGCATCGCGCGCACCGAGGCGTCGCGAGCCGCGGCGACGTCGGCGGGCGGCCCCTCGTCGGGCACGCGGGCGATGGCGCGGGCGTGGTACTCGACGATCTGTTCCTCGACGGCGCTGCGGAGGCCGTCCTTCGTCGTGAAGTGGTGCTGCACCAGGCCGACGGTGACTCCGGCCCGCGCGGCGACGGCGCGCAGCGAGACGGCGCTCGCGCCGTGCGCGGCGAAGAGCTCGAGCGCGGCGTTGCGGATCCTGGCCTTCGCGGTCAGGTCGTCGTTCGTCGCGGGAAGGCCGGTCTCGGGGGTCCCATCCACCTGCGTGATCCTAGCGGCGGAGCCTTGCGCTGTACATGTGCATCGTGGACTATACGAATGTATTGCCCGCTCGATCGCGCGAGAGAAGAGACCGCCCATGACCGCACTGTTCCCCGATTACCGACCCGCCTGGGAGACCCCCGAGCACACGGAGCTCCGCAAGCACGCCGCCGAGTTCTTCCGCCGCGAGGCCACCCCGAACCAGGAGCGGTGGGCCGAGCAGCACCAGGTGGACCGCGAGTTCTGGAACAAGGCGGGCGCCGCGGGACTGCTGTGCACGGAGCTCCCCGAGGCCCTCGGCGGCGCCGGCGGCGACTTCGGGCACGACACCGTCGTGCTGGAGGAGCTCGTCTTCTCCGGCGACGGTGCCTTCGGCTACGGCGTGCACTCCACCATCTGCGCGCACTACATCGACGACTGCGGCACCGAGGAGCAGAAGGCGCGGTGGCTGCCGGGGGCCGCGTCCGGTGAGGCCGTGCTGGCCATCGCGATGACGGAGCCCGGCACCGGGTCCGACCTGCAGGCCGTGCGCACCACCGCGGTCCGCGAGGGCGACGAGTACGTCATCAACGGCTCGAAGACCTTCATCTCCAACGGCAGCCACTGCGACCTGCTCATCATCGTGGCGAAGACCGATCCGTCCCAGGGCGCCAAGGGCATCTCCCTCATCGTCGCGGAGACGAAGGACCTCCCCGGCTTCGAGCGCGGGCGCGTGCTCCAGAAGATCGGGCAGCACGGCCAGGACACCCGCGAGCTCTCCTTCACCGACATGCGCGTCCCGGCGGAGAACCTGCTCGGCGGCGTCGAGGGCCAGGGCTTCTACCAGCTGATGCGCCAGCTCCCCCGCGAGCGGCTGAGCATCGCCGTCGGCGGTGTGGACGCGGCCGAGAAGGCGGTGCTGGAGGCCATCGCGTACACCAAGGAGCGCAAGGCCTTCGGCCGCCCGATCGCCGACTTCCAGAACACCAGGTTCGTGCTCGCCGAGGCGAAGACCGAGGTCTTCGCGGGCCGGACTCTGATCGACCACTGCATCGGGCGCGCCATCGACGGCACCCTCGACGCCGCGACCGCGTCGATGGCGAAGCTGTGGGCGACGGACATGCAGTGCCGGGTCGTGGACAGCGTGTTGCAGCTGTTCGGCGGCTACGGCTACATGATGGAGTACCCCATCGCGCAGCTGTACGCGGGCGCCCGGGTGCAGAAGATCTACGGCGGCACCAACGAGATCATGAAGGAGCTGATCGCCCGCAGCCTCTGAGCGGGTCCTTAACCGGCCTCCGCGCCGGAACGCGTAATGCCGCAGCGGATCCGCTCCAGCGCGTGGTGCTGCCGCAGCCGCACCGCCTGGGGCGTGATCCGCAGCGCGGCGGCCGTCTCGTCGACGGTCCGCCCCTGGACCACGCGCAGTTGCAGCACTGTGTAGAGCTCGGGCGGCAGCGCCGCGCGCAGCCGCGCGTCGGTCGTCCGTGTCCTTCGCCCCATGGGGATTCACGGTAGGGAGCTGTTCGCTCGTGCACATCCGCCGTTCGGGTGATGTCCGCGCGCCTTCCGGCGGATCGCGGTACGTTGAAAGGGACCGAAACGGACACCCATCCGAGGAGGTCCGATGAACGCTTCTTGGGTCGAGACCGTTGCCCGGGCCACTGAACTCCGACGCGAACTTCATCGCCGCCCCGAGCTCGCCTGGGCGGAGCACGCCACCGCCGCGGCCGTGCGCGCCGAACTCGACGCGATCGGCCTCGCGTGGCGGCCCTGCGCGGACACGGGCACCGTCGTCCGCCTCGCCCCGCACGCGCCCGGCCGGCACGTGGCGCTGCGCGCCGACCTCGACGCCATGCCGATCGAGGAGGCCACCGGCCTCCCGTACGCCTCCGCGACCGAGGGCGTCATGCACGCCTGCGGGCACGACGGCCACACCGCCGCCCTGCTCGCGGCCGCGCGCTGGCTCCGCGCCCACGAGGCCGACCTCCCGGGCCCGGTCACGCTGCTGTTCCAGCCCGCCGAGGAGGGCGGGCACGGTGCGCGCGGCATGATCGCCGACGGTGCGCTCGACGGTGTGGACGCCGTCTTCGGCTGGCACAACTGGCCCGGTCTGCCGTTCGGCCGAGCGCTCTGTCCGGATGGACCGGTGATGTCCGCGAACGGCACCTTCGAGGTCGAGCTGCTCGGCCGCGGCGGTCACGCGTCGCAGCCGGAGGCCACCCGCGACCCGGTGCTCGCCGCGGCCGCGGTGGTGGTCGCGCTGCAGCAGATCGTCGCGCGCCGCACGTCGCCGCAGCAGGCCGCCGTCGTGGCGGTGACCTCGCTGCGCGCCGAGAGCGCCGCCACCGTCACCCCGGAGTCGGCGCTGATCGCGGGAAGCGTGCGCGCCGCGGACGACGACGCCCGGACCCGGGTCTTCGCCCTCATCGACGAGATCGCCGGCGCCACCGCCGCCGCCCACGGGGTGCGCGCCGACGTCCGGACCACCGTGCGTTACGGCGCCACCGTCAACCATCCCGGCCCGGCGGCCGAGCTGCGCGAGCGCCTGTCGACGGTGCTCGGCCCGCGCTGGGCCGAGCCCTCCGCCGCGGCGCCCGTGCTCGCATCCGAGGACTTCAGCTACTACCTGCAACGGATTCCGGGGGCCTTCGCGCTCCTCGGCTCCGGCACCGCGGCGCCCCTGCACAGCGCCGATTACGACTTCGACGATGCCCTGCTCGATCCCGCCGCACGCCTGCTGGTGGGTCTCGCGGGGGCGCCGGAGCCGACCTGATCAGAAGAGAGTCGCACGCAACGAAAGGGATTCGCATGGATACTGCTGCCTTCGAGGACTGGGAATCGGAAGTCCGCGGGTACTGCCGGAACTTCCCCACCGTCTTCGCGTCCGCGTCCAACGCTCGGCAGGTGGACGAGGCCGGGAAGAGCTACATCGACTTCTTCGCGGGCGCCGGGGTCCTCAACTTCGGGCACAACAACCCGAACATGAAGCGCGCCATGATCGATTTCCTCGAGGCCGACGGCGTGGCCCACAGCCTCGACACCTACACCACCACCAAACGCGACTTCCTCACCCGCTTCCACGACGTGATCCTCGCGCCGCGCGGCATGGACCATCGCATGCAGTTCACCGGCCCGACCGGCACGAACGCGGTCGAGGCGGCGCTCAAGCTGGCCCGCCTCGCCACCGGTCGCCGAGAGGTCGTGGCCTTCAGTCACGGCTTCCACGGCATGACCCTCGGCGCGCTCGCCGCCACCGCCAATCATGCTTTCCGGCAGTGGGCCGGCGTGCCCCTGCGCGACGTGGTCCGGCTGCCCTTCGAGACGGCTCCCGGCGGCAAGACCGCGCTCTCGGACTACGCCGCCGCCCTGGCGGATCCGTCCAGCGGCCATACCGCGCCGGCGGCCTTCCTCGTGGAGGCGGTGCAGGCCGAGGGCGGCGTCAACGTCGCGAGCGCCGAGTGGCTGCACGCGGTGCAGGACCTCGCGCGGGAGACCGGGGCGCTGTTCATCGTCGACGACATCCAGGCCGGATGCGGACGCACCGGAAGCTATTTCAGCTTCGACGGCTACGGTCTCGACCCCGACGTCATCACCCTCGCCAAGGGTCTCGGTGGCTACGGCACCCCGATCGCCATGAACCTCAACAAGCCCGCCGTCGACGCGCACTGGTCGCCCGGCGCGCACACCGGCACGTTCCGTGGTCAGGGCCTGTCGATGGTGGCCGGCACCGTGGCCCTGGACTACTTCGCCGACGACGAGCTGATGACGGCCGTCGCCGCGAAGGGCGAGACCATGCGCGAGCGTCTCGCCACGCTGGCGGCCGCCCATCCCGATCGCGACTGGGAGGTGCGCGGCAAGGGCATGATGCAGGCCCTGGACACGGGCGACGGCGCCTTCGCCAAGGCCGTGCAGGCCGCCTGTTTCGATGCCGGGCTCCTCATCGGCCCCTGCGGCAGCGGCGGCCGCGTGCTGAAACTGATCCCCCCGCTGACCATTCCCGACGAGGACCTCGCCGCGGGCCTGGACATCCTGGAGCGGGCCGTGACGGAGGTGGCGCGATGAGGCGGCGCGACGACATGACCTTCCCGCCCGAGGAGTACGAGCGGCGGCTGGCGGAGCTGCGGGAGCGGATGGACAAGCGGGGACTCGACGCCGTGGTGATCACCGATCCCGAGAACCTGATGTACCTCACCGACTACCAGACCACCGGCTACTCCTTCTTCCAGGCGCTGGTGGTGCCGCTCGACGACGAGCCGGTGATGATCACCCGCGCGATGGAGGAGTCCAACGTGATCGCGCGGACGTGGGTGGAGCGCACGCGGCCCTATCCCGACACCGGTGACGCCATCCAGGAGCTGGTGCTCACCCTCAAGGAGGGCGGGCTCGGGACCAAACGCGTGGGCTACGAGCGCAACAGCTACTTCTTCCCGGCCTACCAGCAGGACCGCGTGCACACCTCCTTCCAGCAGGGCGTGCTGATGGACTGCTTCGGCATCGTCGAGGCGGGCCGGGCGACCAAGTCGGATGCGGAGATCGCCGTGATGCGCAAGGCCGCCCGCGCCGCGGAGGCGGGCATGGCCGCCGGGCTGGAGGCCGCGGTCCCCGGCAACACGGAGAACGACGTGGCGGCGGCGATCAGCTCGGCGATGTTCCGCGCCGGTGGCGAGTTCCCCTCCGTCATGCCCTACGTCGCCTCGGGACCGCGGTCGATGATCGGTCACGCGACGTGGGAGGGGCGCACGATCGAACCCGGCGAGCACGTCTTCCTCGAGGTCGGCGGCTGCTACCGCCGGTATCACGCAGCGCTCATGCGCACCGCGGTCAACGGCGAGCTCTCGCCCACGATGTACGAGGCGCAGGAGCGGATGAAACTGGCGCTCGCCGAGCTGAAGTCCCTGATGCGGCCGGGGATGACGGTCTCCGACGCGGACTCGTTGGTGCGTCGGATCATCTCCGACAACACCGTCGGCGCGCGCCTGGTCACCCGGTCGGGCTATTCGATCGGCATCGCCTTCCCGCCGTCGTGGGACGAGGGCTACATCCTGAGCCTCAACCCCGGTGACTTCACCGCGCTGGAGCCGGGCATGACCTTCCACGTGATCCCGTGGATGTGGGGCGTCGACGGCGACAAGACCGTCGGCATCTCGGACACCATCCGGATCACCGCGGACGGGTGCGAGTCCTTCTTCACCCTCGACGAGGACTTCACCGTGCACGACACGGAGAGCGCTGCGCCGCAGCAGGAGACGACCGATCTGGAGGTGTTGCCATGACCACGATGCTGACCGCGATCGACCCGTCGACCGGGCGACCGGTGCGGGAGGTGCCCGCCGCGGGCCCCGTCGAGATCGAGACGACGCTCGAGCACGCGGAGACGGCGTATCACGACTGGCGGCGGGCGGGCTTCGCCGAGCGCGCGCAGCTGCTGCGCGCGGTGGGCGCCGAACTGCGCCGCGGCGTCGAGGATTACGCCTACGTGATGACCGAGGAGATGGGCAAGCCCATCACCGAGGCGCGCGGCGAGGTCGTCAAGGCGGCGTGGGCCGCCGAACACTACGCCGACCACGGCGAGCAATACCTCGCGGCGGAGACCGTCGAGTCCGACGCCACCTCCAGCTACGTGCAGTACCTGCCGCTCGGCCCGGTGCTCGGCGTGCTGCCGTGGAACGCGCCCTTCTGGCTCGCCTTCCGGTTCTGCGCGCCCGCCCTCATGGCGGGCAACACCGCCGTCATGAAGCACGACCCGCACGTCCCCGGGTGCGCCGCCGCGATCGCCGGGGCGTTTCGCGCCGTGGGGGCGCCCGACGGGGTGTTCGCCTCCTTGCCGGTCGCGACGCCCGACGTGGCGGGGGTGATCCGCGACGGCCGGATCCGCGCCGTCTCCTTCACCGGCTCGGACCGCGCGGGGGCCGCGGTGGCGTCGGTCGCGGCCTCGGAGATCAAGCCCGCGGTGCTGGAGCTGGGCGGCTCGGACCCGTCGATCGTGTTGGCGGACGCCGACATCGAGGCCGCAGCGGAGGTGCTGGCCCTGTCCCGGATCATCAACGCCGGCCAGTCCTGCATCGCCGCGAAGCGGATCATCGTCGAGCGGTCGGTGCACGACGAGCTCGTCGAGGCGCTGCGCACCCGGCTGGGCGCGCTGCGGATGGGCGATCCCCGGGAGGACGACACGCAGGTCGGCCCGATCGCCCGCGCCGACCTGCGGGACAACCTGCATCGCCAGGTCACGGAGACCGTGACCGCCGGCGCCACCTGCCTGCTCGGCGGGACGGTGCCCGACGGACCGGGGTTCTTCTACCCGCCCACGCTGCTGACCGGGGTGCGGCCCGGCATGGCGGCGTGCGCCGAGGAGACCTTCGGCCCCGTCGCCGCGGTGATGACGGCCGTCGACGCCGACCACGCCGTCGATCTCGCGAACGCGACCCCGTACGGCCTCGCCGCGAGCGTGTGGACCGACGCCGCCCGCGGCGAGGCCATCGCGCGGGAGCTCGAGGCCGGGCAGGTGAGCGTCAACGGCATCGTCAAGACCGACCCGCGGCTGCCGAGCGGTGGCATCAAGCGGTCCGGCTACGGCCGCGAGCTGGGCCGGGCCGGCATCCACGAGTTCGTCAACGCCCAGCAGGTCTGGGTGGGGCCGAAGCGGGACTGACTACTCGACGGTGACCGACTTCGCCAGGTTGCGGGGGCGGTCGATGTTGAGGCCCAGGCTGAGCGCGGCGTAGTAGGCCAGCAGCTGCGTCGGGATCATCAGCAGGATCGGGTCCAGCTCGGGCTCGTTCTTCGGCACCGTGAGCGTCACCTTGGCCTCGGGCAGCTCGACGCCCGGGTTGGTGATCGCCACGATGTCGCCGCCGCGGGCCGCGATCTCGTGCAGCGCACCGATGTTGCGGTCGAGCAGCTCGTCGTCGGGCACGATGGCGACGGTCGGCATCTCCGGGCTGATCAGCGCGAGCGGGCCGTGCTTGAGCTCGGAGGCCTGGTAGGCCTCGGCGTGGCGGTAGCTGATCTCCTTGAACTTCTGCGCGCCCTCGCGCGCCGTCGGGTAGCCCCGCACGCGGCCGATGTAGAACAGGCTCGGCGCCTCGGCCAGCAGCTTGGCCGCGTCCTCGACGTCGCCGGGGGAGTCGATGATCTCGCCGATCTGGGCGGGCAGGGCCTTGAGGCCCTTGACGATCCGCGTCCCGTCGGTGATGGAGAGGTCGCGCACCCGGCCCAGGGCGAGCGCGAGCAGCGCGAACCCCACCGCCATGTGCGTGTTCGCCTTGGTGGAGGCGACGGAGACCTCGGGGCCCGCGTGCAGGTAGATGCCGCCGGAGACCTCGCGCGCGATGGTCGAGCCGACCACGTTCACCAGGCCGACGATGGTGCCGCCCTTGCGCTTGACCTCCTGCACGGCGAACGCGGTGTCGGCGGTCTCGCCCGACTGGCTCACCGCGACGTACAGCGTGTCGGGCTCCACGATCGGGTTGCGGTAACGGAACTCGCTGGCCGGCTCGGCGTCCGCGGGGATGCGGGCGAGCTCCTCGATGACGGAGGCGCCCAGCTGGCCCATGTAGTAGGCGCTGCCGCAGCCGAGGATCTTGACGCGCTTGAACCGGCGCATGGCCTGCGCGTCCAGGTTCAGCCCGTCGAGGCGGGCGGTGGCGAAGCGCTCGTCGAGCCGGCCGGAGAGCATGCGCTCGAGCGAGCTCGGCTGCTCCGCGATCTCCTTGAGCATGAAGTGGCTGTGGTTACCCAGCTCCAGGTCGTCCGGCGAGATGTCCACGGTGGTGGCGGACTTCGCGACGGCGCGATTGTCGTCGGCGCTGAACATGCGGAAACCCGAGGCGGTGACGGTGGCGCACTCGCCGTCGTCGAGGTGGACGACCTGGCTGGTGTGCCGCACGACGGCGGAGATGTCGGAGGCGACGAACATCTCCTTGTCGCCGACGCCGATGATGAGCGGGGAGCCGTTGCGGGCCACGACGATCCGATCAGGGTGCTCGGTGTCGATCACGGCCAGGGCGTAGGTGCCGCTGAGCCGGTGCAGGGTCTGGCGGACCGCGTCCTCGAGGGTCTCGGCGCCGCTGCGCGCGATGAGGTGCGCGACGGCCTCGGTGTCGGTGTCGGAGGTGAGCTCCACGCCGTCGGCCTCGAGCTCGAGCCGCAGGTCGCGCGCGTTGTCGATGATGCCGTTGTGCACCACGAAGATCCGCTCGTGGCCGTCGGCGTCGGGGGCGGAGGTGTGCGGGTGGGCGTTCGCCTCGGACGGGGCGCCGTGCGTGGCCCACCGGGTGTGGCCGATGCCGGTCTTCCCGGCGAGCCGCTTCGGCAGCGCGGCCTCCAGGTCGCGTACCCGGCCCACGCTGCGGACGCGCTTCGCGCCGGACGGGCCGAGCACGGCGATACCCGCGGAGTCGTATCCGCGGTACTCGAGCTGGGTGAGCCCGTCGACGAGGATGTCCACGGCCGTCTGGCCACCGATGTATCCGACGATTCCGCACATGCTGGGGCGTGCTCCTAGCTGTAGATGAGACGGCGCAGCTGCCGCTCGGTGAGGTCGGGGGCGGCGACGAGCCGGCTGCTCAACTCGTCGGCGAGGGTCGCGAAGATCTCCGCGTTCTTGGCGCCGCGACCCTGCAGATCGCGATGGCGGCGGCGGACGAACTCCTCGACCGGTTCCCGGTAATAGGCCGTCACGTCGTCGATGACACGCACGGCCTCGGTGGCGGAGAGCCCCGTGGTCCGCGCGATGTGATCCACGAGATCGCTGTCCGGCACGGCTTCGATCTTCCGGCCCCGACGGTGCCCTGTCAATTTTCTGCCCGCATTCGGGCAGGAATGAGACCGAATCGGACGTAGTGCGCGGCGGACGAACGTCGATGACAAGAATGCTTGACACAAAATGTCAAGGCTGCTTGACTCGAGTGCGTGGAGGGCGACGACAACCCGGTGCGGGCGCGGCGACGCGACCGGCGCATCACCCAGGCCGAACTGGCCGCCGCCGTCGGTGTGAGCCGGCAGACGGTGGTCTCGGTCGAGAAGGGCGATTACGCCCCGAGCGTGTACCTCGCGCTGAAGGTGGCGCGGGCCCTCGGTTCCACCGTCGAGGAGCTGTTTCCCCTGAAGGAGGACGATCATGTCGGCTGAGAGTCGCGTCGAGGACTTCATCCTCGCCCCGTCGGACCCCGCCTGGGGGGACGAGCGCAATCGCGAGGAGTACTACCGGGCGATGTCGGTGGGCTACTACTGGGCGGCGCCGGCCGCGCTCGTGGCCTCCCTGATCGCGGCGGCGGAGGGCGCCCGGATCACGTCGATGGCGGTGCTGCTCCTGCTGCTCGCGACGCAACTCGCCGCGTACCGGTACTGCAGCAGGCACGACGTGCCGCTGGCGTCCATCACCCGCGCCTTCCTCACTCCGGCGCGCAAGGCCGTGATGGCGGCGATCCTGATCCCCTACCTGGCGGTCTGGTGCGCCCTCCAACTCGACCGCGACCCGAGCACGCTCGCGGGCGCCGTGGTCGGCGGACTCGTGGGTGCCGGGATCGCCGTCGTCGCCGTCCTCCTCGCGGCGCGGGCGGAGCGTCGCCGAGAGGCCGAGGCCGCCTCCGGCGACGACGTATTCGAATGACGAGGGATCTCTGAAGTACGCTGTGACCTCGTGACAGCCTCTGAAGCCGCAGATCGGGAACACCTCGATCTCAAGACCCAGCTGATCCGGTTCGTGCTGACCGGCGCGTTCTCGGCGGTCGTCGACTTCGGCATCACGCTGATCCTGACCATGGGTTTCGGCACCAGCGACTTCACCGCGAAGACCGTCGGCTTCATCTGCGGCACCACCACGGCGTACCTGCTCAACCGCCGGTGGACGTTCAAGGCCGAGCCCAGCACGAAGCGCCTCATCGCGGTGTGGGCCCTGTACCTGACCATGTACGGCGTGCAGACGGGTCTCTACCTGGGGATCCTCGCGCTGTTCCCGGCTTCGGGGGACGGTGCCTCCGACTACGTCGTCCGCGCGATCGCCTTCGTGATCGCCCAGGGCACCGCGACCGTCGTCAACTTCATCGTCCAGCGCACGGTGATCTTCCGGCTGATGTGAGACGGCTCGTTCCCTGGGCGCTCGCGCTCGTCGGCATCCTGCTGTCGCTCTGGCACGGCGGGCGACCGTCCGTCTGGTTCGACGAGCTCGCCACCGGGTCCGCCATCGACCGATCGCCGGGCGAGTTGTGGCACCTGCTCACCACCATCGATGCCGTGCACGGCCTCTACTACTGGGGCGTGCGCACCTTCTCGCTCGTCTTCGGGCTCGACGAGGCGGCGTTGCGGGCGTTCTCCGCGCTGGGCGTCGGCGCGGCGGTCGCGGCCTGCTACTGCCTCGCCCGCCGATTCGGCGACGAGACCTTCGCGCTGGTCGCCGGGGTGATCGCGCTGGTGCTGCCGCGGATCACCTGGTCGGGCGTGGAGGCCCGTTCCTACTCGTGGGTGATCGCCTCCGCGGCGTTCGTCCTGATCGCGGCGCACCGGGCGGCATCGTCGACCCGCACGGCCGGCGCACCGAGGAGCGACCCGCGTCCCCGGGCCTGGTTCGCCTACGGCGCGGCGCTGCTGCTCGCGACGGTTCTCTTCCTCTACTCCGCGAGCCTGGTGCTCGCGGTCGCGGCGATCCTCGCCGCGGACGAACGCACCCGCACCCGCGCCGTGCTGCGACCCGCGGCGATCGCCTCGGCGGCGGCGATCGCGCTGGCGAGTCCCGTCGTGATCCTTGCGGCCACCCAGCGCGACCAGGTCTCCTGGCTGCGCTGGCCGGGCTGGCGGATCTTCCAGAACGTGCTGGTCGACCAGTGGTTCGACCACTCGACGGCGTTCGCCGTGGCGGCCTGGCTCCTGATCGCCGTCGCCGTGCTGCTGTGGTGGCGCCGCGGCGTCGACGGATCCGCGCGGGCGGGGGAGGATGGACCGGCGGATGCGGCACCGTCGGGCGCGTCCCCCGTGGACCTGACGTGCGTGCTCCGCTACGGCCTGGCCGGCGCCCTGGTGCCGCTCGCGGCGATCCTGCTGGTCTCGCCGGTGGTCCCGTCGTACGTGGGGCGGTACGTGAGCTTCACGGTGCCCGGCGTGGTGCTCGTGCTCGCCGCCGCGGTCACGACGGTGGCGCGGGCCCTGCCCCGCCCGCGCGTCGCCGGCGCGGCGCTGCTCGTGGTGCTGGCGGTGGCCGCGATCCCCGGGTACCTGTGGCAGCACAGCCCGCTCTCGAAGCCGGGCGGCAGCGATTTCAGCTACGCCGCGCGCTACATCCGCGACCACGCGCGCCCCGGCGACTGCGTCTTCTTCCACGTGCAGCCGAGCTGGGCCTGGCCCTCGCTGCGGATCGCGCACGACGGCCTCCCGGGGATGTTCGACGGCCTGCGCGACATGGGCAACGACGGTGACCGCCGCACGGAGGGCCGGCTCTGGGACAAGGAGAAGGGCGTCAACCAGTGGGCGTCGTGGGCGGCCGACGAGTGCACCGCCGCCTGGGTGCTCGCCGACGCCGACCGGTCCGAGGGCGACTTCCGGCAGGAGAACGGGAACCTGTGGTGGACCTTCCGCCCGTTCCGGTTCCTGGGCACCGACATGCAGGTCTCGCTCGACTACGGCGGGCTCGCGGTGGTGCACCAGGAGCAGTTCCACATCCTCCAGGTGGTGCACCTGGTGCAGCCGCCTCCCGCGGAGGGGCCGGACCCGCAGCCGCTGCCGATGACTCGGCACACCTGCTGGTGAGACCAGACGGACGATTCGTTAGGCGTATATACGACTTTGTCGGTCGTGTCCACCCTTGTCCGATGTGACATATCCGGGGTTGCTCCGCGGCGCGGACCTTCGCCACGATCATTACGCACAGGTAACGATCGAGGGGAGAGCGTCGTGGTGTCAGTCGGGATCGTCGGAGGGGGTGCCGCGGCCGTGAGCCTGCTGCGGCAGCTGCCCGTGAGCGACGATCTGTCCGTCTCCGTCTACGCCGACCGGGTCATCGGCCCGGGCCGCGCGTACGCCGAGGAGTCCGATTCCGCACTGCTCAATCGGCAGGCCTTCGCGATGTCCATCTCCGCGGAGGAGCCCGACGAGTTCGTCGACTGGTGCCGGGCGAACGAGCCGGAACTCCTCGCCGACGGCGGACACAGCTTCGTCCCGCGCTGGGCGTACGGGCGGTACCTCCGGCAGTGCACCCAGGCGCGGGCGGTGGACTTCGGCGACGCGCTGACCCGGATCACCGGCCGCGTCACCGACGCCGCGCGCGAGGGTGATCGCTGGCGGCTCGTGGTGCACCGCCCCGGCCTCGCGCCGGAGACCTACCGGCACGACGTCGTCGTGCTCGCGCTCGGATCGAGCCCGCCCGCCGATCCGTACCGCCTCGAGGGGACCGAGCACTACACGCAGGATCCGTACCCCGTCGACGAGTGGCTGCCGACGGTGCTCGCGGGCGAGTCCGCCGCCGTGATCGGCACCGGGCTCAGTGCCATCGACGTCGCGCTGGCCGTGCGCTCGCGCAACTGGGGCGGCCGCCTGCTCATGGCCTCGCGGCAGGGCATCCTGCCCGACGTGCGGAGCGACCTCGAGCCGCTCGACTTCGATCCCGATGTGGGCGCGCTCATCCGGCGCGTGCGCCAGCGGCACGGCGGCCTCGAATGGGAGGACGTCGTGAACATCGTCGACTACCTCGCCGTGGGCGAGGGCCTGCGCCGATCCGAGGTGCGCGCCGCTTTCCGTGCGATCGCCGAGCCGGCCGGGCCCCGGCTCGCGGGCTTCGCCGGCCGCCCCGTCTCGATCGCGCCCGAGGTGCAGCGGCTGGTGATCTGCGTGGCCCAGTACTACGCGAACGACCTGTGGTCCGCCATGACCCGCTCGGCGCGGTCCGCGATGGTCGCGACGGTGCACGCGCCCTTCCAGGCGCTCGCCAACCCCCTGCCCGCCCGGAGCGCGCAGGTGCTCGGGGACATGGTGGTCGACGGTGCGCTGACCGTGCGGCACGGCGTCCGCGACGTGGCCCCGTCGGCCTCGGGGCTGGTGGTGAGCAGTGCCGACGGCGACGAGGCGGTCCAGCACGTGGTCAACGCGACCCGGACGCCGGCGGGCGCGCCGTCGGGTGCGGCGGCGAGCCTGGTCTCCTCGCTGGTCTACGGCGGCACCGCCCGCCGCAATCCCTACGGAGGGTTGCGGGTGAACGTCGACGACAACGCGATCGTCGGCCGCGACGGCACATCGGTGCCGGGGCTGTACGCGCTCGGCGAGATCGCCTCGGGCGACCTCTACTACATCAGCAGCATCGCCAAGATCCGGCGTCGTGCCCGGGCGGTGGCGCGCTCCATCGCGGAGCGGGTGAATCCGGCTGTCCTGCAGGCGGAGCCGGTGCGCGCGGCGGTGACCGGTGGCTGAGGCGAGCGCGGTCGCCGAGCGGGGTGACACCGCGGTGGGCGCGCCCGGCCGGTGGACCACGATCATGCTCCTGGTCGCGGTCACGGCGCCGCAGCTGGGCCTGAGCCTGCTCAACCCGTCGACGCCGCAGATGGCGATCGACCTGCACACGTCGGTCTCGGCCGTCCAGCTCACCCTGTCCTGCTACATGGCGGGCTACGCGGTGTCGATGTTCGCCGCGGGCGTGCTCGCCGACCGTTTCGACGCCCGGGCTCTGCAGGCGCTGGGCCTCGTGCTGTTCGCGCTGGGCGGCGTGCTCGCCGCCGCCGCGCCGACGGTGGCCGTGCTCGGCGTCGCGCGGTTCGTGCAGGCCGTGGGCGGAACGTCGGCGACGGTGCTGTGCCGCTTGGTGATCCAGCGCCGGTACCCGACGGACGCCCGGATGCATCTGCTCACGTCGCTGTCGATCGTGATCGCCGCGACGCCCGCGCTCTCGCCCTTCTTCGGCTCGGCGCTCGTGCAGGTCGCGCCGTGGCGCGCGCTCTTCCTCGGCCTGGCCGCGGTCGGGCTCGTCCTCGCCCTCGCCTTCCTGCGCCTCGTGCCGACGGCCGCGCCCGCGACGCCGGTCGCGCCGACTCCCCGCGCCGTCGGGCGGGGCGTCGCGGAGGCGTTCGCGCGCAGGGGCTTCCATCGGCACGCCGTGGTGATCTCGCTCGCCTGGATGGGCTACTTCCTGTTCATCGAGCAGTCCGCGTTCATCCTGCAGGGTCTGCACGGCGCGACCGAGATCCAGTACGGCCTCCTGCTCATCGTGCCCGCGCTCGGCTACATCGCGGGCAGCGTGGTGATCCGGCGGGCGGCCGTCGCGCGGGCCGCGGTGCGGCTGTGCACGATCGGCTCTGCGCTCGGCGGCGCCGCCCTCGTCGCGCTGGCCGCGGCCGGGGTCCCGTCGGCCGCCGCCGTCGTCGTGCCGCTCGCGGTGGGCTTCCTCGGCGTGGGAGCGGCGATCCCGTTCGCGCAGGCCGGGTTGCTGGAACTGGACCTGAAGGCGCAGGGCGTCGGCGCCGGACTGTTCTTCTTCCTGCAGATGGGTGCCGGCGCCGTGTACTCCGTGGTGATCGAGGCGCTGCACCTGCGGTCGGGTGTGAGCACATCGGTGGCGATCGGCCTGCCCCTCCTCGCTCTCGCCGGCGTCGTCTGGGGGACCACCCGCGCGCGGGCGTGACGCGGAACACGGCCGCTCCGGAATCAATCGGACCGAGGTCCGGTTATGGTTCCCGTATCGCGGCGCACGGGGCGCCGCTTCGAACGAGGAGCTTCCACCATGGACGTCGTATTCCTGATCGGCCGCATCCTGCTCGCGGTCCTGTTCGTGATGTCGGCCGTCGGCCACTTCACCGCCGCCGACGGGATGGCGCAGTACGCCGCCGCGAAGAAGGTGCCCGCCGCGAAGCTCGCCGTGGTCGGCAGCGGCGTGATCGCGCTGCTCGGCGGCCTGTCGCTGATCCTGGGCGTGTGGATCGACCTGGGCGCGCTGCTGCTCGTGCTGTTCCTGCTGCCGGTCACCGTGATGATGCACGACTTCTGGAAGGCCGTGGATCCGCAGGTCAAGCAGACCGAGATGATCTCCTTCAACAAGAACCTGGCCCTCATCGGCGGCGCGCTGATCCTGTTCTACTTCGTGAACGTCACGCAGTCGGTGCCGCTGGGCCTCACCGGCCCGCTGTTCCCGGCCTGGTGACACCACGCTGAACCGCTCGGCCCGGGTCATCGACGATGGCCCGGGCCGAGTCGTCTGCGCCCCGCTGCTGCGGTGGGCCTAGCCGCGCCGGGTGGCCGAGGGCGCTACCCCGTACCGGCGGCGGTACGCGGCGGCGAAGCGGCCGGTGTGATGAAAGCCCCATCGCATCGCGACATCGGCCACCGTGTCCATCGGGGATGCGCGGACGAGGTCGTGATGGGCGCGGTCGAGCCGGACGTCGAGCAGGTACTCGCGCGGGCTCACGCCGACGTACAGCCGGAATCCCTCCTGCAACCTGCGCACGCTCACCCCCGCGGCCTCCGCCATGTCGGCCGCCGTCCAGGCCCGGCCGGGGTCGGCGTGGATCCGGTCGATCACGCGCTTGACGATGCGCGGCCTCGGCACCGGCGCACCCGATTCCTCCTCCGGAAGCGCGGCGACGAGGAACGCGGTCGTCAACGCACTCGCGAACTGGTGGGCGACGCGCTCGTTCTGCAGCACCCAGGCGTTCTCCCTGAGCTGCCCGGCCAGTGACTGGGCGAGCGAGACCCAGCCGGCACCGGCCTCGGTCGCGGTATCGAGGCTGGTCGGTAGGTGCGCCGTGGTCCCCGGGAGGATCCGGCTCCGCTCGTGGTGCAGGTAGTCGCGGTCGAAGCGGATGCCGAGGATGGTGCACGACTGCGACCACCGGGTGATCCGGGTGGGGGTGTCCGGCCGGTAGATCGCGGCCGACGCCGGTGTCGCCCGCACGTTCTCGCTGCCGGTGACGGATTCGAGATAGCCGTCGAGCGGGACGTTGACGGCGTAGCCGCCGGGGTGATCGGTCGAGACCGATACCTCGGCGCCCCACCCGATGTGCGCTATGCGGACCGGCCCGAGGGTCACGCAATCGACGCAGACGTTGTCGGCCGTCGCCCGCGTGAGCGGAACGAGGTCGTGCGCGAAGTACGCGTCCGAAACGACCTCGCGCGCCTCGTCCCAGTCGCACGGACCGGCGGCGCCCGTCTCCGGTGATCCGCGTTCCATCAATCCCACCTGCAGCTTCCGCCCGGCCGATCGGCCGGTCCACGCTCCATTCAAGTGTGATGTGCGCCGATGGAAAGTCAAATAGCGGCCTGGATCACAATCGGCCGCGCAAAACGGATGGGCACCGCGCTCGGCGGATCGACCACGATCGCTCCCGCGCCTAGCTTCGAAGCACCTCAGCAACTCTCGACGAGAAAGGAGGTGCCCACCATGGAGCAACGCGAACTCCGCAACATCTTCGGCCAGTTCGCCAGCGGCGTCACGGTGATCACCTGCACCAACTCGGACGGCACTGCGCACGGCGCCACCGTGACGGCCTTCACGGCCGTCTCCATGGAACCCCGGCTGTGCCAGGTGACGATGACGAAGAAGTCGAAGGCCTGCGCCTACCTCAGTGGTGCGCCCTTCGCCGTCAACGTTCTCGCCGCGGATCAGGTCGACATCGCGATGAACTTCGCGGGTCGTCCGTGCGAACCCGGACCGGTGTGGGCCGAGGGTCCGACCGCGCCGATCATCTGCGGCGCCGCCGCGACCTTCTCGTGCATCCCGTGGGCCGAGTACGACGGCGGCGATCACATCATCTTCATCGGCGAGATCGTCGCCGCCGAATCGTCGGGCAAGAAGCCGTTGCTGTTCTACCGCAGCACCTTCCACGACCTGGGAGCTCCTTCCTCGGCGACCGTCTGGAGCGGTTCCTGCGACGACCCGCACAGCGGCTGGTTCGACGCCGAGACCTCGTTCACGCCCCTGCACCTCCTCCCCGCAACCCCGATCGGAAGTAACTGACATGACCACGATGGAATCCGGCCCCCTCACCGGGATCGACACCAGCACCACCAATCCCGCCGAGAACGCCCCGGCCAACAGCGTCGCGAACTTCGCCTCGCGCCCCATGACGGGCGACGAGTACATCGAATCGCTCCGGGACGACCGCGAGATCTGGCTGCACGGGGAGCGGGTGAAGGACGTCACGACGCACCCCGCCTTCCGCAACCCGGTGCGGATGACCGCCCGGCTCTACGACTCGATGCACACCGGCGAGCACGTCGACGCGGTGACCACGCCCACCGATACCGGTAACGGCGGCGTCACCATGCCGTTCTTCAAGGCACCCACGTCCTCGGAGGACATGCTCAAGGAACGCGACGCCATCGCGACCTGGGCGCGGATGACGTACGGCTGGATGGGCCGCTCGCCCGACTACAAGGCCAGCTTCCTGGGCACCCTGCACGCCAACAAGGAGCTGTACTCGCCGTTCCAGGCGAATGCGGAGCGGTGGTACAAGGAGTCGCAGGAGAAGGTCCTGTACTGGAACCACGCGATCATCAATCCGCCCGTCGACCGGCAGCTCCCGCCCGACGAGGTCGGCGACGTGTTCATGAAGGTGGAGAAGGAGACCGACGCCGGCCTCATCGTCTCGGGCGCCAAGGTGGTTGCCACGGGATCGGCTATCACCAACTACAACTTCATCGCGCACTACGGTCTGCCGATCAAGAAGAAGGAGTTCGCGCTCATCTGCACCGTCCCGATGGACGCGCCCGGGGTGAAGCTGATCTGCCGGTCGTCCTTCACGCAGAACGCGGCCGTCATGGGCAGCCCGTTCGATTACCCGCTGTCGAGCCGGATGGACGAGAACGACACCATCTTCGTCTTCGACAAGGTTCTGGTGCCGTGGGAGAACGTCTTCATGTACGGCGACGTGGAGAAGATCAATGCGTTCTTCCCGCAGTCGGGCTTCCTGCCGCGCTTCACCTTTCAGGGGTGCACCCGGCTGGCCGTGAAGCTGGACTTCATCGCGGGCCTGCTGATGAAGGCGCTCGACGCGACGGGCGCCGGGGGCTTCCGCGGGGTCCAGACCCGCGTCGGCGAGGTCATCGGCTGGCGGAACCTGTTCTGGTCCTTGACCGAATCGATGGCGCGTGACCCCGAGCCGTGGGTGGGCGAGACGGTGCTGCCCAAGCTCGAGTACGGGCTCACCTACCGGATGTTCATGATCCAGGGGTACCCCCGGATCAAGGAGATCATCGAGCAGGACGTCGCGTCCGGGCTGATCTACCTCCCGTCCAGTTCGCTGGACTTCAAGAGCCCCGATGTGCGCCCGTACCTCGACAAGTACGTGCGCGGATCGGACGGCATGCCCGCGGTCGAGCGGGTGAAGATCATGAAGGCCCTGTGGGACTCGATCGGCACCGAGTTCGGCGGTCGACACGAGCTGTACGAGCGGAACTACTCGGGTAACCACGAGAACGTGAAGGCCGAGCTCCTGTTCGCCGCGCAGAACCGCGGCGGCGTCAGCTCCATGAAGGGGCTCGCCGAGCAGTGCCTCGCGGAGTACGACCTCGACGGCTGGACGGTACCGGACCTCATCGGCAACGACGACGTCTCGTACTTCGGGAACAGGTAGGCCGTGGGGGCTCCCCGCCGCGCTCAGTCGGTGGGGAGCTCCCGGCGGACGATCTTGCCCGTGGGATTGCGGGGCAGGGTGTCGAGGAAGACCACGTCGCGCGGGACTTTGAAGCGGGCCAGGTTGCCGCGGACGAACTCCTTGAGGTCCTTGGTCAGCTCCTCGACCGCGTCGTCACCGGGGGCGCCGCCGTCGATCACGACGAAGGCGCGCAGGCGCTGGCCGAACTCGGGATCGGGCACGCCGATCACGGCCGCCTCGACCACGTCGTCGCGGGTGACCAGCAGGTTCTCCACCTCGAGCGGGTACACGTTCTCGCCGCCGGAGACGATCATGTCGTCGTCGCGGCCGTCGATGTGCAGCAGGCCGTGCTCGTCCCAGTGGCCCATGTCGCCCGACGAGAGGTGGCCGTCGATGATCTGCTTGGTGCGGCCGTCGCTGTAGCCCTCGAAGGGCGCGCCGGCGCGCACGAAGACGCGGCCGCGTTTGCCGACGCCCTCGACCAGCCGGTCGTTCTCGTCGTACAGGCGCACCGTCGTCAGGACCGGCGGCTTGCCGACGGTGCCGGGCGCGGTGCGCAGGTCCTTCGGCTGGGCGACGGTGGCCACCGCGACCTCCGTCGAGCCGTAGACGTTGTGGAGCACGTCGCCGAAGACGTCCTGGAACTTCTCCGACAGCTCGGGGGAGACGGCGGAGCCGGCCACGACGACCGACTTCAGGCAGCTGGTGTCGTACTTCGCAAGCGTCTCCGCGGGGAGGCTCAGCATGCGGGTGAGCATGGTGGGCACCGCGACCAGCATGTCCGCGCGGTTGTCCGCGATGAGCTTGAGGGAGTTCTCGGGGTCGAACCGGCGCATGGTCACGGTGGTGCAGCCGACCGACATGCCGGCCGACCACATGGCGAAGCCGGTGGAGTGGAAGATCGGGGAGGCGATCACGATGGTGCCGCGCCGCCGGAACGGGATGCGGTCCACGAGCATCGCGGTCGCGAGCGAGGGGACCTTGCTGCGGGTCGCGCCCTTGGGCAGGCCGGTGGTGCCCGACGTCAGGATGATGAAGCCGCCCTGCTTCTCGGGCGGCGGGACGCGCTTGGCGTCGCGGCCGGCGATGAGCTGCTCGATCGTCTGCGAGCCCTCGGGCACGGCGTCGGCCTCGTCGACCCAGGTCAGGTACTGCGGCATGTCGTCGGGCAGCGCGTCCAGCAGCGAGGTGAACTCGCTGTCGTGGAACACGGCCTGCACCTTCTCGCGCTCGCAGACCTCGGCGAACTGGGGCTTGGCGAAGCCGGTGTTCATCATGGCCAGGCGCATCCCGGCGCGCGCCGCCGCGCTGATGATGAGGAGCAGGCCGCGGTGGTCGCGGGCGAGCACCGCGATCACGTCGCCGGACTTCAGGCCCGACGCCCGCAGGCCGCGGGCCAGCGCGTTCGACTGCGCCTCGTACTGCGCGTAGGTGAGCGTGCCCCGCTCGTCGACGATCGCGATGCGGTCGGGGTTCTCGGCGGCGCCCTTGATCACGAGCGCGGCCTGCGGGCCGTACTGCCGGTTGTAGCCGAGCGCGCGCAACGCCACATCGGGGCGTGCCGGGTCGACGACCCGGCGCTGGAGCATGCGCAGCAGGGCATGGCCCTGCGGCAGAAGATCGGAGACCAGGCTCGTTCCCATGACGACGATGATAGAGGCACGCGGAGCGCTCTGTTGAGGGCCCTTCAATAAGAGGCGTGCCCCGCGCGGGTCAGGGGCGCGTGAACCGCTCGTCGCGGCCCAGCTTGCGCAGGCGCAGCCACTCGCGGAAGCCCGCGACGTCGCGCCGCTGCACCAGGAAGAACCAGCCGAACCGCGCCCACTCCTGCGGGATCAGCTTGCGCATGCCCGGCTGGGACTGCAGGTAGCCGCGGTTGCGGTAGGTGAAGAAGCGCTTGGTCTCGTTGTCCGGGTACTGGGTGTGCATGCGCCCGCCGAGAATCGGCCGGAACTCGTCGGCGCCGTTCGGGTGCAGGTACGCGGTGGTCAGGCACGTGCCGAAGGGCAGCCCGGAGCGCACCAGCCGGCGGTGGATCTCCACCTCGTCGCCGCGGATGAACAGCCGCAGGTCGGGCACGCCGACGGCCGCGACGGTGTCCTTGCGGAACAGCGCGCCGTTGAACAGCGAGGCGATGCCCAGCAGCACGTCGTCCGACGGTGCCGCGGGATCGATGAGTTCCGAGCGCTTGCGCCGCCACACAAGGCCGCGCCGCAGCGGGAACGCGAGGGTCTCGGGGTCGTCGATGGTCGCGACGACGGGGGAGACCTCGGCCAGCCCGTGCCGCTCGGCGGCGTCGAGCAGCGTGGCGAGGACCTGCGGCCCCTCGGGGCGCCCGTCGTCGTCGGCGAGCCAGATCCAGTCGGCGCCCAGCGCGAGCGCGTGCAGCATGCCGAGTGCGAAGCCGCCGGCGCCGCCGAGGTTGAACCGCGAGGGCAGGTAGGTGGTGGCGACGGGCTGCGATTCGACCAGCGCGCGCACCTCGTCCTGGGCCGCGTTGTCGACGACGATCAGGTGGTCGACGGGCCGCTCCTGCGAGCTGAGCACCTCGAGGGACTTCGCGAGCAGGCCCGCCCGGTCGTGGGTGACGACGACGGCGACGACGGTGCCGGCACCGTCGGACGTCCGGTCGGGCCCCGCCTGCCCGGCCCCGTCAGTCATCCTCGGCCTCGAGCATGTCGAGGACCTTGCGGACCTGGGCGCCCGCGTCGAGGCCCTCGTACGCCGTCACGACCTCCTCGATGCCGCCCTCCTGCCGGATCTCGCCGTGGTCGATCCACATGGCCCGGTCGCAGAGCTGCGCGAGGAACTCGTTGGAGTGGGAGGCGAAGACGAGGATGCCGGAGCGCTCCACCAGCGCGGAGAGCCGCTTGCGGGCCTTGCGCATGAACTCGGCGTCGACGGCGCCGATGCCCTCGTCGAGCAGCAGGATCTCGGGGTCGATCGACGTGACCACGCCGAGGGCGATGCGCACGCGCATGCCCGTGGAGTAGGTGCGCAGCGGCATCGACAGGTAGTCGCCGAGCTCGGTGAACTCGGCGATCTCGTCGGCCTTGCGCAGCATCGACTTGCGGGTCTGTCCCAGGAACAGGCCGCGGATGATGATGTTCTCCATGCCGGAGATCTCGGGGTCCATGCCCACGCCGAGGTCGAAGACCGGGGCCACGCGCCCCTTCACCAGCGCCGAGCCGCGCGTGGGCTCGTAGATCCCGGCCAGCAGCCGCAGCAGCGTCGACTTGCCCGCTCCGTTGTGGCCCACCAGGCCCACGCGGTCGCCCTCGTTGAGGCTCATGGTGATGTTGCGCAGGGCCTCGACGACGACCACGTTGTCGTCGGCCATCACCTTGCCGCCGGCGGAGCCCATGACCGCGCGCTTGAGCGAGCGCGATTTCGCGTCGAACACCGGGAAGTCGACGCAGGCGCCCTGCGTCCGAATGGAAACGCTCATCTCACACCCAATACGCGACTCGGGAACGGAACTGCTTCATCAGCACCAGGGTCAGCCCCAGGCCGACGATCGTGCAGCCGATCACCACGTACCAGTGCTGGACGTCGAAGGGCTTGCCGGTGAGGGGGCCGCGGACGAGCTCCAGGTAGTGGTACAGCGGGTTCAGCTTCACCAGCTGGGCGCGCTCGCTGTTGCCGCCGGGCACGGTGTCGAGCGTCCACACCACGGGGGTGATGTAGAAGAGCAGCTGCGTCAGGGCGGTGAGCAGCGGCGCGATGTCGCGGAACCGGGTGGCGAGGATGCCGAAGAACATCGAGACCCAGACGCCGGTGACCGCGAGCATCGCGAACGCGGGGATCACGCTGAGCTGCGTCCACGACCACTGCTTCGGCGGGAAGATCGCCAGCACGATCACCACGATGATCATGTTGTGGGCGAGGAACAGCATGTGCCGCCACACCAGCCGGTAGACGTGCACCGACAACGGCGCCGGCAGCTGCTTGATCAGGCCCTCGTTGGCGATGAACACCTCGGCGCCGTCGATGATCGAGCTCTGGATGAAGGCCCACAGCACGAAGCCGACGGTGAGCTGCGGCAGCAGCGTCTTCACGTCGGCGCCGAGCAGCACCGACCACAGCAGCGCGAGCGCACTGGCCGTGACGCCGGTGGCGATCGTGATCCAGAACGGGCCGATCACCGACCGGCGGTAACGCTGCTTGATGTCCTGCCAGCCCAGTTCGAGCCAGAGCTCGCGATGCACGGTGGCGCCGTCGACCAGGTCGCGGATCGCGCGCGAGAAGGTGCGCGAGTCCGAGACGAGGGGCGCCGGTTGGGCGGCGTGGGGGCTATCGACGGGCACGGTAGGCCAGGGTACCCGTCCCGACGGTCCGCCCGGCGCACGTCGAGCGGGTGCGCGCCGGGGGCCTCCCGCCGGTGCGCCTCCCGCCCGCCGGCACCGTCACAGGTACTGGCCGTGCCCGGTCTGCGACTCCGGGCCGGGGTTCATCGCCGGCGGCAGGGCGCCCTGGCGCATCTGCTCGAGCTGGGCCCGCGCGGCCATCTGCTGCGCGAACAGGGCCGTCTGGATGCCGTGGAAGAGGCCCTCCAGCCAACCGACGAGCTGCGCCTGGGCGATCCGCAGCTCCGCGTCCGACGGGGTCGACTCGTCGGTGAAGGGCAGCGCGAGGCGCTCCAGCTCGGCCTGCAGGTCCGGTGAGAGCCCGTCCTCGAGCTCCTTGATCGACGTCCGATGGATGTCCTTGAGCCGGGCCCGGCTGGCCTCGTCGAGAGGTGCGGCGCGCACCTCCTCGAGGAGTTGCTTGATCATCGTGCCGATCCGCATCACCTTCGCGGGCTGCTCGACCATGTCGTGCAACTCCTCGGCGGCGTTGTCCGGTTCGTCGGCTCCTGCGGGCGCGCCGGTGTCCGCTCCCGCAGGGATGATCTCCACGTCGTTGCGATCGCTCATACCACCATTCTGGCAGCTCCCCGCGGGCGGACCACGGTGTCGTCGGTGCGGCGGTGTAATCTGCGTCCCAGTGAACACGTTCTCAGAAGGCCAGGGTGCACCCGGCCGGGCATCGACTGCGGTTGCGGTATCCGCATTCGACGTTGCCCGCGTCCGGGGGCTTTACCCTGCCCTGGGAGACGGGTGGATCCACTTCGATCCGCAGGCCGGCGCGCAGATCCCCGGCGCGGTCTCCTCGGCGGTCGCGAACGCCTTCCGCGGCTTCGTCAGCAACCCCTACGGCGTCTACGCCGCGGCGGCGCACACGCGATCGATCGTGCAGGCCGCCCGCGTCGCGGTGGCGGACCTGGTGGGCGGCAAGCCCGAGGGCGTGGTGCTCGGACCCAGCCGGGAGCAACTGCTCAACTCGCTCGCGGAATCGCTGAGCGCACGCCTGGGGCTGGGTTCGGAGATCGTGCTGTGCCGCCTGGACGACGACGCGAACCAGTCGCCGTGGCTGCGCGTCGCGGACCGCGGCGGCGGCCGCGTGCGCTGGGTCGAGGCCGACATCGAGACCGGCGAGGTCCCCGCGTGGCAGTTCGAGGAGCTCGCCGGGCAGACCACCTCCGTGATCGCGGTCCCCTACGCCTCGTCGACCATCGGCACCGTCATCGACGTGGCCGCGGCCGCGCAGGCCGCGCACCGGGTGGGCGCGCTACTGGTGGTCGACGCGACGAGCGCCGCGCCGTACGAGCTCCTGGACATCGAGCGGCTCGGTGCCGACGTGTTGCTCGTGAGCGCGAACCGTTGGGGCGGGCCCCAGGTGGCGGCGATGGCCTTCCGTGATCCGTCGCTGTTCGGCCGGCTGCGCGCCGTGAACCCCGATCGGAGCCTGACGGGGCCGGAGCGCTTCGAGGTGGGGGAGCACCAGTACGCGATGCTGGCCGGCCTCATCGCCTCGATCGACCATCTGGCGGGCCTCGACGAGTCGTCGGTCGGGACGCGGCGGGATCGGCTGGAGCAGTCGATGTTCGGCCTGCGCCAGTACCAGCAGCGGCTCCTGTTCTACTTGCTCAACTCCCTGGCCTCGGCGCCGCAGGTGGCGATCATCGGTCGCGCCGAGCGTCGCGTGCCCACCGTCTCGTTCACGATGCCGGGCGTGCCGGCCGCCAAGGCCGCCAAGCGCCTCGCCGACAACGGCGTCTGCGCCCTGTCGAACGTGCCCAGCCGGTACTTCGCCGGGCTCGGCGTGCCCGAGTACGGAGGCGCGGTCACCGTCGGCCTCGCGCCCTACTCGACCCCGTACGACGTGGACCAGCTGGTCCGCGCCCTCGCCTCCCTGGGTTAGCGGGTGGAACCGTCGGCGCTGGCGACGGCGTTCGGTGCCGGGATCCTCGCCGGCCTGGGGGCCGTGCTGCCGCTCGGCGCGATCGGCGTGATGCTGCTGCACGAGGGGGCGTCCCGCGGCTGGCGGCGTGCCGTTCCGGCCGCCGCGGGCGTCGGTACCGCCGATCTGATCTTCGCCGTGCTCGCGCTGGCGGCCGGATCGGTGCTCGCGCCCCTGGTCGCGCGGTGGGGCCGGTGGCCCGCTGCAGTGGGCGGCGTCCTGTTGCTCGTGGTGGCGGTCCTCATGGTGCGCAAGGCCTTCCGCCCCGGCCCGGCGGAAGTCGACGATGCCGAGCCTGTCGGAGGGTCCTCGGGCTGGGCCCGGTTCGCCCTGTTCTTCGGGCTGACCGCGGTGAATCCCTTTCCGCTGCTGTACTTCGGTGCGATCGCCGTCGGGCTCGGGGACGGACTGCACCGTCCCCCAGTGGCGACCGCGTTCGCCGTCGGCGTCGGGATCGCCTCGTTCGGATGGAATCTGGTGCTCATCGGGTTCGGCGCCGTGCTGCGGTCGCGGTCGACGGCGCGGATGCAGCGCATGGTCACCGCCGTCGGCGGTGCCATCGTCGCGGTGTTCGCCGTCGTGGTGCTGGTGACCGCGTTCGTCTGATCGCTCAGCCGATCGCGGCGCGGTACTCCTCGGATTCGAAGAACGGGGTGAGGCGGCGACGAAGGAGATCCTCGATCACGCCGCGTTCGTCCAACGTCGCGATGACCGGCGGGCCGAACCGCAGCGCCTCCTCGATCATGTCCTCGCGGCCCACGCCCAGCTCGGCGAGCAGTTCGTACAGCGATGCGTCGCCGTACTTGTCGAAGACGTGGTCGATGCCCTCGTCGAGCAGCGCGCGGAAGTAGTCGGTATCGCGGAAGGTGCGCCAGAACTCGAAGATCAGCACCACCACGTCCTCGACGTCGCCGTCGGTGAGCACACCGCGGTACTCGGCGACGGCGCTCTCGCGGTGCTGTCGCCAGAAGTCGCGGACGGCCTCCGCGAGGGTCTCGTCGCCCTCGGCGGCGACCCGCCGCAGGGCGAACCGCACGCCGTGCCGGGCGGCGGCGTCGGCGCGCTGGCCGAGCGCCGGCAGCGCCGGGCGCAGCGCCCGGGCGGCCGCCCCGGCCACGGTGCGCGTCACCGCGTTCCGGGCGAGCGCGCGGCTCGCATCGTCGGCCGCGGACGACGCCGCGGCGTGCAGGACCGAGGCCACCGCGTCCTCGGTCACCGGGCTCTCGGACAGCGCCTGCAACACCCGCCGGGTGAGGTCCATTTCGGTCACGGTGCTCACCAGCTGCTCGAAGCTGTGGCTGTCGATCACCTCGTCCAGCCGCGTGCTGTCGTTGACGGAGTGCCGGTACAGGCGGCCGGCGATCTCCCCGACGAGTTCGGGGATGGCGCCCTCGACCGGGACCTGGACGGCGTACTTCGCGGCGACGGCTTTGATCATGTCGGGCGTGACGGCCTCCGCGAGGGTCAGCTCCGAGGCCACGGCGAGCGCGTGGTCCACCTCGTCGATGACCAGCGAGTGGTACGCGGTGTCGTGGAGTTGCTTGCGCGCGAACGCGATCTGCGCCTCCAGGAGGCGGGAAGCGAGGTCGTCGATCATGGGGTCAGGAGCACCTTTCCGACGGACTCGGGAGAGTTCAGGAGGTCGTGGGCGGCGCCCGCGTCGGCGAGCGGGAGGCGGGCGGAGACGACGGGGCGCACGGCACCGTCGGCGATGAGGGGCCAGACCTGGGCGCGGACCGCGGCCACCACCTCGGCCTTGCCGTGCGGACCGACGGCGGGGCGATTCCGCAGATTGGTGGCGCTGACCCGGCCCCGCTTGCCCAGCAGCGCACCGATGTTCAGCTCGCCCGTGACGCCGCCCTGCAGGCCGATGATCACCAGCCTGCCCTGGGGCGCGAGCGCGCGGACGTTGCGGGGCAGGTACTTCGCGCCCATGATGTCGAGGATCACGTCGGCCCGGTCCCGCAGGATCTCCGCGAAATCCTCGTCGTGGTAGTCGATCACGATGTCGGCGCCCAGCTCGCGGCAGCGCTGCGCCTTGTACTCCGAGCCGACGGTGACCGCCACTGTCGCCCCGAGCGCCTTGCCGAGCTGGATGGCGTGGGTGCCGATACCGCTGCCGCCGCCGTGGATCAGGAGCGTCTCGCCCGCGCGGAGCCCGGCCTCGGTGACGAGGTTCGAGTGGACGGTGCACGCGACCTCGGGGAGTGCCGCGGCGTCGACGAGGGAGACGCCGGCGGGGACGGGCAGGCACTGGCCGGCCGGGGCGAGTGCGTACTCGGCGTAGCCGCCGCCGGACAGGAGCGCGCACACCTCGTCGCCGATCGCCGGGCCGTCGACTCCGGGCCCCAGGGCGTCGACGGTGCCGGAGACCTCGAGGCCGAGGATCGGGCTCGCGCCGGGCGGGGGTGGGTAGAGGCCGCGGCGCTGCATCAGGTCGGCGCGGTTGACCGCGGTCGCCGCCACCGCGATCCGGACCTCGCCGGGGCCGGGAGCGGGAATCGGGAGGTCGATGAGCCGCAGGTCCTGCGTGGTTTCGTCGACGTCGATCGCCCTCATGGTTCATGGGTAGCACACCGGGCGCCGTCTCCGCGCACGCCGTGGCGTGGGTCCCGGCTTCGCGAGAACGCGTCCCCGTGCGCCGACCTGTGCTAGAAGTGAATGAACATTCTGTCACTTCAGCCTGCGTCACCTCGGATCGAAGGAACCACAGCCATGACCGACGCCGTCATCGTCGACATCGTCCGCACACCGTCCGGCAAGGGCAAGCCGGGCGGCGCTCTCCACCCCGTGCACCCCGTCGACCTGTTCGCCGGCGTCATCTCCGCGCTGATCGAGCGCAACGACCTCGACCCGGCCCTCGTCGAGGACGTGATCGGCGGGTGCGTCCAGCAGGTGGGGGATCAGGCGCTCAACATCGCGCGGGTCGCCGCGCTCACCGCCGGGCTCCCGATCGAGGTGCCCGGCACCACGATCGACCGGCAGTGCGGATCCTCGCAGCAGGCGGCGCACTTCGCGGCGCAGGGCGTGATCGCCGGGGCGTACGACGTGGTGATCGCCGGCGGCGTCGAGTCCATGAGCCGGGTACCCATGGGCACCAGCCCCACCGGTGGCGCGCCCTTCGCGCCGCTGGCCGCCCGCTTCCCGAGCCTGCCGCACCAGGGCATCGGCGCCGAGTTGCTCGCGGCGCGCGGCAAGTTCGATCGCGAGGCGCTCGACGCCTTCGCCGCCGAGTCGCACCGCCGCGCCGCGGCGACCCAGGCCGCCGGCGGCTTCGACCGGGAGATCGTGCCCGTCGCGCTGCCCGACGGCGGTACGCACACCGTCGACGAGACCGTGCGCGGTTCGACCACCGCCGAGGGGCTGGGTGGGCTGCGGCCCGCCTTCGCCGATCCGCGGTTCGCCGAGCGGTACCCGGAGATCGACTGGTCGATCACGCCGGGCAACTCGTCGCCGCTCACCGACGGTGCCTCCGCCGCGCTGATCATGAGCGCCGAGAAGGCGGCGGCCCTGGGCTTGACCCCGCGGGCGCGGTTCCACGCCTTCTCCGTGGTGGGCTCGGACCCCGAGGTGATGCTCAGCGGCCCGATCCCCGCGACGCACAGGGTGCTCGCCCGCGCCGGCCTGCGCGCCGCCGACATCGACGCCTTCGAGGTCAACGAGGCTTTCGCGTCGGTGCCGATGGCCTGGGCCGCCGAGTTCGACGTCGACCCCGCGCGCCTGAACCCGCGCGGCGGCGCCATCGCCCTGGGGCACCCGCTGGGCGCGTCCGGCACCCGCCTGCTCGCGACGCTGGTCAACCACCTCGAGCAGACGGGCGGTCGCTACGGCCTGCAGACGATGTGCGAGGGCAACGGCATGGCGAACGGGACCATCATCGAGCGTCTGTGAGCGGTGCGCCCCTGGTGGGTCCGGTATCGTACGGCGCTAGGGAAGCGTGGCAGAGCGGCCGAATGCACTCGCCTTGAAAGCGAGCGTGGGTGAAACCACCGGGGGTTCAAATCCCTCCGCTTCCGCCAAAAGTTCGTTGTTCGAACCCGCCGTGCACAGTAGTGTGCGGCGGGTTCGTCTTTGCCCCGATACGTCTTTCGCCTGCTCGAACATCAGGCGCACGGCGTCGTGACGCTCCTGGTGGATCGTTCGGTGGTAGATGACGCCTCGTGGTGCGGGAGACGCGTCAGCGTCGTTCTGGGTGCCGCTGGGCGTGTCTGGGAGCGCTCGTGGTGTCAGGTCTGTCACGATCCGGGTGTCTGTCGCTCGTGCGAGCAGTTGGGCGAACGGTGTTTGTAGTTCGGCGTCCTCGATCTGCCCGTCCTCTCCGACGTAGAGCCGTCGGAAAAATCCTTGGTTGAACATGCGCCGCTCTCGTGGCTTCGCCCTCCGGTACAGCTGGTGGCAGTGCTGGATCAGGTCAAGTGATCGATCGAGCACCCGCTGTTGGTCGGTGGCGCTCGCCTGCGCCAGTGCGATCGTTTTCTCGGCTTCGTGTAGCTCGCGGGTGAAGCGCTCCATCTCCCGCTTGAGCATGTCGAGAGGGATGGCGCCCTCGTAGTGGGCCGCAAGCAGCTTCTCCCGTTCAGCTTCGATCCGGCGGGCGTCACGTTGGCCCTTCTCGGCCGCGAGGGCGGTTTGACGTTGGTCGTGTGCCATTTCGTCCAGGACTATCGCCTTGATCGTTGCGGCCACGTCAGCCGAAATATGTAACTGTTCGTAGAACAGTTCGATCCCCTCTTCGATCTTGGCTACCGATGTGTAGCCGCGGGGGCATCGGTTTTCGCGGTCGCGTCGTCCCATGCAGAAGAAGTATTCGTAGGTGCCGCCTTTTCCGGTGTTGCGGGAGAACACCATTCGGTTCCCGCAGTGTCCGCACCAGATGCTGCCGCGCAGGTAGTTGTTGTGCGTGCGATCTTTTTCACCGGCCGTGTTGTGGGCTCGAAGGACGTCCTGAACGCGAAGCCACGTCTCAACACTGATGAGTGGCTCGTGGGTACCTTCGTGATAGACGCCGCGATAGGCAACAACGCCGATGTAGTACGGGTTAACCAAGAGCTTGTGCAGTGTCCCTATCGACACTGGACGGCTGGGCACTTTCGGGGTGCGTCGAGTTCGGAGTCCTCGCCGTTCGAGCGCGTCGGCGAGCTGGGCGATACTCCATTCACCTGTCGCGTATTGCTCGAACGCCCAGACGATGTGTCCGGCTCGATCCAGATCCGGTTCGACCCACCGGATATCGCTGAGGTCCTCGTATCGCCGCTTGTTGAGATAGCCGAGCGGTGCTCGCCCGGGCGTTCCTCCTTGCTTCGCCTTGATGGTCAGCCCTTTGATGACTTCGGTGCCAAGGTTGTTGCTGTGGTAGCTGGCAACGCCGCGCTGAATTTGAAGATTGAGTTTGCCCTGAGGCGTGTCGTCGACATATTCGGACACTGAGACGAGACTGACGTGCGCTGCTTCGAGACCGCTATCCACGTAGTAGTCGACTTTTGGGCTGCGGCTCAGGCGATCGAGTTTGTGTACGATGAGATGAGTCACACCAAGGTCGGCCAGTTCCTCGAACATCTTCTTGAAGTTCGGTCGCTTTATCGTTGTCGCTGTGTATCCGGGATCTATGTACGTCCCGACAACGGTCAATCCGAGGTCATGAGCTTTGCGCGTACACGCCTCGCGCTGGAACGGAATCGAATAGCCCTCAGCGCCACCACCGACGCGAGCCTGCTCCTCGGTGGAAACCCGCAGGTAGATGACGGCCCTCCCCGTCGCCGTGCGTGCCTCGATTGAAGCGGGGGCCTCAACTGAACCGTTGAGACCCCCTATGGCGCGAAACCGATCGACCAGCATGGCGCGGCCGCCGCCGTAGCGTGCGGCGTTGTCATCGCGACTTCTCATGGTGCTGCTCCTGTGGTTGCGACGATGGGGTGGGACAGGGTACGAGGTAACGGTGCGCTTGGGAAGGCGCGCCGACAGCCCGTTCGCCCGCGATTGCCGCTGTTGATCGGCAGGCCGATCACGCTCAACCGAACTTTCATGGCGGCCAGCGACACTCGACACGCAGTCGCCAGTGCTTCAGGTGTGCGGAGGCCGTCACCCCACAGCCGGTAGATGGCGCGTTTGCTCATCAGGAGGCACCCGGCGAAATGGTCGCAGAGGCGCTCGATCTCTTGCTCGGTCAGCTGGCTGTACGTGCTGCTACAACCGGCGTCGATGATGTGCTTGAGTTCATGACAGGTGGTGAAGCGTTGGCGGGCAACCGATTCGCTGTCGTTCAGTGCGATCACCCATCGTCCGTTGGTCCACTGGCTTGATCCTGAATGCTGTGAGGCGGCGGTGAAAGTGCGGCGTTCGATGGCGATGCGGCTGAGACCGGTTATGTCGGATTCGCGGATTGAGCGATCAGCCGCGTGCCAAGCTGCTGCCAGGCGGTTGGCCTGCCGTTCGGCGACAACTTTGGCTTCGATGAAGTTCACCGGATAGACGGGAGCCATGCGCCGTAGCGTCGATAGTGTTAGTGGTGCGGGGGTGTTCATAGATGACCTCCTTTCGTGTGAGTGGTCTTCTGTTGATATTTTCGGGGGTGCTGTTGTCGGTACCGGTGTCTAGGGTGAGCGGTCGTTGTTCGGCTGATCCTGCAAGTCGGTGACAAATTTTTCGATCTGTTCGATTTGCGATGGACTGAGCGAGTCGAACTTGGTGCGGAAGTACGTCGGCATACTGGGCAGTGGCCGGTCGCTGGTTTGCCATTGGAGGTCATAGAACTCCTCGACATCGACATCGAGCACCCGGGCGAGCCGCTCGATCGTCTGGGGTGACGGAGCAGCGATCTGACCGTTTTCTATCCGTCGTAGATTGGTGCGATCGATCCCGGTGCGTGCGGCGAAATCACGCAGGCTGATCCCACGTTCTTTACGTGTGTTCCGGATAAATTGCGACAATGGTGTGTGCTGCGAGTCGTTCATGTCCGAATACCTTTCTATACCTATTTTCGCAGGACACGCGCTATGGGGCAATAGGTACCTCAGTGTAGAATTTGCAACGGCGCGGCGCATCGTTATTTCCGTGCTGCACGGCTCTGTCGAGCTGCCTCGATACGTTCGGTGGCGAGGTGCGCGTAGTCAGGATTCAGCTCGATCCCCGCCCAGTTGCGGCCAAGTGTTTCGGCCGCAAGTGCGGTCGTGCCGCTCCCCATGAACGGATCAAGCACGACACCTCGGCGAGAGCCCTGATTGCAGTCACACTCTGGTTGCAGAGGCCCAATTCGCAGCCACCGATCGTTCAGGTAGACGGGCTTTGGGAGCCACGCCCGCTGACACGCAGGACAGACCTTTTCAGGGCAACCGGCCGTTACCATCCGCTCGACCAGTGCCTGCGGGAACGTCGCAAAATGCGCACCTCGGAAGCTTGCGGTGGCGATCGGCCAAACATCACCCGGAGATTTTCCCAGCGGATGTGCAGTGCTGCCACGCTGCTTCATAGCATCAAGGCCGGTATTGTCGTCGGAACGTCGAAACGTTGCTGACACCGGCGGATAGGCCCGTGGCGGGCGGGAGCGGCTCGGAGCGGCTTTCGATGTGGCCGGAACTCGAATACCGTTGAGGTTGAAGTAGTAGCGGTCGTTGGGCGTAAGCAGCAGAACGGACTCATGCGTGTTCGACAACCGATCGGCGACGGCCGACGGCATCGGGTTGGTTTTCGCCCAGATGATCCAGTTGCGCACTCGCCAACCGCGCTCGACCAACTGAATCGCCAGTCGCTGCGGGGCGAGTAACAGACTTTTTGTCGGAGCACCGTCGTTTCGGTGACGAGCGTAGCGATCGCCGACGTTCAGCCACAATGACCCGGTCGGGGTCAGTATTCGCTTGCACTCCTCGATGACCTCAACCATTTCATCAAGCCACTGGTCAACGGACGAACTTGCACCGAGCTGCTGGGCATGGCCGTAATCGCGTAGCCCGACATACGGCGGGCTGGTGACGATGCAATCGATACTGTCGTCAGCAAGTGTCGGAAGGAAGTGGCGTACATCGCCGACAGTAATGGTACCGTGAATATTGTTGTGATGAGTCATGATTCACCTCCTCTGGTGTTGCTTGATGATGTGTCGATACCGCACAGTGCGGGCGGTGTGTCGGTAAATGTGGCGACCGTGAATAGCGGCCGGATAGGTGCTGGAAGTCGGCGGATAACTGTCTCGATTTGTCTGCACCGTTGATGATCAGGGACCGACCACAATACCCGCGGGTAGACGTTGGTGTTTCCTGTGCGCCGGGCATGTTCGTAGGCGGCGATATGGTGCTCGCACTTTCGCTTGATTGTGCTGCGTCCCTCGGTTGCCAGGTCGACCTCGATCAGCCAGTGGTACTCGAAGTCGGCGGTGGTGATGGTGGCCGCCACGTCGGGCCGCAAGATGTGCGTAGTGCCGTGCCGATCGTGATATCTCCGCCAACAGGTCGGTTCAGGTATGACGGTCGATTGCTCGACACCAGTGGTATGAGCGGCGTAGGCGGTGAGCTGCACCGCCATTTCGGTCACGGCCAGGGTGTGCCGGACGAAACGCTCCCCTGGGATACCTGGAGTACGCCATGGCTCTTCGCTCAGGTAGTGGGCGATGGTCCGGTGTCCCCGCCCAGTGAGGCGGTAGATGAATCCGGCCGATCCTGCCCGAACGCCGCCGATACGACGTGGCAGCCGCTCGACAACACCACGGCGATACAGCCGCGCAAGAGTCGAACGGGTGCGCCGTTGCTGAGTGACGATGCTGCCATCCGCGAAGTGCAACCGCCGCACCTGATCCCCTGTTGCCAGGCGGAACGTTCGGAGCGTCACCAGCACGTCGAGGTCGCGATCACTGAGCTGTTCGGCCAGGCGTTTCGGTCCGGAGGTCATAGCCGGACTCCTCGCCGGATGGCTCGGCACCATAAGGGGTGCAAGAGATTCGATGTCATTATTTCGGCATCAGCGCTGTTCACAGCCGTGGCGACAACGACGCGAGCGGCAGGCCGATCGGCTGCTCTGTGGGTGCTGCCGAAACTGTTCATGACCTGCCTCCGCGTGGCACCACACCGATACCAAGGTCAGTCGCTGCTGCATCGGCTCCCCATCGGCTGAGGAGGGCCTCATCGATATCCGTGCCGGATCGCCCATAGACACGTTGGCTGGCTGCGATCGCCGTCTCAGCCTCACGGAGATGAGCAGTTCGCTGCTTGGTGGCGACATGAAACGCACCGTCGTCGCCATACCAACGGGCGATCGCTGTGTACATCGGTAGCGACGCCAGGTCATCGGCCGTGACCTGCGGGCTGTCGAGCCACCGGGCAAGCGTCGCGGTGTCGTCCGGCGCGGGCTTGAACACCACCTTGCTCCGGGCGTTGGCGGCGACGGCGGCCCGGAGTGCTGGCGTCAACTGGCTCAAATCTTGGTGAGCGATGGTCATCGAGACGTTGGTGCTGCGAATGGTGCTGAGTACGTCGGCGAGGTCAAGGCCAGCCAGAAATTGTTGCGCTTCATCCACGATGATGGTGGCGGGTGGTCGTTCGCTTGCCGGCCGCGTATTGCGCCGCTGGATTGCTGCCCACAGAGAATGGAGCAACAGTGCTCCGGCGAGACGTGTTGCTTCGCCGCCGATCGCCCCGCGGTTGAGCGACACCAGCACTACACCGCGGTGATCCAAGATGCTTTCCCATGTCCAGGTACTCTCGGATTGGCCGAAGATGCGGCGTAGACCCGCACGAGCCACGAATGGCTGCAATTTATTCAGCAGCGGTCCGACAACTTGCGCTCGCTCGCCGTCACTCATCGCGTGAAAGCGATTGAGCCATGGCGTGATGACCAGCGGATCGCCCACTTCACGAGCAATGTGTTCGCGAAAATTCGGCCGAGTAAGCAGCGCCGGAATATCGACCAGCGTTCCACCGTCCCAGCGTGCGACCATCAAGGCAGCATGAAGCAGCACATCGGTCGATCGGGGACCAAGCGCAGTGCCGTGAAGACCGAGGAACAAGCTGACAAGTTCATCGGCGCGGCGTTCCGCCTCATGAGTGGGACCAGCCATGACACTGCTGCCGATCACCTGCCGCTGGTACGCCGGGTTGATATACACAACCGGCACTCCGGCTGGCAGTTGCTCCATGATTGCCTGCGACAGATCGACCTTCGGTTCGATGACAACCAGTGCCCGACCGAGTGCGACGTCATCGAGCGCCATCCCCAGCAGGAGCTCCGATTTTCCGCTTCCTGTCGGGCCGATGACGTATACGCCACGACTGAGTGCCGACTCGGGGAGCACCACCGGCTGGTTGACAACCGCCGGATGAGTCGCCGCACCAAGGTGACGGCCGCGAGAAGCGGGGTGCGGTGGAACGTCGCCAAGAATGGCTGTTCGTGCATGTTCAGTGCCGGTGATCGGCCAGGCAAGCACCGTGGCGACTTCGGCGGCGCTAAAAATGCCGCCGAAGCGTGACGTGCGTACGCGATTGAACTGGTTGGCAGCATGACGGGACGGCGCGCCGATCCTGATATGTCCTCGTTGGCTGTCGGCCAGGCGAATCCCAGCGGCGACATGCCGAGCAACGGCAGGTGAAGCCGTGGTGCCGACACGACCGAGTACAGCGAACAACGGCTCTCCGGCTTTGGTGCGCCAATCGCGTTCATCCTGCGCATTGACCACGGGGGGAGCTACGATCCCGAGCGTCACCGCTGGTGACTGTGCCGGTGGTCGTCCCACTCGCGACTGGGACGGTCCGATCACCCATTGCAGGTAGGTGACCGTACCGGTTGGCGTGGTGTTCATGGCTGATGCGACAGCCGTGCTGACCTCAGCCGCGACATCGGTGCGGATGACGCTGGATACACTCGACAGCCGAATATCCAGCGCAACATTGACGGGTGGACGCATTGATGCGTCGATCGACAGCGCTACCAGCCCGGGCATCGCCGCCTTGAGCTGGTTGATTTGCTGTTGGCCGAGCGGCGTTTCGAGTCCGATCAGGTAGCGGCACCGATCGTTGATCTGCCACTGTTCAAAGACCACCAGCGGCGTACGGTGACGCCACCCCAATCGCGGCCGTGACGCCAACGGACGAACCATCGCCGCCACCGTGGCGAGGTCGATACCACGTGGCGGTACCAGCTCGTACCATTCCATGGCCGTCGTCATGACGTCTCCTTATTTTCATCACGTGTCGATATGATCGCTTCATCAACGTCCTGTCGCGCCAGCGTTAGGATCGCCCGCGCAATCTTTCGAAGTGCCTGCGCTGCATCGATATCGCCTGCCTGACGGCGAAGTGCCGTGATTCGTGCCTCGCGCTCGTTCGGCTTGTCTTGTTGGTGCATAAGGTGTCCCTCCTTTCCCGGAACGTGCGTCTCCTCGCCGTTGGCGGGCCGCACTGGAGAACAGGCAGCCGGAAGTTCCGCTGTCCGCTTGCTGATAGTGATGGCGACCAATCCGCGTCGCGTTCATCTGCGAGAACGTCTGTGCGGGTGGGGGTTTGGTGTGCCCCCGCGTCTGCCGCCTACTATGGGGGCACGCGGAGCCCCCGTCAATGACGATTGTGCATTCCACATCACCGACCGGAACGAGGCCGACGGAGAACGAAATACATTGTTGCTCTGCGGGTTCGACCGTTGCATTCAGTACATCAGTGGCGACCGCGCCCGAACCACAGCCGGTAGACCACGAGCACGACGAGCAGCGGCACGATGGCCGGCAACACCGGTTCGATGACCTGCCACCCGACACGGATGGCAACAGCGACGGTCACCACCCCCAGAGCAAGCCCGAAGAGCTTGCCGGGGAGCGGCACCGGCTCACGATCCGCCATGACGATTCCGTGACTCGGTTGACCGATGCGACTGATCCTCTCGCGCCACACGGAGCATCTCGGCGAGAGCGAAGTGGGTCATCGCCCGCAACTTCTGTTCGGCACGATGTTGCTCGCGCCGGATCAGTACGCGTTGACGGCGGGCAGCCGCCTGCCGTCGACGCTCCTGCCGGATCGCGACGAGCGCGAGCCAGGTGATGATTGCCGCTACGACCAACGCGAGTACTGCGATGCACAGGATCAGCATCGTGCTCATCGGGTGACTCGCCTCAGTCGCTGCGCCGTCTCCACGACGACTTCAGCGCTCTGAAGTGCCGTCAGGTCGGCGATGGCCGCCAGACGGCCGGAGGCGTGAGGTGCCATCTGGGCAAGTGCCACCTCAGCCTGCGACAACTGCGCCGTCGCGATGAGTGCCGCAGTGCCGACGTGGTTGATCGCGCGGACACTCTCTTGCTGAATCTCCACCTCGGCGTCGATTCGAGCGAGCTTGTGGCCGGTGTCGGCGTCCAGAGTAGCCAGGCGGTTTCGCTCGTGACGTGAGAGTCTCGCAGGGTGGTAGGTGGCTCTGGCCGAGATGTGTGAGTGATTGAGTGACATAGACATGTCCTTCCGGGGTAGCGGCCAACGCTGGCCGTCGGCCGAGAAGCGACGTGTCCAGTGCTCAGATGGTGGTGGTGACCAGGCGACGTGCCTGGTCAGGGACGACCGATCCTGAAGGCGCCGGACTCGATATCGCGTTCGTACTGGATCGCCCGGTCGAAGCCGTGCCACCAGGCAATGAAGCCGAACATCGTCCGTTCCCGTAGAGGGCGTCCGAGGACTTCGATTGCCGTGTCTTCGTGTTGAGCTAGAGCCTTGAAGACATTGGAGTCGCTGTACATGACGATCCCTTCGTCCGGCCAGAACGTGTCGGTGAGTGTTGGTACGCTCGCGCTAGCGAAGACACGGAACGGAGCAAAGGTCAACCGAACGTAGAGGCTGTGACATGTATCAACGGGTCGTTGATACATGTCAATGCTAGGACGCCCACGCTGTGGGCGCAAGGAGGTGGTGACAGAGTGGCAGATGAGGTGCAAGAGGGTGTACGAGGTGTTCGGAAGCTCTTGGAGTCGCCCGACTACGCCAAGAGTGCGCGGGAGCGTCAAGGAGAGCTCCTCGAGCGCATTCGGCAGTTGGACGTTCTGCTGGCGACGACGCAACGGGACCTGCAGGCAGTGATTGACGAAGCCCAACGCCAGGGGGCGACGTGGCGTGCGATCGGCGAAGCTCAAGGAATCTCCGCGCAAGCCGCGCAGCAGCGAGCTGCACGCTATCGTCACAGGAGGGAGTGACAGTAGTCACATCCTTTCGTCTGCATGAAGAGAATTAGGGTGCAACGGAGATGGACAAGCCGCACTACGAGCGCGAACGGCGCTTCATCGTGGAAGACAAATCGATTATTCGACAGGCGCCTTGGGAGTATATTGAACAAGGATATGTCTGGGCTATAGACGGGTATGCCATCCGGGCGCGCGTGATCCAGGATCCAGTGCGAGACGCTGGTGAACATTCCCTCGTCGATAGACAGGGGGTGGTGACAGCGAAAGGGCCACGAATCGGCGATGAGCGCGAAGAGTACGAGGTCAACACAACTGTTGCTTTCGCACGAGAGATAGTCTCGCGCAGCGATTTTGTCATCCGCAAAAGGAGGTACCATGTTATCGATCCGGAAACGGAGCAGACATGGGACATTGACGAGTTCCTCGATGAAAACGAGGGATTGCTCATTGCAGAACTGGAAGCTGGTAAAGGTCCAGACGAGGACGATTTAAACGCGCTACGCGAGCTTCCAGTGCCAAAATGGGCTTACCGCGAGGTCACGTCAGATAAGAGATTCAACAATGAGAACCTGGCTGACACCCCTGTCTCAAGGTGGGAGAATCCTGAAGACTGGAAGCCTTCCTCGCCGTGGGACTGGTGAGCTGCACGGATCATTCTCAGCGGCACATATCGTGATAGTAGGATTCGACGTCGTTCTCAGTCATTGATGCGACGAAATCAATAACTGCGCGTCCCATTGACCCCCGTGGGTTGTCCGGATATAGCCCCCGGCCGTTGTTGGCCTTCGCGTAACTGACAACCAAGTCACCTAATTGCTGAGGTAGCCGTCGTCGCAGGATGTAGCTCTCACCGCTCTTAGTTTCCTTGGTGACTTCGGCAGTCCATGCCGCCAATTCCTCAGCCACGGCTGTAAGCCGCCGCTTCTGTCCCCGCTGAATTCGGACGAGATCAGGGTCGTCTATTACGTAGTACCAGGTTAAGAGCTTGAGTATTTCGATCGCACCTACCCATGTACGGTTGGGATCGAGATTGCCATCGGAGTCGATGGTGGTTTTGTCGGTTGCCTGAGTGATTATTCGCGATGTCATTCGCCCCAGTGATGCAGCCGTGTCAGCGCTTCCTGGGACTATGCGTGCGGGGAGGTGAAGAAGTAACTTGCGAAACAGTTTGAAGCTTTCGGGGAAATCGATATTCTTTTTGGAGAGCTTGATTTGAGCGTAATTCTTGAACTCCTCGACTTCTTCCCAACTCACGGGCTTAAGTGCACTGTCGTGCCTCAGCAGGCTGAGGGGGATGCGCCCATTTGCACCGAAGTCTTCGATGTCATGAGTGGCGTAGGTGATGTCGTCGGCCCAGTCCATAATCTGCGCTTCGAGCGTCGGCCTTGCCCCGTTGAGCAGAGGCTGAACCTTCGCTTGAAAGTACCGGGAATCCGGGGCGATATAGCCAAACTTTCCAGCTTCATTTTTGTCTTTTGGGCCCTGACCAATGGCGAAAGGATATTTCACGGTGGATGCGAGCGACTTGTCTGTCAGCTCAAGTGATATCATGGGGTCGAAATCTTCGTCATCGTCGGTCGCCTTCGGGCGTACGGGACGCCTCCGCGCCAGTGACGTGAGTACTCTAAATGTCTGAGCGTTCCCCTCGAAGCCGTCTTCGAGGCCATGCGTTTCAGCTAGCTTGCTAAGTACCTTCTCGCCAAGATGACCGAACGGTGGGTGCCCAATGTCATGAGCTCGGCCGGCAAACTCGGCGACATCGGGGTCAAGATTGAGTACTACGGACTCGTAGTCGAGTTCGGCCGCGAATTGATCTCGACTACGGGTGAGGAGGTACTGTGTCATCCGACGTGCGACCTGTCCGACTTTCAAAGAATGAGTCAGACGATTGTGCACTAGTCCGTACTCGCCGGACTCCGCGACGGATAGCGATGCAACCTGAGTAATTCCGGATAATCTGCGAAAATAGAGTGTGTACAAGAGGCGGTCTAAGTCGCGTTCGTAGACAGACCGTGTATCTTTGTCAGGCGAGGAGAGCGACCTGTTATTCGACGCTGCATCATCTGTCACTGGTCGCCCTCCCCGAGTCGCTTGACTTAGTTGTCGTCCAGCGACAGTACTACCGTGAGTGCGTGGTTGTACCCAATTCGCGGATCAGCGGTTGCGATGGCTTCCGCTAGCTGGGCCGGGTTCTCGATCGGGTCGTACCGGCTGTCGCGCATGAGGTTGTCGGCGGCGACGTACGCTCTGTTGTAGCGCTCCTCGTCGCTGAGTTCTTCAACGATCGGCGACTCTAGAGTTGGTGTTGGCATGGACTGCTCCCGTTGGGTGTGATGTCCTCTTTCCATGGTAGGCGATTCTCCATTAACTATATAACGGTATAATTATACACTATTCTGCATATAGCTACCGGAGTTCCACCTGGTACTAGAGGTTACGCGGCACCACTGACAGTCACGAAGGGACCGCGCCGAATACGACAGCGGTCGTCGCGTAGGTCGCCTAATTTGGCTGGTCACGGCCTCGTTCGTTCGCGAGCACCCACACCATCGCCACCCCAGAATCCGGCATCAACCACCCATCCAGCGCGACAGACACTGTGCGGTCGGGCACCGTCTCGGGCATACTCATGAACCGTGGCCGCTTGCTGCTCGGGAAGAACGGCAGCACCCTCACCTGCTCGATCGGAGCGTCCGTGTAGTCCAGCTCCACTGCCAGCCCACGGCTGGGCTGTTCGATGTCGATGTTCAGCAGGTGTCCGTGCTGCCGCGTAAGCGTGCGGTAGGTGTACGAGACGACCACGGGCGCTCGTCGTTCAACGGCTGCTTCGCCGAGTTCTACCGTGTACGTCTGGCTGCGGCCATGGGTGCTGCGACGGATCGACCGTTCCTCGCCGTCGACGGTGAAGCGCACCAGCTCGAACGCTTCACGATCCCCGCCGTCGATCTGCCCGTCCGGCCGGAAGTACCACGCTGACGTGTTGCCGCCGTCTTCGACCGCATCGCGGTAGGCGCTCTCGTCTGACACGCACGTGAAGTGACGGACGGCGTGTGCGGGTACGACTGTGTACTCCCATGTGGTGGTGACGACGAACATCGGCGTCGTCGGCGTGGGGCGGCCTTTGNCCCCCCCACTAGGTATACCTAGTGGCGATAGATGGAGTGACACCCGTGTTTCGAACCAACGTTCGGTGGATTGCACGGCTTGGTCACGGATGTCTTGGTACAGCTCACGAGCGAACTGTTCGTCCTCGAGCCGGATCGCCAAACTGTTCTCAATGATCGTGTCGAGGGTGGCCGGCGTTGCGACCCGTGCCAGTTCGGCAGGCTCGAAGGCGAACCCTTCGATGACCGCGCGGCGCATCTCGGGTGCCTCTTCGCGGAGTATCCGGCGGAACCGCTCGTCGTCGGCTGCGTCCTTGTCGCGGCTCATCTGCGCGTCGATCAGGATGGCGAGCGCCGCACCGAAGAGCCCTGCTGCCGTCTCTGCCCAGACGAATCCGCGGAGGGCCACAAGCGCGGGAGTGTGGTCGACCAAGGTGCTGAACCACGCTACGCTGATCGAGGCCACTATGAGCACTATCGCCAGAAGCAGGCGTTTGACGTGCACGATTCGGTTGAGCAGGTCTTGCATATTCAAATTTAGTGTAACAAATAGCTCATGGTTTGGATAGATAGAAGCGGCGGCACACCCACCTGGGTGCACCGCCGCCGTACGTGACGCCTACGGGTCAGTTCCCGCCGCCACCGAGTACTACGTTGCCGCCGCCTCCCATGGTCTTCACCTCCTGCCGATGGGTGCGCCCGCCGAACTGGGACGCGTAGAAATATCCTAAATTGGGATACTGACGGGCGCAAGGTGGGCTGACCTGTGTGGAGAAGTCGATCCATACCGCCGAGTACCAGCGTCTCTGTGCGCTGCTGAGGCAGCTGCGGATCGATGCTGGCCTCACCCAGGTGCAAGTGGCCGAGCGGCTCGGCGAGCCACAGTCGTTCGTATCGAAGTACGAGTCCGGTGAGCGACGGCTGGACGTGATCGAGCTGAAGCATGTGGTGGAGGCGCTGGGTACCTCGCTTGAGGATGTCGCGCAGAGCATCTCGGCGCGATGAACAGAAAGCTCGGATCGCTCGGCGTGGTGTGACAACCGGACGCTACTGGTGCGACATACTGCCACTGTGACGGCTGGGGGTGATGAGACGCAGGGTGGCGCTCGACGCTTCCTTATCGATACCAACGTCTTTATCGCGCTTGAGCCGTACGCGGGGTCAATCGAGCCGGGTCAAGCTCCCGCAGCGGAGTTCGTCCGTCTCGCTGCCAAGCAAGAGCATAAGGTCTACCTGCATCCAGCCAGTCGTGATGAGCTAAGCGAGGGGCTGAATAGAGACAGGGCGACCCAGCGTCTCGCTGAGTTTGCGAAGTATCTAACCCTGGACGAAGCACCAATCAGTGCGGCTCTGCGGGCCGCAGCCGGTGACAGTAAGGTAGGCACGAACGATCATCGTGACCTGCGGATTCTCGCGGCACTGGCCGCAGGCGCGGTACATCACCTCGTCACAGACGACAGGCTGCTCAGAAAACGAGCCGCCCGAGCAGGACTTGCTGACTATGTTCTGACGGTTGCAGACGCCGCGGCTTTGCTTGCCGATCTGGAGCCGGGGGTCGTACCCCCACCTCCGATGGTCGATGAGATTGTGGCCTATGCCTTAGACAAGGACCAGGAAATATTTGATAGCCTCCGTCTCGAATATGACGGTTTCGACACGTGGCTTTCGGAAAAGGTTCAGAAAGGTTTTGAAGATCGACGCTGTTTAGTCATCAAGGACGACGACGGCACATATGCGGCGATCGCCATTATTAAGAAACGGGAAGATGACTGCGAGTATGCGGCGCTCAAGGATCCTGTCTCGAAGATATCGACATTCAAGGTCATGTCCAAACATCGCGGTAGCCGTTACGGCGAGCTCTTGCTGAAGGCGGTGATGTTGTCTCAACGTCTAGATGGAGTAGCGAGCAGCTACGTTGAGATACTACCATCTCATCCTGACCTGGTCTCCTTTCTTAAAGAATTTGGATTTGAGGTTGTTGCGACTTCCTCCGGGAAGGGCGAGTTGGTCGCGGCGAAGTATTACGAACCGCTCCCGGGTGACGAAAACAGCCTCGATGCGTTCGAGTATCATCGACGGTTCGCCCCGTCTGCAATATCGCCGAAGTCGAAGTTCTTCATTGTGCCGATTCGGCCGACGTGGCACGAACAGCTGTTTCCTGAATCAATCTATCGTGAGAGGGTCGGTGAGCAACTTAAGCTCGGTCCTCCGCTTTCGACGCACCCATGGGGCAATGCGCTTCGGAAGGCGTATATCGCGAACTCGAACATCGAGAAGATTCGAAGAGGTGATGTCCTCCTCTTCTACCAGTCCGGCACCCTACAGACAGTGATGGCGGTAGGTGTCGTCGAGTCCACTCTCAGAAGCTGGAATCATGATGAAGTGCTGAGTCTCACAGGCGGCAGGACCGTGTATAGCCACGAAGATGTCAGAGCCCTATGCCAGCATCAGAACGGTGCACTGGTGATCCTGTTCCGCCAGGACAGGCTACTTGAAGATGAGATCGGACTCGGAGAGCTGAAGGCGGCGGGAGTTTTACGACAGCCCCCGCAAACTATTGCCGAGGTCAAGGGAGAGGGCTTGAATTGGATACGTCAATTTCTCAACGTGCCGCAGTGATGTCTATTCATCCGCAGTACGCAGCCGCGATCATGTCTGGGAAGAAGAGGATCGAGTTTCGGAAGCGGCGACTTGCGCCAGATATATTGACCGTGTGGGTTTATGCGACGTCACCGGTGCAAGCGGTCGTGGGAACTTTTCAGATTCGTGAAGTAGTCGAGTTGTCTCCACGTCTGATGTGGCGTCGGTACGGCGCTGATGGGTGTATAGATAAGCGGGCATATGATGCCTACTATAAACATCATAAAACCGCAGTAGGCCTGGTTATCGAGTCCTTCCTTCCTTTGGACACGCCTATCGCGTTGGGCGAACTGCTGCCAAGTGGTGTGCCACCCCAGAGCTTTGCGTATGTATCTGAGAGAATGCCTGCATCTGTCTAGCTCGACAGCAAATGAAGACCGCTACATTTAGGTAGATGCAGCTCGGTCGAGACGACGCCGTAGCAAGAGCTCGCGTGCGGAACGCGCTGAGTCTAGGAGCTCTCCCGCGAGCTCCGGAATATCGCTCGTTACAAGTTCGTCGGTGATCTCGACGAGCTCCTCGCTGTCTTGCCCGTGCAATTCGCGCACCAAGGTATCGAGACGCGAAAAAGTAGACTCGTCAACAGGAGCTAGAGGTAACAATAACGAAGCGACTTCGGACGGAACGAGCTCCAGCACTCCTCCGCCGAAGCTGCGTCCCGCAATTTCTGCGCTCAGTAACGTGAATGTGTTGTGAAATGAAGCCACTATGTCATGCTCGCGTCCAACGTAGGCAGGGAGGGGCGAACCTTGGTAAATGGTGTCTGTTGTTACCGCCAGTGCGTCGTTTGCGATGAGACGCGGATAGAGGTGGGAGCGTTTGGAGAGAAGAACTGTGCCAGGCTTAACGATCGGTACCCGGTACCAGGGAGAGCGGATCCTGCACTTGTATCGCTTGTGCAGCTCACGTTCCTCGCCTATCTCGATGTACGCGGAAGCGTGTGCGCTACCTTCCGGAGTCTGCCGTGCTTCGCTAAAGTCAAGAATTCTTGCAGGAAGCCCACGAAGACGATTTTCTTCGATGTCCTCATCGGTCAGACGAAGACCCTTCGCTTGTCTCGCCCGCGCCAGTAGTGGCAGTGTCCAGTTTTGGAGATGATACTGGATTACGATGTCGTCCGTAACAGAAAAGAAGTCATTGGCTCCGGTTACGGTAGCTACTCCGAGTTTTGCGACGTCGCCAAATCTCTTGAGTTTACTAAGCGTCTGTATGTGCGAAATCGCATCGACATGACTCGGGCGAAGCAGTAGATGGGTCCAGGTCGGCGGCGTTGCGTCGACTAGGTGTGTCCATGATTCGCGGATTATATGGTCGTAAACCTCCACCTTACACTCACCAGCGAGCTGTGATGAAACACGCCCACTGAGGATAACCACTTCTTGGAGAACGTTCGGAAATGAGCGCGCGCCGAAGAGGTCGATACGAAGCCGATCGGTGCGCTGAACAAGATAGGTACGAACGACTTTGGCAGAGACTCCTGTCAAGAACTCGGCCGGAACGACGAACGAGAAGGCACCCCCGTCAGTGAGCTCTGAGAGCGCCTTGAGAAATACCGGAATCCAAAGGTTGGACACTCTACCTATCGGCGTATCACCCACTGCGAGGTTGCGTGAAGCGGCGACGTCCGCATCAGCAACGAATTGAAACCGCAAGAATGGCGGATTGCCAATTGCGACGTCGTAATCACGTAGAGCACGATGTTGAAGATAGCTCCCCGATCGTACTGTTCCCTCGAGGCTGGCCTGTTCGAGGGCGCTGCGCGACTTGGAGGCTTCCTCTGGCACCAACTCGCTCGCGTACACGTGGGCTACGAGCCGACCTGCATGATGGCGTGCGAGCCCGCGAATGAACGCTCCGTCACCTGCGGATGGCTCCAGCACCGTCAGCTCAGACCGTCCGTCGGCCAGCTCCAGCGCTCGATCTAGGCACAGGTCTACGAGTGCATCAGGAGTGTAGAACCCGCCGCGCAGCTTGGAAGCGCTCACCTCGTCATAGGTCTTCACCAGGCCGATTGTGTCAGGTGTCGGTGTCAGAAGCGACTCCACGACAAAAGTGTCGGGCGGTTGCGTCAGAATGTCTAGGTGCACCTAACCTTCCATGGCCAGCCGTGGTCAACCGGCCGCAACCTAGACGACTACTTCGAAGAGATCACTGACTGGGCCGATGGGCCCGTTCACCTGGTCTGTGTCACTGCGTGGGCAAGGAAAGCCGGGCTGACGTTGGCGCGTCCCTGCTTCGAGCGCATCCGCGAGAGCGGCGGTTCAGTGGAGCTCGTCGTGGGCATCGATGAAGGGGGCGCTACACGACAGGGGCTTGAGCTGGCGATGGACGTGGCTGACCGCGTCGGTGTATTCCATGACCCGTCAAGCCGAACATTTCACCCTAAGGTATACATCGCGAGTTGCGGAGAAAGACGTCTCCTGTATCTGGGGTCCAACAACTTGACTGCCGGAGGGGTGCACTTCAACTATGAGGCAGGCGTTAAGGTAGCGCTCGATGCTGCCGACGTAGAGGTCGGAGCGGACTTAAATACGTGGCTGGACAAGATTCGTGAAGATCGAGACTGTTACAGAGAACTGACACCGCAGCTCTTGGAGAAATTGGTCGAAGACCCTCGCTATCAAATCGGTGAGGAGTCTTTCCATGAGTCTTCAGGATCAGCTGGCATAGAACCTGCGGAGCGACACCCGGTTTTCGCCAAGAGCTCTTCGCCGAAGAGGGGCGCGAGGAGCAGGGGGCGTAGCCTTGTTGGCGAGAAGGGGAAGGCTGCGGGACCCAAGTCGAACTTGGGTCCCGTGCAGATGAGGTGGTCAAAGAGGCTCGCTCGTACGGATGCCCAACAGACGCCCTCGAATACCTCGCCTACGGGCAACCTGCGACTGTCGAAAGCGCGACATAGCATTGATCACAAGTCTTTCTTCCGGGACGAATTTTTCGGCGATTGCGATTGGCACGACGATGATAAGGTTCCGGGCCAGGAGTTCGCTGAGATTTCGATTCGAGTGATGCTAGGCGACCAAGATTTGGGCGACATGACGTTTCGGATCGACCATAACACAGCTCGAATATCTGGTCAGAACAACGTGCCTACTGTCCTGAAGTGGGGGCCGATGAATGGAATTCTCAGGGCGACGAGCTACATCGACTACTGGGTACTCCTGGAGAAGCGCAGCGAGGGATTCCTTCTGTCTATTCAGGAAAGTGACCCTGAGACGACCTAGCAGAAGGTGTGAATCTGTACCGCTCCGTAGGCATCGGTTGTTACTCGATGTCTGACTGGTTTCAGGTGCATTTCGCCACTGCAATTGGGCACGCCTCGCTCAATCTGACGCAGGGTGTGAGGCAAGAAGTTGCTGCGTCTCACTACTGATGTTCGAATACCATAGCGTTCCCTCCGCAGGTCGGAGGGGGCTCGGGGCGAGTCGTAGGGCTCGCCCCGTGCCATTTCCCCACGTTTGCCCCACCGCGCCGTTCACCCGAGGGAGCGAAGCTCCTCGCCACCTGTCGATCCGCGGCATCCGAGACCTGACCTACTGCACTGGTCGAGGAATGCGGAACAGCCGACTGGTGCGGACGCTACCGTCCTTTCTGATCTTGTCGGGCTCAAGTAATGGGGAGCGCTCGACTGCTCCGGGGAGTTTGAGGATCGCTGCGGCGGAGCGTCCGTTGCGCTCATCCGTGCGGAACTGCACCCACTGCGCGCCCGCATCGAATGCTGCGCCGAGCATCGCCGCCTTGACCACCGTGTTGACGCCCGAGCCCCACTCAGAAGGGGTGTAGAGCGTGGCTCCGATCTCCACTCCCTGCGGGTCGGTCGGGTCGAGGAAGTAGGACGATGTACCGACCACTCCGCCGTGCGCTCGGACTACCAGTACCTGCCTGGTCGCCGCGTCGCCGGCGAAGATGGCGAGAAGTTCTGTGGGTGTCCTGGGCTGCGGTCCTGGGATGTGCGCCCACACCTGCTCATGTGCGAGGGCTGCACACAGCTCCTCGGCGTCTTCGACGGCGAAGGCGGTGACTTCGGCACCTGATGACGGAGCGGCGGACACGTCGATAGGCAACCTCATGGAGTCAGACGGTATGTGTGCTTAGCACCACGCGGAAGTATTTCGCTCAGCTACCTGTTGTCACCCGCTTGCGGCGGACTGAAGAGGGCAGCGCGCGCATCAGGTCCGCGCGGATCTCGGGCCGCAGGTCCGGTGCGCTCCGCGCACTGGGATGTGATCCGCGCGACCGACAGCTGTCCACCGCTGTTCAGCCGCGTGCCTGGATTCCGTTGCGACCGGGGCACAGGCAGTCCCGCGACATCTCGATCTTGGTGACGTTGCTTCCCACGAAGTAGACGCGATCCGACTGATCGGCGGCGGACCACACCATCTCCTCGCCCGCGAACATCCGGACGCTGAACGTGAGGTTTCCGGCCTCGCTCTCCGCCCAGAGCCGGACGTTGTGCGCGGGGTGCCCGGGGGTGAAGTAGACGGTGGTTCCCACTCCCGGGTCCCGGAACTCGAAGTTCGCGCCGCGACCGTAGGTGATCGTCTCCGCGGACGCCGTGGCGCCCAGAGTGGTGCCGGCCAGGACGGACAGGGCGAGCGCGGCGCCGATTCGAGTGGACTTGTTCATGGCTTCCCATCGTGTGGCGAGGTGGTGCCCGGTGTAAGGCATCGAGCTTCACGCCCTACCGGTCCTGCTGTGATCAGGTGCGGCACGGTCCCCGCGCCCTCGCCGATGAGGTTCCTGCACACCGCTTGCGGCGCAGTTGGGCGACGCTTGTACCCCTCGGGTGCGCCGCGCTCGCGTCCGCAGCGTCAGGACTGCGCCGCCGTCGCCGGGAGGAAGCCGCCCGTGCCCCAGGTGTCACCGAGCCCCTCGGCGAACTCGCCGTCGCGGTAGACCACCTTCCCGCTGATGACGGTGGCGGAGACTGCCCCGGCATCGCGGTTGATCATGCGGCGCAGGCCGCCGTACTCGGTGACGGGGGCCTCGTCGAGCTCGTGCACGGAATGGTCCAGCCTCGCGGGATCGATGATCGCGATGTCGGCGCGATCGCCCGGGCGGAGGTGTCCGGCGTCGAGGCCGTACCAGTCCGCGGGCTCGCCCGTGAGCCGATGGATCGCGCGCTCGATCGAGAGGAAGGGCTTGCGCGTGGCCTGCGCCGCTCGCACCCGCGCGAGGAGCTGCAGGTGGTAGTTGTAGAAGGCCATGTTGCGCAGGTGGGCGCCGGCATCCCCGAATCCCATGTGCACGCTCTTGTTCCGTGCCAGCTTGTCCAGGTACTTCGGCCGGTGATTGGCGATGGTCGTGCGCCAGCGGAGCGCCTTCCCGTGCTCGATGACGAGATCGAGGAAGGCGTCCACGGGATGGATGCCGCGCTCACGGCCGACCTGACCGAAGCTCTTGCCGTTCAGATCCGCTTCCGGGCAGGAGATGATCGTGGCGTCGAAGAGATTGCGGTGCCAGATCTTCGGGGAGAGCTTGTTCTCGTAGTCGCGGCGGAACCAGCGGCGGTACTCCTCGGACTGGAGGAGCTCGTTGCGTTCGATCTCGTCCTTGATGTCGAGGGCCGCCGCCCCGGAACCGAACTCCTCGAAGACCACGAGATCGATGCCGTCGGCGTAGACGGTGAACGGCACGGGTAGGTGCTGCCACTGGAAATCGCTGCGCAACAGTCGGTTCAGGATCGGTGCCCCGTACATCATGAAGTACACCAGGGGCGGGTAAGCTTTCGAGTCCGCCGCCGCGAGCAGCGAGACCTTGAGGCGCTTGCGGTGCAGCAGGCTGGACGCGGCCAGGAAGAACTTCGGCAGGTTCGGGGTCAGGGAGACCTCCGGCGTCGACTGCAGGATCCGGCCGCGACGCCGGAGAACCGAGTTCAGGCGGCGGAACTCCTTTCCCTTGACGAACGTCGTCGGCAGCGAGCGCGAGCGGTACAGGTCACCGTCGAGCTTGTCGATCCAGTTGGTCGTCGCGGACATCCCCAGGAATCCGGCGTCCAGCGCCTCCTCGAGCGCCCGGACCATCTCGTCGACCTCGTCCGCGGTGGGCACCGCCTTCTCGTCGACGGCGCGGTCCATGCCCATCGTCGCGATGCGCAGGTCCGAGCCGCCGAGGAACGCGGCGACGTGGGGGCCGAGTTTGAGGGTATCGACGGACTTCGCGTACTCGGCCGGCGAGGACCACGTCCGATGCTCGTCGAGGGCGCCGATCACGATGTCCCGAGGGACCGCCTCCACCCGACTGAAGATGTCCGCGCACTCGGTGTTCGAGGCCATGATCGTGGTGAGGGAGCAGTTGCCGATGATCACGGTGGTGACGCCGTGCCGCACCGATTCGGTCAGTGCCGGGGCCACCAGCATCTCGACGTCGTAGTGCGTGTGCGTGTCGACGAAGCCGGGCATGACCCACTTGCCGTGCGCGTCGATCACCTCATCGGCGTCGGCCGGCTCCAACGGGCTCGAACTGATGTCGACGACCCGTCCGTCGCGCACCGCGATGTCCGCGGTACGGGGACTGTTGCCGGCACCGTCGAACCAGATGCCGTCGCGGATGAGGAGGTCGTAGCGGGCCATGTCGTCTCCGATCGCCATGCTTGCATGCATGGAGTGCGGTGGTGCCGAGGGCAGGGTTTCAGGGTGGATCTAGCTGCAGATATCGGATGTCCACCTTGACTTCCCTTCGGCCTGTCGACTAAAACCATGCAACAGTGCATGGGAATATTCAAGTCCGAAGGAGGTGGTGGCGATGATCGTCGCGGATGTCGCTACGGTGCGTCGCGCATCGGCCGACCTGGGGCTGCTCACCTGGGGGACCCCCGGCGATCCGCTGGTGCTGCTGCTCCACGGCTTTCCGGACAGCGCCCATACGTGGGACCGGCTGGGGCCGGAGCTGGCCGCGCACGGCCGGTACGTGGTGGCGCCCTTCACGCGTGGTTACGCCCCGAGCGGCCTGGCGCGGGACGACGACTACTCGCTGCTGAGCCTGATCGATGACGTGGTCGCCGTGCACCGCTGGGCCGGCGGCGATGCGCGGGCGGTCCTCATCGGGCACGACTGGGGTGGCGCGATCGCCGATGCCACGGCCGCCGCCCATCCCGACCTGTTCGAACGGGTCGTCCTGATCGCGATCCCTCCGCTGCCGGCGATTCTCGCCCTGCGCCGCCCCGCGCACCTCCGCGCCGCGATCCGCCAGCTCCCGCGCAGCTGGTACATGCCCGTGCTGAACGTTCCGCTTCTCTCGGACCTCCTGGGACGCAGACTGATCGACCGCCTGTGGAGCTCGTGGCGGCACTCCCCGGATCGGGACGCGCGGGGTAACGCTCATGCGGCGCTGCCGGATCGGCGACGGCGGCGGGCCGCGTTCAGCTACTACCGCGCACTGTGGAACCCGTGCTTCCATCGTCGCCGGAGCGAACTGCCGCGGCAGTGGAACCTGCTGCGTTCCAGGAGATCCGTTCCCACGCTCCTCATCCAGGGCGCGGACGACTCCTGCGGCCTCGCCTCCACCAGCGCGCACGCGCTCGACCACCTGCCGCCGGGCAGCGAACGCGTGGTGGTCCCGGACTCCGGCCACTTCGCGCACCTCGACCAGCCCGACGCGATCTCGCGCTGCATTCTCGGCTATCTGAAAGGTACGTCCCGTGATCACACGTAAGCGACCGCGCTTCCCGATGGACGCGCTCGACATCGGCCCACTGCAGCTCAAGGCGCGGGAGGTCGAGTTCGACCTGAGCGAGACGCCGCTGCACTGGATTCCCGGAGAGCCGGCGGCGTCGCACTGCGTCAGTGCCTACCACCTCCTGTTCCCCGAGGTCGAGCGGTTCTTCATCGCCGCCTTCCGCGAGGCCCTCCCGGACATCGAGGACGCCCGCCTCCGCGAGGACGTCCTCGGCTTCATCGGCCAGGAGACGATGCACGCCAACGCGCACGAGGATTCCCTCGACGACTTCTTCCTCCGGAACGGCATCGACCCGGAACCGCTGCTCGAGCAGGCCAGGTTCGTCCTCGACCGCCTGCTCGGGCAGCGCGAGTTCCGCAACGCGAGCGCGGCGCGCCGGCACCTGGTCTTCCGGCTCGCCGTCACCGCGGCGCTGGAGAACTTCACCGCCTTCCTCGGCCATTTCGTCCTGAACTGCGCCTGGGACGAGCGCGGTGCCGACCCGAACATGGTGGCGCTGTTCCGCTGGCACGGAGCCGAGGAGATGGAGCACCGTAACGTCGCCTACGACGTGGCGATGTACTTCGACCCCCGCTACAGCCGCCGGGTGATCACGATGCTGATGACGTTCCCGCTGACCGTGTGGCTCTCATGCCGATTCATCTGGTACCTGGTGCGGCACGACCCCGCGGCACCGCAGTCGCGCCTGCGGGTCCTCTGGCACGCGATCCGGGCCGGACGCCGCGGGTTGCTGCCCTCGTTGACGACGATCCTGGGCTCGGCCCTGGACTACCTGCGCCCCGGGTTCCGCCCCGACGACACCGGGTCCATGGCCCAGGCGCTGTCGTACCTGGCCACCATCGAGCCCCGTCGGGCGAGCTGAGATGCCCGCGCTGCGCCGGGCCCGCCCGGCATCGATGGCGACGCAGGTCCCGCCCCATCTGCGTGGGCGCTACCGCCGGGATCCCTTCCTGCGCATCGTCACCACCGGATACCGGGCCGTCAACTGGATCGACTCCCGGCTCCGGTTGCCCGCCGTCGGCGCCGGTGCCGCAGGGGCCGGGCAGCGCGAGGTCCGGGTCGTGCAGAGGGAGGTCGTGGCGCCGGACGGGAGCGTGATCGCCCTCGCGCTCGAGCCGACCGACGGTGCCGCCGTGCGTTGGTCGGTCGGTGCCCACATCGACGTGACCCTGCCCTCGGGCCGGATCCGGCAGTACTCGCTCTGCGGTGATCCCGCCGACACCGAGGACTATCGGATCGCGGTGCGCAGGGTCAGCGCCGACGGTGGATCGGGCGAGATCCACGACGACGTCACGGTGGGCACGGTCCTCCGGGTATCCGTTCCGCGCAACGCCTTCCCGCTGGCGATCGGTGGCTTCCGCCAGCGGACGACGCACGTACGGCTGATCGCCGGGGGCATCGGCATCACGCCGATCCACCCGATGATCCCCGCACTCGAATCCCTCGGCGTTCCGTGGTCGATGGCGTACGCCGGACGTGACCGCGATTCTTTGGCGTTCCTCGACGCGGTGAGCCGGTTCGGCGACCGCGTCACGGTGCTCACCGACGACGGCGGCCCCGCGCCGGCGGCCGCCGCTCTCGTGGGCGAGCTGCCGCCGCGGAGCGCGGTGTACGTGTGCGGACCGCCCCCGATGATCGACGCCGTCCGGGCGCACCTGGCGGCGCGACCCGACGTCGAGCTCCACTACGAGCGGTTCTCCCCGGCTCCCGTGGTCGACGGCCGGCCGTTCGAGCTCCACTTCGCGCGCACGGATGAGCGGGTCCGGGTGGCCGCGGACGAGACCGCACTGACCGCGTTGCTGCGCGCGAGGCCGGACGCGACGTACTCGTGCCGACAGGGTTTCTGCCGCTCGTGCGTGGTCCGGGTCGTCGATGGGGCGCCGGACCACAGGTCGACCGGTTTGTCGCAGGCGGAGCGCGACGAGGGATACTTCCTACCGTGTGTCTCACGCGCGGACGGGCGTCTGAGCGTAGACATGTAGTGACATTCCCGTCGGACTGAGGAGAACCCATGCCCCGCGTCTCGAGTCCGCGCGGTGCGCACCGGAACGAGAACGGCGAGCACACCTACCGCGCGATCGTGGAGGCCGCCACTGAAGTCCTGGCGACGCAGGGGTGGCGGGCTGCCAGCGTGGCCGCGGTCGCGAGCCGAGCAGGCGTCACACGGGGTGCGATCCAGCACCACTTCAAGGACCGCCAGGGACTGTTCACGGCATCGGTCAAGCATGTCCTGGAGTCCCGGATCCAGGACATCGTCGAGTTGCAGGGCACGGCCGTGGAGGAGGCCGACCGCACACGAGCGATCGTGCGCGCCGTCGTGGACATGCACATCGGCACCAACTTCGCCGCGGGCCTGCAGCTCTGTATGGCCGCCGCCGACGATCCGGCCCTGCGGCCCCAGGTGGCGGCGATGGAGCTCGAGGTGGGTGCGCGGGGGTTCTGGGCGCTGGTGGAACGACTCGGTCTCAACGGCAACGACGCCACCGTCCGCGCCACGGTGCAGGCCTTCCTCGATTCCGCGCGGGGGCTCGGACTCGCGGCGATGCTCAACGATGACTCGCAGCGGCGCGCGACGGTGTGCGACCGGTGGGCCGTCATGCTCGACGATCTCCGCGCCGAGGATACGGCGGACGGGTAGCCGGCAGCGGCGCGGCCGAGACCGCGTGGTTCTCGACCGCCGGCATTCCGCGTGGACCGACGTGCCTCGCGCTCGCTCTCCGGGACGGTCTACGACGGTGCGCGGGCGCACAGTGCGGGGAACGCGCTCGCCCACGCGGCCAGCACCCGGCGTTCGGTGTCCTCGTCGCTGCGGAGCACGCTGGTGAGGGCCTGGCCGCGCAGGAGCTCCAGCAGCATCTCGAAGGCGACCGGAAAGCCCGGCAGTCGAGCGTATTCCGGTCCGAAGGCCTCGACGCCGAGTTCGCGGATCCCTCGTCCGACGGTGCGTTCGTACGGCACGAGCACCTCGCGCAGCTCAGGATCCGTGCGCGCCGCCATCCACAACTCGTAGCCGGCGACGTAGAGCGGCCCGGACATCGCGGTGCGCAGCACGTCGACGGCGAAGGTGATGCGATCGGTCCCCGGCGGCGGTGCGGTCAGCGCTTCGCGCACATCGAGGTCCTGCTGCTCGGCGACGCGCTGCACCGCGGCCACGAACAGGGCCGACTTGCTCGGGAAGTGGTGCAGCAGTGCGCCTCGCGAGACGCCGGCCATCTGTTGGACCCGCAGGGTGGTGGTGCCCGCGTAGCCGTGTTCGACCAGGGCCGTGACGGTGGCGTCGATCAGGCGCTTGCGCATCTCGACCGGGTTGATCGTGCGGGCCGCCGCCATGGTCGTCACCCCTGTCCGTGTGCTCGTCGGGCCGGGCGGCGGTGCGCCCGGGGCACCATCGTCGCACGCCTCCTCTCGTGATCGATCCGGGTCCGCGACCGCGACCGCCGGGTACCAGGACCTCAGCCGGCCAGGCCGCCGCTGCAGGCCAGCACCTCGCCGGTGATGTAGTCGGACTCGGGCAGACACAGGAGGTACACCGCGCCCGCGGCCTCCTCCGGCGTCCCGAGCCGACCGAGGGGCGCGATGTGCTGCGCCGCTTGGCGAATCATCGGATTGACACCGACCGTGATCTCGCGGCCGTCGATCTCGATGGTCTTCGCGTCCTCCGTGGAACTGGTCAGGCGGGTCTCGATCAGGCCGAACGCCACGGCGTTCACCGTCACCCGATAACGGCCCCACTCCTTGGCGATGGCCTTGGTCAGGCCGAGGATCCCCGCCTTGCCCGCCGAGTAGTTCGCCTGTCCCGCATTGCCGTAGAGGCCGGCCAGCGAGGAGATGTTGACCACCTTGCGCGTCACCGGGTTCCCCTCGGCGGCCTCGCGCTTCGCGGCCGCGCTGATCACCGGCTGAGCCGCCCGCAGGATCTGGAAGGGCGCCTTGAGGTGCACGTCGAGGATGGCGTCCCACTGCTCGTCGCCCATCTTCTGCACCACGCCGTCCCAGGTGTATCCGGCGTTGTTGACGACGATGTCCAGGCCGCCGAAGGAGTCGACGGCGGTACCGACGAAGCGTTGCGCGAACCCCTCCCCGGTGACGTCGCCCGGACACGCCACTGCCGCGCCTCCGGCGGCGACGATCTCGGCGGCGGTCGCCTGCGCGACCGCCTCGTCGAGGTCGTTGACCACGACGTTCGCGCCGTGGGCGGCGAGCTTGTGCGCGACCGCGGCGCCGATGCCGCGCCCGGACCCGCTGACGATCGCGGTCTTTCCCTGCAGCGTGCTCATAGGGTGTTCTCCTGCTCTGTGGTCGTGCCCAGGTCGGTGAAGCTGCCGTGCCTGCCCGCGCCGTCGGCGAAGCGGGTCGCACCGGCGAGAGTGTCGGACAGGAGAGACGTCCTGCCGTGCTCGTGCTCGTTGGCCATCGCGTCGGCCTCGGTGAGGCCCTCCTGCTCGAGCGTCGACAGCCGGTCCTCCCGTAGGCAGGTCTGGGGGAAGCGGGTCAGCTCATGGGCCAGCGCGAGCGCATGTTCCAGCGCCGTTCCGCTGGGTGCGATCCGATTGACCAGGCCCATGGCCCGGGCCTCCTCGGCGGGTACGGCCCGGCCGGTGAGGATCAGGTCCATGGCGTGTCCCATGCCGATGAGGCGGGGAAGCCGGACCGTGCCACCGTCGATGAGCGGTACGCCCCACCGACGGCAGAAGACCCCGAGGACGGCGTCGTCGTCGGCGACCCGGAGGTCCGCCCAGAGGGCGAGCTCGAGCCCGCCCGCCACGGCGTGCCCGGCGATCGCGGCGATCACCGGCTTGGACAGGCGCAGGCGGGAGACCCCCATCGGGGCGTCGCCGTCGGGCGCGAACCGGTTCGGATCGCCCGCCGCGACGGCCTTGAGATCGGCTCCGGCGCAGAACGTGCCGCCCTCGCCGGTCAGGATCGCCACTGCGGCATCGGGATCGGCGTCGAAGGCGCGGAAGGCATCGGCCAGCGCCTCGGCGGTGCGCCGGTCGACGGCGTTGCGCACCGCGGGACGGTTGATGGACACGATCGTCACCGGGCCGTCCTTGCGGACCAGCACGCGGTCGTCTGCCTGCGACGTGGTCATCAGGACCTCCCCCGGATCTCCGTCGGAGTTGCTGTGCATGACGAGAACCGTACAGTCAGTCTGGACTGACTGTAAAGACCTCGCCCTGAAACGTCCTCGGCATCGGTGGGATCCGCTCGAGGCATCGCACACGGAAAGAGGCCGATCGCGGGTCGCGATCGNCCTCTCCGTGGTCCACCGCCCGGCCCTCACCGTGGGACCGTGCGGCACGCCGTCAGCGTGTCAGTCGTCGCTCGAGTCGGTGCTGGCGTCGGCCCCGGTCTCGGTCTCGGTGTCGGCCCCGGTGGTGCCGGAGCTCACGGTGCTCGGCTCGGAGCCGGATGCCTGAGCGCCGGCAACCGATTCGCTGTCCGGCTTCGCAGTAGTGGCCGCGTCGGTGTCCTTGGTCGAGGTGTGGTCCACCGTGACGCTCGGCGGGGTGGAGGTGGGGCCACCGTCCTCGCCGCCGTTGGTGCTGGCGGATCCGCCGGCGACGGTCACCGACGTGGAGCCGGAGCCGTTGCTGACGTTGCCCGTCACGGAGCCACCGTTGACCGATGCGCCGGACTGGTCCGCGCTGGCGGTGACAGGGGTGGTGACGGCGACGGTCACCGCGCCCGCGGGGGTACTCGTGGTCGAGCTGCCCGAGGGGCTGACGATGGTGGAACCGGTCGGCGTGACGGCCACGAAGCCGCTGTTCACGACGGTGTTGTGGCCACCGAGCGGGGTGCCGACGTTGACCAGCCCCATCCCGCCACCCGCGGACAGCCCGCCGGTGCCGAGGTTGAAGAATCCGCCCTGCAGGACGGTATTGATCGTGCCGAGCGGGCCGCCGAGGCTGCCCGAGGCCACCGGTCCCTGGACGTTCAGGCCGTCCAGCCCCAGGTGCAGGTTGCCGAAATAGCCGCCCCCGCCGCCGCCGATGCCGAAGATCGAACCACCGCTGAGGCCCCAACCGCCGCCTCCGATGTTCAGCCCGTTGGCATCGAGTGTCAGGGTGATCGGCGAGAAGCTGCCGCTGAGGCCGCCGAGCAGGCCGCCCCCGCCGAAACTGAGCAGCGGGCTTTGGAGCATCAGGCCGGTGGGGGTGATCGAGACCAGGCCGGGCATGAAACTCAGGCTGCCGCCGCCCAGTAGCGGTAACGAGCCGCTCAGGGTGAGGGAGCCGGCGTGGGCGAAGAGGCCGCCGGGCCCGAGCTGCAGCACGCTGCCTCCGAACGCGCTCGCGAGGGTGCCGAGGGGGCCCCCGATGGAGTGGGCCCCGTTCGGGCCCGTGGCGACGAGGCCGACGGGGGTCAACTGGACATCGCCGAAGAAGGTGCTGCCGCCGCCGTTCACCACGCCCGGGATGTTGAAGCCGTAGCCGTTCGTTCCGAGGAAGGTGCCGATGCCGCTCGGGCCGAAGCGGAACATCGGGCCGGTGCCGGAGGAGTAGACGTTCGAACCCAGTGGCCCGTTCGCGGTGATGCTGCCGCTGGGGGCGTAGATGGCGGAGTTGCCGGTGGAGTCGGTGGACACGCCCGCGGGCCCGACGACGACGTTCTGTGAGCCGAGCCCGAACGGATAGACGGTGGTGACCGAGCCGCCCGGGAAGGCGACGCCCGGCCCGCCCGCGTTCGTGATGTACGTGATCGAGCTGCCGAACGGGCCGGGAACGGTGGTCGGGGCTGCGACGGTGTCCACCGCCGTGGTCGCCGCGGCCGCGGTTCCCGCGCCGCCCGTCGTGATCGCCGCCGTCGCGGCGAGGGCGCCAGCCGCGACGGTGGCACGCCGCGCCGAGCGTTGGAGCGCTGTCGGTGCGCTGTGTCGTCCCACGAAAGTACCTCCGTGTGTCAAAGGGTGAATGTATGCGAAGAAATTCTCTGCAACGGCAAAACTCTAGCGCCTATCAAAGCTGATAAGGAGCTGAACGGGTAATCCGTATTTGCGATTTAACTGAACGATCTGTCAGTCGCAATATGGCGCCTGTAGAACGTTTTCGTACGCTGCTCCCTTGTCAGACCTGCGGAGTTTGAGATGGGAAAGTGGCCGTGTGGATCGGGGGGCGGTCGGCAGGCGGAATCGGTGATTGCTGCAGCATTCGTCGATCGACAAGATTTGCAATCAAATAGGAAGAACTGTGATTCACGCGAGAAATGCTGTTGCTAAACAATCTATTGGACGCGGCCGACGGCCCGGCCGGAGGCGGCACCGTCGGGCGTCGAACCGGAGTAGGGTCAGCGAGCCGTCGGGGCGGGGGCCACGACGACGGCGTCGCCCGTGCCCTTCGCCCGGTACATCGCCGCGTCCGCGCGGGTGAGCAGGTGCTCGAGGAGCTCCCGGTCGGGGGTGGGGGAATCCGTGGCGGCGACGCCGATGCTCGTGGTGACGACGATTCCGTCGACGGCCGCCATCGTGCGCACGCGCTCGCGGATCCGCTCGGCGAGATCGATGTACGCCGGCGTGTCCTGTCCGACGACCAGGAGTGCGAACTCGTCGCCACCCAGGCGCGCGACGATCGCATCGACCGCGGCGCTCTCGGCGTGCAGGATCCGGGCGACGCGGACGAGGATCTCGTCGCCGGCGTTGTGCCCCCGCGAATCGTTGACGGCTTTGAAGCGGTCGAGATCGAGGACGATGATGCCGACGCGGGCTACGGAGGGCGTGCGACGCAGGGCCCACGTCGCCCACATGGTCGTGAGGCCCCGTCGGTTGCGGGCACCGGTGAGGGGATCCGTGCCGGCCTCGGCGGTGTCGAACCAGGAGAAGGTCATCCCGAACTGCATGACGGCGGGGACCCCGATCGTCGCGCCGGCAAGGATCACGGCGCCCATCAGTGCGATGGTCCAGCCCTGCACGGGGATCGCCGCGATCGTCGAGGCGGTGATGGCCGCGAGCACCAGAGCGGCGTTGACGAGGAAGGCGCGGGTCGCCAGGACCAGCGCTCCGAAGGTCGCGATCATCGCCAGGGCGGCGACGAACGCGATCGCGTCATCCTGCGTCGACGCCGCCGCGTAGATGGCGACGATCGAAGAGGCGAAGAAGATCGCCGCACCGCGAGCGCTCGGGACGTCGCCGATCTGCCAGCGGACCGCCCAGAACAGCGCCACCGCTCCCGCGCCGACGAGCCGGACGATCGCCCAGGGCGTCAGCGGGTCCACGACGGTCACGAGGGCGAGCAGGAGTGCGCCCAGCACCAGGGCGCAGATGCTGACCACCAGCCGCACCATCGGCAGGAGCGAGCGGTTGCCCAGGTAGGCGATCCGCTCCTCGTAGGTCGGGCCGCCCTCCCACCACTCGCCGGCGAGCCGACGCAGGTTCGCGCGGCGCCTCGCTGGGCTATCAGGTTTCACGCTCGCAATCTAGTCGACGGTGCCGTGCTGAGGAGGGCTTCGCATGGTCTCGACGGTCGGTGGCACAGGCCGGCGCGGGAAGTGAGAGCATCGAAGAATGTCGTCGCCCCTTGGAACGCCGGAGAATCCCGCGCTCGCGGCGGAGGCGCGCATCGCGCGGACGGCGGTCACCGTCTTCCCACTCCTGGTCCTGGTGGCGGGTGTCGTCGGCTACCTGACGCCCGGCACCTTCACGCCGCTCGCTCCGTCGGTGCCGTATCTGCTGGGCGTGATCATGTTCTGCATGGGGCTCACGCTGACCCCGCCGGATCTGGCGTCGGTGGCGAAGCGGCCCTGGGCTGTCGTGCTCGGCATCGTCGCGCACTACGTGATCATGCCGGGGGCGGGCTGGGTCATCGCGCACGCCCTGAACCTCGAGCCCGAGCTGGCGGTGGGCGTGATCCTGGTGGGCTGCGCCCCGTCGGGCACGGCGTCGAACGTGATGGCATTCCTGGCCAAGGGCGACGTCGCGTTGTCGGTGGCGGTGGCGAGCGTCTCCACGCTCATCGCCCCGATCGTGACCCCGCTGCTGGTGCTGTTGCTCGCCGGCTCCTACCTGCCCATCGATGCCGGCGGCATGGTCCTCGACATCGTCAAAACCGTTCTTCTGCCGGTGATCCTCGGCGTGGTGGCGCGACGGTTCGCGAGGAGTCTCGTGGCGCGAGCGCTCCCGGTGCTTCCCTGGGCGTCCGCGATCGTCATCGCGTTCATCGTCGCGATCGTCGTGGCGGGGAGCGCGAGCAAGCTCGCCGCCGCGGGCGGCGTCGTCTTCCTCGCGGTGGTGCTGCACAACGGCTTCGGCCTCGGGCTTGGCTACCTCGCGGGGAGGCTCGGCCGCCTCGACGACCGCGCCCGGCGCGCCCTGGCCTTCGAGGTGGGCATGCAGAACTCCGGGCTCGCGGCCACGCTGGCCACCGCCCACTTCTCGCCGCTCGCGGCCCTACCGTCGGCGGTCTTCTCGCTGTGGCACAACGTCTCCGGTGCGATCGTGGCTGCGTGGCTCGCCCGCCGTCCCATCCGGGAGGACTCCCGCCCGACTACCTCGTGAGCGGTTCCAGGCACAGCACGTACTTCTCGCTCCTGCGCGTTTCCGCGAAGGTCTTGGTGGTGCTCGGGTAGGCCTCGCACCCCGCCGGGTCGACGGTGCCGGGCAGCCTCCCCGCGACGCGGTAGTCGGCTCGCGGCTCGGTGCAGCCCACGACCACCGTGAGCCTCTCGCCGGAGGTGGCCACGCACTCTCCCGCGCTCGCGCCGGTGGCGTCGTACTCGTGAACGATGAACTTGTTGTAGAGGAGCCAGCCGAGGACGGCGAGCGGAATCAACAGGCCGAGCATCCCGAGCCTCCGGTACAGCGGCCTGCCCTCGTCCATCGATGCGACGGGGCCGGGCTGCTCGACGGCGGGCAGGCGCTGCAAGCGGATCCGGATCACCAGGTTCCACAGGAGCGTGAGTGGATTGATCACGACGGAGAAGAAGCTCGTCCATCCCTGCCACAGGCTCTTCGCGGACATGCTCCGGACGGTCGCGATGCCGCAGTCGCGGCAGTACGGTCCCGGCTGCTTGAGGAAGCGCATCAGGATGAGGAAGCCCTGGTGGCCGCGGACGGTCGCATCGATCGCGGGCGAGGCTCCGCAGAACCGGCAGCTCGGGCCGGTGGGTGGGAGGGTCATGTGGGCAGTATCAACAACCTGCATTAGTAATGCAACATCGTGTGATCGCTGGTGCAGGATCTGTTGTCAGGCCGCGCGATGGCGCCGCACGGCCTCGCGGCTGCCGCACCGGGGCGAGCAGTACCGCTGGCGACCATTGCGGGAGACGTCCGCGAACACCGCCGTACAGTCCGATGACGCGCACCGGCCGAGCCGATTCATCCCGCGCGTCGTCAGGTGCAGGGCGGTGCCGGTGAGGATCAGCACGGCGAGCTGGCCCGTGAGCGTCGCGCCGGACTCGCGGTAGTGGATGTGCCATCCGGTCCCGGCGTGGTCGGTGACGCGCGGGTGGGAGGCGTGCTCGGCGAGCAACGCGTTGAGGCGCTCGACCCGGGTCGGGACGTCCTCCGCGTCGACCACGGTGAGCCAGGCGTCGATCAGGTCGCGGCAGCCCGCGAAGTCCTCGGCGCCGACGGCCTCCACGAGCATGTCGTGCGCATCGCACCGTCGGACCAGGTCGGCCAGGTCGACCGCCGGATCGTTCGCCAGCTCGACCGCGAGCAACACCGGATCCTCGCCGTAAGGGTTGATATGCACAAGGCCATTACAGCACGATCGATCGGTGCCCGACATCACCACGACGACGCTGCTCCTGCTTCTCCTCGCGGCCCTCGCCGCCGGCTGGGTGGACTCCGTCGTGGGCGGGGGCGGCCTGATCCAGCTCCCCGCGCTGCTCATCGCGTTCCCCACGGCCGCGCCGATCCACCTGCTCGCGACCAACAAGATGGCCTCCATCGCCGGCACGACGACGAGCAGCATCACCTACTGGCGGCGCGTGCGACCCGACTGGCGGACCGCCGTCGCCCTGGCCGTCCCGGCCTTCGCCGGCGCGATCGCGGGCTCGATCATCGCCTCGCACATCCCGCGCTCGGCGTTCAACCCGATCATCCTGGCCGCACTCGTCGCGGTCTTCGTCTACACGCTGCGGCAGCCCGACCTCGGCGACGAGACGGAGCTGCGCTACCGCGGGCACCGGCACCTCGTGACGGCCGGGCTGGCCGGGTTCGCCATCGGGGTCTACGACGGTGCGCTCGGGCCGGGCACGGGCTCGTTCCTCGTCTTCGCGATGGTCGGCCTCATGGGGTACGCGTTCCTCGAGGCGTCGGCGAAGGCGAAGGTCGCCAACTTCGCGACCAACCTCGCGTCGCTCGTGGTCTTCCTGCCGCAGGGTGCGGGCTACTGGAAGCTCGGCGTGGCGATGGCCTGCGCCAACGTCGCGGGCGGCTACCTCGGGGCGCGGACCGCGGTCGCGAAGGGCAGCGGCTTCGTCAAGGTGGTCTTCCTCGTCGTGGTCTCGGCGTTCATCTGCAAGATCGGCTACGACGTGGTGGTGCAGTTCGCGCGGTGATCGCCCGGCGGCGTCTCGCGGTCAGGCGATGACGACGCCGTGCATCACCACGCTCTTCGCGGCCTCGCTGAAGTCCCCGGCCTCGTCGCCATCGGGCGAGCCGCCGATGAGCGTGGTGGAGAGCGTGACCAGATGCTCGTCGCTCTGCGAGTACATCTCGTTGCGGAGCGTCACCATGTCGTAGCCGCCGACGCGGCGGTGCTTGTCGACGAACACGTGGATGGTCAGCTCGTCACCCGCGACCACGGGCCGGTGGTAGGTCATCGCCTCGTCGGCCTGGATCAGCTGGCTCGCGCCGTAGCCGATCACCGAGTCGTCGAAGAGTGGTCGGTTGGCGACGATGCCCGCGACGCTGACGAGCATCGGCGGCGCGACCAGGTCGGCGTAGCCGGCGGCGCGCGCCGCCTCGACGTCGAAGTGCGCCGGGTCGGTGAACTGAGAGGCGGTCGCGTACTCGCGGATCTTCTCGCGGCCCACGACGTAGGTGTCGCGGTACACGTAGTGGTGGCCGACGGCGCTCGCGGTGCGCTCGCTGATCTCTTCGGGGGTCAGCGGTGCGGCAGGAGCGGATTCGTTCGGCATGCTGACCAACGTATCGGCGCCGGCGCGCCCATGACTTGTCCGAACCTCCAACAATCGCCGTTCCGCCTTGGTCGCGGGTGTCGTGCGGGTGTGGTCGAGTTCACGTCGAGGTCGACGGTTTGCGTTGCACCCCATGGATAGCCGAAACTGAGAGGGTGAGCGAAGCCGGTGCTGCTGCCCCCGAAGACCCGATCGACCTCGAAGCCTGGCGCACCGCCAACGAGCTGTCCGTGCCCTTCTCCGAGGCGCTCGATCTGTGGGCCGAGACCGCCCATTCCGCGCTCGTCGAGCTGGCCGGCCGGTACGGATCCTTCATCAGCTTCGCCGAACTCGCCGCCCGCGCGCAGGCCGACGCCGGGGTCGCGACCCGCGCGCCCGTGCGCCTCTGGGTCGCCGCGCTGCAACGGCGCGTGACGGATCGCTGCCAGGCGGCGGGCGAGCCGCCGCTCGTCTCGCTCATGGTCGCCCACGACCAGACCGTCGGCGAGGGCTACGCCTACGCCGTCGCGGCCGCGGGCCTCCCGATCCCGGAGAACCTCGATCAGCACGCCGCGGCCGCGCGCTTCGCCTGTTACCTGCACTTCGGTGCTGCCGTGCCCGCTGGTGCAGCCCCGCAGCTCACGCCCAAGCTGGAGGAGGCCCGTCGGGCCGCCGCGGCACGGATCGCCCGGGTCAAGCCCGCGAAGGCCGCGTCGAACGGGCGGGTCGTCAAGGCCCGCACCCCCGCCGCACCGCGCGCGGCGAAGGTGCCGTCGGCCCGGCCCGCCAAGGCCGCCGCCCCGGCCAAGCCCGAGCCCCGCCCGGCCAAGCTCTGCCCCAACTGCTTCACCCAGCTCGCCGCCAACGGCGAGTGCGGCTTCTGCTGAATCTTGTATCCCGCGTTCGGGCTTCGCTAGACTGAACGCGGGTACACCGGGTCCCGGGGCCTTCGCGCCGCGGTTCGTCCATCGCCCGGTGAAGTCTGTGAACAGTCCGTCGTCCGACGATTCCCTGCTGTACGTCCATATCGCGAACTGGGAGTACCAGTGCTGCGGCACGGTTCCCGCTCTCGGCGTCGAGCTCAGTGGCACCTTGACCGCGTACGCGAGCGAGGCCCGCGGGTATTCCGCGCCCACGGTCACCGGTTTCGATCGGCGATCCGGGCTGGTGCGATTCGGGTCGACGACCGCACAGCTCGGCTACGACCTCACCGAACCGTCGGGAGAACTGTTCCTCGGCCTGGGATGGCACGAGCGCGACGCCAGGCCGACGGTCACCGGTGTCGTCGAGCGGGTCATCGAGAAGACGGGGCGCTTCCTGCCTGTCGGCGCGGACCGGACACTGCTCATCGACCCGGACTCGCGGGAGTTCCACGAGGTCGACGAGGCGACGCGCTGGCCGGAGGAGCAGCTCGAGGGCGGGGGAGCGGCCACGATCGGCGTCGTCGTCGGGCTGCGAGTCACGGCCCGGCTGACTCCCACCGAGGCTGAGATCGACGAGCGCCTCGCCGACGAGGAGCGCGCCCGACGGACCATTCATCTCACCGGACCGACGGAACTGTTCGGATCCGCGCTCCCCGCGGAGGGCGGCGTGATCGAGGTGGACCTGGGGGACGAGCGGATCGACAAGACCGGACACTTGGCTTCGATGAGCCGCGTGGTTCGCGGAGAAGTGCTCCAGGCCAGCGCGATGGACGACATGGGTGGACAGCTCATCGCTGGTGTGATGTTCGTCCGACCCGATCCCGCGAACCCGCCCGCGGAACTGTTCGTCCGGCTGCTCGTCGATCCCGGGGACGCCGAGATGTGAGCCGGAGCGGCGCGACCCCGCCGATACGCCGGGCTCGTGCCGCCGGAGCGCATCTCTCGGCGGCACGGCGAGTGCAATCGCAACAGTTCGCGCGGGCCGTGGCTACGATAGCCGCGGAGGTACGCCGGGACCCCGCGGAACCACTCCTGCGGGTCGCTGAACACCCGGTACAGAGCCGTGAATTCTGTTTTGTCGCTGGACGTATCGCTGCTGTACGTGCACATCTCGAACTGGGAGTACCAGTGCTGCGGCGAGGTGCCCCGCGTGGGCGGGACTGTGCGCGGCGCGCTCACCCTGCATCCCAGCCGGCGGCCGGGTTACCCGGCGCCCGAGGTGCTCGACTGGGATCCCGACTCCGGTCTGGTGCGGGTCGGCGAACTGTACGCGCAACTCGGCTTCTCCGTGACGGACCCCTATCGCACCGACCTCATCGTGAGCCTGGGGTGGCACGACGCGGGGCCGGCGCCGACGGTCCTCGGCACCGTCGAACTACTGCTCGAGGAGACCGGCACCTACGTGCGCGAGCGCACGGGGGAACTCGACATCGACCCCGAGTCCGTCGAGTACCGGGAGGTGCGCGAGGCGACGGCATGGCCCGAGGACCGGCCCGAGGCCGGCGGTCCCGCCGCGGCGGGGGTGGTCGCCGGGCTGCGGCTCGCCGGGATGGTCGAGCCGCCGGAACGGGCCCAGGTGCGTGCCGAGGGTCTGCGCATCTTCACCGAGACCCCGGTCTGAGCCGGCGCCGTCAGGCGGCGATCGGCTCCGGCGCGACCGTGCGGGCGCGCGCCCGCGGGACCGCCCAGCACATCGCCGCGGCGGCGGCGCAGAGCGCGCCGGCGGCGTAGAAGGCCGGGTCGTAGCCGCCCGAGGCGTCGCGGATGTAGCCGGCGCCGAACGCCGCGACCGCGGCGCCCAACTGGTGCGAGGCGAAGATCCACCCGAAGACCACCGGCGTCGACTCGCCGAAGTGCTCGCGCGCCAGAGCCATCGTCGGCGGCACCGTCGCCACCCAGTCGAGGCCGTAGAACAGGATGAAGACCAGCAGGCCCGGCGCGATGCCGGGGGAGAGCAGCGCGGGCAGCAGCGCCAGCGCGAGCCCGCGGCCGAGGTAGTAGACCACCAGCAGGACCCGCGAGTCCACGCGGTCGGTGAGCCAGCCCGAGGCGATGGTGCCGACCACGTCGAAGACGCCGATGACCGCGAGGAGCGAGGCGGCCGTGGTCGCGGGCATCCCGTGATCGCCGGCGGCGGGGATGAAATGCGTCTGCAGCAAGCCGTTGGTCGTCGCGCCGCAGATGGCGAAGCTCGCGGCGAGCAGCCAGAAGGCCGGGCGGCGGGCGCCCGTCGCGAGGCCCGCGAAGGCCGCGCGCACCGCGCCGCGCGACGGCGCGGGCGGGGGTGCGATCTCGGCCGCGCCGAACGGCGGCAGGCCCAGCTGCGCCGGCCACGACCGCAGGAACAGGCCGGCGACGGGGATCACCGCGACGGCGACGGCGGTGACCACGAGGGTCGCGGTGCGCCAGCCGTGCGCCTCGGACAGGGCCGCCACGACCGGCAGGAAGATCAGCTGCCCGGTGGCGCTGGCGGCGGTGAGGACGCCCGTCACCAGGCCCCGTCGCGCGACGAACCAGCGCATCGCGATGGTGGCGACGAAGGCCGTCGACAGGGATCCGGTGCCCAGGCCGACCAGGACGCCCCACAGCAGGACCAGCTGCCAGGCGTCGGTCATGAACACCGCGAGCCCGGTGCCTGCGGCGACGAGCGTCAGCGCGGCGATGACCACGGGCCGCACGCCCAGCTTGTCCATGAGCGCCGCGGAGAAGGGCGCGGTGAGCCCGAACAGTGCCATGTTCACCGACATCGCCGCGCCGATCGTGGCGTGCGACCAGCCGAACTCCATGTGCAGCGGGTCCATCATCACGCCGGGCACGGACCGGAAGCCGGCCGCGCCCAACATCGTCACGAAGGCGACGCCGGCCACGATCCAGGCGTAGTGGGGTGCGCGCAGGCGCTTCAGCGGTGTGGTCACCGGACTAGATTCCCGGAATCCGCGGCACGGAAACAGTGGCATGAATGACAAGATATGAAAGAATCGTGCCATGCACACCGTCGCCGTCCTGCTGCTGGAACCCATCGTGGGCTTCGACGCCGCGATCCCGCCGCTGTGCTTCTCCGAGGCCACCGATGAGGCCGATCGGCCGCTCTACCGCGTCATCACCTGCGGGATCGACCGGAATCCCGTCCGGGCGACGGGTGGCTACGCCATCACGCCCGAGGCCGGCCCCGAGGCCCTCGCCCGCGCCGACACGGTGATCGTGCCGGGTACGAAGATCCCCGGCCCCCGGTTCGACGGCACCCTCCCCGACGACATCCGCGCCGCCCTCGCCACCATCCGCCCGGGCACCCGCATCGTCTCGATCTGCACCGGCGCCTTCGTGCTCGCCGCCGCGGGCCTGCTCGACGGGCGCAACGTCACCACGCACTGGAAGTACGGCGCACAGCTGCGCAAGCTCTACCCCGCCGTCGGCCTCGTCGATCACGTCCTGTTCACCGACGACGGCGACGTCTTCACCTCCGCCGGGCTCGCCGCCGGCCTGGACCTGTGCCTGCACCTGATCCGCAGCGATCACGGCGCCGCCGTCGCGAACAAGGTCGCGCGACACTGCGTGGTCCCGCCCGCCCGCGAGGGCACGCAGGCGCAGTTCGTCGACGTCCCCGTGCCCGTGAGCGGGGCCGGCAGCACCGTCGAACCGCGGGACTGGGCCGTCCGGAACCTGCACGAGAACCTGTCGGTCGACGTGCTCGCGCGGCGCGCGGGGATGTCGGTGCGCACCTTCAACCGGCGCTTCCGCGAGGAGACCGGGCAGACGCCCGGCGCGTGGATCCTGCGCCGCCGGCTCGACCGCGCCCGCGAGCTGCTCGAGACCACCGAGCTGTCCGTCGACGCCGTGGCCCGCGATGCCGGGCTCGGCACCGGTGCCGGCCTGCGGGCGCACCTGCGCCGGGACACCGGCATGACGCCGCTCGGGTACCGTCGCGCCTTCCGGGCGACCCCGGTCGCGTGAGCCGCGCATCGTCGGGCCGCCCGTCCGCCGCCCGGCTGCCGGACAGGCGCCGGACGGGTGTCGGACGGGTGTCGGACAGGCGCTGGACGGACGCCCGGGGACACCGGGCAAAATGAGGGGATGCAGAGTCGGGTAGCGCCGCTCACCGGGCTGCGTGCCGTCGCGGCGGCCACGGTGTGCCTGACGCACGCCGCCTTCTCGACGGGCCACTACACCGACGACTTCGCCGGGCACCTCTGGGCGCGGTTCGAGATCGGCGTCCCCATCTTCTTCGCGCTGTCGGGCTTCCTCCTCTTCCGGCCGTGGGTGCGGCTGCTGCAGGACGGCACCGGGCACCAGCCCGACCTGCGGCGCTACGCCTGGCACCGGTTCCGGCGGGTGGTGCCCGCGTACTGGGTGGTCGTCGTCGCCGTGTACGCGCTGGGCCTCGTGCGGCACGAGCCGAACCCGTCGGGCCGGGGCGCCGACGGGCTGCTGCGGAACCTCACCTTCACCCAGATCTACGGCTTCGGGCACCTGCGCGTCGGGCTGACCCAGGCCTGGAGCCTCGCGGTGGAGATGGCCTTCTACCTGGCGCTCCCGCTGATCGGCTGGGCGCTCACCGCGGCCCTGTGCCGGTACCGGTGGCGGCCCGCGCGGCTGGTGGCCGGCCTCGCCGCCGTCGCCGCGATCACCCCGGTGTGGATCCTGATCGCCCCCGACATCGAACGCACCGCGCGCATGTGGCCGCCCGCCTACCTGTGGTGGTTCGTCGGGGGCATGGCGCTGACGGTCGCGGTCCCGTCGGTCCGACGGTGGCCGCGGTGGGCCACGCCCGCGTGCCTCGCCGTCGCCGCGACGGCGTTCGTCGTCTCCGCCCTGCCGGTGATCGGCGGACCTCCCACGATGGTGCCGGCGAGCCAGGTGGAGGCGCTGGTGAAGTCCGCCCTCTACCTGCTGATCTCCGTCGCACTGATCGCCCCGCTCGGGCTCGCGCCGGCGGCGCGCTCGCCGTACCACCGGGTGCTGGGCAGCCGGCCGATGGTGTGGCTCGGCACGATCTCCTACGAGTACTTCCTGGTGCACCTCATCGTCATGGACGTCCTCCTCCTCGACGTCCTCGGCTGGCCGCCGTTCACCGGGAGCATCGCCGTCGCCTTCCTCGCGACCTCGGTCGTCACCGTCGTGCTCGCGTGGGCGCTGCGCGCCGCCCTGCCCTTCGGGGATGATGAGAAGCGCACGTCGACGGAGAAGGGGGTGACGGATGTCCGCGCAGGAGCCTGAAGTGCACATCGAGGCGCCGGTGCGCCGGTGGTGCGACGCCCGCGCGATCCCGATGCCCCGGCGCGAGCTCTCCGACGAGGCCGCCCTGCTCATCGCGGCCGGTCACCTCCAGCCCGCAGCCCGCGCGGTGGTGCTCAACCGGTTCGACACCGAGCGCGCCTTCCCGGACATCGGCGGCTACTCCAAGCTGCGCCGGCTCAGCCGGATCGCCGAGCACGAGGCTCCGGCGCCGTCGGCCGACGGCGTCCCTGCCAACCCGTTGCAGCAGGCCAAGGCCGCCGCCGACGCGGTGCGCGGTGCGGACGCGCGGCGCAAGCTCGCCGGCTTCCGGCACGCCTTCACCCTGAACCGCATCTCCTTCGCCGCGGGCGTCCGCGCCGTGCGTCGCGCCCGGAAGGACGCGGTGCACCTCGACCTCGACGAGCGCGACGCCCTCTTCGACGCGCTGTGCCTGACGCCGCTGCCGCTCACCCCGTCGGCCGCGGCGGTGGCCGCGCGGACCGTCGCGCGGGTGGCGGGCCCGGCCCTGCGGCTCGCCCCGCAGCTCGCGGGCTGGGTCGACGGGCACGGCGCGCCCGACGAGGGCCTGCTCGTCTTCGAGGACCGCTACGACGTGCTGCTGTTCGTCGCCGGCCTCGTCTACGACAAGGTGAGCTACTCCCGTTCGGTGAGCGCAGGCGAGTTCGACGAGCAGCTCGGCCAGCTGGACCTGCCGACCGACCTGGTGCAGATCTCCGCCGACGTCGTGCAGCTCAAGTCCGTGTGGGGCCAGCTGCGGTACGCGCCGGGCCTCGCCGACGGCACCCGCTCGGGCGAGCTCGACAAGGTCTGGGAGGAGCTCGTCGACCGGGTCACCGCGCTCACCCGCGTGGGCGACCTGGTGGACGTCGCCGATTCGAAGCGGCCGCGGCGCATGTCGATCGAATCGATCGACCAGCAGATCCACGAGCTGGTGCAGCGCGCCGGCGAGCGCGAGATCTCCACGCAGAGCGCGCGTCGCGTCGCCGGGCAGATCATGGGCGCGCGCGGCGATCTCCCGCCGGCCCTGCCCGACGGTGCGCGGCGCGCCCTGCCCGGCGTGGGGGCCGGCGGCGCGGGGACCGGCACCGGCGGGTCGGGTGTGCGACCCGGTGCGGCGCTACCGGACTCGGCGCTCCCCGGCGACGCGCCGAAGGCGTGGAAGCCCGCGCCGGCTCAGCCGCGCGACCAGGACGCGAGGTAGGACTTCTCCTCGTCGGTGAGGCGCCGCAGGCTGCGCTTCTCGATGTCGACGACCGCCATCTGCGTGGTCGCGAGGATCGCGGGCTTCGACTCGGGGGCGGCGCCGTTCGCGCGGACCTCGTAGCCGATCGTGAAGTCGACGCTGCGGTTGGACGCGATGTACATGCCCACCTGCACCGGCGAATCCTCGTGGTACAGCTGCGCCTTGTACTTGATCGCGACGTCGGCGATGAAGGCGCTCTTGATCAGCGGCGCGTACTTCTCGCCGGCGGAGAGCAGCCACTGGATGCGGGCCTCCTCCAGCAGCGTCACCATGCGCGCGTGGTTCACGTGGCCCAGGGCGTCCATGTCCGACCATCGCACGGGAACGTGTGCGGTGAAGGCGAACTCGTACTTGCCGAGGCTCACCGGCGCCACCCCGCGGCGAAGGCGAGGAAGGCGTCGTTCTCCTCCGGCACGGTGACGGTGACGCGGACGCCGGCACCGTCGAAGCCCCGGACCAGGAGGCCGGCCTCGGCCGCGTCGGCGGTGAACCGCAGGGCGTCGGTGTCCAGGGGGAGCCAGACGAAGTTGGCCTGGGTGTGCGGGACCTCGAATCCGGCCTCCAGCAGCGCTTCCCGGACGCGGGTGCGCTCGGCGACGACGGCCTCGGTGCGGGCCAGCAGCTCGTCGTTCGCGTGCAGGGAGGCGATCGCAGCCGCCTGCGCCGGCACACTCACCGAGAAGGGCAGATGCACCTTGGTGAGCGCGGCGATGAGCTCCGGATCGGCGATGGCGTAGCCCACCCGCAGGCCCGCGAGGCCGTAGGCCTTGGAGAAGGTGCGCAGCGCGATCACGTTGCGGTGCCGGGCGATCAGGGCGGCGCCGTCGATGCGTTCGCCGGTCTGCGCGTTGGCCCGGTGGTACTCGTAGTAGGCCTCGTCGAGGGCGACGATCACGTGCGGCGGCACCTGCTGCAGGAACGCCTCGAGGGCCCCCTCGGAGACCGTCGTGCCCGTGGGGTTGTTCGGGTTGCAGACGAAGATCAGGCGCGTGCGGTCGGTGATGGCGGCGGCCATCGCATCGAGGTCGTGGGCGTGATCGGCCGTGAGCGGGACCTGGACCGGCGTCGCGCCGACGACGCGGGTCACGATCGGATAGGCCTCGAAGCTGCGCCAGGCGAAGATCACCTCGTCGCCCGGGCGGCAGGTGACCTGGACCAGGTCCTGGCAGAGGGCGACGGACCCGCAGCCCGCGTGGACCTGGTCCTCGGTGGCGCCGGTGAGCTTCGCCAGCTCGGCCTTGAGCGCCACGGCGCCGTTGTCGGGGTAGCGGTTGGCGCTGCGCAGCACTTCATCGAGGGCCGCGGCGACCGACGGCAGCGGACCGTCGACGATCTCGTTGGAGGCGAGCTTGATCGCGCCGGGCGCGGACTTCCCCGGCACGTAGGCGGGGAGTGCGTCGAGATCGGAGCGGATGCTCAGCGGCGCGGGGTCGGACGGGTTCACAGTGGCCACTCGGCCAGGGTAGTCCGCCGGTCCGCTCCCGGGGGCCACCGAGGCCGGTCGCGTGGACCGGCCCCGGCGGCCGAGGGGCGTCAGTTGCCCGAGAGCTTGTCCTTGAGGGAGTCCGCGTCGCCCTTGACCTTGTCGGCGAGCTCGCCGGCCTTCTCCTTGGCGGCGGCGGTGGCCTGGTCGAGCTTCTCGCCGGCGGCCGTGGTGGCCTGATCGAACTTCTCACCGGCGGCTGCGGCGACCTCCTGGGCGCGGCCCTTGAGCTCCTCCGCCTTGCTCTTCGCGTCGTCTGCGATGCCCATGCGTGATCCTTCCGATACACCGGATGTGTTCCCCCGAGGCGGATCCTCGAGGTCTTGATTGTGCGCTGCTCGTTGCGATCGCGCTCGGTGATCGGTTGCGATCACGATGGACGTGCGGCGTCAGTGACCGGACAGCTTGTTCTTGACGGCGTCGACGCCCTCCTTGACCTTGTCCGCGGCGTCGGCGATCTTCTCCTTGGCGGCGGCGAGGCCCTGATCCGCCTGGCCCTCGGCCTTGAGGTCGTCGTTGCCGGTGGCCGCGCCTGCGGCCTCCTTCGCGCGGCCCTTGAGGTCCTCGGCCTTGTTCCTGGCGTCGTCTGCGATTCCCATGGTCATGTCCTCTCGATGGTGGATGGGTCTTCGTCTCGGGGGAGCTCCCCAAGTCTTCGGTCGCCGCGCCGGTCGTTCACCAGGACCTGGAACGCGACGTCGGGTCCGGCGGCGAGAGCCACGTCGCGGCGGGCGGCCGCCGCCAGGGCGGTGAGCTCGTCGACGGGGGCGCCGGGCGCGATCGCGACCGCCACGCGGATGATCTGCCGGCCCTTCTCGACCACGGTCGACGGGCGGGCGCGCCGGATCAGGGGACTGCGCCCCAGGTCGGCGGCGACGGCGTCGGCCACGCGCCCCAGGTCGACGGTGCCGTCGCCGGGCGTGTGCGCGGTGCGCGAGGTGGCGCCGCGCAGGTGCCGGACGAGCAACCACAGCGCCACGAGCACCAGGACCGCGCCGGCCGCCCCGGTGACGGCGGGCCACCACGGCTGGTCGGGCAGGCGCACGATCGTGGGGACCGACACGCGGTCGGCGGCGTCGGCCGCGGTTCGCTGTCCGAGCCGGTCGCCGAGCGCCCACAGGCCTCCGGCCAGCAGTACGAGCCCGACGAGGCCGGCGACGATCCGGTCGATGACGCGGGTCGAGCCCTTCATCGGGCCACCTCCTCGGCGGTGCGGCGGTCGGGATCGATCCGCCGGTGGAACCACAGTTCGTCGGAGACGGGGGTGTGGCTGCGGCGCCGCGGCTTCAGCGCGGCGGCGATCAACACCAGGCCCAGCACGATGGCGCCGATCGTCGCGGGCCACGCCCACCACTCCCACCGCACGTCGTCCGCGATGCGCGGCACGGCGTCGATCCAGCGGGTGCCGGCGATCCAGCCGAGCGAGACGAGGGCGTCGCGGACCGCGATCACGCCGAGCGCCACGACGCCCAGTAGCAGCGGTACCGTCGCGATGCTTGCGCCGGCGGTGCGACGCGGTGCGCGGCGCCGCAGGTCGCGGGCGGTGGGCGGGGCGTCCGTCGCGGTGACGGCGGTGCCGTGCGCCTGGGTGGCGCGGGGACCCGTGCGGTCCTCACTGATCCGGGTGATGTGCACGTGCACCTCCTTCGGGGCCGCGCCGAGGCTGCGGGCGAGCTCGTCGTCGACGGCGGAACGGACCGCGGGCACCAGCCGGGCGGTGTCGAGCGGCCACTGCGCGGCGATCTGCACGTCGATCTCGCTGCCGGCGCGGTCGGCGAAGCGCACCGACGGCAGCTGCCGCGTCGTGAGCCCGCGGACCCGCTCGGTGCCGGGCACCGACAGGGCCGCGTGCTCGACGAGCCGCCGCCGCACGCGGTCGTCGATGACGGTGCGACCCCGCTCCGCGGCGTCGGCCGCGGCGAGCGGGCCGTCGGGGGTCACCGATTCGGTGGTCATGGTCAGCTCCGGTCGCGGCGCCGCAGGGCGGTGAGGTCGATGAGCCCGTCGAGGTGCGCGCCCACGGCCGCGCCGGCGGCGCCGAGGACGATCGCGAGCAGGAGACCGACGAGGCCGCCGACCACGACGGCGATCGCCACGAGCAGGCCGATCACGCCTCCCCACACGGTGAAGTGTCCTGGCGTCATGCGGTGAACTCCTTCGGTGCTGCGGGGCCCGGGTCGGACACCGCGATATCGGATACGACGACGTCCACGGGGACCCCCGCGGCGTCGGAGGCGGCCACGCGGACGCGGTCCGCGAGGTCGACCAGATCGAGGTCGCGCCGGAACTCGAGCACGACGGACACCTGCCCGCCGTCGTCGTCGAGCCGGACGCCGCGCACCGTCCGGCCCGGGAGGTGGGTGGCGGGGGAGCCGGGCCCGCCGGCGTGGACGCCGACGACCCCGTCCACCGCGGTCACCGCGGCGACGACTCCGTCGACCCGGGCGGCGCGTGCAGCGCTCACTGGACCCGCGACTCCGCCGGCGCCTCGCCGGCGACGTCGTCATCGTCGGCGAAGTGCACGTCGTGGACCGTGACGTTGACCTCGGTCACCTCGAGGCCGGTCATGGACTCGACGGCGTCGATGACGTTGCTGCGGATGCCGGCGGCCAGGTCGTGGATCGCGACGCCGTACTCGGCGACGATCGTCACGTCGACGGCGGCCTGTCGCTCGCCGACCTCGACGGTGACGCCCTGCGTCAGGTCCGGAGCGCCCGGCAGCGTCTCGCGGATGCGGCCGACCACGCGCGCGGCCTGGCCGCCGAGGTCGTGGACGCCGTCGACCTCGCGGGCCGCGATACCGGCGATCTTGGACACGACCACGTCGGCGATGTTGGTGCTACCGCGTCCGACCTGCGTGGAGACCGCGGAGCCGGGCTTCGTCGCCGCCGTCGTCGACTCGTCGGCGGTCGCGGCGGGCTTGGTGGTGGTCGAGGTCATGTTCGGTCTCCCTTGTGTCGACTGATGCACCGGGATCCGTTCCGGCACACTGGGTGAGTCGCCGTCTCCCGGAGATCGGCACGCGATTGTGATCCATCTCACACTGGGAGGGTGGTTGTTCGACTCGGAGCTGCTGCCGTCGCTGTCCGACGAGACCCTGACGAGGCGCGCCCAGCGCGGTGACGCCGCGGCCTTCGACGTGCTCGTGCAGCGGCACGCGCCCGCCCTGCATCGGTTCGTCGCGCGGACGATGCCCGAACGCAGTGACTGCGACGACATCGTGCAGGAATCCCTCATCGCCGCGTGGAAGGCGCTACCCACCTTCGCCTTCCGCTCGAGCCTGCGGACCTGGCTGTTCTCGATCGCCGCCCGCAAGACCGCTGACGTGCTGCGTCGCCGGGCGCCCGTCGTCGACTCGGAGGCCGTCGACGAGGCGGTCGCGCAGGGGCCCGGCCCCGTCGAGAAGGCGACCGATCGGGACTTCCTCGACGCCCTCGCCCGGGAACTGGGCCGCCTGCCGTACCCCGCCCGCGCGGCGTGGTGGCTCCGCGAGGTCGACGGGCTCTCCATCGCCGAGATCGCGAGCGTTCTGCGGACCACGGAGGGGTCGGTGCGCGGCCATCTGCAGCGCACGCGGCAGCGCCTCGCGGAGACGCTCGGGGAGTACTGGCCATGAGCGATCCGACGCGGCCCGGGGAGGCCGGACCGTTGTGCAATTCGACACGACGTGGTCACACTGGGGGAGCGATGAGTTTCAGGCGAGTGGAGAGTGGTGACGCCGCACCGGCGCAGGCCACCGATTGGATAGCCGACGCGACGCGTCGGCTCGCCGGGCTGGCCGGACCCGATGCCGAGGCGCCCGAGGTCGACCCGCGCTGGGGCGCGGACGCGATCGATCGGCTGCGCGAGGCCGTGGCCCTGCAGGTCTCGGCGCTGCCGCGGCGCTCCCGCCCGATCGCCACCGCCCGGCCGGGAGTGGCCGTCACCGAGCTGGCCCTCTCGAAGGCCGTCACGGCGGCGCTCTCCGACACCGCGGCCTCCGAGTCCGCCGCCGTCGCCGACGTGGCGCTCGATCTGACCGCCGGCGACCTGGCAGGCGTGCACGTCCACCTCGTCGCGGTCGGCGCCGACGGGCGTGGACGCACGTTGATCGACGGTGGCGAACGCCTCCGGTCCCTGGCGTCCGACGTCGTGCGACGCATGGTGGGGACGGCAGACGTCCGGATCGACCTCACCTGGGAGGATCTGCTCACGCCCGAGCCGATCTAGGCACCGTCGCGCGGCCCGCGCGTGCCCGGTGCGTGAACGGGAGATGACCAGCGGTTTTGTGGGTTGCGGAGACGTTGTGTAATGTAGCTGCTCGGCGGTTGCGCGTGACCCGTAAGGATCGCTCGCGCATCGCGTCCGATTTGGAGGCGTGCCAGAGCGGCCGAATGGGACTCACTGCTAATGAGTTGTCCGGCCAACACCGGACCGGAGGTTCAAATCCTCTCGCCTCCGCCACGTCGGTCTTCGGACCGGCGAGAATTGAATATGGGTATGCGCCCGTAGCTCAGTGGATAGAGCATCTGACTACGGATCAGAAGGTCAGGGGTTCGAATCCCTTCGGGCGCACAGGCGGACGCCGGGTCAGTTCAACTGACCCGGCGTTTCCGCGTTCCGGCTGCGTTACCGTCGAAGCAGACGACGGGAGCGGGCATGGACGAGCGGGTCGAATCGACGCCGGCGGCACGACAGATGCTGGGCGAGCTGTGGGACGGCAACGGCCCGCTGCTGATCCACCAGAGCGGAGGCTGCTGCGACGGCTCGGCGCCCATGGTGTTCGCGGTCGACGAGTTCCGCATGGGCGATGCCAACGTGCGGCTCGGCACCGTCGAGCTCGGGAACGGGCGCGACGTGCCGGTCTGGGTGTCCGACGGCGAGGCGCGGGTCTGGGAGAACAGCGTGCTCGTCCTGGACCTCGAGCCCGGCCGCGCCGCGGGCTTCTCGCTCGAGGGCTCCACGGGCAAGCGTTTCGTCTCCCGGGTGCGGATCACGGGCGCCGACGGTGCCGCCTGCCCCGTCCCGCAATCCTGACTTGCGTTCGAGCGCGCTCGAAGTCCTAGCGTCGACCGCGCTACCCGCGAACGACGGGTCGCGGAAGGTGAGCGCCATGTCCGAGCAGTACGACATCGACAGCCCCGCATCGATCGCCCGCCGGGAAGCGGGACTCGCCGTCCTCGCGGCGATCGACGGCGACGCCGGCCAGGCCGTCATCGACTCCCTGGGCGAGATCAGCCCCGCCCTCGCCCACCACGTGGCGGCCTGGGGCTTCGGGGAGGTCTACGCCCGGCCCGGCCTGGACCCGCGCAGCCGTCAGCTGGTGACGCTCGGCGTCCTCACCGCGCTCGGCGGCGCGGAACCGCAGCTGCGCGTGCACATCAACGCCGCGCTCAACGTCGGGATCACCCGCGACGAGATCGTCGAGGCGTTCTTGCACACCGTGCCGTACGCGGGCTTCCCGCGCGCGATCAACGCGACGCTGGTCGCGCGGGACGTGTTCGCGGAGCGCGAGAACGCCTGACGGTGTCGCCCGCCCAGCGGTCCCACCGCGCCCACGACGCGGGTGGGAGCAGGGCGAGGCCCACGGCGACGCCGGCGAGGCCGATCGCGAACCCGGCCGCCGTATCGGAGAACCAGTGCACGCCCAGGTACAGGCGGCTCGCCGCCACGGCGCCGATCACCGCGGCGGGGACGAGGAGCGCGAGCAGACGCCGGCGGGCGGCCCAGCCCGCGGTGACGGCCACCGTCGTGGCCAGGAGCAGGGCCGTCGTGCCCGTGACGTGGCCCGACGGGAAGCCGTAGTCCGTCTCGTTCGCGAGGTGGTCGACGAGCGGCGGCCGCTGTCGCGCGAAGGCGTCCTTCAGCGCCAGGGTGGCTGCCGACGCGACGGCGGTGCTGCCGAGCACGAAGGCGGCGGAGGCGGCGGACCGTCGCCACGCGAGGAGCGCGGCGACGAGCACGCCGAGCGCGATCGTGCCGCCCGGCGAGAAGACGTCGGTGATGAGCCGCATCGCGGTCGTGACGGCCGTGTCGCGGTGCTCGATCATCTCCTCCAGCACCTCGCCGTCGGCCTCGGTGACGGGCCGCCACCCGACGAGCAGGCCGAGGGCGACCACGGCGCCGAGGAGCGCGACGGCAGCGGCCAGGTAGGGCCGGCCGCGCCGGTCGAGAGTGGGCATCGCACCAGATTGCCCGCGCGAAAGTCGTTCGCGCAACCCAAGACCGGGTAAAGCGCCCCTCATGACCGGGGGTGGTGCGGGTAGCGTGGACGGTGTGAGGAAGCGACTGAGGCGGGCGCGCGCGGCGCGGTTGCAGCGCGACACCCTGTACGCGGACGTCTCCGAATGGCAGCCGGAACTGCCCGAGAAGTATCCCTACCGGTGGGTCGCGATCCGCTCCAACGACGGCACCTACCGCGACCGCCGGTTCGCCGCCAACTGGGACACGGTGCGGCGGATGCTCGACGACGGCCGGCTGGTCGGCGCCATCGTGTACGCGGTGGTGCGCCCCAACTGGCAGGACAGCCTCGCCGTGCACGTGGAGATGCAGGGCGAGGACCGCCCCGACGTGGTGACGATGGCCGACGCGGAATCCTGGGGCGGGCAGATCGTCGGCGATCACTCGGAGGCCTTCAACGGCTTCACGTGGGGCGCCTCGGACTGGCGCGGCGGTGGCGCGGATCCGCGGCCCACCCGCTGCATCGGCTACCTCAACCCCAACGACATCGGCATCTGGCCGACGCTGCCCGAGATGCCCTTCGTGGTGCCCTCCTACGGCGCGCTGCCCGACTTCAGTCGGGCGCCGGAACTGGGGCGGCGCTTCGCGATCCACCAGTACACCGACGGCAGCGGGTACGGCGGTGGGCTGCCCGAGGGCTACGGCCGCGTGCGCTGCGACATGAACGCCGCCAACGGCCTCGACCCGTGGCAGCTCGGCGACCTGCTCGGCACCACCACGATCCCGGTGGACTGAGTCAGCCGCCGTACGCGGTGTAGTACCCCTCCGGGGCAGTGGGCAGCCGTCGACCCACGCGCCGGCGTAAGCCCCAGTCGCCGCCCGCGTGGTCCACAGCGCGGTGCTGCTGTAGTCGCTGATCAGCCGAACCTCGGTGCGTGTCGGCGACGATCCACCGGCGTGTCGTCGCAGGATTGCACCGAGGATCGGAAGGCGTGCGAGAGCCCGAGGGCTCATCCGGTCGGATCGTGCGGCGGCGGATGCGGGGGTATGCGCGCCACGCATCGCTCGCTCCCCCGAAATGGCTGTGAACTGCGCATTCAGGGGTATGCGCGGCACGCATGGCTTGCGTGGACAACACGGCACCGTCAGCGTGCCGCCGCCCTGCCGCCCTGCCGCCCCGCGCACCGTCGGGCAGGAGCACCCGGACGTGCGAGCGGCGCCGTCCCCGGATGGGGGACGGCGCCGCGGACACCCTCAGGCGTAGCCCGGGCAGGGATCAGAAGAAGCCCTGCGCGCCCGGTGCGTACGAGACCAGCAGGTTCTTGGTCTGCTGGTAGTGATCGAGCATCATCTTGTGGTTCTCACGGCCGATGCCCGAGTCCTTGTAGCCGCCGAACGCCGCGTGCGCCGGGTACTGGTGATACGTGTTCGTCCACACGCGACCGGCCTGGATGTCGCGGCCCGCGCGGTAGGCGACGTCGCCATTGCGCGACCAGACGCCGGCGCCGAGGCCGTAGCGCGTGTCGTTGGCGATCTCCATCGCGTTGTCGTAGCCGTCGAACGACGTGACCGCGAGCACCGGGCCGAAGATCTCCTCCTGGAAGATCCGCATGTCGTTGGTGCCGGAGAAGATGGTCGGCTGGATGTAGTAGCCGCCCGAGAGGTCGCCGCCCAGGTCGGCCGCCTCGCCGCCCGTCACCAGGGTCGCGCCCTCGTTCTTACCGATCTCGATGTACGACAGGATCTTCTCGTGCTGCTCCTTCGAGGCCTGCGCGCCGATCATGGTGTCGGTGTCCAGCGGGTCGCCCTGGATGATCGACTTGGTGCGGATGGAGCCGAGCTCGAGGAACTCGTCGAAGATCGGCTTCTCCAGCAGCGCGCGCGACGGGCAGGTGCAGACCTCGCCCTGGTTGAGCGCGAACATCGTGAAGCCCTCGAGGGCCTTGTCCTGGTAGTCGTCGTTCGCGGCCATGACGTCCTTGAAGAAGACGTTCGGGCTCTTGCCGCCCAGCTCGAGGGTCACGGGGATGAGGTTGTCGGCGGCGTAGCCCGCGATCAGCTTGCCGGTGGTGGTCTCACCGGTGAAGGCGATCTTGCGGATCCGCTTCGACGAGGCCAGCGGCTTGCCGGCCTCGAGGCCGAAGCCGTTGACGATGTTGACCACGCCCGCGGGCAGCAGGTCGCCGATGAGCGACCACAGGTACAGCACCGACACGGGGGTCTGCTCGGCGGGCTTCAGCACGATCGCGTTGCCGGCGGCCAGCGCGGGCGCCAGCTTCCACACGGCCATGAGGATCGGGAAGTTCCACGGGATGATCTGGCCGACCACGCCGAGCGGCTCGTGGAAGTGGTACGCGACGGTGTTCTCGTCGATCTCGGAGATCCCGCCCTCCTGGGAGCGCAGGCACGACGCGAAGTACCGGAAGTGGTCGATGGCGAGGGGGATGTCGGCGTTGAGGGTCTCGCGGATCGGCTTGCCGTTGTCCCAGGACTCGGCGAGCGCGATCGACTCGAGGTTGGCCTCCATCCGGTCGGCGATCTTGAGCAGGATCCCCGCGCGGACGGCCGGCGCGGTCTTGCCCCAGGCGGGGGCGGCCGCGTGCGCGGCGTCGAGCGCCAGCTCGATGTCCTCGGCGGTGGACCGCGCCACCTCGCAGAAGCCCTGGCCGGTGACCGGGGTGACGTTCTCGAAATACTGGCCCTTGACGGGCGCGACCCACTCGCCGCCGATCCAGTTGTCGTAGCGGGACTGGTAGCTCATGAGGGAGCCGGGGGCGCCGGGGCGTGCGTAAACGGTCATGAAGGACCTCCAGATGAGTGGCGTGATGTCAGTCACATTCCACCCTACGCAGTGACCGTTGCAACAACGTTGCAGTCGGTTGCTACCCCGATCGCCCCTGGTCAAGCGGACGACGTACGGTGCGCTACGGCCCAGTCAGGCCAGATCGATGGCGATGGCCGCGAGGCGGCCGTCGGCCTCGGCGCGGGCCCGGGCGTCGCCGTGCGCGCGCAGCACCCGCCAGCCGTGCTCGTCGTCGCGCGCATCGGGCAGATCGAGCCACCGCCGGAGCAGGCCCAGGTCCCGGCTCGCCAGTACGGCCGAGCGGAGGCTCTCGGCCAGCTCGGTCCGCAGCCGCGCGACGCCGGGGGCCGCGGAGTTGGGCAGCAGGGGCCCGCGGTAGACCGCCAGGGCGTCGGCGACGCGGCCCGCGCGGATCGCGCGCGCCGCGTCGTCGGCGTCGGAGGCCAGTGGGCCGAGCAATCGGTACGGGCGCGAGCCCAGCAGGTCCGCTCCGACCGTCTTCCGCAGCCGGGAGACCTCCGCGCGGACGGTCACGACGTCGAGGTCGCGCTCGTCGAGCAGCAGGGCCAGGTGATCGGCGGTCAGGCCCTCCGGGTGCCGTGCGAGCAGCGCGAGGATATCGGCGTGCCGGCCCGTGAGCGGCACCTCGCGACCGTCCTTCTCCAGCATCGGGCGGCCGCCCAGCAGTCGCAGCCGCGGCCCGGCCGCAGGGGTGGGCGGGGCGAGCCGGAGGATCGCCAGCTGCCCCTCGACGGCCAGCGCCGCGGCCCGCACCAGGGCCAGGGCCTGGGGCGTCGCCACCTCGGGCCCGCCGGTCACGTCGAGCACGCCGATCGGCGCGCGCGTCACGGGGTCGTGCACCGGGACGGCAGTGCAGTTCCAGCGGTGTGCGCGCCGGGCGAAGTGCTCCGACCCGGCGATCTGCACCTCGGTGTCCAGCGCGAGCGCGGTGCCCGGCGCGTTGGTGCCGGCCGCGGTCTCGCTCCAGTTCGCGCCCGGGATGAAGTTCATGGCGGCGGCCCGGCGGACGGCGGTGCCGTCGCCCTCCACCCACAGCAGGGTCCCGTCGCGGTCGCCGACGGCCACCATCGCGCCGGCCGAGTCGTCCACGAGGAGCCGGCGGATCACCGGCATCACGCCGGACAGGGGGTTGCGGGCGCGCAGAGCGTCGAGCGCACCGTCGCCCGACGGTGCCTCCCCGTCCGGGTTCACGCCCAGGTCGCGGCTGCGCTGCCAGCTCTCGGCGATGAGGTGCCGCAGCTGGGACGCGCGCAGCGCGGCCTCGTCGACCGCACCGTCGACGAACATGCTGTGCAGCCGCGCGGCCGCACCCGCGGACGCGACGGCTCGGGAACCGGTCACCATCGTGCCTTCGACGATAGCCCGGAAGGGGCGGTCACCAGCCCGGATCGCCCACGATCTGCAGGCTCACGTAGGACGGCTGCTCGGGGCTGAGCAGGACGGTCTGCTTGCCGAACCGGGTCTTCACCAGGTCGGGGACCGTCGCCAGGTAGCGGGGCACGCTGCCGGCGTAGACGTCCACGCGCAGGCGGTGGCCCTCCTCGAGCACGGCATCGGTGGGCACCACGTCGACGTCGAGCTCGATCGTCTCGCCCGGCACCACCCGCTGCTTCGCGGACCAGGTCAGCGGGTGGAACGCGCCGAGCAGCTCGCCGCCCAGGTCGTAGGTGCTGCGGGCGGGGTCGAGCGCACGGTTCGAGGCCATGAGGGCGCCGCCCGAGAGCACCGTCGACGTGCCGTCGGGTGCGACGTCGTTGACGGTGACCGTCCAGATCGCCTCATCGCCCTCGCACTGCGTCACGAGGTGCACGTTGACCGCGCCGCTGAGCTGCACCGGCGCCGCTGCGGGCGGCGAGGTGAAACAGATCGCGCCGCGCTCCTGCACGCCGGCGGTCTCCAGCGCCGGGACGGCCTTCGTCAGCCCGGCGAGGACCTGCGTCAGGTCGGGCGAGGCGAGGCCCCGCAGGTCGATCCGCGTGGACGCGGACGCGCGCCGGCGTTCCGGGACGGTGGCGAGGCCGCCGTCGTACCGGGCGTGCGGCGCCGTGCCCGACGGCGCCGGGGTGGCGTAGAGCCGCTGGGTGCGGGCTCCGGCGCGGGGGAACGACTCGCCCGCGCTCCAGCCGCCGCCCTGCTGCTCCAGGGTGACGGGCCCGTAGCGGTCGACGCCGTTGTCGATGCCCTTGAGCCAGCGGTCGTACCAGGCCCGCTCGAGCACGTCGATGCGCGGCGGCGCCTGGGTGCCGCCGAAGCCGGCGCCCATGTCGAAGTGGTAGCCGTTGGTGATCACCATCTGCTTACGTCCCGCGGGCAGGTTGAGCCGGGCGAAGACGCGCGGCGTGCTCCGGCCGAACAGGTCGTGCCAGCCGCCGAACAGGAAGGTCGGCGCGGTGATCGACTCGATCTTCGCGTTCCGCTCCGTGAAGTACGGGTTGTCGTTCACGCGCGGATCGCGCCCGGTGAGCACGCCCGTCACCACCGACGGTATCTCGGTGGCGGGCGAGACCAGGCGGCTGTGCAGCCAGCGGAAGATGTTGCCGTTCACGGTGTCGCGCAGGAGGGTGCGCGGGTTGTACAGCCACTTGAGGGCGTTCACGGCGCCGAGCCACAGCGGGATGAACACCGACGGGAGGCCGCCCGTGATGTAGATGTCGCGGACGATGTCCTCGCTGCCCTCGATCGCGAAGACCGCGCCGAGGCCCTCCGGCGCATGCCCCGCGGCCTGCAGCGAATTGATCGCGGAGTACGACCAGCCGCCCATGCCGAGCGCGCCGTCGCACCAGTCCTGCGCACGGGTCCAGCGCAGCACCTCCACGGAGTCCTGCTGCTCGCGCGGGCCGAGGATCTGCCACACGCCGTGCGAGGTACCGGTGCCGCGGACGTCGACGATCACCTGCACGTAGCCGCTGCGCACCAGCCGGCGGTTGATGCCGAAGCCCTGGAGCAGGCCGCCCGAGAAGTCGACGGTGCCGCCCGTGAGGGCCTTCGAGGCGTTGGTCAGCGCCGGCCCGACGAAGGCGGCGTGCGTGGTCTCGTCGATCGCGTCGACGACCATCCGGTTGTACGGGTTCAGGTTGAGGATCGCGGGGTACGGGCGTTCCACGGGCACGCCGTCGATCTCGGCGGGCCGCACGACGGTGGCGCGCAGGACCACCCCGTCGGACATGCGGATGTCGACGTTGCGGTCGATGTGGACCCGGGGGTAGGTGAGCCGGCCGTCGACGGCCTCGCGCCAGGCGAGGGCGTCGGCGCCGCCGGTGGGATCGCCGAGGGGGAGGGTGTGGTCGACGCGCGGGTGGTGCCGGCCGCCCGCGGGGGCGGGCAGCGCGGGGCTGCGGTCCCAGAGCGGGAAGCGCACGCCGGACAGTCGTGCGTTCGCTCTACCGGATCGGCTGGTCACCATTGCAACCCCTTCCTTCAACCGTCAACCTAGAGCACGGGTGACGTACCTCACAAACCGCGGGTGCGGTTGTTGCAGATCCGATGCAGAACAGTTGCATTCCCGGCAGGTCCCGATCAGCGCGGATGCAGCACTCCACACGTCGCCGGAAGGCCCGATAAGCTCGTTCTCGCAATCGACCGCGCCAGACCCGGAGGTACCCCCATGTCGCTGACCACCACGCTCCTCGATCCCGCGCGCCAGCCGGCCGTCGTCGCCGACTTCGCGTCGGTCGTCGAAGCCGAGGTCGGTGACAAGAGCGGGCTGTCCGGCACCGTCATCAAGACCGCCTACAGCGCGGTCAAGAAGGTCTCGCCGAACGTCATCGAGTCGGCGCTGACCAAGCTGCTGCCGGACTTCGCCGCCGCGCTCGACCCCTTCTGGACCGAGTTCCAGGCCCAGGGCCCCGGCGACTTCGGCCAGTTCCTCGCCGCCCGCGGCGACGCGGTCGGCGACGCGCTGCTCGCCGTCACCGACAGGAAGGCCGAGTCCACGAGCCAGCCCGCCCTGCGCAAGGCCTACTCGAGCCTGCGCGGCAAGGCCAAGGAGAACGTCGTCGCGGCGCTGCCCCGCGTCGGCGCGGCCGTGCAGAAGAACGCCGCCTGATCATGGCTGAGGTGCGACTCCACGGCTCGGACCGGCTGACCACCGCGGTCGGGCACGCGTACAGCGCGACGGTGCCCGCGGGCGCCACCCTGCACATCGCGGGCGTCGCCCCGCTCGACCAGGGCGGCACCACCGTCGCCCCCGGCGACGTGCAGGGCCAGGTCCGCGCGGCCGTCGGGAACCTGCGGGTGATCCTCGCGGAGCGCGGCGGGCAGTTGTCCGACGTCGCGCGCCTGACCGTCTTCGTCGCCGAGCACCTGCAGGTGGACCTGCAGGTGGCGGGGGAGACCCTCGCCGAGATCTTCGTGGATCTGCCGCCCGTGTCGATCGTCGGCGTCAGCCGGCTGCGCTACGACGATCAGGTCGTCGAGCTCGAGGCCGTCGCGGCCCTGTAGGCGTCCGGGACCGGCGGCTCCCCCGGCCGCCGCCGTGTGAGCGCCGGCACAGCGGCGGCGCGGAGCGAGCGGCGGCCACAGGGGTTCGTTGGGGCCGGATGCGAGGAGTTACCGTAGGGGCGTGAGTACCCCTTCATCCGCAGACGCAGTGGCCACCGTGATCACCGGCGCGAGCTGGCCCAGGATCCTCACCTGGCGGTCCGAGGACGGCAACCTCCTCGAGTCGGTCCGCGTGCAGCTCACGGGCGACCGGATCCGCGCGTACGGTCGCATCATCGCGGCCCCGTCGGCCGACGGCCCCGCCTTCAACGCCTCGTACGACCTGGTCACCGACGACGAGGGCGTCACCAAGCGGCTCTCCGTGCACGCGCTCACCGCGGCCGGCGAGTCCCAGGTGACGATCGCCCGCGACGGCGAGAACCACTGGCTCGTCCAGGGCGCGCAGGGCGCTGAGCGCGGCTTCTTCTCCGGCGCGCTGAGCGTCGACGTGCTCAAGTCCGCGTTCTTCAACGCCCTCACGATCCGCCGGTTCGACCTGCAGAGCCATCCCGAGGAGATCGACGTGCCGGTCGTGTACGTGGACCTGCCGAGCCTCGCGGTCAAGGAGACGGTCATCAACTACGACGGTGCCGCCGACGGCATCACGGTGATCTCCCCGATCAGCAGCTCGAAGATCTCGGTCGACGCCGACGGCTTCGTCGTCGACTACCCGGGCCTGTCGCGCCGCGTCGAGTAGGTCTCGCGCAGCGTCATCGGAGAGCGGTGATCACGCCTCCGGCGTGACCGGCCTCGCGCAGCGCCCGCTGCCACCCCGCCCCGTCGAGCACGGGGGAGAACGAGGTGCGGCGGGCGTTCTCGTACCGCTTGCGCGCCGCGTAGCCGCGCTCGGTGATCGCTCCGACGGTGCCCCGCTCGGCCAGCTCGGCGCGGGCCGCGATGAGCTCCGCGATGGTGTCGTCCAGGGCGTCGAGCAGCGCGCCCGCGTTCGCCTCGCACATCGCGTTCACCAGCGACGGTGCCGTGCCGGCGACACGGGTGACGTCGCGGAAGCTGCTCGCCGCCAACGAGAGGGCCAGCTGCTTCGCGGCCGGGTCGAGCTCGGCGGTGATCGCGACGGCCTCGGCCACCACGTGCACCGAGTGCGAGATCCGCGCGACGGCCGCGTCGTGCTCGGCCGAGCCGGCGGGCACGATCACCGCCCCGCAGTCCAGCCCGACGGTGGCGGCCAGGCGCCAGGCCTCCGCGGGGGTCTCGTCGTCGGCGGTGACCACCCACGTCGCGCCGTCGAACAGGGTGGCGTCGGTCGCTTCCCAGCCGGAGTGGGCGGTCCCGGCCATCGGGTGACCGCCGGCGTACCGGTCCGTCAGGCCGGCGGCCGCGACGCGGCGCGCGACGTCGGCCTTGACGCTCACGGCGTCGGTCAGCCACGCGTTCGGCGCGTGCTCGGCGACCGCGGCGAGCACGCCGTCGAGTGCGGGGACGGGCACCGCGACGACGATGACGTGCCCGCCCGCTTCGGCCCGACGCAGCGTCGCCACCAGGTCCGACGAGGCGTCGAAGCCCGCGGCCCCGGCGTCGTCGACGGCGGCGGCCGAGCGGTTCCAGCCGTGGGCGGGTCGCCCCGCGCGGCCGAGGGCGCGGAGGATCGAGCCGCCGATCAGGCCGAGGCCGAGGACGCACACGGGGACGCCGGAATGAGGTGTGGACACCCCGCCAGCGTTCCACACCGGCGTGAGGAAGCCGTATGAGACGTGTCGCGGACGCGCGTTTACGGATACGGTTTCACCCATGGCCGCAGAGACCTCACCGGAGCGCTACGACGACACCGACGGCTACGCCGTGGCCGTGACCCGCGGGGAGACCGCCTGGACGGTGCACCTGCTCGACCCGGGCGCGCTGGGCAGCATCGCCAAGGCCGAGCAGGAGCTCAAGGCGCTGCGTGCCACCGGCGCCGTGATCGGGCTGCTCAACGTGGACGACGAGTACTTCGTCATCGTGCGGCCCGGCCCGTCGGGCACGCGGCTGCTGCTCTCCGACGCGACCGCCGCGGTCTTCGACGAGCTCGCGGTCCAGGCGCTCGACCGGCTCAACGTCGACGTGCCGGACATCGACCCCGAGGAGATCGAGGACACCGATCCCTGGCCCGAGGGCGACCTCGGCATCCTCGGCGACCTCGGCCTCGGCGAGCAGGAGCTCAGCGTGCTGCTCGCCGACCCGGACCTCTACCCCGACGAGCAGCTGCAGGTGATCGCCGAGCGGCTGCGCTTCGACGGCGAGCTGGGCGCGATCCTCGATTCGCTGGGCTAGTGGCGCTGCTCGACGCCGAGCGCGCGGCGATGGGCTTCGCGCTCGAGGCGGCGGGCCTCGCGGGGCCCGACGACGTGCCCGTCGGCGCCGCCGTCATCGCGCCCGACGGTGCCGTGCTCGCGCGGGCCGGGAACCGCCGGGAAGCGCTGGGCGATCCGACGGCCCACGCCGAGATCCTCGCGATCCGCGCGGCGGCGGCGACGTTCGGCGACGGCTGGCGGCTCGAGGGCTGCACCCTGGCCGTCACCCTGGAACCCTGCGCGATGTGCGCCGGCGCGCTCGTCTCTGCGCGCATCGGCCACCTCGTCTTCGGCGCCTTCGAGCCGAAGACCGGGGCGGTCGGCTCGGTGTGGGACGTGGTCCGCGATCCCCGCGTGACGCACCGCGTCACGGTGCGCGGCGGCGTCCGGGAGGCCGAGTGCGCCGCGCTGCTGCACGAGTTCTTCCGGCCGCACCGCTCCTGACCTGCCGATTTAACGCCTGGGTCGTCGTCCGGTAAAGTACTCCGACGGTGGCGTGTCCGAGCGGCCGAAGGTGCAGCACTCGAAATGCTGTGTGCGGTAACCCCGTACCGAGGGTTCAAATCCCTCCGCCACCGCTGAGGGAAACCCTCTCCGATTCCGATCGGAGGGGGTTTCTCCCGTTCCGGGGCCACGTGCCCGGGCTACGGCGCCGGCCCCGCGGGGTGCGCCGCAGCCACCACTCGCAGAAGCCGATCGCGATCAGCCAGCTCGGCCACGCGACGATCGCCGGCCCCCACGCGTCCATGAAGGACTCCGGCACGCCGGCGGCGTCGAGCATCAGGAACGAGATCGGACCCAGGATCCGGTTGATGATCACCGAGTACATCAGCGCCGCGCTGCGCAGCATCCAGCGCCGGTGGGACGCCACATCACCGCCGACGATCGCCCGCACCCCCAGCGCCGTGAAGAGCAGCATCAGCGAGCCCAGCGTCACGTTGGAGGCCGCGTTGACCGGCCCGAAGGGCGTGACCGTGCCGATCGCGATGGCCGCGAGCCCGACCGGCAGCGCGCACGCCACGTAGATCCGGCCCGCGATCCAGTGGTACTTCGCGAACCAGCGGCGGCCGAGCTGCACCAGCCCGGCGAGCATCGCGACGGACCCGAGCAGGATGTGCCCGACGAGCAGCCCGTAGTACCAGTTGGGCTGATCGTCGAGCGGGACGCGGCTGCCGCCCGTGAGGTAGGGCGGGAGGGAGTAGGCGAGGAAGACGAGCACCAGCAGGGCGCCCACCAGCAGTTTCTTCATACGGGGAACGCTAGGGAGGGAGCCCGCGGCGGCGGATCACCCGCGCGGGTGGACCCGCGTAGTCCGCGCGGGTGAGGCACCACGATCGCGGCCGCTGGTGAAAACCGCCGAATCCTGCGGTACGAGGCCGATATCGGCTTCGTGCCACCCGAATCGGCCGATTTCACGACGGCTTTCAGCGGGAGGGGATCGATGAACGACGACGAGCGCGCTCGCGGCCGTCAGTGGGAGCTGAAGAAGCCGATCGCCTTGTCGCCGCTGTCGCAGCGCGCGAGCATGCCGGGGGTCTGCGGGAACGTGCAGTTCCAGCCGTCGACGGTGACGGGCTTCGCCATCGCGATCTGCGGGCCGAAGGCGTTCGCGACGCGCATGGCCTCGGCGCAGTCCACCTTCGCGGTGCCGAGCGCGTGCACGTACAGCGCCCCGTCGGGGCCGCGGGTCTGCCCGCACATCTCGGCGCGGTTCTCGGCCGTCGTGGCGGAGGCCGACGGTGCGCCGGACGACGCGGGGCTCGCTGCGGGGTCGGACGAACTGCCGCAGCCCGCGAGGAGCAGGCCGCACACTGTTGCAGTAGCGACGGCTGTGACAGGCGTTGCGAAGCGTTGAAATGCGGTCATGTCCTGCACGCTACCCGCGACCTGGTGATGAGCCTCACAAAAGTGCCGGTCAGCGATATTATTGCGGGCGGCAACGATCGGTACACTCGACAGCGACCCGTATCGCGCAGCCCGTCGGGCCTCGACGACCTGGAGTGACCGCATGGCACTGTTCCTGTACCGGCTGGGGAGGTTCGCCTACCTCAACCGCTTCAAAGTCATCGTGGTGTGGCTGCTGATCTTCGCCGGCATGCTCACCGGCGGCGCCCTCCTCAAGGGCGCCACCGTCGACAACTTCTCGCTGCCGGGCCTGCCCTCGGCGAAGGCGACGGACATCGTCTCCGAGAACTTCGGCGACAGCGGCGGCGACCCGTTCACCACCGCCTCGGCGACCATCGTCTTCCACACGAAGGACGGCAAGCTCACCGATCCGGCGGCCGCGGCGGGCATCGACCGGACCATCGCCGACATCAAGAACCTCACCAAGGACGAGAACGGGACCAGGGTCTCCGTGGTGCAGGACCCGGAGCTCCTGCACAACCCGACGGGCAAGCTCGATGAGGGCGCGATCACCCCGGAGCAGCGGTCGAAGCTCGAGGCGGTCACGGCGCAGGCCAAGGACATCGCGTCGACCAAGACGCAGGCGCAGAAGGACGCCGACGCGGCGGCCACCTCGTCGGTGAGCCCCGACGGCAAGACCGCCAAGATCACCGTGAACTTCGTCGGCAAGGTCACGGACCTGCCGGACACCCTCTCCGAGGACATCAAGAAGGCCCGCGAGGCGGGCGAGGCCGCGTCGAACGGCACCCTGCAGGTCGAGGCCGACGGTTCCGCCGCCCGCGGCGCCGAGGACATGGGCCTGACCAGCGAGATCATCGGCATGATCGTCGCCGCGATCGTGCTGATCATCACCTTCGCCTCGCTCGTCGCCTGGGGGCTGCCGCTGCTGAACGCGATCATCGCCGTGCCGGTGGCCATCGGCGGCGTCATGATCGCCTCCCACTTCATCGAGCTCGGCACCTTCCCCACGGTCCTGACCTCGATGATCGGTCTGGCCGTCACCATCGACTACGCGCTCTTCATCGTCTCCCGCTACCGACACGAACTGCGGCGCCTCGGCGCCACCACCAAGGAGCAGCGGGCCGAGGCCGCGGGCATCGCCGTCGGCACCGCCGGCACCGCGGTCATCTTCGCCGGCCTGACGGTCATCATCGCGCTCGCAGCGCTCGCCTTCATCGGCATGGACTTCCTCGGCCAGATGGGCGTCGCCGCCGCGTGGGGCGTGTTCATCGCCGTCATCGTCGCGCTCACGCTGCTCCCGGCGCTGCTGGGCCTGTTCGGATCCAAGGTCTTCGCCGGCCGGGTCAAGGGCCTGCACCCGCAGGACACCGACCAGGGCGAGGGTCGCGTCGCCAACGGCCTGCGCTGGGCGAACCTCGTGAAGAAGGTCCCGGTCGTCACCCTCATCGCCGGCGTCGCCGTGCTCGGCATCCTCGCCATCCCGATGAAGGACATGAAGACCGCCCTGCCCGGCTCGGGCATGAGCGAGAAGAGCACATCCGAGCGGCAGGCCTACGACCTCATCTCCGACGCCTGGGGCAAGGGCACCAACGGCACCCTCCTCGTCGCGGTCGACGGGGCCGGGGCCCAGCCGAACCAGCGGCTCGGCGCCTACAAGCAGATCGTCGATCAGCTCAACTCGAATCCCGCCATCGCGCCGCTGATCGCGAACGCGCAGATCGCACAGCTCGCGTCGGACAACAAGGCCGCCACCATCATGGTGACGCCCAAGTCCGGACCCAACGACGACGACACCAAGACGCTCGTGACCAAGCTCCGGAACATGGTCAACGGCGACGCCGGCACGAAGGCCCGGCTCGGCGTGGACCTCGGCGTCGCGGGCAGCACCGCCATCGAGATGGACATCTCGGACGAGCTCAACAAGAACGCGCTGCCCAAGTACCTGGCGATCGTCGTCGGGCTGGCGTTCCTGTTGCTGCTCATCGCCTTCCGCTCGATCCTGGTGCCGCTCACCGCTGCGCTGGGCTTCCTGCTGTCCGTGGTCGCGACCTTCGGCGTGACGTCGGCGATCTTCACCGACGGCGCCCTCGGCCTCATCGACAACACGCAGCCGCTGGTGTCGTTCCTGCCGATCTTCATGATCGGCATCGTCTTCGGCCTCGCGATGGACTACCAGGTGTTCCTCGTCTCCCGCATGCGCGAGGAGTTCGTGCACACCGGCGACGCGACCGGATCCGTGGTGACGGGCGTGCAGTACGGCGCCCGCGTGGTGACCGCAGCGGCGATCATCATGATCTCGGTCTTCGCCTCGTTCATCCTCAACGAGCAGGTGTTCATCAAGGAGATCGGCTTCGGCCTCGCGGCCGCCGTGCTGCTCGACGCCTTCGTCGTGCGCCTGGTGCTCATCCCGTCGGTGATGATGCTGCTCGGCAAGTGGGCCTGGTGGCTGCCGAAGTGGCTGGACAAGATCCTGCCGAACGTCGACATCGAGGGCGAGGCGCTCGTCGCCCAGCTCGGCCGCGGCGACGCGAACGCCGACACCGCCGCGATCCCCGCGACGATCACGGCCGAGATCCCGGTGCCCACCGAGCAACTCGTGGCCGCCGGCGCGACCGACGTCCACGCCCGCGGCAAGGCTCGAGTCGAGCAGGCCGGTACGAACGGTCGCACCAACGGCACGGCCAACGGGGCCGAGCTGCCCACGGCCGCCCCCACGGTGCCCGTGCCGCTGGTGCCCCTGGGCAAGGACGACGAGCACGTGACGGAGCAGGCCCCGGTGTACGCCGACACGGAGCAGGTGGCCGCGGCGGCGCCGGACACGGCCGCACCGGACACCGGCGAGTACCCCGTCGCGCGGCCCGGCGTCCCCCGCCCGGACCAGACGTCGACCGGACCCATCCGCCCGCGCGACCGCACCCGCGACGAGATCGCCCAGTTGCGCGAGCAGAACAAGGCGATCGCGGCGGAGCTCAGCGCGCTGCGCTCCGACTACCGCTCGATGGCCGGCCGCACCCGCCTGCAGAGCGAGCACATCAGCGATCCCACGCGGTTCGAGATCGAGGGCCGCCTCGAGGGGCCCGATGGTCCGCTCGGCCGCGCCGGCCGGCTGCTGACGCCGCACGGCGAGATGCTCACGCCCGCCTTCATCCCCGTCGGGACCAAGGCGACGGTGAAGACGGTGCTGCCCGAGGCCGTCTCGGAGCTGGGCGCGCAGGCGGTGCTGGCGAACGCCTACCACCTGTACCTGCAGCCCGGCCCGGAGATCGTGGAGCAGGCCGGTGGCCTGGGCGCGTTCATGAACTGGGACGGCCCCACCTTCACCGATTCCGGTGGCTTCCAGGTGATGTCGCTCGGCTCGGGCTTCAAGAAGGTCATCGACATGACCGGCGGGGACTCCGGCGACGGGCCGCTCGGCGACGACGCGATCGCCGAGGGCAAGGACCGGCTCTCCCGCGTGGACGACGAAGGTGTGACCTTCCTGAGCCATCTCGACGGCACGGAGCACCGGTTCACCCCGGAGCGCTCGATGCAGATCCAGCACCAGCTGGGCGCCGACGTCATCTTCGCCTTCGACGAGCTGACCACCCTGCACAACACCCGCGCGTACCAGGTGGAGTCGCTGGAGCGCACCCGCCTGTGGGCGCGGCGCTGCCTCTCCGAGCACAACTGGCTCACCGCGCAGCGGCGCGACGCGATCTCCCTCTGGGGTGTCGTGCAGGGCGCGCAGTACGAGGATCTGCGCCGCAAGGCCGCCCGCGATCTGCGGGCGCTGAGCGACGAGGACCGGCTCTCCGGCGGCCTCGGCTTCGGCGGCTACGGCATCGGCGGCGCGCTGGAGAAGGCGAACCTGTCGACCATCGTGCGCTGGGTGAACCAGGAGCTCGAGGAGGACAAGCCGAAGCACCTGCTGGGCATCTCCGAGCCGGACGACATCTTCGCCGCGGTGGAGCAGGGCATCGACACCTTCGACTGCGTCTCGCCGTCGCGGGTGGCCCGGAACGGCGCGATCTACTCGCTGGACGGCCGCTACAACGTGACCAATTCGCGGTTCAAGACGGACTTCCGCCCGCTGGACCCGGAGACGCAGAACTACACCTCGCAGTACACCCGCGCCTACATCCATCACCTGTTCAAGGCGAAGGAGGGCCTCGCGGCCACGCTGTGCACCATCCATAACGAGCAGTTCGTCGTCTCCCTGGTCGCGAAGATCCGGCAGTCGATGCTCGACGGCACGTACTGGGAGTTCAAGGAGGAGTTCCTGGGCCGCTACTACAAGGGCACCCAGCAGCACCTCGCCAAGTCCGACTAGCGCGGCGGGCGCCGTCCCGCCGTAGGATTCGGACATGCCCCACGTCGTCGCACTGCCCGTCTGCGACGGCATGACGATGCTCGAGTACGGCACCGTCATCGAGGCGCTGGGCTTCGCGTGGGCCGACCTGCCGTCGCTGGGGTACGACGTGCGCGGCTGCGGACCGGCCGACGGCGTGCAGACGCTCGGTGGGGCCGTGCTGCACCCCGCGTTCGGGCTCGACGAGATCGCCGGCGCCGACACCGTGATCGTCACGGCGGTCACGGATCCGCGCACCGACTCCAACCCGGAGTGGCACGAGCCGCTGCGCGCCGCTGCGGCGAACGGTGCGCGGATCGTCTCGATCTGCACCGGCGCCTTCGCGCTCGCGGCGGCGGGCCTGCTCGACGGCCGGCGGGCCACCACGCACTGGCGCCACGCGGGCCTGCTGCAGTACCGGTTCCCGCGGGTGCACGTCACGCCGTCGGAGCTGTACATCCAGGACGGCCCGGTGCTCACGGGCGCGGGCTCCGCGGCGGGCCTGGACCTGTGCCTGCACCTGATCCGCTCCGATCACGGCGCGGGCACCGCGAACGAGGTGGCGCGCCGCCTCGTCGTGGCGCCGCACCGCGACGGCGACCAGTCGCAGTTCGTCAACATCGACACCCTGCGGCCCGACATGGACAAGCGCTTCGCCGACTTCCTACAGGGCCTCGCGCACGGCATCGGCGGCGTCCGGGGGCTCGATGACATGGCTGCCCGCGCCGGCGTCTCGCGCCGCACCCTGCATCGCCGGTTCCGGCAGTACACCGGCGTCGCGCCGCTGGAATGGCTGATGCGACAACGGGTCTACCGGGCCATGCGGCTGCTGGAGACCACGAACGACTCCGTCACCGCGATCACCGGCCGCGCGGGCTTCGACGCCGAGGAGACGCTGCGCTACCACTTCAAGCGGCAGACCGGCCTCGCGCCGACGGCCTACCGCGACCGCTTCCGCGGCAGCGAGGTGGGCCGCAGTTCCGGCCGGCCCGTGGCCGGATCTTGAGGAATTCCGGCACCGCACACCTGGGCGGCGCACCACGGCCCGGATAGCGTTTCGGCCATGAGGATTCAGCAGATGAGGAAGGTCTTCGGCGGCACCCGGGCGGCCCCGACGACGGTGAACGGAAACCGGGGATGGATGCGCGAGTTCGCCTCCGGCATCGCGGCGGGCAACCTCGTGCGGCACGGCGCCGGCGTGCCCGGCGCGCACGCCTCGCGGATCTGCGAGCGGCCCCGGCTGGGGCCGGCGCCCGCCGGGCGGCACGCGTCAGAGCGGTAGGGTCCAGGGCTCCCGCGGAAGCCGATCCGGGTCGAACGACTCGAGCATCTCCCGCGGGGTGCGGCCCCGCAGCCCCAGGCTCGCGGCCAACTCCGGCAGCACCACCGGGGCCCCGCCGCGCTCGGCGAGGGTGACGGCACCGTCGCGCTTGGCGAGCCGGACACCGGTGGGCCCCAGCACCATCGGCACGTGGGCGTAGGTCGGCGGCACGCCGCCCAGCAGGCTCGTCAGGTACGCCTGACGCGGGGCGGAGGAGAGCAGGTCGTCGCCGCGCACCACCTGGTCGATGCCCTGGGCCACGTCGTCGACCACCACGGCCAGGTTGTAGGCGTACGTCCCGTCGCCCCGTCGGAGCACGACGTCGTCGACGGCCCCGGTGTACTCGCCGTGCAGCAGATCCGTGACGGTGAAGGACGGGACCGTCGCGCGCAGGCGCACCGCCGCGGGCCGCTCCCGCCGCCGGACCTCCCGTTCGGCGTCCGTGAGGTCGCGGCAGGTGCCGGGGTACGCGCCCTCCGGGGCGTGCGGCGCCGACGGTGCCGCGAGGATCTCCCGCCGCGTGCAGTAGCACTCGTACACGTCGAGTCGCTCCAGCGCCGCCGCGTAGCGCGCGGTCCGCTCCGACTGCCGCACCACGTCGCCGTCCCAGTCGAGACCGAGCGCGGCGAGGTCGGCCAGCTGCCGGGCCTCGGCACCATCGGCTGTGCGCCCGGTGTCCAGATCCTCGACGCGCAACAGGAAGTCCCGCCCCGTCGAGCGGGCGAAGAGCCAGGCGAGCAGGGCCGTCCGCAGGTTGCCCACGTGCAGATCGCCCGACGGGCTCGGCGCGTACCGTCCAGCTGTCACCGCAGGCCCAACGTCCGTCGGATGTCTTTCACGAGGAGGACGAGATGTAGCGGATCCGTCGGGCTCTGCTCGAATTCAGGGACGAGGTGCAAGTAGAAGTCGCGGGCGGCATCGGATTCCGCATGGACGAGCAGGCCGCGACACCCGATCTCGTCCGACAGCGCGGCGACTCGCAGGATGACGTCCGTGAGCAGTCCGGCACCGAGTCCACGTCCTTCGTGACCGTGGTCGACCCCGAGTCGGGCGAGGAGGGCGACCGGCTGCGGGTACTGGCCGGCGCCGCGACGCAACCGGGACGGAGCGTCGTCGACCTTCGCCTGCGCCATGCACCACGCGTAGTAGGCGACGACGCGATCCGAGCCCGATTCGGTCACCGCGAACACCTTGGTGGAGCCCGCGGATGCGGACTGCCGCGCGTATCGCCGGAGCCACGTGGTCTGTTCGGTGGAAGGGCAGTCGAATTCGTCGAGGACGTGGTGGGACCCGAGGGGGACCGGGGCGCTGTACGTCACTCGGCGAACGGGGACGGGCGGCGGAACAGAGCGGCGAGCCCGGCGAGCTCACGTGCGGGGCGCGAGTTCACGTCGTCCCACTCGGCGCGGGCCTCCGGGGTGAGGACGAACGTCTGCCGGTCGGCGAGGACGCGACGAGCGGCGTCCGAGGCGTGGGAGATGACGAAGTCGGTGAGGTCCGTTCCCGATGCCGTCACCGCACGATCGATGAGCCGTCGCTCCTCGTCTGTCGTGCGCAGTTCCATGCGCCGATTACGGCGGCGTGTGTTCACGTCGGCCATGACACCTCCTTCGCGTACGTCCATTGTACGGCCGTGGGTCTTCTACGACAACGGTCCGGTCGTGCGCGCGAGGTTGCCGGCCCAGCGCGCGAGGTGCGCCGTCAGCTCGGCCGGCTCCACGACGGTGACCTCGGCGTCGAGGACCGCGATCGCCATCGCGGGCCAGTCGAGCGAGTCGGCCTCCATCCGCACGACGGTGACGTCCTCCGATTCCTCCAGCCGCGCGTACCGGCCGATGAGCGACCGCACGTGTTCGACGGGCGCGGCTACGCGGAACTCGATGCGGTGGGCCGGCGAGCGCTGGCCGACGGACGCGCGGACGTAGGCGGCGGCATCCTCGGCCGGCAGCTCGCGCGGGCGGAACCGCACGCCCGTCCGCGACGGTCCGCTGATCCGATCGAGCCGGAAGCTGCGCCAGTCGTGCCGGTACAGGTCGTACGCCACGAGATACCAGCGGCGCCCGAGCGGCACGAGCCGCATCGGCTCGGCGAGCCGGTCGGTGCGTGCGCCGTCGGCGGCGGTGTAGCCGAATTCGATCCGCTCCTCGGCGCGGCACGCCTCCGCGAGGCCCGTGAGGACGCGCGGGTCGACGGCGGGGCCGCCGGTGAGGACGGCGGGCTGGGTGACGGCGCCCAGCGCCTCGACGCGCTTGCGCAGCCGGGGCGGCATCACGGCGGCCACCTTGCCGAGCGCCCGCACCGAGGTCTCGGCGATGCCGGCGATCCCGCCCTGCGCGGCGGTCTGGAGGCCGACGGCGATCGCCACCGCCTCCTCGTCGTCGAGGACCAGCGGCGGCAGCGCGGCGCCGGCGGCCAGCTGGTAGCCGCCGTCGAGGCCCCGGGTCGCGGAGACGGGGTAGCCGAGGTCGCGCAACCGCTCGATGTCGCGCCGCAGGGTGCGCACCGACACCTCGAGCCGGTCGGCCAGCTCGGTGCCCGGCCAGTAGCGGTGCGTCTGCAGCAGTGACAGGAGCCGCAGGGTTCGGGAGCTCGTGTTCGCCATGTTTTCCAGTGTGTTCCGCATTAAGGACAGAAACTGACACTAATACCTCATAGCCTTCTTCACATGACCGAGACACAGAACCTCTCCGCCGAGCGCAACGACATCCTCAGCCTCCTCGCCGAGCGCCGTCATTTCCTGCGTTTCACCGCGCAGGGCCTGACCGACGAGCAGGCCAATACCCGCAGCACCGTCAGCGAGCTGACCGTGGGCGGCCTCATCAAGCACGTCACCGAGGTGGAGAAGGGATGGCAGGACTTCGCCCAGGGCAAGGGCCACGCGATGGACGGCATCGACTTCGAGAACATCACCCCGGAGCAGCAGGAGGCCTTCGCGAACACGTTCCGCCTCACCGACGGCGAGACCATCGAGGGCGCCCTCGCCGAGCACGAGCGCGTCGCGGCCGTCACCGACGAGCTGGTGCGCGCCCTCGACCTCGACACGGCCTTCGAGCTCCCCGAGGCGCCGTGGCAGCCGCCGGGCGTCTTCTGGACCGTGCGCCGGGTCTTCCTGCACATCGCCGGCGAGACCGCCCACCACTCCGGCCACGCCGACATCATCCGCGAGAGCATCGACGGCCAGAAGAGCATGGGCTAGCGGGATTTCCCCGCGGCGGGGCCACGTGTCGGTGGCCCCGCCTACGATCGTGGCTGTGGACCTCCCCGTGAACCCGCCGTTGGACCCGATGCTCGCCAAGGCCGCGAAGGCGGTCCCGGGCGAGGGGTATTCGCACGAACCCAAGTGGGACGGCTTCCGCGCCCTGATCTTCCGCGACGGCGACGAGGTCTTCATCGGCTCCCGCAGCGGCAAGGACCTCGGCCGCTACTTCCCCGAGGTCGTCGCCGCCGCGCGGGCCGAGCTGCCCGAGCGCTGCGTGCTCGACGGGGAGATCGCGGTCGCCGTGCGCCGCGAGGGTCGCAAGCGGCTCGATTGGGAATCGCTCTCCGCGCGCATCCACCCCGCCGAGTCGCGCATCACGAAGCTCGCGGAGGAGACGCCGGCGATCTTCATCGGCTTCGACGCGATCGCCATGGCCGACGTGGATCTCACGGGCAAGCCCTTCAGCGCGCGCCGCCAGGTGCTCGTGTCCGCGTACGCCGGGACGGGGACCTGCAGGATCAGCCGGGTCACCACCGACGCCGCCGCCGCCGCGGACTGGTTCGAGCGGTTCGAGGGCGCCGGGCTCGACGGAGTGATCTCCAAGCGGATCGACGGGCACTACCTGCCCGGCAAGCGCGAGATGATCAAGGTCAAGCACGCCCGCACCGCCGAGGCCGTGGTCATCGGCTACCGCCCGCACAAGTCGCAGCCGAACGCCGTCGGCTCCGTGCTGCTCGGCCTGTACCGGGACGGGGAGCTGCTGCCGATCGGCGGCATCGGCGCCTTCACCGCCGCCAAGCGCGAGGAGTATCTGCAGCTCCTCGAGCCCATGCGCACCGCCGACTCCGTGCAGGGCGAGCCCAACCGCTGGGCCACCCCGGAGAAGACGGGGGAGTGGGTGCCCGTGCGCCCCGAGCTGGTCGTCGAGTTCGATTACGACCAGATGGAGGGCATGCGCCTGCGGCACACCGCCAAGTTCCAGCGCTGGCGCCCCGACCGCGACCCGTCGAGCTGCGGCTACGAGCAGCTCGAGGTTCCCGTCAACTACGACCTCGACGATGTGCTGCAGGAGGGCGAGTGATGGCGAAGGCCCCGGCAGCCGAGGTGGTGGTCCCCGGGCCCGACGGTGACCGCGCCGTCCGGGTCTCGAGCCCGGACCGGATCATCTACCCGGCGACCGACCTCACCCCCGAGGTCTCCAAACTCCAGGTGGCGCAGTACTTCGCTGCCGTCGGCGAGCCACTGCTCGCGGCCATCGGCGACCGCCCCACGGCGCTCGAGCGGTGGCCCGGCGGCGTCCACCCCGGCGGCCGGCTCGCCCAGGGGCCACAGGACAGGGACGCCGACGGCTTCTACCAGAAGCGGATGATGAAGGGCGCTCCCGACTACGCACAGACGGTGCGCATCGCCTTCCCGTCCGGCCGCCCCGCCGACGAGCTGTGCCCCTCCGAGATCGCGATCCCCGTGTGGTGCGCGCAGATGGGCACCATCACCTTCCATCCCTGGCCGGTGCGCAGCGCCGATGTGGACCACCCCGACGAGTTGCGGATCGACCTCGATCCCCAGCCCGGCACCGACTTCCGCGACGCCGTCCGCGTCGCGGGCATCGCCCGCGAGCTCGCCGACGACCTCGGCCTGCGGGCGTACTGCAAGACCTCCGGCAACCGCGGCGTGCACGTCTTCATCCGCATCGCGCCGCGGTGGGACTTCGTGGACGTGCGCCACGCCGCCATCGCCTTCGGCCGCGAGCTGGAGAAGCGCGACGACGGCGTCACCACCGCGTGGTGGAAGGAGGAGCGCGGGGAGCGGATCTTCGTGGACTACAACCAGAACAGCCGCGACCGCACCATCGCGTCCGCCTGGTCGCTGCGCGCCGTGCAGGGCGCCACGGTCTCGACGCCGCTGACGTGGGACGCGCTGGCCGAGCTGAAGGACCCGCACGAGCTCAACCTGTTCACCGTGCCCGAGCGCCTGGCCGATGGGAACCCGTGGGCCGACATGGACGAGGTGGCCCACGACCTGACGCCCCTGCTGGAGAAGTGGGAGCAGCACCCCGTCGAGCTGAACTACCCGCCCGATTACCCCAAGATGCCCGGCGAGCCCCCGCGCGTGCAGCCCAGCAAGAAGGTCGCCGAGCACTGGGACGCCGAGGGCAACCGGATCGAGTAGGTGGGCGATCGGCGGCACGCGCGGTTCACGGTGGTCTGGTAAGCACAGGGCATGCGTTCGAACCGCCGCCTCGCCGTTGCCCTCGTCGCCGTCCTCGCGGGCGGCTCACTCGTCGCCTGCTCCTCGGGCGGAGGAGAGGACGCCGCGAAGCTCGACCTCAAGACCGGCACGAACTCGCCGATCACCATCACCGCCGCGCAGCTCGCCGGGCTCGCCCAGGGCGGCGCCGTGGTGGACGTCAAGCCCACGGCCGACGGAACCGTCGAAGCGGCGAAGGGCGGCGCCCTCGTCTTCAAGCCCAGGGCCGGATTCACCGGCTCCGTGCAGCTCAAGGCGGTCGTCTCGCCGGCGGTCGCGCTGTACTCGTCGAACATCCCGCCGCTCGCCACCGTCGGCGGTGTCTCCATCGACGGCAGCGGCTACGGCTCGTCGTGGACGCCGGTCCCCGGCGCGCCCGGCGAGTTCTACGGTCTCACCGACCGCGGCCCCAACGTGGACGGCCCGAACAAGGACGAGAAGGTCGTCGCGACGCCGGACTTCACCCCGCAGATCGGCCGGTTCAAGCTCGAGGACGGCGCCGCCGTGCTGCAGAGCGTCATCACCCTCAAGGGCCGCGACGGCCGCCCGCTCAACGGCCGGAACGACACCGCGGCGCCGACCGGCGAGAAGATGCTCGACCTCGACGGCGTGGAGCTCCCGCCGACCGACCACGGCATCGACTCCGAGGGCCTCGTCGCCCTGCCCGACGGCTCCTTCTGGGTCTCGGACGAGTACGGCCCCTTCCTCATCCACTTCGACGCCAACGGTCAGGAGCTCGAGCGACTGCTCCCGGGCCGAGGGCTGCCCGAGGTCCTCAAGAGCCGCACGCCCAACCAGGGCATGGAGGGGCTCACCGTGACGCCCGACGGCAAGCGCCTGGTGGGAATCATGCAGTCCGCCTTGAACGTTCCCGGACTGAGCGGCAACGCCAAGGAGGTGCCCGTCACGCGCATCGTCGCGATCGACCTCGCCACCAAGGCCGTCCAGCAGTACGCCTACCTGCTGGACAACCCGAAGGACACCAAGAAGGCCGTCTCCGAGATCACGGCGATCTCCGACACGGAGTTCCTCGTCGACGAACGCGATGGGAAGGCCGCCCCCAAGGCGAACAAGACGATCTACCGGATCAGCCTCGACGGCGCGACGCCGCTCGGCGAGCAGAACCCCGAGACGATCGCCGGCGTGACCACCACCGCGGAGGCCGAGGCGGCGCTCAAGGGCGCGGGCATCACCCCGGTCCGCAAGACGCCAGCCCTCGATCTCAGCGGCCTCGTCGACAAGCTCAACCCCGCCGGGAAGTTCTTCGGCCACGACAAGGTGGAGGGCCTGGCCTCGCCCGACGGCGGGAAGACCCTGTTCATCGCCAACGACAGCGACTTCGGCCTGGCCGGTATCGCCGGTCCCAAGACCCCGTTCCAGCTCAAGGCGAAGACCCTCGCCAACGGCCTGCAGGACAGCCTCGAGGTGCTCAAGGTCGACACCACCAAGCTGAACGAGCCCGCCGCCGAGCGCACGATCACCGTCACCGTCGGGTAGCCCGACCAGGTATTTCCCGCCTCGACCTATTTCATCCTTGACTTATATAAGTCAAGGATGAAATAGTCGTTCTCGTGCACGCCTTCGACATCCTCGGTGACCCCGTCCGCCGCCACCTGATCGAGCTCCTCGCTCGTGGGGAGCTCTCGGCGGGGGAATTGAGCGACGAGGTGCGTGCGCGTTTCGGCATCAGCCAGCCCGCGGTCTCGCAGCACCTCAAGGTGCTGCGCGAGGCGGGCTTCGTCACCGTCCGGCCGGAGGGGACGCGCCGCCTGTACGCGGTGCAGCCCGAACCCCTGCGGGAGGTCGACGACTGGCTGGTCCCGTTCCGGCACTTCTGGGAGCCCAAGCTGTGGGCCCTGGGAACGGAGATCTCGCGCGGCAAGAAGGCGCGCCGAACGGCTACCGAGAAGGACGAACAATGACGTACGACATCGACGATCTCGCCGCGGCCCAGCCCGCAGCGGTCACCCGGCGCGCCGAGGTGCGCGACAGCGGCGAGGGAGACGTCTTCGTCTCCGCCTCGCTCAGCCAGACCTACCCCACCGACGTCGCCGACCTCTGGGACGCGGTGACCAGCGCCGAGCGCCTGCCGCGCTGGTTCGCCCCCGTCCACGGCGATCTCGCCCTCGGCGGTCGTTTCCAGGTGGAGGGCAACGCCGCCGGCACCGTCCTCGAGTGCGACGCCCCGCGCCGCTACCTCGTCTCCTGGGAGATCATGGGCGGCACCTCGCAGGTGGAGGTCGTCGTCGAGGCCGACGGTGACGGTGCCCGCCTCACGCTCACCCACTCGGGCGAGAACGTGCGGGACTTCTACGAGCAGTTCGGCCCCGGCGCCACCGGCGTCGGCTGGGACCTCGCCTTCCTGGGCCTGAGCGCCCTCCTCCGGACGGGCCAGGACCGCCCGGAGGACGCCGAGGCGTTCTTCGCGACGCCCGCCGCCAAGGGGCTGGTCGCGGCGTCGGCGAAGGCGTGGACCGAGGCGACGATCGCCGCCGGCGTGCCTGTGGATCAGGCTGTCGCGCAGGGCGAGCGCACCGCCGCCTTCTTCTCGGGCGAGTAGTCGCTCAGGCCGCGGCGGCCGCCACCACCGGCTCGTCCGCGGCGGGCTCGTCCGCCTCGGGCTTCGACTCGGTCGCCGTCGGTGCGGTGGTCTTCTCCGCCGAGGTCGCCGCGGGGGCGGCGGTCTCCTCGGCCGTCGTGCTCGGCTCGGCCGGTCCGCTCGTCTCGACGGTGCCGGTCGGCGCGGCCTCCGAGGACGGATCGGACTGCGGCTCCGTGGTCTTCGGCTCCGCGGTCTTCGCGAGCTGCAGCAGGGGCGACTGCTCCCGCGTGGTCTGCGGGGCCGACGGTTCCGGGGTCGTCGTCTCGGCCGTGTCCGCGGCGCCGGTCGTCGCCGGAGCGTCGCTCGTCGCCGGGGCGGTCGGCTTCGGCGCGAGGAACTTCGAGGCGTCGCCCGTGCCGGTCACGGCCTGCCCGACGCCCTGCGCGGCGGCACCGATCAGGTCCACGCCGAGGCGCAGCGGGTCGATCACGGGGAACAGCCCGAAGGGGCTCGCGGCGCCGTAATCGCGGCGGTCGTAACCGGTTTCGATGAGCACGCGGGCCACGGGTGAGACCAGGTCGACGAAGGGCGTGACCAGCCCGGTGGTGCCCGTTGCCTCGCCGAGGTCCAGCAGTGGCAGCATGAGCGGCAGGATCTTCGCCGGCAGCGTCACGTAGCGGGTGTCGCCGCTCACCTGGCAGTGGGTGCCGGCGGTGCAGTTCGCGGTGGCCGCCTCGACGGCCGCGCGCACCTCGTCCGGGGTGTAGCCGATCGGGGTCGCCGACGGATCGTCGGAGCCCTTGGGCGCCAGCATCTTCCCGTGGACGTACCAGAACCCGGCGAGCGCGTTGGCCGTCGCCAGCAGGTTGCCCGGGTACTTGGGGAAGTCGGTCACGCCGTCGTACTGGAAGCCCACGTCGGTGGTATTGACGGGGCGGGTCGGGGTGCCGGTGTTCGTCGGCGTACCGGGGCCGAAGGTCACGTCGAGGATCGGGATGTGCCCGAGGAACGAGGGCCGGGTGAAGAGGCCGCCGTTGGGCCGGCTCGCGTTGCCGATGAGCACGAAGGAGACGGTGTCGGGCACGCCGCCGTTCTCGGCCAGCTGCTTCTTCATCGCCGTGACCACCGTGCCGCCCTGCGAGTACCCGAAGATCACGATCGGCGAGTCCTTGTCGGTGGCGGCGTACTGCTCGTTCAGGCTGGTCACGCCGCTCGCCACCGAGTCGTCCCACTTCGCGCCCTGCAGGCCGCCCCAGCCCTCGAGCGGGACCGGCCAGAACTCGGCGATGTAGGGCACCGGCTTCGCGACGCAGTCGGTGACGCCGCACGCGCCGGTCGGTGCGACGTAGTAGCCGATCGCGTGTTCCTGGTAGCCGGTGACCTTCGACGGGTCCTTGGTCCCCGTTCCGGGGACGACGAGCACCGTCGTGGCCGCCCAGGCGACCGCGGAGGTGAACGTGAGGGCGATCGCACCGAGCAGTGCGACCAGGACGTATCCGAGCTTGCGGGCGGTTTCGCGCATGACGGTGCGACCTCTCGTGTTCAGGTTGCGCTCAGTTTCGCACGACGTGCCTCGTTGCGCTTGCGAACCGCATCGGTGCGAACCGCCCGAGCGGGGACCGGACCGTGCTTCACTGGTCGCGTGTTCGAGATGGAGCGCGACCCGACGATCGTCGAGCTGGACCGCTTCGTGCCGCGGGCCCCGGCAACGGTCTGGCGCGCCCTCACCGAGCCCGAGATCGTGGAGCAGTGGCTGGTGCGGTCCGTCGGGCTCCGGCCCGAGGAGGGCACGACCTTCATCCTGGAGATCCCGTCGGACCCGCCGGGAGAGGTGTCCTGCGAGGTGATCACCGCCGTTCCCGCCGAGCGCTTCACGCACAGCTACACCGATCTCCGTGCCCCGCGCCCTGCACGGTGGGTCGTGGACTGGCGGCTGGTGCCGGAGGGGAAGGGCACCCGCGTCGTGATGACGATGTCGGGGTTCGACGCCGGCGACCGGAAGCAGATGTTCGCCCGCAACGCCGCGGAGCGCGGCTACCGCAACACGCTGATCCCCAAGCTGGCCGACGCCGCGGCGGCCATCACCGACTGACGGGTCGCGCTGCGATGCGGTGTCGGGATCAGCCGAGGCCCTCGACGATGCGGAAGTCACGCTCCACGGCGTCGCCGAGCGCGGCCAGCGCCTCCTGATACGCCGCGCTCTCGCGGGCGGCGACGGCCTGCTCGAAGCTCGCGAACTCGATCACGATCGTTCGCTCGGCGACGCCCTGCTCGTACGGGGCGACGCGACCGTCGCGGGAGAGGAGCCGCCCACCGCCGGCCTGGACGGCCACGCGCGCCAGTTCGTCGTAGGCGGCCAACTTCTCGGTGTCCTTGATGGCGTGGTAGACGCTCACCCAGTAGCCCTTGGCCACGGTGTCTCCTTGCTCGGAGTGAGGGTTCCCACCGATCAACCGACGGGGTGCGCCCGTTATGCCGACGAACGACTCAGGGGCGGCTCCGATGACATCGGAACCGCCCCTGATCTGCGGAGGATAGGGGATTTGAACCCCTGGTCCTTCCTGGTGTTTTCATGCCTTGACCTCAGTCTATTCGGTTTTCGGGGGTGTTGACGGGAGGTCTAAACCCACAGGTCAGATTCGAGCCCGTTGACGGCGTCAACAGGAGGTTTGGCGGCTCGCGCTGGAGTACTTCGAGAACCACCCGAAGGTCAGTCGCCCCCACGAACGATGGAAGCGGCCCCCGACTGGTGAGAGCCGAGGGGCCGCCCGCGATGTGGCATGATGCGTCTCACGCCTATTTAGTTGTGGTGCACACCTTACCGAGTTCGTGCGCGCCCGGGAACCGAATCAGTACGAGCGGAAGCGGTACCGGATTTCGCCTCGCCCGCCCGCGCCGGAGTACTTGTTCAACCCGTTCTGCGTCCACCCGACGCTCGGGCCGCCGAGCCCGCCGCCGCCCGGCGGGTTGCCGTCGACGATCGTGGTGTCGTCGGCGTTGCCGGGCGAGTTCACGTCCGACGACCCCGGCAGGCTCAGCGCGGCGACGGATGAGGCGGCCGCGCCCCGGCCGGTCCGGGTGTTGTTCGCCGTGTTCCCGGCGGGACCGAGCGAGCCGGCCGACGCGATCACCGTGCTCCCGCCCTTCGTGACCGTGGAGGCGGTGCCGTCCTCGCCCTTCGTCTTCACGCCGTTGCGGCGCGTGCCGCCGGTACCCACGGTGTAATTGAAGACGTCGCCCGGCTTGACGGGCACCGTGGTCGATTGCCACACGGCGGCCGGGGCGCCTGTGCCCGCTGCGGTGGTGATCCCGTTGTCGCCCGTCGAGCCAGACGCGGCGCCGCCGATGGCGCCCACGTCCATGAAAGCGGCGTACGAGGGCGCGGTGAACGAGCCTGACCCGGAAGTGAGCACCGTGTCGACGGGATCGCGGCGCCAGACCTCGACGGTGCCGAGGAAGGCGCGGAGGACTGGCGTGGTTCCGCGGTAGATCGCTCGGACGAGGCTCCCGCCCCGGTAGATGGGCACGTCAGACCACCAGGTAGACGGTCGCGCTGTCTTTGGTCCCGATGGCGTCGTAGTTCGCCTGTGTGCCGTCCCACAGGGTGCGGCTCGCCGGGGTGCCGTTCGCGGAGCCGGTCACGCGCCCGGTGCCCATCTTCGCCGGGGTGATGGCGCCGTCGGCGACCTTCGCGGTGGTCACCGAGTTGTCCGTCGGCACGCGCTGGTCGCTGAGCCGCGGGTCGTTGCCCTGCGCCGAGGTCCCCGCGGTGGTGCCGTACGGGACGGAGAGTGTCCGGTCCGTGGTGAGGTCGCCGCCGCCTGCGAGGCCCGTGCCCGCGATGATCTTGCGCGCGGCCGGCGCCTTCGCGTCGAGCGCGGCCTGTGTGGCGGTGCTGACCGGCTTGGCCGCGTCGCTCGTGTTGTCGACGGCGCCGAGGCCGACGTCCTGCTTGCCGAGCACGACCGGGCCGTTGTACCCGTTCACGGACGTGACTGCGTCCGTGGGGGCGACGGCGAGCACCCACGAGGCATCCTGCGAGGGGTCGGCGTCCTTGAGGAAGTACGTGCCGCGCCCGGGATTCTGTAGCTGGACGCACCGGTCGCCCGGCTGCACGTCGGTGCTGGTGAGGGCGAGACGTTGCGCGGTGGTGTCGACCACCTTCGTCTCGATGGTGGCGAGCGCCGGGATCTGCGACGACGGGATCTTCCCGTCGACCAAGTCGGCCTTCTTGTTCCAGCCCTTGACGGTGGGGTGGTCCCACGTGCCGCCGAGCTCGCCGTCCTGACCGCCGGGGAGCAGGATGCCGCCCTTGGTCATCGCGGTCGCGTCGGCCACGCCCGCGTTGACCGCGCTCTCGGCCCGCGTAGCGGCGTCCTCGGCGCGCTGCGCGTCGGCACTGGCGGAGTTCGCTCGAGACTCCGCGTTCGCGGCGCTCGCGCCGGCCTCGGCCGCCTTGCTCGTCGCGGTGTCGCGCGACGCGGCGGCGTTCGTCTCGGACGTCGAGGCCTTGCTCGCGTTGGTGGTCGCACCAGTGGCCGCGGTCTCGGCGCGATCGCGCGCCGCGGTGGCCGCGATGGCCTGCGCGCTCGCGTCGCTCGCGCTCGCGGTGGCGGCGTCGCGCGCCTGCGTCGCCTCGTCGGCCTTCGTGGTGGCGACATTGCGGGCGGTGTTCGCGTCCGCGGCGAGAGCTGCCGCCCCCGCCTCGCTGTCCGCGGCCTCCTCGGCGGAGGACTGCGCGGCGGCGCGCGACGCGGCGGCCTGAGTGGCACTGTCGGCCGCCGCCTGCGCGCTGGCCGAGGCGGCGGCGATCTGCGGGACGGTTACCCGGTCGGCCGTGCCGTCGCTCGCGGAGAACGCGAGCTTGTCGCCCGCGATCGTGACCCCGGTGTACCCGCGGCCGGTGTCGCCCTTGTCGCCCTTGAACGGGGAGCCGTTCGTCTCGGCCGGCCACTCGGTGCCGGACCAGACGAACAGCTTGCCCGCTGCAGGTGAGCCCTCGGGACCCTGGACAACGTAGGACGCGCCAGCCTTGCCAGGGTCCACCGGGAGGTCGGCGTACGTGGCGACGGCGCCCGTGAGGTTCACGCCCGCGCCGTCCTTGCCCTGCACGACGAGGATCTCGACGCCCTCGATCGACGGAGCGTCGAGCACGGACACGTCGGTGCTGGGCACCTCGATACTCAGGTCCGGGTCGGACCAATCAAGCGGGGTCGACACGCTTCACCTTCCCGGTCGTGATGACCTTGGGGTTGCCGTTCGGGGTCTCGGGCGTCTTGATGTAGAACCAGAACTCGGTGCCGTCGGGGATGGTGTCGGCGGTGGCGGCCTCGATGTGCGCGGTGAGGGTGCCGTCGGTGATGGCGACCTCGATGTCGAGCGGCGTAGGCAGCCATGCGCGGAACCACGCGGTGGTGCCCGTCGGTGGGATCCACGGCTCGCCCTTGCGGAGGAACCGGGCGGCGACGTCGATGTCCTCGCCGCGATGGAGGGTGATGTCGCGCTTGGGCGCGCGACTGCGCCACGTGCTCATGGCTGCTCCTGTTCGGTGACGGTCCAGCCGAGCTGGCCGAGGATGTTGGCGTGGGTGTCTACCTCGTAGCCCTGGGCGAGTGCCTCGACGCTGTCACCCGGGATCACGCCGTCGGAGTTGACGCCGACGGCCTGCCATCCGGCGTTGTGCCAGCCTTCGGGCGTGGGGATCACGGTCATGGCGACGTGGTCGAATCCGCCCCACGGGGTGTCGAGCTCGTAGAGGCGGGTGTTCCCCATACCCCCGGCCCAGGTGCCGAGGTCGGCGCGTTCGATTGCGATCATGCTGCGGTCTCCATCGTGTAGAAGGTCCAGACGTCGACGCGTCCGTTGCGGCCAGGGCCGCCGTTTCCGGGGTTGTACGGGCCGCCGCCCCACGGCTTGGTGCCGACGGCCGCGCCGCCTCCGCCGCCTCCGCCCCCGGGGTCGCCTCCCGGTGCACCGTTCTGCCCGTCGGCGTTGGCGCCCGCCGCACCGCCGCCAGCGCCGCCGCCGCCAGAGGCGAGGCTGTCGTCGGAAGCTGCGTCGGCGCCGGCCTCCGGCGCGGTGCCGGGTGACGTCGAGGGGAACCACCCGCCGCTGTTCGTCGCGGGCGCGCCGCCTCGGCCGCCAGCGGCGCCGGAGGTGGATTCGCCGTTCTCGCCGAACGCGGCGGCGTAGGTCACGGTGACGTCGGTGACCGCGCCGTCGGCGTTCTTGGTGGTAGCGATCTTGCTGACGTAGACGCCGCCGCCACGCCCGCCATCGCCAGGACGCGCGGCCGAGCCCATGACCCCCTGGACGGTCTGGATCGAAGTGCCACCCGGGACCGACGCGAGCAGGTTCGAGAACTTGGAGAGCCCGCCGAGCTGGCCGTAGCCCGGCGAGCTCGCACCGACGCCACCCGCGCCAACCGTGACGTCACGCTCGCCGGTCCCCATCTGCGCGGGAGTGACCTGCCGGTAGGTGAGGCCGCCGTTTCGCCCACCCGGCGGGCCGTCGCCCGCGCCGTTCGCGTTCTTCCCGCCGCCCTCGGCGCCGCCGATGCACTGGATGCCATAGCCAGTGCGCTTGGCTCCGGGCGGGATCGCGGGCGGGGTCCACTTGCCGTTGGCGACGTAGGTCTGTCGGATGAAGTACTGACCGTCGATGAATCCTGTTGTGACGGCGATGTTCGCGGTCGCCGCTGCCACGGATCCGGCCTGCGCGGCGACCTTCTCGACGGTGCCGACGCGGCCGGTGAGGAGGTTGACTGCCCCGCCGATGATGTTGATCGCGTCGCCGAGCACGGGCACTTTGGAGAGCGGCGAGTTCTGAAAGTCTCGGAACCAGTTGCCGATTCCCTGGTAGGGCTTCTGGTGCTGGCCGAGCATGTCCTCCTTCCACTCGGCCTCGGTGGTCTGCGCCCACGTTGCGTACGACTCGGCGTTGGCGGCGGTGCTCGGTGTCTGGCCGTTCGGCGTGGTCATAGCTAGATGACCCGCTTGACGGTCGAATTGGCGCGACGCAGTGCCGCCGCGGCGAGCGGGTGGTCCGCTTCCAGTAGGGGGAGAACCTCGTCCACTCGCTCGGTGAGGTGGTCAACAGCCTCGCGGGTCTGACGCATCTCGGTTCGCACGGTTGAGAGCTCCTCTCGAACCAGCCCGAGCTCCTTGTTCACCTCAGCCGCGAGACTTGCGGCGGTTGTGGTGATGATCTGGGCCGCCTCGGCGCGCGACTTCCCGCGGCCGGCGATCGCGCCGATCAGGGCCACGACGATGGACCCGATGACGCCACCGCCGCCGAGGCCGACGATCAGGTCGGTGGTCATCGCACCCCCTGGGCGCGCAGTGCTCGCGCGAGCACGCGGGTCTGGTGGATGCGGCGGCCGTCGCGGAGGATGATCGCCGCGGTGCACACGGTGAGGCCGACGTAGCCCCACACGGCGAACACGCCGGTTCCCCACCATGGGGACTGCAGGACCGCGGCTACGTAGGTCGCGAGGCACGTGACGACGCCGAGGTTGCCGCCGAGCTGTAGCCACAGGCCGGACCACTTGTTCGGGACGCGGGTCCCGATGAACACGACGAGCGGGCAGGCGATCATGAGCGCGATCCAGGTGTAGTGGGCGTGCGCGCCCATGGCCTGCTGGATCGTCGAGGGCGCGCGGCCGAACGACGCCATGTACACGCCCGCGAACAGGTAGCAGGTGTACATGACCGCCTGGTAGAGGCGGACGGTCTCGCTGTCGATGAGCTGCCAGAATCGAGCGATCACGGGGCTCACCAGTTCTCACCCCCCTCGGCCGGGGTGGTCTCTGTGTTCGCGCCGGCCACGCCGCCGCCGAGCAGAATCGGCACGATGGCGGAGACGATGGCCCACTGCGCATTGGTGACGACGCCGACGAGGGCGAGCACGGTGCCGAGGGCTGCGAGCACGGGGTAGAGCCAGCGGCGGAAACCGCTCGCGGTGTTGACAGCTGCGAGGCTCGCGTCGGTGACGGCAACGACGAGGGCGACCGCTGCGGCAACGATCTGCGCAGTGTGCGCTGTGAATGCCGACGTGCCGAGCAGGATGCCGGCGACCGCGGGCGCGGCCGAGTGGATGAACGCACGCACGTCGCCCCACGTGCGGATGTTGAGCAGCGATGCGGGGTTGGTGGTTTCGGGGAGGCGGTGCATTTCAGGCGTCCTTTCCGATGGTGACTACGCCGTCGGGCGACCACGTAGCGGTGACGTGCTCGAACGACTGAATCCGGGTGCCGTCGGGGCCGTCGGTCTCGTTGGTGATCGGCCATCCCCACGGGCCGGCCTCCCAGCCGGTGGCGGCGTAGCGCTTGCCGATGGCTCCGGTGACGTACGCGCCGCGCTCCGAGTCGTTCTTGCGGAACAGGACTCCGCCCTCGAAGGCCTGCACACCACCGTCGGGGAGCACGGTGTGCCCGCGGGCCGGGAAGCCGAGCGGACCGGCTTCGTAGTCGAGGGCCGCGTACGCCTCGAACAGGCCGCCCTTGGGGACAGGGATCGCGGCGGGAGCGCCCTGCTTGTAGTAGATGGCGCCGTTCTCGAACAGGGCGACCTTGCCGCTGCCCGCCGGGCGGGTGTTGCCCTCGCCCTGCGTGATCCGTTTGCCGAGCCAGTTCGCGGCCACCTTCGCGGCGATGTCGATGAGGTTCGGCGCCGGGGTGAGGAGGGCCTGAGCTCGGCGAAGGAGCTCGTCCATCGGGAAGCCGTCGCCGGGGTCGGTGTGGCCGCCGCCGCGCTGTCCGAAGTCGCGGTGACCGACGTTGCCGCTCGCCTTCACCGGCCAGCCGGAGCGCCCACCGTCGCCCACGTACGTGAGCGGAACGCCGAACTGCTGGTTCACGGCGACCGCGATGCGCGCGCCGCGGTCGAGGGCCAGCGACTCGGACAGGCCGTCACCCGAGTCGTCGCCGTCGTCGAGCCACTGGTTGCGGGTCCACTCGGCGAACGATCCCGCGAAGCACACGTGCACGCCGATGTCGTTTGCGGCGGCGGCGGCCCACGGGCCTTCGCCGACGGGGACAATCTCGACGGTGTCGCGGCCGTCGACGGCGAAGTTGTACGCGACCGGGTTGGGACCCTCGGCGCTGTTGATGCAGAACGTGGCGAGGTTGACCGCGGTGCTCTTGGCCTGCTGCGTGTGCCACACCAGGTATGGGGTGCGCGTGCGGGGGCCGTTGCTGTTGCCGATGCCGGCGCTGTCGGCGTTGTAGCCGTGCATGACCTTGGTGATGCCGTAGTCGGGCATGGGGGCGCCTCCTGTGGTGGGTGCGGGATTCGGGGCCGCGGTTGTGGCGAGCCGGTCGTAGATCCGCTGCGCCTCGCCCATGCGGGTGGCGTAGCGGTCGGGGTAGGCCGACTGCTGGACCTGCTGGGCGATTCGGCCCGCGGCAGCATCGGTCGTGGCGGTGGCGTACGGGAGCTTCACGAGCTCGGCGTAGAACAGGCGCGAGCTCAGTGTCGGATCCATCCGCTCGCGGGCGGACGTTCCCCACCACGGGGCGCGCTGCTGGAGCGGGCCGACGCTGTTGGCGTCCGACCCGACGGCGTCGTGGGGCTCGTTCATCGAGGCCGGGTCGGCGCGGTTGGCGTAGACCGTGAGGTTGGACTCGACGAGCCCGGTCGCGATGCAGATCACGATGCCGCGGGGCGCCACGTCGAGGCGGCGGCCCTCCGCGATGAACTCAGCGGCGACCTGGTCGGGGGTGCGGTAGGTCATGCGATGGCCTTCTCTCGAGAGATGCGCCAGGCGATCTGGCGGGCGAGGAGCTCGATGCCGGAGACGGGCCGGTTGGCGCTGTCGCGCCACATCGGCAGGCCGTAGTCGAGCGTGTGAGTGCGCTGCATGAATGCGGCGAGGTCGCCGATCCACGTCCACCAACGGGGGTTCGCCCAGTTGCCCACGTTCGCGAGGTTCTCGACGATGCCCTCGATGCCGCCTTCGCGGAGCTGCTCGACGAGGTCGCCGGGGCGCCGGAAGTCGAAGGCCATGACGGGGCCAGCGAACGCGTGCAGTGGGGACACTGCGGGACACGAGGTCATGACGTCGCTGGGGTTGGCGATTTCCACGAGCGGGACCGCGGTGCCGAGGGAGTGCACGGCGGTCCCGGTGCCCTGCGTGGCGTAGATCCCCGAGCGGCGGTCGTTGGCCCGGGTCATCGGGTTGTGGTCGAGCCCCTCGGGGAGGCCGTAGATCGTGCCGGCGCGGCGTGACGGGCTCGCGATGTGCCCGTACATGAGGCAACGGTGATCGCCGCCGTAGAGCTTGAGGTGGCGCGCGGTGCCCACTGCGCCGAGGCTGTAGCCGAGCACGATGTACCGGTCGTCGGGGCCGAGTTGCGCGATGCGGGCGCGGAGCCACGCGACGATCTGGTTGGCGGAGTTGTTGCCTGACGGGGCGAGCGGGTCGCGAGTCGCGTTGTTGAGCGAGATGGATGCCGCGTGCACGACGTGCTCGACCCGGACGTCGGGGTGCGCTCTGCGCACGAGCGCGATCACGTGGCCGAGCATGTTGCCCTCGTACGGCTCCGTAGTGCCACGGGCATCGAAGATGAAGAACCGCTGGGTCATTGGGCGCCGCCTTCCAGCTGCGTGTTGTTGGCCTCGGTGAGCTTCTTGATGAGCACGGAGCGGTCGTAGGGCGACATGTTCTCGACGACGGCGTCGAGCTTGTCGGCCTGCGTGCCGCCCTCGGGGTACGGGCCGTCCTTCCAGACAGGCGGGTTGTAGAGCTGGTGGACACCGCCGTGCGCGGGCATCTCCAGGTGCTTGCGCGGGCCGGGCTCGTGCCCGCACTCGGGGCAGCGGATCATCGCGCCGAGCTCCCACCAGTGCTTGGAGAGCATGCGCAGGTAGCCCGTGGTGAACGGGAGCGCGCCGCCGGTAATCATCGGCGCGCCGACGAGGAGCCACAGAAACATCTCCTCCGGGTCGTCGAGGTTGCAGTTCTCGCGAGTCGGGAAGGTGTCGGGGCCGAAGGTAACGTTGGGCATTTTGTTGTCTCCTAGAAGATTCCGAGGTCCTTGAGGGATGCCTGGAAGGTCTGCGCGTGGCGCATGATCCGAACCTCGGGCCGTTCGAGCTGCTTGTCGCGGCCGACGGTCACCTTCCAGTTCGGCGACTTGTCGCGGTCCCACGCGAGCACGAGCTCGGTCACCTGGTCGACGTAGATGCGACCCTTCTTCATCCCCTTGATCGTGGCGCCGATCCGGTCGCCCAAGAAGAAGTGACCCTCGCCCCGCTCGCCGACGAGATACGGTCGTCCGTCGGCAATTTCAAGCTTGTAGCTGGTCTGCTGATCGGTGGCGATGAACGCCATGCGCATGACCATCAGCGAGGTGATCGTGTACGCCTTGTCCGCGCCGGTCTGGAAGAACTCGTTGTAGCGGGACCACCCGAGAGCGTTGGCTCGCATGAGCGACTTGAACGCCATGAACGCGAGGATCACGTCCTCGTAGAGCGGTTTGAGGAGCGCGTCGATCGCGCCGCCTTGCGCGCCGATCCCCCACCCGTAGAACTGGATGTTGGATGTGACGATGTCGCCCGCGGCCTGAATGCCGGCGCTGATCGCCTCATTGACGCCGGGCATCGAGTGGCCGCCCGCGTTGATCTGTGTCGCGGTGGCCGGGCTGTGCGCGAGCTCGGACGACTGAATCCCGGTGATCTCGCCCTCGCGGTAGACCACCCACGGCGAGCGCGGGACGGTGCCGAGCCAGAACGGGCTCTTGTACTCGACGAGGTCGTTGGGGTCGTCAACGACGTTGACCCATTCCTCAATGTAGTTGGGCTGGAACGTCTGCAGGGTGTTGATGAAGCCCTCGAAGATCGTTCCCGAGAACACGCCGCCGCTCGTGGTGTTGCGCAGGGAGCTCTTGTCGAGGATGTCGACGACGAGCTGTCCGTTGCGCATGTTGCGGACGTCCGCGCCCTCCCATGGCGGGTCGTCCCCAGTGAGCCATCGGCGGCACTCGACGTACAGCTGCGCGTCCTCCAGGGGCGCGGCGCAGAGGTCGTGCCACGACTTCCAGCGCGACCCCATGACGGTCCACGTCGAGGAGTCGCCGAGGAAACTCGACGGCTTGACGATGATGGGCCAGTTCTTGAAGTCGGCGAAGCGGAAGTACTGCGCGGGGTCGATCGGGTCGTCGGGGAGCTGCCACAGGTTCCCTTGCAGGCGTAGCAGGTTCGAGAAGAGCATCATCTTGCAAACCCAAATCGCAGGGCCCGCGAGGATGAACACCTTGGGGAACTGGAAGATCGCCGGCAGGATCGGATTCGACCAGCAATCGATCCACTTGAGCTCCTCGTAGTCGTGCATGAAGTTCACGACGACCGTGGTGTTGCTCTCGGTCTTCTTGACGATGAAGTTCTTCATGCGCCCGCCCCACCGCGCGCCGTCCTTGTCGACGGTGATGTGCACGTTCTTTTTGGGGCGGCCGTCGTAGTCGACGATCCACTTGGCGATGTAGTGGTTCTCGGGGAGCTCGATGGTTCCTGTGCCGGTTTCGTTGAGCTTCCAGTGGAACTCGCCCATGTACTCGGCCTGCACCTCGCCGCGGAGGTTCCAGTCGCCGTCCCAGATCCGCACCCACGGGCGCGCGAGACGCTTCCGGCGCCGCGCTTCCTTCCGGTTCTGGGATCGCTTGTAGACCCCGTCCAGGAGGTCGATCGGATTCTCGATCGCTGGCGGGGTCGTGGTGGGCGCCGTCACGCGCTGATCACCTCAGGGCTCCGGTCGATGAGCCGGGTCCGCTGGAGGCCCCACGGGCGCGACCAGCGCCGCCGCATGCGCACGCGCGCCGTGGCGCCCACGGGGCCGCCCGTGACGCGCACAGGGAGCTCGATGGGCGCGGTGTACGGCGGCACCGGATAGAGGAACTCGATCGCGCGCATGCGCGCCCACACGAGCGACTCGTCGTCGGCGTCGACGCGCTCGTTGTCCGGGTAGGTGTCGAGGTTGACGTGCTGTCCGGTGCCGAGGCTCGGGAGGACGATGACGCGGTTCGCGTGCTCGACCGCCCACCCCTTGGAGTTGTCGCCGAAGCTGTAGTCCGGGAGGCGCCAAATGCCCGGCGCCGTGAGCTCCCATTGCAGCCACAGCTTCTGGTCCGTGGGGTTGGAGATGGTCACGGTGCCGCTGGCGTCGTTGCTCGTCGTCGCGGTCCAGTGGTCGAGCGCGTCGGGCTCGTAGAAGAACGGATCGCCCGCGGCGAGCGTGAGCACGACGTTGCACCGGTCGATGAGCCGCATGTCCTTGCTCAGCGGCGTGATGACGTCGGGCTCCTTGCCGAGGCGGAGCTTGATCGTGCGCACGGACGGCCGAGCGCCGTCGGTACTGATCCGGATGATGGTGTCGGTGTCGTAGTCCCAGGCCATGCGCCATCGAGACTCGGTGTCCGCGACTCCGTCGCCGCGGTCGTAGCACTTCACCATGAGCACGGGGTTGCGCATCATGACGCGCTTGCCGCCGTAGGTCGCTCCCTCCTGGAAGGCGGTGGCGTTGTAGATCGTCTTGACCGGCACGTCGCCGAGCTCCTTGGGGTCGACGCCGAGCTGCGCACCCTCGACGCCCGACTCGAACGGGTCGTCGGACTGGATGCACCAGTAGGAGCCGTCGGCGCCGAACACTTCCCACTTGGAGATGGGATCGCGGCCGGTCACGGGAGCTTGCCCTCGAAGGCGGCGGCGTCGCGGTTCTGCTTGGTCTGCCACTGGCGGAACGCGTCGTCGGTGTTCGTGGCGTTGATGGTGACGTTGTTGACCACCTGGTTGCCCCCGTTCTGGCTGCCGCTCGATGCGGTCTCGGTGCGCTGGTTCTGCTGCGAGGACTGGAGGCCGTCGCCGATGGACTTGGCGAGCCCCACGGAGTTGGTGAGGATGCTCGGGAGGGCACCGCCGGGCACGAGCGTCTGGATGGCGGCGTCCTTGGCGATGCCGAGCATGTCGACGCCGAGCTTCGTGAGGCGCTCCTGCGTGTACTTGGCGCCGTCGAACGTGGTCGCGGGCGCCTGGGAGTCGGCGAGCTGCGGCGCCCCGGCCCCGTCGGCGATCGGCAGAGCCATGCCCGGGCCGAGGACGGGCGCCTTGACGTCGATCTTGGGCGCCTCGATCTTCGGCGCGGCGATACCGCCCGCGGCGAACGCGTTGACGCCGAGGCGCTTGCCGGTCTGCTGCCAGATCGCGAGCGACCGTGCGCGCTTGGCGGGCGAGAGCGGGATGTAGGCCTCGCCGCCGGTCTCGGGCTCGCCGAACACGCGGAGCTTGTCGGTGATGTGCGCCGTGTGGTCCTCGATGCCGCCGTTGGCGAACAGGGAGAAGCTGACGCCGGGCGAGCTGTTGCTCGTCGACCCGGTTCCGATGCTGTCCAGGCGGCCGCCCGTGACGTACACGCGCTGCCCGTCGCCGCTCGGCGTGGCCTTCTTGCCGTCCTCGTCGGCGCCGGAGCCCCCGGACGTTGGCGAGCCGGTTGTCGCACCAGGGTCGCCCGTTGTGCCGCTGTCGCCGAGCATGAGGTAGGCCTGGTTCGAGAACTGCGGGTCATCGGCGCCGGCCGCCTTGCCGCCGACCTGACCGTTGCCGCGCGCGCCGCCCATCTCGACGTTGGTGCCGTCGGGCAGGGTGCCCGCGGTGTGGCCTCCACCGGGGCCGCCGTTGACCCATCCGAAGCGGAGGGAGCCAGCAGGGCCGCGGCCGGTCTTGAAGCCGCGCTTGGCGAGCTCGGCGCCTTCCGATGCGGTGGCGAACCGGGAGGCGAACGGCGCGAGCCCGACGGCGAAGTTGGCGATGGCCGACATGGCGCCGGAGCAGTCGCCCCAGTTGACCCCGCCCCACTTGTACGGCGAGCCCTCAAGGCCGCCGGAACGCGGAAAGTCGTTGATCGCGGCGGCGGTGCGGAGGCCGCCCTCGGCGAACGACTGTGTCGGCCCCACGAGGGTCATGCCGAACAGCCGGGCGACCTCGCCGAGGATCGCGGTCGAGCGCCCGCGCTTGCCGCTGGCGAGCGGGATGTAGGCCTCGCCGCCGGTCTCCTCCTCGGCGAAGATCGTTCCCGCACCACGGCCGGCGTAGATGCCGGCGATCTGCGGCTTGGCGATCTGGCGGAGTCCGCCCTGGGCCATTGCGACAATCGCACCGAAGGCCCGCCCGCTCACCGCACTCGTCACGCCCGGCGCCATGGGGATCTGCGACGGATCCGGCGTGAAGTTCGGGTTAACGTTCCCGCTGTAGGTGACTCGAATCCGCTTCTCGCCTGGAATCTGTTCGATGGTGGCCTTGAGGCCGTTGAGCATGTTGAGGGTTTCGGTACCCCCAATAGACTTGACGCTGATCGTCTTGTCGTTGTTCTGGCGCACCTCAATGCCGAGCTGCTTGAGTGTTTCGAGCACGCTTGGGGCCAACGGCGAAGCGACACTGATGTTCTTGTCGTTGTTCGTTGTAACCTCGACGCCCATCGATTTGAGCAGGTCGTAGACAGCCTGCCCGCCCGGCGCCGATACATTGACCGGCTTGTCGCCAGGGATATCCGTGGTCACGACGTGCTGGATGTCGGCTAGACGAGCCTTGGCCTCGTCAGTGTTAGCGGTGATCGTTGTCGTGCCGTCCGGGAGGCTCTGGACGGTGAAGCCGACCTTGCGGAGGCTCTCTTCAATCCCGGCAATATCGTTGGTGCGCAGGGTGATTGTTTTGGCGTTCGGGGTGGCCTCAAACGCGCGTCCCACCGCTGCGAGCTTCTGCGTGGCCTCGGGTGCGCCCGCGAGGCGGACGACCATGTTGATGTCCTTGCCACCGAGCGTGTTGTATGCCTGCTCTACCTGCTGCGCGGTAAGGCCGTACTGTGCCGCGAGTTGCTTGAACGCGGCGGCGTTCTTCGCGTTCACCTCGGCGATCGGCTGCCCCTTGCTGGCAGCCTCAGTCGAGGCGTCGACAACAGACTTAAGGGCGTCGCGGAGCGCATTGCCGTTGGCGGTAGTGGTGCTGATAGCGCCGCCTACGCCGATGAGCTGGTCGCCAAACCCCTTGGTGCGGTCGGCCGCCTGCTGCGACGACTCGGCGACCTGCTGTAGCACCTTGTCGTGCGCGGCGATCGCGTCTCCGGTGGTGCGGGCGGGGTTCAGGGCGTCGAGTGCCGCCTTGAGTGCACTGCTCTTGTCGGCGGCGGAGGCGGTCTTGTCGCTGAGCACCTGCATCGCCTTGGAGAGCTCTGAGATGCCAGGCGCGACTTTCGAGGCGACGGCTCGCTGCTGCTCAAACTCACGGCGCGCAGCCTGCATGTCGCTCGCAACTCGGCGGCCGGCGTCACCGGAGGCATTGAGCTTGGCGACCATCGCGTCGAATGCGCCCTGGCTGCCGTAGGTCACGTCTGCAAGCGACTGCTGCGTCATCTTGAGCTTGTCGAGCTCGGCGATCGCGCCCTTGGCTGCGTTCGCCTGACGCTCGATGATCTTCTCGTACTTCTGGTCGTCAGACGCCCCTCGTCCGAGGAAGCTATGATCCGCGCCGCGGAAGTTGTCCCAGAAGGTTCCAGTTCGCTTGGACTCGGCTTCGAGCTGCTCGCGGTAGGCCTTCATCCGCTCAACGCCTGCGTTCTTCACGTCGGCGTCCGTGCTTGACCCGCGCGAGGTCATGATGGCCTCATTGAGTGCGATCTGAGCCTTGCCGACGTTCTTGGTGGCCTGCTCGTAGGCCTCCATCGACTGTGTCGCCTTCTGGTTCTTGGCCGAGATGGCGGCGAAGGCGATGCCAGCCCCAATGAGGGCAGCGGAGAACGGGCCGCCAAGCGCCCCAACAACACCGGAGGCACCGGCCTTGAGCATGCCCAGGCCGCCGGTTGCTGCGGCGGATGCGTTCGCGCGAAGCACCTGCATGTGCGCGCCGGCCGTGGAGATGGTCGGGTTTGCCTGGCGCACCCAGGTCATCGACTGGCGGTACGCCTCGCCGAAGTCGCGGACGCCGCCCACTGCGCCCGTGAATCGCGATCCCATGGTCTGCGCTGCCCCGCTGACGGGGGCGATGGCGCGGGTGACGTTGGAGAGGAGGCCGGGGACTGTCTTGAACAGCAGCCAAGCTCCGACGGCTGCGGTGACCACGGCCTGGTTGTCGCGCATGAGGCCAGCGACGCCGGAGATGAGCGGCTCCAGCGTGCTGAGTACGCCGACCGCGGCCTCCAGGCCAGTGATGAAGAGCTGCCACGTCGACACGCCGAGCGCGCCGGATGCCTGCGCGAGCGATCCGGCGATCTGACCGGCCGCGGGCGCGAGGTCGCGCACCACCTGGAGGAACGACGCGCCGAGCTGCGACGCCTCAGTGAGCCCGGCACGCACCTCGGGGTTGTTGAACGCCTTCTGCGCGGCGGGAATCCACTGATCGAACACCTTGGCGTCGAGGCCCTTGGTGAATTCCTTGACGCGCGGTGTCGCTCCGTCGAGTGCCGCTGTGATCGACCCGAACGCGGTGGGCAGGCGGTTGAACGAGGGCTCCAGCGCGGCGGCGCCGAGGCGGCCGAGGGCGGCCTTGACGTTGTTGAATGAGCCGGTGACAGTCTTGCCCGACTCAAGGGCGGCGCCCGCAATGTTGCTCTGGACAGCCTTGAAGAAGATCTCCGACGAGACCTTGCCCTCGGATGCGAGCCCCTTGACCTCGCCCGCGGAGACCTTCATCTCCTTGGCGAGCCACTGGTAGATCGGGATGCCGCGATCGGCGAGCTGGTTGAGGTCGTCGGTCATGGCCTGCTGGCCGGTCTGGACCTGGTTGAAGATCGAGCCCATTTCGCCGAGGCTCGACCCGGCGATCGTCGCGGCGTCGGCGGTGGTCTTGAGGTACTTGGTCAGCTCCTGGCCGGGCTTGATACCTGCCGCGATGGCCGATGCGGAGATGGTCGCGGCGTCGCCGAGGCCGAACGCCGTGCCCTTGACCGAGGCCATCGCGGAGTCCATGATCTTGGCCTGCGCGGCCGCGTCATGGCCGAGGCCGCGAAGCTTGCCCTTGGCGTCGTCAATGGCGGTGAGGCGGTCGAAGCCGAGCTTGAGCGCCGTGCCGAAGGCCGCCGCCCCTGCCGCGCCCGCTGCGGTGGCGCCGGCCACCACGCCCGTGCGGAGCTTCGAGCTCAGGGCCGATGCCTGGCGAGAGCCAGACTCACCCATCGCACGCTCCTGCGCGGACAGGCTGGACCGGGCTGCCTGCTCAGCATTGCGGAGACCGCGCTGATACTCGGAGGTATCGAGACGCAGTTGCGCGAGGAGTGTGCCGACGTCAAGGGCCACGTGAGGCTACTTCGCGCTCTTGCGGGCGGCGGTCTTCGCGGGCGCCTTCTTGGGCGCCGCCTTCTTCGCGGGCGCCCGGCGAGCCTGGGCAGCCTTGGCGGGTGCGGCCTTCTCCGGCTCCGGCGGGGCGCTCAGGGCGGCGGAACCGTTCGCCCAGAACAGCGCCGCGGCCTCCTCGCCGAGCGCGAAGTGCACCATGGCGGTGGACCCCACATGCATGAGCTCGTCCCAGCTCACGCCGTCGGCGACCATCTGCTCAGCGACGCCACCGCTGACGACACCACTGTCGGGGTCGAGCGAGCCGCCGAGGAGCTTGAGGTTCTCCACCATGTGCTGCTCGTCGCTGAGCTCCATGTCTGCGCTGGTGAAGAACTTGCGAATACGGAGGTGCTCGCTGACGACCGGCGCCTCGATGCGGTACTCCGTGCCATTCACGGTGAGCAGGAGGGCGGGGTCGAAGAACTCGCGAAGATCGGGGAACGTGGGCACGTTGGGGCTCCTTAGCGGGATTGGGTTGAAGGCGACGGCTCGAATCGAGCCGAGAAGGTGGTCCGAAGGAAAATCAGGAGTTCGGCGCGCGGACCGCTACGATCGCGGCATGAAACTCAAGGAGTTCTGGAGAGCGCCGGGCGGGAAAGCTCTGTCGGTCGCGGCGGTGGGGGTGGTCCTCGTTGCGGTCTACGCTTTGTGGCCGCTCACCAACCCCTATGGGACCGCTTGCGGGTCGTGGCTCTTCCCCGACGACAGCAAGGCCAGCCTTGAGGACTTTGGGATCTTCGAGAGCACGACCTACCAAGTGGATGGTTGTCAGAACACACGCTCAGGCAGCACCGGGTATGTGCTGTTCTTGGCCGGCGTGACCGTTGTGGCCCTCGTTGTGGGCCTCATTCAGCGCTACAAGCCGCGGACTGCAGTAGCCTCCGGCTAAGCCTTGCTGAGTGTGAGGTACTGAATCCGGGAACCGGAGATGTGCGGCAGGCCGTCAATGCGCTGCGCCAGCCACGCGATGGTGCGGGTGTCGAGCACATCGTCGAGGTCCACGCCGTAGTGCTGCTGAAAGTCGTCGACGACTAACGTCCAGTTCGCGATGAGGCGATCCCAGCTCAGCGCGACGGTAAGATCGCGGGGCGCCGGGGCGTCGTCGTACCAGTCGCGGATGCCGGTGTCCGGGTTGTACGGGCCGCCCCCCGGGTCGTCCTCGCCGTAGGCGCCGGGCGCCGGATCGTATGGCCCGTACGGGCCGTCGAGGAGTTCGGGCTCGGCCGCTTTCGGTGATGCCTTCTGGCCGGTCCACACGCGCTCGGCGGCGTCGCGGCCCACGCCGAAGAACGCGAGCGCGGTCCAGGCGCAGCGTTCGAGTTCACTGACGGCGACATTCGGCGCCTTCTCTGCGAGCTCGTGTGGCGCAATACCGAGGAGCAGCTCGGTCGGGTTGATCGGCTCAGTCGGCCGATCTGCGAGGAGATTCGCGTAGAACCGCTTGCAGCGCAGTCCGACGCGGATGGTCGGGTAGGGGACGAGCACGTCGACCCCGCCCACCGGTAGGCGGAGGACGGGGTCGAGCTGCTCGTCGAGTGCGTCGAGCACCCGCGGGTGTTACGGGGTGGCGGTCGGCTTGGTGATGTTCTTCGGCCGGCCGCGGCCCGACAGGGAGCCGTTCCACTTCTGGAGCTCGTTCGGCTTGCCTCCGGCCGGGCTGATCTTCACCGCGAACAGGCTCTCGCGAGCCTCCGGCACCTCGTCGCGCCGCCAGTAGCGGATGTGCGCGTAGTTGTCGAAGCCGGTCTCCTCCGCCTTCGCGAGGAGGATGGCGAGGCCCGGGTCGGTGACGCCCTCGTCGACGAACTTGAGGAAGCCCTCGACGTCGACGGAGAAGCCGTTGCCCGCGGCGACCTCGGACTTGTAGTTGTCGCCGTAGATGTCCGAGTCGTCTTCGAGCTGAGCGTCGAACTTGGGTTCCCACTTGCTGATCCCGTTGATGAACACCCACGTCGGGGTGCCCGCGGTGTCGGCGTTGGTGTTGATCTGCACGGCGTACCGACCGGCCGAGACGGTCTTGAGCATGCGCGAGTCGGGCGGCTGGAGCACGTTCGCGGGGGCGGGAGTGGTCATGGGGTGTTACCTCCAGGGTGGGGGTTGAGGATGAGCTGGTAGCTGTCCGCCCTGGTCCACAGGCCGTTCGAGTCACGGACCGCGGGAGCGGCTACGGCGCGCGTCACGTTCTGGACGGCGACGCCTCCCGGCCAGATGCCGGAAGTCTGTTGCAGGACTTGGAATGCGTCGTCGGCGAGCTGCTCGACGGAACGTGGTGGGCCGGGCGATCGCCAGTTGAGCTGGATCCACACGAACGGATTCCAGTCGTCCTGGTCGGTGTTGGTGTTGTACCGGTTCACGGTGACGGCGAGGTCCGGGCCGGCCTGCGGCGCCTCGGGGAACGGTCCGAAGTACACGGCGGGGTGCGGCACGTCATCGGGGTAGACGCCGTCGGGAAGGTAGGTCACGAGGCCGTGCTCGTCGAGGAACGCTGCGATGGCCTCGGGTGCGGCGGCCGGGTTCGCGACGCTCATCCGAGCTGCTGCCTGACGGTGGCGGCGATGGTTTCGAGGATCGCGTCGCTGTGGTTGTTGAGCGCGTTCTCAAGCCATTTCGCCTCGCGGCCGTCGTCGTGCTGGTAGCCGAGTTCCTCGTGCTGGCGGGCCGCGTATGGGGTGTTGTACCCGACGGCGGCCTCGTCGCCGGAGGCTCGAGCGACACCGGACCGGATGAGGTCGCCCGTCTCGATGGGCGCCTTGCGGTTCGCCTCTTCGAGGAGGTGTTCAGCTCCAGCCTGCAGGGCGGCCTCGGTGTTGATGTCGGGGTTGCGCCAACTCACGGATGCCATGGGCAGACCTCCTAGTCGAGGGCGATCGAGTAGTAGTCGGGCGTGAGGCCTGTGCCGCTCTCGTGCCGCTCCTCCGCGATGACGGTGCGGGCGCGGTCGCCGATGCGTACGGTGACGCGGGAGCCCGCGGGGATTCGTGGGGTGTCGAGTGGCATGGAGAGCTGTGCTTGCGAGACGACCTCGGCCCCGGCAGTGTTGCGGACGAGCTTGTTGCCGTAGCGAACTCGGGCCTTGATCGTGGTGTCGGGCGCCGCGTACTTGGCTCCGGTCGCCCCGGTGCCGACGAGGCGCTCGACCTTGGCGACTGGGATCCGCCACCACGGCGAGAGGAGGTCGGTCACTGGACGGCCGCCGACGCGAGCCCGGCGGCCCGGAGGATGGCGTAGGCGGCGCCGCACAACGTGTTGGTCTGCGCGGCTGCGCGGCGCGTGGCGGCGATGCTGGTGTCGAGCTGGACGGTCGCGCCGTCGATGCTGCTGCTGGTGACGATCCCGCCGCCGGGGAGCGCTGCCACCTCGGCGGCGTCTTCGATGCGCTGCGCGACCTGGGCGCATGTGGCGCTCCGCAGAGCTTCGCGCACGTCGTCGTCGGACGGGAGCCCGTTCGGCTGGACACGGTAACGGTCGCTGCGGGTGGCGACCTTGACGGCCGCTGTCGCTTCGCGGAGCCGGCGCTCGATGCCCTCGGGCGCGCTGGCGCCGGTGTAGGTCTCGAACTCAGCGACGGTGGCGTAGAGGATCACGCCTCGTCCTCGATCGGCACGTCGTCGTAGATGTCGGGCGCCACCTCGATGAGGGGCTCGTCGCCTGCGGCGTGGATGTCGGTGTCGGCCGGTGCCGCGGGGCGCTTGGCGAGGGGGATGAACGCCTCGTCGTCGTGGGTGACGGTCCAGCCCCTGACGGCGGTGACCACTGCCTCGGCGGCGGCGTTGAGCTCATTGACTCCGGCGGAGCCGTTCTTGAAGTCGAGGGCGACGCCGGCCACGACCTCGCAGCCGGTGAACGTCGGGATGGTGTGGTGGACGATCGGCACGGCGTGCTCCTGGGGTAGAAGGGAACGCACAGCGCCCCGGCCCTGTGGTGGGCCGGGGCGCTGTGCGGTCGGGTCACTCGGCGGCGGGCGCCGAGCTCTTGGTCGCCGCGGGCTTGGCCGCGGGCTTGGGGGTCGACGCCTTCGCGTCGGCCTCGGCCTTCGCCTTCTCGGCCTCCTCGGCGGCAAGCCGCTCGGCCTCGGCCTTCGCCTTCTCAGCCTCAGCCTTCGCCTTGGCGTCGTCGTCCGCCTTGGTGTCGACCTCGTAGCCGTGGCGCTCGAAGTAGGCGAGCGCACGGGCGTCCTTGGTCTCGCCGACGCCGTCGTCGAAGGTGACCCCGGCGACGGTGCCGGAGAAGCCCTTGACAGGCGTCTTCACGCGCGCCATCACGCGACCTTGATCCCACGCAGGACCGCCGCGGCCTTGGTGGCCTTGAGGGCGACGGCCACGGGGCCGAGCTCGACCTCGCCGCGCTTCACGGCGCCCGCGGTGGAGAAGTCCGGGAGCCACGTGCTCACGAGCTGGCCGCCCGTGGTCGAGACGCCGTGGAAGCCGTCGAGGCCGGCGCGGATCGCGTACAGGTCCGTCTTGCCCGCGGTCACGGGGATGACGGGGTCGTTGGACCCGGCCTTGGTGCCGGCGTCGATGAGCACGATGCCGCCGTAGGTCTCGCGCTCGATCGGCCGCCCGCCCGCGCCGACGAGGCCCTCGACGGGGTCCTTGACGTACTGGCCGGCACGGCGCACCGCGGCGCGGACGCGGGCGAGCGCCGCCTTGTTGCCCACGATGAACGTGGGCGCGCCGTCGAGGACCGAGAGGAACTCGTCGATGGTGTCCAGGGCCTTGTGCTCGGCGCGCGGGTTGGTGTCGAAGTCGGACCAATCCGCAGTGGAGACGATCTCGGTCGAGGAGCCGGTGAGCGCCTTGTCGAGGCCGTCGAAGCCGTTGGCGTCGACGGCGGTGTCGCCGTTGATGACGGCGTCCTGGAACAGGGCGGTCGCCGACTTGATCTTCTGGCTCATGTTGAGCTCGACCGCGGCCGAGGCGGCGGGGCCGAGCTTGGCGATGACGCGGTCGACGGAGAACGAGCCACCGAGCGGCGCGAGCGTCACGTTGTACTGCGCCGTCTCGACGTTCTGGTCCGTGTACTCGGTGTTGAGCGCACGGAACGCGGCGGTCGCCTGGGTGATGAGGCGACGGTAGCCGTACGTCAGCGTGGCGCCGCCGCCCGCGGGGTTGACGGCGTCGTCGAAGGTCAGGCCATCGAGCAGTCCCGAGTACTTGCGGAACTCGTCGATGACGAAGGGGTCGTAGTCCTCCTGCGTGTTGAGCTTGGCTTCTGCGAGGGTGACAGGGGCCATGGTGGTGTGCTCCTTTGTTCAGCGCCTCGCGAGCGCGAGGACGTGTTGGGGTGGTTAGCGGCTGTAGTGCGCGGCGAGGGCGCCGCGGAGTGAGGTCGGCTTGAGGTCGCGCTGAGTGCCGTTGTGCTCGGCGCCGGATGCGCCGGCACCGGCAGCCTTGGTGCGAGCGGCGAGCTTCTTGGCGCGGTCGGCGATCTTGTCGGCCGGCACGTCTTCCAGGAGCTCGATGTCGTCCTTGGTGAGGCCGTGGTCGATGACGGCGTCGCGGATCGCGGCGCGGCGCTCGGCGGCCTCGGCGCGCTCGTTGGCGGCCTTGGTTGCGGCCTCGGCCTTCTCCTGCTCGCTCATCTGCGCGGCCTTGATCTGCGCGAGCTCGTCGGCCGCGGTCTTGTTGTCCTTGGCGCGCTGCTCGTGCTTGCGGGCGTGCGCGAGGGTCTCCTCGTACTTCGCCTTCCAGTCGACCTTGTCGTCGGTGGCCTTCTGCTGCTCGGCGCCCTGCGGCTCCGGCTTCGCGGCCCCGGCGTTCTGGGCGCTGTCGGCGCCGTCGCCAGTGGGAGTGTCGCCCGTGTTGCCGTCGCCCTCGCCGCTGCCGCCGATGGCGGGCCAGACGGGGCCCCGTCGGGTCACGCCGAGGGCGCGGAGACCGGTAACGGGATGGATGGGCAGGGCAGTGGTGGCGTCATCGGCCATGGTGTTCGTCTCCTGTGCAGGATCGGTGAGGGGCGCCCGTGCGGGCAATCCCGCCCAAGGAGTGAGCGGGAAGCATTAGAGTCGGCGCATGAGTCTGCGTGTCGAAGAAATCGAGCACCCGGAGCTGCCGTGTGAAATCTGCGGGGATCCGAAGATCGAGAAGGTCAACTACGTGTCGTCCTGGGGCGGCGGCGCCGAGCAGGAGGCAGGCCGGACGCCTCCGCGGTGCTACAGCGCTTACAAGCACGTATAGGACGCACGCCATGTCCGAATACGAAAACGAGCGGGCTGTCGGTGCCTACCCCGGCAAGTGCCCGAACTGTAAGCACCCCACGCGGACGTTGTACGTCCGAACTCGGAAGTCGAACGGCAAGGAGAGTCGCATCTGGCGGTGCGACAATCTGCCCGGCGACCACTTCGGCACGCCGGACTAACTAGAGCGCGGAGCCGATCTGCTCGCGCTGGCGCTGGCGCTTCGCGGACGTCGACGCGACGTGCTCACGGATCTTCGCCTGCGCGGTGGCGGCCTTGGCGCGGGCGGCCTTCGCCGCCTGCTCGTCGAGTGCGACGAGCTCCTCGCGCTTCGCGGCGCGCACCTGTCGCTCGAGAGCCCGAAGCCGCTGCCGCGCCTTGTCGCCCTCGGGATCCGCGGTCTCGCCGAAGCTGCGCATGTTCGGACGCCACTGCGAGAGCGAGTGGCGGCACCCGGGATGGAACAGGCCGGCCGATCGCGCCTCGGTGAGCGTCCCGGTGATCCGGGGCCGCTTGCCGTCGACGATGTAGTCGATGTGGTCGTTCCGTAGAGCGAGCGTCTTGCCCTCCCAGGGGCGGCACTTCTCGCACTCCTGCGGCACATCCGAGACGACGACGAGGGGGACGTCGGTGGCGCCGATGCGGTCAACGTGGCCCTGCACCGCGGCATTCATGGTCGCGGAGCGGGTGACCGCCTCGACGTAGCTCTCGATGCGCCACTGGCGCCCGGTGCGGCCCACGTACGACGTGACGCCGCGCTGCGCGAACTCGTCGAGCGCCTGTTGTGCGGCTTCGCGGCGCGTGATGGCGCCGAGCGTGGCCGACGGCGTCGCCTTGGCGACCACCTGCCGGTACGCGTCGTCGACCACGCGGAGGATCGGCGACCCGGCGCCGGAGAGGGTGCCGGTCAGCTCCTGGGCGACGCGGAGGATCGCGTGCGTGTCCACGGGGACCGCGGCAATCTCCTCGGGCGTGAGCTTGCGGCCGAGCTCGGCGAGCGCGCCGGCCTGGCCGCGGGCGGCCGCGAGGTAGACGGCGTCGTGGCCTGCCGTCGCCGCCTGGCGCTGCAGGGTGGCGAGCACCTTCTCAGCCTCGGCGCGGTACCGCCGGATGTTGAGGAGCTGTTGCTCGGCCCACTGCGGCGAGTCGATGCCGCGGGCGATGCTCTCTGCCATGCGGCGGAGGAGCTGAGCCTCGGCGTCGCGGTACAGGTCAGCGACCTTTGCGACGAGGGTCTCCACGTGGTCCGCCGGGGTGAACATGGGTGCCTACTCGCCGTCCGTGCCGTCGGCCGGCGCCCTCGGGTCCGCGTTGAGGTCGTCCACCGGCTCCTCGGCGGGATCGTCGCCCTGGTTGGTCGCGAACGGGTCTCCCTGGTTGCCCTCGTCCGGGAACGCGGGCACGCTGCCGCGCGTCTCCTCCTGAATGAGCGCGACCTCGTCTCCCACCTGCTCATCGTCCCACTCGGGGTGGATCATGCGCACCTTGGTCTCGATGCTCGCGGCGTTCGCGCGGTTGTACATGTCGACGGTCTCGGCGATCTGCTGCGCGGACTGCTGGTGTGCCGGAGGGACATCCACTTCAAGGAGCTCGTCGGGGGCCTTGCCGCCCTCGCCCGGGAACTTGGCGGCGTCGACCTCCAGGAGCACGGTGGCGAGCTGCGCGAGCGGCGAGGTCCACAGCCGCAGGCGCGACGCGCGGGTCGCGTTGGTGTCGCGCTCCTTGGCGTCCACCTCGGTCGCGGTGACCGCGGCCTCGTCCTGCAGGCCGAACGTGATGGGGGAGAAGCCACAGTAGGAGATGGCGCGGCGGAGGAGGGCCTCGAACGTCTGGCGGTGCTCCTCGACGCGGATCTCGAACTGGTGCGCCTCGATGAGGGTGGCCTCCTCGCCGTCCTTGATGGCGTTCTTGACCGGCGAGAAGACCTTGGTGTCGGTGTCGAACCGTGCGCCGTCGCCCGGCTTGCCGTACGTCAGGAGCGACTCCGAGACGACGATCCGGCCCTTGCCGAGCTCAAGGTCGCGCATCCACGACGACCAGCACTCATCCATCTTGTCGAGGAGGTGGAGGACAGGGCTCGTCAGGTCGGAGCGGCCGAGCGGCGCGAGCTCGGGGATGTTGCGCCACCCGGGGTTCGGGCGGTGGTTCGGGAAGTACGCGGCGGTGAGCTTGTCAGTACCGGTGTGCACCGACGGCGCGAGGTCCTTGGTCGCCGGGTGCGCTTCGAGGCTGCGCTCCTCGCCGACGTTGGACGGCGTGCCGACGTAGAGCCGGTTCTCGACGCGGCCCGGGTAGTACAGCTCGAAGTGGCGCCACACCTGGCGGTCGTCCGATCCGGCGAGCTCGGTGAAGAGCATGACGTCGACGAGCTGCCCCCACTTGAAGGTGGGCACGGCGCGGTCGGCGTCGACGAAGTCGATCCACGGCTTGGCCGCGAGCTTCTCGTCCCACACGATGCGGCCGAACACACCGGAGAGCATCGAGGCGGACTCGGCGGACGTCAGGAGGCGGGAGTGCATCTCCGGCGTGTTGAGGAGCTCGTCGATGCGCTTCTGCACCGTCTCGTCGCCGTTCGGGTCACGAAAGGCCGGCGGCTCGGAGAACAGCGTCGAGGCGGCCACGCGGCCGATGTCCGCGGCGATCGGCACGTGCAGCCGGTCGGGGTCCTGCGTGAGGTCGTGCCCCTTGGACCAGTACCCGCCCGTGATGAACCGGAACACGCGCGCCCGGACGGACTGCGGGCGGCGGCCCGTGCCGCGCTTGCCGCTGTAGAACTCCGCGAGCGCCTGCGGGTCGCCCTCCCACCACACCTGGCGCTCGGAGCAGGCATCGAGCACGACGCCGTGCGGCTCGGGCGGCCAGTTCGTGTTGCTTGCCGGGAAGGGCATCTACGCGGCCTCCTTGTCGTCGGGCTGCTTGGCGACCTCGCGGAGGTCCGGTAGGTGGTCCCGCCACATGTGGCGGGAGGAGAAGACGGCGTAGCGCAGGGCATCGGTGGCGTGGTCGTTGAGCTTGACGGGCGCGTCCTCGCCCTTCTCGGTGGCCTTGGAGTCCCACACGTAGCCGGGGAGCTCGTCGATGAGCTCGGTGCAGCTCTCGTGGATCCGCAGCTGGTCCATGGCGAACAGGGACGCGACGACGCCGATTCCGTCGAGCACGGCGTTGTTGGCCTTGAGGATCATCTCGAAGCCGTCTCCGGTGAGCTGCCGGCGGAAGCCGGGCGCCGCGGGATCGACGTACGTTCGGTCGGGGTAGCCGCGGTCGTTGTAGAAGTTCTGCAGGCTCGCGGAGCGCTCGACGTTCGTCCCGTTCGTCGGCGCCCACTCGTTGACCACGTACAGCCGGTCGTCGACGCCGAGCCCGAGGAGCTCGCCGCGGGTCGCATTGGTGTCGCCGTAGTCGATGCCGCACGCGAGGAGGCGGCGCATCGGCGGGAGGTCGGCGACGACGTGGCGCGCGGGGTCGAACATGCTGTAGATCGCGCCCTCGGCGAGCGACCACTCGCCGTCGATCATGCGCTTCTTCCAGAGGCCGGTGTACTGCGCTTCGTAGGCCTCAATGAGGCCGTCGGGCAGGTAGGCGACGTTGTCGCGCAACGAGAAGTGGAAGATCCGGTGTCCGCGCTCGGCGGCGCGGTCGATCCAGTTGACCTTGAGCCAGTGCCGCGGGCCGTCGGGGTTCGTGGTGGCGAACACCTGCGCGCCGTCGACGGAGCAGCGACCCATGAGCTGGTTGAAGAACTCCTCGCTCACGAGCGAGACCTCGTCGACGTAGGCGACGCACACGGTCAGGCCGCGGATCACGTTCTCTGCTCGGGCGTCGCTCGCACCGATGACGTGGACGGTGCGGCCGAAGATGGTGGCCGTGGGCGCACCGCGGTTGTAGAGCACCTGCTCGGCGAGTGCGCCGAACATGCTGCCGGTCTGCATGGGGGCGATGACGTTACGGAACAGCGTGTCGCGGGTGCGCCCGATGAGCACGATCTCGCCGTGGTCGGGCGCGGCGGCGATCGCCATGAGGAACTTGACCAGCGACCCGATGGTCTTGCCGGAGCGGATCGCGCCGTGCCACAGGTTGATCTGCTGCTTCGAGGCGAGGGCGTCAGCCTGCGCGATCGAGCGAAGCTGCTTCCAGCTCAGGCCGAAGTCGACGCGGTGGGCCTCGCTCGCGATCGTCACTCAGTCTCCTCGAAGTCGATCGACTCGATGCCGCGCTGGAGCTTGGCGATCATGCTCTTGGCCGCGTCGGCGGTGCGGTTGCCGCCGAGGTTCTCGATCTTCTGCACGGCGCCGAGGAGCTTGTCGACGGCGCCGACGAACGACTCGGCCGCCTTGGCGTCCGGTAGGTCGAGGGTGATCGTGCGCGGGCCGTCCATGCCCGGGACGATCACCTCGTACTCCTCCCAGATCCGCTGGCGCATCGCGAGGGCGTCGGCGAGGAGCTCCTCGGCGAGCTGCTCGCGGTGCGCGAGGATCCGCTCGCGGCGCTCGTCGTTCGCGGTCTGTCCCTGCATGCGGTTCGGGAGTAGGCCGAGCTGTTTGCAGCGGTGCGCGACCTGCTGGTGTGTGACGTCGATGCCGTAGTCGGCGTCGAGGATGTCGGCGGTCTGCCGGTAGCTGTTGCCTTGGGCGTGGACCTCGCGGAGGCGAGAGTCTTCGTCTGGCGCCCAGCCGCCTTCTCGACGGAATGCTCGTGCCATGAGGCCTCCCGTCCTTGCCGGTCGGCCATGCGGCGTCTGCGGTGTGCCCGTGCGGGCGGGGGATGGTCTGGTGGTGCGCGCCGGGGCGGGGCGACTGCCTCAGCGCCCCGGCACGCAAAAGACCGGCCACCCGAAGGTGTACCGGTCTCGCACGCGAAGCGTACCATAGAGGGGTGGACTAAGGCCGTCGCGAGCGAGAATTACAGGCGTGAAAGACCACAATCGGAGGTCCGTTTAGGCAAACACGCAGGTCAAAGCCGTAGCAAGATGCTCAACTAAGACGGTATGGTGTGGCAACAGCCAAAAAGGCTGGTAGTTAGCAGAGGGAGATGAAATGCTTCGGACCCATGACTCCGACATCGCCAGCGGTTCCTACTTGGAGCAGGTCGGCACTTCGGTCTCGTCCGAGTACGTAGAGGTGCTGTCCACCCTGGTTGCTGTCTAGCGCAGTGACAACGACTGCTGCTCCGATCTGGAGCTTCGAACCTCTTGAAAGCGTGCACGACTGCGCGCACATCAACACTGGCCGCCCTGACATCGACCAGTGGTTCGCAAATCACGCTCCTCGGTTGCAGGCAGATCGGTCGGTTCGCACGATGGTGTGGGCGGATCAGGCTCCGTTTGTCAGTGCATTCGCGAGCCTGACCCCCCATCGTGTGATCGACACCGATGCGCGCATCCCAGGCCACTCGGGTGGCCCATTGACCGGCTACCTCGTGGCGAAGCTGGGCATCGACATGCGCGCCAAAGATCTGACGGTTGACTTCGTGGCGAGTACGCAGACGATCAAGCTCAAGGCAGTCGACATGCTGCTCGTCAATACGGTGGCTACTGCGATGCAGGCCTCCCGAGCGGGCGGTGGACGCCTGCTGTTTCTCGACACCCGGGACGAGCCGCAGCACATCCTCGAGGCTATGAAGCGTGTGGGATTCCGCTCAATCAGCCCGATGGGTGATCCTCTTCACTTTATGAAGATCGACGGCTACGAAGGCGCCTAGTTAGGCAGTGCTTCGCAGGCGCATATCGATCCGATGGTGTGCGTCAAGCACCTCACCCAGGCGGTAGAAGTGCGCGCCGCTGTCCTTGTCCGTCGAGCACGGCGCGATGTGCCCCTTCTTGCGCAGGAGCCGCACCCGGGCCGCGGTGAGCCCCTTGCCGAGCTCGCCGAGGCGCCCTGCGATGCGCTCGGCCGCGTCGGCGGTGACCACCTGACGGTTCGCGGCCGCGATGCGGTCGCGGTCGATCACCACGCTCCGCTCCGTCGGTAGGTCGACGACATCGAGGCACCGGTCGATCGCCCGCATGATGCCATCGCGTAGTTCCTCCGCGGCCGGCATGAGCGCGAGCGCGATGACGTTGATGCGGAGCCACCGCGCGACGCCGAGGAGGTGCTCGTCGCCGTCGTAGGTGATGCCGCGGGTCTCGCACATGTCGCGGGCGACGGTGCCGAGCTCGTTGGCGAGCTCGTCGAGCCGGTCGCGGGCCTCGACGTTGAGGGGGCACATCTCTTCGAGGAGCGCCTTGCCTCCCTTGCCGCCGAGGGCGGGCGGGCGCACGCGGTCCTGGCTCGTGAGCGTGACCGCGTAGTTGTCGACGATGGTGGACACCTTGGTGAGGTGCCGGCGGAGCTCCTCGATGTCGGGGTCGGCGAGGTAGAAGCCGTCGCGCTTATTCGGCATGGGCAACTCCAACCAGTCGGGCACCTTCGAGACGACGGAGGACATCCAGCACCCAGGCGTGTGGGCCGATGAGCGCGTACTGCTTGCCGTCGTGACCGAGGACGACCCTGCGGCCGTGCAGCGCGACGGGGCGGTACGGCCACGGCCCGCGGAACACCACCGTCCAGACATGCCACGGGCCGTGGTAGTTCGAGAGCTGAGGCAGCTCGGAGCTGGGGTTCGGTGGGAGTTGCGCGAGCTGAGGGAGTGGGAGGTCGGTCACTGGGCGACCTCCCGCACCTCGGCGACAACCTCGATGGGCCGGTCGGCGCGGATGGCTCGACCGCTCCATCGGAGCTCCGGGTCGTCGGCGGTGACGGTGGCGGACTCGATGCGCATGCCGCGGAGGCTCGGCATGTCGGGCCTGAACCGGGTGTGTGTGGACGCTACGGGCATCCACGCCGCGTCCCATAAGGTGATGCGCGGCCCGCGGCGCTTGCGGGCGCGGTGCTTCATCCGCGGGAAGTTCGCGGGGGTGCGGGGCAGGCTCACGGCTTCTCCTCCGGTCCAAGCTGCGTGACGGTGTCCTCGTAGTAGCCGGTGTCGATCCGGTACCGCGGCCGGCACACGCGAGCCTCGGCGGGATCGAGGTCGACGTGCCGGAGGATCGCGACCACCTGGTGCGGGCTCCGCCACTTCACGGCGTCGAGGATGGCCTGCAGGTCGTCGTCCCAGATGCCGCCGCCTCGCTTCCCGGCTGCGTACAGGTAGCTGCAGAACGGGCGCGGGCCGTTGGCCTCGGTGTTGATCGGGAGGACGTAGCCCTCGTCGATCGCGTGCAGCCGTTCGTTGAAATCGTCGAGTGCGGTGGTCTCGTAGCCGGTGTACAGCAACAGGTCCGAGCTCGTGCTCATGGTCGGTCCTCCTCGGTGTCGGTGAGCGGCAGGGGCGGCCAGATGAGGAAGCCGGAGAGCATCGTCGAGTAGTCGGTCGCCCTGACGGTGAGCTCGCGGCGCCCGTGCCGGCCGTGCGCCGGAGCCAGCGACCAGGACTTGAGCACGCCCACGAACCGGCTGTCCCCGCCCTCGACGGTGACGTTGATCCGGCCGTCGCGGCAGTCGAGGAGGACTCGCGCAGCGTCGGTGTTGGCGTCGATGACGACGCGGGCGGCGCCGCGGGTGATGTGCTCGTCGAGGATGTCGTCGGTGCTCGCGAGGTAGCGCCAGTTCTCGGACCAGAGCCGGAACCGTGGCGGCGCGGGCGGCTTCGGGTGCGGCGCGTCGACGAGGACGATGCCCCCGCTCATCGGGTCACCAGCCACGGCGCCGAGGGCTCGAGCGACTCGCCCGGCTCGCCGATGGTGATCGAGTACTCGGGCACGGTGCTACCCCAGGGCGCGACGGCGTACGCGAGGCGGTGCCACCTTCGGCGTTGCAGCGGCTTCCACCACGGCGGCCGGGGCGGCACGTTCACGCGCGCGGCGGTGGCCGGCCGAACGTTCACAGCGTCGACGGTGCCCACGATGTAGACGCCGCCCCTGTGCTGCACGGCGATCTTGTCGCCGAGGTGGAAGTCTCGGCCGAACTTGAACGGCTGGTCGGTCACGGTGCCTCCTCGGCAGTCGCGGTGGTCGGTGCGTGGGCAGGCGGTGGCGTGGGTGACGGCGTCGTCGATGGAGGTCCAGGTGGCGCGAACGGCGGCGAGCGTGCGCTCCTCGGGCGTCATGCGGGGCACCCACACGGGAGGCGCTTCGGCGGGTGCCGGTGCTCGTCGGCGTCGAGGCGCCACGGGGCGACGCGACGGAGGCCGCAGGTCCAGCACCACCGGTACGAGCTCGCGCCGCCACCGGACCCGCCGCCGAGCAGAGTGAAGTCCGTGAGCTCGCCCGTGCGCCGCGACGTGGTTGCTGATGAGCACCGCTGCCTCGTGCCACGACGGCGGCAGGTCGGCGCCGGATCCGCCGCCGTTGAGTAGTGCGAGGTTGCCCCGGTACCGCTCGGCTGCGCGCTTCGGGATGAGGGACTCGCGGCGCGGCCTCACGGGGGTCACCATCGGCCGGCCCCGTACACCGCGTCCATGACGGCGTCGACGTCCTCGTCGCACCGCTCGCGCGGCATGACGTCGTCGAGGCGCTGCCACATCGGGTTGGCGCTCCGGCGGGCCTTGAGCGCGAGCTCGGCGATGTGCGCGGCGTGCCGGCGCTCAGCCTCGGCGTGCTCGCGATCCAGGCGATCGGCCTCGGTGTTGAGGTCGTCCCGCACCGAAATGGCGGCACCGGTTGGCGCACCGAGACGGAACCGGAACCGGCCCACGAACGCCGCGACCTGCCGCAGGTGTTCGGGGTTGCCCGGGTCCAGCGGGGCGGGAGCGCTCGCGTACACGTTGACCAGGTCCGCGGCCTCGGCCTCCTCCTGCGTTGCGTAGTCCCAGTCGTGCGCCCGCAGGCCGTAGAACCGCGCCCACCGAAACCCGACGCCCGACGGATCGCGCTCGCTGGTCACCCACCAGACGAACCCGTCCGGGCGGTCCACGAAGAACGTGCCCGGCCGCGCGCCGACAGCGGGGTTCGGGGCGCTCAAGATGCACCGCCCTTCGCGTCGAGCTGCTCGACCACCGCACGCGCCACGGCGTCCGTGTCGACGTGCAGTGCCAGGTCCGCCACGATCGGCGAGAATGCGCCCGCCTCGACGGTGAGCTGCACGCGGACCGCGATCTGGTCGCGGTCGAGCTTGGCCGGCCGATTCTGCAGGGCGCGGACGACCTTCACTCCGCAGACATCGGGCAGCTCGCCCGAGGCTACGGTCCAGTCGGGGCGCCGTCGGGCCTCGATAACGAGGTAGGTGTCCGTCTTCAAGGGGGACATGTCAGCGCCTCCGGTTCGTCTTGGCCGCGAGCTTCTTCGGATCCGTCTTGGCGTCCAACGCCTTCCATAGATCCGTGTGCTCGCGGCACAGGTACAGCCGGGTCTTGTCGGGCATCGTGCGGGTGGCGACGACCCGGCGACGCGGGCCGAACTCGCCGCGGCTCTCGTGCTGCGAGGCGAAGCACTCGTCGCACGTGGTGGCCTGCTTGCTGTTGGCGTACTTGGGCCGCCACGTCTTGGTGGCCTGGTAGGGCGTGCGCTGGAACTGCTTGGAGAGCGATCGTTCGAGTTGTCCGAGCTTCATGGGGTGCGTGTAGGCCTCGGTCATACCGGCACCACCTCCTCGACGTCGGCGTCGGCCCACGAGACGACGAGCCACGCGCGGCGGGTGCCGCCCTTGGCGGGCTTGTGCTGCACGGGGTCGGGCTTGCCCATGTACTGCGGGGTGTCGTCGGCGACGACGGGGTGCTTCCAGCCGCGCCCGCGGCCGTGGAGCGCGTCGTAGGCGGCCTTCCAGATGCCGGCGCCGCGGACGTTGTCGTCGTCCCAGGGGCGGGCGGGCTGGAAGTGCGCTTCGACGGTGATGTGGTCGAGCCCGGCGGGGATGCCGGCGCCGCGCGCCCGCCAGGCGACGGCCTGACGGATGCGGGCGACCTTGGCGGCGTAGGCGCGCGGGTGGTGGCGTTCGTTGGGGGAGAGGATGGGGAGGCCGCCGTCCTTGGGGTCGACGGGGAGCTCGATGGTCACGGTGGGCATCAGGCGTGCACCTCGCGGTTGTGCTTGTCGGCGGCGGCCTGGGCGGCGAGGTCGTCCTCGACGGTGGCGCTGTGCCAGTCGCAGGCCTCGCACTCGGCCTCGAACGACTCGATGGTGCGAACCTGCGCACTGGGGGTGTTCTTGCTGGTCATGGGGGATTCCTTCCGGTTCTTCTGTGCCCGTTGCAGCGGGCGTTGAGGCGAGTCTAGCGCATTCTAGGGTCGCAGGTTGGAGTAATGGATTCCGCGATATGCGTGCGCGCAATAAGCCAGGTCAGAGGGGGTTTCCCGCCCTCGTTGCGGCGCGCTTGGCGCCCCAGACGCGGTCCTTGCACGGGCGGCGAGCCGGGCGAACCTGGCCGGTCGGGCTGTCGATCACGCACCGGTCACCCCGGACGACCAGGCATTCCGGGCAGTCGACCGCGAGCACCTCGGGCGTGAACGGGTCGGGCTCGGCTGCAGTGGAGGCGATCGACCGCGCGTCGAGGTCCGCGTTGGTGCGCTTCGATCTGACCGCCAGTGCGGCCGTGATGACTTCGGCGAGCTCGGGGGCGTGCAGGGCCGGGTTTGCCATGGCGCGGGACTCGACGCCGGCCAGTGCGTCGGCCAAGGTCACGCCGTGCGCGGTCATTGCGCGCGCCCAGCCTTCGGCAACGAACATCGCGGCTTCCTCATCGTCGGCTCGGAGTGCGGTTCTGGTGTGCCACACCGTGATCGCCATTTGGACGCGGGCTGCGTCGGCGGGGGTGACGGTCATGCTTCGATCTCCTTCTGTTGTGCTGCTTGGGTTTCGAGCTTCTGGACGAGGTTGGCGTACGTGCGCTGCTTGGCCTCAGGGCGAGCGCTGGCCGCTCCCGGCTTGCCTCCGGCTCGCGCCTTGGCGGCGTCGGTCACCAGGCTCGGTAGGAGCCGCGGGCCGGCGTCCGAGCGTCCGCGCCAGACGGTCAACGCGGCTTCGAGGTCGACCCGCTCGACAGCGTCGTCGTCGATGAGCTCTTGCACGACGGCGGCGAGGGCGCGGATCTGCATGCCGGGGGTGCCCGGTGGGCAGTGCATCGCCGCGAGGGCGTTCGCGGTCGACGACGGCGCGGGGCCGCGATCGCGACGGAGCGGGACCACGGCGGCGGATTCGCCCGGGATGGGCGTGCCATCGGCGAAGTGCGTCGAGGCCTCCTGCGGCGGCCCGCTCGCGCGTTCCGGAACGTGAGCAGCAGAAGCTACGTAAGTAGCTTCTGTACTGTTACTGTTCTGTGTTCCCGCGCGCGTAGAGCGCGACTGTCGCGCGACATTTCGCTTCTCGGCGACCCGCTCGCGATCGGCTTTCTTCTTCTTGACCTGCGCTTCTAGCGGAGCGTTCCACCGCTCCCATGCCGGAAATACGTACCCGGTTGGTGTCTCACTTCGTTCACGAATGGTGTCGTACTTCGGGCTCAGTTCGTGCACCACTTCGTGCGTACTTCGGACCATGATTCCGGCTTGTTCAAGCTCGTCGATCCGACGCTTGGCGGCCCGTAGTCCGAGCTTCGAGACGGCCGAGAAGGGCAGGAACCCGCCCGTCTCGTTGAGCGCCATGTACGCGCACGCGCGCACCAGGAACGTCTGCGCCTGCTCGCTGACGCCCTTGTCGTCGAGGTCCATGTAGAACTTCGCAGAAACCGCGAACCAATCCATCAGAAAAGGGCCTCCTGCCCGGCCGGTTGGCCGGCGTAGTGAACCTCGCCTGCGAGCGCGTCGCGCACGAGGGCCTGGTAGTCGGTGTCGAGGACGCGAGCACGGTTGCGGATCACGTCGGGGAGCTGCTCGGCCCATGCCGCGAGGCGACGGTGTGTGAGCTTCGCAGTGCGGACCGGCCCGTCGTCGCGGCTCCAGCGCTTCACGTGCGCACCGTCGCGGTGCCACGCCTCCGCGGGTGTGAAGTAGCCGGGCTGGCCGCAGGTGGCCGGGCACTCGCCGAGTTCGACGGGCACGGGGTTGTACCACCGACAGACGATGGCCGAGCCCTCGACCCAGTGCGTGGTGCCGAACGCATCGCCGCTGCGCTCGTGGCTGGTCCGTATGTCCTCGATACCGGCCGCAGGGTTTGCGACGACGCGGCGCAACCTCCAGTGGTAGCCCACGGCCTCGATGACGGCGCGCTCGTCGTCGGTGAGGACGAACGGGCGCGCCGCCCGGCCTCCGGTCAGAACGGCGGCTCGTCGTTGCTCGGCGCGCTGCCCCACGGGTCGTCGGCGGGCGCCTGGGTGCGCCGCTGGTACCCGCTGCTGTTCCCGCCGCCCTGGTAGCCCTGTCCGCCACCCCCGCCGTTGCTGCCCTGCCGCTGGGTGCGCTGCGGCTTAGCGGTCGCATACCGGAGCGACGGGCCGATCTCTTCGACCTCCAGCTCGACGACGGTGCGGCGCTGGCCGTCGCGGTCGTCGTAGGAGCGCTGCTTGAGGCGGCCCGAGGCGATGACGCGCGTGCCCTTGGTGAGCGAGTCGGCGACGTTTTCGGCCGCCTCGCGCCACAGGTTGCAGCGCAGGAACAGCGCGTCGCCGTCCTTCCACTCGTTCGTGTTCCGGTCGAACGTTCGCGGCGTTGAGGCGATGGTGAAGTTCGCGACCGCGGCGCCCGACGGCGTGAACCGGAGCTCGGGGTCGGCAGTCAGGTTGCCGATGACGGTCAGGGTGGTCTCGTTCGCCATATCAGTTCTCCTAGTGTGGGATTGAGGATTCGAGGACGTGGACGTGAAGGTTGATCGCGGCGAGCTCGCGGTCGAGCTCGGTGCACCGTGCGATGGCCCCGCGCTGCGCGGCGCCGCAGTACTCGCGCCAGACCCGCGCCGCCTCGTCCTGCGCGAGGTGAAGTAGCCGGATGAGCCGGGCGCTCGCTCCGGGGTTCATCGGATCCGGCTCTTGCGGCCGGTCGAGTGGTACTCCGCCGACTTCGCCGTGCGCCCGGCCGGCGCTCCGCCCGCGGTCGCGGGGACCTTCTCGGCCTCCTCGATCGCCGCGAGGTCGTCGTCGGTGAAGTAGTACACGCGGCCGCTGCGGTGGTGCTGGTAGACACCTGCCGCGCATCGGTGGCGGAGCGTGTCGACGTGGATACCGAGGTCGTCGGCGACGGCGTCGGCGGTGTGGCGATTCATGGGCGGGCTCCTTCCCAAATGGTGTTGACGTTGCCGTGGCGGATGATGCGAGAGCTGTTGCGCCATCCCGCTTTGCGGATGCTCCCGCGAGCCTTGGCGGACTTGAAGCAGTTGCCGAGACGACTGCCGTTCTCGCCGAGCCACGCGATGGTTTCGGTAGGGAGCTCGCGCCGCACGTCGTCGGCGGTGAAGCTGCGCCCGGCGGCGGCAAGGCGGTCGATGCGGTCGGCGACGATGGCGGGGTGGGCGTGCTCGGCGATCACGACGCCCTCCCCTCGTGCCACTCGCGGTGCTGCTCGCGGCTGTAGCCGTGCGGGTGTCCCTGGTGCCAGTAGGTGCCGTCGACGGGGCACTTGTAGACGCGCATACCCGCCTTGAAGGGGTTGTTTCGCAGTGCGGTCTTGGCGTCCTTCTTGCTCGGGTAGGCGTGCTTGTCGCACGAGCGGCAGGTGAACCACTTCTTGCCCCCGTGGTGCGAGCCGGTCATGCCGGGGCCGCCTCGGTCTCGGCGTCGATGGTGGCCTGTTCCGGCTCGACGGTCTCGACGTCGACGACGCCCTCGTTGTCCTGCGGCTTGGCGAGCTCCTCAGCCCGCGCGTTCCAGATGGCCCGGAGGTCGGCGGCATGCTCGGCGAAGTCGAGGCCGGCCGCGGTCTTGAGAACCGCGTCGAGGTCGTCTTGAGTCTGCGCCTCGGCGATGAGGCGCAGGGTCGTGTCGAGCTGCTCCTGGGTGACGAGGGGCTTGGCGCGCGAGCTCGCGGGCGCCTCGTTGTGCTCGTCGGTCGGCGCGGTCGACTCGCTCGCGGGTCGCTCGGCCGGGCGCTGCGTGGGAGGCACGACCTCGCCGTCGATGATCGGCGATCCGCTGTCGTCGACCGGTGCGCCGAGCTCTTCCGGCGTGTACACGACGCCGAACAGGGCCTCCGAGGCCCACATGCGCGCAGCCTCGGTGATCGCACGGGACCGGAGCATCGCGCCGGGGTACTTCCGCCATACGTCCTTCCCCGTCAGCCCGGCGTTGCGGGCGCGTGCCATGTCCCAGCGGATCGGCTCGGGGATGAACTCGGGGTCGTCTGCGCGGATGATGAGCGCGGTCGCGTAGGTCTCGTCGCCCTGGACGCGCAGGGTGTGACCCGCCTTGCGGACCAGCGCGCCGATGAGGTCGGCGCTCGCGGTCGGCTTGCCGTCGACGATGTGCACCCCGGTGAGCGCGGCGATCCGCGGGATACCAAGGCTGTCGGCGTATTCGAACGCGACGAGCAGTGCGGCGGGGTTGCCGCGGTACTGGCGCGGGAGTGCCTGGTCGGCAAGCTGCATCATGCGGGCGCGCTCGGCGTTAACGGCGAGTGCGCGAGCGTCGGGGGTGTCGATGGTCGCAAGGTCGATGGACATCAGGAGGCCTCCTTGAGGGGCGTGGGGTTGAGGAGGGCCACGGGGTCGAGCCCGGTGGCCTTGGAGAAGCTCGGCGGGGTGGTGCGGCGGCGGGAGCCGAGCTTGGCGCCGCGCCACTCAGCGGTCTTGCCGGTGCCGAGGAACTCGACGAGAGCACCGCGGGTGCGGGCCTCCGTCTTGGCCGCCTCGTCGGCGGCTGCGAGTGCTTCGAGCCAGGGGATCGCGAGCTCGTCGGGGATGTCGACGCCCGCGGCGGAGACCTCGCGGTTCTTGAACTTGAGCGCGCGGTAGTCCTCGTCGCGGTAGAAGTCGGGATCCGGCTCGACGCCCATGGCGACGCTCATACGGAAGGCGTTCATCTTCGAGCGCAGGCGGGCCGCCTCGGCGGCGTCGTACTCGATCACATACTCGGCGGGCTTGCGTTCCATGAGCTCGCGGAAGCCGCAAACGGCGAAGATGACGCGGTCGAGGCCGAGGGTGTCCATCTGCCAGACGGCCTGCACCCGGTAGTAGTCGGGCACCTCGTCGGTGCCGGGCTTGCCCCACCCGGCCGAGCCGAGGTAGTCGTGCACGCACTTCACTTCCAGCCCGGCGAACGCGGGTGCATGGTCGTCGTGCGCGAGCGCGGCGTCTCCGGCGTACAGGAGCCCGTCGGGGTCGGCGGTCTGCCACGGCCGCGCGTCGTTGCGCCAAGTCGTCGTCTCACCGACGAACCACTCGGGATGCGCGTCGGCGAACCACTCGCGAATCTCTGGCTCCCAAAACGTGCCGTCGTTCTGGACCTGCGTTTCCTTCTCGCGCGGCGTGGTGCCGGCCATGTCGTGCCACAGGCTGTAGGCGGTGGCCCACGGCGAGAGACCGAGGATCGCGGCAACCTTGCTCGCGCTGATCGTCTGGAGCCACTCGGACGAGCCGGGCTCGAGAGGCTCGGGGAGGAGGGTGGCGGTCACCGGATCACCTTTCGGACGAGGGCGACCACGAGGTCGCGGAGGATGGATCGGTTGGGTGGCGCGGTATGCGCCGGATCGGGCGTGGGCGTCCAGGCGGCGGGCTCGCGCGGCCCGCTGTCGGCGAGTGCGCGGCCCGCTGGATGGTTGGCGAGGGCGGTGAGCCGCGCGATCCCCTGCGCCATCCACGTGACGGTGGCGGGGTCGCGGCGGTCGAGTGCGGTGACCATGCGGCGCGCGCGTGCCTCGTCTTGCTGCTGGCGGCTCACGCTGCGGCCTCCGCAACCTGCGGGTGCCGCTCGGCGTTGTGCTGGGCGGCGGCGGCCTCGGCGTCGGCGCGCTCCGTCGCCTTCCACGTCGGGCGGAGGAACGTCGGCTCCAGTCCGTCGCTGTGCGGCCAGCACGCCGTGCAGGCGATGACGAGGTCGTCGTCGGGGCGCGGGAAGCCATCGCCCCACACGCGGACGGATTCGACGGTGGCGCTCATCGCTTCACCTCGTGTCGCTCGCGGACGATGCCCTCGGCACCGGGGAACAGGCGGGCGGCCTCGTCGAGCGAGGCCTCGGACAGGTCGCGCACCCGGCGCATGGCCCGCTGGTGCCAGCGGATGAGCGCGGCGAGCAGCCACAGGCCGAGGAGCGCGAGCGCGATGGGGCCGAACACCTCGGGCTCGGAGCGGACGAGCTGGCCGCCGACGTACAGCGCGGCGACCCCGAGGACAACCCAGGCGAGCGCGAGGCCCGCGTCGTCGGCGCTCACTGTTCGCCCCAAGGCTCGGCGTAGCCGTTCGCCACGTCCTGATCGCAATGCGGTGCGCAGCCGCAGCGCGGCGGGCGGGCCGGGGCCTCCGCGGCCACCGCTCGCGCAACGAGGTCGGCGCGGGCCGAGATGAGCGCGACGATGTCCTCGAACTCGGCGATGTGCTCGGCGTCGATTGCGTCGTGCGCCCACGACAGGGTGCGCAGGCGGCGGGCCGCGGCGCGCATGTCGGCCTCAGCGTCGTTCGCGGCGCGCGTGAGTCGGGCCTCGCGGTCCTGCGCGGCGATCATTCGAGACGTGGTCGACGGCAGCTCGATGACCTGGCCCGTCGCGGGCTGTGCGGTATTCTGTGTGTGCATCGAGGTTGTTCCTTCCTTCTGGTTCCGGTCTTGGTGCGATGGCCGTCCCGTTGCAGCGGGGCGGCCCTTTTTTGAATCCGTTACTCGGGTCGCGGGTTGGAGAAACGAAGCGCGAAGATCTCCCGCTCGCGGCCGAGAACTCGCTCGATCGCGTCGGCGCGATCCGGGTGGGTGTTCTTTGTGAGCCCGTTCGCCAGCTGGGAGATGAGCGCGTGCGAACAGGTCTGAGGGCGCGAGGGGTCGCTCGCTCGGCCGCGGCGCTGCCGTCGGAGCGTGTGCTCAACATCGCTCGCGAAGGTGCGGTACGTGTGGTCGCGCTGAACCAGCCTCTTGAAACTGGCCGCCGGGACGGTGAGCTCTGCGTATTCCTGGGGGTTCAACTTGGCTCCTGCCTTTCATACTCGAACCTGCGACCAGAGTATCGGAGCTTTCCCGTCTTGTAAAGCCGTGCGGCCTAATACGTGGGGTCCAACCTGCGTGACCAGTAATTACACGCTGGAGATTCCTACCCATCTTGGAAAGTTGATAGGTTGCGACGACGGCTTCGCGCATCGGAAGGTCATCGCATGGCAGCACCACCGAAGGACCTGCCCCCGAAGTACCTCGCGTTGGCAGAGGCGAACGGGGTGGAGATCCACACTCAGATTGAGCTCCAGCGCGCAACAGGGGTGTCGACCTCGACCCTCACGGACTTTCTGGCTGGCCGTCGCAACGCGAAGCCGGCGACCTACCAGGCGATCGCTCGGGCGCTGAAGGTGACCGTGGCGGAGCTGCGCGAGGTGCGCGATGGGGTACCTCGGGAGCTCGGCCCGTTTGAGTTGCCAGCGGAGGCCCATTTGCTCAACAAGCGGCAGCGCACCGCAGTCCTTTCTATAATTCACGAGCTCGCAAACGCTCAGCGGCGCCCGCAGGCCACCAGGCCTGCGGGCGAGCTCGGCAAGGTTCGTGCCCTGCGCCCTGAGGATCAGTGGCAGCACGAGCATGACCTCGCCGCGTTGCACCACCCTGACGCGCCAGATGCCGACCTTCAAGGGCTCGACGACGGCGAGGAATGACACCCGTGTAGTTCCTGGTCAGCGCGTTTTTGTCAGTCGGCGCCGCTAGAACATGCGGCATGACAACAACGGGGGATACGCGACGCTGGCACCCATGGCGGGCTCTGCGCGAGGAGTTCGACGGCGTCACGCTCTGGTGGAGCAGCAGCCTGCCTACGGGTATCGACGGGCTCACCGACGGCCACTCGAACATTTGGCTCCGACACGGCCTCTCACAGGTGCGTCGCCGCTGCGCGCTCACTCACGAGCTTTGGCACATCCGACGCGGGATCCTGCCGGCCGACGCTGCCGAGGAGCGGATCTGCGATGAGCTCGCGGCTCGTCAGCTCATCCCGCTACCGGAGCTCATCTCCGGCTTCATGTGGTCCCTGGAGTCGGTCGACCTTGCAAAGCATCTGTGGGTGGACCAGCGCACGTTGCAGGTGCGTTTGGACACGCTCGACCCGGGGGAGGTCGCCGAGCTGGAGGAGGCGTTAGAGGGCGCGTGGTGGCAGGCGTGAGGTTAGATGGTCCGAAAGCGTCCAGATTGGGGCGCACGACTCGAAGGATCGCGCGATGAATCCGCAGCCTCCGCAGTACCCCTCCGGCTACCCGCCGCCGCAGCCGCCGAAGAAGGCGACGAGCCCGTGGGTGTGGATCGGCCTGATCGTCTTGGTGCTCGCGCTCCTGCTCGGGGCGTGCGTCGGGCTCGGTTCGATGGTCTCGGACTCGAAGGTGAAGGTGGAGAGCACTGTCGCCACGTTCGGGGCCGCCCCGACGTCCGACAAGGCGGTCGCATCGGGGGTGCCGACGACGCCCCGCGTCGCGGCGCGCTGCGAGGAGGTGCCGAGCGGCACGCTGGGGTTCCTTGGCGCCGTGTTGGGGAACGAGGGGCTGTCGCTCGCGATGCCGCAGCAGGTGACGGCGCCCAATGGCGACCGCTACGTCGCCGGGCACATCATGCGCGGCGCCGAGCGCGTCTCTTCGTCGGACGTATGGCTGGTCCGCTCCGACGTCACCTACGCCCTGACGACCGACGCACGGAAGTACTCCGGCCTCGCGGACGGCCGTCGGATCGGTGGCGGCGCCGACCGCACGATGACGGGCGCGGTCTCGGCCGGCGACGCCTACGGTGAGGCGGTGCAGGCCTGCGTGCTCGCCGCCACTCAGGCCGCGAACGGCGTTCGCCCGCGCTAGACCTTCGTCGGCGGCGGCTTGCCGATTGCCGCGTCGATCGCCACGGCGGCCCGGTTCATCGCAGCCCGGTCGAGGTGGCCGTACACGCCCACCGTGGTCTGGATGCTCTCGTGCCCCAAGTGCTCCTGCACGACGGGGAGGGGAGTGCCGGCCTGGATCATCCAGGAGGCGCAGGTGTGCCGCAGGTCGTGCACACGAGGCTTCTTCTGCGTGGCCTCGAAGGCGGCGGCCCGCGCCCGCTCCCACGGCTCGTAGAACATCTTCTGCTTGACCCGCTCGCCGCTCGCGTTCACGAACAGGAGCGAGCTCGCCGGTCGGTCGAGGTCCAGCACTGCGAGGGCGGACTCGGGGACGCTGATCGTCCGCACACCCTTGCGGGTCTTCGTAGTGCCGATCGTCTGCGCCTTGGTGGAGCTCGCATACTTCCACGCCTTCGTAATCCGCACGGACTTCGTAGCTGCGTCGACGTCGCCGACGGTGAGCGCGGTCGCCTCCGAGAAGCGCATGCCGGTCGAGACCAGCCACACCGCAAGCGGACGCCAGCGCGCCGCGAGCTCGCCGTGGATCGTCCAGAACTCGGGCGCGGTCAGGAACACCATGTCGGCCCGCTGCCCCTCGGGGAGTCGCGTGGACGCGCACGGATCCGTCTTGATGAGCCCGCGGCGATGCGCCGCCTTGGTGGCGCCCGCGAGGAACCCGTGCTTGTTCGCGATGGTCTTGGCCGCGGGGAGCTTGCCCCGATACTCGGTGCTCGCGAGGGTGTTGACCCACGCGCCCACCGCGGTCTCATCCACCGCTGTGAGCGGCAGCTCGGCGATCGGCCGGCCGACGATGTCGCGGTCGATGAACCGGGTGTAGCGGTCGCGCGCCGCCTTCTCAATGCCCGTCAGGCCGGTGACATAGCCGCGGAGGTACTCGACGAGGGTCTGCGTGCCGTCGTCGGCGCGGTCGATGCGGCGGGCCACGTCGCCCCCGTAGAGCTCGACGAGGCGCTTGAACCCCTCGGCGCGCTCGGGGGTGCCGAAGCTGTCGGAGGTCTGCGTTCCGTCGATCCGATGGAGCACTGCGAAGTACTCGCGGCCGTCTGAGCGGACACGTCTACGGATGGATGCCATGTGAACCGACTTTAGTCGTGTTGACCCGATCGTTGACGAGAAAAGCCTCGTGCCTGCGTTCGTGCAGGTCACGGGGCTTTCCCATGGCGGAGGATAGGGGATTTGAACCCCTGAGGGCTATTAACCCAACCCGCGTTCCAGGCGAGCGCCATAGGCCACTAGGCGAATCCTCCGTGGACCACTGTAGACGAAGGCCCCCGTCGACCCAAACCAGCCCGGACCCGTATAGTGGTCCACGGACTCCGCGCGGCGTCCATCCTGTGAACTCCCCCAGGGCGGGAACGCAGCAAGGGTCAACGGGCTCTGGCGGGTGCGCGGAGTCCCCTTTATGTCCGGGCCCGAGAATCCGCCGGAGGCGCACCCGATGTCCACGTACGTGTCCCTGAGTCAGTCCGAACTCGCCGACGTCCACGCGAAGCTGACGGGGCTGTTCGAGACGCTGAAGGCGCAGGGGCTGAAGCTGGACCTCACCCGCGGCAAGCCCGCCCCCGACCAGCTCGACCTGTCGAACGGGCTCCTCGCGTTGCCGGGGGAGGACGACTACCGCGCCGCGGACGGCACCGACACCCGCAACTACGGCGGCCTCGCCGGTCTTCCCGAGCTGCGCGCGATCTTCGGCGAGCTGCTGGGCATCCCCGTCGCGAACCTGTACGCGCAGAACAACTCCAGCCTCGAGATCATGCACCGCCTGATCACGCTTGCGTGGATCCACGGCACCGTCGACGGCGAGCGTCCGTGGGGCGCCGAGGAGAAGGTCACGTTCCTCTGCCCCGCCCCGGGCTACGACCGGCACTTCGCGATCACGCAAGAGTTCGGCATCGAGATGATCGTGGTGCCGCTGAACCCCGACGGCCCCGACATGGCCGTGGTCAAGGAGCTCGTGGCGAACGATCCCTCGATCAAGGGCATCTGGACGGTCCCGAAGTTCGCCAACCCCACCGGCTCGGTGTACTCCGAGGAGATCACCCGCGAGCTGGCGTCGATGCCCACCGCCGCGCCCGACTTCCGGATCTTCTGGGACAACGCCTACGCCGTGCACCCGCTGGTGGGCGACGCACCGTCGGACCCCGACATCCTGGGCCTGGCCGCCGAGGCCGGCCACCCGAACCGGCCCTACGTGCTGGCGAGCACCTCGAAGATCACCTTCGCGGGCGCCGGCGTCAGCTTCTTCGGCGCGTCCGCCGAGAACCTGGCCTGGTACGGCAAGTACACGGGCCTGACCTCGATCGGCCCCGACAAGGTCAACCAGCTGCGGCACGCCCGGTTCTTCGGCGACGCCGAGGGCGTGCGGTCGCACATGCGCAAGCACCGCGACCTCATCGCGCCCAAGTTCGCACGCGTCCTGGAGATCCTCGAGGACCGGCTCGGCGCGGCGAAGGTCGCGTCCTGGAGCGAGCCCACGGGCGGCTACTTCATCAGCCTCGACGTGCTCGACGGCACGGCCGGGCGGACCGTCGCCCTGGCGAAGGAGGCCGGCATCGCCCTGACCGCCGCCGGCGCCACCTTCCCGCACGGCGAGGACCCGCACGACCGGAACATCCGGCTCGCGCCGACCTTCCCGTCCATCGCGGAGCTTGAGACCGCAATGGACGGCGTGGCGACCTGTGTACTCTTGGCTTCTGCTGAAAAGCTGATGTCGCAGCCCGAGTAGGGCGCGCCTGAGCAGGAGGATCGCGCCGGTGGCGGACGAGAACAGCCGGCGGTTCCCCCGGCAGTGGTGGGTGCTGGCCCTTTTCGCGGTGTCCGCGGGGCTGGCGGTCTGGCAGCAGTTCGTCCGGATCCCGTTCTCCACGCCGATGTACGGGCTCTTCCACAACCAGATCGACGCCGAGGTCTACCGCAAGGGCGGCGAGATCGTCGCGCACGGGGGCGACGGGCTGTACGACGGTCCGCTGCTCAACGGCATCCTGCCCTTCACCTACACGCCCTTCGCCGGGGTGCTCTTCGTGCCGCTGAGCTGGATGTCGACCGACGTGCTGCGGTGGGTGTGGTCCATCGCGGTGCTGCTGGCGCTGCTCGCCTGCATCCTCATCGCGTTCCGGCTCGTCGGCTTCGTCCGCGACGGCCGCGTGTGGTTCGCGGCGATCTGCCTGACGCTGGTCGCCACTGTCCTCGAGCCCGTGCGCACGACCATCTGGTTCGGCCAGATCAACGTCTTCCTCATGCTGCTCCTGCTGTGGGACCTCGGCCGGCCCGCGGGCGCGCGGTTCAAGGGCTTCAGCATCGGCATCGCCGCGGGCATCAAGCTGACCCCGCTGTTCTTCCTCGCGTACCTCGTGGTCACCCGGCAGTGGCGGGAGGCCCGCACCGCCCTGGTGACGTTGGCGGGCACCGTCGTGATCGGATTCCTGGTGATCCCGCAGGAGTCCTGGCAGTACTGGTCGGGCACCTTCCTCGACGCGAACCGCGTCGGCGAACCCAACCAGGTGGGCAACCAGTCCATCAACGGGCTCATCGCCTTCCTGACGGACGCGGAGAAGCCGTCGACGGTCGTCTGGCTGGCGGTCGCCGTCCCGGCCGCGCTCGCGGGCCTCGCTATCGCGGCGTGGGCCTACCGCCGCGCCGAGGTCCTGCTCGCGGTCACCGTCGTGGGCCTCACGGCCTGCGCGGTCTCGCCCTTCTCGTGGGGACACCACTGGGTGTGGATCGTGCCGCTGCTCGTCCTCCTGATCGGGCGCGCGCTGCTGACCGCCGACCCGCGGCGCCGGGTGCTGGCGCTGGTCGCGGCGGCCGCGCTGGTCGCGGCCACCTTCATCTGGGTCACGTACTTCCCGACCCTGCAGCCGACCGGCGTCGAGGACGTCCACGACACCTACGCGATCGGGATCTTCCTGCGGCCGATGGACAATCCCGTGCTCAAGGCGCTGGCGGGCGGCGTCTACGTGTGGATCTTCGTGGCCACGCTCGTCGGGTCGGCCTGGTACCTGCGGAGCACGGACGGGTCCGTGCCGGCGAGCGCGGAGCCGGCCGCCCGTGCAGCCTGACCGGGTCGACGACGACCGCCGCCTCCTCGCCTATCTCGGCGCCGCGATGATCGCGGGCGGCCAGCCCGTGCACGAGGTGGAGGACGAGCTCAAGAGCGTCGCCACCGCGATGGGGCACCCGCTCGCGCAGATCGGGGCCACGCCCACGGGGCTCACCCTGGGGCTCGAGCCCGGCGCCGCCGCCACCTTCGAGTCCGTGGACGGGCCCCTGCGGCTCGACCAGTCGGCCGTCGTCGCGGACGTCCGACGGGGCCTCGTCGCTCGGACGCTCTCGGTCGACGAGGCCTTCGCCCGGCTCGGCACCCTGCGCTCGCTGCCGCACCATTACCCGCAGTGGGTGCAGGACGTCTCGTGGCCGGTGATCGCCATCGGCATCGCGATGCTGCTGCAGCCCGGATGGCCGAACGTCGCCGCCGCGGCGATCGGCGGAGTGATCGTGATGCTGCTGGTCAAGCTCGCGGGGCGGGTGCGGCTCGCGGCGACGCTGCTGCCCACGATCGCGGCCTTCACGGTGGGGGCGGGGGTGTTCGCCGCCGCGCAGGCCGGGTGGCTCGACGGTCCGCTGCGCACCCTCCTCGCGCCGCTCGCGGTGCTCCTCCCGGGCGCGCTGATGGTGACCGGGATGTCGGAGCTGGCGGCGGGCGCGATGGTCGCGGGCAGCGCCCGGCTCACCTTCGGCACGGTGCAGCTGCTGATGTTCTCGCTCGGCATCCTCGCCGCGACGACCGCGCTGGGCGTGGGGCCGGAGCTGCTGGTCAACGAGCGCGTGAACCAGCTGGGCTGGTGGGGCCCGCCCGTGGGCCTGGCGCTGATCTGCGTGGGAGTGTGCCTCAACGAGGGGGCCTCGATGCGGCTGCTGCCGGCCATCGGGCTGGTCGTGGCCGCCGCCTTCGGCGCCCAGATCGCGGGGCAGCACGTCTCCGGGGCGGTGCTCGGCGGCTTCCTCGGCGCGATCGCCGGCAGCCTGGGCGCCTCGCTGGTGGCCTACCTGCGGCCGCAACTGCCGCGCCTCGTCGTTTTCCTCCCGGCGTTCTGGGTGCTCGTGCCGGGCAGCCTCGGGCTGCTGTCGGTCACGTCGGTGGGGATCGATCCCGAGCAGGGCGCGCGCACCGTCGTGGACGTGGCCGCCGTGATCTGCGCGCTCGCGCTGGGCCTGCTGTTCGGTTCGGCGGTCGCGCAGGCGGTAATCGCGCGGGCGGAACGGACTCGTTAGTCACGATCACGAGAAGTTCACCCGGCCATCGAGATATGTTCACATGCGCATGTTTCGCTGCAGCAATGACGAATCTCGGTAGGGCTAAGACTCGGACGGCGCTGGCCGTCAGCGCGGTGGCGGTGCTCGGCATGGTCGGTGCGTGCGGCAGCAACGACGGTGGCCCGGGCACGTCCGGCGACACCGCCGCGAAGGTGGAGATCAACCGCCAGGCGGCCGGCGACGTCACCGCGCACGGCGGCGCCAAGCGCCTCGCCGGCGACCAGACGCAGGCGATCGCCGAATCGATCCAGCGCGCCAATGCCAAGAACGTGATCCTCGTGATCGGCGATGGCACGGCCAACCAGGAGCTCACGCTGGCCCGGAACTACGAGTGGGGCGCGGGCGGGAAGATCCCCGGCATCGACGAGCTCCCCCTCTCGGGCGACTACACCACCTACGCGCTGGACAAGAACACCAAGAAGCCCGACTACACCACCGACTCCGCCGCCTCCGGCACCGCGTGGTCCACCGGCACCAAGACCTACAACGGCGCCGTCGGCGTCGACGTGAACGGCAAGCCGCAGCGCTCGATCCTCGAGATCGCCAAGGCCAACGGCCGCAAGACCGGCAACGTCACCACCACCGAGCTGCAGGACGCCACCCCGGCCGTCCAGGTGGCGCACGTGGCCCAGCGCAAGTGCTACGGCCCCGTCGCCACCAAGGAGAAGTGCAGCTCGGACGCGCTGGAGAACGGCGGCCTCGGGTCGATCACCGAGCAGCTGATCGCCGCCCGCGCCGATGTCACCCTCGGCGGCGGCTGGAAGACCTTCCAGGAGACCGCCACCGCGGGCGAGTACCGCGACAAGACCCTCGAGGCGCAGGCCAAGGAGCGCGGCTACCAGATCGTGCGGTCGGGGTCCGAGCTCGATGCGATCTCCTCCGCCGGCCAGGACAAGCCGGTGCTCGGCGTCTTCGCCGACGGCAACCTGCCGCGCCTGTGGGACAAGGCGACCGCCACCAAGGAGGGCGGTAAGGAGCCGGCGGTCACCTGCGCGCCCAACCCCGCGTTCGGCGCCACGCCGAAGCTCGCCTCGATGACGAAGAAGGCCATCGACCTCCTCAAGGGCGACAAGGGCTTCTTCCTGCAGGTCGAGTCCGGCTCCGTCGACAAGGCCAACCACGACGCCGATCCCTGCGGCCAGATCGGCGAGACGGTGCAGTTGTCCGAGGCCGTCACCGCGGCACTCGAGTTCGCCAAGCAGGACAAGGACACCCTGGTCATCGTCACCGGCGATCACGCGCACACCAGCCAGATCATCGAGTCCGGCACCGTCACGCCCGGTCTCACGCGCACGCTCAACACCAAGGACGGCGGCGTGCTCACCGTCAACTACGGCACGTCGCTCGACCCGGGCGAGGAGCAGCACACCGGCGGCCAGGTGCGCATCGCCGCGTACGGCCCCGGCGCCGCCAACGTCGTGGGGCTGACGGACCAGACCGATCCGTTCTTCTACATCACGGACGTCCTCGGCCTGGACCGCGACAAGAAGTAAGCAGGTGGGGCCGTTCGATCATCACGACGTCCTCGGCCTGGATCGCGACAAGAAGTAAGCAGGTGGGGCCGTTCGATCATCACGACGTCCTGGGCCTGGATCGCGACAAGTAGTAGCACCTCCGATCGTGNGGCGGCCCGGATCCGTTCCGGGCCGCCGCCCGCGTTCTCACCCTTCTCCGCCGACGGTCCGCCCGCTACCGTGGGTGCGGACGCAAACGTCGAGGGGGAGGGCCCACATGTATCCGAACGCAGTGCCGGTGCCACGCATCTATCGCGCGCTCGCGCTGATCCAGGCGGTGATCGCCGCGCTCACCCTGGTGGGCCTGGTGATCTGGTGGATGGCGTCGTACTCGTCGACGACGGACGACTACGACTACGACAGCGACCTCGGCGGGATGTTCTTCGTTCTGCTGGCGCCCACGCTGGTCCAGGTGGTGCTGCTGTTCGTCCCGCTCATCGGCCTCGCCGTGTTCGTCGCGCGCGGCTCACTGCCCGCCCGCGTCGCGAGCTGCTGCATCTGGGGCGTGATGCTGCTGCTGGGGCTCGCCGCGGTGCAGGTGCACCCGGCCTACGTCCTCGTGCTCTTCGTCGCGCTGTGCATGCTGCTCGCGCTGTCCTTCGCCGCCCGCCTCGGCGGCGCCCGCCCGGCGGGACCTCCGATGCCGGGGCCGGGCGGTTTCGCGCCCCCGCCGCCGTACCCGACGGGGCAGTTCCCAGCGATCCCGCCGCACCCGAGCGGGCAGTTCCCCGTCGATCCGCCGCACCCGTCGGGCCGTTTCCCCGCGAACCCGCGGCAGGAGGACGAGCGGCCGTGACGAGGCCGTCCGCCGGACGTGCGGACGGTGCCGGAGCGAGCTGCGCCGCTGTCGGACCCTCCCGGTAGCCTGGCACCGTGGCTCTCTACCGCAAGTACCGTCCAGCGACGTTCGCCGAGGTCGTGGGGCAGGAGCACGTCACCGAGCCGCTGAGCACGGCGCTCGATTCCGGACGGGTGAACCACGCGTACCTGTTCTCGGGCCCCCGCGGCTGCGGCAAGACGTCGTCGGCGCGCATCCTGGCCCGCTCGCTCAACTGCGAGCAGGGCCCCACGAGCACGCCCTGCGGCGTCTGCAACTCGTGCGTGGCGCTCGCGCCCGGCGGCCCCGGCAACCTCGACGTCACCGAGATGGACGCCGCCAGCCACGGCGGCGTGGACGACGCGCGCGAGCTCCGCGACCGCGCCTTCTACGCCCCCGCCGAGTCGCGCTACCGCGTCTTCATCGTGGACGAGGCGCACATGGTCACCCCGCAGGGCTTCAACGCCCTGCTGAAGATCGTCGAGGAGCCGCCGGAGCACCTCATCTTCATCTTCGCCACCACGGAGCCGGAGAAGGTGCTCACCACCATCCGCTCCCGCACGCACCACTATCCGTTCCGGCTGCTCGCGCCCAACGTCATGCGGCCGCTGCTGGAGAAGATCACGGGTGCCGAGCACGTCGCGGTGGAGCCCCAGGTGTACCCGCTGGTCATCCGCGCGGGCGGCGGGTCCCCGCGTGACTCCCTGTCGATCATGGATCAGCTGCTCGCCGGTGCGGGGCCGGAGGGCGTCACCTACCAGCGGGCTCTCGGCCTGCTCGGCGTCACCGACACCGCGCTCATCGACGCCGCGGTCGATGCGCTGGCCACCGCCGACGGCGCGGCCCTGTTCGGCGCGGTCGAGCGGGTGATGGAGGCCGGACACGACCCCCGCCGCTTCGCCACCGACCTGCTCGAACGCCTCCGCGACCTCATCCTCCTGCACACCGTCCCCGACGCCGCCGATCGCGGGCTCATCGACGTGCCGCAGGACGTGCTCGAGACGATGCGCGGGGAGGCCGCGAAGCTCGGCCTCGCGACGCTCACCCGGTGCGCCGAGGTCACGCACGCCTCCCTCGCCGAGATGCGCGGCGCCACCTCGCCGCGCCTGCTCCTCGAGGTCATGTGCGCCCGCATGCTGCTCCCGGCCGCCGAGGACTCGCAGGCCGCGCTGCTCCAGCGCATCGAGGCGCTCGAGCGCCGCCCGGCCGGCACCGTCGTCGACGGCGCCGCGCCCGCCACCCCGGCGTCCGTCGCCGCTCCGGGCGGGGCGGGTCCCGCCGCCGGTGCCGCCCCGTCGTCCGACGGTCCGCCGTCCCGTTTCGTCCGGCCGAGCCAGAAGCAGGCGGAGCCCGCGGCCGCGCCGGCTGCGGCCGCTGCCCCCGCATCCGCGCCGGTGGCGCCGCCCGAGCCGTCGCCGCAGCCGGCCGCCTCGGCACCCGCGACCCCTGCGGCGGTCACTCCGCCCGTCCAGCAGGCACCGCCTTCACCGCCGACACCGCCGGCGGAGCCGGCTCCGGCAGTCGAGCCTGCGCGAGCGGTCGAGTCCGCTCCGGCGGCGGAGTCCGCACCGGCCGAGCCGACCGCGGCCGAGCCCGCACGGGCCGTCGAATCCGAGCCCGTGCTGCACCGGCCCGAGCCGGACCCGGAACCCGTCGCACCGTCGCGCCCCGCTGAACCCGTCGCACCGTCGCGCCCCGCCGAACCCGTCGCTCCGCCGCGCGCAGCGGAGCCGGAGCCCGTGCCTCCCGCGCCGGAGCCCGAGCGCGTCCCGGAGCCGGAACCCGCATCCGCACCGGCGGCGCAGGCACCGTCGGGCCCCTCCGTGGAGGAGGTCCGCACGGCGTGGCCCAAGGTGCTCCGCGCCGTCAAGGACCGCAGCACGGTGACCTTCGCGCTGATGCCGAACGTGCAGGTGCTCGGCCTCGCCGGCGACGTCCTGCATCTCGCGCTGCCGATCCCCGCGCTGCTGAGCCGGTTCAGCGATCAGCAGCACGTGGGCAACCTGCGCGACGCCGTCCGCGAGGTCTTCGGCACGCAGTGGAACGTCGAGGTCGGCGACGGCAGCGGCGCCCGCGCGCAGGGCGCGCCCGCCGCCCCGGCGCAGCAGCAGCGCCCGGCCGCCGAGCAGCGGAAGGCGCCGCCCACCTTCGAGCGTCGCAGCCGCGCAGGCGATCAGCGACCCGACCCGCGGCCGGCGGGCCGGGAGAACCGCGCGCCGTCGCACCACGACGACATCCCGCTCCCGCCCGAGCCGGACCCCGAGCCGGCGCCGGTCGAGGAGGTCTCCGAGGAGGAGATGATCGACGCGGCGCACCGCGAGGACGCCGTCTCCGGCGGCACCAGCGCGCCGCGTCGCGATCCCGACGAGATCGCGCTGGAACTGCTCAAGAACGAACTCGGCGCCCGCCCCATCTGAGCGGGACGAGCGCCGGGTTCCGGTGTCGGACTACGCGTCCCACCAGGGGCGCAGCGGCAGGTCGCCCGCGCCGCCCTTGGCGTCCAGCTTCACCGCCAGCACCTGGTGCAGCTGGACGACGTTGCGCTCGAAGCCCAGTCGCGATCCGGCCATGTACAGGCCCCACACGCGCGCGGTGCCCAGGCCCACCTCGGCGACGGCCTCGTCCCAGTTCTCGACCAGGTTCTTGCACCACTCGGCGAGGGTGAGGGCGTAGTGCTCGCGGAGGTTCTCCTCGTGCCGCACCTCCATGCCGCCGATGTCCTGGATCGCGGCGATCACGCGGCCGGACCCGGTGAGCTCGCCGTCGGGGAAGACGTAGCGGTCGATGAACTGGCCGCCCTTGCCCGACAGCTTGTTGTCGTGCCGCGTGATCGTGTGATTGAGCAGCAGTCCGCCGGTCTTCAGCTTCTCGCGCAGCGAGGTGAAGTACGACGGGTAGTTGTGCACGCCGATGTGCTCGGTGAGGCCGATCGAGCTGATCGCGTCGAACTCGCCCTCGGGCACGTCGCGGTAGTCGCTGTAGCGCACTTCGGCGAACTCGCCCAGGCCCTCCGCCTCGATCGCGGCCTGCGCCCACTCCGCCTGCTCCTTCGACAGCGTCGCACCGATGACGTGCACGCCGCGCCGGGCGGCGTAGCGCACCATGCCGCCCCAGCCGCAGCCGACGTCCAGTAGTCGGTCGCCCGGCTTCAGGCGCAGCTTCTCGAAGACGAGGCGGTACTTGTTCTCCTGCGCCTCCTCCAGCGTCGCATCGGAATCCGGGTAGCAGGCGCAGGTGTAGGTCATCGACGGCCCGAGCACGAGTTCGTAGAACCGGTTGGAGACGTCGTAGTGGTGGTGGATCGCATCGGCGTCGCGGGTCTTGCTGTGCCGCAGGCCCTCCGCGATCCGACGCCAGCGGGGGATCGCCTCCTGCGGCGGCGGGGCGATCGGGATCATGTGCTCGGCGCCCACCGAGCGCGCGATCTGCGCGATCAGTCGCGGTCCCGGCTTGGCGAACTTCAGGTCGTCCGACAGGGCGCGCAGCGCCTCGTAGGGGTCCCCGGGGGGTGCGCCGGTGAGTTCCAGGTCGCCGGCGATGTACGCCCGGGCGAGCCCCATGTCGCCGGGGGCCGTTGCGAGGTACGTGGTTCCGCGCGGGGTGAGCAGGTCGAGGCCGTAGGGCGCGTCGTCCGGGCCGGCCGACGAGCCGTCGTAGGCCTTCACCCGGATGGCGAGCTTCCCGCCCGCCACCTTCTCGATGATCTCGGCGAGGCTGAGCTTGGGGAGATGCTCAGTGGATCGCGTCAATTCACTGCCTCCTGACTGTCTTGTCGTACAGCCCCAGCAGGCGATCCTCCGGGTCGTAGCGGGACTTGTACTTCTCCAAGTGGATTCCGCCGTAGAGCTCGTCGAATTCGGCGCGCTCGTAGAAGGCCTCGGAGTACAGGGACTTGTGTCCACCCAGCTCCGACACCTTCTCCTCGATGAGGCGGTTCGCCCGGCCCTCGATCTGGCCGGGTTGCTTCGGGACCGCGGACCAGAAACCGACGTTCACGTAGGTCTCGCGGGGTTCCAACGGGTACAGGGGCCACGGCCGGTCCGGATCGGCGCCGGGCGGGAGCGGATCGCGCAACCGCAACGGGCACAGCCAGATCGGCTCGATGGGGATCTCGTCGAGGAACCATTCGAGGAAGTCGACGGTCTCGTCGATGTGCACCTCGATGTCCTGCACCACGCGTTCGCCGGGCGGCTCGCCCTTGCGCGCGGCGAGTCGGTCGCCGATGTCCCACCGGCGATCCAGCGCCACCAGCTTCCAGTAGAAGCTGCTGCGCAGCAGGTGCTTCGGCCAGAGGCGCCGCACCTTCGGGTTCTGCGCACCGAACGCGCGCGAACACCAGAACCAGTCGGTGTCCCAGCGCCACAGGTAGTCGTGCGTGGTGAGTCGGTCGCGGATGATCCCGTCGTCGTGCTGGATCGACCGGTAGTAGATCTCGCGGCCCGTGTAGTCGCTGAGCGGGCCGGGCTCGTCGGTCTTGCGGCCGAGCACCAGGTAGGACTCCGCGGCGGAGAAGACCACCCCGTCGAGGTAGTCGACGGCCTCGCCCTCGTACTCCCGCGCGTCGACGATGTCCGCCATCGTCTCCTGCAGGTCGTCGAGGGTGTGGAAGCGCACGTGCCGCAGCTCGACGTAGCGCGCGACGGGCTCCAGGGCGACCGTCAATCGCGTCGAGTAGCCGAGCGTGCCGTACGAGTTGGGGAAGCCGAAGAACAGCTCCGCGTCCGGCCCGTCGGGCGTGGCCGTCACGACCTCGCCGGCGCCGGTGAGGATGTCCATCGACAGCACGGCCTCGTGCGGCAGGCCCGCGCGGAAGGAACTGGACTCGATGCCCATGCCGCTCACGGCGCCGCCGAGGGTGATCGTCTTGAGCTGCGGCACCACCGTCGGGGCGAGGCCGAACGGCAGCGTCGCCGCGACGAGGTCCTCGTAGGTGCACATGCCGCCCACGTCCGCGGTCCGGGCCTCGGGATCGATGGAGATGACGGCGGCCAGGCCGGAGACGTCGAGTCCGGGGGCGCCGGTGGCCGCGCGGGCGCGGAACAGGTTGGAGGTCTTCTTGGCCAGGCGGACCCGCGCGCTCGGCGAGATGGCGCGGTAGCTGTCGCGCAGCCTCGCGAGGCCCTCCTGGTAGGCGGCTTCGCCTGCGATCGGGACCGTCGACGGGGTTCGCGCCGGCGGGACGTTGCGAGCACTCACGATCATCGACGCTATACCCCTCGGGCGCGACGCGCGCGGGCCGTTACCGATTGGTTAGGCTGGCATCGAACACGTCGGCGGTGCCGACATCCACGCCTCCGACCTCGTCGGGGGCACCGATACTCAGAGGATCGAAGTACGTTGGCCCAGGTAACCGCCACAAAGTCCATCACCATCGCCGCCGCGCCCGAGAAGGTCCTGGCGGCCATCGCGGACTACACCCGCCGCGCCGAGATCCTGCCCCCGAACTACCGCGAGTACCGCGTCGTCGAGGGCGGCCAGGGCTCGGGCACCGTCGCCGAGTGGATCCTGCAGGCCACCGAGAAGCGCTCGCGCGACGTGCGCGCCACCGTCACCGTCGACGGCGCCACGGTGACCGAGACCGACGCGAACAGCTCGATGGTCACCACGTACCGCGCCGTCGCCGCGGACAGCGCGGGCGAATCCACCACCGCCACCGTCACCACCACGTGGCAGGGCGCCGGCGGCATCGGCGGCTTCTTCGAGAAGACCTTCGCGCCCAAGGGGCTCGGCCGCATCTACGACGAGCTGCTCACCAACCTCAAGGTGCAGGTCGAGTCCAACGGCTAGGCGCCCCCGGCGGCACCGCGGAGCGCCCGTGGCGCCGCTGCCCCTGCGGGACGGCGTCGACCCGACGCGGCTCGTCATCGCCGAGGAGGAGGCCGGGCGCTCGCTCGGCGAGATCCTCGAGGCCCGCTTCCCGGGCACCGCGGAGTACGTCGCGCGCGAGAGCGCGGCCGGGTGCGTCCTCGGGTCCGACGGCGCGCCGCTCGGGCCCGGGGCGGTGCTCGCCGCGCGGCAGGCGGTGTGGATGTACCGCGAGCTGCCGGTCGAGATCGACGTGCCCTTCCCGATGCCGGTCCTGTACCAGGACGAGCGGATCGTGGTGGTGGACAAGCCGCACTTCCTGGCCACCATGCCGCGCGGAGCCCGTGTCGTGCAGAGCGCCCTGGTGCGGCTGCGCCGCGAGCTCGACGAGCCGCTGCTCTCGCCCGCGCACCGGCTCGACCGGCTGACCGCCGGCGTGCTGTTGTTCACCCGGGATCCCGCGGTGCGCGGCCCCTACCAGCAGCTCTTCGCGACCGGCGGCGCACGCAAGGAGTACGCGGCGCTGGCCCCGATCCGGCGTGACCTCGACCTGCCGACCGTCGTGGAGTCCCGGATCGAGAAGACGCCGGGCATCATGCGGGCCTACGAAGTGGACGGCCCCGTGAACGCGCGCTCGCACGTGGAGCTGGAGGCCGAGGTCCGGGACGGGCGGGGCGGCACTGTCGGGCGGTACCGGCTGCGCCCGGAGACGGGCAAGACGCACCAGCTCCGGCTGCACATGTCGGGCCTGGGCGTGCCGATCGTCGGGGACCCGCTGTACCCGGAGCCGCGCGAGTTCGTGGACGGCGACTTCTCCGACCCGCTGCGCCTGCTGGCACGCACGCTCGCGTTCACCGACCCGGTGGACGGGACTGAGCGCGAGTATGTGAGCGGGCGGGAGCTGACGGTCGTGAATTCGGCGGCTCAGCGCATCAGGAAGCCGGATTCGGCTTCGTAGCCCCGAATTCGGCCGGATTCACGACTACCGGGTCTGCGGCGCGGCGAGGTAGGCGGCGAGCCCGGCGCCGATCGCGTCGGCGAGCCGCTGCTGGCCGTCGGCCGATTCGAGCAGCTTCGCCTCGGTCGCGTCCCGGAGGTTGCCCGCCTCGACCAGCACCGACGGCACCGTCGCGAGGTTGAGTCCGGCGAGGTCCGAGCGCGGGTAGAGGCCGCCCGACCCGATGTATGTGGCGGGCGTGAAGCCACCCGCGACGAGCGCGTCCCGCATCTTCGCGGCATACGCGGGGCTCGCGGTCTGCTGCGCGGGGTTGAGCGGCGGCGAGGAGAGATTCACGTGAAACCCGCGGTTGCCGGGGGCGGAGCCGTCGGCGTGGATGCTGACGGCGGCGTCGGCGCCCCACTTGTTGGCGGCCTCGGCGCGGGCGTCGATGCACGACGCGACGGACGTGTCGTCGTTGCGGGAGAGCATCACCTGCGCGCCCGCGGCCGTGAGGGCCTGGTAGAGCTTGTACGCCACGGCGTAGTTGAAGGTGTGCTCGGGAACCCCGTTCACGCTGGTCGTCCCCGTCGTCTGGCAGGGCTTGGTGCCGCCGCGGCCGGTGGGGACCTGCTTGTTGATCGAGTCGTCGTTCGCCCCGTTGTGGCCGGGATCGACGAAGATCTTCTTCCCGCTCAGCGCACCCGCGGTGAGTGGCGCCGCGTTGTTCACGAGGGCGGGCCCGGCGGGCGATAGGCTGGAGGGCGCGGCCGCGTTCCGCTGCTGTCCTGCGTCACCGATGGTGCAGCCGGAGAGGACCAGTGCGGGGAGCACGGTCGCGGCTAGAAGGGCGGAACGGCGGTTCGTCACGGATCGCACTGTACCGCCCCAACCGGCACAGCGGTAACACAAGTAACACGAATCGGACATAGCGGGTCACCTGACCGGCGGAGGGAGACGGCACATGCAGCCCGGAGGCTCGATGGAAGACCTGATGGCACAGGTCGGCGCGATGCAGCAGCAGCTCATGGCGGCCCAGGAGGAACTCGCGGTCACGACGGTCGAGGGCCAGGCCGGCGGCGGCCTCGTCACGGTCACCGGCACCGGCGACGGCCAGGTGAAGTCCGTGACCATCGACCCCAAGGTGGTCGACCCGGAGGACGTCGAGACCCTGCAGGACCTGGTCCTCGGTGCGCTCTCGAACCTGGCGGAGAACACCGCCGCCGTCGCGCAGCAGAAGATGGGGCCGCTGGCCGGCGGCCTGCCCTTCTGACGGTCGGCACGTGTACGAAGGACCCGTTCAGGAGCTGATCGACGAGTTGGCGAAGCTCCCGGGGGTGGGGCCGCGCGGCGCGCAGCGCATCGCGTTCCACCTCCTGGGGGTGCAGCCCACCGACATCGATCGGCTCACGAACGCGCTCACCCGCGTGCGCAACGACGTGCGCTACTGCGAGGTGTGCGGCAACGTCTCCGCCGAGACCCGGTGCCGGATCTGCTCCGATCCGCGCCGCGACGCCTCCAAGATCTGCGTGGTCGAGGAGGCCAAGGACGTCCAGGCCGTCGAGCGCACCCGCGAGTACCGCGGGCTCTACCACGTCCTCGGCGGCGCGTTGAACCCGATCAAATCGATCGGTCCGGACAAACTGCGGATCCGCGAGCTGCTCGTCCGGCTCGGTACCTCGGTCGACGGCGTCGATGTCGACGAGGTGATCATCGCGACCGATCCGAACACCGAGGGCGAGGCCACCGCGGCCTTCCTCGTCCGGATGCTCAAGGACTTCCCCGGTCTCACCGTCACGCGCCCCGCCGCGGGCCTGCCGATGGGCGCCGAGCTCGAGTTCGCCGACGAGCTGACCCTCGGCCGCGCCATGAGCGGCCGCCGCTCGCTGTCCGAGCCGCCCCGCGTCCTCGAAGAGACGCCGCCGAGCTGAGCCGATGGACGCCGCAGAGCTGTTGGCCCGGTTGGGCGCGCCCGAGGGCATCGTCGCGATCGACGGTCCCTCCGGGGCCGGCAAGTCGACCTACGCGCAGCGCCTCGTCGGCGATCTCCGGGCCGACGGTGCCCGCGTCGCCCTGATCCGCACGGACCACTACGCCGCCTGGGACGACCCCGTGTCGTGGTGGCCGCAGCTCGTCGCCGAGGTCATCGACCCGCTGGTGCGCGGCCGCGACGCCTTCTATCGCCCCATAGTCTGGCGCGACGGGGTGCCGACGCCGGGCGAGGAGCTGCGCGTGCCCCGCGCCTCGCTCATCGTGGTCGAGGGCGTCTCCAGCGCACGCCGTTCCTTCGCCGACCGCCTGTCGCTGGGGCTCTGGCTGGACGGCGGTACCGCCGAACAGCGACTCGAGCGGGCCGTGGCGCGGGACGGGGAGGAGTCGCGCGCCGAGCTCGTGCGCTGGCAGGAGTTCGAGCGCGGCTGGTTCGCGGTCGACGGCACGCGCGAGCGCTGCGTCGTCGTCGAACCCCGGGCGGTCGGGGCGTAGAACCTGTCGGTGCGGTGTGGCACCGTCGGGGCATGGCAGATCCGTCGCACGACGCGGCCCTCAAGGCCGACATCCAGCACTACCTGGACCAGGCGCGCGACGCGCTGATCTGGAAGCTCGACGGCCTCGGCGAGTACGACCTGCGGCGGCCGCGCACGCCCACGGGCACCAACCTCCTCGGGCTGATCAAGCACTGCGCGATGGTCGACTCGGGGTACCTCGGGGGCTGCTTCGGCCGGCCCTTCTCGCACCCGTTCCTCCCCGATCCGGAGTCGCCCGATCACCTCCCGGACGACGATCTGTGGGTGCGGGCCGACGAGCCGACGGCGGCGATCGTCGACCTGTTCGCCCAGTCGCGGGCGCACGCCACCGCGACCCTCGCCGAGTTGCCACTCGCGGCCACGGGCACGGTGCCGTGGTGGGGAGAGCGGGGCCGGTCGGTCACGCTGCACCGCCTCGCGATGCACACCTTCTTCGACCTCGACCGGCACGCCGGGCAGGCCGACATCGTCCGCGAACTGATCGACGGCGCGGCCGGTCTGCAGCCCGGCAACACCAACCTCCCGGACGGCGTCGATCGGGTCGCCTACCGCGCGAAGATCGAGGCCGCTGCGCGGGCCGCGGAATAGGATCACAGCATGCGCCTGCGCGACCATCCGATCATCGAGGTCACCCGGAAGCTCTCCTGCAGCCCGGAGGAGGCGTGGCGTCTCGTCACCGACATCACGCTCCCCGCGCGGGCCGAGGGAGAGCTGCTGCGCGCCGAGTGGCTCGACGGTGCCGACGGCGTCGCCGTGGGAGCGCGGTTCCGTGGGCACAACGCCGACCCCGAGATCGGCGAGTGGTTCACCGAGCCCGAGGTCACCGAGCTCGAGGAGGGCCGGCGCTGGGTCTGGCGCGTGGGCCCGGCCGGTGATCCGCTGGCCACGTGGGGATTCGAGGTCGAACCCGCCGAGGGCGGCGCGCTGGTGCGGCAGTGGGCGCGCGCCGGCACGGGGGCCTCGCCTCTGAGCGAGTACATCGCGGAGCACCCGGAGCAGGAGGCGCAGATCATCGACTTCCGCCTCGGCCTCTGGCGCGACTACATGACGGCCAACCTCGACCTCCTCGCGCGCGAGGTGGGCTGACGTGCCCGCCGGGTTCGCCCTCTTCGACACCGCTGTGGGGCGGTGTGGGATCGCCTGGGGCGCCGACGGTGCCGTGACCGCGGTCCGGCTGCCGGAGGAGTCCGACGAGGCCACCGCGCAGCATCTCGGCGAGGGCGCGGAGCCGGCCGCGCCGCCGCCCGCGATCGAGCGGGTGATCACGGCCGTCGTCGACCTGGTCTCCGGCGCGAACCTCGACGACGACCTCGGCTGGGTGCCCCTGGACATGCAGGGGCTCACCGACTTCCAGCGCTCCGTCTACGACGTGGCCCGCCGGATCCCGCCCGGCTCCACCCGCACGTACGGCGAGATCGCCACGGAGATAGGGCTTCCCGGCTCCGCGCGCGCCGTCGGCCGGGCGCTGGGCGAGAACCCCTTCCCGCCGGTCGTGCCCTGCCACCGCGTGACCGCCGCGAACGGCAGGACGGGCGGCTTCTCCGCCGGCGGCGGGGTCACGACCAAGATGCGCCTGCTCTCCACCGAGCAGGCGGTGCTCGGCCTCTGGTGACTACTCCGCGCCCGGCGAGACGACCGGCAGCCCCTCTGCTCGCGCCGCGTCGAGCAGGCATGCGTCCGGCGCATGGCTCGCTCCGGAGAAATGCGCTCTGAACTGGTCAAACGAAGCCATGCGCGGCACGCATGGCTTCTCGGGGAGACATGCACCTCAACTCGTTCGGGCCCTCAGCCGCGCCCACACGGGCAGGGCACCGTCCGCCGCGCAGGCACTACTTCCGCAGGCGCTCGCGCCGCAGCAGATCCACGTCCGGCAGGTCCAGCGGCGCGAGCGAACGCCCTGTCGCGCGGGCCAACAGGTAGTCGGCCAGCTCCGGGTTCCGCGCGAGGGCCGGGCCGTGCATGTAGGTGCCGAGCACGCTGCCCTGCACGACCCCGTCGACCGCGGCGCCCGCACCGTTGCCCGTGCCCCGGACCACGCGCATCAGCGGCGCGGCGTCCGGGCCGAGAGCCGAACCGCCGCGGTGGTTCTCGAACCCCGTGAGCGGAGCGGAGAGCCCGTCGATCAGCGGCACGCCCTCGATCTCGCCGATCGAACGGGTCGCCTGCGGTGTCGTGGTGAGGTCGAACAGCGAGATGCCGTCCACCCGCTCGCCCTCGGACGTCTCGTACCAATGGCCGAGCACCTGGATCGCGGCGCAGATGGCCAGCACGGGCGCGCCCTTCGACGCCGCCTCCTGCATGCCGGGGTACTGGGTGAGGTGCCGGGTGGCGAGGCGCTGCGCGTAGTCCTCGGCCCCGCCCAGGGTGTAGATGTCGCACGTCGCGGGCACCGGGTCGGCCAGCGTGATCGGCAGGACCTCGGCGTCGATCCCGCGCAGCCGCGCGCGCTGGCGCAGCACGAGGGCGTTGCCGCCGTCGCCGTAGGTGCCCATCACGTCGGGCAGCACCAGGCCGATGACCAACGTGGATTCGGTGATCCGGGCCTCGGATCCGGAGAAGTCGATCACGCGCGCCGCCCTTCCAGTGCCGTGTTGAGGTCGCGGAACGCCGTGTAGTTCGCGAGCACCTCGACGCGCCCGGGAGGGCACGAGGCGATCGCCGCGAGCGGATCCGCCACGAGGGAGTGCTCGGCGCCGGCGTACGTCAGCCGGACGGCGAGGTCGGCGCCGCGCTCGCCGGACGCCACGACCTTCCCGTTCTCGAACCGCTCGAACTGCACGTCCCACAGCCAGGAGAGGTCCTCGCCGTCGGGCACCTGCCCGTTCACCGCGATCACCAGGCCCTCGGCGGTGCCGTCGATCATCGACATCGCCTCCTGCCAGCCGGCGGGATTCTTCGCCAGCAGCATCCGCACGGTGTGCTCGCCGACGGTGACCGTCGCATACCGTCCGGCGACCTCGCCGACGGTGCCGACGGCCTCGACCGCTGCCACCGGGTCGGCGCCCATCGCCACGGCGGCGGCCACGGCCTGCGCGGCGTTGCCGCGGTTGGCGCGGCCCGGCAGGCGCAGCGTGAGCGGGGCGACGAAGCCGTCGGGTCCGTAGATGGAGGTCTCGTCCACCCACCAATCGGGCTCGGGCCGGGAGAAATCGGTCCCCGTCGAGTACCAGTGGGCGCCGTCGCGGACGATGGGCTCCCCCGAGCGGGGGCACGAGGTGGAGTCGCTGGTCCAGCCCGCGCCGGCAGCGACCCAGACGACGTTCTTCGCGTCGTACGCGACGGAGGTCACGAGCACGTCGTCGCAGTTGGCGATCACCGCGAGCTCGGGGTGCGCCTCGACGCCCGCGCGCAGCCGGCGCTCGATGGCGTTGATCTCGCCGACCCGGTCGAGCTGGTCGCGGGACAGGTTCAGCAGCACCAGCGCCTCGGCACCCGTCGCGTCCAGGACGTGCGGGACGTGCAGCTCGTCGACCTCGAGGGCCGCGAGCGGCGCGCGCCGGTGCGCGGTGAGCGTGGCGACGATGCCGGCGTCCATGTTGGCCCCGTCGGCCTGGGTGGCGACCTCACGGCCCAGCGTGCCGAGCGCGGCGGCGGTCATCCGGGTGGTGGTCGACTTGCCGTTGGTGCCGGTCACGACGACGGTCCGCTTGCCGGCGGCGAGCCGGGACATGAGGTTCGGTTCGATCTTGAGTGCGACGAGGCCGCCGATCATCGAGCCCTTGCCGCGTCCGGCGCGCTGCGACGCCCAGGCTGCGGATCGGGCGGCGAGCAGCGCCGCGCGGGCGCGGAGGGGGAGTCCGGGCATGCGCTCCAGGATAGGGCACCCCGGCCTACCCTGGACTCATGCCCGAACTCCATGAAGATCGGCGCCGCGCCCTCTCCTTCGGGGCGATCGCCGACGCCTACGACCGGCTCCGTCCCCGCTACAGCGACGTCACGCTCGACGCCGTCGCGACCGCGGGCGCGGCCCTCGACGTCGGCGCGGGCACGGGCATCCTCGCCCGGCAGCTCCGCGACCGGGGAATGGACGTGCTGGCCGTGGAGCCCGACGGTGCCATGGCCGACGTCGCGCGCGCCTCCGGCGTGCCCGCCGAGGTCGCGACCTTCGAGGAGTGGGACGCGCGCGGCCGGACCTACGACCTGGTCACCTTCGGCCAATCCTGGCACTGGGTCGACGCCGACACCGCGGTCCCGCGCCTGGCCGGCCTGCTCAACCCGGGCGGTCGCGTCGTCCTGCTCTGGAACAGGCTGCGGCCGACCGCACCGTCGAACGACGAACTGCGGGCCGCGAGCGAGGACTACGTGAACGTCGAGGCCGCGGGTGCGGGCACCCCGCACGACCAGATGTACCGGATGGCCGAGCTCCGTGGCCGGTTCGAGGCCGCGGGGTTCACGGTGACCGAGCGCGAGGACTCCTGGACCGAGACGCAGGAGAAGGACCGCTGGCTCGACCTGGTCTTCACCTACTCGGGCCACTCAACCCTGCCGGACGACCGCCGGATCGCGTTGCGCGCCGCGCTCGCCGAGGTCATCGGCGACGGTGACGTCGAGCTCGCCGCCGGCACCATCGCCCTCATCGCCGAGCGGTAGCGGCGCGGGCTTGCGCAGCATCCCCAGCAGGCAGCCGGTGATCACGATCGCGGCGCCCGTCAGCGCGAGCGCCGTCGGATGCTCGCCGAGGACCACCGCGCTCGCGGCGATGCCGACCACCGGGACCAGGAGCGTCGCGGGCGCGACCGTCGACGCCGGGTAGCGGGCCATCAGCGAGCCCCACAGCCCGTATCCGACGACGGTGCTGAGGATCGCGATGTACGCGACGCCCAGCAGCGCGAGGCGGCCGTCGGCGCCGTCGAGGCTGTGGGCCAGGGCCTTCCAGCCCGTGGTGGGGCCCTCGATCGCGGCGCTGAGCGCCAGCATCGGCAGGGGCGGGATCACCGACATCCACAGGGTGAAACGGAAGGGCTCCGACGGTGCCGCCAGCCGCTGCCCGATGTTGCCGAACGCCCAGCTGAGCCCGCCGAGCAGCGTGAGGATCACGCCGAGCACCCCCACCCCGGCCGCGGCGTCCGCGCGGTCGGCGATGATCAGGCCCATGCCGACGACGGCGATGCCGATGCCGGCGACCTGCCGGACGGTGAGCTTCTCGTGGAGCAGCACGGCGCCGAGGAGAACCGTGAACGGGGCGGAGGACTGCAGCACCAGCGATGCCAGGCCCGTGGGCATCCCGATGTGCATCGCGGTGAACAGCAGGCCGAACTGGAAGGTGCCCGAGCCGATGCCGTAGAGCAGCAGCCATTTCACCGGTCCCTTCGGCGGCCGCACGAAGAGCAGCACCGGCAGCGCCAGCACGAGGAAGCGCAGCGCGCCCAGGAACAGGGGTGGGAAGTAGTCGAGGCCGTAGCGGATGGCGAGGAAGTTCAGCCCCCAGAGCACGACGACGGTGAGGGCGACGAGGCGGTGGCGGGGGGTCATGCCCTCCACTGTGCTGGCCCCTGAACGGAAGGACAATCGAATACTTCTTGACCGTCCATTTAGCTTGACTACATGGACCTGGAATCACGCGGCGCGGAGCACTGCCGCGCGCGGGGGCGTGGTCGTTAGATTTCGCGGCATGACCTTCGCGCTGCGTGACCGTACCGTCGTACTCATTGGGGGAGGCAGCGGAATCGGCCTGGCCGTCGCCCGTCTCGTCGTGGCCGACGGCGCCCGGGTCGTGCTCGGGGGACGCTCGCAGGAGCGGCTCGACGGTGCGGTCGCCGAGCTCGGTCCCGCTGCGACGGCGCGGACCGTGGACACTGCGGATCCCGACTCGGTGGAAGACTTCTTCGCCGAGGTCGAGGCGGTCGACGCGCTGTTCACCACGGCGGCCACCTACACCGTCGGGTCGTTCCGGGATCTTCCCGTCGAGGATGCGCGCAGTCCCTTCGAGTCGAAGTTCTGGGGCCAGTACCGCGTGGTCAGGGCCGCGCTGCCGAAGCTCACCGCCGACGCCGCGATCGTGCTCACCTCGGGTGCGGACAGTGTGCGTCCGGCGGGCCCGGCGGCTCCCTACGTCGCTGCGAACGCGGCGATCGAGGGCCTCGCCCGCGGCCTGGCGGTCGAGCTGGCGCCCGTGCGCGTCACCGCGATCGCGCCGGGCACCGTCGACGGGAATCTCTGGGCGGGCCGGCCTCCGGAGGTGCGCGAAGCGGCCTTCGCGCACATCGAGCGCGAGGCCGTGCTCGCGAGGCCGGGGACCGAGGAGGAGATCGCCGCCGCAGTGGTCCACCTGTTCACGAACACGTACACGACGGGCTCGACGCTGTACGTCGACGGCGGGTACGCCCTGCGCTGAGGCCCGCGTACTCTCGGTGCGCATGGACGTGCACCGCTTGCGGATCCTGCGCGAGCTCGCCGATCGCGGCACCGTCGTCGCGACGGCGCGGGCGATGGACATGACGCCGTCGGCCGTGTCCCAACAGCTCAAGGTGCTCGCGCGCGAGGCGGGCGTCGACCTGCTCGAACCCGACGGCCGGCGGGTGCGCCTCACCGACGCCGGAATGGCGCTCGTGGTCCGCGCGGAGTCGGTCCTGGGCGAGCTCGACCGGGCCCGGGCGGAGATGGACCGCTACCGCTCGACGCCGATCGGCGTGGTCCGGTTGACGCTCTTCCCCTCGGCCGCCGAGCTCCTCCTGCCGGGTGTGCTGCGGCGTACTGCCGCGGCCGGGATCCAGGTGGCCGCCGCGGACGCGGACCTGCCCGGCACGGAACTGCCCGCGATGCTCGCCGACGCGGACGTCGTGGTCGCGCACCGCGACGAGCGGGCGGCGCCGCTGGGCGGTCCGCGGATCGCCTCCCGCGTCCTCATGCGCGAGCCGATCGACCTCGTGGTGCCGATGGACCATCCGCTCGCCGCAGTCGGCCGGGTCGACGCGTCGCAGCTCGCCGACCTGGATTGGATCAGCGTGCGGGACGGCTTTCCCGTCGACGACGTGCTCCGCTCCCTCGCGACGATCACGGGCGTGCAACCGCGGGTGGTGCAGCGGATCAACGACTTCCACACCATCCAGGCGATGGTCGCGGGCGGCCTCGGCGTGGCGCTCGTCGCGCGCCACGCGGTCACGCACCCCGGTGTGCGCGGCCTCGAGATCGTCGGCGTCCTCGCCGCCCGCATCCTCGAGGTCGCCACGCGGCCGGGGGCCGAGCGCCGGCCCGCGGTGGCGGCGGTGCTCCGCGCCCTCGACGAGGAGGTCGCGGCGGTGAGTTGACGGGCGCCGCCGATTCATCCCATGATTTCGGGGATGACGCCGCGGCCGCACGATCCCGCCCCCGCCCCGCTCCGGGCGGTCGGCGCTCTCACCTGCGCGGCCGCCCTCGTGACGATGGGCATCTGCCTGCGCCTGATCTTCGGTAGCTCGTCCGCGGTGCTCGACGAGATCCGCGACGCGTACGGCCTCAGCGGCGCCGAGGTGGCGCTGCTCACCACAGGGCCCGTGATCTGCCTCGGCCTGTTCTCCGCCGCGGCACCGCGCCTGGCCCGCCGGTACACCGCGGTCGTGGTGGCGACCGCCGCGGTCGCGATGATCGCGGTCGGCAGCGCTCTACGGATAGCGCCGAGCTGGGCCGTGCTGCTCGGCGGCACCATGCTCGCGGGCGCGGGCATCGCGCTCGGGAACGTGCTCGGCCCGGTGCTCGTGCGGATCTTCTTCCCACACCGGATCGGACTGATGACCGGCATGTTCACCTCGATGGTGTGCCTGTCCACCGGCTTCGCCTCGGCGCTCACGGTTCCCGGCGCGACGGCGCTCGGCGGCAGCTGGCGCGCCTCGCTCGCGCTGTGGGCGATCCCCTCGCTGGTCGCCGCGGCACTGCTCGCGACGGTCACCGTGCGGTACCTCCGGTTCCGGCGGGACGTCCCCGAGGTCGACGGTGCCGCCGACCGCGGCGCCGCCCGGACGGTGCTGCGCAGTCCCGTCGCATGGGCCGTCACCGGGTTCATGGGGCTGCAGTCGCTCCAGGCCTACGCGCTCATCGGATGGATCCCCACGATCTACCGGGACCGCGGGATGTCCGCAGAGGCCGGCGGCGCGATGCTCGCGATCGGCGGCCTGCTCAGCGTGGTCACGGCGCTGACCTTCCCGCAATGGGCGGCGCGGCGCCGCGAGCAACGGATCGTCGCGGTCGCGGCCGTCGGGCTGCAGGGGCTCGGGGTGCTCGGCGTCCTCGCGTTCGGGAACGGGGTCGGTGCGTGGATCGCCAACATCTTCGTGGGCTTCGGCCTGGGCGCGATGATCTCCCTGGCCGTGACGATGATGAACCTCCGCGCCGCGACCACCGCCGAAGCCGTCTCGCTGTCGGCGATGTCGCAGACGGTGGGCTACCTCTTCGCCGCGTGGGGCCCGATGCTCATGGGTGTCCTGCACGGCGTGCGCGGAGACTGGACCCTCCCCCTGATCAGCCTGCTGATCCTGCTGGTGCCACTCCTGCTGTGCGGGGTGTTCGCCGGCGGCGATCGCGCGGTGGGGGCGCCGTCAGCGCTCGACGACGGTGTGCAGGCCCGCCGGGAGGAAGCGTAGGAGCAGCTCCCGGGCCGCGGCGGAGTCGCCGTCGACCAGATGGGTGAGCTGTACTCCCTCGTACAGCGCGACGGCGAACCGCGCGAGCGCGGCGGCGTCGTCCGCGGAGACGAACCGGGCGAGTGCTCCGGACAGGCGATCCCGGATCGCGCGGTCGCGCTCGGTGAGCCGCGCGGCGGCGGCCGTATCGCGCGCGGCGAAGATGGTGAACTCGGTGGAGAGCAGCCCCCACCGGCGCTCCTCGGGATCGTCGGGCGCCGCGGCGAGAGCGGCGGCGGCGATCGCGTCCTCGAGTGAGCCGGCCCCGTCGATCACCGCGGCGACGCGGCCGATCTGTCGGTCCGTGTGCCGGTCGAAGAGCGCGAGGAACAGTGCCTCCTTACCGGAGAAGTTCGAGTAGAAGGCGCCGCGGGACAGGGCTGCACGGCGGCAGATCTCGTCCATCGAGGCCGCGTGGAAGCCGCGCTCCGCGAACACGTCCAGCCCCGCGTCGAGGAAACGCTCCACGCTGCGCGCGCGGGTCTGCTCGCCCTTGGCCACCGCTCCTCCGTTCCGTTGACGACCGGTGTGATGCGTGCCATGCTAGCGATAAGTAGAACGACGAGTCTAGTTATGGATCGAGGGGCGGGCATGACCGAGGAGATGTCGAGCGGATCGGACGGTCCCGCGCCCGATGCGATCGTGGTGGGTGCCGGTCTCGCCGGTCTCGTGGCCGCGTACGAACTGTCGCGGGCGGGACGGCGCGTGCTGATCCTGGACCAGGAGAACCGCAACAACCTGGGCGGCCAGGCCTTCTGGAGCCTCGGCGGGCTGTTCCTCGTGGACTCGCCCGAGCAGCGGCGCCTCGGGATCAAGGACTCCTTCGAGCTGGCCTGGCAGGACTGGACCGGGTCGGCCGGCTTCGACCGCGAGGACGAGGACCACTGGCCCCGGCAGTGGGCGCGCGCCTACGTCGAGTTCGCGACGCACCGCAAGCGCGATTACCTGCGCCGCCTCGGCCTCGGCTTCACGCCCGTGGTCGGCTGGGCGGAGCGGGGCGGGGGCGCGGCCGACGGCCACGGCAACTCCGTCCCCCGGTTCCACCTCACCTGGGGCACCGGCCCCGAGGTGGTCCGCGTCTTCCGCGAGCCCGTCGAGCGCGCCGAGGCGCAGGGGCTGGTGCGCTTCGCCTTCCGGCACCGCGTCGACGAGCTGGTCACCGAGGACGGCGCGATCGTCGGCGTCCGCGGCGCGGTCCTCGAGCCCACAGAGCTCGAGCGCGGCGTCGCCAGCGGCCGGGAGACGATCGGGGAGTTCGAGTTCCGCGCACCGACGGTGCTCGTGACCTCCGGCGGCATCGGGCACAACTTCGATCTCATGCGCACGTACTGGCCCACCGAGCGGCTCGGTCCGTTCCCGCAGCACGTGATCGCCGGCGTACCCGCGCACGTCGACGGCCGCATGCTCGCGATCTCCGAGGCGGCGGGCGCGAACATCGTGAACCGCGAGCGGGTCTGGGCGTACACCGAGGGCATCCACAACTGGGACCCGATCTGGCCCGACCATGCCATCCGCATCATCCCCGGGCCGTCGTCGCTGTGGTTCGACGCGAACGGGAACCGTTTCGCGGCCCCGAACTTCCCCGGATTCGACACCAACGCGACGATGAAGGCGATTCTCGGGACGGGGTACGACTACTCGTGGTTCGTGCTCACCCAGACGATCATCGAGAAGGAGTTCGCGCTCTCCGGTTCGGAGCAGAACCCCGACATCACCGAGAAGGACTTGAAACTCGCACTCGGCCGGGTGAAGTCGAAGGGCGCGCCGGGCCCCGTCGAGGCCTTCAAGCAGCACGGCGAGGACTTCGTCGTGGCCGACACCCTGGAGGAGTTGGTCGCCGGCATGAACGCGATCGGCCGCGGCGGGCACGTCGAGCTCGAGCGTCTGCGTACCCAGATCGAGGCGCGCGACCGCGAGACCGCCAATGCCTTCAGCAAGGACGCGCAGCTGCAGGCGATGCACAACGCCCGGAACTACCTGGGCGACAAGGTGGTGCGGGTGGCCAAGCCGCACCGCATACTGGACCCGGAGCACGGCCCCCTCATCGCGGTGCGCCTGAACATCCTCTCCCGCAAGACCCTGGGCGGACTCGAGACGGACCTGTCGGCGCGCGTCCTCGGGCCCGACGGTGCGCCCGTACCCGGCCTGTACGCCGCCGGCGAGGTCGCCGGGTTCGGCGGCGGTGGCGTGCACGGGTACAACGCACTGGAGGGCACGTTCCTCGGCGGATGCATATTCTCGGGGATGACGGCGGGCCGCGCGGCAGCGGCCGCCACCGGTGGACGAAAGGGAGTGGGCGCGTGAGCGGACGTACCGCACTGGTGACCGGGGCGACCTCCGGCATCGGCTACGAGACGGCGAAGCTGTTGGCACAGAAGGGGTATCGAGTTATCGGTACCAGTCGCGATCCGGAGCGGGTCGCGGCGGACAAGCGGATCCCCGGGGTGGAGTACCTGGCGCTGGATCTGGCCGACCGGGCCTCGGTCGCCGCCTGCGCCGCCGCGGCGGGCCACGTCGACATCGTGGTCAACAACGCGGGCGAGAGCCAGTCCGGCCCGCTGGAGGAGCTCCCCGCGGACGCCGTGGATCGCCTCTTCCAGACGAACGTCTTCGGCGCGGTGCAGCTGACCCAGCGCCTGCTCCCGGCGATGCGCGAGCAGCGGTACGGCCGCGTGATCATGGTCGGCTCGATGCTCGCCAGCTTCCCGCTCGCCTACCGCGGCTCCTACGTCGCGGCGAAGGCCGCGCTCAAGGGCTTCGCCTCCGCGGCGCGGCAGGAGCTCTCGCCCTTCGGCGTCGCGGTGTCCACCGTCGAACCCGGCTCGATCGCGACCGGCATCGGCGAGCGGCGCACCAAGTACATCGCCGACGATTCGGTGTACCGCACCGACTTCGACACCATGATCGAGAACCTCGACGCCAACGAGCGTGCGGGCATCACCCCGAAACAGGTGGCGGAGGTGATCGTGAAGACGATCGAGGCCGACAAGCCCCGCGAGTTCGTCGCGGTCGGGAGCAACGCCCCGCTGGTCTTCCTGCTCAAGCGCCTGGTTCCCGTCGAGGTGGTCTCCAGCATCGTCGCGCGCAAGCACGGGCTCAGGCGGTAGACATCCCTGGTCGTCGGGGCATCCGTCCCTGAGGGATCGTCTCCGCGTGGGGGACGGCCGAACCCCGATGAGGAGCCAGGTGTTTCGCGTGGGACTCGGCTTCCGATGTGGGAGAGATGGCTTCTGGTGGGGGAGTTGGCGTCGCGCGGGGGACGGCCGAACCCACACGGAACGCCGTTCTTGAAGTGGGGGAGCGAACGCCCGGTGGGGGATTCGGCGCGGCGCGGGGGACGACGGCAGTCGGATGTTCTGCGACACGAGCCTCACGCCTGACCTTCGTGCCGTGACCGATCGGTGCCGCTACCGACCTCGTCGGGCGCGACAGAAATCCCCGCTCGCCACGCGGACGTGCGGGGCGAGCGGGGATGTCTGGTGCGACCGGAGAGTCCTACGGAGCCCAGGTCCGCGTCGATGCCTCGCCGACCGCTTCGGCGGCGGCCCGGCGACTTCCGTTGGCGCGGTTCACCGCGGAGACCACGGCGCGCAGCGAGGCGGTGGTGATCGACGGCGCGATGCCGACGCCCCAGACCGTGCGATCCTCGTCGCCGACACGCACGATCGCCTCGACGTAGGCCGCGGCCTGCGCGTCGTCGCCCGCGGAGAGCGCGTGCTCGCTGTAGTCCAGCACGCGGACCTCGAACCCGACGGAGCCGATGGCGTCGACGAACGCAGCGAGCGGGCCGTTGCCCTCGCCCGAGATCTCCTGCTCCTTGCCGTCCACCTTCACCACTGCGTCGATGCGGTCGACGCCGCCGTCGACCTCGGAGGCGGTCACCTTCTGGCGCATGCGCTCCAGCGGCAGGATCGGATCGATGTACTCGCCGGCGAAGACGTCCCACATCTCCTTGGGCGTCACCTCGCCGCCCTCGCCGTCGGTGATCTTCTGCACCGACTGGCTGAACTCGATCTGCAGCCGCCGCGGCAGCTGCAGGCCGTGGTCGGCCTTCATGATGTAGGCGACGCCGCCCTTGCCGGACTGGCTGTTGACGCGGATCACGGCCTCGTAGTTGCGGCCCACGTCCTTGGGGTCGATCGGCAGGTAGGGGACCTGCCACACGATGTCGTCGATGTCCTTGTCGGCGTCGTCGGCGTCGATCTTCATCTGGTCGAGGCCCTTGTTGATCGCGTCCTGGTGGCTGCCGGAGAACGCGGTGTAGACGAGGTCGCCGCCGTACGGATGCCGCTCGGGCACCGGCAGCTGATTGCAGTACTCGACGGTGCGCCGGATCTCGTCGATGTCCGAGAAGGTGATCTGGGGGTCGATGCCCCGGCTGTACAGGTTCAGGCCCAGTGTCACCAGGCAGACGTTGCCGGTGCGCTCGCCGTTGCCGAACAGGCAGCCCTCGATGCGGTCCGCGCCGGCCAGGTAGCCCAGCTCGGCCGCCGCGACGCCCTCGCCGCGGTCGTTGTGCGGATGCAGCGACAGGATGACGCTGTCGCGGCGGGCCAGGTTGCGGCTCATCCACTCGATCGAGTCGGCGTAGACGTTCGGCGTCGCCATCTCGACGGTGGCGGGCAGGTTCAGGATGATCGGCTTCTCCGGCGTCGGCGCGATGATCTCGGTGACCGCATCACAGACCTCCTTGGCGAAGGAGAGCTCGGTGCCCGTGTAGGACTCGGGGGAGTACTCGTAGCGCCACGCGGTGTCCGGGTACTTCTTCTCCTCCTCGAGCACCTTGTGCGCGGCATCGGTGGCGATCTTCTTGATCGCCGCCTTGTCCGCGCGGAAGACCACGCGGCGCTGCAGTACCGAGGTCGAGTTGTAGAAGTGCACGATCACGTTCTTCGCGCCCTGGCAGGCCTCGAAGGTGCGCTCGATCAGCTCGTCGCGGCACTGCACCAGGACCTGGATCGTGACGTCGTCCGGGATGGCCCCGTCATCGATGATCTCGCGCACGAAGTCGAAGTCCGTCTGGCTCGCGGACGGGAATCCGACCTCGATCTCCTTGTAGCCCATGCGGACCAGCAGGTCGAACATGCGGCGCTTGCGCGCGGGGCTCATGGGATCGATGAGGGCCTGGTTGCCGTCGCGCAGGTCCACGGCGCACCACAGCGGTGCGGTGGTCGCGACCTTGTCGGGCCACGTGCGATCGGGAAGCGCGATCTGCTCGACCTCGTCGCCGAAGGAGCGGTAGCGGTGCGCGGGCATGGCGCTTCCGCGCTGCTGGTTCCACGCGGGCTGGCCCGGGTTGCGGGGGCCGGCGGGAGCGGTGATCTTGGATACGCCGGAGGTGTAGGAATCGGCTGCAGGGCTCATGGTGAAAAAGGTTACTTTCTCGCAGCGCCCCTGCGGCTGGCAGGGACGGAATCGGTCGTCGTGCGACCTGAGGGTCTCGACCGGCGCTGCCGCTGTTCCCACGGCTCAACCCGCGACGGGGAGCCGGTCTGGATCAGACCCCGCCGCGGCAACCGAGGAGAAGAGCGCGCCACTGCACGAGTCGAATGTAGCGCATCGGCGCGAGGCCTGGCAGGGGGCGGTGGGATCGGGTTCGGAACGCCGGCCGCCGACCCCGGCGCGAACCGGACATTCCGCGTGTGACATGGAACACGTTCTCCTTCGGTGCGGACGCCGCTCGGGGTGGCGATATTTCGAATAGTGAAGTCGATACTGGACATCGCGGCTTCAGGACGAAGTAAACCTGCAGGATGCTGACGGTCCGGTGAATAGTGTTAAACACGACCCTTGCGACCTGCGCAGTTTCTGTGACCTTCGCTTACAGGAATCGCGATTGAAGATGTTGCAATTTCAAGCACGGCATCCCTACAATTCTGCGATTGCAACCGTTGTGCGTTGCGATCGTGATGTAGAGGAGAGCTTGGTGGACCACGTGGTGCACTCCCTGACCGGAGCCCAGTACGGAATGTGGCTCGGTCAGCAGATGTCCCCGGACGTCGCCTACACCGTCGCGCAGTACGTCGACATCACCGGTCCGTTCGACGTCGAGATCATGCAGGCCGCGACGCGTGAGACCAGTGACGAATTCCTCTCGCCGTACGTCCGCATCGAGGTCGACGAGTCCGGCGCTCCGGTGCAGTGGCTCGACCGGAGCATCGACGGTGCCGCGCAGGTGATCGACCTGGGTCTCGCCGATCTGCCCGACGACCAACGGATCGACGCCGCTGTCGCGTGGATGCGCGCCGAGTACTCCCGGCCGATCGACCTCGCGACCGACGAACTGATCATCAACCGCCTCATCCGCGTCTCCGAGGACCGCTGGCTCTGGTACGCCCGCGCGCATCACGTGGTCATCGACGGCTACGGCGCATCGATCCTCCAGCGCCGCGTCGCCGAGCGGTACACCGCCAAGGCCACCGGTGGCGAGGTCCCGCCGCTCAAGCCCGCTCCCCTCGCCCCCGAGGGCTTCGTCACCGCCGAGGAGAAGTACTTCGCGTCCGCGCGCGCGGACGGGGACGCCGAGTACTGGGCCGGGGTCGTCGCGACGCTCCCCGAGGCGGCCGGTCTGAGTCGCGTGGTGGCGGCACCGTCGAGCCTGAACCTGCGGCGCAACGGCGTCCCCAGTGCCGAGGCGGGCGCCCGCCTGGAGGCGGCGGCCGAGCGTCTGGGCACCAACCGCACCGGCCTGGTCATCGCCGCGTTCGGCGCGTACGTCGCCGCCGTGTCGGGGCGCGAGGAGATCTCGGTCGCCGTCCCCGTCGCCGCCCGTACCACCGCCGCGCTTCGCGGTTCGACCGGTATGACGGCCAACGTGCTGCCCGTGCCGGTACGCGCCGGCTCCGGCGCCACCGTCTCCGACATCATCGACGGCACCGGCCTCGACCTTCGTAACGGCCTCCGGCACCAGCTGTACCCCGCGGCCCGGATGGAGGCGCCCACGCTGCGCGAGGGGGTGGTCGGATCCACCTTCGGCGACACCATCAACATCATGATGTTCTCGTCGGCGGTCACGTTGGGCGAGGCCGCCGGCACTCTCAACCTCCTCACCTCCGGCCCGGCCGAGGACGTGGCGGTCACCGTCTACGAGTCCGAGCAGGGCGCGCTGCGCATCGACATGGAGGCCAATCCGTCCTCCTACACCGTCGCTGATCTGGACGCGCACTTCGAGCGGTTCATGGCGTACCTCGAGCGGTTCGCCGCGGCTCCCGGCGGCACGCCACTCTCGGCGCTCGCCGTCGCCACCGACGCCGAGACCGCCGAATGGAACCGCTTCGCNNNCGNGGTACGCCATGAACCGCTCGAAGTGCGCGTCCAGATCAGCGACGGTGTAGGAGGACGGATTGGCCTC
>NZ_CBCSDV010000001.1:324573-520790 GCF_965138335.1 Tsukamurella ocularis
GCGGGCGCGCCCGCAGNGNCGAGTCCCGCGGTCCCGATGCCCGAGCTGCTGCGCCGCGCCGCGGCCGCCCACGCCGACCGGATCGCCGTCGTCGACCGGGACCGCAGCATCACCTACGGCGAGCTGGACCAGTACAGCGATCGCCTCGCGCGCTATCTGATGACGGTGGGCGCGGCCCCCGAAGAGCGTGTGGCCCTGCGCATCCCGCGGTCGCTCGAATCCGTGATCGCGGTGTGGGCGGTCGCCAAGACCGGTGCCGCCTTCGTGCCGATCGATCCCAAGCTCCCCGCCGAGCGTGCCGAGCACATCGCGTCCGCCGCGGCGCCCGTCGCCACCCTCACCCCGGGCGATCTCACCCGCGTGTGGGGGCCGGGTGCGAACGCCGGCGCCAGCGATGCCGAGTGGCCCACGATCGACCTGGCGAACCCCGCCTACCTGATCTTCACCTCCGGTTCCACCGGCCGCCCCAAGGGCGTCAGTGTGACGCACTCCGGCCTGTCGAGCCTCGCGGCGGAGCTGGTCCGCGCGCACGGCCTGGCCGACGGCTCGCGGGTGATGCACTTCGTCTCCCCGGGATTCGACGCCTCGGTACTCGAGCTCCTCATGGCGGTCGACAGCGCCTCCACGCTCGTCGTCGTCCCGCCGGACGTCTACGGCGGTGAAGAACTGGAAGACGTTCTGGCGCAGGGCGAAGTGAACGGTGGGTTCATCACCCCCGCCGCCGTCGCCACGCTCGATCCGGCGAAGCTCCCCGCCCTCACCTCGCTCGGCGTGGGCGGCGACACGGTGCCGCAGGCGCTCGTCGACAAGTGGGCGGGCAGGGGACGCAGCCTCGTCAACGTCTACGGACCCACCGAGACCACCATCGCCGTGACCCTCGGCGCGCTCCGCGCCGGTGAGCCGGTGCGCCTGGGCGGTCCGATCCCCGGCACCCGCCTCTACGTGCTCGATCCCTACCTGCGGCCGGCGCCCTCGGGCGTCGCCGGCGAGTTGTACATCTCCGGCCCCGGCATCGCCCGGGGGTACCACGGCAACCCCCTCCTCACCGCGGAGCGGTTCGTGGCGGACCCCTTCGGGACCGACGGTGCTCGCATGTACCGGTCCGGCGACCTCGTCCGCTGGGACGCCGACGGCGCGCTCGAATTCCTCGGTCGGATCGACTCGCAGGTGAAGCTGCGCGGCTTCCGTATCGAGCTCGGCGAGATCGATGCCGCCGTCATGCGGGTGCCCGGCGCCGAGCGCGCCGTCACTCTCGTCCACGGCGATGACACCGCCACCGCGGAGCTCGTCACCTACGTCACCGGTACCGCCGACGTCGACGCGATCACCGCGAGCATCTCCGCGGAGCTGCCGGCGTACATGGTCCCGGCGCACATCATCGCCCTCGGCGAGTTCTCGCTCACCGTCAACGGCAAGGTCGACCACAAGCAGCTGCCGCAGCCCGAGCGCGCGGCGATCGCCGTGGCCGCCGGCCGCGGCCCGAAGACCGACGCCGAGACGCTCGTCGCCGAGGCGTTCGCCGAGGTGATCCCGGGCGTGCGCAAGGACGACCTCAACGTCGCCACCACCCTCTTCGATCTGGGCGGAAACTCCCTCTCGGCCACCCGTATCGCCGCGCGCCTGGGCTCGGCCACCGGCACCCGCGTCAGCGTGGCGACGGTCTTCGCCAACCCCACCGTCGAGGGCCTCGCGGCCGCGATCGGAGGCGCGCCCGTGCCCGCCGCGGCGATCGCGGCCGCGGTCGCGGCCGAGCCGGTGACCGCCGCCGAGCCGGAACCCGAGTTCGCGGCGTCGTCGGATCCCGAGGAAGCGGCCGAGCTGCTCCCCGCCCAGCACCAGATGTGGGTGCGCAACCGCGTGAGTCCCGATGGTTCGTACCACATCCCGGTCGCGCTGCACCTGCGCGGCGATGTGGACGTCTCCGCCATGCGCGTGGCGCTGGGCGACGTGGTGGCCCGCCACACGCCCCTGCGCACCGTCTACCGCAACGGCCCGACCGCGGGGGAGCCCGAGGTCCAGGTGCTGCCCGCCGGCCCGAATCTCGTGCCGTTCACGGAGCGCTCGGTCGCGCTCGACGAGCTGATGGCGGCCGCCTCGGACTACGCGGGCGAGCCCTTCGACCTCGCCGCCGACGTGCCGATCCGCGCACGCCTCTACCGCATCGACGACCGGCACCAGGTACTCGTACTGGTGATCCACCACATCGCCGCCGACGGTTGGTCCATGATGCCGCTGGCCGGCGATCTGGCGACCGCCTACGCCTCGCGCACGCACGGCAAGGCGCCGAAGTTCCCGCCGCTCGCGCGCACCTACACCGAGCATGCGCGCTCCTACAAGCACCGTCTCACGGGGGCGCCCCGCCAGGCGCTCGACCGGTTCTGGGCCGACGTGCTCGCCGATCCTCCGGCCGAGTCCGTGCCGCCCGCGGCGGTGCCGCGGTCCGGCGGCGTCGTCTCCGCGGCCCGCACGATCGACACCCGCGTCGCGCCCGAGGTGTGGGCCGGCGTCGCCGGCCTCGCTCGCGCGCACACCACCACCCCGTTCATCGTGGTGCACGCTGCGCTCGCCGCGGCGATCTCGCGACTGTCCGGCCAGGGCGACCTGGTGGTCGGCACCGCCGTCGCCGGGCGTGGCGAAGCCGAACTCGACGGTCTCGTCGGCATGTTCGTGAACTCGATCCCGCTCCGCACCCGCACCACCAACGATCAGACCTTCGCGCAGCATCTCGCCTCCGTCAGCCGGGGCGATCTCGACGCGCTGGACCACTCGGACCTGCCCTTCGAATCCGTGCTCGAGCTCGTCGATCCCCCGCGCGCGGCCGGTCGCCACCCGATCTTCCAGGTGATGCTCAACCAGCGGCCCTTCGACACCCAGCACTTCCCGATGGCGGGCGTCGACGTCGAGGTCGTGCCCGTCGACGTGCCGATCGCCCGGTTCGACCTCGAGTTCACCCTCGGTGCCGACGGCACCATCGAACTGCGCTACGCCTCGGAGCTGTACCGCCGCGAGCAGGTCGAGTCGATCCTCGACGCCCTCGTCGCGGTGCTCACCGCGGTGGGCCCGAACCCGCAGACCACGATCGGGGAGCTACCGATCATGTCGGCGGAGCGGCTCGCCGAGCTGACCCCGGTGCGCGGTGTGCAGGCCGACTTCCACACCCCGCTCGGCCAACTCATGCGCGAGGCCGCCCGCACCTACTCCAACCGGCCAGCCGTGATCGACGGGCAGCGGGTGCTGACCTACCGCGAGCTGTACGCCGATGCCCGCAAGGTGGCCGCCGCCGTGCTCGCCGCCGGCTCCCGCCCCGGCGAGGCCGTGCTCACCGACCTACCGCGTTCCGCGGAGTCCATCACCGCCTTCTGGGGGATCACCCTGGCCGGCGCCGCGGTGGCCCCGGTGGATCCGAAGTACCCCCAGGACCGTCGCGACTACATCGCCGACGACGTGCGCGCCCGCGTGGGAGTGACCGCCACCGGATCCGGTGTGGAGGGCGTCAACTGGGTCGCGATGGACAACCTGGACGGTGACGGCTACGACCCGCAGATCGTCCCGAACCTCGACGACGCCGCCTACGTCATCTACACGTCCGGCTCGACCGGCCAGCCCAAGGGCACCGTGGTCACGCACCGCGGCCTCGGCAACTTCGCCGAGGAGCTGCACGTGCGCCTGCAGACCGGCGCCGACACCCGCGTGATGGCGTTCGCCTCCACCGCCTTCGACGCCACGGTGCTCGAGCACCTCATGGCGATCCGCGTGGGCGCACCGCTCGTCGTGGTGCCCGCGGGCACCACCGGTGGCCGCGAGCTGGAGAAGATCATCGCGGATCACGGTGTGACGCACGGATTCCTGACCCCGTCGACGTTGGCCACCGTCGACCCGGACGCCGTGCCGTCGTGGACGCACGTCCTCGCGGGCGGCGAGGCGCTGGGCCCCGGCCTGGCGAAGAAGTGGAGCGTCGGCCGACGCCTGCACAACGGCTACGGTCCGACGGAGACCACGATCATGACCGCGATTTCCGACGCACTCTCCGGCGACGGCCGCGTGCCGATCGGCCCGCCCGTCCGCGGCCAGGGACTCATGGTGCTCGACGACGAACTGCGTCCCGTGCCCGTGGGCATGCCCGGCGAGCTGTACGTGGCCGGCCCGCAGCTGGCGCGCGGCTACCACCGCCGCCCGCAGCTCACCGCCGCGCGCTTCGTCGCGAACCCCTACGGCGAGCCCGGTGCGCGCATGTACCGCACCGGCGACGTGGTCCGCTGGACCCGCGGCGACAACGGTCGACTCATCGTCGACTTCGTGGGACGCAACGACTTCCAGGTCAAGATCCGCGGTATCCGCATCGAACTCGGCGAGATCGACGCGACCATCGACACGATGCCCGGCGTCGATTTCGTCTCGACCCAGGTCCGCCCGGGTCCCGACGGTGCGCCCGCCCTCGTCGCGTACGTCAAGGGCGACGTCGACCCGTCGGCGGTCCGGGCCCACGTGCGGACCCGCCTGCCCGGCTTCATGGTCCCCGCCGCAGTGATGATCATCGCCTCGGTGCCCATGGGCAGCACCGGCAAGCTCGACAACGCCGCCCTGCCGGATCCCTACTTCGGCGGCACCGGCAACGCCGCGGCCAAGCCCACCACCCCGGGGGAGAGCCGCGTCGTCGAGGCCTTCCGCAAGGTGCTCGGCAACGACGCCATCGGCGTCGAGGACGACTTCTTCGACCTGGGCGGCAACTCGCTGTCCGCGAACGAGCTGGTGAGCCTGCTGGGCAACGGGATCGAGGCGCGCACCGTCTTCGACCTGCGCACGCCCGCGGCGATCGCCACCGCGCTCACCGGCGATCCCGACCGGATCGCCAACGAGTCCGCGCTCGAGGACCAGGGGCTGCGCCGCGTCCAGCGCGGCGACCGCATGCCGCTGTCGTCCGCGCAGGAGCGGATGTGGCTGCAGAACAAGATCGATCCGGGCCCGACCTACAACATCGGCGCGGCCTTCCTCGCGAGCCGCCCGGTCGACAAGACCGTCCTGGACGCCGCCCTGCGCGACGTGCTCGCGCGGCACGAGAGCCTGCGAACCCGGTACCCGTCCTCGGGTGAGGGCCCCTACCAGGAGATCCTGCCCGCCGACGCGCCCGAGGTCCGCGATTTCGCGGCCGAGTTCGGCACCGCGACCTCCAACGTCGCGGGCCAGGAGTCGGCGATCGCCGAGTTCGTGGCGCGACCGTTCGCCCTCAACCGCGACGTCCCGCTGCGCGTCATGACGGCGCCCACCGGCAAGGGCTCGATCCTCGCGATCGCGGTGCACCACATCGCGGCCGACGGCGCCTCGGTGGTCCCGCTGACCCGCGACCTGATGGCCGCGTACCTCGCCCGCAGCACCGGCTCCGCGCCGCAGTGGACCGAGCTGCCTCTGCAGTACGCGGATTACGCGGTGTGGCAGCGCGGCCAGGCGGAGAAGGACGCCGGCGCGGTGGACTACTTCGCGGAGCGACTCGCGGGTGTGCCCGAGGAGAGCTCCTTCCCGGCCGACGGACCGCGCCCGACGATCGGCTCCACCGACGCGGGCGAGGTCGCCATCGTGCTGCCCAAGGCGGAGCGGGACGCTCTGGCGGACTTCGCCGGTCGGCGGGGCGTCTCCATGTTCATGGTGCTGCACGCGGGCCTCGCGGCCCTGTTGCACCGCGTCAACGGCGCGGACGACGTGGTCGTGGGCACCCCGGTGATCGGCCGCACGGACCGGCGCCTGCGCGATGTGGTCGGCATGTTCGTCAACACCGTGGCGCTGCGCACCGCGGTGACCGGCGAGGAGAGCTTCAACGCCCTCGTCGATCGGATCCGCAGCGGCGACCTGGACGACCTGGTCCACGCGACCGCGCCGTTCGAGCGCGTCATCGAGGCCCTGCAGCCGCCGCGCAGTCGCGACCGGCACCCCGTCTTCCAGGTGGTGCTGAGCCATCAGAACCTCGGCGACCCGCTGAGCGTCATCACCTCCGACGGCGGCGGCATGTTCGAGCTCGAGCCGCTGCCGCTGGCCGCCGCCACGACCACGTTCGACGCCACCTTCGAGGTGCGCGAGGTCGAGGAGGGGCTCCGGTTCAACCTGCGCTACCGCACCGACCTGTACCGGCCCGCGACGGCCGAGGGCATCGTCGGCCGGCTCGCGCGGCTGGTGACGGCCGGCGTCGCGTCCCCGGACACCCCCGTCGCCGACCTGCCGGTGCTGCTGCCCGAGGAGCAGGAGCTCTTCCAGCGCGCCTCCACCACGATCGAACCGCACACCATGGCGGAGATCCTGGCGCGGGCCGTGCGGCAGCGCCCGGGCGCTCCCGCGGTGCGCGAGGGCGATCTGCACTACACCTACTCCGAGCTGGACTCGGCGGTCTCGGCACTCGCCAACCGCCTCGCCGGCCTCGGCGTGGGTGCGGGCACCAGGGTGGCGGTGTCCATTCCGCGATCCGCCGCCTCGGTCGTGGCCTTCTGGGCCGTGGCCCGGCTCGGCGCCGTGTACCTGCCCGTCGACCCGAACTACCCGGCGGAGCGGATCGAGTACATCCTCGAGGACGCCAAACCCGCACTGGGGCTGACGGTCCGCGACGCGGCCGACGGCCTGCCGAAGTCGGTCGACTGGGTGACCGTGGATCTCTCGCCCTCGCGCGTCCAGCATCCGCCGGCGGAGGTCGCGCCCGTGGGCGTGGACGATCCGGCGTACGTCATCTACACCTCCGGCTCGACGGGCAGGCCCAAGGGCGTCGTGGTGCCCCACCGCGGGCTCGCCGCGATGGCCGACACCCTCGTCCGCCAGCACGCGGTGGGCGCCGGCGCGCGTGTGCTGCACTTCGCCTCGCCCAGCTTCGACGCCTCGATCCTCGAGCTGCTCCTCGCGACCTGGTCGCGCGCCGAGCTCGTGATCGCGCCGGTCACGTTGTACGGCGGCTCGCCGCTCGGCGACTTCCTGGCGGACAACGAGGTGACCCACGCCTTCATCACTCCGGCCGCGCTCGCCACGATCCCCGATCGCGACCTGCCGCTGCTCGAGGCGCTCAGCGTGGGCGGCGACGTCCTGCAGACGGAGCTGGCGCGCCGCTGGGCGGGCGGACGCATCCTGATCAACGCCTACGGCCCGACCGAGGTCACCATCGCCGCGACCATGGGCGCCGTCGACCCCGATGCCGTGGGCATCGGCAGCGCGGTCACCGACGCGCAACTGATGATCTGCGACGAGCGGCTCAATCTCGTGGCGCCCGGCACCGTCGGCGAGCTGTACGTCGCGGGCCCCGGGGTGGCGCACGGCTACCTGGACCGCCCGGAGCTGACGGCCGCGCGGTTCGTGGCCAACCCGTACAACGACACCGAGGGCTACAAGCGGATGTACCGCACGGGCGACCTGGTGCGCTGGCGCGCCTCGGACTCCGGCGAGCCGGTGCTCGAATTCGTCGGCCGCAGCGACGATCAGCTCAAGGTGCGCGGCTTCCGCGTGGAACCCGGCGAGGTCGCCACCGCCGTCGAGAGCCATCCGGACGTGCGGCAGGCCGTCGTGGTCGTGGACCGCGGGGACGGCTCGCTCGAGGCGCAGGCCGCGGCCCGCCTGGTCGCGTACTACGTGGCCGAGCGCGCCGTCACCGTCGACGCCCTCCGCGCATGGGTCGGCGATCGCCTTCCGCGGCACATGGTCCCGGCGGTCTTCCAGGAGATCGACAGCGTGCCGGTCACCGCGCACGGCAAGACGGATCTCAAGGCCCTGCCGCCCGTCGGCGCCCCGGCGGCCGGCCGCGCGTCCGACGAGGTCCTCGTCTCGCCGCTCGCGGACATCGTGCGCCCCGTGACGCGGCAGCTGCGTGTGGACGCGGCCGCCGATCTCGAGGACGCGGTCGCCGAGATCCTCTCCGATGTGCTCGGCGTGGCCTCGCTCGGGGTGGACGACGACTTCTTCGCGGTCGGCGGCACCTCGCTGCAGGCCGCGATCGCGGTCGACCGGTTGCGTGAACGGTTCAACGCGGAGGACGCCAGTATCCGGTGGTTCTTCGAGGACGCCAAGGTCGGCACGATCGCGGCGCGGATCGCGGGCGCGCCGGCGCCGGTGTCCACCACCGCTGTGATCACCGGTGTGGCAGCGGATTCCGACACCGCGATCACCGATCCGATCCTGCCGCTGCGCGCGGGTACTCCGGGCGTCGACCCGCTGTACTGCGTGCACCCCGCGGTGGGCCTCGCGTGGAACTACCTCGGCCTCTCGGGAGAGCTCGACCCGAGCATCCCGATCATCGGCCTGCAGGCGCCGGGCATCTCCTATCCGATGCCGCCCGCGGACTCCATCAAGGAGCTCGCGCGTACCTACGTCCGCAGCATCCGCGCGAGCCGTCCCCACGGCCCGTACAACCTGCTCGGCTGGTCGCTCGGCGGCCTCATCGCACACGAGATGGCCGTCGAGCTCCGGGAACTGGGCGAGAAGGTCAACCTGGCCCTCATGGACGCCTATCCGCTGGGCGACTACCGGGGCGCCCGCGAGGAGATGTCCATCGCGGCGCTGCTGCGGGAGTTCGTCGGGCTCGACGTCGACGAGGACGCCGAGATCACCGCGGACGCCGCGCTGGACCTGCTCTCCACCGCGGGCGGGCCCGCGCGCGAGCTCTCCCGCGGCCAGATGGAGCGGCTGCTGGCGAACTACCGGCACAACACGATGCTCGGGTACTCGCACCGTCCGCGCGAGTACGACGGCAACATGCTGGTGTTCCGCGCGACGGAGCAGAGCACGGGCGGCCTCGTGCCGCAGCTGTGGCGGCCGTACGTGACGGGCCTGGTGCAGGTGCACGACATCGAGGCGACGCACAACCAACTCGGCGCGTCGCCGGCGATCGACGAGGTCGCCCGGACGATGAACGTCTTCCTCACGGGCAACTACACCGCGGTGGTCAAGTCCAAGACCAAGACGCTCGACGACTCGAAGCCCCTGGTCAGCGTCCGCGGCCTGACGCGCAAGTACGGGCGCGGCAAGAAGGCCGTGTACGCGCTGGGCGGCGTCGACCTCGACATCGCGCCCGGCAGCGTGCACGCGCTGCTCGGCCCGAACGGCGCCGGTAAGACGACCACGGTGAAGATCATCTCGACGCTCATGAAGCCCTCCGAGGGCTCGGTGACGATCGACGGTGTCGACGCCCTGGCCGATCCGCGCCGCGCGCGGTCGATCATCGGCCTCTCGGGCCAGTACTCGGCGGTCGACGAGAACCTCACCGGCCGCGAGAACCTCGAGATGTTCGCCCGGCTCTACGGTTTCGACAAGATCTCGGCGAAGGCCCGTGCGAACGAGCTGCTCAAGCAGTTCCGGCTCACCGCCGCGGCGGACCGCGCCTCGGGCACGTACTCGGGTGGTATGCGGCGGCGCCTCGACCTGGCCGGCGCCATCATCGCGCGGCCCCGCTTGGTGGTGCTCGACGAGCCGACCACGGGCCTCGACCCGCGTAGTCGCAAGGACGTCTGGGACGTGATCGCCCGGCTCAGCAAGGAGGACGGCATCTCCGTGCTGCTCACCACGCAGTACCTGGACGAGGCCGAGATCCTGGCCGACCTGGTCACGATCATCGATCAGGGGCGGATCATCCGGTCCGGCACCGTGCCCGAGCTGAAGGCCGCCGCCGCGGCGGACCTGATCCAGATCGGCCTGCGCGAGCGCGATCGCGTGACCGCGTGGCCGATCCTCGCCCGGCACGCCATCGACGGCACCGCGATCCGGGAGGCCTCCGGGCTCAGCGCGATCCGCGTGGCCGACGGTCAGCGCAAGTTGGTCGCGGTGCTCAACGACCTGCGGGAGGCCGGCGTCCACCTCGAATCGGCGATGCTGCGCGAGGCCACCCTGGACGACGTCTTCTTCGCTCTCACCGGCGAGGACGCGAACAAGACCGAGGAGAACAACGCATGACCGCGATCATCTTCCCGCGGGAGCGGGAGCCGTCGCTGGGCGGATTCGTCAGCGATTGCGCGGTGATGACCCGCCGCAACCTGACCACCCTGGTCCGGATCCCCCAGTTGCTGCTGGGCGCGACGGTGCAGCCGATCATGTTCGTGCTGCTGTTCAGCTACGTCTTCGGCTCCGCGCTCGGCGGCGAGGTGGGCGGCGACCGGTACCGCGAGTTCCTCCTGGCCGGCATCCTGGTCCAGACGGTGGCGTTCAGCTCCGGGCCCACCGCGATCGGCGTGGCCTCGGACATGAAGAACGGCATCATCGACAGGTTCAGCTCGCTGCCCATGTCGCGTCTCGCGGTCATGGTCGGGCGCACGACCTCCGACCTCGTGGTCAACGTGATCAGCGTGGCGGTGATGCTGCTGGTCGGCCTGGCCGTGGGCTGGCGTTTCCGCGGCAGCTGGGTCGACGCCGCTCTCTCGCTGGTCGTGCTGTTCCTCTTCGGCTTCGCGATGTCCTGGCTGGGCGCCCTCATCGGCCTGTCCGTCTCGACGCCCGAGTCCGCGCAGGCGCTCTGCATGATCGTCATGTTCCCGATGGCCTTCATCTCGTCGGCCTTCATCGCCTCCGGCGATCTTCCGGGCCCGCTCCGCACGATCGCCTCGTGGAACCCCGTGACCTCGATGGCGCGCTCGCTGCGGGAGGCCTTCGGCAACCCGCTCAGCCCGAAGCCCGTGGTGGACGAGCCGATCAACTGGGCCGCCCAGCACGCGACCGCGTACTCCGCCCTCGTCTCCGTCGCGATGATCCTGGTCATCGTTCCCCTCGCCGCCCGTGCGTACATGAAGCACTGACGGCCCGAATTCCCACCGACCCCGTATCCCTGTGAAGAAGGAGCAGCACCCATGAACAACCCCTTCGACAACGAGTCCGGCGAGTTCCTCGTGCTCGTGAACGACGAGGGCCAGCACTCGCTGTGGCCCACGTTCCGCGAGGCCCCGCGCGGCTGGACCGTCGCGTTCGGCGAGGGCGGCCGCTCGCGGGCGGAGTGCCTCGAGTACATCGAGTCGGCGTGGACGGACATCCGTCCGCTCAGCCTGCGCGCCTGACCGTCGATCCCACCGCCGCGTCCGGCAGGGCACGTGCCCTGCCGGACGCCGGCGTACCAGCGACCGGGCCCGGGGCCATCGCCGCGGCCCCGGCCGTGCCCGGAACCGGGGCGCGCCGGGTCACATGGCGTGCGGGTACACGCTCACCATGTGTGCGCCGTACCAGCAGGTGACCGTGATGACGCCGACGCAGGTCCACACCTGCGCCGGCTTCGAGGCCTTCGCCAGTGCGATCGCGATCGGGATCAGCAGCACGAAGGCGGGCAGTAGCAGGCGCGGGCGGGACATCATGAGGCCGCCGGAGCCCAGCAGCGAGATCACCACCAGCGCGCCGTACAGCGTGATCGGCCACGGCATCTTCGAGCGGATCGCGAGCACGATCAGGACGATCGACGCCGCGAGCAGCGCGACCACCGAGAGGTCCGCGATGTCGGAGCCGTTGATCAACGTGTAGTTGACGAACTGCCAGGTCTGCACGCCCAGATCGAACGTCGTGCCCCAGCCCTCCGTCTGGATCCGGAACCAGCCCGTCAGGCTGCCGGTGTGATGGGCCACGATCAACAGGTAGGTCACCCAGCCCAGCGGCGTGAGCAGCACGCAGACGGCGGCCTTGACCCGCTCGGCACCGTCGGACGAGAGGACCGCGAGGATCGCCGCGAGCGCGACCACCCCGATCAGGACCACCGATGTGGGGCGGCAGAAGCCGGCCAGGGCCGTGCAGATCCCCGCGAGGATCCACTTGCGGTCCAGCACCCCCACCAGCGCCCAGCCGGCCAGCGCGCAGTAGAGGGCCTCCGTGTACGCCATCGTCAGCACGATCGACATCGGGGCCGCGGCGAAGAGCACCGTCGTGAGCAGGCCCGCGCGTTCGGCCAGCCGGGGCGGCACCTGGGGCATGTGCCGCACGCACAGTCGGCCCAGCCGGTAGGCCGCGACCGCGGCGACGCAGCCCAGGATCACGTTGACCGTGAGGGCGGCGCGATAGGCGTCGAAGCCGGGCAGCTGCGCCACGGCCCGGACCAGCATCGGGAAGCCCGGGAAGAAGGCGTAGGCGGTGTCCGCGGTGTGCTCGCCGCGGGCGTCGACGAACCGCCACGGCATGTCGTCGTAGCCGTACGTCGCGAGCCCGATCATCCACTTGCCGTCCCACGCCGTCAGGAGATCGGCGAGGTTCTGGTTGCGGAGCTGCGCGAACCGGGCCAGCACTGCCAGCCCGATGCCGCGGATCGCGAGGTACACGGCGATCGGGAGCCAGACGTCGCGGGTCCGGTCGAGCAGCGACGACGGTGCCGGCGCGGCTCCGGGGTCGGCGAGGTCGGGGGCGGTCGGCACGGCTTGCATCGTACCGACGGTGTCGGGCACGTCGCCCCCGCGCGCGCCGACCGCCGTCACGGCGCGGCGACCCGGGTGATCGTGCAGTTGACCGCGTTCGTGCCGGACTGCGTGAATTCCTGCTCGTTGACCACGATGGTGCAGGTCACGGGTCCGGTGCCGGTCACGATGAGCGACATCGTGTCGCCGATGGTCGCCGTGCCCTGCCACTCCCAGGGCAGGCTCGACGCCTTCGGGACGGTGGTGCCTCGCACCCCGACCACGAGGACCGCGCCCGCGCCGGTGCCGGTCGCGGAGAGCTTCAGCCGGACCGTCTGACCGGTGCCCGCGCCCGTGGTGGTCTTCGGTGCGGTGGTGAGGAAGCCGTCGGACTGGGTGGCCGGTTCGCTGGGCGGCGCGACGGTGCCGGTCGTCGGGGCGCCCGCCGTCGTCGTGGTGGCGCCCGCGGAGAAGGTGACCGGCGACGCCGTCGTGGAATCGTCGCTGCGCAGGCTCACGCCCAGCGCGACCGCCCCGGCGACCAGGACCACTGCGACGATCGCCACCAGCGCGATGATCAGGCCCTTGTTGCCACCGCCGCCGTTGCCCCCGCCGCCGACGGGTCCGTTCCCGTACGGCGGAGGCCCGGCGGGGTAGCCGCCCTGGGGCTGTCCCTGCTGGTCGAAGCGCTGCGTCCCCTGCGGACCGAGGGGGCGCCCGGCCTGCGGGTAGCCGCCCTGCGGGGGAGTGCCGGGGTAGCCGCCCTGCGGGTAGCCCCCCTGCCACTGTCCGGGCCGGGCAGCGGGCTGTCCGCCCGGTTGCCCGGTCGGGCGTCCGCCGGCGTCGTGGCCGGGGTTCTGGCCGCCGTAGGGATTCATGGGGATCTCCTGTGTTCGCGTTCGCACCGATTATCGGTGATGTCGCTGAACGGCGGGTTGCGCACCGCTTGGAACCGGTGCCCTCCGGACCCAAGAACCCAGGTCGGTAGGATCGAGGCGCACATCGAAGACCGCAACGGAGAGGTTCCACGTGGCACTCGTCGTCCAGAAGTACGGAGGCAGCTCCGTCTCCTCCGCCGAGCGCATCCGGCGCGTGGCCGAACGGATCGTGGAGACCAAGCGCGCGGGCAACGACGTCGTCGTCGTCGTGTCCGCGATGGGCGATACCACCGATGAGCTGCTCGATCTCGCCAATCAGGTGTGCCCCGCGCCGCCCGCCCGCGAGATGGACATGCTGCTCACCTCCGGCGAGCGGATCTCCAACGCGCTCGTCGCGATGGCCATCCACTCGCTCGGCGCCGAGGCGCAGTCCTTCACGGGCTCGCAGGCCGGCGTCATCACCACCAACCGGCACGGCTCGGCGAAGATCATCGACGTCACGCCCGGGCGCGTCCAGGCCGCGATCGACGACGGCAAGATCGTCCTCGTCGCCGGCTTCCAGGGCGTCTCGCAGGACACCAAGGACGTCACCACGCTGGGCCGCGGCGGCTCCGACACGACCGCCGTCGCGCTCGCCGCGGCGCTGAACGCCGACGTCTGCGAGATCTACACCGACGTCGACGGCATCTACACCGCGGACCCGCGCATCGTGCCCAACGCCAAGCACCTCAAGACCGTCTCCTTCGAGGAGATGCTCGAGATGGCGGCGTGCGGCGCGAAGGTGCTCATGCTCCGGTGCGTGGAGTACGCGCGCCGCTACAACGTCCCGGTCCACGTGCGTTCGTCGTACTCGACCAAGCCCGGCACCATCGTCAACGGATCTATGGAGGACATCCCCGTGGAAGAGGCAATTCTCACCGGCGTCGCCCACGACCGCAGCGAGGCGAAGATCACCGTCGTCGGCCTCGAGGACAAGCCGGGCTACGCCGCCCGCGTCTTCCGCGCGATCGCCGACGCCGAGATCAACATCGACATGGTGCTGCAGAACGTGTCCAAGGTGGACACGGGGCGCACCGACATCACCTTCACGCTGCCGCGCGAGCTCGGCCCGCTCGGCGTCGAGAAGCTCGAGGCACTGCGCAGGGAGATCGGCTTCGACTCGGTGGTCTACGACGACCACGTCGGCAAGGTCTCCCTCGTGGGCGCCGGCATGAAGAGCCACCCCGGCGTCACGGCGACCTTCTGCGAGGCGCTGTCGAAGGCCGGCATCAACATCGAGCTCATCTCCACCTCGGAGATCCGCATCTCGGTCCTCATCCGCGACACCGAGCTCGACGAGGCCGTCAAGGTGCTGCACGACGCCTTCGACCTCGGCTCGGACGAAGAGGCCACCGTCTACGCCGGAACGGGGCGATAGTCATGGGCGTACGCGTCGGAGTCGTNGGCGCCACCGGACAGGTGGGCGCCGTCATGCGACAGCTGCTGCTGGACCGGAACTTCCCGGCCGACGAGGTGCGGTTCTTCGCGTCCTCGCGGTCCGCGGGCAAGAAGCTGCCCTTCGGGGACCGCGAGATCGTCGTCGAGGACGCCGAGACCGCCGACCCGACGGGGCTCGACATCGCGCTGTTCAGCGCGGGCGCGACGATGTCGCGGGTGCAGGCGCCGCGCTTCGCGGCCGCCGGTGTCACCGTGATCGACAACTCGAGCGCCTTCCGCAAGGACCCGGACGTGCCGCTGGTGGTCTCGGAGGTGAACCCGGAGCAGGTCCACGACCTGAAGAAGGGCATCATCGCCAACCCGAACTGCACCACCATGGCCGCGATGCCGGTGCTCAAGGTGCTGCACGACGAGGCGGGCCTGCAGCGGCTCATCGTCTCGTCGTACCAGGCCGTCTCCGGCTCCGGCCTGGCCGGCGTCGAGGAGCTCGTCTCCCAGGTCCGTGCCGTGGAGCCGGAGGCCGAGAAGCTCGTGCACGACGGCTCGGCGGTGGACTTCCCCGCGCCGAACAAGTACGTCGCGCCCATCGCGTTCAACGTGCTGCCGTTGGCCGGTGCGATCGTCGACGACGGCTCCGGTGAGACCGACGAGGACCAGAAGCTGCGCAACGAGTCGCGCAAGATCCTCGGCCTGCCCGACCTGCTGGTGTCCGGCACGTGCGTGCGCGTGCCCGTCCTCACCGGTCACTCGCTGTCGATCAACGCCGAGTTCTCCGCGCCGTTGTCGGTGGCACGGGCCCAGGAGCTGCTGGCGGACGCTCCGGGCGTGAAGCTGGTCGACGTGCCGACGCCGCTGGCCGCCGCGGGCGCCGACGATTCGCTGGTCGGCCGCATCCGCCAGGACCCGGGCGTGCCCGAGGGCCGCGGCCTCGCGCTGTTCATCAGCGGCGACAACCTGCGCAAGGGCGCCGCGCTGAACACTGTCCAGATCGCGGAGCTGCTCGTCTGACGCTGCTGGATCGAACGGATCGAACGGCCCACGGAAGAGGACTCCGTGGGCCGTTCGTCGTTCCCCCGGGTCAGGCGGGTGCTGGGGCGATCCGCCCCGTCACCTCGCCGAGATCGATGCGGCCGCCCCCCGGGGCCGGGGCACTCGCGCGGATGGTGACGGCGTCGCCGTCCGCGAGGAAGGTGCGCTCGGTACCGTCGGCGAGACGCAGCGGCTCCGCGCCGTTCCACGTGAGCTCGATGAACGAGCCGCGCTGGTCGCGCTCGGGGCCGGAGATGGTGCCGGACGCGAACAGGTCGCCGGTGCGCAGCCGCGCGCCGTTCGAGGTCATGTGCGCGAGCATCTGCGCGGGGGACCAGTACATCGGCGCGTAGGGCGGGCGGGAGACCGTCTCGCCGTTGAGCTCGACCGCGAGCTCGATGTCCAGGCCCCAGTCCTCGGCGTCGCGCAGGTGGGGGAGCGGCTCGGGATCCTGTGCGGGCGTCGCGACGCGCGCGGCCTCCAGCGCCTCCAGCGGGGTGATCCACGGCGAGATCGAGGTCGCGAAGCTCTTGCCGAGGAAGGGGCCGAGCGGCACGTACTCCCAGGCCTGGATGTCGCGGGCGGACCAGTCGTTGACGATGCAGACGCCGAAGACGTGCTCGGCGAAATCGCCGGTGGGTACGGGCGTCCCGGCGTCGCTGCCCGCGCCGACGACGAAGCCGAGCTCCGCCTCGATGTCCAGGCGCACGGACGGCCCGAACACGGGGGCCTCGTCCGACGGTGCCTTCCGCTGCCCGGCGGGCCGCACGACGGGCGTCCCGGAGGGAACGACGGTGCCCGCGCGGCCGTGGTAGCCGACGGGCAGGTGCTTCCAGTTCGGCAGCAGCGCAGCGGAGTCCGGGCGGAACAGGCGGCCCAGGTTGGTGGCGTGGTGCTCGCTGGCGTAGAAGTCCACGTAGTCGGCGACCTCGAAGGGCAGCAGCAGCGTCACCTCCGCGACGGGGTACAGGGCGGCGGTGCCCTCGGCCGCGCGTGCGGGATCGGTGAGCAGCGCGACGATCTCGGCGCGGACGCGCCGCCAGTCCGCGCGGCCTCGGGCGAGGAAGCCGTTGAGCGACGGTGCCGCGAAGACCGGATCGCCCAGCGCCGCGGCGAGATCGAGCACGTGGTCGCCGATGCGCACGCCCACGCGGGGTGCGCCGGTGGTGGGACGGAAGACGCCGTACGGCAGGTTCTCGACGCCGAAGCCGGAGCCGGCGGGCACGGGCGCCCAGGTGGTGGTCACGATCGCTGTCCTTCGGTCACGGGTTCGGGGGCGAGGCCCGCGGCGGCGGCCTCGGCGGGTGGGGTCGTGGTGCTGCAGGAGCCGTAGGCGTGCAGCAGCCGGCGGGCCGCCGCGGCCCCGTCGGGCGGGAGGCGCAGGGCCTCGGCGGTGAGCGCCGGGCCGTCGGTGCTCGCCACCGCGTCGGCGACGGTATCGGGGTCCGCGCCGACCGCGGCCCGCGCGGCGGCCAGCACCAGGTTGAGGAAGCCGTGGTGGAGGAAGCCGGTCGCCGGATCCCGGTGCCGCACCGCGTGATGCAGCCCGGCCGTCGCCTTGACGCGGACGCCCGCGGCGGCGGCCGCGACGAGCGCATCCGCGACCTCGTCGGGACGCGGGAACAGGTCGGCCCGGATTCCGCCGCACCGGATCTTCAGCCCCGCCCCGTGCCCGGCGAGCGCCGCGGCGAGGCGGGGCGTGGCCGCGCGGTCGGGTGCCTCGACGAAGACCGGCCTGCCGAGAGCGGTCAGGGCCGGGATCGTCGCGCCCAGATCGGCGGGATCGCAGGCGATCTCCAGCAGGGCGAGCCGGGAACGGGGGTCGGCCTCGACGGTGGCCGCCGCGGCCGCGAGCGCACCGTCGGGCGTGGCCGCGGAGGCGATGAGGCCGAGCGCGATGCGGTCGTCCGGGGCGAGTCCGGCCCTTAGCTCGTCGATCCGCTCGACGGGGCAGAGGAACCGGTGCGTGAGCATCGGGTCGTCACCGGCCAGGTCACGACGGTGCCGCGCCAGCGCCTCGCCCATCGACAGCGCCGTCGGCGGGAAGAGGCCGGCGTCGTCCACGAGCGCGGCGAGCAGCGCGCTCACCGCGACCAACTGCGGTAGTACGCACCGTCGTCCACGGCCCGCGCGCCCTCGCCCAGCTGGAGGGGAGCGAAGGTGTCGACCATGACCGCGAGCTCGTCGAACCGCTCCAGACCGATGCTGCCCTCCATCGCGCCCGGCTGCGGGCCGTGCGCGTGTCCACCCGGGTGCAGCGAGACCGAACCCGGGCCGATGCCGGTGCCCTTGCGTGCCTCGTAGTCGCCGGCGACGTAGAACATCACCTCGTCGGAGTCCACGTTCGAGTGGTAGTAGGGCACCGGGATGGACAGGGGGTGGTAGTCGACCTTGCGCGGCACGAAGGTGCAGACCACGAAGCCCGAGCCCTCGAAGACCTGGTGCACCGGCGGCGGTTGGTGCACCCGGCCCGTGATCGGTTCGAAGTCGGCGACGTTGAAGGTGTACGGGTACAGGCAGCCGTCCCACCCCACCACGTCGAACGGGTGCGTCGGCAGCACGTACCGGGTGCCGGTCGCGCCGCCGGGCCCGCGGTGCTTGACCAGCACCTCGACGTCGGTGCCCTCGCGCAGCAGGGGGGCCGACGGGCCGTGCAGGTCCCGCTCGCAGTACGGCGCGTGCTCGAGCAGCTGCCCGTACCGCGAGAGGTAGCGTTTCGGCGGCGCGATGTGCCCGCCGCCCCCGCCGCACGCCTCGATCACGTAGGCGCGCAGCGTCGTTCCCGCAGTGGGTACCCAGCGGTGGGTGGTCGAGCGAGGCAGCAGGACGTAGTCGCCGGCACGGAACTCGAGCTCACCGAACACGGTCTCGACGATGCCGGAACCCTCCTCGACGAACACGCATTCGTCGCCGATCGCGTTGCGGTACAGCGGCGACGGATTCGCGGCCACCACATAGGAGATCCGCACGTCCGCGTTGCCCAGCACCAGGCGTCGCCCGGTGACCGGGTCCGCGGCAGGGGCGTCGCCGTCGAAGAGGTCGTGCAGGCGCAGATGCCGGGGCAGCAAGGGGGCGTTCGGCGACAGGCTCAGGTCGCCGGGCTCCCATACCTCGGCGGAGATGATCGCCGAGGGGACGCCGCGGTGATAGAGCAGTGAGGAGTCGGACGAGAAGCCCTCCTCGCCGACGAGCTCCTCGTAGTACAGTTCGCCGTCCTCGCGCCGGAACTGCGTGTGGCGCTTGGGCGGAATCGTTCCGATGCTGCGGTAGTAGGCCATGGGAGTCCTCCTGTATCCGGAACGGTGTCAGAGATTGCCGCGCCGGTCCTGCTCGCGCTCGATGGCCTCGAACAGGGCCTTGAAGTTCCCCTTGCCGAAGCCGAGCGAGCCGTGGCGCTCGATGATCTCGAAGAACACGGTGGGCCGGTCGCCCAGCGGCTTGGTGAAGATCTGCAGCAGGTAGCCGTCCTCGTCGCGGTCGACCAGGATGCCGCGCGAGCGCAGCTCGTCGACGGGGACCCGGACCTGCCCGATCCGCGCCCGCAGCTCCGGATCGTCGTAGTAGGCGTCCGGGGTGTTCAGGAACTCCACGCCCTCGGCCCGCAGCGCGTCCACCGCAGCGAGGATGTCGTTCGTGGCGACGGCGAGATGCTGCGCGCCCGGGCCGCCGTAGAACTCGAGGTACTCGTCGATCTGCGAGCGCTTCGCGGCGATCGCCGGCTCGTTGAGCGGGAACTTCACCCGGTGGTTGCCGTTCGCGACCACTTTGGACATGAGGGCCGAGTAGTCGGTGGCGATGTCGTCGCCGATGAACTCGGCCATGTTGGTGAAGCCCATGACCCGGTTGTAGAAGCCGACCCACTCGTCCATCCGGCCGAGTTCGACGTTGCCGACGATGTGGTCGAGTGCCTGGAAGATGCGCCGGGGCGCGCCGTCGCGCTTGCGGAAGGTGCTGGTGGCGGGCACGAAACCGGGAAGGTACGGCCCGTCGTACCGGGCCCCGTCGACCACCCGCTGCACCAGCGTGTGTCGCGTCTCGCCGTAGGTCGCGATGGCGCCGATCCGCACGGTGCCGTGATCGTCGGTCACGTCGTGGGGCTCCTCGAGCACCGTCGCTCCGGATGCGCGGGCGTGCGCGATGCACCGATCGACGTCGGGGACCTCGAGCGCGATGTCGACGACGCCGTCGCCGTGCCGGGCGTGGTGCTGGACGAGGGGGCTGTCCGGGCTGACGGCGCCCTGGACGACGAAGCGGATGGATCCGGAACGCAGCACGTAGGCCTTGTGGTCGCGCGCGCCCTGCTCCGGGCCGCGGTACGCGACGAGCTCCATGCCCCAGACGGACTGGTAGTAGTGCGCGGTCTGGGTGGCGTTGCCCACGACGAAGACGATCGCGTCCCAGCCGTTGACCGGGAAGGCGTCGCGCGTGGCGTCGTAGGAGACGAGCCCGACGAGTTGCTGGAGCTGCTCGGCGCCGAGCCCGGCGAGCTTCTCCTCGTCGGTCAGGGTCTGCTCGAGGGAGGTCTGCTCGGGTGCGGTCCTCGTCGTCATGGTCGTCTCACCTTCCGGGCCGGATGTAACGTGTGTCACCACCATCGACCCGCGTCTCCCCGATGACAACATCGACAGCTCTCTCTGCCCAAACTGCCGCCGATCGCCGCTGATTCGGTACATCATGTAGTCAGATCGACTAGAAAGAACCCGCCATGCTGGAACCCGTGAAACTGGACGACGTCGACTTCGCGCTCCTCGACTCACTGCATCGTGACCCGCAGATCGGGGCGCTCGAGACGTCGCGGCGCGTCGGGGTGGCCCGCGCGACGGTGCAGGCGCGGCTGAAGAAGCTGGAGGAGGCCGGTGTCATCGCGGGGTACCAGCCGCACCTCGACGTCGCGGCCGCCGGTTTCGGCGTGCAGTGCTTCGTCCAGCTCGAGACCGCGCAGGGCGAACTGAGCGCCGTGGCCGACGAACTGGCCGCCATCCCGAACGTCCTGGAGGCCTTCGCGACCACCGGCGGCAGCGACGTGCTGTGCCGGGTGGCCGCGGCATCGCATCAGGGCCTGCAGGAGACGCTGCTCCGGATCGGGCGGTCCCCGCTGGTCGCGCGATCGATCAGCATCGTCGTGCTGTCGGAGATCGTGCCCTTCCGGGCGATGCCGCTGCTGCGGACGCTGGACGCGCGGCCGGTGCCCCGCGCACCGCGGTACCGCGGCTGAGCAGATTGCACAGTTCTGTGTACCGAGGCTGTACATCCGGTGGGCACTCTGCCCGATCATCCGGCGGATCGTTGCCGTCGCGCCACCGGGGGTCTCACAGTGATGTCGTTCACATCGGCATTCCGCAGTCCCCAGGAGCGACATGAAGCAGCTGCTCACCCGGTTCGAAGCCAAGGCGCCCGAGGTGGTCTTCGAATGGCACGACCCCGAGACCTCCGCCCGAGGCTGGACCGTGATCAACTCCCTGCGCGGCGGCGCGGCCGGCGGTGGCACCCGGATGCGGCAGGGCCTGGACCGCCGCGAGGTGGAGTCGCTCGCGAAGACCATGGAGATCAAGTTCACCGTCGCCGGGCCGGCGATCGGGGGCGCCAAGTCGGGCATCGACTTCGACCCGACGGACCCGCGCAAGGACGAGGTGCTGCGGCGCTGGTTCAAGGCGGTCGCACCGCTGCTCAAGACGTACTACGGCACCGGCGGGGACCTCAACGTCGACGAGAAGTCGGAGGTCGTCCCGATCACCGAGAGCCACGGGCTGTGGCATCCGCAGGAGGGCGTGGTGAACGGGCACTTCGCCGCGGACGGCCGCGACCGCGTGCAGCGGGTCGGCCAGTTGCGGCTGGGCGTGGCGAAGATCGTCGAGGACCCGCGGTTCACGCCGGACCACGGCAGTCGCTACAGCGTCTCCGATCTCATCACGGGCTGGGGCGTCGCCGAATCGGTGCGGCACTACTACCGGGTCTACGGCGGCTCGCTCGCGGGCAAGCGGGTGATCGTGCAGGGGTGGGGCAACGTCGGCGCGGCCGCGGCCCTCTACGCCGCGCAGGCGGGTGCGCGCGTCGTCGGGATCCTGGATCGCGACGGTGGCCTCGTCCGGCGCGAGGGGATCAGCGCCGACGAGGTGACGGACCTGTTCCTCGCGAAGCGCGGCAACCAGTTGATCGCGGACGACCTGCTCCCCGTCGGGGAGGCCGCCGAGCAGATCTGGTCGATCGGCGCCGAGGTCTTCCTCCCCTGCGCCGCTTCGCGTCTCGTGACCCGCGACCAGGTGGACGCGATGATCGGGGCCGGCCTGCAGGTGGTCGCCTCGGGCGCCAACGTGCCCTTCGCCGACCCCGAGATCTTCTACGGGCCGGTGTACGAGCACGCGGACCGGCAGGTCGCGGTGATCCCGGACTTCATCGCCAACTGCGGCATGGCCCGTGCCTTCGCGATGCTCATGGAGGGCGAGGTCGAGGTCTCCGACGAGGCGATCTTCAGCGACGTCTCGCGCACGATCGGCACCGCTCTCGAGCGTTGCCGGGAGCGGTCCGCGAGCTCGACGCTACTGGCCGCCACCGCGTTCGAGATCGCGCTGGACCAGCTCGTCTGACGGTGCCGGGCGGGCCGACGTGGGGCCGGCCCGCCCGTGATCTCACATGCGCCGCAGCTCCGGCCACAACGTCGACCACGGCGCGCGCGGGTGGCAGAGCCGGATGTCGACGCCGGTCGACGCGGTCGGGAAGCCGATCCGGTGGTCGAACCGCCGCAGCGTGCGCGCCCGGTCGCACATGTCGTCCTGCAGCTCGGCGTCGGAGCTGATGACGCGCAGCACCGTCGTCGCCGCATCGTCGGGCTCGCCGAAGAAGCCGTAGCCGCGACTCGGGCTGAACACCGGGGGCAGGCCGTGCCCGTAGTACTGCAGGGCGGAGGCCTGCCAGTAGGAGCTGGCGACGATCGCCTGCGGCCGTTCGCCTTCCGGCAGTTCCGCGATCGACTGCTCGACCGCACGGGTCAGCTCGGGCCACCCGAACTGGCCGTAGACGGAGATCTGCATGCCCGCCTCCATCACCGACTTCGGCTCCTCGATCTCGGATTCGGGGGTGAACGGCAGGCTGACGACGATCGAGGCGGCCGCGAGGATCGACAGCGGCGCGGTCACCGCCAGGCGCAGCGTGGGCCTGGGGAGCGCCTCGAAGGCGACGGCGCCGGCCGCGATGATCACCGGCAGCATGCCACCGGGGTAGTACGGCCGCCCGGCGGTGATGATGAAGACGATCACCAGCAGGACGAAGGCGGGCGCGAGGAACCGGAACGGGCGGAGCCGGTCCGAGCGCATCAGCGCGTACAGGCCGTAGAGCAGGAGGAGGCTGCCGAGCACGCCGGCGGTGAGGAGCATGATCGGGATGAAGCCGATCCGCCCGCCCGCGTACTGGCTCTCCTCGGCGACCTGATCGGTGAGCTGGAGGTACGGCCAGCCGCGCTGCGCCTGCCAGAGCAGGGCGGGGATCATCGTGACCACGGTGAACGCCCCGCCGAGCCACAGCGCCGGCCGGCGCACGAGATCCCGTGGCCCCCAGATCAGCGAGGCCACGATCGCACACACCCAGAACACGGGGATCAGCCATTTGACCTGCATGTCGATCGCGGTCACGACCCCCGCCGCGAACAACAGCCAGTCCTGGCGGGTGCGCACCCAGCGCACCACCAGCCACGTGATCGCCACCCACAGCGGCGTGTCGATCGCATTGGTGGCGAGCAGTGAGGACTGCAGCAGCAGGAAGGTGGACGTCGCGTAGGCGCCCGCGGTGAGGGCCTGCGCGAAGCGACCGCCGCCGAGTTCGCGGGCGATCAACGCCGACAGCAGGATCCCCATCAGGGTGATGAGGATCGACGGCAGGCGGAAGAGCACGAGCGAATCGCCCGGCAGGGCGTCGCCGAGGAGCGCGAGCAGAGGCAGGATCGGCCCCTGGTCGGCGTAGCTCACGGACAGGTGATGGCCGGCGGCGATGAAGTACAGCTCATCGCCGAACAGGTGGTACTTGCTCGCGCCGAACGTCGCGACGATCCCGCTCAGCAGCAGGATCGGCGCGAGGGCGACCCAGGCGATCGGCGCGGGGTCGACGGCGTCGGTGCGATCGACGGGGGCGGAAGCGGTCTCAGTCATCGGTGTCCTCCGACGGTGCGAGGGGTGCGGTTCCGTGCGGCGAGGGCTGCACCGCTGCGAGGAAAGTGCAGATCATCTGATCGGCGTGGGCGTCGATGTCGAATGCGGATGCGCGGGCGGCCCGGCCCGCGGCGCCGTCGATCGCGTCGCGGATCAGGCGGGCCATGATCGTGGGCTCGAAATCGGAGGAGAACTCGCCGGATTCCTGTCCGTCCCGCAGTATCGCGGCGAGCGGCGCGAGCATCTCCTTCTCACCGTCGCTCGGGCTGAAGGCGGGGGTGCCGTCCGGGTTCCGCAGGTTGAGGACCACTTCGACCATGGCGCCCAGGTATCTGCGTTGCTCCTTGATGTATTCGAGGTTGGTGGCGATGTAGGTGCGCAGGACGTCGGTCGCGGAGTGCTGCTCGGCGAGCCGGGGCCCCATGAACTCCGCACCGGCCACGAACAGCTGGATCACGACCTGTCGCATCAGGTCGTCCTTGCCGTCGAAGTGGTACGAGATCACGCCCTTGGAGATCCCGGCCTGCTGCGCGATGCGGGCGAGGGTGGCACGGCCGTATCCCTCATCGGCGAGGACCTCGACCGCCGCAGCGATGATCTGGCGGCGGCGGGCCTCCTCGATGAACGACCTCTGGCCGCTCGGTTCCTTTTCTGGCCGCATGGTCAAAAAATAGCACGCGCGGCCAGGATCGTCGACCCTGTTCGGCGGGGCGGAGACGAGAAACGGGGCCCTCCGTGGTGGAGGACCCCGTTTCCCGGGCTGCAATAGGTGGCTTGATCAGGCCTCGGTGGTGCGCGTCGGCCGCGAGCCGAGCTCCTCGTCGAGACGCAGGAGGCCGGGGCCGTCACCGTCGATGAGCTTGAGGCGACCGACGATCTCGCTGACGGTGGCCTCCTCCTCGACCTGCTCGTTGACGAACCACTGGATGAGGCTCTTGGAGTCGATGTCGTCGTTCGCGGCCCGGTACAGGTCGCGGATCGAGTCCGACACGCGGCGCTCGTGCTCCAGCGCGACGTTGAAGACGTCGAGGACGGTCGTCACGTCCACCTTCGGGGCGGCGGAGGCGCCGATCTTCGGGTGGTTGTCGCGGTCCGAGAGGTGGTCGATCCACTTGTTGGCGTGGACGATCTCCTCGTCGGCCTGATGGCGCAGCCAGGCCGCGATGCCCGGCAGGTCCCGGATCTCCATCTCGATGGCCAACTGGCGGTAGACCAGCGAGGCCTCGAACTCGAGCGTGATCTGATCGTTGAACTTCTCTTCGAGTGCATCCGTGAGCTTCATGGACCCGACTCTAGAACCGTTCCAGGATTCCCGCAACGCAGGCAAGGCGACCCTTTGCGCAGGTCAGGGGCTATTTCTTAGGTTAGCCCTACCCCTCTTAGCCACGCCTATCGCAAGATCGAGCACCACGAACGCGAGCAGCGAAACGCCGAAGACCGGCAGGAACCAACCGAGGAACGCGATGCCCAGAATCGCCGGAATCGCGTGCGACGGTTCGACCTTCCGGATCGCGCCCCGCGCCGGCGGCTTCGGGAGCCCGCCGCGCTTCGGCCGCCGCTGCCACCACATCAGGTAGCCGCGCACGATCACGGTCACGAGAAGTGCTGCGAACGCAACCAATGCGATCTGGTTGAGCAGACCGAACTGCCAGCCCATGTGGGTGTTGATGAGCAGCTCCGTCGCCTTCGCCAGCAGGGGCCATGACGCGAACGCGAGCACCGTGATCACCTGACCGGTCGCCGGATCGACGGTGGCCGAGTCGATCCCCATCCGCCACGGCTGCCGGGTCTGCGCCACCGTGATCGCGACGTTCGGGTCCGTCGGGATCGAGACCTGGACGGCACCGTCGACGCCCCGCGCCGCGGCCTCCGTGACTGCCCGGTCCAGGACCGCGATGTTCCGGGACCGGGTCTGCTCCGCGACCTCCGGTGCCACCGCCGGTGCGGCCGCGGGCATCTGGTGGTCGGCGTGCTCGCCGCCCCCGGTGTGACCGCCGTCCGGCGTCAGCGATGTGGACAGCGCGGGCTTCGTCCAGCCCAACTCGGCCCGCAGCTGGCCGATGTTCTCGCCGGCGTACTTGGACCAGGTCAGGCCCGTCGCGGAGAAGAACAGCAGCCCGAGCAGGAGCCACGTGCCCACGGCGGCGTGCCGGCTCATCCGGCCGCCCCGGCCCTTGGCCCGGCGGTCGTAGGCCAGCATGCGGCGCGGGTTCCCGCGACGGTGCCGCCACCACAGGTAGAGGCCGCCGAGCGCGACGACCCACAGCCACGACGCGGCGAGCTCGCTGTAGAACCGGCCGACGTCGCCGAGGTGCAGGTCGACGTGCAGCCGGTCGATCCAGAACCGGATCGGCAGCGCTTCGACGGATCCGTACACCGGCAGCGCGCCCTGCACCTGCGCCGACGCGGGGTCGACGTAGACGGCGAGCTGGCGGCCGTCGGCGGCGAGCGACGGGTCGTCGAACAGCACGCGAGTGGTGAGCCCGGGGCCGTCGCCGGTCCGCACCGCCGCCACCGGCAGGCCGGGCCGGGCGGCCTGCGCCGCGGCGACCTGCTCGGCCAGGGGCCGGGCGGGGCCGTCCGTGCGCGCCTCGATCTGGTCGGCGTAGACGAACTTCTCGACGGTCGGCGCGGCGGCGTAGAGACCGCCGCTGATCGCCGCGATGAGCAGGAACGGTCCCACGAGCAGGCCCGCGTAGAAGTGCAGCCGCAGGATCGCGGCCCGCCACCCGGTCCGCGTGGGGGCGGGTGTGGCGGCGGGAGGGGAGGACTCGGTCGGCGGCGCGTTCTCGGCCGCCGAATCGGTTACTGACATGAGGACACCTCACGGGTAATGCGCGTACGCGCGGGGAGCCCGGGCGGCGAAGCCGATCCGGGCGGGTGACGAGGGGGTGAGGGTGTCAGGCGGGCGGCGCGCGGAGCGCCCCGTTTCGCGCGAGCACGGGGAGCGGGACGGCGCGGAAGGTCCAGACCGGGGTGACGACGGTGCGCGAGCGCTCCCGCCATGTCGGGATCAGGGGCGTCAGCGTCGCCAGCGCGACCCGCAGGGCGTGCTCCGCCCCGGCGATGACGGTGCCCGCGACGATCGCCGCCATGAGGTGCGCGGCGGCCATGGTCGGGCTCACGGCGAGGTGCCCCATCGTCAGGCCGAGCGCGAGGTGGCCCCCGCCCTGTCCAAGGAGCAGCAGCCCGGCGACGGTTCGCGCGCCCGCGGTCCGCGGCCGCGCGGCCACCGCGCCCAGGACGGCGCACACCGCGGCGAGCAGCAGTACCGCGGTCATCGGGACCGACGGTGCCGGGGCGCCTGCGGACATGTCCATCGCGTGGGTGGTCAGGGCCGGCGTCGAGTGCATCGCATGTCCGCCCACGGCGTGCTCGGGCATCGCGGACACGGCGTCGGATGCCATCGCGGACATGCCGTGACCGGGCATGGCGTGCCCCGGCATCGCGTGCCCGGGCATCGAGTGGGTCGCCATCGCGGCACCGCCGGCGCGCATGGCGAACGCGTGCGCGGTCAGGCTCGCCGCGAAGGAGACCGCGCCCACCGCCGCGCCACGGACCGTGGCTTCGGGGCTGGCGGGGCGGAACACAGGCGGAATACTACTCCCCGTAGGGGGCGCGTCCGGAACGGGAACCGCAGGTCAGGGCCGGGTGGCGGCGACGAAGGCGCGAATGAGGGCGGGATCCTTCACGCCGGGCTCCGCCTCGACGCCGCTGGAGACGTCCACCCCCGACGGTCCGAAGGCGGCGATCAGCGCGGCCACGTTGTCGGGGCGCAGGCCGCCTGCGAGCAGCCAGTCGACGGTGGGCGGTACCGGCAGGTCCGCAGGCGAGAACGTCGTGCCCGAGCCGGGCACCGTCGCATCGATGAGCAGGCGCTGCGCGCCGGCGTGACCCGCGGCGGTGAACCGGGCGGCGGAGATCGCCCGGATGGTGCGGAAGCCGGCATCGGCGGCGCGGGCGAAATGGTCGTCGGGTTCGTCGCCGTGGAGCTGGATCGTGCCGACGCCGGCCTCGCGGGCCAGCCGCAGCACCTCGTCGATCGGCTGGCCGCGGAAGACCCCGACGGTCTCGACGCCGGCGGGCACCCGCGCGACCAGCGCCGCAGCGTCAGCGGCCTCGATCAGCCGGACGCTGCCGGGGGCGAAGACGAATCCCACGGCATCGGCACCCGCCTCGACCGCGGCGTCCACGGTCTCCGCGGTGCGGAGCCCACACACCTTGACGAACACACTCGGGATCGTATCGCGACGCCGCAGGACGGTATGAGGCCCGTTCGCGGGAGCTCATTTGCTCTCGCTGGTGGCCCGTTCACTGCCGCGCGGGATTCTTCGGGGCGACGTGTCCTCCGATTGGATGATTGATCGAATTCGGTGCCGCCGGCTAGCGTTGATCTAAATCATTCAGGCGCGTCGCGATGAAATTGCGCGATCGAGCGAAGGGGTCGATATGAAGTGTAAGAAGTGTTTCACTACCGTCCATCAGTGTTCTGGATGCAGTGGCGGTCGCAGCAACTTGACCTGCAGCAGATGCAACAACACCGGCTACGTCTGCGGACAACACGGCGGGTTCTGGAAGTAGGTAAGAGCAATGGAAATTCCTTTGATTGTCGGAGTTGTTGCGTACGTCATCACCGGCTTCATTCTCGGCAAGATCTATTATCAGCGGCGTCATGGCGTGTACAGTCCATTGTTCGGCCCCGGTGCCAAGAATCCCACCCGGATCGCATTCGCATTCGCCTGGCCGGTGATGATGCTTCTGCGGAAATCGGAGCTGTGCACGTGTCGTGACCACGTGATGGAACGAGCGCAGGCGCGTCAGGAGTACGACGCGTACAACAGCGCGCTGCGAAACGAGCGCGGCGGCTACTGAGCCGTCCCCGGTTCTGGGCGGGGCGGCCACTCGAATGGGTGCCCGATCGCGCCGGCTATTGACTGGACTTCGGGGCGCCTCCTACGGCAGATCGCCGCCCGCGCCGCGGAGGAAGGCGCCGCTCACGGCGACGGCGGGTCCGGAGCTCTCGCCGGAGACGACGAGCGTCGCGAAGGCGAGGTCGCCGACGATGCCCGCGAACCAGCCGTGCGCGTGGGTGTTGTCGCCGAACTCGGCGGTGCCGGTCTTGCCGCCGAGACCCTCGATGTCGCGCAGCGCCGTCGCCGTCCCCGAGGTCACCGTCTCCCGCATCGCGGTGCGGAGCGCGTCGGCGACGCCCGGATCGATCGGCTGGGGCGCGACGTTCGTAGGGGCGGGCTCACCGTCGAACAGCGCGGGCCGGGCCGTCGTGCGGGCGGCCAGCGAGGCCTCGACGACGGCGAGCCCGAACGGTGAGGCCGTGACCCGGCCCTGGCCGATGGACTCCTCCACGCGCTCCGCGGGGGTGCGGGCGGCGGGGACCGAGCCGGTCACCGTGGTGATGCCCGGGATGGTGAAGTCGACGCCCAGGCCGAAACGCCGGGCGGTGTCGGTGAGCGCGGTGTCGCCGAGCTTGGTGCCCAGGCCCGCCATCGTCGTGTTGCAGGACTTCGCGAAGGCGGTGTGCAGCGGCACGGTGCCGAGCGCGAACTCGTTCTCGTTGGGGATCGTGCGGTCGCCGAAGGTCGCGCGGCCGGGGCAGGCGAGCTGCGCATCGGGCGTCGTGAGCTTCGCGTCCAGCGCGGCGGCCGTGGTGATGGTCTTGAACGTCGAGCCGGGCGCGTAGAGGCCGGTCAGCGCGACGGGGCCCTGCCGATCGGCGGCGGCGTTCTGCGCCACCGCCAGGATCCCGCCGGTCGACGGGCGGATCGCGACGAGCATCGTCGCGCGCTTCTCGCCGGAGACGGCCGCGTTCGCGGCGCGCTGCAGGCCGGCGTCCAGCGTGGTCCGCACGGGGCGCACCGGGGCGGCGGGGAAGGAGTCGACGAGCCGCAGCGGCTTCCCCTCGCCGTCGACGACGGTGACCGACGAACCCGCCGCGGCGTCCACGTCCCGTCGCCAGCGCTCCTCCAGGCCGGAGACGACGGGCGAGCGGTAGGCGGGCGCGGCGGTGAGCAGGCGTCCCTCCTCGCGCACGGTCACCCCGTCGATACCGGTGAGCGCGCCGACCTTCTTCGCGTCGGCCGCGCGTAGGGAGATGACCGCCGTGGGGGAGTCCTTGCCCTCCACCGTCTTCCGGAGCCCGGCGGCGGTCACCGTCGGGTCGGCGGCGGCGAGCCGGGTGGCGAGGGCGTCGGCGGCGGAGGTCGCCTTCGCCGGGTCCAGATTCACGACGGTGACCGTCTGCCACGTCATGAGCGGCGCGTTCTTCCGGTCGACGACCGGGGTGTCGTAGGGCTTCTCGTCGGCGTAGAGCAGGCGCGCGCCCTCGGCAGTCGCATCCGGGTGCACGACGGTGGGCGCCCAGGTCACTTTTCCGCCCCCGGCGGCGACCTTGGTGGTGAACCGCACGCCGTGCTTGCGGGGAAGAGCCCACGACCAGGTGAGCGTCCGGTCCTCACCGTCCTTGCCGGCGGTGACGGTCGGCTTCGCGTCTCCCATGCCGTCGAAGGTGGCCTGCAGCGCCTTCGTGGCCGACTCGGGATCCGAGGTGAGGTTGGCGGCGTGCGAGGCGTCACGGCCCGAGAGGGCGGTCGCGAACTTGGTCACCACGTCGTCCTCCGAGCAGGCGACGAGGGACCCCGCGAGGGCGGCGACCGCGAGGATCGCCGCGGCGCCGCGGGCGGGGCGGCGACCGGCGGCGCCGGAGGCGTGGCGAGCGGGCCTGTTGAGGGCGGAGCGCATGCGTCCAGTCAACCCGCGCCGGTGATACCCGCCAAAGAGCGAAATCGGCGTCGACGATAGCCGTTCGCTATCACTGCAGGTCCAAGGGCACACGAAGCGCGTCGACCGCGATGGCTGCCACGGTTCCGATCGCGGCGTCGACCCGCGGAAGGCTCGGATCGTTGCGCGCCGCGTGCGTGAAGACCGCCACCGCGACGGGGTACTCGCCCGGGTAGGCGATGACCGCGACCTCGTTGCGGAGCGCGCCGAGGGTCCCCGTCTTCCCCGCGATCGACGGTGCCGAGCCGAAGCCCGACGCGACGCGGTGCCGGAAGACCTGCCCCGCGAGCGCCGAGCGGGCGAAGGCGCACTGCTCGCTGGACGCCGCGGCGTCCGACCAGACCGCGGCGAGCAGCGCGGTCATGTCCGCGGCCGTGGTCGCGCTGCCGAAGGTCGGGTCGTAGGCGCGCACGGGGCGCGCGAGGTCGTCGTCGGCGAGCGCGGCGAAGGCCTCGGCGACGGTGTGCGTATCGGTCTCGGCCATCATCGCTGCGTGGATCTCGGCGTCGCCGCCGACGATGCGGGTGCCGCGCAGCCCCAGGTCGCGCGCGGTCCGCTGCACCGCGTCGAGGCCCACGAGGCGCATCAGTACGCCCGCCGCCGCGTTGTCCGAGACCGCGATCATCGAGCGCACCAGGTCGCGCACGCTCATCTGGACCGGGTCGGACAGCGCGGCGATGCCGGTGGGGCCCGGCGTCGAGGCCGCGGGGTCGACGACGACCCGCGCGCGCGGGTCGAGTCGGCCGGCGTCGACCGCGCGCGCCGCGGCGACCAGGAGCAGCACCTTGTAGACCGACGCGGGTACGACGGGTTGCTCCCCGCCGACGGACAGTGCGACGACCGGATCCGCCGGGCGGCCCACGACGCGGGCGTGCAGCCAGCCGTTGCACCCGGCGTCGGCGAAGACCGCGTCGATCCGCTCGGCCGCCGTCACCGGCCCCGCCGCCACAGCGCCGATTCCAGCCGCGCCGCGTCCGGGTGGTCGCGGCGGCCGAGGACCTTGACCCGCAGCGGAAAGTCCGTCGCCGGGCGGCGGGCGGTCCCGGCGGGGGTGTCGTCGCCGGCGGCGACGGGCGTGAACGCCAGGCCCGCGGCGACGGCGGCGTGCGCGGCGGCCTCGGTCTCGGTGATGAGCACGGTGGACGTGATGCCCCGCGCGGTGAGTCGGTCCAGCAGGAGGTCGGCGGCGGGCGGGTTCGCCGCGCGCGGCGGCAGCGCGACCGCCAGTGTCGAGAGGTCGCGCAGACGCGGCGAGCGGAATCCCTCGGGCACCAGGAAGTCTCGTGGCAGGGCGATCACGGGGCCCGACGGTGCGCCGTCCCCCAGTACCGGGTGCTCGACCACCGCGACGTCCAGGAGGTCCTCGGCGACGGCACGCGCCAGCTGCGGCGAGGCCCCCGCCGAGAGGGTGAGCGGCGCACCGTCGATCCCGGGGGAGAGCGCGGCCGCGCACGCCGCGGCCACGGCGGAGCCGAGCGCGTCGCAGAGCGCGACCCGGCGCTCACCGGTGCCCGCGCCGAGGCGTGCCGCCTCCGCCACGAACCGGTCGGCGTCGCGGACCATGACCCGGGCCCGCGGTAGCAGCTCGCGGCCGGCGGGAGTGAGGTCGGCCCCGCGCCGGCTCCGGTCGATGAGCGTGACGCCGAGCGCCTCCTCGAGCCGGCGCAGGCCCGCGGAGACCGGCGGCTGGGTGATGCCGAGCCGGTCGGCGGCGCGCCCGAAATGCTGCTCCTCGGCGACCGCGACGAAGAAGCGCAGGTGCCGGATGAGGTCCATGTGCCGGAGTCTAGCCAGCCGAAACCCGCACGCGCGGCGGTGGGAACGACGACAATCGACAGGCGTGAGTGCTGCCGTGGACGCCGAGATCGCGCAGATCCGCGATGCCCTGACCGCACGAATGGGCGAGATCACCGTCTCCGTCGTCGCGGCGATCCGGAGCGAGATCCCGTTCTACGCCGACGCCGGCGCGGTCTCCGAGGAGATGGTGACCACCGCGGTGCACGACAACCTCAGCTACATGGTGCGAGCACTCACCGACAGCCGCTTCGACACGGCTCCGGCCGCGGTGACGGGTCGCACGCGCGCGGAGATCGGGGTGCCGCTCGCCGCGATCATGCACGCCTACCGGATCGGCGTGCACCGCGTCTGGCAGGAGGTGCATGCGATCGCCGAGGCGCGGCCCGGGCTGAGCAGGCAGGCGCTGCTCCTGGCGACGCAGCACATGTGGGAGGCGCAGGACGCCTTCGTCGACGCGATGGCCGGCGCGCACCGGGACCGCACCACCGAGCAGGCGCTCGACGACGCGGCCGAGCGGGCCGCTCTCGCGGAATACCTTCTGCAGGGCCATATCCCGAGCGATCAGAGCCTGTGGGAGATCGCGACGCTGCTGCGCATCCCCACGAAGGGCCCGTACCTCGCGGTGGCGGCCGCGACCGTCGACGTGGGCAGGTCCCCGCTGCCCGGCATCGCCGACCGGCTGCGCGCGATCGACGCCTATTCGGCCTGGCGGCTCCTGCCCGATCAGCAGATCGGCATCATCCACGCCCCCACGCCGGCGGTGCGGGGCGCGGTGATCGACCTGCTGCGGCGGGTCGCCGTCGCCCGCGTCGGCGTGAGCGCGCCGTTCGGCGACCTGCGCGACACCCCGCACGGGCTCAACTTCGCCCGTCGGGAGTTGGTCGGGCCGGGCACCGGCGTCTCGGTGTTCGACGGCTCCGTTCTCGGCACCGCCGCGATCGCCGCGCCCGAGACCACCGTCGACCTGGCGCGGGGCGTGCTGCGCGGCCTGTACGAGCTGCCCGACGACGACCGCGAGCCGCTGTTCGCGACCTTCCGCGCCTGGGTCGCGCACGACGGGAACGTCAAGGACGCCGCCGCCGAGCTGTTCGTGCACCCCAACACCGTTCGGCACCGCCTGCGCAGGGTCGAACAACTGACGGGTCGCTCGGTGGGGTCGCCGCGCGAGGTCGCCGAGTTGTGCCTCGCCTTCGAGGTCGACGCCCGGGTCCGTTTGCGGGTGGGAACCTCGCGCGATGTGACGGCCTGAGGTCGCCGGCGGCGAGCCGACCCGCGAGTAGCGGATGGCAAAGATGTCAGGTGCCGAACTGCAGTTCCAAGCTGTGGTGATTGTGTTTGGTGACACTCCAGCGGGCTGAACGGTGTTTGCGTCACCATCGACGCCACAGGGTGTTCCGGGTCACTCTGTAAAGGACGAATCCGACACCCGCCCACGAAGGACTCCGATGACGAACCTCGCCGAGAACCTCACCGCCGCCGCGGCTTCACACGCGGACACCATCGCCCTGAAGTGCGACGACCTCCAGTTCACGTACGCGGGGTTCGACGACGCCACGGCGCGGTTCGCCACCTACCTCGCGGAGCAGGGCATCGCGCCGGGCGACCGGGTGGGCATCATGCTGCCGAACACCCCGGCCTTCGCCATCGTCTTCTACGGCATCATGCGCCGCGGCGCGATCGCGGTGCCGATGAACCCGCTGCTCAAGGCCGCCGAGGTGGAGTACTACCTGGCCAACACCTCCGCCAAGGCGCTGTTCGCCACCCCGGTCTTCGCCGAGGACGCCGAGTCGGGCGCCAAGGCCGCCGGCGCGGCCTGCCACTTCGGTGACGACGCGGCCCTCGCCACGCTGCTCGCGAAGTACGAGCCGACCGCGGCGGTCGAGCCCCGGGAACCGTCGGACACGGCGGTGATCCTGCACACCTCCGGCACCACGGGCAAGCCCAAGGGAGCCGAACTCACGCACGACGGTCTGGGCCGCAACTGCGAGATCGCCGGTCGCACGCTGCTGCACCTGCACAACGAGGACGTGGTCATGGGCTGCCTGCCGCTGTTCCACGTCTTCGGCCTCACCTGCGGCCTCAATGCGGCCGTCCGCTTCGCCTCGACCCTGACCCTGATCCCGCGGTTCGATCCGCGCAAGGCGATCGAGGTGATCGGGCGGGATCGCGTGACCGTGTTCCTCGGCGTCCCGACGATGTACTCGGCGATGGTCGCGGCGCTGCAGCCCGGCGACGACGTCTCCTCGCTGCGGGCCTGCGCGTCCGGCGGCGCCGCGCTGCCGCTGCAGGTCATCACGGATTTCGAGAAGGCCTTCGGCGCCATCATCATGGAGGGCTACGGCCTGTCGGAGACCTCGCCCGTCGCCTCGTTCAACCATCCGGACAAACCGCGCAAGGCCGGTTCCATCGGCACCCCCATCGAGGGCGTCGAGATGCGAGTCGTCGACGACGCCGGCAAGGAGGTGCCGCAGGGCGAGCGCGGCGAGGTGCAGGTGCGCGGCCACAACATCATGAAGGGCTACTGGCAGCTGCCCGAGGCGACGGCCGCCGCGATCGACGCCGACGGCTGGTTCTCCACCGGTGACATCGGCATCGCCGACGAGGAGGGCTACTTCTCGATCGTCGACCGCAAGAAGGAGATGATCATCCGCGGCGGCCTCAACGTCTACCCGCGCGAGCTCGAAGAGGTGCTCTACAGCCACCCGGAGATCGCGGAGGCCGCGGTCGTCGGCATCCCGCACCCCGAGCTCGGCGAGGAGGTGGGCGCCGCCGTCGCGCTCAAGTCCGGCAGCACGCTGACCGCGGAGGCCGTCCGCGAGTTCATCAAGGAGCGCGTGGCCGCCTACAAGTACCCGCGCCACGTCTGGCTGCTGCCGGAGCTGCCCAAGGGCGCCACCGGCAAGGTCCAGAAGCGCGACATCGACGTTCCTTCCGAGTACACGGCCTGACATTCCCCTTCGCACGAGAGATCGAGGCACCACCATGACCACCGATTCCAACCAGGCCCCCGATGTGGAGCTGGGCGCTCCGCTCGACCTGCTGCTCGTCAATTCGACGAAGTCCTTCGCCTCCCGCATGATGCCGAACGCCGCGTGGGCGCGGATGGCGCAGTCGCTGGCGGGCAAGCCCGTCACCGTCGCCGAGCGCGGCGCGGGGCTGGTGAAGGAGCTCGGCCTCATCGCCGCGGGCAAGAGCCAGCGCGCCCCGAAGAAGGGCGACTTCCGCTTCTCCGATCCGGCGTGGACGCAGAACCCGTTGCTGCGCCGCGTCGAGCAGGCCTACCTCGCCGCGTCCGACACCGCCGAACAGCTCTACTCGGACGCCGACCTCGACTGGAAGGACGCCGAGAAGATGCGGTTCGTCCTCGACAACGCGATCGAGGGCCTCTCGCCGACCAACAGCCCCCTGCTCAACCCGCTGGGCTGGAAGGCGCTCATCGACACCGGCGGCCTGTCCGCGGTGCGCGGCGTGAAGAACTTCGCCCGTGACATGTCCAGCACTCCGCGGATCCCGTCGATGATCGACCCGGACGCGTACGTCGTGGGCGAGACGCTCGCGACGACCAAGGGCACCGTCGTGCTGCGTACGCGGATGTTCGAGCTGATCCACTACGCCCCGCAGACCAAGCAGGTGCACGAGATCCCGCTGCTGCTCATCCCGCCGGTGATCAACAAGTTCTACATCATGGACCTGGCGCCGGGGCGCAGCCTCATCGAGTACTACCTCAAGGGCGGGCACCAGGTGTTCGCGATCTCGTGGCGCAATCCGCAGGCGCGGCATCGTGATTGGGGCTTCGACGAGTACGGCGCGGGCATCGTCAAGGCGCTCGACGCGCTCGAGGTGATCACGGGCGCCGACAAGGCGAACCTGTTCGCCACCTGCTCCGGCGGCATCATCACCTCGATGCTGCTCGCGCACCTGTTCGCGACGGGCCGCGGTGACCGCATCTCCTCGATCACCTTCGGCGTCACCGTGCTCGACCAGAGCCACGCGGGCCTGGGCTCGGCGATCGCCAGCGAGCGCGGCGCCGACGCGGCGATCCGCAGCTCGGCCGGCAAGGGCTACCTGGAGGGCGCCGCCATGGCCGAGATGTTCGCCTGGCTGCGCCCGACCGACCTGGTGTGGCGCTACTGGGTGAACAACTACATCCAGGGCCGCTCGCCGGCGCCCTTCGACGTGCTGTTCTGGAACGCCGACACCACGCGGATGACGGCGAACCTACACAAGGACATGGTGACGATGGGTGTGAACAACACCCTGGTGACCCCGGGCGAGCAGATGATGATGGGCACGCCCGTCGACCTGTCGAAGGTCGAGTGCGACGCCTACGTGCTCGGCGGCCTCTCCGATCACATCTGCCCGTGGCAGGCCACCGAGCGCAGCGGCGCGCTGCTGGGCAGCAAGGACAACACGTACGTGCTCTCCACCGCCGGCCACATCGCCGCCCTGGTCAACCCGCCCGGCAACCCCAAGTCCTCGTTCCGCGCCGCGCAGGTCCAGCACGATCAGACCCCCGAGGAGTGGTTCGAGACGGCCGAGAAGCAGTCCGGTTCGTGGTGGCCGCACCACCTGGCCTGGCTGACCGAGCGCGCCGGCGCGGAGGTCGACGCGCCCGCCCAGCTCGGCGCCCCCGGCTACGAGCCGCTCGCGCCCGCGCCCGGCACCTACGTGCACGAGAAGTGAGGACACCGTGACCACCACGATCTCCACCCCGAAGGAACTGCTCGGCCTCGTCGGTCAGCCGCTCGGCACCACCGAGTGGTTGACGATCGACCAGGAGCGGGTGAACCTCTTCGCCGACGCGACCGGCGACCATCAGTGGATCCACGTCGACCCGGAGAAGGCGGCCGCCGGCCCGTACGGGCGGACCATCGCCCACGGCTATCTGACCCTGTCGCTGGCGCCGCTCCTGATCGCGGAGGCGCTCGTCGTCGAGAACGTGCAGGCCGCCGTCAACTACGGCCTCAACAAGGTGCGGTTCCCGGCGCCCGTCCCCGTCGGCTCGCGGGTGCGCGCCGCCGTGGAACTGGCCGGGGCACAGGAGAAGCCGGCGGGGATCGAGGCCGTCATCCGCCTGACGTACGAGGTCGACGGTGCCGACCGTCCGGCCTGTATCGCCGAGACGGTGGTGCTCTACCGATGAGCGACGACCTGACGCAGGACGTCGACGTGGACCTGCCCGAGGACCTGCTGATCGCCACCGGTGGCCAGCGGATCCGGGTGCGGTACCGGCCCGGAACAGGCGTGCCGCTGGTGCTGTGCAACGGGATCGGCGCGAGCCTCGAGGTGCTGGACCCGTTCGTGGACGCGCTCGATCCGCAGCGGCCGGTGGTCCGGTTCGACGTGCCCGGCACCGGGGAATCACCCACGTCGATGCTGCCCTACGGCTTCCCGTACCTCGCCTGGGTGCTGGGCCGGGTGCTCGACGAGCTGAACATCGGCGTCGTCGACATCCTGGGCCTGTCCTGGGGTGGGGCGCTGGCGCAGCAGTTCGCGTTCCAGAACCCGATGCGCTGCCGACGGCTGATCCTGGTCTCCACCGGCACCGGCGCGATCATGGTGCCCGGCGATCCCCGGGTGCTGCGGAAGATGGTGACGCCCCGGCGGTTCCGCGACCCCGAGTACGCGGCGCAGGTGGCCGGCGAGCTGTACGGCGGCGGTGTCCGGGACAACGGCAACGACGTGGGGCAGATCTTCGTCCGGCAGATGCACGCCGGCTCGAAGATGGGCTACCTGCATCAGTTGCTCGCCGGCTCGGTGTGGACGTCGATCTTCGCGCTCCCCGCGATCCGGCAGAAGACGCTGCTCGTCTTCGGCGAGGACGATCCGATCATCCCGATGATCAACGGCCGGATCTTCGAGAAGCTGATGCCGCGGGCCACGCTGCATCGCCACGCGGGCGGCCACGTCGACCTGGTGACCCGCGCCGACGTGCTGGCGCCGGTGATCGATGAGTTCCTCGGGGTGCCGCACGTGGGGCGGCGGGAGTGGCGCGGGCGGACCGGCGGCCTGCTCACACCTCGCGATTGACCCTGGAATGATTCCAAAGTCGGGCGTACTCTATTTCGCATGAGTGAGGTGGACACGGCTGAGGACCGGCTGCGGGGCGTGGGGCTGCGGATCACCGCGCCCCGCGTCGCCGCACTCGGCTATCTCGACGGGCACCCGCACGCCACGGCGGACGACGTGGCCGAGTACCTGCGCGGCAGGCTCGGCACCGTCGCCACGCAGACGGTCTACGACGTGCTGCGCGTGTGCGCCGAGAAGGGCCTCCTCCGGCGCATCGAGCCCGCCGGCTCCGCGGTGCGGTACGAGGCCCGCGTCGCCGACAACCACCACCACCTGGTGTGCCGGTCGTGCGCGAAGATCGTCGACATCGACTGCGCCGTCGGTGCCGCGCCGTGCCTCACCGCCGACGACGACCACGGCTTCGTCATCGACGAGGCCGAGGTCACGTTCTGGGGCTACTGCCCTGACTGCGCCCCCTGATCCCCCGCCCGGCGGCGGATCGAGGCGTCGGCCGGAGGCCGGTTGTGATTCGGACTACTGTCGGAAGGGAACGCCGCCCGGACGGGCGGACACACCTACGCGAAGGAGCGCCGGATATGAGCTTGGACGTCGTCTACACCATCTCCTCGACCGCCACCGGTGGCGGCCGCGACGGGCACGTGACGTCGGCCACGGGCCGCATCGACCTGGATACCCGGCCTCCGAAGGAGATGGGCGGCAACGGCGAGGGCACCAACCCGGAGGAGCTGTTCTCCGCCGGCTACGCGGCGTGCTTCCTGGGTGCGATCCGCGCCGTCGGCCGCAACGAGAAGGTCGCCGTCCCGGACGACACCACCGTCGACGTCACCGTCGGCTTCGGCAAGACCGAGTCCGGTTTCGGCATCAACGCCGCGATCAAGGCCACTCTCCCGGGCCTCGCCCAGGCCGACGCGGAGGCACTGGTCGCCAAGGCGCACCAGCTGTGCCCGTACTCGAACGCGACGCGCGGCAACATCGACGTCGATCTGACCACCGCGGTCTGATCGACACCTGAGCACGCTACTGCGGCCCGCCGCCCTGGGACTGGTCTTCCTGGGCGGCGCGGCCGGCACCTTTCTCCGCGCCGCGGTGGGGCATTGGCTGCCCCACAGCCCGTTCCCGTGGGCCGTCTTCGCGGTGAACATGCTGGGCGCGTTCCTCCTCGGCGGCATCGTCGAGGCACTGTTCCGCCGGCCCGACGACGAGCGGCACCGTCGTATCCGCCTGCTCCTCGGCACCGGCTTCTGCGGGGGCCTCACGACCTACAGCGCGTTCGCGCTGGACATCCACGACGCGGCCCCGGCCGTCGGCGCCCTGTACGCCGGTGCGACGGTGCTGCTGGGCCTCGTCGCGGCCCTCGTGGGGGCGGCGGTGGTCCGGCGATGACGACCCTGCTCGTGGCCCTCGGGGGCGGGCTCGGGGCCGTCCTGCGCTACCTGGTCGACGGTGCGCTGCGCGCCCGACTGTCCTTCTGGGCGACGGCCGCGATCAACGTGTCCGGCTCGTTCGTGCTGGGGCTGCTCGCGGGGGCCGTCGCCGGGGGAGGCCTCGGCGGGACCGCGCTCGCGGTGCTGGGCACCGGCGTGTGCGGCGGCTACACGACCTTCAGCACCGCCACCGTCGAGACGCTGACCCTGCTGCGGGACCGTCGCTACCGGGACGGCGCGGTGTACGGGCTGTCCACGCTGGTCGCGAGCGTCGTCGCGGTGTGGGGCGGCTACGCCCTCGGCGCGCTCTGAGTCATGCGCCGCTGCGCTCGACGGCGTACCGGTACACCGGCCGGCTGAGCGCGAGCGAGAACAGCATCAGGAACATCACGATCAGTGCGCCCCACATCGGCAGGCCGGCCAGCGGCGCGCCGTTGTGGTCGATGCCGAAGCGGCTCACCGGATCGTCGTACTCGCGCGGATTGCCGAGGAGGACGGACGCCGCGGCCAGCAGGAAGCCGACGAACACGGCGAGCCCGTAGAGCACCGTCGCCCAGCGCTGCCCGAAGAGGGCGAACAGCCCGGTGAGGGCCATCGCCGCGACGGCCACCAGGCCGGCGATGGCGATGATCAGGATCGTGATCGTCCGCACGCCCAGCGGCGACGCGGGGAAGTTCCCCGGGTAGCCCGTGGTGCCGAGCAGTGCCGAGCACTGGATGATCGCGGTCACGTAGAGGGCGATCGCCCCCGCGCCCGCCGCGAGCGACACGAGGACCCACAGCCACATCGCGCCGGGCCGGCTCGGTTTAGCCACTAGGCGAGCTTCGCCTTGACGGCGGAGGACAGGCGCTTGCCGTCCGCCGCGCCCGCGGCCTTCGCGTTCGCGACCTTCATGACCTGGCCCATCTGGCGCACCGTCGGCGGCTCCCCGAGCTCGGCGGTGACCTCGGCGATCGCGGCGCCGACGAGGGCGCCGAGCTCGTCGTCGCTCAGCTGCTTCGGCAGGTAGCGCGACATGACTTCGGCCTCGGCGCGCTCCTTGGCGGCCAGCTCGTCGCGGCCGTTGGTCGCGAAGATCTCGGCGGCCTCGCCGCGCTTCTTCACCTCGCGGGCGACCACCTTGAGGAACTCCTCGTCGGTCAGCGCGTGCGCGGTGCCGGAGGTCTCCTCGTTCTGGATCGCGGAGAGCAACATGCGCAGCGTCCCCGTGACCAGGGTGTCCTTAGCCTTCATCGCGGTCTTGAGATCGTCGCGGATAGCGGCCTTCACTTCTGACATGACGTCCAAGTTACGCGGTGTGCGCGCCTGCGGCAGCTGAGTATCCTGGGGGAATGGCAGTTCATCCTCTTCTCAAGGCCGGCGCCGGGCTGGCGGGCGCGGGCGTCGCGTCCATCGCCTACGCAGGAGTCTTCGAGCGCAACGCCTTCACCCTGCGCGAGCACACGCTGCCGATCCTGCCGCCGGGCACGCCGACGCTGCGGATCCTGCACATCTCGGACCTGCACATGACGCCCGGGCAGCGGCTCAAGCAGGCCTGGGTGCACGAGCTGGCCGCGCTCGAGCCGGACCTGGTGGTGAACACCGGCGACAACCTGTCGCACCCGCGGGCGGTGCCCTCCGTGGTGCAGACGCTCAACCCGCTGCTGGGCCGGCCCGGTCTGTTCGTCTTCGGCTCCAACGACTACTTCGGTCCGACGCCGAAGAACCCCGCCAAGTACTTCGACAAGAACCACGAGCGCAAGCACGGCGATCCGCTGCCCTGGCAGGACCTCCGGGCGGCGTTCTCGGAGCGCGGCTGGCTCGACGCCACCCACCAGCGGCGGCGGCTCGAGGCCGGTGGCGTCACGATCCAGGTCGCGGGCGTCGACGATCCGCACATCGAGCGGGACCGGTACGAGACCATCGCCGGCCGCGCCGACGAGTCCGTCGACCTGCGGCTCGCCCTGACGCATTCGCCCGAGCCCCGCGTGCTCGACAGGTTCGCCGCCGACGGCTACGACCTCGCCCTCGCCGGCCACACGCACGGCGGGCAGCTGTGCCTGCCGGTGTACGGCGCGCTCATCACCAACTGCGGGCTGGACCGCTCGCGGGTGAAGGGTGCCTCCGCGTGGGGCGCGCACATGAAGCTGCACGTGAGCGCGGGGCTCGGCACCTCGCCGTGGGCACCGTTCCGCACCTTCTGCCGGCCGGAGGCCTCGCTGCTCACCCTCGTCGGCGCGCCCGTGCGCGACCGGGAGGTGGAGATCGGCCCCGTCGTCGCCCCGGAGGCGGTGCAGGCCTGACCTGCCGATTTCCTGCCCGACGGTGGCTGTAGTAATCTATTGCAGGTTGTCACCACGGGGTGTGGCGCAGCTTGGTAGCGCGCTTCGTTCGGGACGAAGAGGTCGTGGGTTCGAATCCCGCCACCCCGACTCGTTGGTTGAGACGACAGCAGGGCCCCTGATCAGTGGAAACACTGGCCAGGGGCCTTACTTGTCGGCATGGGGTGTCGGCTCGTGCTCCGCGTACGTTCCGAAGTCAGTGCGGTGGACGCGTGCTGGCACGACCTTGATCATGATTTCCTGGCGGTCCGGTAGTGCTCCAGCGTCACCAGCCGCTCGTGAGCGTGGTCGACGATCCGCGCCGGGTAGCCGTGGTCGTATCCGCCGGTGTGCTTCCACGGTGTCAGTGCAGCGGCGCCGCTCAGGTGCCGGAGTTCCGGGACGTATCTGCGGACGTACTCGCCCTGGGGATCGAACTTCTCGGCCTGCGCGGTGGGGTTGAACACCCGGAAGTACGGAGCGGCGTCGGTCCCCGTCCCGGCGACCCACTGCCATCCGTGCGCATTGGATGCGGGATCGCCGTCGATCAGCAGATCCTGGAAGTGTGCGGCGCCGTGGGGCCACCAGACGTGCAGGTCCTTGGCCAGGAAGCTGGCGACCACCATCCGCACGCGGTTGTGCATCCATCCCTCGGCAAGCAGCTGGCGCATGCCGGCGTCGACGAGGGGGTACCCGGTCTCGCCCCGTTGCCACGCCTCGAACTCCGGGCCCGGAGCGAGGTACTCCAGACCAGCGAGTACTTCGGTGAGGTCCGTGGTCAGGCTGCCGGGATGATGGTGCAGGACGTCGGCGTAGAAGTCGCGCCAGCACAACTCGGAGGCGAACTTCTCCGCCCCTTCGCCGCTTCCGAGCCCGTCGAGCAAGGTGCGGGGATGCACTGCGCCCACCTTGAGGTACGGCGACAGGCGCGAGGAACCATCGAGGTCCGGGCGGTCGCGGTCCAGCGCGTAGCGCGGAAGACCGTCGGTCCGGAAACGCTCCCAGACGGCCAGCGCGGCCTTCTCCCCCGCGGCGGGGAGCGGGACTTCGCACGACCGGACCGCGGCGTGGAGCGCCTCGCGCGCATCCGCGCCGGAGCTCCCGCTCGGAGCGGTCCAGTGGATCTCCGACGGGAGCCGGGCGGGGCGCGGCCAGCGGTGCTCGCGCCACGCTCGCTGGAACGCGGAGAACACCCGGTACGGCGAACCGTCGGGCTTGACCACCCGGCCGGGAGTGACGGCGTACGGCGATCCCGTCTCGATCCAATCGATCCCGTGCTCGGCGAGCGCCGCGCGCACGGCCGCATCGCGGCGTCGTCCGAAGGGGGTGGTCTCGCGACTCACGTGCACGGCGCTCGCGCCGACGTCGCGCGCGACGGCGACCACCTCGTCGACGGGCGAACCCGAGCGGAGGACGATGCCGCCGCCCAGTTGCTCGTCGAGCGCGAGCACGGTGGCCGCGAACCACGCTTCGCGCGGCCGGGCTCCGTCGTGCAGCAGTGCCGGGTCGACGACGACCAGGGGAACGACCGGTCCGTCCTCGGTCGCCGCGCACAGCGCCGGGTTGTCGCCCAATCGCAGGTCTCTTCGGCACCACCAGATCACGGTCACATCGCAAACGTACCGACCGAGGGAGACCCCGCCCTCGGTCAGTTCGTTCCGGCGAAGGAGAACGATTGCCATATATACCCCTAGGGGGTATATATGGAGGAGTCCTCCGACTGTGGAGGCAGCCGACCGCGAACTCGCGCACGCACACCGAAGGAGCACGTCATGGACCACAGTGCACACGCCGCCGCACCGTTCCCGCAGGGTCTGCAGACCGTGGAGCAGGGCTACCGCATCACCCCGTCGCTGACGATCCTCGGCGCCGGTCGCACGCGCGTCGAGTTCGCGATCCTCGGCCCGGACGGCGCGCCGGTCACCGACTTCGACGTGCAGCACGACAAGCGGTTGCACTTCATCGCCGTGCAGCGCGACACCAGCGGCTTCCAGCACGTGCATCCCGTCATGGACGCCACCGGCACCTGGTCGGTCGAGCTCGACCTCACCCCGGGCGTCTGGCGCTTCTTCGCGGACATCGTCCCGACCGCGCTCGGCACGGGCATCGTGCTCGGCGCCGACGTGGCCGTGCCCGGCGAGTACCGCCCCGTCGACCAGCTCGCCCCCCGCGCCGTCGCCGACATCGACGACTACCGGGTCACGCTCGACGGTGCCCTCGCGCCCGGGCGGGCCGGCGAACTCGTCGCCACCGTCACCCGCGACGGTGCCCCCGTCACCGATCTCGAGCCCTATCTGGCCGCCTACGGCCACCTGGTCGCGCTGCGCGCCGGCGACCTCGCCTTCCTGCACGTCCACCCCGAGGGCGACCCGTCGGACCCGTCGACCCCCGCCGGCCCCGAGATCCGGTTCCACGCGATGGCCCCGTCGGCGGGCACGTACCGGCTGTTCCTCGACTTCCAGCACGAGGGCACCGTCCGCACCGCGGAGTTCACCCTCGTCGCCGACGGTGCCGCACCGCACGACGGAACCGATGCCCACGCCGGTCATACCGGCGGCCACGCCCACCACTGATCCGTCCGCACCGACCACCAGGAGCCACCGTGGGTCCCTTCTCGCACCGCGACTTCCGTCTGTTGTTCGGCGCGCAGATCGTCGCGCTGCTCGGCACCGGGCTGACCACCGTCGCGCTGGGCCTGCTCGCCTACGAGATCGCGGGCTCCTCGGCCGCGGTCGTGCTCGGCACCGCCCTCACGATCAAGATGGTGCTGTACGTGGTCATCGCGCCGCTGGCCGCGGCGTACGTCGACCGGCTGCCGCGCCGGGCCTTCCTGGTGGCCCTCGACCTCGTGCGCGCGGCCATCGTGCTCGCCCTGCCCTTCGTCACCGAGGTCTGGCAGGTCTACGTGCTCATCGGCGCGCTGCAGGCCGCATCGGCGGCGTTCACGCCCACCTTCCAGGCCGTGATCCCGGACATCATCACCGACGAGCGCGAGTACACCACCGCGCTGTCCGCGTCCCAGGTCGCGTACACGATGGAGAGCCTGGTCAGCCCCGTCGTCGCCGCGGTGGCGCTGCTCCTCATCGACTTCGACGTGCTGTTCCTCGGCACCGCAGTCGGTTTCGTGATCTCCGCGTTCCTCGTCCTCAGGGCGACGGTGCCGAACGCGCGCCGTGCGCCCATGGGCGGCCCTGCGGACCGGATCCTCTCCGGCGCACGGCTGTTCGCCCGCACCCCGAGCCTGCGCGGTGTCCTCGGCGTGAACTTCGCGGTGGCCGCGGCCGGATCGATCGTGGTGGTCAACACCGTCAACTACGTCCGCGATCGACTGGGCGGCAGCGAGTCGCAGGTCGCGTGGATGCTCGCCGCGTCCGGCGGCGGAACTCTGCTCGTCGCCCTGGCCGTGCCACGGCTCCTGGACCGATTCACCGAGCGGTCCGTGATGCTCACGGGCGCAGCGCTGCTCACCGCCGCGGCCGCCGGTGCAGTCGCGATGGCCGCCGCCGATACCCCGTCGTGGGGGCTGACCGCGGCGGTCTGGTTCGCCAGCGGCGCCGGCTCCGCCATGGCGATCACACCCACGGGCAAGGTGCTGCGCGCCGCCGCGGCGCCCAGCGACGTGGCCGCCGTCTTCGCCGCGCAGTTCTCGCTCTCGCATCTCGCCTGGCTCGTCGCCTATCCGATCGCGGGCTGGGGCGCGAACCGCTTCGGGCTCGTTCCCGCCTGGGCGCTGCTGGCCGGAATCGCCGCTGCCGGAGCGATCCTCGCACCCGTACTCTGGCGCCGCGCGCCCGCCGCACTGCCGGCGCCGACGACCGCCCACACCACTGCGGACGCGGCCACCCCGGCACCGTCGGGAACGGCGGACGGTACGCCGGAGCGCGAGCCCGCGCTCGTACCCGGCAGCGACGCGTGGCGGCACACCGCCGCCGCGGGCGGCACGCTCACCGAATGCCAGTGCACCTGCGGGCAAGCGGCCTGACGCGCCACCGGTAGGGCGACGCGCCGGCGCTGGTCACCAGGCCGCGACGAAACCCGCGAGAAGGACTGCGAAAGCGCCGATCTCGGCGACGACGAGCAACACCATGAAACCGCGTACTCCCGGTGCGGGCGGCGCCAATTGGTTGTCGGTGTCGCGGCGTGCGCCGTGCCAGCAATAGCTCGCGATAGCGGCGACGAAGAAGAAGGCGAGGACAGCGGAGGCTGTCAGGTCCACCCACTGCGGCCACGCGCTCAGCTCCACGAAGATCGCGATCAGCGCGAGCGCGAAGGAGTACATCAGCGCTGCGCGGTGCGCGATGTCCACGTACACGTGGGCCTGGTGCTCGGGGGACGTCATGATCCCGTGGTACTTCCACACTCCGAGCCCCAACGCCCACAGGAAGACCAGCCCCGCGGCGAGCAGCGTCAGTCGGGTGTCGAGGCCCAGCGCGGCCGCGTCGAGCGTCATGCGTGCGCGCGGCCCAGGACCAGCGGCGAGGTCGGGAAGGGCACCCATGCGGGCGCGAGCATCCGGTCCTCCACAGTGGTCACGGCGAAGCCCGCCCCGCTGATCAGCCCGACGGCGTCGCGGTGGGCGTGGCAGTTCCCGAACACGCGCGGCCACAGGGTGGTCGCGTCCACCGCCTTCTGCAGGCCCTCGAGCATCCCGCCGCGCGCGGCGACGTGCTCGAGGAAGCGCAGCTCGCCGTCGGGCCCGAGGAACCCGCGTACCTGTCGGACCGCGCCCTCGGGGTCGGGCAGCGAGCACAGCACCAGGCTGAAGACCACGGCGTCGAAGGGATCCGCCGGGACGTACTCGTCGAGCCGCTCGGGCCGGACCTCGATGCGCTCGTCGGCGACCTTCGTGGCCTCGGCGCGCAGTGCGCGCTCGGGCTCCAGCGCGACGACCGCCGTGACCTCCGGCGGGTACAGCGCGAAGTTCGTTCCGGTGCCCGCGCCCACCTCCAGCACGCGACCCGACAGCCCGGCCAGGTTGCGCCGCCGCAGCTCGGTCAGCAGCGGCGGCTCGTTGCGCACCAGCCGCGGCCACATCGTCACGAAGAACGTCTCGCCCATGCTCCATCAGTACCGCATGGCCGCCCTCGCGGCGGCATTCCGGCGGATGCGAGTACCGGGCGCCCCGCGCCGCCTGGTAAACCCAATGGAATGACCACCCTGGAGGTACCCGCGCAGTTCGCCCGCAGCGGCGGCGGATTCGATTCGCTGCCCGCCGCGGAGGGCCGATGGGCGCCCGGCACCCTGTCGGGGCCGGCGATCGCGGGCCTGCTCGCGCAGGTCCTCGACACCGAGTTCGGCGACGGCCTCGTCGGAACGCGCTGGCACTGCGACATGTTCCGCATGGTCCGCTCGGGCCACCTCGACGTGCGCACCCGCCTGGTCCGCTCGGGACGCCGCATCCGCGTCGCCGAGGCGGAGATCGTTCAGAACGACAAGACCGTCGTGCGTGCGGCCGTGACGTTCTACCACCGGGCCCCGCAGCCCGACGGTGCCGTCTGGTCGGATCCGCACGTTCCCGCCCCGCCGCCACCCGAGGCGCCGCGTCTCGCGATGGCGGGCGGCAGCGGTGACTACGTCTCGTCCGACACCCCGGAGCACTGGGCCACCGCCGAGCGCAAGCGCGTGTGGACCCGCGGCTGGCGCGTCCTCGACGGCGAGGAGACGACGCCCTTCGCCCGCGCCGCGATGGTCTCCGACTGCACCAACCTGGTGACCGGCATGGGCACGGGCGGCGTCGAGACCATCAACGGCGACGTCTCGATGGCCATCGCCCGCGCGCCCCGCGGCGATGAGATAGGGCTGGAGGCGGACCAGTTCGTCATCGTCGACGGCATCAGCATCTCGTCCGCGAGCATGTTCGACCGCGCCGGCCGGTTCGGCGTCTGCACCGTCACCGGGGTCGCCACCGGCTCCGCCGTTCACGGGCCGACGTCTTCCTGAGTGCGCGGAATCGTCGGGTAACGGACACGCAACGGTCACCTGTAATTCGTCACACCGGCCACAGCCGCCCCTTACTGTGCAGGTGAACGCCCCACCCGGGGGCGCGCAGAGAGGGACTCTCATGGGGCTCGCCAGCGTTCGCAGCGAACTCGACGATCTCACCGCCCAGCTCACGCTCATCGCCGCGTCCGTCGGTCGCACCGGCGACGACCTCCAGATCGACGCCCGCAGCCTGCACGAGACCGGCTCCTGCGATGCGGTCAACTCCATCGCCCGCCGCCTCGACGACCAGGGGCTCCAGCTCCGTCGGCTCCAGGCGCGGATCACCCGCGTCGTCGACGCGCTCGCCTGATCAGCCCCGCCCGATCCGCATCTCGGCGAGCCAGGCGCGGAAGTCGGCGTACGCAGCCGTGAGATCGTCCGAGGGCCAGTCCGGGGGTCGCAGCTCCGGCGGCAGCAGCGGGTCGCGGTACAGGTGCCGCACCACCGACACCATGGTCAGGAAGCGCGCCTGACCGTCGTCGCCGGCGTCGGCGATCGCGCCCAGCAGCGCGTGGCCGTGCCGGGACCACTCCGGCAGGTCCCACAGCGTTCGGGCCAGGTCGACGGGGTCGTCGTCCGGCCGTGCCGTGAAGCCGGTGGTCACCTGTCGCACCGTGGCGGGGAGTGCGCGGTCCAGGTTCGCCGGCCGCATCCACACGCCCTCGCGCAGCTCCGCGAGCCGCAACCGCGTCATCTCCGTCCGCAGCTCGGCGCGGTCGCCCGCGCTGCGCCCACTGGTGGTGATGATCGCCGTCTCCCAGGCCCCGTCCCACGCGACGGTCGCGGGGGAGTCGGTGCGCGCCTGTCGCTGCGCGAGTCTCTCCGACAGGGCGTACAGGCCACCGTCGCGGACCAGATCGCCGGAGGCCACCATGCGCGACATCGCGGCGCGGGTCGTGGACTCCGAGACCCCGAACAGCCGCATGGCGGCCACGATCTCGCGCCCCTCCAGTTCCGGCGGGTGCGCGCCGAGCAGCAGACTCAGCACGGCTGAGCGCGCGGAGACCGTCGTGGCGAGGGGCATGGACATCGGCGTCGACGCTACACCGGGGCGCCGTCGCTTCTTCGCTACTGAAACCCGTCCGATTCTCGGTCGGGCCGAGACATATCGATCCTGGGTGAGGAACAGGCCGGTTTCGGAACCCGACCCCATTGCATATCTGGTGCGACTGTCGCGAATATGCAACACTGAGAGGGGCGGCCCGAGCGGGCCGCGCACCGTCGAACGAAGGAGCAGGCGTGCCGACCCACGAAGTGACCAACCAGGTGCCGCCGCTGCTCGGCTTCAACGCCGCCGAGACCCCGATGATCGACGACGCGTTGCGGCGGGCCCACGTCGACGCGGCGCAGTCGGACGCCATCCATGCGCTCGGCGCGCTCGCCGGCACGGCCGAGGCCCTCGAGTGGGGCGACCTCGCCGAGGCGCATCCGCCCGTCCTGAAGACCCACGACCGGTACGGCAACCGCGTCGACGAGGTGGTCTACGACCCCGCGTACCACCAGCTGATGAAGGTCGCCGTCGAGCACGGTCTGCACGCCGCGCCCTGGGCCGAGACGGATCGCAACGCCCACCTGGTCCGCGCCGCGAAGTTCAGCGTGTGGGGCCACGTCGACGCGGGCCACGGCTGTCCGATCTCCATGACCTACGCGGTGGTGCCGGCGCTGCGCGCCAACGCCGAGCTCGCCGCCCAGTACGAGCCGCTGCTCGCCGCGAAGGAGTACGACTTCGGCCTGCGGGCCCCGCTGGGCAAGCGCGGCCTCATCGCCGGTATGTCGATGACCGAGAAGCAGGGCGGCTCGGACGTCCGTGCCAACACCACGCGCGCCGTCCCGCAATCCGATGGGACGTACCGGATCACGGGCCACAAGTGGTTCACGTCCGCGCCCATGTCGGACCTGTTCCTGACCCTCGCGCAGACCGAATCCGGCGTCTCCTGCTTCTTCATCCCGCGCGTGCTGCCCGACGGGACGCGCAACGTCTTCGCCCTGCAGCGCCTCAAGGACAAGCTGGGCAACCACTCCAACGCGAGCAGCGAGGTGGAGTACGACGAGACCGTGGGTTGGCTCGTGGGGGAGGAGGGCCGCGGTGTCCGCACGATCGTCGAGATGGTCAACATGACCCGCCTCGACTGCGTGCTCGGCACCGCCACCGGCATGCGCGCGGGGCTGGCGCAGGCCGCGCACCACGCCGCGCACCGGAAGGCCTTCGGCGCGAACCTGATCGACCAGCCGCTCATGCGGAACGTACTCGCCGACCTCGCCGTCGAGGCCGAGGGCGCCACCACCGCGGGCCTGTGGCTCGCGGGCCTCACGGACCGCTCCGTCGCCGGCGACGAGGACGCGTCCCTGCTGCGCCGGATCGCCCTGGCGGTCACCAAGTACCACGTCTGCAAGCGCGGCCCGATCCACGCCGCCGAGGCGCTGGAGTGCCTGGGCGGCAACGGCTACATCGAGGATTCACGGATGCCGCGCCTGTACCGCGAGGCGCCGCTGCTCTCCGTCTGGGAGGGCTCCGGCAACGTGGCCGCCCTCGACGTGCTGCGTGCGATGGCCCGCGAACCGCAGTCCGTCGCGGCCTTCTTCGCCGAGCTCGACGCGGCCGCGGGCGCCGACACCGTCTACGACGAGGCCGTCACGAGGCTCAAGGGCACGTTCGGCGCGCTCGACCTCACCGACCAGGCCGCGATGCAGTTCGGCGCCCGCCGCCTCGTCGGCGACATGGCCGCGGCGCTGCAGGGCTCGCTCCTCGTGCGCTACGGGCACCCCGCCGTGGCCGACGCCTACACCCGCACGCGCCTGGCGGGCGACCGCGGCGATGTCTTCGGCACCCTCCCGCAGGGCGTCGACACCGACGCGATCCTGGACCGCGTCACGCCGAAGATCGGCTGATCAGGCGCGGAGCACGTCGCGCACGTCGGCCGGGACGATGTCCGCGAGATCCGACCAGGGCAGCGCGAACGGCCTGAAGTCGCCCGCCGCGTGCGCGACGGGCACGTAGAACGTGATGCCCGCGTCCGTGGGGAGCCAGTTCGCCAGCGTCGTCGACTCGTTCAGAAAGAGCGTGGGGCCGTCGGCGGTGGCCTGCTCGCGGATCAGCTCCTTCACCCGCGCCGTCGCATCGGGGGTCGGCAGCAGCTGGGACAGCAGGATCGGCTGCGCCGTATCGGTGTTGATGACGACGGTCCCGATCTGGTTGTTCGGGTGCGCCGCGCCCTGCATGAAGTAGTTCGTGAGCAGGATCCCCGCGACCGAGCGGAGCCCGATGCGGCTCACGCGGGAGCCCTCGCCGTTCGCGAGGGAACCGCGGGCGAGGGTGACGGGCCTCGGTGCTCCGCCGAGTTCGCGCACCCGATCGTCCAGGGACGCCCGGATCGAGGTGGTGAACCGCGCCGTGACGGACGCCGAGCCGTCGGACAGGGTCGGCACCTCCACGTCGTAGGTGACGGCCCGATCGGATCCGGAGACGCGGGTCGATCCGGGCACGTAGCCGTGCGCAGCCGCGGCCGTCGGGCCGATCGGGCCGAGATCGCGCGGGGGCGCCGTGGACGACGTGGCCGCTGACGTCCCCGTGGAGACCGATCCGCCGGCGGCGCGGCTCGTCTCGGTCGGTGGCGCGGAACGGTCACCGCAGGCCGTGAGCACCGCGGCGACGACGAGCCAGCCCGCGGCGATCCGGGTGCCGCGCATGATCAGTTGCCCGGGGGCTCCGGTGCGGGGGTCTCCACCGGGCCGCCGCCCTGGCCGCCCGCGCCCGGAATGGTGAACTGGCCGAAGCCGGGAATCGTGATGGTGGTGCCGCCCGGGCCGGTCTGCACGCCCGGCGCCGACGGGTTCGACGGGGCCGGCGCGATCCCGTTCGACAGGTTCAGCGTGATCGTCGAGCCCGGCTGGCTGAAGCCCGACGGCGACGTGGAGACGACGGTGCCGTTGGCGGCCGAGTTGTTCACCCACGCGACGGTGGTCTTGAAGCCCGCGGCCTCGACGCGCGCCTTCGCCGCGGCCTGGTTGAGCCCGATGACGTTGGGGATCTTGCCCGGCCCGAAGCCGTCCTTGTACTTCGGATCGACCGGCGGCAGGGAGACCGGGCCGTAGATCGTGGACACCGGTTTGAGGCCGTTGTACCAGGCCAGGGCGGGCTCGTTGCCGCCGTACACGTTGCCCTCGCCGCACGGGCGCAGGGGGCTGGTGCAGATGGGTCCGGGGGAGTTGCCGTCGTTGTAGACGTAGCTGGCACCCGCGTACTGGTTGGTGTACGCGAGGAACGCCGAGGAGCGGAAGGTCTCGGTGGTGCCCGTCTTGCCGGACAGCGGCAGGGTCCAGCCCGCCCGCGAGGCGGATCCGGCGGAGGTGCCCGCACCGCGGTCGTCGGCGCTGAGCGCGTTGGCGAGCGTGTTCGCCAGGCCCTTGTCGATGACCTGCTCGCACTTCTCGGACTTGTAGGGCACCGGTGTGGTCTCCGGCTTACCGTCGGCCCCGACGGTCTGAATGCCGTCGCTGTTGCGCTTGGGCTGGGTGATCGACTGGACCGGATTCGGCGGGCACCACACGCCGCCGGACGCCAGCGTCGCCGCCACGTTGGTCAGCTCGAGCGCGCTCACCGCGGTCGGTCCGAGGGTGAACGACGCCAGGTTCTGCTTCTTGAACATGTCGGCGAGGCTGTCGTTGCCGAAGCCCGAGCTGCCCGGCTGGGTGTACGAGCGGAGCCCGAGCTTGACCGCCATATCGACGACGGGCGTCACGCCCACCTGCTCGATCAGCTTGACGAACGGGGTGTTCGGCGACGTGGCGAGGGCCTGGGTGAGCGACATCGAATACGGATACGGACCCGCGTTCTTCACGCAGTAGGAGTCCGAGGGACAACCGGCGTAGCCGCCGTGGCCCATGCCCTTGACGTGCGAGTTCTCGCCCGGCCTGATCACGTTCATGACCTGCGCGACGTTCGACAGCGTGGGGCTGGCCGTGCCGGTGAGAGCGCCCTGCACCGAGTCCTGCACGCGCGGATCCAGCGTGGTGCGGATCGTGTAGCCGCCCCGCATCACGGTCTCCTTGGGGATGCCCGCCTCGGAGAGGTACTGCAGCACGTAGTCGCAGAAGTAGCCGCGGTTGGCCACCGCGGAGATGCAGCCGCCCGGCAGCGTGTTGGGCCGGGGGAGCACGCCGAGCGGGGTGTTCTTCGCCGCGCGGTACTCGTCCGCCTTGTCCGGGAAGTTCGCCACCAGGGTGTCCAGCACCGTGTTGCGGCGGTCGATCACACCCTGCGGGTTGGCGTACGGATTGAGCGAGGAGCTCGACTGCACCATCCCCGCGAGCATCGCGGACTCCTGGATGTTCAGCTGCGAGGCGCGCTTGCCGAAGTAGGTCTGCGCCGCCACCTCGATGCCGTAGGCGCCGTTGCCGAAGGGGACCAGGTTGAGGTAGCGCGCCAGGATCTGCTCCTTGGCGATCACCTTGGCCCGCGCGTCGTCGACCCCGTGCTCCTCCTTCGCGCGCTCGGTGAGCGTGCGCTCGAGGGTCAATGCCATCCGCACCTCGCGCAGCTTGCGGGCCGGGGTGGTGGCGACCGCCGCCCGACGGTCCGCGTCCGACTTCGCGAGCACGAGCAGCTGATAGTTCTTGATGTACTGCTGATCCAGCGTGGACGCGCCCTGCTGCACCTCGCCCGCGGACTGGTTCTTGAGGAAGGCGCGCACGGTGCCCTGGTAGTCGACGCCGTCGTGCTCCATGAACCGCTTGTCCTCGATCGAGATGATCGAGCGCACCATGTTGGGCGAGATCTGATCGAAGGGGACCTGCACGCGGCGCTGGTCGTAGAGGTAGGCCATGGGCGCCCCGGTGGTGTCGGAGACCGTGGTGACCTCCGGGACCTGCCCCTCGAGCAGCTCGGAACTGATGTTGTCGACGGTGTCCGCGGCGCGGTTGGAGATCAGGCCCAGCCCGCCGATGTAGGGGAACAGGACGCCGGCGACCAGCAGTCCGGCCAGCAGGACGCAGCCGGCCAGCTTCGCGATCACTCCGGGTTTCGACACGGTCACCAGGATACGTGCCGACCCGCCGTGAACCCCGGTCCCGACGCGCCGACCAGGTGATCGGTACGGGCGTCCTGGATTTCTTGGACCACTGTTCGATTTACCTCGGCCCTCGACTTGTTTCCGCCGTGTGATTCAGGTAACACTATTGCAGACGATGTGGCGAGCACCTCGATCGGCCCCCCGCACACCTCCGGGTGGGACCGCCGCCGGGGCCGGGCCGCACCACGCGAAAGGGGAGTCAGATGACAAGTGCACGCGTTCTGGTCGACGACGAGGATCGCCTGGTTTGGGTTTCCAAGGCCAAGTGCCGCGATGTGGACCCCGACGAGTTGTTCGTCCGCGGCGCCGCCCAGCGCAAGGTCGCCACGATCTGCCGGCACTGCCCCGTTCAGCTCGAATGCGGCGCCGATGCGCTCGACAGCCGGGTCGAGTTCGGTGTCTGGGGCGGCATGACCGAGCGTCAGCGCCGTGCCCTCCTCCGTCAGCACCCCGAGGTCACCAGCTGGCGATCCTTCTTCGAAGCCCAGCGCGACCGCAAGCGCGTCGCCGCGGGCTGATTCCCCCGGCTCCCGCCCGGGAGTGATCAGGGCCTCGTACCGTTCGACGGTGCGGGGCCCTTTCGTTTGTCCAGCTACGTTTCTCGGGAGGAACAACAGGGGGCGTCGGCGGGGCCGGGCGACGGGCTAGGAGCCCACGATCTGCTCGGCGACGGCCTGCAGCGCCTCGAGGTTCGCCACCTCGAAGGGGAGCGAGGGCACCCCGACCACCGGCACCGTCGGGCATCGGCCCACGAACTCTCCGAGCACCTGCACCTCGCGGGCGGCGATCTCCGCGCGCCACGCGTGCACCCGCAGCAGCCCCTCGGCGGTGCGGGCGGCACCGTCGGACCCGAGCCGGCTCGCGGCCTCCCGGGCCTGGTCCGCGCCGATCGTCGCCAGCCCCGGATGGGTGCGGTTGACGATGAGCCCGGCGAGCGGCATCGACTCGCCGGCGAGCCGCTCCACGAAGTAGGTGGCTTCGCGCAGCGTGTCCTCCTCGGGCGAGGCGACCACCACGAAGCGGGTGCTGGGGCGCGCCAGCAAGGCGTACGTGCGATCGGCGCGCTCCTGGAATCCGCCGATCAGCGTGTCCATCTGCGCGACGAAACCGGAAGCGTCGGAGAGCATCTGGCTGCCCACGATGGTGGAGACCAGCTTGAGGGCCAGGCCCATGCCGCCGGAGACCATGCGGCCGAAGCCGCGCGTCGGGCCGGCGATGAGGCGCATCAGCCGCGAGTCCAGCAGGGAGCCGAACCGCTTCGGCGCGTCGAGGAAGTCGAGGGCGTTGCGCGACGGCGGGGTGTCCACCACGACCAGGTCCCAGCGGTCGTCGGCGGTGAGTTGCCCCAGCTTCTCCATCGCCATGTACTCCTGCGTGCCGGAGAACGACGAGGCCACGGTCTGGTAGAAGGGGTTCGCGAGGATCTCCTGCGCCCGAGCGGGATCCGCGTTGGAGGTGACCATCTCGTCGAAGGTCCGCTTCATGTCGAGCATCATCGCGTGCAGCGACCCCTCGCCCGGGACGGAGACGGTCTGCGGCTCGTTCGTCAGGTCCGCGACGCCCAGGGCCTGCGCCAGGCGGCGCGCGGGGTCGATCGTCAGCACCACCACGCGACGGCCGTGCTCGGCCGCCCACAGGGCCATCGCCGCGGCCGTCGTGGTCTTGCCGACGCCGCCGCTGCCGCAGCAGACGACCACGCGGGTGCCGGGATCGAGCAACTGCGGGCCCAGCTTCAGGTCGATCATCGGACCCCCGCCTCGATCAGTGCGCCGGAGAGCTCGTCCACGCCGCCCAGGTCGACGCCGCCCGTGAGGAGCGGCAGTTCCAGCCGGCCCGGGGCCTCGATCAGCGCCAGGTCGTTCCGCGCCTCGGCCTGCCCGCGGACCGTGCGCGCGAACTGGATGGTCTCCGTCAGCAGGCCGGCGAGGTCCGCCTCGGACAGGGGCAGGCCGGCACCGTCGAGGGCGGCGCGCACGGCGGGCCCGTCCACGGCGCCGTCGGCGGCCGTGTCCAGCTCCTCGTCGGAGAGCAGCTGCGGCAGCGAGCGGTTCACGATCACCGCGCCGACCTTCAGGTCCAGCGCGTGCAGCTCCTTCGCGGCCTCCGCGGTCTCCTGGATGGGGAGCGACTCGAGCAGCGTCACCAGGTGCACGACGGTGTCGGGGGAGTGCAGCAGGCGCACCACGCGGTCGGCCTGGCCCGCGATCGGGCCGGCCTTCGCGATCTCCTTCATCGCCCGCGTCACGTCGAGGAACTTGCCGATCCGGCCCGTGGGGGGAGCGTCCACCACGATCGCGTCGTAGGCGTAGCGTCCGTCGCTCGCACGGCGCTGGGTGCACTCCATGATCTTGCCGGTGATGAGGATGTCCTTGAGGCCGGGCGCCAGCGTCGTCGCGAACTCGATCGCGCCGATCGACTTGAGCGCGCGCGCCGCCAGGCCCATGCCGTAGTTCGTCTTGAGGTAGTCGAGGAACGTCGCCTCCACGTCCATCGACAGCGCGTGCACCGCGCCGCCGCCGTCGGCCGTCGTGATCTTCGTCTCGGTCGGAGGCAGTGCGTCCACATCGAAGATCGGGGCGATGCCGCCGCGCCCCTCCACCTCGATGAGCAGCACCTTCTTGCCGACGGAGGCGAGCGCCAGCGCGAGCGCCGAGGCCACCGTCGACTTGCCGGTGCCGCCCTTGCCGGACACGAAGTGCAGTCGCGACTCCCGGAGCCCCTCGGGCCAGGCCGTCGCCGCGTCCTGCGCGACCCCGCCGGGGTCCGCCTCACTCACCACCACGACCGGAGCATATCCATACCTCCGTACACGGCCGGGCCGTTAACGTGAACCTCCCCCGGCAATGCGACCGAGAACACGTTCTGCGTCGGCGTAGGGATCGCGCCTGTCGCGCCGCGCCCGCGGTGGATAGGGTGATGCCATGAGCGAGAAGACCACCTGGGAGTACGCCACCATTCCGCTGCTGACGCACGCCACCAAGCAGATCCTGGACACCTGGGGCGCGGACGGCTGGGAGCTCGTCACCGTGCTCCCCGGCCCGACCGGTGAGCAGCACGTCGCGTACATGAAGCGGGCCACGTCGTGACCGCCTCCGAGCGCCTCGCCGAGCTGGGCATCGTCCTGCCCGAGGTCGTGCCCCCGCTGGCCGCGTACGTCCCGGCCACGCAGGTGGGAGACTTCGTCTACACGTCCGGCCAGCTGCCGATGCGCGACGGCGAGCTCGTGGCGCAGGGCAAGGTCAGCGAGAACCGCGAGGGCATCGTCCACCTCGAGGACGCGACGTTCGCGGCCCGGCAGTGCGCGCTGAACGCCCTCGCGGCGATCCACGCGCTCGTCGGTATCGACTCGGTCAAGCGCATCGTCAAGGTCACCGGTTACGTGGCCTCCGCGCCCGGCTTCTCCAACCAGGCGCAGGTGCTCAACGGCGCATCGCTGCTCCTCGGCGAGGTCTTCGGAGACGCCGGCGTGCACGTGCGGTCCGCCGTCGGCGTCGCGGAGCTGCCGCTCGGCGCGCCCGTCGAGGTCGAGCTCACGGTCCAGGTATGACGCCCGCGTCCACGACGGACTCCCGCCCGGGCCACCCGCTGCCGAAGAAGCTGCGGCAGGTCACGCCGTACGCGGCGGTGCTGCTGTGTGACAACCCGTCGGTGATGACGCTCGAGGGCACCAACACCTGGATCCTGCGCGCCTCGGGCCGCGAGGAGGCCGTCGTCGTCGATCCCGGGCCCAAGGGCGACAAGAAGCACCTGCGGCGCGTCGCGAAGGCCGCGGGCACCGTCGCCCTGACCCTGGTGACGCACCGGCACGCCGACCACACCGGCGGCCTCAAGCGGTGGGCGGAGCTCACCCGCAGCCCCATCCGCGCCTTCTCCCCGACGTACTGCATCAACACCGCGACGCCGCTCACCGGCGGCGAGGTGATCGAGGTCGCCGGGCTGCGGATCGAGGTGCTGCACACCCCCGGCCACACCGCCGACTCGCTGAGCTTCCTGGTCGACGGTGCCGAGGGCGAGCCCGGCGCGCTGGTCTCGGGCGACACCATCCTCGGCCGCGGCACCACCGTGCTCGACGCGGAGGACGGCACCCTCGCCGACTACCTCGGCTCGCTCGACGCCCTGTCGACGGTGGCCGCCGGCCGCGTCCTGCTCCCCGGCCACGGCCCGGACCTGCCCGACGCCGCCCCCGTCGTCGCGGCCTACGCCGCGCACCGCCGGGACCGGCTGCAGCAGGTCCGCGACGCGCTCGACGAGCTGGGCGTCAGCGCGGCCGACGCGAAGCCGATGAAGGTGGTCAAGCACGTCTACCGCGATGTGGACAAGAAGGCCTGGCCGGCCGCGCGCATGTCGGTGAAGGTGCAGCTGCAGTATCTCGCCGAGCACGGCTGACCGACGATCGTGGCGCTGCGGTGGATCGACGCGACCTTCCTTCGGGGCGGCACCAGCAAGGGACTGTTCTTCCGCGAGGGGGACCTACCGCCCGCGGGCTCCGAGCGCGACGGGCTGTTCCTGGCCGCGCTCGGTTCGCCGGATCGATTCGGACGCCAGCTCGACGGCATGGGCGGCGGACTGTCGTCGCTGTCGAAGGTCGTCGTCGTTCGGGCGACCGATCGTCCCGACGTCGCTCTGGAGTACACCTTCGGCCAGGCCGCGATCCGCGAGCCCGTGATGGACTACTCCGGCAACTGCGGGAACCTCTCCGCCGCCGTGGTCCCGTTCGCGCTCGAGGCCGGGCTGCTCAGCCTCGACGACGGCGATCGCGCCGTCGCCGTGCGCAACACCAACACCGACAAGGTGATCCGCGTCCGCCTGGCCGTCGCCGGCGGTGTCGCCGCCACCGAGGGCGGGCTCGCGATCCCCGGTGTCCCCGGGACCGGTGCGCCGATCGAGCTCGAGTACCTCGAGCCGGGCGGGTCGCGCACGGGGAGGCTGCTGCCCGGCGGCGGCCCGCGGACGGGGCTGCGGTTCCAAGGCCGCGACTACACGTCATCGGTGGTGGACGCAGCCACGCCGATGGTCTTCGTCGCGGCGGGGGAAGTGGGAGTGACGGGCGCCGAGACGCCGGACGAACTCGACGCCGACGTGGGCCTGCAGGCGCGGCTCGACGGCCTGCGCCGTGCCGGAGCGGTCGCCATGGGGCTGGCGGACCGGCCGGAGGAGACGCCGCTCGCGGTGCCCAAGATCGCCGTCGTCCTCGGCCCGCGCGCGACGCGCACCCTCGACGGCGCAGAACTCCCGGCCGCCGCAGCCGACGTCGTGGTGCGGACGATCTCGATGGGGCAGACGCACCGCGCCATCCCCGGTACCGCCGCGCTCGCGGTGGCCGTCGCAGCCGCGGTGCCCGGCTCGGTGGTCGCGGAGGCGGCGTCGAGCGCTGAGGGCGACGTGCGCATCGCCACCCCGTCGGGTGTGGTCACGGCCCGGGCCGTGGTGGCCCCGCGGCCCGACGGCCCGCACGCCGTCAGCGCTTCGCTGCTGCGGACGGCCCGGCCCCTCATGCGCGGTCGGGTCGCCGTCCCCGGCGTGTGATCCCGCAGTCGGCGGGACCGGAGCCGCGCGACGCTAGCGGGCGCGGCGGGCCAGGCGCTCGGAGTCGGTGATCACCACGGACTTGCCTTCGAGGCGCAACCAGCCGCGGTGCGCGAAGTCGGCCAGGGCCTTGTTCACGGTCTCGCGGGACGCGCCCACGAGCTGCGCGATCTCTTCCTGTGTGAGGTCGTGCGTCACCCGCAGCGCGCCGTTCTCGTGCGTACCGAAGCGCTGTGCGAGCTGCAGCAGCTGCTTGGCGACGCGGCCGGGGACGTCGGTGAAGATGAGGTCGGCCAGGTTGTTGTTGGTGCGCCGCAGGCGACGGGCCAGCACGCGCAGCAGCTGCTCCGCGATCTCGGGCCGGTCGCGGATCCACGCGCGCAGGGCCTCGCGGTCCATCGTCATCGCGCGGACCTCGGTGATGCAGGTGGCGCTCGACGTGCGGGGGCCCGGGTCGAAGATCGACATCTCGCCGAACATGTCCGACGGGCCCATCACGGAGAGCAGGTTCTCGCGGCCGTCCGGCGAACGGCGGCCGAGCTTCACCTTGCCGGACAGGATGATGTACAGCCGGTCGCCGGGCTCGCCCTCATTGAAGATGACGTGGCCACGGGGGTAGTCGACCTCGTGCAGATCCTTGGTGAGCGCATCGACCGCGCCCGGCTCGACACCCTGAAAAATGCCGGCCCGCGCCAGGACCTCGTCCACGGGGTACCTCGTTCCTTGATCGACGATCCGTCGCAGGCGGCGATCGCCGCGACCTGGTGTGTGAGTTTATGCAGCGTTCCGTGCAGATGTGGGAAATCGCACAGACGACTAACGGAAAGACTACCCGCTCACATGTCCAAGGGCACGACGGCGTTCCGCATTGCGGCCGCTCTGGGCCCTCGCGCGGTCAGCTGGCGCGCCGCTCGGCGCCCCCGTCGAGGTCGAGGCTGTCGACGGCCTTGGGGAGGCCGATCCGCGCCAGTGTCTCGACGTCGGGGGCCTCGTCGTCGGCGGTGGCGGGGGGCGCGACGGGCTCGGCCGTCACCCGCGTCTCGATTCGTTCCATGGCCAATGCGAAGAGCATCAGCACCACCGGGAACAGCAACCCGAGCAATCCTTGCATGCCGGACAGTAAACACAGCCAAGGTCTCGATACGGCAACGAACGAGCCACGGCAGCGTCGTTAGAATCGGTTCCCATGCCCCCGGAGCCGGAAACCCACCTCGGACTGGTGCGCCGTGCCCGGCGGATGAATCGGACACTCGCCACCGCGTTCCCCCACGTGTACTGCGAACTCGACTTCACCGATCCACTGGAGCTGTCGGTCGCCACGATCCTCTCCGCGCAGTGCACCGACGTGCGCGTGAATCAAGTCACACCGGCGTTGTTCGCCCGGTACCGGACGGCCGCCGACTACGCCGGGGCCAACCGGGCGGAACTGGAGGAGTACATCCGCTCGACGGGCTTCTACCGCAACAAGGCCACGTCGATCATGGGGCTCGGCCAGGCCCTCGTGGACCGTTTCGACGGCGAGGTTCCGCGCACCATGAAGGAACTGGTGACCCTGCCCGGCTTCGGCCGCAAGACCGCCAACGTGATCCTCGGCAACGCCTTCGACGTGCCCGGCATCACCGTCGACACCCATTTCTCGCGGCTCGTGCACCGCTGGGAGTGGACCGAGGAGACCGACCCGGTGAAGATCGAGCACGCCGTGGGGGAGTTGATCCCGCGCACGGAGTGGACGCTGCTCAGCCACCGCGTGATCTTCCACGGCCGCCGCGTGTGCCACGCCCGTAAGCCCGCGTGCGGCGTCTGCGTGCTCGCCAAGGACTGCCCCTCGTTCGGGACCGGGCCCATCGACCCCGTCGAGGCCGCCGATCTCGTCAAGGGCCCCGAGCGCGACCACCTGCTCGAGATCGCGCCGCCCCCGCCGCGGCGGCGCCGGGTCCCGGCCGGGGGCGCCCGGTGACCGAGCCCTCGAAGCCCGATGCCGACCGCGCGCCCGCGCCCCTGCTGCCCGGCGAGCGCAGCCGCGTCCCCGCCGGCGTGCGTTGGCTCATCGTCTGCGCGATCGTCGCGGTCGCCCTGGCCGTCGCCATCTGGCCCCGCGGGAACGACGGTGCCGCGTCCCCGACGGCGCCGGCGGCGGCACCGTCGACCAGCGTGAGCCCGGGGCAGCTGGCGGACGCGCGTGCCCGGGCGGCCCTGCCCCCGTGCCCCACCGGGATCGGCGCCGCGCAGCTCGCGGGCCGGTCGCTGAGCTGCCTCGGCGACGGCGGCCCCGTCGACCTGGCCGCCGCGGGGAACAAACCCGTCCTGCTCAACATCTGGGCCTGGTGGTGCGGCCCGTGTCGCGTCGAACTCCCCGTGCTCGCCGACGTCGCGGCGCGCGCCGGGGACCGGCTCACCGTGCTCGGCGTCCACGCCGACCCGAACGCCGTCGCGGGCCTGGACCTGCTGGCTGAGCTGAAGGTCGCGCTGCCGACCGTGCAGGACCCGCAGAGCGCGGTCGCGACGGCTCTCGGCGCGCCGCGGGCCTACCCCGTGACCGTTCTGTTGCGTTCCGATGGCACTGTGGCCGGTGTGCACGCACAACCCTTCACCTCCGTCGACGAGGTGGCCGCCCTGCTGACGACCGAGCTCGGGGTGTCCCTGTGAGCGCGCCGCGGTGGCTGGACCCGCTGCTCGGCAACCTCGGCGACGTGGCGAGCGAGATCGAGCAGCGCGGCGGCGCCGTCGCCGCCCTGCAGCGCGTGCGGAACCCGCGCCGCGCGTCGGTCCTCATCCTGTTCGACGGTGACCCCGCCGCGTCCGGCGCGACGCCGCCCGCGGACGCGACGGTGCTGCTCACGCAGCGCGCCTCCGCGATGCGGCAGCACGCGGGGCAGGTGGCCTTCCCCGGCGGCGCCCGCGACCCCGAGGACGCCGACGACGTGGCGGTCGCCCTCCGCGAGGCGTGGGAGGAGACCGGGCTCGACCCCGACTCCGTCGAGGTGGTCGCCGAACTGGATCCGATCGAGGTGCCCGTCTCGGGTTTCCGCGTGGTCCCGGTCATCGGCTTCGCGGCGCGTCCCTCCGAGGTCCGCGCCGTCGATCCCGCCGAGACCGCGCTGGTCCGGCGGGTGCCGCTGACCGAGCTCATCGACCCCGCGCACCGGTTCATGGTGCGCAAGTCCTTCTACCGCGGCCCCGCCTTCGCCGCCGGGCCGATGCTGGTGTGGGGCTTCACCGGCGGCCTGGTGAACGCCCTGATCGGGGCCGCGGGCTGGGAGCAGCCCTGGGACACCGACGACGTCCGGCCGCTCACCGATGAGGTGCGCGCCGCGGCCGCCCGCGCCCAGACCTGGCAGGAGAGCGCTCGATGACCGGTTCGACCTGGGTCGACGTGATCGTCGTCGTCCTCATGATCCTCGCGGCGATCTCCGGCTACCGGCAGGGCGCGGCCGCCTCCGTGCTCGCCTTCGTCGGCGTGGTGCTCGGCGCCGCCGCCGGCGTGCTGCTCGCGCCGCACGTCCTCGGCTCGGTCGACGGCGCGAAGGGCCGCGTCATCCTCGGCGTCGGGTTGCTGGCCGGGCTGGTGATCATCGGCGAACTCTCCGGCATGGTGCTCGGGCGCGCGGTGCGCAGCTCGATCCGCAGCCCCGGACTGCGCACCGTCGACTCCGGCGTGGGCGCCGTGGTGCAGGTCGGAGCGCTGCTCGTCGCCGCCTGGCTGGTGGCGATCCCGCTGACCTCGGCGGCCGCGCCGCAGGTCTCCCGGTCCGTGAACGGCTCCGCGGTGCTCGGCGCCGTCAACGACTTCGCGAAGGCCGTGGGCGCCGACGGGCTGCCGCAGAAATTCTCCGCGGTCATCGACGACTCCGGGTTGCCGCAGGCCCTCGGCCCGTTCGTCAACACCCCGGTGGTCAGCGTCGAGACGCCCGACCGCGTCGACTTCACCGACCCCGCGGTACAACGCGTCCGGTCGTCGGTGGTCCGCATCGACGGCCAGGCCCCGTCGTGCAGTCGCGCGCTGGAGGGCTCGGGTTTCGTCGCGACCCCCGGCCGCGTGGTCACGAACGCGCACGTCGTCGCCGGCACCCGCAGCGTTCAGGTCACCGTCGACGGCACCAAGAAGTACAGCGCCCAGGTCGTCTACTTCGACGCGCAGACCGATGTGGCCGTGCTCAATGTGCCCGGGCTGCAGGCCAAGCCGCTGCGGATCGTGTTCAACGGCGCCAAGCCCGGCGACCCCGGCTTCGTGCTCGGCTACCCCGGCGGCGGGCCGCTCACCCTCTCGTCGTCGCGGGTCCGCAGCCAGCAGACGCTGGAGGGCCGCAACATCTACCGTGATGCGCAGGTCCGGCGCGACGTCTACCTGCTCCGCGGGCAGGTCCGCCCCGGCAACTCCGGCGGCCCCGTCTTCGACCGCGAGGGCAACGTCGTCGGCGTGATCTTCGGCGTGGCCGTCGACGACGCCGACACCGCCTTCGCCCTCACCGCCAAGCAGGTCGAGCCCGCCCTGCAGGCCGGCACCACCGCCACGGCGGGCGTCTCGACGGGGGCCTGCGTCAACCGCTGACGGCGCCGGTCGCCGGGCGCGTGCCGACGGCACCGTCGGGCGAGGGAGGTCAGGTCAGGGCAGCAGACGGGGCCCCGGCAGGCCCGCGAGGAAGTCCACCAGCTGCGGCCCGACGATGCCGGGCGCCTCCTCGTGGGCGTAGTGCCCCGCGTTCTCGACGGCGCGCACGCGGTAGTCGGTGGCCCAGTCGTGGCTGGAGTAGACGGGTTGCGGCAGCACGTACGGATCGGCCTCGCCGCGGAAGGCGAGCACGGGGATGTGCAGCCGCTGGTTCATGCTGCTGAGGAACCGGGCCCCGTCGGGGCGGAACTGGCTGCGCCAGGCCCAGCGGGCGTACTCCAGGGCGCTGTGCGCGGTGCCGGGGATCTGGATGGCGCTGCGGTACTGGGCGAGGGCGTCGGCGTAGTCCGCGGTACGGCGCCACGTCGCGCCGCTCCGCGCGGCGTACACGGCGCCGATCTCGGCACCGTCGTCGCGCGTGAGGCGTTCCTCCGCGACACGGGGGAGCTGCGCGAAGGTGATGGGGCCCAGCATCGCCGAGCGCTGGTCCTTGTTGCGCAGCGCGGAGCGCTTGAGCGCGATGGGGTGCGGCGAGGAGACGACCGCGATCGCGGACACCACCCGCGGGTGCAGCGTGGCGGTGGCCCAGCAGCCCAGGCCGCCCTCACCGTGCCCGACGACCGCGGCCGACGTGTGGCCGAGCGCGCGGATCAGCCCGGCGACGTCGCCGGAGAGGGTCCACCCGTCGTAGCCGCGCGGCGGCTTGTCGCTGTCGCCGTAGCCGCGCAGGTCGAACGCGACGGCGCGGTAGCCGGCCTCGTGGAGTTGCGGCAACACGTGCCGCCAACTCCACCAGAATCCGCCGAAACCGTGCAGCAGCACCACGAGCGGCCGATCGGAATCGAGGGTCTCGGCGGCGGAGTCCGCGGCGGGCCGGTACTCGACGGCGTGCAGCCGGATGCCGTTGGCGCGGACGTCGAGGTGTTCCCACGGGCCGGGGAACCGGACGGTCGACGGATCGGGGCTGGTCACCGACGGTGCCTCAAGGTCGGGCCGTCAGCGTCGTGCGACGCTCGACGGTGCGCCCTCCGGCTGCTTGAGGGCAGCCGGGGCGGCCTCGCTCTTGAGCATCGACTGCGACTCCTTGAGCGAGGCGATGGTCTTCTGCGGGCCCTTGATCCGCTTGACCTTGAGGTAGCCGAGGAACGCCGCGATGCCGGCCACGACCAGCATCAGGACGAAGACGATGAGGGACGCGGCCCACATCGGCAGCCAGACGTTGAGCAGCCAGGTGAGGAAGAAGAAGAAGAAGAACGACGAGTACAGGGCCACGACGCCCGCGACGGCGAAGAAGGCCGAGCCGGTGGCCGCCTTCTTCACGTCCCGCATGGTCTCGGCCTTGGCGAGCTCGACCTCGGCGCGGACCAGGGAGGAGACCTGCGTCGATGCGTCCCGCACCAGGCTGCCGATCGTGGGATCGCCCGAGGCGGTCACGTTGGGATCGGTCAGCGGGATCGCCGAGAGCGTCCGCGGGGTCCCGCCGGTGGGTGTGCTGTCCAAGCTCACTGTAGGTCCTCCTCTAGTTGATAGTCATCGTGCCAGAGGTCACCCCCGCGTGTCCGCGCGACCACGACGTGTCGACCCCTGAGCCGCACCCGCGGCCCGTCACCGAGCCCCGTGGACCCGCCCGCGCCGCAGCAACAACAGCGCGCCGATCACCGACGCGGCCACGGAGGTCAGCAGGACCGCGGCCTTGGCGAGATCGGCCTCCCCCGGCGGCAGTGCGAGCTCCGCGACCAGCAGGCTCACGGTGAACCCGATCGCGCCGAGCACGCTGAGCGCCAGGATGTCCCGGTTGTCGAGGCCTTCGGGGCGCTCGGCCAGCCGTAGCTTCACCGCGATCACGCTGGCCCCCGAGATGCCGATGATCTTGCCGAAGAACAGGCCGATCATGATGCCCAGGGCCAGCTCGTCGGTGAACAGCTCGCGGAAGACCTCACCGTTGACGGCGACGCCGGAGGCGAAGAACGCGAAGATCGGCACGCAGATCAGGGCCGAGACCGGCTGGATCTTGTGCTCGAGCCGCTCCGCGGGGGAGTCGAGCTCGCCCGGATCGGACTTGACCCGGGTCAGCAGGCCCAGTGCGACGCCCGCGATGGTGGCGTGCACGCCCGACTGCAGCATCGCGACCCAGACCACGATCGCGATGGGCACGTAGTAGAGGGGTGTGGAGATCCGACGGTGCTGCCCGAACCAGTAGAGCGCGCAGCCGGCGGCGGCGACCGCGAGCCACCCGGCCTTGAGGTCGCCCGCGAAGAGAACGGCGATCACGGCGATGGCGATGAGATCGTCGACCACGGCCAGCCCGAGCAGGAAGACCCGCGCGCCCGACGGCAGCCGCGAGCCGATGAGCGAGAGGATGCCCAGTGCGAAGGCGATGTCGGTGGCGATGGGGACGGCCCACGCACTGCCGATGTAGGGGTTGTCGCGGGCGATGCCGAAGGCGATGATCGCGGGCACCACCACGCCGCCGACGGCGCACAGCACGGGGAGCGCGGCACCGCGCAGCGTGGACAGCTCGCCGACCACCAGCTCGCGTTTGAGCTCGACGCCCGCCACGAAGAAGAAGATCGCGAGCAGCCCGTCCTTGGCCCAGTCGGCCAGCGAGAGCTGCAGGTGGAGGCTGTGGCCGAAGATCGTCCAGTCGTCGCTGCCGACCTTGATCTCGGCGAGATGGAGATAACTCTCGGACCAGGGCGAGTTGGCCCACAGGAGTGCGATCGCCGCTGCGATGAGAAGCGCTGTGCCGCCCACGGTCTCGGTGCGCAGGAAGCGGATCAACGCCCGTGAGGCCCGGAACCGGGGCGGTGCGTCGTTCATTGGTCGACCGTACCGCAGGTGGTGACGGTGACCCGGGTCACCGCGTCCACTCGGTGCCGCCCCGCGTAATCTCCTGCGAATGAATCGCAGGCGAATCGTCGTCGCCTCCATGGTGGGCACCACCATCGAGTTCTTCGACTTCTACATCTACGCGACCGCAGCAGTGCTGGTCTTCCCCACCCTGTTCTTCCCGAAGGGGGACGACACCGCGGCGCTGCTCGCCTCGTTCGCGACCTTCGGCCTGGCGTTCGCGGCGCGGCCCCTCGGGTCGATCCTGTTCGGCCACTTCGGTGACCGGGTGGGCCGCAAGGCCACCCTGGTGGGGTCGCTCCTCACCATGGGCATCGCGACCTTCCTCATCGGCGTGCTCCCCACCTTCGACCAGGTGGGCTACTGGGCGCCGGCCCTACTCGCCGTGATGCGCTTCGCGCAGGGCCTGGGCCTGGGCGGCGAGTGGTCGGGCGCCGCGCTGCTGGCGACGGAGACGGCTGCGCCTGGCAAGCGGGCGTGGGCGGCGATGTGGCCCCAGCTGGGCGCGCCCTTCGGCTTCTTCCTGGCCAACGGCACCTTCCTGGTGATCATGCAGCTGATGGACTTCGATTCGAAGACCTCCACTTCGAACCACGCGTTCATGACGTGGGGCTGGCGCATCCCGTTCCTCGCCTCGGCGGTGATGGTGATCGTGGGCCTGTACGTGCGTCTCAAGCTGACCGAGACCCCGGTGTTCGCGAAGGCCGTCCAGGACGGCAAGAAGGTCAAGGCCCCGCTGGGCGAGGTGCTGCGCACCGCGTGGCGGCCGCTCATCATCGGCACCTTCGTCATGGTCGCCACCTACACGCTGTTCTACCTCGTGACCACGTGGATCGTCTCGTACGGCACCGGCAAGGTGGTCGACAAGTCGGGCGTCAAGCTCGGCATCTCCTACATCGACTTCCTGCAGATGCAGCTCATCGCGGTGCTCTTCTTCGCCGCCTTCGTCGCCGTCTCCGGGTACTTCGCCGATCGCATCGGCCGCCGCAAGGTGCTCATCGTGGTGACGCTCGCGATCATCGCCTACGGCCTGTCCTTCCAGTGGATCCTCGACCCGGCGACCACCACCCAGGGCACGATGCTCGCCGTGCTCATCGCGGGCCTCACACTGATGGGCCTCACCTTCGGCCCGATGAGCGCCGTGCTGCCGGAGCTGTTCGCCACCAACGTCCGCTACACGGGCAGCGGCATCTCGTACAACTTCGCGTCGATCCTCGGCGCCGCCATCGCGCCGTTCATCGCCACCTGGTTGGTGAGCGACTACGGCGTCGGCTGGGTGGGCGTGTACCTCGCGCTCGCCGGCGGCGCCACGCTGATCGCCCTCCTCGTGATGCACGAGACGCGCGACGTGGAGCTGGAGAAGGTGTGAGCATGCGGATCCTCGTGGTGGGCGCCGGCGCGACCGGCGGGGCCTTCGGCAGTCGGCTGATCGAGGCCGGCCGGGACGTGACCTTCCTGGTCCGCCCCGCCCGGGCCGCGGCCCTGCGCCGCGACGGGCTGCGGTTCACGGACCCGGCCGGCACCCGCACGCACGAGGTCGCCGTGCTCACGGCCGACGAGCTCGCGGCGGCCCCGCAGGCCTTCGACCTGGTGATCCTCACGGTCAAGGCGCCCGCGCTCGAGGCGGTGATCGACGACCTGCGCCCCGCGGTGGGGGAGGGCACCGTCGTCCTGCCGATCCTCAACGGCATGGCCCATCTGGACCGGCTCGAGGCCGAGTTCGGGCCGCGCGTGCTGGGCGCGCTGGCGATGATCGTCGCCACGCTGGACGACGGGGCGGTGGTCCAGATGACCGACTGGTCCGCCCTCACCCTCGGCGACGGTGCGCCCGACGTCGCGCGGGCGCTCGACGTCCCCGGCATCCGGCTCACCGTGAGCGAGGACGTCACCGGGGCGCTGTGGGCGAAGTGGGCGTTCATCGCGGCCACCGGGATCCTCTGCTGCCTGTTCCGCAGCTCCGTGGGGCCGGTGATCGCGGCCGGCGGCGAGCCGCAGGTGCGGGCGATCATCGCGGAGACCGAGGCCGTCGCGGCCGCCGCCGGGCATCCGGTTCCCGCGGACGCGCACGAGCGGACCGAATCGGTGCTGCTGGATCCGGACTCGGCGATGACCTCGTCGCTCTACCGGGACCTGGTGGCGGGCCTGCCGAACGAGGCCGAGCACATCCTGGGCGACCTCGCCGCGCGCGCCGGGGAACTGGGCGTCGCGACGCCGCTGCTGGACCTCACGCTGGTGCAGGTCCGGGCGGACGCGCTGCAGCGAGGGTGATCCCGGCCGCCTCGGCGGCCCGACGGTACGCCGCGGCCAGCGTGGCGACCGTCTCGTGCGCGTTGAGCCCGCTCGGGTTGGGCAGCACCCACACCCGCGTCCCGCCGATGGTGCGATCCTGCGGCCCGGGCACGGCCTTCGGCTCGTGGAAGGCGGTGCGGTAGGCGGTGATCCCGAGGACCGCGAGGATCCGCGGCGCCACCTCGAGCACGCGCGCGACGAGGGCCTCGCCGCCCTCCCGGAGCTCCTCGGCGGTGAGTTCGCTCGCCTTCGCGGTGGCGCGGGGTGCGACGTTCGTGATGCCGATTCCCGCGTCCACCAAGACGTTCCGGTCGGCGAAGCTCATCCCGTCGGTGGCGTCGATGGCGCGGTCGACGATGCCCGCGGCGTACAGCGCGGGGTAGAAGCGGTTGCCGGGCCGGGCGAAGTGCGCTCCCGTCGCCGCCGTCCACAGCCCGGGGTTGATGCCCGAGAACAGCAGCCGGCACTCCGGCCCGATGAGGTCCGGCACCGTCGTGTCCGAGTAGGCGAGCAGCTGCTCGCGGGTGAAGCCCATGGATACTGCCTACCGGTTCGCGCCCGCGTGGTCCACCTCCCGTGGTCCACTGGCGCCATGACCGTCGACGACCTGCTCGCCCGCACGGAGATCCACGACGTGGTGCTGCGCTACTGCCGCGGTATCGATCGCCTCGATCCGGAGGCGGTGCGCGCCTGCTACCACCCCGGCGCCGTCGACCACCACACCGGCTTCGACGGCCCGGTCGAGGAGTACGTGCCCTGGGTGCGCGGACAGCTGGAATCCCTGGGCGGCACGCATCACCAGGTCGGCAACCACCTGTGCGAGCTGCACGGCGACGTCGCGGTGGTCGAGACCTACTGCACCGCGACGCACTGGTCGGCCCCGGGCGCCGAGCTGCAGGCGTATCTCACGGTGGGACTGCGGTACGTGGACCGGTTCGAGCGCCGGGACGGCCGCTGGGCGATCGCCGAACGCTGGGCGGTCACGGACTGGACCCGCTGGGAGAAGGACCTGACCGGGCCGCTCGGCGTGCCGGAGGCCGGGCCGCCGCCCGCGCGCGGCGGGGGCGATCCGGTGGACGTCCTGCGCGCTCAGGTGTTCGGCCGCGAACGCTCGTAGAGCCGCCGCACCACGTCTTCGATGTCGGGTTCCTCGACGGTGAGGTCGCGCACCGTCGCCCGCTCGGCCACGGCCGCGAGCACCTGCGGCAGTGGGGCGTTCAGCTCCAGTCGCTGGCGCAGGCCCCCGCCCTCGCTGGCGAGGTGCCGCGCACCGTCGACCGCGAGATCGGGGGTGGGGCGGTCCAGGTCGAGCACCAGGACGCGCGCGGCGCCGACGGTGCCGACCAGCCCGGCGAGCGTGCCGTCGAAGGCGGTGCGGCCGTGGTCGACGACGAGGATCCGCTCGCAGAGGCGCTCCACGTCGCCCATGTCGTGGGTGGTCAGCAGCAGGGTGAGGCCGCGCTCGGCGCGCTCGGCGATGAGGAACTCGCGCAGGCGCTGCTTGCTCAGGACGTCGAGGCCGATGGTGGGCTCGTCGAGGATCAACAGCTCCGGCGAATGCATGAGCGAGGCAGCGACTTCCGCGCGCATCCGCTCGCCGAGGCTGAGCTGGCGCACCGGCCGGTCGAGGTAGGCGCCCAGCTCCAGCTGCTCGATGAGCCGGCCCGCCCGCGCCGTCGCCACGGCGTCGGGGAGGCGGTGCACGGCGGCGAGGATCTCCAGCGATCGCCCGGTGGGCAGGTCCCACCACAGCTGCGACCGCTGCCCGAAGACGACGCCCACCCGCCGGGCCACGTCGCGTCGCCGGGCCAGGGGATCGAGTCCGACGGTGCGCACCGTCCCCGACGTGGGTACGAGGATGCCCATGAGCATCTTGATCGTGGTGGACTTCCCCGCGCCGTTCGCGCCGATGTACCCGACGGATTCGCCCGGTGCGATCGTCAGGTCCAGGTGGTCGACGGCGGTGGTGAGCATCTTGGTACGGCCGTTCCACCCGCGCTTGGCGAACGTGCGCGTCAGGCCGCGCGTCTCGATGATCTGCTCCGTCATCCGCCCGCTCCCCGGTAGTGCCGTAGTCCCGCCCGCCAGGCGATCGCTGCCAACAGCATCGCCCACAGGGTGACCACCGGGAGCAGCCACGCCGACCACGGCTGGAAGACCCCCTGTCCCGGCAGCCCCAAGATGACCAGCGAGGGAAGATATCCGGTGAACGCCAACGGGAGAACGAACCCCAGAGTCACCTTCACGGCACCCGGCCACACCGATGCCGGCTGGGTGGATGCGTAGTGCCCGCCGTACACGAACGCGTTGGTGAACTCCGCGCCGTTGACGAGGACGAACTGCACTCCCGCCGCGATCACGAACAAGGACGCGTAGATCACGGGGCCGCACGCCATCGCGAGTGCCACCATCCCGATCGTGGCCGGGCGCCAGTCGATCGGATTGTGCGTGAGGGCGTACCCCAGTGCGAAGATGCTCACCAGCGGCCGCGTGAGTCGGTGGAGCCTGATGTCGCTGGTCATCAGTTGCAGCAGGATCGGCTGCGGGCGCAGGTAGAAGACGTCGACGGTGCCTTTGCGGATGTACCGGTGCAGCTTGTCGAGGTGCCCGAACAGGATGTCCGCGGAGCAGAACGAGAGGTCGGCGAGCGCGAAGACGAGCAGCACGGCGGAGAAGGTCAGGCCGCCGATCACCTTCGCGTTGTGGAACAGCAACCATACTTCTGCGAATTCGACGAGCCCCAGCACCGCCGCCGTGACCAGGTCGAGCGTGAGGGAGGCGCGGTACGACGCCTGCGCCTGGACGCGCGAGGCCAGCACGGCGCGATACGGAGCGAGCGGCCCGGGGCAGGTATCGGTGGAGAGGTCAGCCACCCTGCACCTCCAGTCGCTTGCGCCCCGCGGCGGTGAGCACGGCGCCGAGTACGAGCGCTCCCGCGCCCCACGCCGCCTGCGCCGCGACGACGGGTAGTGCAGCGGCTACGTCGATCCTGCCCGACAGGATGTCGCAGGGCGGCATGAGGATCGACGCGAAGGGCGAGTACGCGGCCATCGCCGCCAGCCAGTCGGGAAAGAGCCCGATCGGCACGAACATGCCCATGAGGAAGCTGGCGACGATGACGTAGAACAGGACGATGCCGCGTGTCTCGACCACCCAGAAGCCCAGCACCTCGACGGCGTACAGCAGGGCGCGGGCCAGGACTATCGACAACAGGATGCTCAGCACGGCGAGCGGATAGGCCGCGGGCTGGTCGGCCCAGGCCATCATTCCCGTCACCAGCCCGACGGCGACGAGCGGTGTCCACCGGGGAATGAGGGAGTAGAGGGCACCGCCGATCCCGGTGGCGAGCGTGGCGAACTGCACGTTGAGCGGGCGGAGGAAGTCGACGGCGATGTCGCCGGTGCGTATCCGCTCGGGGAGGTCGCCGTCGGTGCCGAAAGCACCGACAGCCGTGAGGAGGCCTTGCGAGAGGAAGATGTAGCTCACCATGAGCTCGGGCGTGTAGCCGCCCGCGGAACCGCCCGCGCCCGCGAGCGTCGCGAGCAGGATCGCCATCTTGAGGAAGCCGAAGACGGCGTTGGTGAACAGGCCCGCCACCGCCGCGCCCAGGTAGGTCGACTGCTGGCGGAAGCCGGCCACCGTCAGGCGGACGTACGGGCGGAGAACAGCGAGGAGGGCGGCACGCCCGGGAACTGCGGCCGCGGATGGCGACGACACAGCTACCGGACGTTACCGCCCTCGGTCGCTCGAAGCGAGGTGATTCAGCTCCGCTGCTTGCGGATGTTCTCGAAGACCGTCGGATCCACCAGCGTCGACGTGTCGCCCAGCTCGCGGCCCTCGGCCACGTCGCGGAGCAGGCGGCGCATGATCTTGCCGGAACGGGTCTTCGGAAGCTCGGGCACGATGTTGATCTCGCGCGGCTTGGCGATCGGCGAGATGTCCTTCGAGACCTGCGCCGTCATCTCGGCGATCAGCGTGGCAGGGTCGGAATCGTCGACGCCCTGGCGCAGGATGACGAACGCGGCGATGGCCTGCCCCGTCGTCGCGTCGGACGCGCCCACCACGGCCGCCTCGGCCACGGCCGGGTGCCCGACGAGCGCGGACTCGACCTCGGCGGTCGAGATGCGGTGGCCCGAGATGTTCATGACGTCGTCGACGCGGCCCAGCACCCAGAGCGCGCCGTCCTCGTCGTACCGCGCACCGTCGCCCGCGAAGTACCAGCCCTGGTCGGCGTAGCGCGACCAGTAGGTGTCCACGAACCGCTCCGGATCGCCCCAGATGCCGCGGAGCATCGCCGGCCACGGCTTGTCGAGCACCAGCAGGCCGGATTCGCCGCGGGGCAGGCTGTTCCCGTCGTCGTCGACGATGTTCGCGCTGATGCCGGGCACGGGCTCCATCGCCGAGCCGGGCTTGAGCACGGTCGTACCGGGGAGCGGCGCGACCATCGCGGCGCCGGTCTCCGTCTGCCACCAGGTGTCGACGATCGGGGCCGTGCCGGCGCCGATGACGTCGCGGTACCAGCGCCACGCCTCGGGGTTGATGGGCTCGCCCACCGAACCGAGCACGCGGATCGAGCTCAGGTCGTGCGCGTCGGGGATCTCGCGGCCCCACTTCATGAACGTGCGCACCAGCGTGGGTGCGATGTAGTAGATCGAGACGCCGTACTTCTCGATGATCTCGAAGTGCCGGTGCTCGTTCGGCGAGTTCGGCGTGCCCTCGTACAGGATCTGGGTGGCGCCGTTGGCCAGCGGGCCGTAGACGATGTAGGTGTGGCCCGTGACCCAGCCGATGTCGGCGGTGCACCAGTACACGTCCTTCTCCGGCTTGAGGTCGAAGAGGTAGTGGTGCGTGTACGCGGCCTGCGTGAGGTAGCCGCCTGAGCTGTGCACGATGCCCTTGGGCTTGCCCGTGGTGCCGGAGGTGTACAGCAGGAACAGGGGGTGCTCCGCGTCGAAGGCCTCGGGGGCGTGCTCCGACGATGCCGCGCCCACCGACTCGTGCCACCACACGTCGCGGTCGTGCCAGTCGATGTCGTTCTTGCAGCGCTGCACCACGATGACCTTCTCGACCGTGGTGGTCGTGGTGCCGTCGACGTCCATGTCGAGCGCCTCGTCGACATTGGCCTTGAGCGGCGCGGGCTTGCCGCGGCGGAACTGGCCGTCGGTGGTGATGACCACCTTCGCCTCGGCGTCGTCGACGCGCGAGCGCAGGGCCGCGGCGGAGAAGCCGCCGAAGACCACCGAGTGGGTCAGGCCCAGGCGCGCGCAGGCGAGCATGGCGACGATGGCCTCGGGCACCATCGGCATGTAGATCGCGACCCGGTCGCCGGGCTGCAGGCCCAGCGAGCTCAGGTAGTTGGCCGCGCGGCTCACCTCGTCCTTGAGGTCGTTGTAGGTGAGGTCGCGGCTGTCGCCGGGCTCGCCGATCCAGTGGATCGCGACGCGGTCGCCGTTGCCCGCGTCCACGTGGCGATCGACGCAGTTGTACGCGACGTTGAGCCTGCCGCCCACGAACCACTTGGCGAAGGGGGCGCCGCTCCAGTCCAGAACCTCGCCGAACGGGGTGTCCCAGTGCAGCCGGTTCGCCTGCTCGGCCCAGAAGCCCAAACGGTCCGCTTCGGCACGGTCGTACAGGTCGCGCCCCTGCGTGTTGGCCTGAGCTGCGAATTCTGCGGAAGGCGGGTATGCGGCGGTCGCGGAATCAGTCATGGGTCAATCGTAGGGACCCCGTCAGGGCACGGGCAGGGCTTTTCCGAATCTGGGACGCCGAGGGCCGGGGTTGCACGGGGTTGCCCTCCTCTTATACCCCGGGACGACGACGTTCGGTGCGGACTCGCCGGGACGGGGATCGACAGCGAGCATTGCCGGGACAGAGTAGTGAGGTGCGCTTAAAGTGCTGTGCACTGAACTGGCCAACTCCGGCGGAGGTAGTAGTGAGAAGACAAACACAGCGGTGGTCGACGACGCGGGCGATCCTCGCGGTCGCCGTCGCCGCGAGCCTGGCGGTGTCCGGGTGCAGCATGGACGGCGCGCGGTCGCAGAACACCGTCGGGCCCGATGCGATCGTGCGGGTGAACGGCGGTGAGCCGCAGAGCGGACTGGTTCCCTCGGACACCAACGAGAACATGGGCGGTCGCGTGGTCGACTCCCTGTTCACCGGGCTCTACAGCTATGAAGCGGACGGGACACCCGAGCTCGCGAACGCTGAAGCGGTCGAGACCACGGATAACAAGCGGTTCACGGTCAAGCTCAAGCGCGACTGGAAGTTCACCGACGGCACCCCCGTGAAGGCGCAGAACTACGTGCGCGCCTGGAACTTCGGTGCCGCCATCGGCAACCTGCAGAAGCAGCAGAGCTTCTACGCCCCGATCGCCGGCTTCGACGAGGTGTCCGAGAAGGGTGCCACCAAGACCGAGATGAGCGGCCTCAAGGTGGTCGACGACTACACGTTCACCATCGACCTCGCCGCCCCGAACATCGACTTCAAGCTGGCGCTCGGGTTCACCCCGTTCGTGCCCCTCCCCGACGTGTTCTTCACCGAGGGCAAGGAGAAGTTCGGCCAGAACCCCGTCGGCAACGGCCCGTACAAGCTCAAGCAGTGGCGGCACAACGTCCAGCTGGACGTCGTCCGCAACGAGGACTACAAGGGGCCCAAGCCGAAGAACGGCGGCCTCACGTTCGTGATGTACGAGTCGTTCGACCCGGCGTACACCGACCTGACGTCGGGCAACCTCGACGCGCTCGACACCATCCCCAACAGCGCGTTGCGCTCGTTCAAGAAGACGCTGGGCAAGAAGGCGATCACCAAGCCGACCGCGCAGACCCAGTCGTTCGTGATCCCCGAGTTCCTCGAGCACTTCGGCCCGGACGAGGAGGGGCGGCTGCGGCGGCAGGCGATCTCCATGTCGATCGACCGGCAGCAGATCATCGACGTGGTCTTCCAGGGCTTCCGCAACCCGGCGCTCGAGTTCACGGCTCGCTCGATCCCCGGGTGGAGCGGCGATATCCCGGGCAACGAGACCGTCAAGCACAATCCGGAGCTCGCGAAGCAGCGGTGGGCGCAGGCGAACGCGATCAAGCCGTGGACCGGTGCGTTCACCATCGCCTACAACTCCGACGGTGATCACAAGCAGTGGATCGACGCGGTCACCAATCAGATCAAGAACACCCTCGGCATCGAGGCCGAGGGCAAGCCGTACGCCACCTTCAAGCAGATCCGCGACGAACTGACCAAGCGCACGTTGAAGTCGGCCGGCCGTAACGGCTGGCAGGGCGACTACCCCACACTGCTGAACTTCCTCGAGTCGAACTACGTGACCGGCGGCGGCTCGAACGACGGCGACTACAGCAATCCGGCGTTCGACAGGAAGATCGCGGAGGGGCAGCAGGCGCTGGATCCGGCGCAGTCGACCCGACTGATCAACGAGGCGCAGTCGATCCTGCTGGCGGACCTCCCCGTCGTTCCGCTCTGGGACTACAACGCTGCAGCCGGTGTCGGCGAGGGCGTTCACGGGGAGCTCACGTGGAACGGCCGCTTCGACTTCACGAACATCACGAAGGAGTGATGGCATGACCAGATATCTCCTGAGCAGGCTCGGGCAGTTGGTGATCGTGTTCTTCGGCGCCACGCTGCTCATCTACGCGCTCGTGTTCCTGGTGCCCGCGGACCCCATCGCGGCGCTCGGCGGCGATCGCACGCTGCCTCCCGAGGTGGTCGAGGGCCTGCGCGCCCAGTACCACCTCGATCAGCCCTTCCTGGTGCAGTACTGGTACTACATCAAGGGCGTCTTCTCACTCGACTTCGGCACCTCGTTCTCCGGACAGCCGGTGTGGGACGTGATGAAGCGGGCCTTCCCCGTCACGGTGAACCTCGCGCTCATCGCGCTCGCGGTCGAGACGATCCTGGGCATCTTCTTCGGCGTCATCGCCGGCCTGAAGAAGGGCAAGCTGTTCGACACGTCGATCCTGTTCGTCTCGCTGATCATCATCGCGGTGCCGATCTTCGTGCTCGGCTTCATCGCCCAGTTCATCTTCGGTGTGAAGCTGGAGTGGTTCCCGGTGACCGTCGGCGGCAACCTGGACTTCTACCACCTGCTGCTGCCGGGCATCGTGCTCGGCCTGGTGTCCTTCGCGTACGTCGTGCGGCTCACCCGCTCCCAGGTCTCGCAGAACCTCACCGCCGACTACGTGCGGACCGCGACGGCCAAGGGCCTGCCGCGCTCGCGCGTCGTCCTGGTGCACGTGCTGCGCAACTCGCTGATCCCGGTGGTCACGTTCCTGGGCGCCGATATCGGCGCGCTCATGGGCGGCGCGCTCGTCACCGAGGGCATCTTCAACATCCCCGGCGTGGGCGGCACCATCTACCAGGCCATCATCCGGGGCGAGGCCACCACAGTGGTCTCCTTCGTGACGGTGCTCATCGTCATCTACCTCATCTGCAACGTGGTGGTCGACCTGCTCTACGCCGCCCTCGACCCGAGGATCCGTTATGCCTGAGAATCACACCTATCCCGGACAAGAACGCTTCGTCGCCGCGGCCGACGACGTGGTGTTGGGCGCGGTCGACGCCGTGGCCAAGGACGTCGAGCCCGCCGGCTTCTGGAAGACGGCCTGGCTGCAGCTCAAGGTGAAGCCCCTGTTCTGGGTCTGCATCGCGCTCCTCGCACTGATCCTGCTCGTGGTCCTGTTCCCATCGGTGTTCGCCTTCGGCAAGGATCCGCACGAGGCGTCCCTGGACCGCTCTCTCCTGCCGCCGAGCGGCGAGCACTGGTTCGGCACCGACCTGCAGGGCTACGACATCTACGCGCGCACGATCTACGGCGCCCGGGCCTCGGTCCTCGTCGGCGTCCTCACCACGATCGCCGTGGTGGTGATCGGCGGCATCCTCGGTGCCACCGCCGGCTTCTACGGCGGCTGGCTCGACTCGCTCATCGCGCGCCTGTCGGACATCTTCTTCGGTGTCCCGTTGATGCTCGCGGCCGTCGTGGTCATGCAGATGGTCAGCTCGCGCACCGTGTACTCGGTGGTACTGGTCCTCGCGATCTTCAGCTGGCCGCAGATCGCCCGCATCGCGCGGTCGGCGGCCATCTCGATCCGCAACGAGGAGTACATCGACGCCTCGAAGTCGTTGGGGTCGTCCAAGGTCCGCACCTTGTTCACGCACGTGATCCCCAACTGCCTGGGCCCGGTGATCGTGGTCGCGACCGTCGCGCTGGGCATCTACATCGTCACCGAGGCCACCCTGTCGTACCTCGGCATCGGCCTCCCGGCCAGCGAGGTCTCCTGGGGCATGGACATCTCCGACGGGCAGACGCTCCTCCGCGAGGGCACGCCCATCCTGTTCTTCCCCGCGACCGCCCTGGCGATCACCGTGCTCACGTTCATGATGCTCGGTGACGTCCTGAGCGACGCACTCGATCCGAAGGCGAGGAAGCGCTGATGTCCGACGAGCACAAGCACGGCCTGAGCAAGGTCAAGGACAAGGTCGCCTCGGCGCTCGGCAAGTCGCCGTCGCCGCTGCTCGAGATCCGCGACCTGGTCGTGGAATTCGACGTCCAGGGCAAGCCGGTCCCCGCGGTGCGGGGCGCCAACCTCACGGTCTATCCGGGCCAGACGGTGGCGATCGTCGGCGAGTCCGGCTCGGGCAAGTCCACCACGGCCGCGGCCGTGATGGGCCTGCTGCAGGGCACTGGCAAGGTCGCGAGCGGCCAGATCGTCTTCGACGGTCAGGATCTGTCGAAGGCCTCCGAGAAGGACTTCCAGAAGATCCGGGGCGACGGCATCGGCCTGGTCCCGCAGGACCCGAACACCAACCTGAACCCGCTGTGGCGCGTGGGCTTCCAGATCAAGGAGACCCTCAAGGCCAACAACGCCGAGGAGGGCGACGCCAAGAAGCGGGCGATCGCCCTGCTGGCCGAGGCGGGGATGAAGGATCCCGACAAGCGGGTGAACCAGTACCCGCACGAGTTCTCGGGCGGCATGAAGCAGCGCGCGCTCATCGCGATCGGCCTGGCCTGCCGGCCGAAGCTGCTCATCGCCGACGAGCCGACGTCCGCGCTCGACGTCACGGTGCAGCGGCAGATCCTGGATCACCTGGACACGCTCACCTCCGACCTCGGCACCGCGGTGCTGCTCATCACGCACGACCTGGGGCTGGCCGCCGAGCGCGCCAGTCACCTCGTCGTGATGTACAAGGGTCGCGTCGTGGAATCCGGTCCCGCGCTGGAGATCCTGCAGGATCCGCAGCACGAGTACACCAAGCGGCTCGTCTCCGCCGCGCCGTCGCTCTCGGCGCGCCGGTCCGAGATCCCGCCGGTCGCGGCCGCGGTGACGGACGTTGCGGAGGCCGGCGCCGGCGGTTCGGACGCCGGGCTGGAGACGGCCAAGGCCGCGCTGAGGGACTCCGCAGCGAAGGGTCCGGCGGAGGTCGTCGTCGCCGCGAACCTGGTGAAGGACTTCCCGATCCGGGGATCGCTGCCGTTCCAGAGCAGCGACTTCCGCGCGGTCGACGACGTCAGCTTCACCATGCTGCGGGGCACCACGACCGCGGTGGTCGGCGAGTCCGGCTCGGGTAAGTCGACGGTGGCCCGCATGGTGCTCGGCCTGCTCGAACCGACCAGCGGCACCGTCGAATTCGATGGGAAGGACGTCACCACCCTCCGCGGCGCGGAGGCGAAGGCGTTCCGGCGGCGGGTGCAGCCCGTCTTCCAGAACCCCTACGGCTCTTTGGATCCGATGTACTCGATCTACCGAGCGATCACGGAACCGTTGGTGGTGCACGGCATCGGGGACAAGACGTCGCGGGTGGAGCGGGCGAAGGAACTGCTCGAGATGGTGGCGATGCCGGCGGACACCATGCACCGCTACCCCAACGAGCTGTCGGGCGGTCAGCGGCAGCGCGTCGCGATCGCGCGAGCGCTGGCCCTCAACCCCGAGGTGATCGTGCTCGACGAGGCGGTCTCCGCGCTCGACGTGCTGGTGCAGGCCCAGATCCTCACGCTGCTCGAGGGTCTGCAGCAGGAGCTGGGGCTGACCTACCTGTTCATCACGCACGACCTGGCGGTGGTCAAGCAGATCGCGCACCAGACGCTGGTGATGGCGGGCGGCAAGGTGGTCGAGTCCGGTCCGACGGATCAGGTCTACGACAACCCGACGTCGGACTACACACGGACGCTGATCGCGGCCATCCCCGGCGGCTCGATCGAGCTGGCGGGCTGATCGGAGGGGACGCGCGGCGCGCGGGTTAGGGTGGGTCGTGTGACCGACCCGCTGAGCCCGCTCGTCGCCGTCCCCGCCGTCGCGGAGGCGGCCGCCGCCGCGCGGGAGGCGCTCGCCAAGGTGCACCGGCATCCCGCGAACCGGCGGGAGTGGCGGGCGACCGCGACGGAATCGTCGCTGCGCGGGGCCCGGGCCTCGGCCGCGCTCGACGGCGCGGCCGTCGCGCTGAGCCGCGACGAGCTGATCAACGATCCGGTGCTCGCCGGCTCGATGCGCGCCTACCAGGCGATCGACGGTGACCTGCTGGACGCCTCGGTCGGGGTGTGGCGGCGCGCGCCGTTGCAGGTCCTCGCCCGGCTGCACACGCTGGCCGCAGCCGATCTCGTCGACGGTGACGATTCCCGGCTCGGGCGGCCGCGGCCCGGGACGGGGGAGCGGCTCGGCCTGCTCGCGCAGCTCGTGACCGGTGGCACGGAGGCGCCCGCGCCGGTCGTGGCGGCGATCGTGCACGGGGAACTGCTCTCGCTGCGCCCGTTCGAGGTCGCCGACGGGGTGGTCGCGCGTGCCGCGTCGCGGTTGGTGACCGTCGCGTCGGGGCTCGATCCGCACGCGCTCGGTATCCCGGAGACCACCTGGCTGAAGTTCGCGCCGAGCTATGCCGATGCGGCGGACGCGTTCGGCATGGGGGAACCCGACGGCGTCGTGGCGTGGGTGGTGTTGTGCTGCCAGGCGCTGGAGGCCGGCGGGCTGGAGGCACTGGCGCTCGCGGAGCGCTGACGGCGGAGTCCGCTCCGCCCGTGAGTGTTCGGGCATGACCCGGACATGCGCAACGGCGACCCGGCCTGAGCTGAGGAAGGGGCACTCGAGGTGCTTTCCTCAGAACGGGTCCGAATCGCCGTTCGCTAGCACGGATCCCGGTTACCAAGCGTGCGTGAGGGTGGGCTGTATTACGGCCTCGGCGTGCACCGGTGGAGAGATCCACTATCCGCGGATCTTGTGCTGACCACTGAAGTTCCCCGGTGACGCAGGCTCACAGCGCTTTCCGCCATAGGTGGCGAGCTCCGCGTGGGTGCCTGGTGTCCGTGCTGGGAGCCTTGACGCTCAGGAACCCTCGACCTTCTCTTCCGGTGGGGGTTTGGCTTTGCGCCGCTCCGTGACTCCTTTCTACCCTGTGAGCGCCGTCACAGCAAGGGGTCGGCCGGAATTTTCTCGGATCTCTTGCTACCGGCCGGTATCAGCGCTTCTTGCGGTGCAGCACAAGGTAAGTCGCCACACCGGCGCCCGCGGCGACCACGCCGAGGCCCGCGCTGGCGAGCACGGAATTCCGCGACGGTGTGGGTATCCGATCGCGCAACGGTGTGGGGTTCGAGAACGAGACGACGGGCCACCCGCGCTCGGCCGCCTCCTTGCGCAGGCCGCGGTCGGGATTGACCGCGGTGGGGTGCCCGACGGCGGCGAGCATGGGCACGTCGGTGATGGAATCCGAGTATGCGAAGCACTGCTCGAGGTCGTAGCCGTGCTCGGCCGCGAGCGCCTCCATGGCGACGACCTTGTTCTCGCCGTAGCAGTAGAACTCGACCTCGCCGGCGTACTTGCCGTCCTCGACCTTCATCTTCGACGCCACCGAGTAATCGGCACCCAGCATCTCCGCGATCGGACGCACCATCTCCTCGCCCGAGGCGGAGACGATCACCACGTCGTGGCCGCGGGCGTGGTGCCCGGCGATCAGCTCGGAGGCCTCGGCGAAGACCAGCGGGTTCACCACGTCGTGCAGCGCCTCGCGGACGATGGTCGACACCTGCTCCACGTTCCAGCCCTCGCACATCTGCGTGAGGTGGTCGCGCATGCGCTCCATCTGGTCGTGATCGGCGGCCGTCAGCATCATGAGGAACTGCGCGTAGCTCGACTTGAGCACCGCGCGGCGGTTGAGCAGCCCCTCGTCGAAGAAGGGACGCGAGAAGGCCAGCGCGGACGATTTCGCGATGATCGTCTTGTCCAGGTCGAAGAAGGCGGCGACCCGGCGCACCGGGGCCTCGTCGGGCGCGGTAGGGCTCACGTCGATCAGCCTACCGGTGCCCCAGCGCTCCGCACCGCGCAAGAGCGGAGACCGGTTTCCTCCACAGCTTTCGCGAATCGGACAGGTTTCTCCACAGGCCGGGGCGGGATCGGACGAACCGGACAGCGGTTCGGACGATGCTGTGGTCATGCGGGGGATCGAGATCGGGATGGCGGTGGCCGACGGGGCCCTGGCCGACGACGTGCGCCGGGCCGCCGCCGCGGCCGCGCGGGCGGTCACGGACATCGATCGGGGCAGGCCGCGCGCGTGCTGGGCCTCCGCGGCGGGGCTCGTGCTGGACCTCGCCGCGGCGTCGGCGATGGCGGAGGCGGCGCGTGCCGGCGGCCTTCCGCGCCGCGAGGGGGTCGCGATCGTCGCGGGCGAGGCGGGGATGGCGGAGCTGGCGGCGGCCGTCGAAGTGGGGGCGACGCAGGTCTTCGTGCTGCCTGCGCAGGTCCGTGAGCTGGCTCGATTCCTCGCCGCCCGGGAGCAGGACGACGGCGCGCGCTCGCGCGTCGTCGCCGTGCTCGGCGGCCACGGCGGGGCCGGCGCCTCCGTCCTCGCGGCGGCCGTCGCAGTGACCGCGCCCGGCCGCGGGATCACGGCGCTCGCCGTCGACGCGGACCCCTGGGGCGGCGGGCTCGATCTGCTCCTCGGCTGCGCGGACACGCCGGGCCTGCGCTGGGGCGACCTGGCGCTGCGCGGCGGCCACGTGCCGTCGGACGCGCTGGTCGCGGCGCTCCCGGGGCGGTCCGGGGCCGTCGCGGTGCTCTCTGCGGGTGGCGCGGTGGCGGGCGCGGGCCGCGACGCGGGAGGCGCACCGTCGCCCGAGATCCCGGTGGAGGGGCTGCTCGCCGTCATCGACGCGGGCCGCCGCAGCGTGGGCGTCACCGTCGTGGACCTGCCCCGGCGCGACGACTCCGCGACCTCGGCGTGCCTCGAGGTCGCGGACGTCGTGATCGTCGTCGCGGGGGCCACGGTGCGAGGGTGCGCGGCCGCCCGCTCGGTGGTCGACGGCGTGACGGGCCGCGCGCGGCGGATCGGGCTGGTGGCGCGCGGCCCCGCGCCGGGCGGTCTCTCGGCGCGGGACGTCGAGCGGGCGGTCGGGGTGCCGTTGGTGGCGTCGATGCGTCCGCAGCCGGGCCTGGCCGCCCAACTCGACGACGGCGGTCTGCGGCTGCGGCGGGGCACGCCGCTGTCGGTCGCGGCCGGGCGCGTGCTCGACGCCGTGCGGCGGAGCGCGGCATGACCTCCCCGGACGGCGACCTGCTGGCGAGGGTGCGGGAGCGGCTCGCGCACACCGCCGCGGTCCTCACCCCCGATGTCATGGCGGCGGCGCTCCGCGCGGAATGCGGAGGCGTGCTGGGCGATACGGACCTGCTCGACGGCCTCGCCTACCTCGAGACCGAGCTCGTCGGCGCCGGGCGGCTCGAACCGCTGCTCGCCGACCCGGACGTGGCGGACGTACTGGTCCACGGCCCGCGGAAGGTATGGGTGGACCGGGGTCGGGGGCTCGAGCCCGCCGGCATCGCCTTTGAGGACGACGCCGCCGTGCGCCGGCTCGCGGCCCGGCTCGCGCTGGCGGCCGGTCGGCGTTTGGACGATGCGCAGCCCTGGGTCGACGGGCACCTCCCCGCCGGTCCGGGTGGCCGGGCGGGCAGCGGGATCAGGCTGCACGCCGTGTTGCCGCCGCTCGCGCACGGCGGCACTTGCATCTCGCTGCGCGTGTTGCGGCCGGCGACGCAGACGCTCGACTCGCTCGTCGACGGCGGCGCGGTGCCCGCCGACGTGGCCGGACTGGTACGCCGGGTGGTGGCGGCACGGCTCGCCTTCCTCGTGGTCGGCGGCACCGGCAGCGGCAAGACGACGCTGCTCAACGGGCTGCTCGGCGCGGTGGACCCGGGGGAGCGGGTGCTGTGCGTCGAGGATGCGCACGAGCTCGATCCCGTGCACCCGCACGTGGTCTCGCTGCTGGCGCGGGGCGCGAACGTCGAGGGCGTCGGCGAGGTGACGGTACGCGACCTGGTGCGGCAGGCGCTGCGGATGCGGCCGGACCGGATCGTCGTCGGGGAGGTCCGCGGCGCCGAGGTCGTCGACCTGCTCACCGCCCTCAACACCGGCCACGACGGTGGCGCCGGCACCGTGCACGCCAACTCCCCGCGCGAGGTACCCGCCCGGCTCGAGGCGCTCGCCGCGCTGGGCGGCCTGGGTCGGGAGGCGCTCCACGCCCAGCTGGCCGCCGCCTTCCAGGTGGTCTTCGCGGTCCATCGCTGGACGTCGGGGAGGCGCGGGCTGCGCAGCATCGGCATCGTCGACCGCGGCGACGACGGCTACGTGCGCGTGCTCCCCGCGTGGGACCGCGACGGCGGATTCACGGCGGAGGCCGACCGCGTGCGCGCGCTGCTCGCGGAGCGGGGCGTCCCGTGACCGCCGCGATCGTGCTGCTCGCCGCCGCGGCGCTGGCCTGGCCCGGCGGCCCCGCCGCCGCGCGCCTGCGGGCGGCGCACGCGCCCGCGGCCGCTCCGGTCGCACTGCGCTGGGGCTGGCTGGCGGTCGCGCTGCCGGTCGGTGCCCTGCTCATCGGACCGGGGCAGGCGCTGGCCGCGGCGCTTGCGGCCGGCACCGTCCGCGATCTCCGCTCGCGCAACCGAGCTGCGCGAGCGCGGATGTCGCGACTCTCGGCGATCCTCGCCGGCGTGGACGCGATGGTCGCCGAACTGTCCGTCGGGGCGCACCCCGCGGCCGCGTGCACCACCGCGGGCCGCGACGCCGAGGAGCCCCACGTGCGTGCCGTCTTCGCCGAGATGGCCGGCCGGGCGGAACTCGGCGGCGACGTGGCCGCGGGCCTGCGCACGCACGCCGACGAGAGTGCCGCGTGGCCGCGGATCGCGGCGGCCTGGGAGACGGGCACGCGCCACGGCATCGGCATGGGCGAGCTGCTCGCCTCCGTCCGAGAGGACCTGCGCGCGCGGGAACGGTACGAGCGGCGCGCGCACTCGTCGCTGGCCGGNGCGCGCGCCACCGCCCAGGTACTCGCCGCGCTGCCGGTGCTCGGCGTGGCGATGGGACAGCTCATCGGTGCCGACCCGCTCGGCACGCTCTTGGGCACCGGCGCGGGCGGTGCACTGCTGGTGGTCGGGACCTGCCTGACCTGCGCCGGACTGCTCTGGTCCCGCGCCATCGCCGACGGTGCCGGCGGCACCGGCCTGGGAGCCCGGACATGAGCGGGCACGGGCCGCTCGCGGCGGCGCTCGCCCTGCTGGCGGCGGCACTGCTCGTGCTCCCGGTGGCGGCGCGCCCCGCCGCGCGGCCGCGCCGGACCCGTTCGAGGCCGCCGCGGCCTACGACCTGTTCGCCGTCTGCCTGCGCGCGGGCATGCCGACAGCCGACGCCGCCAGAGCCGTCGCCGCGGGCGCCCCGCCCGCGCTCGCGGACATGCTCACCCGAGCCGCCGAGCTGCTCGCCCTGGGCTCCGACGCCGAGACCGCCTGGCGGACGGATTCGACGGATCCGCAGGTGGTCGGACTCACCCGCATGCTCCGACGGTCCGCCCGCGCGGGCTCCTCGCCGGCCGCCGGCCTGGCGGATCTCGCGCGCACCGAACGCGCACAGGCGGAGGACCGCGCGGTGGCGGCGGGCGAGCGGGCCGGTGTCGCGGTGGCGGGACCGCTGGGGCTGTGCTTCCTGCCGGCGTTCGTGTGCCTCGGCATCGTGCCGGTGGTGATGGGACTCGCGGGCAGGGTGCTCGGGGAGGGGCTGCTGTAGCGGCCCGACGGAAGGGGGATGGAATGTGGATCCGATTGCGATGCAGGATGACCGAGCTGATGCTGGAGGACGACGGCATGAGCACCGTCGAATACGCGATAGGCACCATCGCGGCCGCCGCGTTCGGCGCGGTGCTCTACGGGGTCGTCACCGGCGACAACATCGTCAGCGGGCTGACCGACATCATCGGCAAGGCGCTGGGCACCTCCACCGGCTAGCCGGCGAGGCGGGCGCGGTCACGGTGGAGGCGGCGTTCGCCGTCGCCAGCCTGTTCACCGTGCTCGTGCTCAGCGTCGGTGCGGTCGTCGGCGTCACCGCGCACGTGCGGTGTGTGGACGCCGCCCGGGAGGCGGCCCGGCTCACTGCCCGAGGCGACGACGCTCGTGCCGCGAACGCCGTCGCCGAGGTGGGGCCACCGGGCGCGACGTCGACGGTGCGTCGCGACGGCGACACGGTGACCGTGCAGGTCCGGGCGCCGGTGGCGCTCCTCCCGGGGCTGACGGTCTCCGCCACGGCGGTCGCCGCCGCGGAGCCGGGGACGGTCCCGTGACCGCGACCGCCCGCGCCGGGCCGCGGAGCACACCGCGGGCGCGGGCGCGCTCGGCGGGCGGGGCGGAGGACGGGGTGGCGACGGTGCTCGCCGCCGTCATGGTCGCCGCGATCGTCGTGGTGGCGGTCATGGTGGTCGACGTCGGTGCCGCCGTCTCCGCCCGCCATCGCGCGCAGACGGCGNCCGACCTCGCGGCGCTCGCNGGCGCCGCGAGCGCGATCGACGCGGAGGAGGCGTGCGCGGCGGCGGACCGTCTGGCCCGGGCCAACACGGGATCGCTGCGCGCGTGCGCCGTGGACGGCTTCGAGGTGACGGTGCGGGTGAGCGTCCCGGTCTCCCTGTCGGTCTTCGGAGCCGACGAGGCCGCCGCCGTCGCCCGGGCGGGACCGGAATGAGCGGCCTCACCCGGCCAGGAAACCCCACTCCCGCGCGAGGTCCGTCCACGGCCCGACCGCGACGATCCGCCCGTCGACGAGCACCACCACCCGGTCGGCCCGGGCCAGCGCGGCCCGTTTGGACGTCGCCCCGATCACGGTGGCACGTCGCTCGCGCAGCGCCTCCCACAGCTCGATCTCCGTGGTGGCGTCCAGCGCACTGGACACGTCGTCGGCGAGAAGGAGCTCGGCGTCGGTCGCCAGCGCCCGCGCGAGCGCGAGTCGCTGCACCTGACCACCGGAGAGCCGCACCCCTCGGTGCCCGACCAGCGCGTCCCGTCCGCCCGCCGCGGCGACATCGGCTCCGAGCCGGGCGTCGGCGACGGGCCCCTCGAAGGCGCGGTCGTGCCCGAGGCGGACGTTGTCGGCGAAGGTGCCCGACAGCACCCGGGGCACCTGGGCGATGTGCGCCACCTGTCCCGGCCGCAGGAACATCTCGGCGTCGGTGACCTCCCGGCCGTTCCACAGGATGTCGCCGCGGTGCGAGACCAGACCGGCGAGGGCCGCCAGCAGGCTCGACTTGCCGGAGCCGACCTGTCCCACCAGGAGCACGAGCTCGCCCGCCGAGACGCGCAGGTCGACGTGCTCGACGCCGATCGTCCCGTCGTCGTGGACGGCGGCGACGTCCCGCAGTACCAGTTCGTTCAGCGGAACCCGGGGCACCGGCGGCGGCTCCGGTGCGGTGCCGGAGACCAGGTCGACGCCGGGCGGCACGGTCATCAGGTCGACGCCGCCGGCGAAGCGGCTCGTCTCCGCCTGCCAGGCCCGGGTGCCGGGCGCCTCCGTGACCACGCTGCCGGCGACCCGGCCGAACCAGCCGAAGCCGCTCACCGCGTTGGCGACGAGCAGCGCCGTCGCCAGCGACCAGACCCCGCCCGAGTACGCGGCCCAGGCGGCGACCACACCGGCGTTCACCATCACCACGGGGACGCCCTCGAGGACCGCTTGCACCCGGTGCTCGGTCACCGCCGCCTCGACGCGACCCGCGTCGACGCGACGCAGGTGCGCGAGCACGGACGGCGTCGTCGCCGCGAGCTTGACCGTCCGGGCCGACTCCAGGGCAGACACGAGCGCCCGGCCGAACCGCGCCCGCGCGCTGGAGGCGGCGGCGGCGGACCGCCCGGCGATCGGCCGGCCGGCGCTCGACGCCACCGCCGACGCGACCAGGACGACGATCAACACCGCACCCGCGAGCCAGGTGCCTCCGAGAACCGCCGTCGCGGCGGCGATGAGGAACCCGCTGCCGAAATCCACCCAGCGGTCCGCGTACCGCGCGAACCGGTCGGCGTCCATCGTCCGGGCGACGACCTCACCCGCCGGAGTGCCGGCCAGCCGGTGCGGCTGCGTCTGGCCGCGCAGGACCACCATCCGGACCCGCAGCATGACCTCGACCCACCAGCGCGGATAACGACGGAACGCCTCGGCGATCGCCAGGGGCGCGACCATCAGCGAGACGACCACGCCGACCATCAGCCACCCCGGGCGGTCGCCCGCGCCGGCGGCCTCGACCGTCTCGCCCCACAACAGGCCGGTCACCGCGCCCTGCGCGCCGGTGAGGGCGGCGAGGAGGAAGAGGACCGCGCCGACCACGCCCCAGGTCGGCCTCACCAGGAGGGCGTGCGTGATGCCGCGGGTCAACGACGGTCCGCCGCCGACCTCCCGGACGGGCGGCGGCGGTCCCGTCCGGCGTCGTCCGCCGACGCCGGCGCTCCCCGCCACGGGGAGCGCCGCCGGGATCGTGTGCGCCGCAGGCGGGACAGCGGACGGTGCGCGGCCGCGACCCGATGTGGAATCCGGCCCGCCGGGCGCGGCACCGTCGGGGTCCACCGCCTCGGACCGACTGGCGGCGAGGAGGGTGGCGAACGGCCCCGGCGTCGCGGCCAACGCGGCCCGTGCCCCGAACTGCACGATCCGCCCGCCGTCGAGCACCGCCACCAGGGGCGCCCGCTCGATCGTCGTCAGCCGATGCGCGATGAGGATGCCCGTGCGGCCCGCCAGAAGCCGGTCCGAGGCTGCGATCACCAGCCGCTCGGTGAGCGGGTCCATCCGCGCGGTGGCCTCGTCGAGCACCACCACGTCGACGTCGCGGACCATGAGGCGGCAGAAGGCGACCAGTTGCTCCTCGCCGGCCGACAGTGTGGTTCCGCCCGGTCCGAGCGAGCTGCTCAGGCCGCCCGGCAGGCCGTCGACCCACGAGCGCAGGCCCAACTTCTCGATCGCGGCACTGATCCGATCGCGGGTGACGGAGGGGTCGAACAGGGCGATGTTGTCCGCCAGGGAGCCGATCAGGATCTCGGTGCGCTGTGTGACGACGCCGACGCGCGACCGCAGTCGTTGCAGGTCGATTCGCGTGATGTCGTGGCCGCCGACGAAAACGGTGCCGGGCGGTGGGTCGATGGCGCGCGAGAGCAGGGACGCCAGGGTCGACTTGCCGGATCCGGTGCGCCCGACGAGAGCGACGGTGTGCCCCGCCGGGATCGTGAGATCGATGCCGCTGAGCGCGAACGCGCCTTCCGCATAAGCGAAGTCGAGTCCGCGGATGTCGATCTCGAGCCCGGACGCCGATTCCGCGGACGACGGAACGTCGGTGCCGCCCTCGGGCTCAGGGGGAGCGGCCAGCATGGTCCGGATCCGGATGATCGCTCCCATCCCGGCCTGCAGGTCGGGTAGCTGCTCCGCGAGCTGGGCCACCTGGCCGACGAACATCGAGGTCACCAGGAACAGCGTGACGAGGCGGGCGACCGACATCGAGCCGTCGATCGTGAGAACGACCCCGGTGACCGCGATCGCCGCGAGCAGCGCGTGCAGCAACACGCCCGCCCGGCGGGCCAGCCGCGATTCCATCTGGACGACCGCGAGGAAGCGCGTGTGAATCTGGGCCGAGAGTCGTGCCAGCCGTGCGATCACGTGCGACTGGCCCAGGCTGGTCCGCAGATCGTTGCGGCCGGCGATCCCCTCCTCCAGGGCGGCGGCCTGGTCCGTCCACGCGATCTCCTCGATGACCTTGCGGCGGGCGATCTCGCCGAGGAAGCCGCGGATCGCGAACCAGGTGACGACCGCCAGCAGCGGGAACAGGAACGCCGCCGGCCACCACGCGACGGCCGCCACGAGCCACATCGGCACGCTGGACGAGACGGTGCGGAACAGGCCCCACAGCTGCCACCGGGCCAGGTTGCCGATCTCATGGGTGTCGTCATCGACGCGGTCCAGGATCTCGCCGACCGCCTGTTCGCTCAGCGCGGCGAGCGGCTGGTGCATCGCCGCGTGGAGCACGTCGTCCCGCAGCCGCCCCTCGGCGCGATCCACGACGGCGACCCACGCGATCTTGCCCACCGACTCGATCACCGCCGACCCGATCAGGCACAGCGCGAGCACCCCGATGAGCCCGCCCGTCGGATCCTGCGCCACTCGTCCCGCCACCACGGTCCCCGCGGTGGCCCCGATCGAGGCCACGCAGACGGCGACGATCGCGCCGAGGGCCACGGGGCCGCGGAGCCGCCGCCAGGTGACCCGGCGTTCAGGGCCGATCGGCGGAACCGGCGGAACCGGCGGTGCCGGAGCCGGTGCGTCGGAAAGGGTCGAATCGGACATCGTGCTCCACGGTAGAGCGCGCCGGTGATCGCTGTCGCGTCGTTTTCCGGCGGTCCGGCCTGCCGTCGTGTGCCCACTGTGGTCGCAGCTCCGCCGCGAATCCCGTTCGCTCAGCCCTCGATCAGCGCAGCGGCATAGCGGCGCGCCGAGATCCGGTAGCGGGGGAGGTGGTCCGCGAGGGCGTGCATCGTGGAGGCGAGTGCCTCCCGCTCGCGCCCGAGATCCGCAAGCATCAGGGCGCGGAACACGACGACGGCGTCGTCGAGCCCGTCACCCGAGCCGGTGTCGAGAGCGGCGAGCAGCCGGAGTCCTTCGTCCGGTGCGCCGAGGTTGCGCAGGGAGCTCGCAAGCTGGATCGTCGCCTGGCGCGCGCGGTGCTCGTCGAGCCCGGCCTCCAGCGCCGCTCGGTAACCAGCCACGGCGAGGTCGGGGCGGCCGAGCGCGTCGTGCGCCCCGGCCCCCCTCGAACAGGCGCACGCCCTCGGGCACCTCGGGGTCGGCGACGGTGCGTTCCATCCGGGCGAGGAACGCGGCCGGGGCATCGGTGTCCAGGTGCCGCCAGACCGCGTCGACATCGTCTTCCCACGCCATCCGATCGGTCGTCACTCCGCCACCGTAGTTCCCGATCGCCGGCGAGGTGCTGCGCGCAGCCGAAGACCGGCGCACACTGGGGCGGTGGCGTACGACGAGGGACTGGCGGACAGGATCCGGGACGCGATCGACGGGCGGTCCGGCGTCGTGGAGAAGCGGATGTTCGGCGGGCTGGCGTTCCTCGTCGACGGACACATGGCGATCGCCGCGAACAGCAAGGGCGAGTCGATGGTGCACCTGGACCCGGACGTCGCGGAGGAGCTGCTCGGGCCGCACGTGCGGCGCACCGTCATGCGGGGGCGGGAGATGCGCGGCTGGCTCGACCTCGATGCGGAGGCGACGGCCTCGGACACCGAGCTCGCGGAGTGGGTGCGGCGCACCGTCGACTACGCGCGGTCGCTGCCGCCGAAGTGACCGGGCCCGGGGTCTCAGCCGGCGGCCACCGCCGCGAGCACCAGGTCGAGCACGAGCACGGCGCCCTCCTTGTCCAGCGGGTCGTTCCCGTTGCCGCACTTGGGCGATTGCACGCACGACGGGCACCCCGACGGGCACTCGCACGCCGCGACCGCGTCGCGGGTCGCGACCAGCCACGTGGCGATCGACTCGTAGCCCCGCTCGGCGAATCCCGCACCGCCGGGGTAGCCGTCGTAGACGAAGATCGACGGCAGGCCGGTGTCGTCGTGCAGCGCGGTCGAGAGCCCGCCGATGTCCCAGCGGTCGCACGACGCCACGAGCGGCAGCAGGCCGATCGCCGCGTGCTCGGCGGCGTGCAGCGCGCCCGGCCAGCGTTCCGGCACCAGGCCGGCGCCCTCCAACACCTCCGGGGTGAGGGTGATCAGCGCGGCGCGGGTCGCGAGCGTGGTCTCGGGCAGGTCCAGCTCGACCGCGTCCATCACCTCGCCGCTGCGCAGCGTCCGCAGGTAGCCGACCACGCGGCTGGTCACCTCCACCGAGACGAACCGCGCCGTGACCTCGCCCAGTACCTCCGTCGAATGCACCGCGGTCACGTGCACGTCCAGGTCCTCGCGCGCGGATGTCGTCCACTCCGGCTCCTCCGCGTGCACGAGCGCCAGCCCGTCGTCGAGGTCCAGCTCGTCCACCACGTAGGACTCGCCCTGGTGCACGTGCACCGCGCCCTCGTGCACCGTCGACAACGCCCGGGCGAAGTCGACGGTCCCCAGCAACCGGCCGGTGGCCTCCTCGACGATGAGGATCTCGCTGCCCGCGCCGCCCCGGATGTTCACGCCCGCATGGGGATCGATGCCGGCGGCGAGGAAGTAACCCGCGGGCCGCTCGCGCAGCAGGCCGTCGGCCACCAGCCGCCCCACCACGTCGACGGCGCCGAGCGTCCCGACCTCCGCTCGCGTGAGCGGGATCTCGCTCGCGGCGCACAACAGTTGCGGCCCCAGCACGTACGGGTTCCAGGGGTCGGTGATCGTCGCCTCCACCGGACGGCCCAGTAGCGACTGCGGGTGGTGCACCAGATAGGTGTCCAGCGGATCGTCGCGGGCGATCAGCAGGATCAGCGAGCCCTGACCGCGCCGCCCGCTGCGCCCCGCCTGCTGCCAGAACGAGGCGACGGTACCGGGGAAGCCCGCTATCAGCACCGCGTCGAGGCCCGCGATGTCCACGCCCAGTTCCAGCGCGTTCGTCGTGGCCACGCCGAGCAGCGCCCCGTCGTTCAAGCCCTGTTCCAGCCGGCGGCGGTCCTCCGCGAGATACCCCGCCCGGTAGGCGGCGATCCGTTCCGCCAGTTCGGGCGTCGCCTCGGCGAGCATCCGACGGGCCGAGAGCGCGACGGTCTCCGCGGACCGTCGGGACCGGACGAAGGCGAGGGTGCGCGCTCCCTCGACCACCAGGTCCGCGAGCATCCTGGCGGCCTCCGTGGTGGCCGCGCGGCGGACCGGCGCCCCGTTCTCGCCCTCGAGGTCGGGCAGCAGCGGCGGCTCCCACAGCGCGACGGTCCGCGGTCCGTGCGGGGACGAATCCTCGGTGACGGCAACGCACTCCGCCCCGATGAGCCGTGACGCCGCGCCAGCCGGATCCGACGTGGTGGCGGATGCGCAGATCACCGTGGGCGTGCTGCCGTACTTCGCGGCCACCCGCAGCAGCCGGCGCAGGACGAGGGCGGTGTGCGAACCGAAGACGCCGCGGTAGTGGTGGCACTCGTCGACCACCACGTACTGCAGACCGCGCAGGAAGCGGGCCCACTTCGCATGCCGCGGAAGAAGTCCCACGTGCAGCATGTCCGGGTTGGTGAACACCCAGCGGCTGTCGGAGCGCGCCCAGCGTCGCATCTCCTGCGACGTGTCGCCGTCGTACATCGCCGGGGAGGCGTCGGCGGGGCCGTACGCCGTGGTCAGGCGGACCGCGGCCCGATGCTGGTCGGTGCCGAGCGCCTTCGTCGGCGACAGGTACAGCACCGTCGCCCGGGGATCGTCCGCGAGTGCCGCGAGCACCGGCAGTTGGTAGGCGAGGGACTTGCCGGAGGCGGTCCCCGTCGAGATCACGACGTGCCGGCCCGCGTACGCGTGCTCCGCGGCCTCGATCTGGTGCCGCCACGGCTCGCGCACGCCCTCGTCGACCAGTCCCTCCCGCACGCGGGGCGGGACCCACGCCGGCCACGGGGCGAATTCCGCTCGGCGTGACGGGATGTCCGCGACGTGGGTCAGGCTCTCGGTGCCGGAGCCCGAACCGGCCATGACGCGGTCGAGCAGTTCCCTGCCGAAGGTGTTGTGCTCCACCGTGATAGCCCCCGCATCGACGCGCAGTCCGGGCGGCCGGACGGGCCGTGGACGTGCCGGTCGTCCAGTCTAGCGGCGACGGTAACGGACCGTCGTCCGGTGGGACGGCGGGTGAACAGAAGGCGAAATCGCTCCGCCCGCTGTCGCTCGATGGGAAATCGTGATTGACTGTATGCGGTCGCAGCTCCCGCCGGGGTCCGTCAGGGACCATCGGGGGATCGATGTTGCGGGCGTGGTACTGAAGGTTTTTGTGTGCGGTCTCCGCAAACGGCTCCAGAAAGTATGGCGGCCGGAACCGGCCAGGAGTCGCACCCCACTCGGGGAACGGTTCCTACACCGGTAGAAAGACAAGTTAGGAAACATCTCAATGGCACAGGGAACTGTGAAGTGGTTCAACGCGGAGAAGGGCTTCGGCTTCATCGCACCGGCCGACGGCTCGGATGACGTGTTCGTCCACTACTCGGAGATCCAGGGCAACGGCTTCCGTACCCTCGAGGAGAACCAGCTCGTGGAGTTCGAGGTGGGCCAGGGCACCAAGGGCCCGCAGGCCACCGGCGTCCGCGCTCTCTAAGAAACCCCGCACCACGCGATAAGAGTTTCTCGCAGCACCCCTCCGCCTTCTCGGCGGAGGGGTGCTGTGCATTTCACGGCCTGTTCGACGTGTCGGCGGTGCCGCGGCGCACCACGGCCCTCTAGGCTCATCACGTGTCCCAACTGTCACTCTTCTCCGCCGAGCAGACCGAGCCGTCGCCCCGCGACCTCGCCGGCCTGCTCGCCTCGACGGGGCAGATCGTGCAGGTGGGAGGGAGTGCTCGGGTCTCCGTGGTCGTCGCCGATCAGTGGCGCGCCGAGGCGATCGCCGTGATGATCGAGGAGGCGGGCCTGCGCGCGCAGCTGGACACCTCGGAGGAGGGGAATCCGCTGGTCCGGACGCTCGCGGCGCCCGAACTGCAGCCGATGGCCGTCGCCTGGACGCGCGGCGCGGCGAAGGCGGCACCGTCGACCTGGGTCCCCGGCCCGCGTGCCCTGCGCGCCTGGTCGCTCGCCGGCGGCGACGTGGACGGCGTGCACTACCTCCTCGCCCTCGACCAGCACGCGCCCGAGAGCGCCCCCATCCTCGCGACGGCCCTGATGCGGGCCGGCGTGGCGCCCACCCTGGTGGGCACCCGCGGCACGAAGCCCGCCCTCCGGGTGTCCGGGCACCGTCGTCTCCTGCGCCTCCGCGAGAGCATCGGCGACCCGCCCGAGCACCCCGACGCGGGCGCGCACTGGCCGCAGCCCTGACGCCTCGATCGGGACCGTCCGACGGAATCCATGAGGCGTGCAGCGGCCCCTGTATATAAGGTGGGGCCCGAGGTGCGGCAGAATGGGCACCGGAGTGGCCGCCTACGTCGCAAGTGACGCACGGGGTCGAGGTGGTGACGCAGGTGCCACCGGAACAGATCAGGAGGGTCCATGGCGGCACGAGGGAAGGCAGCAGCTGGAGACGGCCTGCATCGTCTGGTGATCGTGGAGTCCCCCGCCAAGGGCAAGAAGATCGGCGACTTCCTCGGCCCGGACTACACGGTCCGCGCGTCGATGGGCCACATCCGCGACCTCCCCAGCCGTGACAACCCGCTGCCCGAGGCCGACCAGGGCAAGCCCTGGGCCCGCCTCGGCGTCGACGTGGACCACGACTTCGAGGCCCACTACGTCACCTCCGCCAGCAAGCGCTCCACCGTCTCCGAGCTGAAGTCCCTGCTCAAGCAGGCCGACGAGCTCTACCTCGCGACGGACGGTGACCGCGAGGGCGAGGCCATCGCGTGGCACCTGCAGGAGGTGCTCAAGCCCAAGGTCCCGGTCAAGCGGATGGTCTTCCACGAGATCACCCAGCAGGCCATCCAGGCCGCCGCGGAGGAGCCGCGCGAGCTCGACATGAACCTCGTCGACGCGCAGGAGACCCGCCGCATCCTCGACCGGCTCTACGGCTACGAGGTCAGCCCCGTGCTGTGGCGCAAGGTCAACCAGGGCCTGTCCGCCGGCCGCGTCCAGTCGGTCGCGACCCGCATCATCGTCGACCGGGAGCGCGAGCGCATCGCCTTCCGCACCGCCGGGTACTGGGACATCGCCGCGCAGCTCGACGCCGGCGCCGAGGCCACCCCGCGCACCTTCGGGGCGCGGCTGGTCACCGTCGACGGCGATCGCGTCGCCACCGGCCGCGACTTCGACGCGCAGGGGCAGCTCAAGAAGCCCGCCGGCATCACGGTGCTCGACGGTGCCCGGGCGAACGCCCTGGTGGCGGGCCTGCAGGGCGCCAGCCTGACGGTGACCTCCGTCGAGGAGAAGCCCTACACCCGCAAGCCCTACGCGCCGTTCATGACCTCGACGCTGCAGCAGGAGGCGAGCCGCAAGCTGCGGTTCAACACCGACCGCACCATGCAGATCGCGCAGCGCCTCTACGAGGGCGGCTACATCACCTACATGCGTACCGACTCGACCACGCTCTCGGAGACCGCCATCGCCGCGGCCCGCGAGCAGGCGGGCCAGCTGTACGGCCCCGAGTTCGTGCACCCGACGCCGCGGCAGTACACCCGCAAGGTCAAGAACGCGCAGGAGGCGCACGAGGCGATCCGTCCGGCGGGCGAGACCTTCCAGACGCCGGGCGCGCTGGCGTCGGTGCTGAACTCGGACGAGTTCCGCCTGTACGAGCTGATCTGGCAGCGGACCGTCGCCTCGCAGATGGCCGACGTCAAGGGCACCACCCTGAGCCTGCGCATCGGCGGCGCGGCCTCGACCGGTGAGAGCGTCGAGTTCGCCGCCTCGGGCCGCACCATCACCTTCCCGGGCTTCCTCTCGGCCTACGTCGAGACCGTGGACGACCAGGCCGGCGGCGAGGCCGACGACGCCGAGTCGCGGCTCCCGCAGCTGGTCAAGGGGCAGGCCATCACGGCCGCCGAGCTGGCCGCCGCCGACCACGTCACGAGCCCGCCCGCGCGCTACACCGAGGCCTCGCTGGTCAAGACCCTCGAAGAGCTGGGGATCGGCCGACCGTCGACCTACGCCTCGATCATCAAGACCATCCAGGACCGCGGCTACGTCGTGAAGAAGGGCAACGCCCTCGTCCCGCAGTGGGTGGCCTTCGCGGTGATCGGCCTGCTCGAGGGCCACTTCGGCGGCCTCGTGGACTACAACTTCACCGCGTCGATGGAGGACGACCTCGACGAGATCGCCGGCGGCCGCGAGGGCCGCGTCGACTGGCTCACGCGGTTCTACTTCGGCGACGGCGGACCCGAGGGCGACGGTGCGGCGGTCTCCGGTGCCGACGGCCCCGGGCCGGACAGCCCCGGCCTGAAGAACCTCGTCGCCGCGAACCTCGACGCCATCGACGCCCGCGCCGTCAACTCGATCCCGCTCTACACGGATCCGGACGACAACGTCGTCTACGTGCGCGTCGGCCGGTACGGCCCGTACCTGGAGCGCACCGTCGCCCCGAAGGAGGGCGAGACCGAGCCCCAGGTCCAGCGCGCCAACATCCTCGCGTCGATGACCCCCGACGAGCTCACTGAGGAGGTCGCGGAGAAGCTCTTCGCGACCCCGCAGGACGGCCGCCCGCTGGGCATCGACCCGGCCACGGGCCACGAGATCGTCGCCAAGGAGGGCCGCTTCGGCCCGTACGTCACGGAGATCCTGCCGGAGCCCGAGAAGGACCCCGAGGCGGAGGACCTGGACGCCGAGGCCGCGAAGCCGAAGACGCGCAAGAAGAAGGCCGACGCGCCCAAGCCGCGCACCGGCTCGCTGCTCAAGACGATGGACATCGAGACCGTCACCCTCGAGGACGCGCTGCGACTGCTGTCGCTGCCCCGCGTCGTGGGCGTCGATCCCGAGTCCAAGGAGGAGATCACCGCCCAGAACGGCCGCTACGGGCCGTACCTGAAGAAGGGCACCGACTCCCGCTCGCTGGCCACCGAGGAACAGCTGTTCACGGTGACCCTCGAGGAGGCGCTCAAGCTGTACGCGGAGCCCAAGCGACGGGGCCGCGGCGCGGCCGCCGCGCCGCCGCTGCGCGAGCTGGGTAACGACCCGGTGTCCGGCACCCCGATGGTGATCAAGGACGGCCGGTTCGGCCCGTACGTCACCGACGGCGAGACCAACGCCTCGCTCCGCAAGGGCGACGAGGTCGCGACCATCACCGACGAGCGCGCCTCCGAGCTGCTCGCGGACCGTCGCGCGCGGGGACCGGTGAAGAAGAAGGCGACCAAGAAGGCGGCGGCCAAGAAGGCGCCGGCCAAGAAGGCGCCCGCCAAGAAGGCGGCGGCGAAGAAGGCCCCGGCCAAGAAGGCCGCCGCGAAGAAGACCACGGCCGCGAAGAAGACCGTCGCGAAGAAGACCACGGCAGCGAAGAAGGTCGCGCCCTCGACGGAGTCGGCGGCGACGTCGAACGCGGAATAGGGCGTCGCCCGGAGATTGCCAGCGGTTCCGGCGGCGATGACCTGGGATTCCGTCGCCGAAACCACTGGCAACCGTAGGTTCAGTCGTCGACGGGGCGAGCCAGTTGCGTGAGCTGCCCGCGTCCGCGCAGCTCGATGGCCTCGCCGAGTGCCCACATGTCCTGCTCGGCGGGGGTCGCGGCCTCGACGGCCCGTCCGGCCGCGAGCAGTGACGAGGGCTCGGACTTCGCGATCTCGGTGATCCGCGCGGCCTCGTTCACGGGGTCGCCGATCACGGTGTACTCGAAGCGGGCCTTGGCGCCGATGTGTCCGGCGACCACCTGGCCGGCCGAGACGCCGATGCCGAAGCCGGTGCCGCCGAGGACCTCGCTGAGCTGGATCCGCATCTCGCGCGCCGCGGCCAGTGCTGCGCCCGCGGCGTCCGGGTGGGGGAGCGGGGCGCCGAAGATGGCGAGGGCCGCGTCGCCCTGGAACTTGTTGACGAAGCCGCCGTGCAGGTCGACGAGGTCGACGACGACCTTGAAGAAGTCGTTGAGCAGGTCCACGACCGCCGCGGGCTCCTCCGTGACGGCCAGCTTCGTCGAGCCCACCAGGTCGACGAACAGCACGCCGACCTCGTTGATCTCGCCGCCGAGGTGGGTGCCGTGTTCGAGGGCTTGGCGCGCGACGTCCTGGCCGACGTACCGGCCGAACATGTCGCGCATCCGCTGGCGCTCGGCCAGATCGTGCACCATGTCGTTGAAGCCCGCCTGCAGGAGGCCCAGCTCGCTGGAGTCGTAGATCTTCACGGACGCCGTGAAGTCCCCGTCGCGCACCTTGCGCTGCGCGCTGAACAGGTCGCGGATGGGGTCGCCGATGGACTTCGCGGCCCGCACGGTGCCCAAGAGGCCCGCGGCGAGCGCGACCACCGAGAGCAGGAGCACCGGGTTGATCAGGGTCGGTGCGTCCGGGTCGATCACGCCCGACTCCTGCGAGACGACGACCATGATGATGCCGACGATCGGCGTGGCCGTGCCGAGCACCCAGCTGAGCAGGATGCGGGTGGTGACCGACAGTCCGGCCGAACCGTGCGGCTCCTGCGCCAGCGCGGCGACGGTGATCGGCCGCAGCACGCGCTCGGTCTGCATGTAGCTCAGTGCGCAGGTCGTGATGGCGCCCAGCAGCACCGTCAGGGCGACGACCACGCGGATCCCGCCGGGCGAGTTGAAGTTGATGACCACGAAGATGGCGCCGCCGATGAGCCAGAAGATCGCCTGCATGAGGGCCATCCGCAGCGGGATGGCGAGGGCCCGGCGGGAGATCTCGGGGTCGTACGGGGCGCTGCGCCGGTGCCAGCGCAGCACCGGCAGCACCAGGCGGAGCCCGATCAGCATGCCGAGCACGCTCGCGGCGACGAGGTACGTGATGAAGACGAGCAGGTTGACGCCGCTGATCTCCTGCAACTGCACCGATTGCTGCACGGGCAGCGCGAAACGCAGGAAGCCGAAGACGAAGACCGCGCCCAGGATGTTCGACCGCAGGATGTCCAGCGCGAAGATGGGCCAGGGGGTCTTGGCGAGCCACCGCGCCAGTCGCAGTGCGCGACTGAGTCTGCTCCTGGGTGCTGCCACCGCTCCAACTTAGCCTGCGTGGACAGTCGGATGGGAGGGCTAGGGTAGGGGGGTGAGCTCAGTGTTCGATCGCCTGGTGGGGCAGGAAGCGGTGGTGGTCGGCCTGCGGGCCGCTGCCGCGGCCGCGCGCGAGGTCGTCGCGAGCGGGGGCACCGTCGCCGATCTGGCGGGATCGTCCATGACGCACGCCTGGCTGTTCACGGGCCCGCCCGGTTCGGGGCGGTCCGTCGCGGCCCGGGCGCTCGCCGCGGCCCTGCAGTGCGACGACCCGGGCGAACCCGGGTGCGGACGCTGCCGCGCGTGTACGACGGTGCTGGCGGGCACCCACGCCGACGTGCGGTCCATCGCGCCCGACGGCCTGTCCATCGCCGTCAAGCAGATGCGCGAGGTGGTGGCCGATGCCTCGCGGCGGCCGTCCGTCGGGAACTGGCAGATCGTGCTCATCGAGGACGCCGACCGGCTCACCGAGCAGGCGGGCAACGCGCTGCTGAAGATGGTCGAGGAGCCGCCCGCCCAGACGATCGTGCTGCTGTGCGCGCCGACCGTCGACCCGGAGGACATCTCCGTCACGCTGAAGTCCCGGTGCCGGCACGTGCCGCTCGTCACACCGTCGGCGCCCGCGATCGCCGCGGTGCTGGAGCGGGACGGCATCGACGCCGAGCGTGCGGCCTGGGCCGCGGGCGTCGCGGGCGGGCACGTCGGGCGGGCCAAGCGCCTGGCGACCGATCCGGAGGCGCAGAAGCAGCGCAAGCAGGCGCTGGGCCTGGCGCGCGCGGCCACGTCCGAGGGCGTGTACGGCGTCGTCGAGCAGCTGCTGCGCGACGCGGAGAGCACCGCCAAGGAGCTCAACGCCGACCTCAACGAGCGGGAGACCGAGGACCTCAAGACCGCGCTCGGCGCGGGCGGCGTGGGCCGCGGCACCGGAGGCGTGATGCGCGGCTCGGCCGGTCAGCTCAAGGACCTGGAGAAGCGGCAGAAGGCGCGCGGCACCCGCGCGGTGCGCGACGCCCTCGACCGCGCCCTCATCGACCTCGCCGCGCTGTTCCGCGACGCGCTGGTGCAGGGCGCCGGTGCGGAGGTCACGCTCATGCATCCCGACGAGGCGGAGCAGACCCGTCGGCTCGCGGGCTTCGCGCGCCCCGAGGGCCTGCTGCGCTGCGTCGAGTCGGTCCTGGAGTGCCGCGAGGCCATCGACCTCAACGTCAAGCCCGTGGTCGCGCTGGACGCGATGGCCGCGGGCGTCTCGTCGGCCCTGCGGGACCACCGCCGCTAGCCGCTAGCTGCCCTTGAGCTGCACGTGCTCGAGCATCGTGGACCACTGGCCGTTACCGACCTGGACCAGCCCGGTGATCCATACCAGAACGTACTTCGACGACGGTGCGTCGCTCGCCGTGAAGTCGGTATCGCCGTTCGACAGCGTCCCGCTCCACACCCGCTGCGTGTCGTCGATGGAGCTCGGCGACGCCGAGTCCGCGATGCGGACCTCGACCGTCGAGCCGGAGCTCGGAGAGGTGATGGTGCCGGACGTGATCCGCGTCGCCTTGTCCAGTGTGATGAGTAGGCCCGTGCCCTGCTTGAGCCCGCCGAAGCCGGGGCCGGACTTGTAATAGTCGGTGCGCCACGACGGCTTGTCGCCGGTGAGGATGTTCTCCGCCGACTTCGATGCCTCGGCGCCGCCTTGGTAGTAGAGCTGCTTGACCGAGGAAGCGGTCACCGTCGAGCCGCCACCGGACCCGCCCAGGCCGCCGACCGACGGCTTGACCAGGTAGAAGACCCCCGCGGCCAGCGCGACGATGACGACGGCGGCGAGTGCGGCCACGGCCCGGCCCCAGCGGCGGGGCTTCGCGGGCGGCGGCGCGACGGGCGCCTCCTGCCGCGCGGACGCGGGCAACTGCTCGGCGCGGGTGGGCGCGGGCTGCGCCGCGGTGTGCGGGCCGGGGTACTCGCCGGTCGGGACGTACTGCCCCGTCGGCGGCCCCGGGTAGGGCGCGGTGCCGGGCCCGGCGTGGGCGCCCGTGTGCTCGCCGGTGTACGCAGGCTGCCGGGCCGTGCCGGCCGGGGTCGCCTGGGGTGCGGTGCCCGCGGGCGGCGACGACGGCGCCTCCCCGCGCAGCCCCGCGACGAACTCGGAGCACGTGGCGTACCGGTCCTCGGGGCGCTTGGCGAGCGCCTTGCGGAAGACGGCGTCGAGGTGGCCCGGCAGCGCGGGATTGCGCGCGGTGATCTTCGGCGCGGGCTGATTCAGGTGCGCCGCGATGACGGCCGCGGGGGAGTCGCCGGGGAACGGGGGTTCGCCCGTGAGCAGCTCGAAGACGGTGCAGCCCAGCGAGTAGAGGTCGGCCCGGTTGTCGAGGATCTTGTTGTCGAAGGCCTCGGGCGACATGTACGCCATGGTCCCGACGGTGATCCCGGTCGACGTGACGCCCACGGCGTCGCCCGCGGCCTTGGCGATGCCGAAGTCCGCGAGCTTGACCTGCGGCGCACCGTCGGAGTCGAAGGCGACGAGGATGTTGGCGGGCTTGACGTCGCGGTGGGTGATGTTCGCGCGCCGGTAGGCGTAGTCCAGGGCGGCCCCGGCACCGTCGGCGATGTCGATCGCGAGCGACAGCGGCATGGGGCCCCGCTCGGCGACCATGCGCGCGGTGTCCGGCCCGGCGACGTACTCCATCGTGATCCAGAGCCGTCCGTCGACCTCGCCGCGGTCGTACAGGTGGATGATGTTGCGGTGGTTGAGCTGTGCAAGCACGTAGGCCTCGCGGTCGAACCGCGCCTTGTACTGCGGGTTGCTGCTGACGGAGGTGTGCAGCAGCTTGAGCGCGTCCTGCCGGGGCAGACGCGGGTGCTGGACGAGGTACACCTCGCCCATGCCGCCGCCGCCGAGCTTGCGGACCACCCGGTAGCCCGCGACCTGCTGCTCGTTCATCCGTCCCCTCGAAACACGCGACCGCCCGTCGGCCGCACCGAGTCAACGGTAGCGGTAGACGGGCGGCAACGGTGATCGTCGCAGGTCAGACGGTGACCTTGGCGTGCTTGCTGGAGCTCAGGCGCAGGCCGGACTCCTCGCCGAAGGAGAGCTCGCTGTTCAGGCGCTTGGCGTCCTCGAAGTAGCTCATCGACATGCGCCAGTCGTCGGCCTCGCCCTGGCGGGGGAGCTCGGCGAGCGCGCGCTGGACGTAGCCGGCCTCGAAGTCGAGGGCGGGGCGGGTCGCCATGTCGGGATCGGCGACGGCGACGGCGGTGTCCAAGCCCTTGGCGTCCATGGTGGAGATCAGCTTGGTGATGTACTTCCACAGCATCCCGACCTTGAGCGTCCACGACGAGTTCGTGTAGCCGATGGCCAGGGCGGCGTTCGGGACGCCCGAGAGCATCGCGCCGCGGTGGATGACGGCGTTCGGCACGTCGACGTCGCGGCCGTCGACCGAGAGCGTCACGCCGCCGAGCAGCTTGAGCTTGAGGCCGGTCGCGGTCACGATGATGTCGGCGTCGAGGTGCTCGCCGCTCGCCAGCTCGATGCCGGTCTCGTCGAAGGTCGCGATCCTGTCGGTCGCGACGTCCGCCTTGCCGGAGCGGATGGCCTTGAACAGGTCGCCGTCCGGGACGGCGCACAGGCGCTGGTCCCACGGGTTGTACGGCGGGTTGAAGTGCACGTCCACCGGGTAGCCCTCGGGGAGGCGCTTGGCGTTCTCGTTGCGGATGATCTTGCGCGCGAGATCCGGGAACCGCTGCGCGAAGACGTACACGCCGCGCTGCTGCCAGATGAACCGCTTGCGGCTCAGGTCGTGACCGATCTTGTGGCCGAAGACCTTGTGCAGGGTGTTCGTGATCGGGTCCTGCTTGGGCACCGGCATGATGTAGCTCGGCGTGCGCTGCAGCATGGTGACGTGCGCGGCGGGCTTGTCGCCGGTCAGCAGCGACGGGACCAGGGTCACCGCGGTCGCGCCGGAGCCGATGACGACGACCTTCTTCCCGCTGTAGTCCAGGTCCTCCGGCCAGAACTGCGGGTGGATGACCTGCCCGGCGAACGTGTCGCGGCCCGCGAACTCGGGCGTGAAGCCCTGCTCGTAGTCGTAGTAGCCGCTGCCGAAGAGCACCCAGCTCGCGGTGAGCGTGATGCGCTCGCCCGCGTGGTCGACCTGCACGGTCCAGCGGCCGTCCTCGCTCGACCAATCGGCCGCGACCACCCGGTGGTCGTAGCGCACCTTGTCGACGAGGTCGTTCTCGACCATCGTCTCCTGCAGGTAGTCGAGGATCTTGTGCGCGTCGGCGATGGAGTCCTTGGACTCCCAGGGCTTGAACTCGTAGCCGAAGGTGTGCAGGTCGGAGTCCGAGCGGATGCCGGGGTACGTGAACAGGTCCCAGGTGCCGCCGAAGGTCGACCGACCCTCCAGGATCGCGAACGACTTCCCGGGCAGCTCGGTGCGGATGTAGTGGCCGGCGCCGATGCCGGAGATGCCGGCCCCGATCACGAGGATGTCGAGGTGCTCGGGCGTGGTGCTCGTCATACTTGTCTCTCCTGGTCCGAGGGCTCAGTGATAGAACCGATGACCTACTCTCTCGCTCGACGAGGTGTCGAGGCCAGCGCAGAGTGCACCCGGATGCTCACCGGCCTGGTGCAGATCGTCACGCCAGGCCGTCAGGCCGCATTACGCGGGAGCGTCGGGGCCGAGCCAGCGCAGCACGTCGAGCGCGACGGCCACCCCGGTGGGGTTGTCGGCGAGGGGGCGCGGCAGCAGCTCGTCGGCCCTGGTCAGGCGGCGGATCACGGTGTTGCGGTGGGTGTAGAGGCGCTCCGCGGTGCGGGAGGTGTTGAACTGCTCGGCGACGTAGGCCGCGACGGTCTCCCGCGTCTCCTGATCGGCGGTGAGCAGGTCACCGAGCGTGTCGCGCACGAACTCGTCGGCCTTCCCGGTGTCGCTGGTGACCAGCGAGATCAGCGCGATGTCGTCGTATCCGGCCACCCGCCGCCGGGTGCGCAGGCGCGTCATCACGCGCTGCGTGGTGCCGGCGTCGAGGTGGCTGCGGCGGAATCCGTCGAGATCCTCGCCCGGCCGCCCGATCGCGACGCGCACCTCGGGGTGGTCGGCCAGTTCGCGGGCCAGGTCCGCGGAATCGAGGACGACGGTGCCCGGCAGCCACAGCCACAGCGCCGACGCGCTCGCCACCACGGTCAGCGGCCGGGGCGTCCCCGCGCGCCGGGCGAGGGCGTGCGCAGCGGCATCCAGGTCGCCGACGGTTCCCGTCGTCCAGATGACCGCCGCGGTGTGCGGCCCGGTCAGGCGGTAACCGAGCTGCTGCTCGGCGCGCGGCCGGGTGATGGGGGCGCCCTCCAGGATCAGCGAGACCGCGGCCAGACGGTCCGCGTTCGTCCCGGTGGTCAGCTGCTCGCGTTCCCCCGCCATGCGGAGCGTGATGGCGTCGATGGTGTCGTCGACGTACGTCGACATCGACGCCCAGGTCACCGCCAGGAGCTCCCGCAGCTCGGCGGGGTCGTCGGTGAGCTCGAAGCAGACGTTCATCCACAGCGTCCACGCGGTGTTGAGGCCCTTGCGGTAGGTGTCGATGCCGTGCAGATCGAGGCCGCGCCGGACCAGGTCGCGGGCGACGGCCAGGGCGTCCGCGGAGTCGATGTTGGGCGGCACCCGGCGGCCGGGGTGGGCCAGGTTGTGCGCGGCCCAGTGCAGCATGACGGCGGTGTCGGAGTTGCGGACCAGCTCGGCGAGGGTCGGGTCCGCGGCGATCGGCGAGAGGATGACGCCGGTCAGCGTGGCGTCCTGCAGCGAGGTCACCCACTCCTCGGGCGCGTTGTTCGCGAACTCCGCGGCGCGGCGGATCAGCTCCTTCACGCGGTCCGAGGGCTCGGGCCAGCTCTGCTCCGTCGGCGCACCCATGCGTGGAACCCTACTGACCCGGCGCCCGAACTAGGGTGTCCGCGTGACGGGAATGCGGTCGGCGGCCGAGTGGGCGGAGGCGCACCAGGTCCCGCTGTACCTTGCCGGGCTGGCTCTCGGGGCCGCGCTCGGCCTCTCCGTCCCGACGGTGGCGGGCCCCGCCGAGGCCGTCATCAACCCGGTGCTCGCGCTGCTGCTGTACGCGACCTTCCTCGGCATCCCGTTCGCGCGCATCGGGGAGGCGCTGCGGGACGTGCGCTTCCTGGGCACCGTGCTGGCGGTGAACTTCGTCGCGGTGCCGGTCGTCGTGTTCGCGGTGTCGCGGATCGTCGCGCACGACCGGGCGCTGCTCGTGGGCGTGCTGTTCGTGCTGCTCACGCCGTGCGTCGACTACGTGATCGTGTTCAGCGGCCTCGCGGGCGGGGCGAAGGACCGGCTGCTCGCCGCCGCGCCGCTGCTCATGCTGGTGCAGATGGTGCTGCTGCCGGCGTACCTGTGGCTGTTCGTCGGAGCCGACGTGGTGCGGACCGTCGAGTACGGGCCGTTCGTGGAGGCCTTCGGGTGGGTGATCGCGGTGCCGCTGCTGCTCGCGGGAGCGACCCAGTGGGCGGCCGCCCGGACCCGATGGGGCGCTGCGCTCGCGGACGGGGTGGCCGGCGCGATGGTGCCGATCATGGTGCTGACGCTGGCCGTCGTGGTGGCCTCGCAGATCGCGGGCGTGCGCGACCAGCTCTCGTCGCTGCTGCTCACGATCCCGGTCTACGTGCTGTTCGCGGCGGTGATGACCCCCGTCGGCGCGGTCGCGGGCCGGCTCGCCGGGCTCGACGTGCCGAGCCGGCGCAGCGTGGTGTTCAGTGGTGTCACGCGGAACTCGCTGGTGATCCTGCCGCTGGTCCTCGCTCTGCCCGCCACCTATGCGCTGGCGCCGCTGGTGGTCGTGACGCAGACCCTCGTCGAGCTGGTGGTCATGGTGCTCTTCGTCCGCCTGATCCCGCGCCTCCTACGCTGACGGGTGAGATGAGCCCAGGGACACGCAGGGAGGTCGGTGAGTGGCAGATGCGACCACCACCTGTGCGCGCGCATCCGCTCGGAGTGAGGCGACGGCACCGTCAGGTCCAACGGCCGGCTTTCGATGTGTGGCGACGCCGACACAGAAAAAGCCGGGTGCTGGAACCGGCTTGACCTGTGATTGCTGGAGCTGCCTGCGAGAATCGAACTCGCGACCTTTTCATTACGAGTGAAGCGCTCTACCGACTGAGCTAAGGCAGCGTGGTCACCCGCGAACGCGTGACCGAGGACCAAGTGTACTGACCACCCTCGCGACCACCAAATGAGCCGCTCAGCTGGGGCGCTCGCAGGCACCAGCTCTCTCGGGCATCGTCATGATCATCGCCGCCGCGGGAGGATTCGGACCAGGAAGAACACGATGACCGCGACGATCAGAAGCGCCGGCACGCCGAAGACGATCCCGAAGAAGATCGTCATTCCGGCGTCCATGTCCTGTGCGCACTCCGGCGTCCGTGCGCATTCGCTCAGCCCGGACTCGGCGAGTATCGGCACCGTCGTCATGATCCGATGCTACGGAAAACCCGATGACCGCCAGTGACGCCCCGGACAAGGCCTGACCTTGTCACTGGCGGTCACGATTGCATAGTCGCCCGTGTGGGGCCCGGGCTCGCGCCGCCGGCCACCGCACGCCCCGGCACCGTCGACCTACTTCCCCGAGATCCACGCCGGGATCACGGGACCGGGCACGTCGAAGGCCTTCGCGATGTCGGCGAGGATGTGGTACGCGCCCTGCACGCTCACGGCGCTCATCCACTCGGCGTCCTTGACCTCGACGGTGCGCGGCTCGAGCGGCGCCCACAGCGGATTCTGCCGGTAGGTGTTGAGCGAGTCGACGCCCTTGTCGCCGTTGGTGGTCACGAAGATCTTCGTGCCGTCGGCCGACGGGATGCGCTCGGCGCTGATCTCGGTCATGAACTCATCGATGTTCTGCGACTCCGGCCGCGCGAGGCCGGCGTCCTGCAGGACGATGCCGGAGAACGACTTCTTCGCGTACAGGCGCGTGGGGCCGTCGAGGAAGCGGACCACAGAGATGGTGGTGTCCGGCCCGGACTTCGCCTTCACCGCGGAGCCCACGGCGCGGGCCTGCGCCTCGTACTCGGAAAGGCGCTTCTCGGCGAGGCTCTCCTTGCCGAGGGCCTTCGCCAGCAGCCGGATGTTGTCCTTCCACGTGGGGCCTGTGGTCTCGCTGAAGACCGTCGGCGCGATGCCGGTGAGCTGCTCGTACTCCTTCGCGTGCCGCACCTTGGCGCTCACGATGAGGTCGGGCTTCACCGCGACGATCTTCTCCAGCGACGGGGCCGCCAGCTTCCCGACGCTCTGCGCCTCGGCCCCGTAGTTCGTCGCCGACGCGCCCAGGTAGTCGGGGAGCTTGCTGCCCAGGGTGTTGTACTCGGTGAACGCGACCACCTGGGTGTCGAGCATGAGCGTCGCGTCGGTGAACGAGGCGTCCAGCGCGGCGACGCGCTGCGGCCGGCTCGGGATCGTGGTGCTGCCCATCGCGTGCTCGACGGTCCGCGGGAACGCGCCGTCGCCGGCGGTGCTGCTGCCGGTCGTCGTGTCCGACGGTGCGCCGCTGCCGCACGCCGTGAGCGCGCCGATCGTGAGCACGGCGAGCGTCACGCGCGCCAGGGAGAGCTTCATGGGTTCCGGGCTTCCTTCCTCCCCGCGTGCATCACGAGGATCGGGAGGGAAGGTTACGCTCGCCTTACTGGTCGGGCAACGATGATGAGCGCTGGTCAGGGTTTGCAGGTGGCCGCCCGGGCCGGCGCATCGGTTGCACCTTCCGCGGCATCCGGCCCGCGTCGTCGAGCGCCCGGCGCAGCAGGAACTCGATCTGCGCGTTGACGCTGCGCAGATCGTCCGCGGCCCATTTCGCGAGCGCCTGGTAGACGGAGGGATCGATCCGGAGCGGGACCGCCTTGCGGCCCCGCTCCGGTCGGTCGCCCGCGGCGGGGCGCTCGGGGGAGTCGGTCGAGCCCACTAGCTGTACAGGCTCCCCGTGTTCACGACAGGCGTGGTGCGGCTGTCGGAGCACAGCACCACCAGCAGGTTCGAGACCATCGCCGCGCGCCGGTCGTCGTCGAGCTCGACGGTGCCGTTGTCCTCGAGCCGGGTGAGGGCGTTCTCGACGATGCCGACCGCACCCTCGACGATCTTCTCCCGCGCTGCGAGCAGTGCGGAGGCCTGCTGCCGCTGCAGCATCGCCTGGGCGATCTCGGGGGCGTACGCCAGCGACGAGATGCGGGCCTCGAGGATCTCCAGGCCGGCCAGCTCGACCCGGGCGGCCACCTGCTCGGCCAGCTCCGCGGCCACCTGGTCGGTGGACCCGCGCAGCGACGTCGCGCCGGCGACCGCGTCGTCGGCGTCGTACGGGTGGCTCGTGGTCACGTGGCGGAGCGCGGACTCGGCCTGGGAGACGATGAACTCCTCGTAGTCCTCCACGGCGAAGGTGGCCCGGGCGGTGTCCGCGACCTGCCACACGATGATCGACGCGATGTTCACCGGGTTGCCCGTCGAATCGTTGACCTTCAGCTCGGCGGTCTCGAAGTTGTGCACGCGCACCGAGACCCGCTGGCGCGTGGTCAACGGCAGCACGAGCCCGAGGCCCTGCGTGCGCACGGTGCCGACGTACCGGCCGAAGAGCTGTACCACCAGGGTGTGCCCGGGTGCGACCACGACGACCATGCTGATCAGCAACAGCGCCACGATGCCGAGCAGCACGCTCCCCACGATCAGCACCGGCGCCTGCGCCGAGATCGACAGCACGACTAGGCCGACGGCTCCGGCGACGAGTGCGAGGAAGCCGAAGAACGCGGCGACGGCGGCGCCGGCCCCGGCGTGCCACGCCGCCCGCTCCGTGACGGCCACCTGGGTGTCCTCCGGTTGAACGATGCCTGTCATCACCCCTCCTTATTCTGATATCACTTATCTAAGTGATATCAGTTTTTCTTTCGCAGCGTCAAGGACGCGTCAGGGTCCCGTCAACATCCCTTCCGGTCGGTGCGGGCCGGCAATAGCGTTCCGAGCCATGACCTTCCTGCTGATCGTGACGGGCGTGCTGCTGGTGCTGCGCCTGGTCAACGAGCTGTACTACCGCCATGTCGATCGACTGTCGATCGAATCGCGCTGAACCGAAGGCTTGACCTCAACCGGGGTTGATAAGCGAGCCTGGAGGCATGGCTGACGACCTCTCGCGGGACCGCCCCCGCGACCTTCCGGACATCCTCGGCGACGGCGCGGACGCCGACGCCACGGCGATCGTGGACTTCGTCGTCGAGGTGCTCGAGGCGCAGCGCGCCGGCAGCGTCCCGCGCGTGCGCTCGCTGTTCCGCGACGACGCCGTCTGGACCACGGCGCACGGTCGGCGCCTGCACGGCCGCGCCGCGATCGACGCCTTCCTCGCGCGCACGGTGCACGGATCGATGGCGCGCGGCGCCGCCGACTACGTCGTGGAGCGGGTCCTGTTCATCCGCCCCGATGTCGCCGCGGTCAGCGTCCGGGTACGGCCCCTCGGCCCCGACGGTGCGCCGCACCCCGCGGTCCCCGACGCCGCTCCGCTGTACGTGCTGTCCAAGGACGACGGGGCCTGGCGCATCGCCGCCGCGCAGTCGACCGCCGTCTTCGACGATCCGGCGACGGAGCACCGGCGCGCCGGGTAGCCTTCGCTCGGCATCCTCCCGCGGTGACGTGCCGCTCGCGCATTCCTTCGCGAACGACTTCCGGGAAAAATGGAACGTGTTACAGTTCTGCCCACGAGACCGTGAGCGTCGAGCCGTCCTGCCTGGGCTTTTCCGACGGCGCTGCGGGAAAGGGGTAGCACCATGGCGACATCACAGCCCGAGACCGACGACCTGACCGACGACGTGACCGACGGGCCCGGCACCGGCGCGGGCGAGTCCGCTTCCGAGTCCGCGGCGTCGGAGACCACGGCGAAGATCACCACCGCGAAGGCTCGCAAGCCCGCGCCGAAGGCCGCGAAGGCCCGCCCGGCGGCGGAGCAGGCCGAGGAGGCCGCGCCCCGCGGCATCGTCGTCACGCCGCTCATGCTGGCCCTCTCGGCCGTCGTGGTGCTCCTGGCGGTGGCCGCCACCGCCTTCGGATTCCTCTGGCAGTCGGCGGCCTCCGACCGGGACGACGCGCGCGATCAGCTCGCGGCGGTGACCGAGACGCAGGACACGAACGCCCGCGCCGAGGACATCGCCAAGAAGTACGCGATCGGCGCCGCCACCATCGACTACCAGAACCTGGCCGCGTGGCGCACCGCGCTGACGGCCGGCACCACGGACGAGCTCGCGAACCAGCTCCGCGAGGCGTCCACGCAGTTCGAGCAGGTCGTGGTGCCGCTGCAGTGGCAGTCCACCGCGACCCCGCTCGGCACCATCGTCGCGTCCAACAAGGACGGACTGATCACGCTCAACGTCTTCGTGAACATGATCACCAAGAGCACGCAGCGCCCCGAGGGCATCCCGTCGACGGCGACCTACACGCTGACGATCGACACCAAGCAGGACTGGAAGATCAGCGACGTGCGCGGCATGGACGCCGCTCTGTCCGGCAAGTAGCCGTCTCCCACACGAAACGGCGCNGCCCCTCGGGGCCGCGCCGTTGTCGCGTGTCGACGGTGTCGACGGTGTCGCCGTGCCGGCGGGTCAGGGCTGGCCGGGGAGCAACTGCACCATGAGTCCCTCGCCGTCGGCGAGCAGGGTGCCGTCCTCCTCGGTGAGCCTCGCGGTGATGAAGGTCTTCCGACCGTCCACGCGGTCGACCTTGCCCTCGATGACCAGCGGCACGTCGAGCGGCGTCACCTTGCGGTAGTTGACGTGCAGGTAGGCGGTGCGGCTGATCGGGCGCTTCGCGGCGTAGACCACGTTGCCGAAGTTGTCGTCGAAGATCAGCGGGAGCACGCCGCCGTGCGCGACCCCGCCGCCACCGAGGTGGTATCGGCGCAGCACGCCCCGCGCGACGACCGACTCCTCGTCGAACTTCTCGACGTGGAAGGGCGGCATGAGCAGGCTGCCGCGACCGGGCAGCTTCATGCTGCGATTCGCCGGCCCCTTGCCCTCGCGCGCCGCGAACGGCGCCAGGAGTTCGACCAGTTCCGCGGCGCGGTCGCGGGCCTCGGCGAACACCTCGTCGGGTGCGTCGACACACACCGCGAGGTCCTGCAGCCGGCGCATGTTCTCCACGAAGTCGCCGAACGACGGCGGGGGAGTGGCCTCCCGAAAGCGCGGGATCTCGCTCCGCAGATCCACCTTGTCCGAATCCGGCTCACTCATTCCTCAGACCTTACTCAGTACCAATCCGCTGGTCGGAACCCCGGTGCCGGCAGTGACCACGGCCCGCTCGGCGCCCGCGATCTGATTGGCCGCCGTCCCGCGCAGCTGGCGCACGGCTTCGGCGATGCCGTTCATCCCGTGGATGTACGCCTCGCCCAGCTGCCCGCCGTGCGGGTTGAGGGGCAGGGCCCCGTCGAGTTCGCAGGTCCCGGCGGCCAGGAACGACGGTGCCTCGCCCCGTCCGCAGAAGCCGAGCTCCTCCAGCTGCATGAGTACGTAGGGGGTGAAGTGGTCGTACAGCACCGCCAGATCCATGTCCGACGGTGCCATCCCCGCCTGCGCCCACAGCTGGCCGCCGACCACGCCCATCTCGGGCAGGCCGGTGAGGCCGTCGCGGTAGTAGCTGGTCATCACGTACTGGTCGGGGCCGCTGCCCTGCGCCGCGGCGGCGATCACCGCGGGCGTCCGCCTGAGGTCGCGGGCACGCTCGGCGCTCGTGATCACCAGCGCCACACCGCCGTCCGACTCCTGGCAGCAGTCCAGCAGGTGCAGCGGCTCGGCGACGAAGCGGGAGTCCTGGTGCTCCTCCAGCGTGATCGGCTTGCCGTAGAACCATGCCTTGGGGTTGGTGGCGGCCCGCGCCCGATCGATCACGGCGACGTGGCCGAAATCCTCGCTGGTGGCGCCGAAGTCGTGCATGTAGCGGCGTGCCGCCATCGCAACGGTGGCCGCGGGGGTGGCGATCCCGGCGGGGTAGTGGAAGGCGTTGTCGATGCCGTTCGTGTTCACCTGCTGCGCAGCGGCGTTCGAGACCTGTCCGAACCGGTGCCCGGACCGCTCGTTGAAGGCGCGGTAGGCCACCACGACGTCGGCGACGCCGGTGGCCACGGCCATCGCCGCCTGCTGCACGGTCGCGGCCGCCGCACCGCCGCCGAAGTTGATGCGGCTGAAGAACTTCAGCTCCGGTACCTGCAGCTCGCGGGCCACCGCGATCTCCGAATTGGTGTCCATCGTGAAGGTCACCAGGCCGTCCACGTCCTGCGGCGTCAGGCCGGCGTCGTCCAGCGCGGCCCGCACGCACTCCACAGCGAGCCGCAGCTCGCTCCGTCCGGAGTCCTTGGAGAACTCGGTCGCGCCGATCCCGGCGATCGCGGCCCTGCCGCTCAGCCCGCTCATGCCGGCAGTACCACGGTCGCCGTGCCCGAAATGTGATCGCCCAGGCTGTCCTTCGCGGTCACGGCGATGGTGACAGCGGCACCGTCGACCTCGGTGACCGTGCCCGAGAAGTGCAGGGTGTCGCCGGCGTAGCAGGGCGCGCCGAGACGGATGGAGATGTTCCGCACGAAGGCCTCCGGGCCCGCCCAGTCGGTCACGTACTTCTGGACCAGGCCGTTGTCGGTGAGGATGTTCACGAAGATGTCCTTGCTGCCGCGGGCGTGCGCCGCGTCGCGGTCGTGGTGCACGTCCTGGAAGTCGCGGGTCGCGATGGCCGTGGTCGCCACGAAGGTCGTGCTCGCGTGGATCGTCATGGGCGGCAACGCGGCACCGACGGCGACCGCCTCGGCGCGCAGGGTGGTGGGGTACGTCATCGGGCCTCCCAGGCGGGCAGGGTCAGATCGTCGTCGACTCTGAGAAACACACTGCGGACGGGCATGCCGATCTCCACCGCGGCGGGGTCCACGTCGATCAGCTCGCCGAGCACGCGCACGCCCTCGTCGAGCTCCACGAGCGCGACCACGAAGGGCAGGCGCTTGCCGGGAACCTTGGGATGGTGATGCACCACGAAGCTGAACACGGTGCCGGTGCCGGGGGAGACCACGTAATCGGGGACGAGCCCCAGGTCGCCGCCCGGGTCCATCGGTCCCGGCGGGTGTCGGAGCGTCTCGCCCCAGCGCTGGATACGCAGCTCACCGGCCTTCGCGCCCTCCCAGTAGAAGGCGGTGTCGCGCGAGACCACCGGCCGCAGGACGCCACCCGCGTAGGCGGAGGCGTCCACGATGCGGCCGCTCGGGCCGGCGTCGGGCACGACGGCTTCGGCGGTATCGGGCCGTTCCGCGGCGGGCGGACGGAACTTGAGGATGCGGAAGACCATCTCGGCCACCACCTCGTCGCCCACGCGCCACAGCGTGCGCGTGGTGAAGAACCAGCCCTCGCCGAGCCCGGTCTTCTTCGGGCCCACCACGTCCTCGAGGCGCGACGAGGCGGTGATCTCCTCGCCGGGCCGCACGTGCCGGTGGTAGGTCTGGTCCGAATTGGTCGCGACGACCGAGGTGAAGCCGAGCTCGTCCAGGGCCTCGGTCATGAGGCCGAGCGGGTCGTCGCCGGCGCGCTCGCCGTGCAGGCCCCGCATGGACCACACCTGCGCCATCGCGGGCGGGGCCACCGGCCCGCCGAACACCGACTGCTCCGCGAACGCGGGGTCCGCGTACAGCGGGTTGGCATCGCCGATCGCCTCGGTCCAGTTGTTGATCATCGGCTGGTTCACGGGATCCCGGCCGGCGCGCGGCGCGGAATCGCCGAGCGCGCGGATCCGCTCCGCCGCGGCGAGCACGGCCGCGGTCGTGTCCGCCGCGGTCATCGCGGCACCCGCGGCAGCTGCAGGCCCATGAGGGCGATCAGCTCGCGCTGGATCTCGTTGACGCCGCCGCCGAAGGTGAGCACCAGGTGCCGTTTGGCCTGCACGTCGAGCCAGTGCAGCAGCTCGGCCGTCGCCGGTTCGGCCGGGTCGCCGTGCGTCCCGACCGTCTCCTCGAGCAGTGCGGTGAGGCCCTGGATCCGGTCGGAGCCGAAGACCTTCGTGGCGGAGGCGTCCGCGACGTCGACGGGGCCGCCGGCCTCCGCGGCCGCGACCTGCCAGTTGAGCAGCTCGTTGATGAGTTCGGCCGCGCGCACCCGGGCGAGCGCCTCGGCCACGTCGGGCTCCCCGAGCAGTTCCTGCTCGTGCGCCCAGGCGTCCACGCGGTCGTACAGGGCGCCGATCCGGCCCGACGGGCCGAGCATGACCCGCTCGTGGTTGAGCTGGGTGGTGATGAGCTTCCAGCCCTCGTTCTCGACTCCGACGAGCATGTCCACCGGGACGCGGACGTCGTTGTAGTAGGTGGCGTTCACGTGGTGCGCGCCGTCGGCCGTGATGATCGGCGTCCAGCTGTAGCCGGGGTCCTTGGTGTCGAGGATGAGGATCGAGATGCCCTTGTGCTTGGGCGCATCGGGATCGGTGCGGACGGCCATCCACACGTAGTCGGCGTCGTGGCCGCCGGTGGTGAAGATCTTCTGCCCGTTCACCACGTAGTGGTCGCCGTCGCGGACCGCGGTGGTGCGCAGCGATGCGAGGTCGGTGCCCGCCTCCGGCTCGGTGTAGCCGATCGCGAAATGCACCTCGCCCGAGAGGATCTTCGGCAGGAACTTCGCCTTCTGCTCCGCCGTGCCGAAGGCCTGGAGCGTCGGCCCGACGGTCTGCAGCGTGACCGACGGCAGCTGCACGTCGGCGCGCGCCGCCTCGTTGACGAACAGGTACTGCTCGATCGGGCCGAAGCCCTTGCCGCCGAACTCGGTGGGCCAGCCCACCCCGAGCCGATCGTCGCGGCCCATTCGCAGCACCACGTCGCGGAAGACGTCGCCGTGCCGCTGCACCAGCATCGCGGTGCGTTCCTCCGGAGTCATCAGGGTCGAGAAGTAGTCGCGCAGCTCGGCCTGCAGGGCGCGCTGCGCGGTGGTCAGCGCGAGGAACCGCCCCGATTCGTCCGCGCTCGTCGCGTCGTCGCGGTGCGCGGTGACCAGCGCCCGCACGGTCTGCGGGACGCCGCCCACGAAGCGGGTGAGGTCCTTGATGGTCGAGTAGAACCGGTGCAGCGGGTACGTCGCGTCCACGCCGATGCCGCCGTTCAGATGGTGGCAGGTCCGCACGGCCGACGGTGCCTCCGCGGCCAGCCAGTGGGCCGCGAGCGCGGTGGCCTCCTCCGCCGGCGAGCCGGTGCCGATCCGCCAGGCGGCCGAGGCCGCGGCCAGATGCAGCGTGCGGGAGGCGATGTAGACGTCGGCGATCTGCTGCGCCACCGCCTGGAAGGCCCCCAGCGGGCGGCCGAACTGCTCGCGCTTGCGCAGGTGGTCGACGGTGAGCGCGAGAGCGCCGGCGAGCGCACCATCGGCGATGGCGGCCGCGCCGGCGAGGCCGCACTCGCGCACGGCCTGCGCGACGGTCCCGTCGGTGGACCCGCCCAGTACGGCCTCGGCCGGTACTTCGACACCGGCGAGGTCGACGGTGCCCTCCGGCGTCCCTGCGGACGTGGGGCTCGGCGAGACGCTCACGCCCGGCGCGGACGCGGGCACCACGAAGACCGCGGCGCCGTCGTCGGTCGCGGCGCTGACCAGGAGATGCGTGGCGTGTTGCGCGTAGCCGACGGCCACCTTCCGCCCGGTCAGCGCCCAGCCGCTCGCGGTGCGCACGGCGCGCGTGGACGGGGCCGCGGGCACGGCCGCCCCGGCCTCGCCCAGCGCACCCACGATCAGTTCGTCGCCGGTCAGGGCCGTGGGGAGGAGCCGCTCACGCTGCTCGGCGGTCCCGTGCGCGGCGACGGGGAGGATTCCCAGCGCGAGCGCCGGCAGCACCGGGGCGGCGATCGCGAGCCGGCCGGCCTCGGCGAGCACCGCGGCCACTTCCTCGGCACCGAGACCGGCGCCGCCGAGGCTCTCGGGGGCGGGGAGGCCGAGGAGGTCGGCCCGGGCGAGGTCCGCCCACGTCGCGCGCCAGGCGTCCCCGGTCTCGGCGCCTCCGCTCTCGCGCGCGGCGGCGTGCCCGAGCACGTCGGCCGCGAGGCCGGCGACGGCCACCTGGTTCTCGTCCGGACGGAAGTCCACGCGCACTCCTGATCTCGATACCGCGTACAAACGGTGAAACGTGTTCTATTTTTAGCAAGTGGAGTGAACGCTCGCAAGCAGTTCGACGAAAGGGTGACCATGCGATTCACGTACGCCGAGGCGATGACGGATCCGTCGTACTACGTCCCGCTCGCGCAGGCGGCGGAGGAGGCCGGCTACCACAGCATGTGCGTCGCCGACAGCATCGCGTATCCCGAGGTCTCGGACTCGACGTACCCGTACACCCCCGACGGCAGCCGGGAGTTCCTCGACGGCAAGGAGTTCGTCGAGACCTTCGTGCTCGCGTCGGCCCTCGCCGCCTCCACCACGACGCTCCGCTTCACGCCCTTCGTCCTGAAGCTGCCGATCCGCCCGCCGGTGCTGGTGGCCAAGCAGGCCGCGTCGCTGGCGTCCCTCAGCGGCAACCGCTTCTCGCTCGGCGTGGGGATCAGCCCGTGGCCCGAGGACTTCGAGATCATGGGCGTGCCCTTCGCGCGCCGCGGCAAGCGGATGGACGAGTGCATCGAGATCATCAAAGGCCTCTCGACGGGCGAGTACTTCGAGTACCACGGCGAGTTCTTCGACATCCCGTCGATCAAGATCGCCCCGGTACCCACCGAGCCGCTGCCGATCCTGGTCGGCGGCCACGCGGACGCGGCGCTGCGCCGTGCGGTGCGCCTGTGCGACGGGTGGATGCACGCCGGTGGCGACGGCGAGGAGCTCGACCGCATGCTGGCGCGGATCGACGAGCTGCGCGCCGAGCACGACAAGAAGGAGTTCGAGATCCATGTGATCTCGCTGGACGCCTACACCGTGGACGGCATCAAACGGCTCGAGGACAAGGGCGTCACCGACGTGATCGTCGGCTTCCGCCTGCCCTACCAGCTGGGACCCGACACCGAGCCGTTGCAGCCGAAGATCGACCACCTGCGCCGCTACGCCGACTCCGTCATCAGCAAGTTCGCCTGAACCGCAAGGAGGTCTCATGAAAGACGATCACCCCGCCGTCCTGGCCGGCCGTGCTTCGCAGTCCGCCGCGAGCGGCCACCGGAAGGAGGAGTGGCTCGACCTGTTCGCGGCCGACGGCGTGGTCGAGGACCCCGTCGGCCCCTCCGGCTTCGACCCGGAGGGCAAGGGGCACCACGGCCGCGAGGAGATCGCGGCCTTCTACGACAAGACGATCGGTGTGGCCGAGTCGCTCGAGTTCCTCTTCGGCGACGGCTTCGCCTGCGGGAGCGAGGTGGCCTTCACCGGCCTCATCCGCACCGTGATCGGCGGGCACGTCATCGACGCCGAGGGCGTGTTCACCTACAAGGTCGACGACGCGGGGAAGATCGTGGCGCTGCGCGCCTTCTGGGAGGTCGACCGCGCCATGGCCACCGCCCGCCCCGCCTGAGTTCCGATCGCCTCCGTGAATCCACGGCTCAGCTCGACAGGAGGCCGGATTCGGCTTCGTGTCGCTCTCAGTCGAGGATTCACAGTCTGCGGCACGGACCGGAGCGGTCAGCTCGATGAGGTCCTCCAATCGGGCCGCAGATGTCGAGGAGCACTCCACGAGACGGGCGCCCGGTCACGGTGGTCGGGGGTATGCAAGTCGTGCATACCCGCTCGCTAAGAAACCGGTGCTGACTTGCAAATACGGAGCCATGCGTCTCGTGCATGGCTTGGAGAAGCGACTTCACGGTCTCGCCCGGAGCCCGGACCGACTGACCGTGGAAGCGCTCAGCGGGCGGTGAACACCGCGTCCGCGAGCACCGGCGCAGCCCGCTCGACGGACTCTGCGGTCACGAGGTGACGGTCGCCGTCGCGCCAGATCCGCACGCGCAGCGTCTCGCCCGGCAGCATGATCCCCGCGAACTTCGCCGACCACGAGCCCACCGCGGAGGCGTCGCCGTCCAGCACGGCATCGGTCACGGCCTTGGCGACGATCCCGTAGGTGCACAGTCCGTGCAGGATCGGCGCGTCGAAGCCGGCGGCGCGCGCGAAGGCCGGGTCGGAGTGCAGCGGGTTGCGGTCGCCGCACAGCCGGTAGAGCAGGGCCTGCTGGGGCAGGGTCGGCACGTCGACGGTCACGTCGGCGTCGCGATCGGGCAGCTCGATCTTCTCCGACGGTCCGCGTTCCCCGCCGAAACCGCCCTCGCCGCGGGCGAAGATGGACGACCGCGCGGTCCAGAGCGGCTCCCCGGCCCCGTCGATCACCTCGGTCTCCTGCCAGATCACCGCAGCCTTGCCCTTGTCGTGCACGTCGCTGATCCGGGTCCGCGCGGTCGCGGTGCCGCTCGACGGCAGCGGGCGATGCGCGGTGACCGACTGGCTGCCGTGCACCACCTTGGCGAGGTCGATCTCGACGCCGGGGAACGAGACCTTCGGCGGCTCGGTGGCGTGGAAGTTCTGCGCCACGGTGGCGAAGGTCGGCAGCACGACGGTGTCCTGCTCGGTGGCGTAGCGCAGTTCGCGGGCCGCGAGCGGGTCGGCGCCCGCGCCGAGCGCCAGTTGGTAGAGCAGCACGTCGGAGGTGCTCCAGGAGAACTCGGCGGTGCCGAGCTCGGCACCGATCGCGACCGACGGGTCGATGGGCATGGGACTCCCTCAGCAGTGGGCCGTCGTGGGACGGAACGGTCGACGGTTTATTCGTAGGTGATGTGCACGGTGGGGGTGCGGCGCATCGACTGGCAGGCCAGGATGAGCCCGTCGTCGAGGTCCTCCTGGTCGAGCACCTCGTTGTGGGCGAGCTCGACCTCCCCGTCCACGATGCGGCAGGCGCAGGCGCTGCACGCGCCCTCGCGGCAGGAGTAGGGCGCGTCGATGCCGGCCTCCAGCATGACGTCCAGCAGCTTCTTCTCGGCGGGCCAGGCGAGCTCGGTCGTCGTCCCGTCCAGCTCGACGGTGACGGTGCCCCCGTCGTCGGCGGGTGCCGGCGCATCGTCGGCCGGCAGGTCCTCCGCCTCGGCGATCGCGGCCTTCTCCTCCGCCTCCTCCTGCGCGGCCTCCACCTCGAAGGGGTTGCGCGGCAGGGAGCGGAACTTCTCGATGTGCACCTCGCGGCGGCCCTTGCCGAGCGAGGTCATGGCCTCGGAGACCGCGTCCATGAACGGGCCGGGGCCGCACACGAAGACCTCGCGGGAGGCGTACGGGGCGGCGAGCGCCGCGAGGTTCGCGGCGCTGGGCAGGCCCTGCACCGATTCCAACCAGTGGATCACGATGAGCCGCTCCGGGTACGTCCGAGTGAGCTCGGCGAGCGCGGAGGCGAAGATGACCGACTGCGCATCGCGGTTGGCGTAGATCAGCGCGACGGACCCGGTGCCGGTCTCCAGCACCGAGCGCAGGATCGACAGGATGGGCGTGACGCCGCTGCCGCCCGCGAAGAGCAGCATGTCCACATCGACGGACTTCGGCGTGAAGATGCCCGCGGGCACCAGCACGTCGACCTCCATGCCGGGGGTGGCGTTGTCGCACAGCCAGTTCGAGGCGTATCCGTCGGCGGTGCGCTTGACGGCGACGCGCAGCGGGCCGCCGTCGTGGGGCGCGCTGCACAGGGAGTAGCAGCGCGCCACGGAGCCGGTCTCGTCGCTCGGCACGCGCAGCGTGAGGAACTGGCCCGGCTTGTAGGTGAACGCGTCCGCCAGCTCGGCGGGCACCTCGAACTCGATGGAGTGCGCGTCGTGCGTCTCCGAGACCACCTTGGCGACGAGTAGTCGGTGGATGCTCACTTCTTCGTCATCTCCTCGTCGGTGTCCGGCGGAACGATCTCCGTCGGCACGGGAACCTCGCCGAGTTTCGCGGCGCGCGTGATCGATTCCATCAGGCGCGGGCAGGTGGCCCGCAGGGCGGAGCCGGCACCGTCGGTGGCGAAGACCGCGCACTCGCGCGCGGAACCGCACCACTGGATCGACGTGTGCTCCCGGCTGTTCTTGCGGACCTGCACCGCGACGCCGCAGGTGCCGCAGTTCAGCGGGGTGTAGCCGTCGGTGAGGAAGCCCTCCCGGTCGGACACCGTGGACGCCAGCGTGACCGGCTCGCCGAACATCGTCACCGTGGGGGACATGGGATCAGGCCCCTGCCCCGGGCGCGTCCGCGGCCGCCTTCTCGGACTCCTGGCGCGCGATGTTCTGCGCGACCTCGGCCTCCCACGCCTCGACGGCGTGGGTGGTGTCGATCTCGAACTCGAAGCGCTGCGTCATGTCCTCGGAGACCTCGGCCGCGTCGACGTAGAACTGCTCGTACCAGCGGCGCAGCTGGTAGACGGGGCCGTCCTCCTCGCACAGGAGCGGGTTGTCGATGCGGGTCTTGTTCTTCCAGATCTCGACGTCCTGCAGGAAGCCCAGGCCCACGTTCTTGGCGAACTTGCCGGCCAGGTAGTCGGACTTCTCGTCGTCGAAGCCGGGCAGCTTCTTGACCTTCACGCCGTACATGAGCTTGAACGAGTGCTGATCGATCGGGTAGTGGCAGTTGATCAGGATGTTCTCGATCTGGAAGCCCTTGTAGTCGTTGTGCAGGTAGTTGATCATGTACGACGGCCCGAAGTAGTGCGCCTCGGACTTGAGCAGCACATCGTCGCCGCCGGAGAGTCCGATGTCGGTGACGTCGTTGCGGCCCTTGGTGTCCAGGTACTGCGAGGCGATGTGTCCGTCGAAGACGTTCTTGAAGTACGTGGGCAGGCCGTAGTGGATGTAGAAGAAGTGCGGCATGTCGACCACGTTGTCGACGATCTCGCGGCAGTTGCTGCCCTCGATGATGATCTCGTTCCACACCCAGTTCGACCACTCGGGCCCGTCGACGTCACCGTCGATCCTGGGGATGGCGAGTTCCGCAGGCGGCTTGGAGTTCTCGACGTCGTGCCAGATGAAGAGCTGATCGTTCTCGATCATGGTGGGCCAGGTGCGGGTGCGGGCCCGCAGCGGCACGCGCTTGGCGTACGGGATGGCCTTGCACTTGCCGTCGCCGCCCCAGCGCCAGTCGTGGAACGGGCAGGCGATCTCGTTGCCCTTGACGGTGCCCTGGGTCAGGTCGCCGCCCATGTGCCGGCAGTAGCCGTCGAGGACGTTGACCTTCCCGTCCTCGCCGGCGAAGACCACGAGCTTGGTGCCGAAGGCCTCGACGGAGTGGGGCTTCCCGTCGGCGAAGTCCTTCAGCAGGCCGATGCAGTGCCAGCCCCGGGCGTACCGGGTGGGCGCGGTGCCGCTGTCGATGAGGCGGGCTGTCGCCTCGGTCTCAGTACTCATGCGATCTCCTCTTCCGCGCGGGCGGGGGCTGCCGCCGCGGGGGTCGATTCCTTGCTCGCCATGTCCTCGACTGCGAGGTAGGCGAAGACCATCGCGGGGCCGATGGTGGCGCCGGGGCCCGCGTAGGTGTGGCCCATGACGGGTGAACTGGTGTTGCCGGAGGCGTACAGGCCGTCGATGACGGTGCCGTCGGCGCGCTGGACCCGGCCCGCGACGTCGGTGCGCAGGCCGCCCTTGGTGCCGAGATCGCCGGGGACCATACGGGCAGCGTAGAACGGTCCGGTGGTCAATTCCGCGAGACTGGCGTTCGGCTTGTTCCGCGGATCGCCGTAGTAGTGGTCGTACGCGCTCTCGCCGCGGTGGAAGTCGTCGTCGCGCCCGGCGCGGGCGAAGCCGTTGAACCGCTCGACGGTGGCGGCCAGCGCCTCCGCCGGGACGTCCATCTTCTCGGCCAGCTCCGCGAGGCTGTTCGCGCGAACCATGCAGCCGGACTCGTACCACCGCTTGGGCAGCGGCTGACGCGGCGGCTGACCGGCGAACATGTACCGGTTGCGGTACCGCTGGTCGAAGACGAGCCAGCACGGCACGTTCTCGCCGGGGCCCTCGCCCTGACCGTGTTCCCCGCCGTACATGGCGTGCACGGCCTCGACGTAGGGCGCGGACTCGTTGACGAAGCGCTCGCCCGCGGTGTTCACCATGACGCTGCCCGGCAGCGATCGCTCGGACAGGGCGAACCAGGCCATCTTCGGCAGCTGGATGGAGGGGCCCCACCAGGCGTCGTCCATGAACTCGAGGGCGCCGCCCACGGCCGCGCCCGCGCGGATCGCGTCGCCGGTGTTCGCCGGCACGCCGTTGGTCCACTCGGTGCCGATGGGCTGGCGCTGGTACTGCGCACGCATCTCCGCGCTGGCCTCGAAGCCGCCGGCCGCCAGGATCACGCCGCGCCGGGCGGTGAGCCGAAGTTCGGCGCCGTCGCGCTCGACGGTGACGCCGGTGATCCGGCCGTCCTCCTCGGTGAGCCCGACGAGGGAGGTGTTCAGCCACAGCGGCACGTTCGCGCGCTGCAGGCCGACGCGCAGCGCGGCGATGAGCGCCTGGCCGCGGCCGAGCAGGTGCTTGCCGCGCGCCCGGGCACCGTAGTAGCGGCCGGCCACCCGCAGCGCGCGCAGGGGCCCCTTGGGGTGGCGCATGATCAGGTTGAGCCACTTGAAGTCGGCCTGCGTGACCACCAGGTTCATGGGGGCCTTGGTGTAGTCGGGCTCGAGGTTCTTCAGCTCCTCGCCCAACTGCTTGCCGTCGAAGGGCTTCGGCTCGCAGGAGCGGCCGTGCGCCCGTCCGCCCGGGGCCTCCGGATAGTAATCGGAATAGCCGGGTACCCACGTGAGCTCCAGCGGGCTCATGCGGTGCACCATCGAGATGACCTCGGGGCCGCGATCGATGTAGGTGTCGATCCGCTCGGCCGGCACCACGTCGCCGATGATGGCGTGCAGGTACTTGCGCGCCTCGTCGGGGGTGTCCTTGATCCCCGCCTTCACCAGCGACTCGTTGCCGGGCACCCAGACGCCGCCGCCGGAACGGGCGGTGGACCCGCCGTAGTGCGCCGCCTTCTCCACGACCAGCACGCTGAGCCCACTGTCCGCCGCCTTGAGCGCCGCGGTCATTCCCGCTGCGCCGCTCCCCACCACGATCACGTCGTATTCGGTGGTCTCCGCCGTCATCGACTCTCCTCGCTGATGAAACAAGTTCTCTGGCCTCACCTGCGCCGATGGGCAGCAGGTACGCGCTACAACTGCAGCATAGACTAGAACAGGTTCCACTTGCCAGGATTCGGCGGTGATCGGGCCGCGGCGCCCCGTGGGCCGAGAAGGTCGATCGTCAGGCGATCAGCAGGGGAGGGTGATCCGCTCGTAGGTCCCGGTACTGGGACGGAAGACCCACTTCGGCTGCGGTGTGCAGCGCGGCGCGGTCGTCGTGACGCGCGGCGCGGTCCGGGCGGGCGCCGCGGCGGTCGTCGTGGGCGCAGTGGGGGCGACCGTGGTCGTCGGTGGGGGAGTGGGACTCGGCGGGGCCGACGGTGCGGAGCTCGAGGCCGACGAACTCGTCGGTGCCGTCGTCGACGGGCCGCTGCTGCTCGGCACGACCTCGGTCGACGGAATCGAGCCCGACGGTGCCACGACGGGGCGCGGGGCGGTCGACGGGCCGCTGCACATGCTCACGGTGACCGCGATCGCCGCGACGCAGAGCGCCGTCGCGGCCGCGATCGCGAGCACCCGGCCGGTGAAGCCGCCCAGGCGCGCGGAGCTCGAGTTGTTCACCCGGTGGGTCATGCTGCGCACCCGCTCGGGTCGTTCGCGGGCGCGGCGGACGCTGTCGCAGTCATGCCCTCATCTTCGCAGTCCACGATCCTCTTCGGGGGAACCGGTATCAGCACCAGTGTGGTTGGCGCACAGCTGATTCGATCCCGTGTCCGTGGTCCGCGAGAGTGGATCAACGGATTCGTTCGCGATCGCGACAACACCCAGTTCGGGGCGTATCGAGGAGGGTGCGTCACCGCAAAGTCAGGGCCTACTCGGTTGTGGCCGATATGCCCGCGCGTCGGCCGAAGAAGCTCCCGTCGCCGAGGCTGGTCCCGCTCGCGTAGCCGCCCGCGCACACCCCGGAGGTGCACCTGCCCGCGGCGAACAGGCCGGGGATCGGCGCACCGTCGACGTGCAGCACCCGGGAGTCGACGTCCGTGCGCAACCCGCCGAGGGTGAAGCCGGCGGTGAAGCCGCGCATGTCCCACGCGGCGACGGGTCCGGAGAGGGGGCGCACCCACTGCGGCTTCTTGTGCACCAGGGGATCGGTCCCGTCCGCGGCGTGCCGGTTGTACGTCTCGACGGTGCTCGTCAGCGCCCCGGCGTGCAGGCCCATGTCGGACTCCAGCTCCCCGACGGTCTCCGCCGCCCACGTCGGCGGCTGCCGGAAGTAGGGCGTGGACGTCTCGGTGGTGAGCGCCTCCTCGTGCGCGTCCATGTCCATGACCAGGTACGCCGCGTTGTCCTGCTGGATGAGGACCGCCTGGCCGATCCGCCCGCCGTAGGTGTCCTCCGCGATGAACCGCTGCCCGCGGCCGTTGACCAGGATCCCGCGGGCCATCATCTGCGGATCACCGAAGAACGCGACCTCGGTCGCATCCATGTGGGCCAGCGCCGCGCCCGCGGCCTGCGCCATGAGGATCCCGGCCCCGTCGTGCTCCTCGATGGCGGCGGCCGGGCGGCCGATCAGGCGCGGCGCGTAGGTCTCGATCATCTCCGTGTTGTAGGCGAAGCTGCCGGTCGCGAGCACCACGCCCCGTCGGGCCCGGACGTGGAGGTCCGCGCCGAACCGTCGGGCGACGATCCCCTCCACCCGGCCGTCGTCACCGATCACCAGGGCCCGCGCGCGGATGTCGTACTCGGCGCGCACTCCGAGCGCCTCCGCGGTCTCGACCAGTGGTTTCATCAGCATGTACCCGGCCCCGCGCACGCCGGTCCGCTTGTCGGCCATCTGCGGCACGTGCCCGCGCGGCGCCGGCGGCGCGACGGTGTTGAAGGGGGCGGCGTTCTCGCCGCCGGAGTAGCCGAGGCCCTCGTCGTGCGGCACCTCCCAGCCCGGCTCGCCCCAGAACTCCTCCTTGAAGACCACGCCGCAGCCGGTCAGCCAGTCGTAGTGCTCCGTGCTGCCGTGGGCGTAGGCGTGGATCTTGGCCGCGTCGACACCCGGCCCGAGAGCGGCGGTCAGGAAGGTCTCCATGTTCTCCGCGGTGTCCTCGAAGCCGAGCGCGCGCTGCAGCGGGGTGCCGCCTCCGAGGTAGATCCATCCGCCGGAGAGTGCGGCGGCGCCGCCCCATCCGCCGGTGCGGTCGAGCACCAGGACGTCGGCGCCCGCGCGGGCGGCCTCGATCGCGGCGCACACTCCCGCGATGCCGTATCCGGCTATCACCACGTCGGCCTCGAGATCCCAGGTGGGGACGGCGGCGGCGGGAACGGGGCGGCGGCTCTCGGGCATGGCTCTCCTCGGGCGTCTCGAAACCGGTTACATCAGCAAGATAGGTGGATCCGAACCTTTGATGTAGCGTTTCCCGTCAGAAAATGAGAACGTGTTCTAGTATCGATTCCGACGGCGGACTTCGGGGTTCGCCAGAGGGTCTTCAGGAGGCGAGGAAAGATGAGCGATCAGAGCGTCGACGCGGTGCTGGCTGAGGTGGCGGAGCTGCTGCCCACCCTCCGGGACCGCGCGCAGGAGACGGAGGACGCCCGCCGGATTCCGGCCGAGTCCATCAAGGCGCTGCAGAAGAGCGGCTTCTTCCGCCTCCTGCAGCCCAAGCGCTACGGCGGTTTCGAGGCCGATCCGGTGGAGTTCTACACCGCCGTCAAGATGCTGGCGAGCGCCTGCGGCTCCACCGGCTGGGTCTCGTCGATCCTCGGTATCCATCCGTGGAACGTCGCGCTGTTCGACGATCGCGCGCAGCAGGAGGTGTGGGGCGAGGACCAGGACACGTTGATCTCCTCGTCGTACGCCCCGATGGGCAAGTCGGAGATCGTCGAGGGCGGCTACCGCCTCTCCGGCAAGTGGAGCTTCTCCTCCGGCTGCGATCACGGCACCTGGGCGCTGCTCGGCGGGCCCGCGTTCAAGGACGGCAAGCCGGTCGACTTCCTGACCTACCTCGTGCCGATCAGCGACTACACCATCAACGACGTGTGGCGCACCGTCGGCCTCCGCGGCACCGGCAGCAACGACATCGTGGTGGACGACGTCTTCGTCCCCGAGCACCGCGCGCTCAGCTTCCAGGTGGTGAGCAAGTGCAAGGGACCGGGCCAGGAGGTCAACACCAGCCCGCTCTACAAGCTGCCCTTCGGCTCGGTGCATCCGTCCACGATCACCGCCCCGATCATCGGCATGGCGCAGGGCGCGTACGACGCCCACGTGGAGCACCAGCGCAAGCGCGTGCGCGCCGCCTACGCGGGCGAGTCCGCGAAGGAGGACCCGTTCGCCATGGTCCGCGTGGCCGAGGCGGGCAGCGAGATCGACGCCGCGTGGCTCCAGCTGATCTCCAACATCAACGAGGAGTACGCGCTGGTCAAGGCCGGCGAGAAGATCCCGTTCAACCTGCGCCTCAAGGTCCGTCGTGACCAGGTGCGCGGCACCGAGCGCGCGATCTTCGCGGTGGACCGGATGTTCGAGAACTCGGGCGGCCGTGCGCTGGCCGAGGGCACGCCGATCCAGCGGTTCTGGCGCGACGCCCACGCGGGTCGCGTGCACGCCGCGAACGATCCCGAGCGCGCCTACAAGATGTTCGGCACCGGCGAGTTCGGTCTGCCCGTCATGGACGGGATGGTCTAGTCATGCCCGACACGGACGTGGACGTCCTCAGGGAGGGGAGGTTCGCCACCACCGCGGCGGGTCTCACGCTGCACTACCACGAGGCGGGCGAGGAGAACCGCGCCAACGGTACCGTCGTGCTGCTGCACGGCAGCGGCCCCGGCGTCTCGTCGTGGAGCAACTTCGGGCGCAACATCCCGGTGCTGGCGCAGCGCTTCCACGTGCTGGCCGTCGACCAGCCGGGCTTCGGCCGGTCCGACAAGCCGACCGAGCACCCGCAGTACTTCGTGCACAGCGCGACGGCGCTCGCCGGACTCCTCGACACGCTCGGCATCACCGAACGCGTGCACCTGGTGGGCAATTCGCTCGGCGGCGGCACCTCGGTGCGGTTCGCCCTCGACTTCCCGGAGCGGGCGGGCCGCCTGGTGCTGATGGGGCCCGGCGGCCTCAGCGTGAACGCCTTCGCGCCCGACCCCACGGAGGGCCTGCGCACCTTGCAGAAGTTCTACGCCGCGCCCAGCAGGGAGCGGCTCGAGGACTTCCTGCGGATCATGGTCTTCGACCAGAAGATGATCACGCCCGAACTCGTCGAGGAGCGGTTCGAGCTCGCACTCGATCCCGAGGCGATCGCCGCGTTCAAGGCGATGGGCAAGTCCTTCGCCTCCGCGGACTACGAGAAGGGCATGCTCTGGCGCGACGCGTACAAGCTGCGTCAGCCCGTGCTCATGATCTGGGGCCGGGAGGACCGGGTGAACCCGCTCGACGGTGCGCTGCTCGCGCTCAAGCAGATCCCGCGCGCCCAGCTGCACGTCTTCGGGCAGTGCGGCCACTGGGCGCAGCTGGAGAAGTTCGACGAGTTCAACCGTCTCACGGCCGATTTCCTCGCCGGTTGACAAGGAGAAGTAGGTACATGGCGATCAAGGCGCTCGGGTACATGCGCATCGAGGCCACCGACATGGCGGCCTGGCGCGAGTACGGGCTGAAGGTGCTCGGGATGATGGAGGGCACGGGCAACGACCCCGATTCCCTCTACCTGCGCATGGACGATTTCGCGGCCCGCCTGGTGATCGTGCCCGGCGAGAAGGACCGGCTCCTGGTCTCCGGCTGGGAGGTCACCGACGCCGTCGGGCTGCAGGAGCTGCGCGACACCCTCACGGCCGCGGGCGTCCCCTTCGAGGAGGGCGCCAAGGACGAGAAGGCCGAGCGCCGCGTCGAAGGACTGATCCGGTTCCAGGACCCGGCCGGCAACACGCTCGAGGCCTTCCACGGCGCGCAGTACCTGGGGCGGCGCTTCGTCAGCCCCTACGGGCACCGCTTCGTGACCGGCGAGCAGGGGCTCGGGCACGTCGTGCTCACCTGCACGGACGACGCTGCGGCACAGGAGTTCTACCAGGGCGTGCTCGGCTTCAGACTCCGCGACTCGATGCGCCTGCCCCCGCAGATGGTGGGCCGCCCCGCGGACGGCGATCCGGCGTGGCTGCGCTTCTACGGCTGCAACCCGCGCCACCACGCGCTCGCCTTCCTGCCCCTGCCCAACCCGACGGGGATCGTCCACCTCATGGTGGAGGTCGAGAACTCCGACGACGTCGGCCTGTGCCTCGACCGCGCCAACCGCAAGAAGGTCAAGATGTCCGCCACCCTGGGCCGGCACATCAACGACAAGATGCTCTCCTTCTACATGAAGACGCCGGGCGGCTTCGACATCGAGTTCGGCTGCGAGGGGCTGGAAGTCGAGAACGACGACTGGATCGCCCGGGAATCCACCGCGGTCAGCCTCTGGGGCCACGACTTCTCCATCGGCTTCAAGGAGCAGTGATGACCGCACCCGTCATCGAACCGCTGGACTACCGCACGGCCATGGGCCACTTCTGCACCGGCGTCACGGTCATCACGGCCGCCGACGAGGAGGGCCCGGTCGGCTTCGCGTGCCAGTCCTTCTCGGCGCTGTCGCTCGATCCGCCGCTGGTCCTGTTCTGCCCCATGAAGACGTCGGGCGCCTGGCGCACCATCGAGCGCACCGGGCGGTTCGCCGTCAACGTGCTCGGCGAGGGGCAGCAGGACGTCAGCTCGGTCTTCGGCTCGCGGCATCCGGACAAGTTCGGGGCGGTCGGGTGGAAGCCCTCCCGCACCGGCTCGCCGCTGCTCGACGGCGCCCTCAGTTGGATCGACTGCGCCGTCGAGACGGTGCACGACGGCGGCGACCACCACATCGTGATCGGGCGGGTGCTCGAGCTCAGCGCGCCGAACGCGGGTCGCCCCCTGCTGTTCTACAAGGGGCGGTACACGCAGACGGTGACCGATCCCGGCGAGGCGATCCCGCGCGCGCTCTCCCTCGACTCGTTCCTCACCTGGCCCGTCGGCGACGACTGGATCTGACCGAACCGCCGTGGTGCAGTGCCCTTCCTGGTAATCAGGGAGGGTACTGGCGTTCGCACGAGGAGATGACATGACCGACCGGATCACCGCGCTGGACCTGCCCGCGGGCGAGCTGAGCGAGGGGACGCGGAAGTACTTCGAGATCTGCCGCGAGAAGCTCGGCATGGTGCCGAACGTGCTGCAGTCGCTGACCTTCGACGAGGTCAAGCTGCGCGCGTTCAGCGATACCTACAACGACCTCATGCTCGGCGACTCGGGCCTGAGCAAGCTCGAGCGCGAGATGATCGCCGTGGTCGTGTCGTCGGTGAACAAGTGCTTCTACTGCCTCACCGCGCACGGCGCGGCCGTGCGGGAACTGTCCGGCGACCCGGTCCTCGGCGAGATGCTGGTGATGAACTTCCGCGCCGCGCAGCTGCCGGCGAAGCAACGGGCCATGCTCGAGTTCGCGGAGAAGCTCACGGAGGCACCGTCGAAGGTCGACGAGCCCGATCGGCAGCGGCTCCGCGACGCCGGGTTCACCGACCGCGACGTCTACGACATCGCCAACACCGCGGCCTTCTTCAACATGACCAACCGGCTCGCCTCGGCGATCGACATGCGGCCCAACCCGGAGTACCATTCCGCCGCACGGTGACTCAGTCGGCGGGCAGCGCGGCGGTGAAGTAGCCGATCGTGTCGGACAGGAGCTCCGCGTCCGCGGGCACGGTGTCCTGCACGCCGTAGCTGCGGCCCAGCTCCACCGGGTTCCCGGCCCGCTCCACGGCCCACCCGTGCGCGCTCAGGTACTCGGCCGGGTCCGCCCGGTCCTCGTCGGCGACGAACAACGACGTCACGTCGAAGTCGCCGAGCGGGTTCCCCTTCTGCGCGTACTTCTCCGTGACGGCGCGGAAGCCCTCGAGGTCGAGCGGGCCGTTCTGGCCCTCCACCGCGACGCGGCTGCCCCGCGCGGAGTGCGCCACGACCCGCTCGAAGAGCAGCGCCTGCGCCGCGGCGGGCAGGTAGGGGAGCAGGCCCTCCACGAGCCATGCCGTGGGCGCGGCATCGTCGAACCCGGACGATCGCAACGCGGCCGGCCAGTCGTCGCGGAGGTCGACCGGAACGTGCCGGAGCCCGGCCACCGGGGCCGTGCCGCGGCTCCTGAGGGCCTCCTCCTTGAACGCCAGGACCTCCGGCTGGTCGAGCTCGTACACGACGGTGCCCGCGGGCAGGTCGAGGCGGTAGGCGCGGGAGTCGAGCCCGGCCGCGAGGATCACGACCTGGCGGACGCCGGCCGCGACGGCGCCCCGGACGAAGTCGTCGAAGAACCTGGTGCGCACGCCGAGGTGGCGCGTGGCGGCCATGGGATTGCCGGCACCGTCACCGGCGTCCGCCAGCGCGATGGCACGATGATCGGCCGCCGCCTCGAGGAAGACCCGCGCGAACGGGTCGTGGGCGAGCGCGTCGGCGCGCTCCGTCTCCACGGCCCGTGCCGCGGCGACCAGCAGGGCGGTGAAGCCCACGCTGGTCGTGATCGTCCAGGTGTCGCCGTCCGTGCGTGTGGTGCCCGCCATCCGCGTGTCCTTTCGCAAGTAGTTCGTCTACGAAAGTACCTGTCGCGCCGACGCTCGGCAAGAACATGTTTCAGGAATGCGAGAGCTCCCGGCGGGCGAGATGGTGGGCCGGATCGCCGAAGAGCTGCGACGAGGAGTGCGCGCGCTTGAAGTACAGGTGCGCGTCGTGCTCCCAGGTGATGCCGATGCCGCCGTGCAGCTGGATCATCTCCGCCGCGACGGCGCTGAACGCCTCCGAGCAGTAGGTCTTCGCCGTCGCGACCGCGAGCGCCGCCCCCGCGTCGCCGCGGTCGAGCGCCTCGCCCGCCGCTATCGCCGCGGAGCGGGCCGACTCCACCAGGGCGAACATGTCGGCCATGCGGTGCTTGAGGGCCTGGAAGGAGCCGATGGGCCGACCGAACTGCACGCGGTTGCCCGCGTATTCGACGGTGGTCGCGAGAGCCTGGGCCGCGGCGCCGGCCTGTTCGGCCGTCAGGGCGGCGCAGGCGACGTCGAGTGCGCGGTCCAACGCGGCGCGCGCGCCGTCCCCGACGCGACGGGCGGGCGCGCCGTCGAGGTCGACCTCGGCGAACCGCCGGGTCGGGTCCATCGACGGGGTGTGACGACGGGGCGCGGCGGCGCCGTCGACGAGGTACAGCTCGTCCCCGGCCACCACGAGCAGGTCGTCCGCGAGGTCGCCGTCGAGCACGAGGCGTGCCGTGCCGGAGAGCCGCCCGTCGACCACGGTGACGGGGCGGTCGGCGAAGTCGTCGCCGGCGAAGGCGACGGCGGCGATCCGCTCGCCGCTCGCGAGGCCGGCCAGCAGCTCCGCCTCGCCGGTCTCCGCGAGCAGGATCGTCGCGAGCACCGCGGAGCCGAGGAAGGGCGACGGGATCAGGTGCCGCCCGAGCTCTTCCGCGACGACCTGCAGCGCGCGCACCCCGGCGCCCACGCCGTCGTGCTCCTCGGGGACGGCGAGCGCCGCCACCCCGACCTGCTCGCACAGCACCGACCACAGGCCCCGGTCGTAGCCCTCGGGCGTGTCGATCGCCGCGCGGAGAGCGGCCGGCGACCAGCGGCGGTCGATGACGCTGCGGACCGCGGCCGCCAGATCGTCCAGCTCCGAGCTCATCGCGCCGCCTTCCGGACCGCGTCGAGCACCGTCGCACGGTGCTCGGCCTGAGTTCCCCACGCCGACTGGAGCGCCCGGACCTTGGTGATCCACAGCCCCAGGTCGTACTCCGCGGTGTAGCCGATCGCCCCGTGCACCTGCAGCGCGGTGCGCGCCGCCAGGTAGGCGGCGTCCGCGGCGGCGACGCGAGCGGCCGCGACGTCGCGGACGGGGTCCAGGTCCACACCGCGGGAGTCGCTGCCCGACACTGCCACCGCGGCCCCGCTCAGCAGCGGCGCGGCGAGCTCCAACCGGGTGGCGACGTCGGCGAGCAGATGCTTGATCGCCTGGTACTCGCCGATCGCCTTCCCGTACTGGGACCGCGCCTTGGCGTACTCGACGGTGTCGTCCAACAGGCGCCGTCCGGCACCGAGCACCTGCGCGGCGACGGCGAAGGCCCCCACCACCTCCGCCGGTTGAACACCGTTTCGGTCGCCGCCACCTGCGGGTTCTCGGACCGGAACGGTGTTCGATTCCGTGGCGAAGAGGCGCCGGGTCCGGTCGACCGAGCCGAGCGGGTCGGTCGACGGGGCCTCCACCTCAGTGACGGTGCCGTCGGGCCCCACGACGAAGCGCAGGTCCGCGACGTCGGCGTCGAGCAGGAAGGGGGTGCGGGGTGCCAGTGCGACGGTGCCGATCGCCCCGCCCGCCAGGGCCTCGAGCTGTGCCGGGTCCGTGAGCAGCGTGGGCAGGACCGCGATCGACTCCACGACCGGCCCGGGCACGCCGTGGTAGCCCAGGGCCTGGAAGGCGACGGCGAGGTCCACGGCGTCGCCGCCGACGCCGCCGTGCTCCTCCGCGATCGCGAGGCCGGTGACGCCGAGATCGGCGAGCGCGGCCCAGACCTTCCGGCCGGGGCCGCTGTCGCCATCGGCCCAGGCCCGGGCCGCGGCCACGACGCCGGCGCCTGAGAGCAGGTCGTCGAGCGACTCCGCGAAGGCCTCGTTCTCCTGCGACGGTGCGAATCTCATCGGGCTCCCCGGGGTAGGCCGAGGAGACGCTCGGCGATGGTGTTGCGCTGGATCTGGTCGGTGCCGCCGTAGATGGGGCCGGCCAGCGAGAACAGGTATCCGGCCGGCCAGCGACCCGCATCGGGCGCGGCGTCGCCCGTGAGCTCGGCCCGCGGGCCGAGCAGATCGAGTGCGGTCTCGTGCAGCTCGACGTCGAGATGGCTCCAGAACAGCTTGTTCACACTGGATTCGGGGCCGAGCTCGCCGCCGTCCTGCAGGCGGGTGACCGTGCCGAAGGTGTACAGCTGGTAGGCGCGGGCGCCGATCCAGGCGTCGGCGACGCGCTGCGCCGCGGCACTGGCGGTGTCACCGTCCGCTCGCTCCCACAGATCGACGAGGGAATCGGCGGCCGAGAGGAATCGTCCGGGGCTGCGCAGCGAGAGCCCGCGCTCGTTGTTCGCCGTCGTCATGGCGACGCGCCAGCCCTGGCCGGGCTCGCCGATCACGTCGGCGTCGGGCACGAAGACCTTGTCGAGGAAGATCTCCGCGAAACCGGGCTCGCCGTCGAGCTGGGGGATCGGGCGCACCGTGACGCCGGGCGCGCGCAGGTCGAACATGAGGTACGTCAGGCCCTTGTGCCGCTCGGAACCGGGCTCGCTGCGGAACAGGCCGAAGGCGCCGTCGGCGAACGCGGCGCGGGAGCTCCAGGTCTTCTGGCCGGAGAGCGTCCAACCGCCGTCGACGCGGGTCGCGGTCGAGCGGAGCGAGGCGATGTCGCTGCCCGCCTCGGGCTCGGACCACGCCTGGGCCCACACCCGCTCCGAGCGGGCCATCGCCGGCAGGATCCGCGCGCGCTGCTCGTCGGTGCCGTGGCTGAACAGCGTGGGCGCCAACATGAACAGGCCGTTCTGGTTCACGCGCAGCGGGGCGCCGGCGGCGTAGTACTCCTCCTCGAAGACCACCCACTGCAGCAGCGTGGCGTCGCGGCCGCCGAACTCGGCCGGCCAGGAGACCGCGGCCAACCCGGCGTCCGCGAGCTTCGCCTCCCATGCGCGGTGCGCGGCGAAGCCCGCGGCGGTGTCGAACGAGGGGAGCGGGTCGGTGGGTGCGTTCGCGGCCAGCCAGGCGCGCACCTCGTCGCGGAACGCGACGGTCGCATCGTCGAACTCGAGATCCACCGGCCTACTCCGCCTTCCGTGCGGCGCCGTCGTCGGTCGCGCTGCGCGCTCCGGACGCCATCGACTTGGCGCTCTGGCCGCCGAGGGAGTCGCCGCCCGAGACCTCGGCGTTGTGGGCGTGCGCGAAGTGGTGCAGGCCGAACACCGAGTCCATGCCCGCGCGCATGCCCATGAGGTCCTCGCACTGGTTGACGGCCTTCTTCGTCAGCGCCAGACCGAAACTCGGCATGTCGGCGATGCGCTCGGCGAGGGCGAGAGTCTCCTCCTCGAGCTCCCCGCGGGGCACGACGCGATTGACCATGCCCCACTCCCTGGCCTGTTGCGCCGAGAAGCGGTCGCCCGTGAACAGGAACTCCTTGGCCGCGCGCGGACCCATGACCCACGGGTGCGCGAAGTACTCGACGCCGGGGATGCCCATGCGCACCACCGGGTCCGAGAAGAACGCGTCGTCGGACGCGACGATGAGATCGCAGCTCCATGCCAGCATCAGTGCACCGGCGATGCAGGCGCCCTGCACCGAGGCGATCACCGGCTTCGGGATCTCCCGCCACCGCCGGCACATGCCGAGGTACACCTCGGACTCACGCGCGAAGCGCTGGTCGCCGCCGTCGCGGCCCACGTGGTCCCACCACAGGACGGCCTTGTTCTCGAAGTGCTGATCCACGTCGCGGCCCGGCGTGCCGATGTCGTGGCCGGCGGAGAAGTGCTTCCCGTTGCCCGCCAGCACGATCACCTTCACCGCCGGATCCTCCACCGCGCGGACGAAGGCTGCGTCGAGCGCGTAGGTCATGGCCGAGTTCTGGGCGTTGCGGTACTCGGGCCGGTTCATGGTGACCACCGCGACGGGGCCGCGCACCTCGTAGGTCACCACCTCCGCGTCGGAGGTCGCATCGGGGGCGGGCGTGCTGTCGGTCATCGCTTCTCTCCTGCTGCAGGGTCGGGCTCGCCGCGCAGGACGCGCTTGAGCACCTTTCCGGTCGCGTTGCGCGGTAGCTCGCTGACGAACTCCACGCTGCGGGGGACTTTGAAGTTGGCCAGGAACTCCCGGCAGTGCTCGATCACGGCGTCCTCGGTCAATTCGCGATCCTCGGCGAGCACGACGAAGGCCTTGCCGACCTCGCCGAGGCGCGGCTCGGGGACGCCGACCACGGCGCTCTCCGCGACGCCCGGGATCCGGGCGATCACCTGCTCGATCTCGGCGGGGTACACGTTGAAGCCGCCGTTGGTGAACATGTCCTTGATGCGGTCGGTGATCCGCAGGTTGCCGGCCTCGTCCATCGATCCGGCGTCGCCGGTGTGGAACCAGCCGTCGGCGTCGAAGGCCTTGGCGGTCGCCTCGGGATCCTCGAAGTACTCGGCGATCACGTTGGGCCCGCGCACCAGGATCTCGCCGTCGTCCGCGATCCGCACCTCCATGTCGCGCACGGCCCGGCCGGAGGTCGTGGCGATCACCTCCGGGTCGTCGTCGGCCCGGCACATCGTGACGACGGGCGCCTCGGAGAGGCCGTAGGCGGTGAGCACGCGCTCGTACAGTTCCGCGCGCATCCGCTCGATCAGGACGACGGGGATCGTGGCGGCGCCGGTGGTCGCGGCGCGCAGGCTCGACAGGTCGTACTTCCCGCGGTCCGGGTGGTCGAGCAGCATCCGGTGCACGGTGGGCACGCCGGGCAGGACCGAAATCCGTTCCCGCTGAATGAGGTCGAAGGCCTGCGCCACGTCGAAAGTCTGCGCCGGGTAGATCGCGGCGCCGCTCTGCAGCGCGGCCAGGATCCCGGCCTTGAAGCCGAAGATGTGGAAGAAGGGGCTCAGGATCAGGTAGCGGTCCGCGTCCGTGACCCCCACCACCTCGGCCCAGTTCGCGGCGTTCGCCAGGGTCTGGGCGTGGGTGCTCATGGCCCCCTTGCTGCGGCCGGACGTGCCCGAGGTGAAGAAGATGTCCGACGGATCGTCGGGCGTCACCGCGGCGGCCGCACCGTCGAGCTCGGCATCGGTGATCCCCGCGCCCCGGGCGGGTACCCCGTCCCACTCGGGGAGCCGCAGGACCGCGACGATGTCGCCCGGCAGCCCGCCGGCCGTCTCGACGACGAGGTCGAGCCGGTCGACGCCGAGGAACGGGCCGGCGACCACGAAGGCCCGGGAGCGGGTGCGCGCGAGCAGGTCGACGATCTCCGGACCGGTGTACCGCGTGTTCACGGGGACCAGGACGGCGCCGATGTAGGCGGCGCCGAGGGCGGCCTCGATCCACTCGTGCCCGTTCGGCGCGCAGACCGCGACCCGGTCGCCTCGTCGAATCCCTTCGGCGAGCAGCGCCCGGGCGACGTCGCGGGCGCGGCTGTGCAGATCGGTGTAGCTGATCCGCAGGTCGCCGTCGACCACGGCGGTGTGCTCACCGAATCGATCCGCGGCGTCGCGCAGAGCCGCTGCGATGGTGCGTGACATGCGCAAACCCTTCTGCCTAGCAAGTGCTTGGTAGAACACGTTACAGTGCGAGTCGAGTCTGTGTAACCTGATTCCACCAAGCACTTGCTTGGTGAGTGGCGAAGGGAGTGCCGTGGCCACGGTGAGCGGCGAGTCGGACGCGGAGTTCCGGGCGCGGATCCGCGACTGGCTCGCGATCAACCTGTCCGGCGAGTTCGCCGGGCTCCGAGGCGCGGGCGGGCCCGGACGGGAGCACGAGTTCTTCGACGAGCGGGTCGCCTGGGAGCGGCACCTCGCCGCCGCGGGGCTCAATTGCATCGGTTGGCCGGCCGAGTACGGCGGCGGCGGAGCGAGCATCGCGCAGCAGGTGATCTATCACGAGGAGTACGCCCGCGCCGGCGCGCCCGCCAAGGTGTCCCACCTCGGCCAGGAACTTCTCGGCCCCACCCTCATCGCGTTCGGCACCGACGAGCAGAAAGCCCGCTTCCTGCCCGCCATCCGTGACGTCCGCGAGCTCTGGTGCCAGGGCTACTCCGAGCCCGGTGCCGGCTCCGACCTGGGAGGAGTCAGCACCACCGCGCGCCTGGAGGGCGACGAGTGGGTGATCTCCGGCCAGAAGGTCTGGACCTCGCTCGCACACGTCGCCGACTGGTGCTTCGTGGTCGCCCGCACCGACCCCGGCTCCGCACGGCACAAGGGGCTCTCGTACCTACTCGTCCCCATGGACCAGCCGGGCGTCGAGGTCCGGCCGATCGTCCAGCTCACCGGCACCTCGGAGTTCAACGAGGTCTTCTTCGACGGTGCCCGCACCGCCGCCGCGAACGTGGTCGGCGCGCCCGGCGAGGGCTGGCGCGTCGCCATGGGGACGCTCGCCTTCGAGCGCGGCGTCGCGACCCTGGGGCAACAGCTCGGGTTCCGCCGCGAACTGCAGGCCCTGACCGACCTCGCCCTCGACAGCGGCGCCGCCGACCGCCCCGAGGTCGCTGACGCCCTGCGCCGCGCGTGGACCGAGCTCGACGTCATGCGCGCGCACGCCCTCCGGACCCTCGGCTCCGCCGAGACGGGCACCGCGGAGGTTGCGAAGCTGCTGTGGGCCAACTGGCACCGCCGGCTCGGCGAGATCGCGATGACGGTGCGCGGCGCCGCCGGGCTGCTCGCGGACCCCGAGCTCGACGACTGGCAGCGCCTGTACCTGTTCACCCGGGCCGACACGATCTACGGCGGCTCCAACGAGATCCAGCGCAACATCCTCGCCGAGCGCGTGCTCGGCCTGCCGAGAGAGGCCCGCCCGTGAGCGCCATCCCCGCACCCCCGTACCCCCAGGGACGCAACCTCGTCGAGGACAAGGTCGTCGTCGTCACCGCGGCCGCCGGCACCGGCATCGGCTCCGCCACCGCGCGGCGCTGCCTCGAGGAGGGCGCCCGCGTCGTCATCTCGGACTGGCACGAGCGCCGCCTGGGGGAGAAGCGCGACGAACTCGCCGAGGAGTTCGGCGACCGCGTGCACGCGATCACCTGCGACGTGACCGTCGAGGAACAGGTGCAGGCGTTGCTCGAGGGTGCCGCCGAGCGGTACGGCCGGATCGATGTGCTGGTCAACAACGCCGGCCTCGGCGGCAGCGTCGCCGTGCAGGACATGACCGACGAGCAGTGGTCCCGCGTGCTGGACGTGACGCTCACGGGCACCTTTCGCGCCACCCGAGCCGCGATCAATCGCTTCATCGCGCAGGGCGGGGGCGGCGTCATCGTCAACAACGCCTCGGTGATCGGCTGGCGCGCCCAGGCCGAGCAGGCGCACTACGCCGCCGCGAAGGCGGGCGTCATGGCGCTCACCCGGTGCTCGGCCGTCGACGCCGCGCCGCACGGCGTACGGATCAACGCCGTCTCGCCGAGCATCGCCATGCACGCCTTCCTCGCGAAGGTCACCTCCGACGAACTGCTCGATGAACTCTCGCGCCGCGAGGTCTTCGGTCGCGCCGCCGAGCCCTGGGAGGTCGCGAACGTGATCGTGTTCCTGGCCTCCGACTACAGTTCCTACATGACCGGCGAGGTGGTTTCGGTGAGCAGTCAGCATGCGTAGTCAGTGCCCTCGCTCCATGCCCCTCGAGGTGGTCTCCATGAGCAGCCGGCATGCCTAAGCCGGACCCCTCCGCGCGGCGCGCGGAGGTCCTCGCCCTGAGCGCGAAGCTGTTCGCGGAGAACGGCTACCGCGCGACGACGGTGCGCGACATCGCCGACGCGGCGGGCATCCTCTCGGGCAGCCTCTACCACCACTTCGACTCCAAGGAGACGATGCTCGACGAGGTCCTGCGGGACTTCCTCGACCGGCTCTTCGGTGAGTACCGCGCCGTCCTCGCCGCCGCCGACGCGCCGCGGGAACAGCTGCGCGGCTGCGTCATCGCCTCCTTCGCCGCGATCGACGCGCGCCCCGACGCCGTCGCGATCTACCAGGCGGAAGCCCGCGGGCTCGCGCAGCAGGAGCGCTTCGCCTACATCGCCGACTTCCTGCAGGAGTTCCGCTCCATGTGGCGCGGCATCATCACCCGCGGCATCGAATCCGGCGACTTCCGAGCGGATCTCGACGTCGACGTCACCTACCGCTTCCTCCGCGACACCGTCTGGGTCGCGGTCCGCTGGTACCGACCGGGCGGGCAGTTGCCCGTCGAGACGGTGGCGGAGCAGTACCTCACGATCCTCGAACACGGGATCGCCCAGCCCGACAAGGAGCAGTCATGACCGATCTCGCCCCCGGCGCCTACATCCTCGACGCGGTGCGCACGCCCACCGGCAAGCGCGGCGGATCCCTCGCGGCGGTGCACTCCGCCGATCTCGGTGCGCACGTCCTGCGGGCCTCGGTGCTGCGCTCCGGCGTCGATCCGGAGCTGGTCGACGACGTGATCATGGGCTGCTGCGACACCATCGGCCCGCAGTCGGGCAACATCGCCCGGACCTCCTGGCTCGCCGCCGGCCTTCCCGAGCAGGTTCCGGGCGTGACCGTCGACCGACAGTGCGGGTCCAGCCAGCAGTCGGTCCACTTCGCCGCGCAAGCCGTGCTCTCCGGCACCGCGGACGCGGTCGTCGCGGCCGGCGTGCAGAACATGAGCGCGATCCCGATCAGTGCCGCGATGCTCGCCGGCCGCGAGTACGGCTTCGACGACCCTTTCTCCGGCTCGGTCGGCTGGCGGGAGCGCTACGGCGACGTCGAGGTCTCGCAGTTCGCCAGCGCCGACATGATCGCCACCAAGTGGGGCGTCTCACGCGCCCGCATGGAGGAGTTCGCGCTGGCCAGCCACGAGCGGGCGATCGCGGCCATCGATGCCGGCCGGTTCGAGGCCGAGATCGCGCCGGTGGAGGGCTTCGCCGTCGACGAGACGCCCCGCCGGGGAACGAGCCTCGAGAAGATGGCCGGTCTCGCCCCGCTCGCCGAGGGCTCCGCGATCACCGCCGCCGTCGCCAGTCAGATCGCCGACGGGGCGGCCGCCGTCATGGTGGGCTCCGCAGACTTCGTCGAGCGCCACGGGCTGCGGCCCCGGGCGCGGATCCACCACATCTCGGTGCGCGCCGCCGACCCGGTGTGGATGCTCACCGGCCCGATCCCCGCCACGCAGTACGCGCTGCAGAAGACGGGGCTCGCCGTGGGCGACATCGACCTCTTCGAGTGCAACGAGGCCTTCGCCTCCGTGCCGCTGGCATGGATGGATGAACTGGGCATCCCGCACGAGAAGGTCAATGTGAACGGCGGCGGGATCGCTCTGGGGCACCCGCTCGGCGCCACCGGGGCCAAGCTCATGACCACCCTGCTGCACGAACTCGAACGCCGCGGGGGCCGGTACGGACTGCAGACGATGTGCGAGGGCGGTGGCACCGCCAACGTCACCATCATCGAGCGGATCTAGCGGAGAACGTAGCCGAACCCGCGCACGCTGTGCACATGCCGCCACGACGGGGTGTCGATCTTCCCCCGTAGCCGCTGGACGGCGTTGTCCACGATCCGCGACTTGCCGTGGAAGCCGTGCCCCCAGGCGGTGCTCAGCAGCGATTCGCGCGATTGCGGCACGCCCCGGCGCTCGGCCAAGGCGATCAGCAGCCGGAACTCGGTGGCGGTGAGGCGGATCGGCTGCCCGTCCCGGGTGACGGTCTGCCGGTGCGGGTCGATCCGCAGCCCACTCGGTTCGACGACGATCTCGGAGGCCTGTGCCTCGTGCGTGCTGCAACTCAGTGAGCAGTTGGTGCCGGAGTTCCGCGACCTGCGCAGGATCGCGCGGAGCCGGGCGTCGATCTCGCGCGCCGAGACGGGTGGTGCGACGACGTCGTCCGCGCCGACGGCGAGGTCGCTGATGGTGTCCACCTCGTCGTGCCGCGAGGCAAGGACCAGCAGGGGCGCCCCCGTCGCGCGGCGGATCTCGCGGCACGCGTCGGTACCCACCGCCCCGTCCGAGGCGACGATGACGGCGTCCGCGGCCGTGAGCTCCGGTGACGGCAGCGGCGAGGTCAGAGTCGATTCGGTGACCTCGTGCCCGAGCATCCGGAGGGCGTCGCCGCTCCGGTGAGCCCGGTCTCCGGGCACCGGTGTGAGCAACATGATCTGCACCGGATACCTCCTCCGATAGTGCGAGATAGCAAAGTAACTATACCCATGTTCTATTGACGGTGTGCGATGCAAGGTCGGCGCAGGCCTATCGATCGCGCCGCCGGCGGGCGGATCTGAAGCAGCACACCTCTGCATCATGTGAGTGGATGTTCTCACATTTGCGGCCTAACAGTGCAGTGCATGACGGTGTGTGTCCACATCGTCGCGACCGTTGCAGGAGCGTGAAGATTGTCGCGGAAAAGCCGCGAGGGGCGGTCTTCTGTCGCAAGCCGCCCGGGAGTGATGATTCGTGTTGGTGAATATCGCGCCGGCGTGCTTCCGTGGTGCAGCTCGATCGAGTTGGAGACGAAGGAGTCGAACAGTGAGACGTATCAGCGTCGTTGCAACGGGCGCGGTCATGGTGACCGCGATGATGTCGGCGGCCGTCGCCGGTCAGGCCTCCGCGCAGATCACCCCGCAGAACCCGTCCGGGCCGGTGAAGGGCGCGACGCAGAATCTGAGCTCGCCGGAGGGGCTCCGGGCGAAGATCGCCCTGAAGGATCTCAAGGCCAAGTTGTTCCCTCCGCTCGCGGGGGACAACAAGTCCCGGCTCGCCTACGTCGACGGTAAGGCGGAGTCGACGATCCTGGCGAGCGGCGGCGGTGCCGACGCGGCCTCGGTCGAGGTCGGCTACGTCGTCGCCTGCGGCGTCAAGGATGGCGGCTTCGAGTCCTGGATCGGGAGCAACCAGACCATCGGCGCCGCCGGTGCGCTCGCGGGCAGCATCCCGGCCGCCGGCGCGGCTCTCGTCGGGGTCGGCGGGTCGCTGGGGCTGACGCAGAACCAGGTCATCAAGACGGCACCGGGCGCCATCGTCTATCTGCCGGTGGGCACCAAGGAGATCGCGAAGCCGAAGGCGGGCGAGACCTTCGGCGTGCGGTTCGGCGAGAAGCGGGTGAGCATCGAGGGCTGCATCGGCAGTGTCGACGCCGTCGCCTACGCGACCCTGACGGTCTCGTCGCGCACCTTCGACGACTCCAAGACCGTCTACAGCGAGGTCATGCGCTTCGCCTGAGGTCGAGACCGGGCCGGCGGCGGGATCCTCCGCAGAATCCGCCGCCGGCCCGCCCGTCCCGGGCCGCGTGCTCCGCGACCGGGCGGATCATGCGCGCAGTCGCGCGAGCTCGTCGAGTCGGGACTCGGCGTCGGTGACGATCCGTTCGATGAGCTCGGCGACCGTCGGAAGATCGTCGATGATGCCGGCCACCTGGCCCGACGCCAGGACGCCCGCCTCGGTGTTGCCCTCGACGAGGCCCGCGCGCAGCAGCATCGGAGTGTTCGCCGACATCATCAGCTGGCTCCACGTGCGATCGCCGCCCTTCTTCATGGCCAGCCCCTCGCCGACGAGGCCCTTCCAGGAGACCCCCGTCAACGCCTGGAAGCGCACGGTGTTCACCGCCGCGTGCACGAGGGTCGCGACGCCGTGCGAGCGCTCGAGCGCGTCCACCAGCGCGGTGCGTAGGACCCGGTGCGGCATGCCGTCGACCTTGGTGGTGACCACCGTGTCGCCGAGGCCGCGCTGCAGGTACTCGGCCTTCACGGACTCGGGGACCCGACTGTCGCGGGTGAGCAGGAAGCGGGTGCCCATGGCGACTCCCGAGGCGCCGTAGGCGAGCGCGGCGGCGAGGCCGCGGCCGTCGAAGAAGCCGCCGGCGGCGACGACCGGGATGTCCACCGCGTCGAGCACCGAGGGCAGCAGCAGCGTGGTGGCGACGCCGCCGGTGTGGCCGCCGCCCTCGCCGCCCTGCACGATCACCGCGTCGGCGCCCCACGAGGCGACCTTCTCCGCGTGCCGTGCCGCGCCGACCGACGGGATCACCACGATCCCGGCGTCCTTGAGCTTCGCGATCATGTCCGGCTTCGGGGCGAGCGCGAACGAGGCCACCTTGACGCCCTCGCGGATCAGGAGGTCCACGCGTTGCGGCGCGTCCTCCGCGTCGGCCCGGAGGTTGACGCCGAAGGGCTTGTCGGTGCGCTCCTTGGTCTTGGTGATCGCCGCCTCGAGCTCGGGGTAGGTCATGGTCGCGGACGCCAGGATCCCCAGCCCGCCCGCGTTCGCAGTGGCCGCGGTCAGGTGCGCGCCGGAGACCCACCCCATGCCGGTCTGCACGACCGGGTGCTCGACGCCGACCAGCTCGGTGAAACGGGTCCGCAGCGTCACGCCGGAACCTCCTTGCTGCGCAGGTTCTTCGGATCCACGACGGTGCGAATCAGGTCGAGCTCCTCGCCGGTGGGCGTGCGGGTCTCCGGTACTCCGGAGCCGGCCAGCGCGAAGCCGGTGGCCTCCCGCACCTGCGCCTCGGTGACACCCGGATGCACCGACAGCAGGGTCATCGCGCCGTCGTCGCCGAAGCCGAGAACGGCGAGATCGGTGACCACGCGGTGGATGTCGTGGAACCGGGAGGCGGACGGCCCCGCGGCACGCGCGCGGTCGTAGCCCACGCCGCTGACGACGTCGACGGACTCCACGAAGACGCGCGTCGAGTGCTTCGGGATCCAGTACGAGGTGCGGTTGTTCACGGTGTTGCCGGGCCCGCCGCGCACGCCCAGCAGCTGGCGCGACGGTGCGCGGTGCTCACCGATGGCGGAGATGTTCTGGTTGCCGTGCCGGTCGATCTGGCTGGCGCCCATGATGACGTGGCGCTTGCCGTGCGGGACCACTACGTCGAGCACCTTCTTGAAGGGCTGCCAGCCCTCGATGCCCGCGGACGGGTTCGCCGCGTCGGCGATGAGGTAGGCCTCGCCGTCCGAGAGCAGCAGGTCGGGGGCGAACGTGAGCCGGGCGAGCCGCCCGCCCAGCGATGGGATCAGGCCCATCGGGCTGGCGGTGATCTCGCCGTCGTCCCGGAACAGGTCGGCGATCGCGGCCACGCAGACTTCGGCGCGGGTGATGTCGGTCATTTCGTCGTCTCCTCCGCCGCCCACGCGGCCACTTCAGCCTGGTAGTGCGCTTCGTCGCCGCTGAGGAAGCGCTGCTCGAACGCGGCCCAGGCGGCGGGATCCTTGGCGCTCGCGGCGTAGTGCCGCTGGAACTTCTCGTCGCGCCCGTAATCGGGCACGGCGGTGGTGAAGTGCGCGCCGTTCGGCGTCTCCACCACGCCGGCGACGGCGCTGCGGTTGATGAGCAGCGACTGGACGGGGCCGCCGGCCACCAGCTCCTCGGTCGGCACGATCCGCTCGCACGAGACGTAGCAGCGGTCGGCGGCGAGGGCGAAGTCGTCGTCGAAGTAGGGGTCGGGCCCGAGGTACTGAGCGTTGCCGCGCGCGTCGGCGCGGTTCATGTGCACCAGCGCGGCGTCGAGCCGCAGGGCCGGCACCGCGACCAACTCCTCGCCGTCGGCGTAGGGCGAGACGATCGTGCGCAGGTCCGGGTTGACGTCCATCACCGACGAGCCGAGGCCCGCGCGGATCGGCAGGAACGGCAGGCGCTGTACCGCGGCCTTGAGGCCCGCGGCGAACATGCCCTCGTCCCACTCGGCGACCTCGATCGCGCCGGACTGGCGGGCGCGCGCGAAGTTCGGGTCGATGGGCACGGTGTCGAGGGTGACGAAGCCGAAGACGAGCTTCCGGATCTTCCCCGCGGCGGCGAGCAGGCCCACGTCGGGACCGCCGTAGGACACCACGGTGAGGTCCGTGAGGTCCGAACGCAGGATCGCCCGCACCAGGGCCATCGGCTTGCGCCGCGAGCCCCACCCTCCGATGCCCAGCGTCATGCCGTCCTCGAGTTGGGCGACCACCTGCTCGGCGGTCATGGTCTTGTCGCTCATGCGTTCTCCTGTGCTGCGTCGTCGGAAACGGGCCGCTCGCTCGCTCCGCTGCCGGCGCTGGACGCCTGGCCGACGGTGCGCCCGCTGGCGACGAACTCCCGCCGGTGCTCGTCCGAGTAGCCGGCGAGGTTGAGTTCGAACGTGAAGCCCTGCTCGAATCGGTAACTGGTGTGGACGTTCACCGGGTCGATCCCGTTGATCGCCTCCTTGGCCTTGCGGATCACGCGGGTGTCCTTCGCCGCGATGGCGTGCGCCACCTCTTGCGCGGCGTCGTCGAGCTCGGCGCGCGGCACGACGCGGTACACCGATCCGAAGTGGTGCAGCTGTTGGGCGGTGACGGTGCCGGCGGTGAAGTACAGCGTCCGCATGAGGTGCTGGGGCACGAGCCGGGCGAGGTGGGTGGCGGCGCCGAGCGCACCGCGGTCCACCTCGGGGAGACCGAAGGTGGCGTCATCGGAGGCGACGACGACGTCCGCGTTGCCGACGAGGCCGATTCCCCCGCCGAGGCAGAAGCCGTTCACGGCGACGATCACGGGCACCGCGCAGTCGTAGACGGCGGAGAAGGCAGCGGCGCAGCCCTGGTTCGCGCCGATGAGGGCGCCGTAGCCGTCGCCGGCCGCCTGCGCCGCGTCGATCTCCTTGATGTCGACGCCGGCGTTGAAGCCGCGTCCCGCTGCGCGCACGACGACGACGTGGCACGACGGGTCGCGTCCCGCCTCGGTGATGGCGTTCGCGAGGTCGAACCAGCCCTGCACGGTGAGGGCGTTGACGGGCGGCGCGTCGACGGTGATCGTGTGGATCCCGGGCTTGTCGACGGTGGTCGTGATCGGTGAAGGCACACCGACTCCTTCGAGGTAGACAGGTAGAACGTGATCTAAACCTAGCAATTGCTTGGTACGCTACCACCGAAGCCCGGTCGGCCGGAATGGGAAGTGGTGAATCTTGTGGCGAACGCACCTGCGAGGAGCGATCTCGGACTCGACGGCGCGGTGGTGCTGGTCACCGGCGGCGTCCGGGGGATCGGCGCGGGGATCGCCCGCGTCTTCCTCCGGCACGGCGCCGTCGTGGTGGTGTGCGCCCGTCGGGAACCCGAGAGCCCGGTGGAGGCCGACGGTGCCGTCGCCGAGTTCGTCGCCGCCGACGTCCGCGAACCGGAGCAGGTCGAGGCGTTGATCGCCGGCGTCGTCGCGCGGCACGGCCGGCTCGACGTGCTGGTGAACAACGCCGGCGGCGCGCCCTTCTCTGATGCGGCCACGGCCTCGCCCCGGTTCCACGAGAAGGTCGTCGGGCTCAATCTGCTGGCGCCGCTCCTGGTCGCGCAGCACGCGAACGCCGTGATGCAGGAGGCGGGGGGCGGGTCGATCGTCAACGTCTCGAGCGTCAGCGCCACGCGTCCGTCGCCGGGCACCGCCGCCTACGGGGCCGCGAAGGCCGGGTTGGACTCCCTCACCGGGAGTCTCGCGGTGGAGTGGGCGCCCGCGGTGCGGGTGAACGCGCTCGACGTGGGCATGGTGCGCACCGAAGCGGCGGAGCAGCACTACGGCGACGACGCCGGGATCGCGGCGATCGGCGCGACCGTGCCCCTCGGCCGCCTGGCCGATCCCGAGGAGGTGGGGGCGTGCGCCGCCTTCCTCGCCTCGCCGCTGTCGTCCTACGTCACGGGCGCGACCCTACTGGTCCACGGCGGCGGCGAGCGCCCCGCCTTCCTGGCCGCGGCGAACGCCGATCGCGACGCCCGGTAGACCCGAACCACCAACGAGGAGAAGAACAATGACAGGAATCGTCGACGGTCGCGTCGTCATCGTCACCGGAGCGGGGCGCGGCATCGGCCGCGCTCACGCGCTCGCGTACGCCGCGGAGGGCGCGGCCGTCGTGGTCAACGACTACGGCGTGGGGCTCGACGGTGCGGACGCCTCGTCGGGCCCGGCGCAGCAGGTCGTGGACGAGATCCGCGCCGCCGGTGGTCGCGCGATCGCGAACGCCTCCGACGTCGCGGACTGGGACGGCGCACAGGCGCTGGTGCGCAGCGCGATCGACGAGTTCGGCCGCCTGGACGTGCTGGTCAACAACGCGGGCTTCCTCCGCGACCGGATGCTGGTGAACATGTCCGAGGCGGAGTGGGACGCGGTCACTCGGGTGCACCTCAAGGGGCACTTCGCGATGCTGCGCCACGCGGCCGCGTACTGGCGCGACGAGTCCAAGGCGGGACGGCGGCCCGATGCCCGGGTGATCAACACCAGTTCCGGTGCAGGACTGCTGGGCAGTGTCGGTCAGGGCAACTACGCCGCCGCGAAGGCGGGCATCGCCGAGATGACGATCCAGGCCGCCGCTGAGATGGGCCGGTACGGGATCACCGTGAACGCGATCGCCCCGGCGGCCCGGACCCGCATGACGGAGGTGACCTTCGCCGACGACATGGCCGCGCCCGAGGGCGGCTTCGATGCGATGGCGCCGGAGAACATCTCGCCGCTCGTGGTGTGGCTGGGCAGCACCGAGTCCGCCGATGTCACCGGCCGCGTCTTCGAGGTCGAGGGCGGCAAGGTCTCGGTGGCGCAGGGCTGGCGCCACGGCCCGCAGCGCGACAAGGGGGCCCGCTGGGCCCCCTCGGAGTTGGGAGAGGTGGTGCGGGGCCTCCTCGGTGAGGCTCGGACGCCGGAGCCCGTGTACGGCGCCTGACCCTCGGGACGACGATGCCGGCCGCGCGGGAGGAGATCTCCGCGCGGCCGGCCGCGTCTCGGCGAGGGGAGGTGCCGAGTCGGTGGGGCCGTCCGGTCTACAGCCGGCCCGAGTCCTGGAAGAACCGCACGAGGTCCTCCGCGGTCGTCGCCATCGGCCGCGGCGAGTAGCCGAGCTCGTTGCGCGCCTTGGAGATGTCCACGAGCGGCGAGGCGAAGAGCGGGCCGAGGGCGGCCTTGGAGAGCACGTCCGAGCCCAGTCGGGCGCCGATGGGTTCGAGCACCGGCATGATCGCGGCGAGTGCGCCGATCGGCACCACCACCCGCGGACCGGATCGGCCGACCGCCTGCGCCGCGAGCCGCATCGCGTCCACGATCGGTGCGAATTCGCCGCCGAGGAGGTAGTTCTCGCCGGTGCGGCCCTTCTCGGCTGCGAGCATCACGCCGGTCGCGACGTCCCGCACGTCCACCAGGTCGAAACCCGCCTTCGAGACGAACGCAGGCATCCGGCCGCGGGCCGCGGTGCACGCCAGCCGGTTCAGCCGCGAGAGAGCCGCACCGTGATCGGCCGGACCCCACACGCCGGTGGGGTTGCAGATGGTGGCGTCCAGGCCGTCGTCGATGACCGTGCGGAGTTCCTGCTCGCCCGCCCACTTGGACCGGTCGTAGACGGGGATCTCGGGCCGCTCGGACCGCGGGGCGCTCTCGTCGATCACGTCGACCAGGTCCTGATCGAAGGCGTGGATCGAGCTGAGGTGCACCATCTTCCGGGCGCCGGCGTCCAGTGCCGCGCGCGCCACCACGCGCACGCCCTCGGTGTTGAGTCGCCACGCGGCCTCGTCCTGCATCCGCAGCGTGATCATCGCGACCAGGTGGTAGACCACTTCCACGCCCTCGAGCGCCGCCCGCATCTCGGTCGGCTCGAGCACGCTGGCCCGAACCCACCGCACCCCCTCGGGGGCGTGCGGGGACGAGGTGCGGTCGATCGCGACCACCTCGTGCCCCTGCTCGACGAGCTGGTGCAGGAGGTTCCCGCCGACGAATCCGGCCGCGCCGGTGACTGCTACGCGCATGGGCTCAGATCCGCTCAATGATGGTGCCGGTCGCCATCGCGCCGCCGCAACACATCGCGATGAGGGCGGTCGACGCATCGCGCCGCTCCAGCTCGTGCAGCGCGGTGGTGATGAGGCGGGCGCCGGTGGAGCCCACCGGATGGCCCAGCGCGATCGCGCCGCCGTTGACGTTGACCTTGTCCGGGTCGGGGCCGATCACCTGCTGCCACGAGAGCACGACCGAGGCGAAGGCCTCGTTGACCTCGAAGAGGTCGATGTCGCTCAACGCGCGGCCCGAGCGCTCGAGGACGCGCTCGGTGGCACGGATCGGGCCGTCCAGGTGGTAGTAGGGCTCGCCGCCGACGAGGGCCTGGGAGACGATGCGCGCTCGCGGGGTCAGGCCGAGCGCGGCCGCGTGATCGGAGTCCATGAGCAGGACGGCGGCGGCACCGTCGGAGACCTGCGAGGAGGTTCCGGCGGTGTGCCGGCCTCCGTCGAGCATGGGCTTGAGCTTGGCGAGACCCTCCGGCGTGCTCTCGCGCGGACCCTGGTCGCGCGAGACCTCGATGGTCTCGCCGGTGGGCGCACCGTCGGCCATGGCGGGCGCCTTGAGCGAGACGACCTCGCGGTCGAACCGGCCCTCCTGCCAGGCCTGCAGGGCCTTGCGCTGCGAGGCGAGGCCGAAGGCGTCGATGTCCTCGCGGCTCAGGCCCCGGCGCTCCGCGATCCGCTCGGCGGCGAGGAACTGGTTCGGCATGTCGATGGTCCACGACGGAGGCCGCGAATTGCCGAGGCCCTCCGGCCGGTTGGCGCCCAGCGGGATGCGGCTCATGGACTCGACGCCGCAGGAGACGCCGGTCGCGATGGCGTCGGTGGCGATGAGGCCCGCGATGAGGCCCGTGGCCTGCTGCGCCGAGCCGCACTGGGCGTCGATGGTGGTGGCGCCGGTGAGCTCGGGCAGGCCGGCGTTGAGCCAGGCCGTGCGCGTGATGTTGCCGGCCTGCTCGCCGGCCTGGGTGACATTGCCGCCGATGATCTGCTCGACCTGGGCGGGATCGACCCCCGCATGCTCGAGCAGCGCGGTCACGGTGCCGCCGAGGAGTTCGGCGGGGTGCAGTCCGCTCAGCCAGCCGCCCCGCTTGCCGATGGGGCTGCGGACGGCGTCGACGATGACGGGGATGCCCATATCGATCGTTCCTCACATTCTCGGCTCGTCCCGATGGGTAGAGCACGTTCTCGATTGTGGCGCCGATCTCCGGCTCTGTCGAGCCTCATGCGGTGGCGCCGCGGCTGGTTCGTCCCTGTGTAACTGCTGTGCTGCCAGCGTCCTTCGCAATCTAGCTCACGAGCGGACGGTCTGTGCTTCAATGAGTAGAACATGTTTCAGATACGCCTGGCCAGAGACCGGGTAGAGACGCTTGAGGAGGCGGCGTGAGCGTGCACTTCCCCGCGGGGTTCGATTTCACCAGCCCCGACCTGTGGTCGGAGCGGCGGCCCGAGGCCGAGTTCGCCGAGCTGCGGCGCTCGGCTCCGGTCTGGTGGCAGGACATCCCGCCCGGCACCACCGGGTTCGACGACGGTGGCTTCTGGGTGGTGTCCAAGCTGGAGGACATCAAGGCGATCTCCCGGAACCCGAAGCAGTACTCGAACTGGGAGAACGGCGCCATCATCCGGTTCGGGCCGGAGATCGAGCGCGAGCAGATCGACATGCAGCGCATGCTGCTGCTGAACATGGACCCGCCGCAGCACACCAAGACGCGGCGCATCATCTCGCGCGGCTTCACGCCGAAGGCGGTGCAGTCGCTGCACGACGCCCTGGCCGAGCGGGCCGAGCAGATCGTGCACGAGGCCCGCAAGGCCGGCGGCGGCGACTTCGTCGAGCAGGTCGCCTCCGAATTGCCGCTGCAGGCGATCGCCGAGTTGCTCGGCGTGCCCCAGGAGGACCGCAAGAAGCTCTTCGACTGGTCGAACTCGATGATGGCCTACGACGATCCCGAGTTCGAGGGCGATTACCTCACCGCGATGACCGAGTTCACGGGCTACTCGTGGAACCTCGCGGAGGAGCGCCGGAAGTGTCCGATGGACGACATCGTGACCACGCTGGTGCAGGCGGACATCGACGGCGACGGGCTCGGCAGTGACGAGTTCGCCTTCTTCGTGCTGCTGCTCGCGGTGGCGGGCAACGAGACCACGCGCAACGCCATCAGTCACGGCATGAAGGCCTTCGTCGACTACCCGGAGCAGTGGGAGATCTACAAGGAGCAGCGGCCGCGCACCGCGCCCGACGAGATCGTGCGCTGGGCGACGCCGGTGTCGGTGTTCCAGCGGACCGCGCTCGAGGACGTCCAGCTCGGCGAGCAGACGATCAAGAAGGGCCAGCGCGTCGCGCTGTTCTACGCCTCGGCCAACTTCGACGAGGACGCCTTCGAGGACCCGTACACCTTCAACATCCTCCGCGACCCGAACCCGCACGTCGGCTTCGGCGGCTCGGGCACCCACCACTGCGTGGGCGCGAACCTCGCCCGGTTGGAGATGGACCTGATGTTCAAGGCGATCGCCGACGTCATGCCGAACCTGCGTGAGCTCGAGCCCCCGCAGCGCCTGCGCTCCGGCTGGCTCAACGGCATCAAGCACTGGAAGGTCGCGTACGAGTAGCCGATCCCCCGAGGACTTCGCATCCTGCTGCCCTCCGAAGCCGAATCAGGCTTCGGAGGGCGTCTCATTGCGGTTCTCCCGAAAACGGATCGCCTCGAGTGTCGCGTGCGGACTACTGTGGCGCCGGTGAGCACACCCGAATCCGATGAGGAAGGGGTCGCCGGTCCCGCCGTCGGCCCCGTGCAGCGCGTCGACGTGCGCTGATCGAGCCGACTGCGGCGACCGGAGACGATGCCCTCGTTTCCCTCGTCCCAGGAGTTCTCCGTGCCTCGGCTCGTCCTGTTCCTCGCCCTCGCCGTCTTCGCGATGGGTACCTCCGAATTCATGCTCTCCGGCGTCCTGCCGGCCCTCGCCGACGACCTCGCGGTCACCACGTCCGCCGCAGGTGGCCTGGTCTCCGCCTATGCGCTGGGCATGGTCGTCGGCGCGCCGGCCACCGCCGCCCTCGCGCGACGGTGGCCTCCGCGCGCGGCCCTGCTCGTGTTCCTCGCGGTGTTCGCGGCGGCCCACGCCGTCGGCGCGCTCACCGCATCCCTGCCGGTGCTGCTCGGTACCCGGGTACTGGCGGCGGCCGCCAACGCCGGATTCCTCGCCGTCGCCTTCACGGTGGCGGCGGCCGCCGTGGGGCCCGAACGGCGTGCGCGGGCGCTGTCGGTCCTGCTGGCCGGCACCACCGTCGCCATGGTCGCGGGCGTCCCCGTCGGCGCGCTCGTCGGCTCCGCCGCGGGGTGGCGCGTCCTGTTCTGGGCGGTCGCGGTGCTCTGTGTGCCGCCGTTCGTCGCGATCCTCGGAGCAGCGCCGGGGAATCGTTCCGACGCCGCCGGCGGGCCGTCGTTGCGCGGGGAGATCCGCGCGCTCCGGCACGCGCGGACGGCGGTGCTGCTTGCTCTGACCGCGCTGGTGAACGCAGGAACCTTCGGGGTGCTGACGTTCCTCGCCGTCCCGGCGCAGGAGACGCTCTCACCCGCGTGGATCCCGTTCGTACTGCTGCTCTTCGGCGCCGGGGCCTGCATCGGAGTAGCCCTCGTCGGACGAATCGGCGACGCACACCCGTGGACGCTTCTCGTCACGGCCGCCCCGACCCTGGTGGGCGTGTGGGCGGTGCTCGCCGTCGGCGCCGGGGAACCTCTCATTCTGCTGACGACCGTCCCGGCGGCCGGCCTGCTCGCGTTCGCCGTCGGCGGGACGCTGATCGCCCTCGTGATCGATTCGGCCGCAGGGCCGGCGCCCAGCATGGCGGGCTCCTACGCCACCGCGGCGCTCAACGTGGGCGCAGTCACCGGCCCGGCGGGCGCCGGTGTCGCTCTCGAACGCGTCAGCGCGAGTGCGGGGCCCGCGTGGTTCGCGGCGGCGGCCGTTGCGGTGGCGGTGGTCGTGGGTGGGCACCTGTGGCGGGCCGACCGCTAGCGTCGCGCGTGTGCCGGGCGGCCGGCTCGGCTCCGCGGCGGGGCTACTGCGGCTTGTCCGCGCCCACCAGCCACATGGAGAAGTACTGCGAGCCACCGCCGTAGGCGTGCCCGAGGGCCTTGCGGGCACCGTCGACCTGGTAGTCCCCGGCCCGCCCCATGACCTGCTTGGCGGCCTCGGCGAACCGGATCATGCCCGACGCGCCGATGGGGTTGGAGGAGAGCACGCCGCCGGACGGATTGACCGGCAGCTCGCCGCCGATCTCGGTGCCGCCGGACTCGGTGAGCTTCCACCCCTGCCCCTCGGGCACGAATCCGAGGTTCTCCAGCCACATCGGCTCGAACCACGAGAAGGGCACGTAGATCTCGGCGGCGTCGACCTCGCGCAGCGGGTCCGTGATGCCGGCGTCTCGCCAGAGCGCGGCCGCGGCGTCCTGGCCCGCGCGGGGGCTGACGTGCTCGCGGCCCGCGTAGGCGAGGGGCTCGGTGCGCATGGCGGTGGCGAGCACCCAGCCGACGCGATTGCCGGTCGCGGCCTCCGACTCGGCCGCGGCCTCCTCGTCGCCGAGGACGATCGCGCAGGCACCGTCGGACGACGGGCAGGTCTCGTCGAAGCGGATGGGGTCCCAGAGCATCTGGGACGCCTGCACGGATTCGAGGGTGATGTCGGGCTGATGCAGGTGCGCGAAGGGGTTCCGGGCGCCGTTGCGCCGGTCCTTCACCGCCACCATCGCGCCCACGTGCGACGGTGCGCCGGAGCGGCGGATGTAGGAACGCACGTGGGGGGCGAAGTAGCCGCCCGCGCCGGCGCCGACGGGCACCGTGAACGGAACCGGGATCGACAGGGCCCACATGGCGTTCGACTCGGACTGCTTCTCCCATGCCACGGTGAGCACCCGCTGGTGCACACCCGACTTGACGAGCGCCGCGGCGACGGCGGCGGTGGATCCACCCACCGAGCCCGCGGTGTGGACGCGCAACAGCGGCTTGCCGACCGCGCCGAGCGCGTCGGCGAGGAAGAGCTCGGGCATCATGACGCCCTCGAACATGTCGGGCGCTTTGCCGATCACGATGGCGTCGATGTCGGCCATCGTGGTGCCGGCATCCACGAGCGCGGCGTCGACGGCCTCGCGGATCATGCCCGCCATGGACACATCGGTGCGCTTGGCGCGGTGGTGGGTCTGGCCCGTACCGAGCACGGCGGTGGACTTACCCATCACTTGGCCTCCATCACGGCGATCAGGTTCTGCTGCAGTGCGTGTCCGCCGGTGGCGTGCGCGAGGACGCGGTCCGCGTCGCCGTTCCACACCGCGCGCGCGGCCTCGCCGATCCGGGCGAGGCCGGCGGAGAACATCGGGTTCCCCACGAGTGCGCCGCCGGACGGGTTGATCCGCACGTCGTCGCCGAGCCCGATCGCCTTGCGCAGGATCAGTTCCTGGTGCGTGAACGGTGCGTGCAGCTCGGCGAGCTGCACGCCGTCGGCCCCGGCGGCGCGGGCCGCGGCAGTGGTCGACGGGGACTGCGTGAGATCGCGCGAGCCCAGCGCGGGCGAATCGATCCGGTGCTCGAGACCGGTGATGAACGCCGGGTTCTCCCGGATCTCGCGGGCGCGCTCGGCCGAGGCCAGGATCGCGACGGCGGCGCCGTCGGTGACGGGCGCGATGTCGTGCCGGCGCAACGGGTCCGCCCACAGGGGCTGGTCGAGGAGTGTCTGCACGTCGACGGTGCGCGAGAGCTGCGCCCCCGGATTGCCGGTCGCGTCGCCGAGGCTCCGCGCGGCGACGGCGGCCATGTCGGCCTCGGTCCACGCGCCGGAGTCGATGCCCGCGCGGGCCTGCAGCGCTGCGACGGACACCGAATCGGGCCACAGCGGCGCGACGGTGTAGGGGTCGAGCTGCATGGTGAGGGTGCGGCGCAGGACGCCCGCCGAGGACTTGCCGAAGCCGTAGACGAGCGCGGTGTCGATCTCGCCGGTGCGGATCTTGACCCACGCCTCGTACAGCGCCCACGCGGCGTCCATCTCCACGTGCGATTCGTTGATCGGCGGTACGGCGCCGATGGAGTCGATCGCGGCGATGAAGGAGAAGGCGCGTCCCGCCAGGTAGTCGGACGAGCCGGAACACCAGAATCCGATGTCGGACTTGGTGAGTCCCGTCTGCTCGAAGACGTCGGCGAAGAGCGGGATCAACATCTCGACGCCGTTGGTGGTGGTCTGGGCGGCGCGCAGCGACGGCGTGGCTGCGTAGCCGACGACGGCGACGGAGCCGTCCGGATCGGTGCTGTTTCGCGACATCACAGGTGCTTCTCGTAACTGGAGTAGGGGGCGTCCGGTTCACCGGTCGGTTCGAAGTGCGAAATGTTGCCGGGGCTCTCCGTCCATTCCTCGCGGGGCTTCCACGAGGCCCGCACACGCATGCCCATGCGGACGTCGGCGGGATCGCAGCCGAGCACGAGATGCAGGAACGGGATGTCGGCACCGTCGATGAGCACGTAGGCGGCGACGTACGGGGGCTTGATCCGCTGCCCCTGGAACGGGACGTTGACCACGCAGAAGGTGGTGACGACGCCGGTGTCCGGGAGGTCCACCTCCTCCGTGGTGGGGATGCCGTCGATGGGGCACGCGTTGCGCGGCGGCACGTAGACGTTGCCGCAGGTGGAACACCGCTGCCCCAGAAGCCGGCCCTCGGCGAGCGCACGCAGGTACCGGGTCTCGGGTACGGACGCCGAGTGCTCGAGCCGCAGTTCGACGGGGGTGGTGAGGATCTCGATCGGCTCGCCGGCCGGCGCGTCGACCTCCGGGACACCGTCGCCCTCGCCGGGGACGAAGCACACGATGTCGCCGATCGCGCCCGTGGTCTCGGAGGCCCAGCGGGCGTGCACGCGCATGCCGGTCGAGATCTCGTCGCTGCTCGCGACGTCGACGGCGTGCAGGAGCGCCGTATCGGCACCGTCGAGCCTGATCAGCGCGTAGGCGAAGGGTCGATCGAAGGGCTGTCCGTCGACGGGGTGCGCGTTCCAGCTCCAGCTGGTCACGGTGCCGGAATCGGAGACCGGAACGATCTCGGTGAGGGCGGCGGTGGTCTCGGGATCGAACTCCAGCGGCGGGACGTGCACCCGCCCGGCGGAGTCCCGGGTGCCGACGATCCGGCGCTCACGGAGGTTCGTCATGAACGCGCCCAGGATCGCACCGAGCGACCGGGTGTAGTCGAACGACATGATCATCGGCGCCGAGAGGGTCTGCGATTCTGCGGTCACCTCACGAGTGAAACATGTTCTAACTTTTTGGCGCAAGGATATCCCGGAAACGGTGGGAAACCCTTACCGTGGGATGCGTTCGTACCGCGTTTCCGCGCCGTATCCCCGCCACGATCCACGAGGTGATTCCATGGACGATCTGCATCGCGAGCCGCTCGCCGGCGACATCCTGCTCGGCTCCCTCGCCTCCTATCCGGACCGCGTCGCCGTCCACGTCACGGGCGCCGAGGGGGACAGCACCCTGACCTACGCGCAGGTGCGCGATGAGGTGAGCCAGTACGCCCAGGCGTACGCGTCGTTCGGGTTGGGCGTCGGCAGCCCCGTCGCGATGCTCTCCGGCAACCGGCACGAGGTGCTGATCGCCCAGTCCACCAACCTGATCACCGGCGTCCGGTTCGCCGCGCTGCACCCGATGGGCTCGCTCGACGACCACGTCTACGTCATGGAGGACGCGGGCATCGAGACGCTCATCTACGACCCGCGGCTCTACGAACAGCGCGCCGCGGACCTGCGGGAACGCGTGCCCGGACTGAAGACGCTGCTGTCGCTGGGCCCCACTGAGCACGGGGTCGACCTCACCGCCGTCGCAGCGGGATTCGAGCCCGGGGCGCTCGCCGCGCACACCGCCGACCCGTCGTCGACCGCGAGCCTCGCGTACACGGGCGGGACCACCGGCAAGAGCAAGGGCGTCATGCTCAGCTACTCCGGTGGCGCGGCGCTGCTACGCATCCAGCGCACGGAATGGGAATGGCCGGAGGAGATCCGGTTCCTGGTGTGTGCGCCGCTCAGCCACGCGGGTGGTGCGTTCTGGAACCCGACCTCCATGTCCGGCGGCTCGATGGTGGTGCTGCCCCGGTTCGAGCCGGAGGCCGTGCTCGCCGCGATCGAGAAGTACCGGATCACCGCGACCATGCTGGTCCCCACCATGATCTACGCGCTGCTCGATCACCCGAGGTTCGACGACTACGACCTCTCCAGCCTGGAGACGGTGTTCTACGGCGCCTCCGCGATCTCGCCGACCCGGCTCACCGAGGCGATCGAGCGGATCGGCCCGAAGTTCTTCCAGTTCTACGGCCAGGCCGAGTGCCCCATGACCATCGCGGTGCTCCGCCGCGAGGACCACGACCCGTCGAAGCCGGAGCGGTTGGCGAGCTGCGGCAAGCCGGTCCCGTGGGTGAACGTCGCGCTGCTCGACGACGCCGGGCGCCCCGTCGAACCCGGTGCGCCGGGGGAGATCTGCGTGCGCGGGCCGCTGGTGATGCAGGGCTACCTGAACAAGCCGGAGCAGACCGCCGAGGCCACCGAGCACGGCTGGCTGCACACCGGCGATGTGGGCCGGTTCGACGACGAGGGCTACCTGTACATCGTCGACAGGAAGAAGGACATGGTGGTGACCGGCGGCTTCAACGTCTTCCCCCGCGAGGTCGAGGACGTGATCTCGACGCACCCGTCCGTCGCCTCGGTCGCGGTGATCGGCGTGCCCGACGAGAAGTGGGGCGAGGCGGTCAAGGCGGTCGTGGTGCCGCGCGCCGGCGCGACCGTCGACGTCGAGGAGCTGCGCGACCTGGTCCGCGACCGCAAGGGCGCCGTCTACACCCCGAAGACCGTCGACCTCGTCGAGTCGATCCCCGTCAGCCCGCTCGGCAAGCCCGACAAGAAGGCGCTCCGCGCCCAGTACGCCTGATTTCTGACTTAACAGCAGTAGAGCCCTGATCTTCGGCCGAAAGATCAGGGCTCTACTGCTGTTAAGTCACGGAGGGAGGTAGCGCGTGGGATTCGGTCAGCGGCCCTCGAAGACCGGGGTGCGCTTCTCGGCGAAGGCGCGCGGGCCCTCCTTCGCGTCGCGGGAGAGGAAGACGGGCAGGCCCTCCTTCGCGTCGATGGCGAAGGCCTCCTCCTCGTGCATGCCCTCGGTCGCGCGCATGGTGCGCAGCATCGCCTGCACGGCCAGGGGGCCGTTGGCGTTGATCAGGTCGGCCAGCTCCAGGGCCTTGTCCAGCGCGCCGCCGTCGGGCACGACGTGGCCGATGAGCCCGTACTCCTTGGCCTCGGCGGCGGTGATGTGCCGGCCGGTGAGCAGCAGATCCGCCGCGACCGTGTAGGGGATCTGCCGAGGCAGCCTGACGGCTGAGCCACCCATCGGGTAGAGGCTCCACTTCGCCTCGGAGACGCCGAACTTCGCGCTCTCACCGGCAACGCGAATGTCGGTGCCCTGCAAGATCTCCGTGCCACCCGCGATGGCGGCGCCCTCGACAGCGGCGATGAGCGGCTTGCCCGGCCGGCGGCCCTTGATCAGCCCGGGGATCCGGGCCGGATCGAAGCCGCCGCCCTCGGACATCGCGTCGCCCGGGTTCGACTTCGCCATGTTCTTCAGGTCCGCCCCGGCGCAGAAGGCGCCGCCCGCGCCGGTGAGCACCGCGCTGCGGATCTCGGGATCGGCGTCGATGCGGTCCCAGGCGTCGCTGAGGATCTGCAACATCTCGCCGGTGAGCGCGTTCTTGCGCTCCGGCCGGTTCATGGTGATGAGCAGCGTGTGGCCGCGCTGCTCGACGAGGGCGTGCGGGGCGTCGGTCATGCGTGAGGCTCCTTGACGTCGAGGACCTCGCCGAAACGAGGATCGGCAATTGCGGGAATCCGCTTCCCCGGACAGTAACAGGTTCTAGTTTGGAGGAAAGAACTCTTCAGGAGGATTCATGCGCACACCCCTGTGCGAGGACCTGGGCATCCAGTACCCGGTCATCGCTTTCACCCCGTCCGAGCACGTGGCCGCAGCGGTCTCCCGGGCCGGCGGCCTGGGCGTCCTCGGCTGCGTCCGGTTCAACGACCCCGAGGAGCTCGACGCCGTCCTCGACTGGATGGACGCCAACACCGACGGCCGGCCCTACGGCGTGGACATCGTCATGCCCAACAAGGTGCCCACCGAGGGCAGCGCGGTCGACCTCACCGAGCTCATCCCCGCCGAGCACCGAGCGTTCGTGGAGCGCACGCTCCGCGAGCTCGGTGTGCCGGAGCTGCCGGACGGTGCCGCCGGGGCGGGCGTGCTCGGCTGGCTGCACTCGGTGGCCCGCTCGCACGTCGATGTATCGCTCAAGCACCGCATCTCGTTGATCGCCAACGCCCTCGGCTCGCCGCCGAAGGACGTCATCGACGCCGCGCACGAGCACGGCGTCAAGGTGGCGGCACTCGCCGGCCGCGCCAAGCACGCCCGCGCGCACGTCGACAACGGCGTCGACATCGTCATCGCGCAGGGCTACGAGGCGGGCGGCCACACCGGGGAGATCGGTTCGATGGTCCTGCTTCCCGAGATCGTCGACGAGGTGGGCGACGACGCCACCGTCGTCGCCGCGGGCGGCATCGGCTCCGGTCGGCAGATCGCCGCGGCCCTGACCCTCGGCGCCGAGGGCGTGTGGATGGGTTCCTACTGGCTCACCACCACCGAGTATCTCGAGACGCACACCGCGTCGCAGACCATGCAGGACGCCCTGGTCGCCGCGACGAGTGCCGACACCGTGCGCACCCGGATCTTCTCGGGCAAGCCCGCGCGCCTGCTCAAGACCCGGTGGACGGACGCCTGGGAGCAGCCCGGCGCACCGTCGGCCCTGCCCATGCCCCTGCAGAACCTGCTGGTGGGAGAGGCGCACAGCCGGATCCACGCCTCGGGCGATCCGTCGGTCGTCGCGATGCCGGTCGGCCAGATCGTGGGCCGGATGAACGCGGTGCGGCCCGTCGCCGAGATCATGGCCGACCTGGTCGGCGAGTTCGAGGATGCCGTCGACCGCCTGAACCTGGCACGCTGACCCCATGGGAACGAATCAGCGCGGCCAGATCCAGATGACCGAGGCGGAGATCGAGGACTTCCTCGACCGCAGCCGCACCGCCACCATCGCCACCCTGGGCGCGAGCGGGGCCCCGCACCTCGTCGCCATGTGGTACGCCGTGATCGACGGCGACCTCTGGATCGAGACGAAGTCCAAGTCGCAGAAGGTCGTGAACCTGCGCCGCAACCCGGTCATGAGCGTCTCGATCGAGGCCGGGCAGTCCTACGACCAGCTCCGCGGTGTCACCATCGAGGGCGCCGCCGAGATCGTCGACGACGAGGCCACGGTGCGTGCCGTCTGCGAGCAGGTCTACGAGCGCTACTTCGGCCCGTACTCCGAGGAGCTCAAGCCCGCCATCGACGAGATGATGAAGAAGCGGGTCGCGGTGCGCCTGCGCGGCGACCGCGTGCGCTCGTGGGACCACCGCAAGCTGGGCATGCCGGCGCTGCCCGTCGCCGGAAGCACCGCGGCGTACCTCTAGGGGGCCGACGATGCCCGGATCGCACGCGCAGCCCGAGGGTTCCGCAGGTCTCGTCGAGATCAGCCCCTGCGTCGGGGGCCTCGTGCGGACCTGGTCGGACGACGGTGTCGCCCGCCTCTGGTCGGTGCCCGACGACGCGTGGCTCCGCCAGGTGCAGGCGACCGGCCGGATCGGCCGCGCTTCGCGGAAGGAGGGCCGGTACCGCGAGGCGGCGCGGCTCTCCGAGGCCGACGGTGCGCTCCTGGTCCGTCCTCGAGCCCCGATGCGCGGCGCTGACGGGAACCTGACCATGGAGGAGCAGGTCGTGGCGCTGGGACCGGAGAAGCGGCCCTCCCGGTCGACCTTCGAGGACTTCCGGGAGGTGCTGACCCGGGCGGTGGAGCACTGTGCGGCCACGGACGAGTACCTCGTCGTGGAGCGGGGCGCTCGGGACGCCGGTCGCGAGCCCTTCTGCCTCTTCGCGGTGCTGCCCGCCGGCGCCGAGCCCGGCGTCTTCGTCACCGTCGTCGAGACCGCGCCGCCGCCGCGGGAATCCGACCTGTGGGCGCCCTACGTCGACGAGTGGGACCGGACGGCGACGATCAGCGCACCGTCGAGCCCGGAGACCGTGGCGACCGCCCCGACCGTGATGATCGAGGCGATCAGCCGGTGGGACGCGGATCCCTGGGACCTCGCCTTCACCTTCGGTCGGCGCTGACGCTCAGCCCCGGGCCGCCTCGGCCAGGGCGCGGAGCGACGGTTCATCGCGAACGCCGCTGAACAGCACCGTCGTGACCGGGGAGTCGCGCCAGAGCTCCAGTCGTTCGGTAATGCGGTCGATCGGCCCGAGCAGGGCGATCGAGTCGGCGAGCGCGTCGGGGACGGCGGCGATGGCGCCCGCGCGGTCGCCCGCGAGGAACTTCTCCTGCACCGCGACCGCGGCGTCGGCGAAGCCGAGCCGGCCGATGAGGTCGAGGTGGAAGTTCGTCGACTTGTGGCCCATGCCGCCGATGTAGAAGGCCAGTGGGATCTTCGCCCGGGTGAGGGCGGCATCGAGATCGTCGGAGACGATCACCGAGACCGTCGCGGCGATCTCGAAGCCCGCGGAACGGCCCGCGAGGGACTCGCCGAAGACGGTTTCCACCTGCTGCGGGTCGACGAAGAGCGGCAGCCAACCGTCGGCGATCTCCGTCGACAGCGCGACGTTCTTCGGCCCCTCCGCGCCGAGGAAGATCGGGATCCGCGGCCGCACCGGCAGCGCGATGGACTTGAGCGGCTTGCCCAGTCCTGTGCCACCGGGGAGGGGAAGCGGGTAGTGCGGGCCGCCGCTGGTGACCGGCTCCTCCCGGGCGATCACCTGTCGCACGATGTCCACGTACTCGCGGGTCCGCGCGAGCGGCTTGGGGAACGGGTTCCCGTACCAGCCCTCGGCGACCTGCGGGCCGGACGCGCCCAGGCCGAGCACCATGCGGCCGCCGGAGAGGCCGTCGATGGTGAGGGCGTGCATCGCGGTCGCGGTGGGCGTGCGCGCGGGGATCTGCGCCACGGCGGTGCCGAGCTTGATCCGCTTCGTGCGGGACCCGTACCAGGCCAGCGTGGAGAAGGCGTCGGAGCCGTAGGCCTCGGCGGTGAAGACGTAGTCGTAGCCGAGCTCGTCGGCGGCGACCACCGCGGCGGTGTGGTCCTCCGGCCCACGAGTCCAGTAGCCGAGGTTGATGCCCAGATTGAGATCGTTGACCATTCCTCGAATCTAGAACAAGTTCTAGGGTTTGGGTTACAGTTCGGTATGGCTTCGCCCACGCAGATCGACAGCACCCTGCCCGCGCGCGTCACCGACGAGCTGATCGAGCGCCTCACCGCGCTGGTGGTGGCCGACGGCAGTCGCGAACCGTTCACCATGAGCGAGGTGTTCACGGGCGCGGCCATCGGCGGGCTCCCGCAGTCCACCCCGAGCGACGTGGTCGCGGCGTTCGCGACCGCGCGGGAGGCGCAGCGGCAGTGGGCCCAACGGCCGCTCGAGGAGCGACTCGCCGTGTTCCGGCGGCTGCACGAGCTGATCCTCGAGAACAACGAGCTGCTGGTCGATCTCATCCAGAGCGGCACGGGCAAGAATCGGCGGATGGCCTTCGAGGAGTCCTGCGACGTCCCGATGGTGATCAGCCACTACCTCAAGTCCGCGCCCAAGCTGCTCCGCTCGCGCCGCCGCGGTGGCCCCGTCCCCGTGGTGAGCAACTCCGTCGAACTGCACCGGCCCAAGGGCGTCATCGGTGTGATCGCGCCGTGGAACTTTCCCTTCGCGATGGCCCTCTCCGACGCGATCCCCGCGCTCATCGCCGGCAACGGCGTCGTCCTCAAGCCTGACAACAAGACCGCGCTCGCCGCCCTCTACGGCGTCGAACTGCTGCGGCGCGCCGGCGCGCCGGAGGGGCTGTTCCAGGTGGTCTGCGGCCAGGGGCCGGACGTCGGTCCCGCCCTCATCGACGAGTCGGACTTCGTCATGTTCACCGGCTCGTCCGCCACGGGCGTCACCGTCGGCGAGCGGGCCGGGCGCAACCTCATCGGATGCAGCCTCGAGCTCGGCGGCAAGAACCCGATGATCGTGCTCGACGACGTCGATCTCGACGAGGCGATTCCGTCGGCGATCTTCGCGGTCTTCGCCAATGCCGGCCAGGCGTGCATGCACATCGAGCGGATGTACGTGCACGAGAGGATCTACGACGAGTTCTCGCGCCGGTTCGTCGCCGCCGCGGGCGCCCTCAAGCTGGGCGCGACCTACGACTTCGAGCCCGACATGGGCTCCCTCGCCTCACCCGATCAGCTGCGCCGCGTCGCCGCGCACGTCGAGGACGCGCGGGCCAAGGGGGCCACCGTGCTGTGCGGCGGGCGGGATCGCACCGACGTCGGTCCCGCGTTCTACGCGCCGACCGTCCTCACCGGCGTCACGCCGGACATGCACCTGGCGACGGCCGAGACCTTCGGCCCCGTCGTCGCCCTGTTCCGGTACTCGGACGACGAGGAGGCGATCCGCCTCGCCAACGACACCCGCTACGGCCTCAACGCGAGCGTGTGGGGCAAGGACCTGCGCCGCGCGGCGCGGATCGGCGCGCAGCTCGAGGCGGGCAACGTCAACATCAACGACGGCTTCGCGGCGTCCTTCGCGAGCAAGGGCACCCCGTCGGGCGGGTGGAAGGCATCGGGGGTCGGTGTGCGGCACGGCGACGCGGGCCTGCTCAAGTACACCGACACGACCAACCTCGCGACCTTGAAGCAGCAGGTGTACAACCCGCGCCCGGGGCAGAGCTACGAGCAGTACGCCCAGCAGACCAAGCAGGTCCTGCGCTGGATGCGCAAGCTCCGCATCCGCTGATCGGGCCACCGCGGCGGCGGACCGACGTGCCGTCCGCGACTACGCTGGCCGGGTGCACGACGGCAGCGCTCGCGACGACGCGGCGATGATCGGCGTCCTCGGACCGGTCGTCGCCGGCGGTCGGCCCGTGCCCGGGGTGCGGGCGCGGCGGCTCGTCGTCGCGCTGGTCCTCGCCGACGGACGGCCCGTGAGCGCCGACCGCCTCGTCGACGAGGTGTGGGGCGATGCGCCGCCGAAGTCGCCGCACGCCGCCCTGCACACCCAGATCTCCCGCGTGCGTGCGCTCATCCGGCCTGCGGGACTCGTCGCCGTCGCCGGCGGCTACCGCCTCGACGCGGAGTCCGACCTGGCCCGCGCCGAGGCCGCGCTGCGCGACTCCGACGGCGAGGCGGACGCACTACGACTGTGGCGCGGCGTTCCCGGCGACGATCTCGACCGGGGCGGGCCGGCGGACGAGCTCGCGCGGCGCGCGGCAGTCGCCTTCGACCGGCTCGAGGCCCGGGTGGCGGCCGCTGCGCTGGCCGCGGGCGACTTCGACGCAGCGCGTGCCGTCGCCGAGCGCCGCATCGCCGCCGACCCGCTCGACGAGCCCGCGCGGATCGTGCTCATGCGGGCGCTCGCCGGCGCGGGCCGCACCGCCGAGGCGCTCGCGGCCTACGCCGACCTGCGGCGCACGTCCATCACGGAGCTGGGCAGCGAACCGGGCGACGAGGCGGCGCGGCTGCACCGCGAGCTGCTGGACGGGACCGCCCCGGCACCGTCGGTCTCGGGACGCGCTGTCGCCGTGGGACTCCCGGCGGAGATCACGCCGCTCGTCGGGCGCGAAGCCGAGGTCGCCGAGCTCGTGCGCCTGGTCGGCGAGGCGCGGGTCGTCACCGTGCTCGGCCCGGGCGGGGTGGGGAAGACCCGCATCGCCGAGGCGGTGGGAGACGCGGTCGCGGCGGCCGGGACCGCGGTCTACTACGTTCCCCTCGCCGCGGTCCGCTCCGCCGAGGGCGTCCTGCCGGCGATCTCCCGCGTCCTCGGCCTCGGCGAATCGGATCTCGGCGCGGACGGCATGCCGCGCAGGGCGATCCGGGACCTGGGCGCCCGCGTGCTGGAGACCCTCGGGCGCCGGCGCTGCCTCGTCGTGGTGGACAACTGCGAGCAGGTGGTCGACGCCTGCGCGGACGTGGTGGCCGATCTCGTCGCCGGCGCACCCGGCGTGAGTGTGCTCGCGACCAGCCGCTCGCCCCTGCAGATCCGGGCCGAGCAGGTGCACCCGCTGCCCGTCCTCGCGACCGCCGGTGCGGGCTCCGCCGCGGTCGAGTTGTTCGCGCAGCGCGCCCGCGCCGTGCGTCCCGGCGTGGCACTGCCCGACGACGCCGTCGCGGAGCTGTGCCGTCGCCTGGACGGCCTGCCGCTGGCGATCGAGCTCGCCGCCGCACGGGCGCGTACCCTGAGCGTGGAGGAGATCACCGATCGGTTGGAGCAGCGATTCGCGCTGCTGCGCTCCACTGATCGGTCGACGCCGGACCGCCACCGCACGCTGCACGCCGTGATCGACTGGAGTTGGGAGCTCCTGGAGCCCGACGCACAGCTCACGCTGCGCCGCCTGTGCCGGTTCCCCGCGGGCGTCGACGCCGCCGCGGCGGCCGCGGTCACCGGACTGGGCCCGATCGCGCTCGACGACGCGCTGGTATCGCTGGCGAACCAGTCCCTGGTGCAGGTCGCCGAGAGCGGTGGACGAACCCGGTACCGGATGCTGGAGACGGTGCGCGAGTTCGGTGAGGAGCGGCTGAGCGAGGCGGCGCCGTCCGTGGACGGGACGGCCGAGGCCGTCGTCGTGGACCGTGCGATGGCGTCGTGGGCGGCGACGGTCGCGGCCGGGATGTGGCGCGAATACCGTTCCATCGGAGGGCATGCGGTGATCGGGCGCCTCGCCGACGACCTGGAGAACCTGGCGTTCGTGCTCCGCGGCGCCGTCGATTCCCTGGCCGCCGGCGACCGCGCCGCGGTGTGGACCGTGATCCGCGTCTTCCCGCTCCTGGCCGGCCTGTGGTCGATGCGCAGCCTGCACGCGCAGGTACAGGAGCTGGGCGTACGGATCGTCGACGCTCTGCCCGACCCACGGGAGGAGCTCGTCCTCGGACTCACCGACGAGGACCGGGAACTGTGGCAGGCGACCGTGCTCGCCGCGTGCGCGGCGCCCGGCACCGATCCGAAGGCGCGACACGTCGTGCGCGGCCGCATCCTGCTCCGCAGGCTGCACCGCCCCGAACGGACGTTGCTCGACGCGGTGGACTACTTCAGTGCGGCGTTCCTGCAACACTCGGTGCGCGGGCTGCTCCGCCTGGTGCTCGCGGGGGTGCACGCGCCCGCGGACGACGTGCGCCTGCACGCGCTCGCGGCGCGGATGAATCTGCGGGAGAACGGCGGCGACCTGGCGGGCGCCCTGGAGGATTCGGCGACGATCGCCGCGATCGGCGGACCGGGTGACGCCTGGACGGAGGCGATGCTCGCGATGAGCACGGCGAGCATCTTCGGCCAGCAGGCACGGTGGGAGGAGGCGGAGCGGCGCTATCGCATCGCCGCCGAGAAGCTGGCCTCGATCGGCGCCGACGAGGACGCGAAGCAGGCGACGGCGTATCTGGTGGCGAGCCTGTGCTCCCTCGGCCGGCTCGACGAGGCGGAGGCGCTGCACCGCACACTGCAAGGTGCGTGGTCGCCGCCGGACCCGGATCCCGACGGCGGCCCGGAGGCCGTGGCCGCCATGATGATCGGTACGGCCGAGCTCGCGCGGTTGCGGGGCGCGCCCGACGCGGACCTCTACCGGCGGGCAGGGGAGTTGCTGGTGCGCCGGATCCCCAACGGCAGTAGGGATCCCGGCGGCGAGATGCTCGTCGCGATCGCGCTGCTCGGCGTCGTCGCGTGCGGCGCACCGGAGATCGGGACCGAGCTCGTGACGGCGCTGATCGCCGGCGACGAGGCGATGTTCGGGATCACGGGCTACTGGGACCTGCCCCAAGCGGCGACGATGGCGCTCGCCGTCGGCGCCCACCTGGTGGCCACGGAGCCGGCCTCCGAGGAGGCCGCGACCATGGTCGGGCTCGCCCGCAGGCTTGGTGCGCGCCAGGACTATCCGGTCATGCACGAGACGATGCGGGCCCTCGCCCTGCCGCCGCAGGGCGCCTCGGCCGCAGTGTGGCGGGCGCGGGTGGACCACATCGACCGGCTGTCCCGCTCGCGGGCGGTCCGACTCCTGCGCGAGACCACCGCCGCGCTGCGCCGGAGGGCGTAGCGCGGCGGTGCCGGGCGACGGTGCTTCGTCGGGAGCGTTGTCAGCGGGCGTTGCGGATGTAGGCCCGCACGGCGAGCGGCGCGAAGATCGCGATGATCACCAGCGCGCCGACCAGGCTCCACACCACGTGCACGCCGGCGTGGCCCGAGTTGCACAGCTCGCGGATCGCGGACACCAGGTGGCTGATCGGGTTCACGTTCACGAAGGCCTGCAGCCAGCCCGGCATGGTCTCGACCGGGACGAAGGCGTTGGACAGGAACGTCAGCGGGAACATGATCATCATGGAGACGCCCTGCACGGAAGTGGCCTTCTGCATGAGGCAACCCATGAGGGCGAAGATCCAGGACACCGCGAAGCTGCAGAACAGGATCAGCGCGGTGGAGGCGAGGACGCCGACCGGATCGGGGCGCCAGCCCATCGCGATGCCCACGACGAACGTGATGACCGTGGCGATGAGGTAGCGCACGACGTCCGCGAGCAGCGCGCCGGCGAGCGGGCTGATGCGGGCGATCGGCAGCGACCGGAACCGGTCGAAGACGCCCTTGTTCATGTCCTCGCGGAGCTGGGTGCCCGTGACGATCGAGGCGACGATCACGGTCTGCACCAGGATGCCGGGGATGATGACCGGCAGGTAGCTGTGCACGTCGCCGCTGATCGCGCCGCCGAAGATGTAGGTGAACATGAGCGTGAAGACGACGGGCTGCAGCACGACGTCGAAGAGCTGCTCCGGGTTGTGCCGGATCTTGAGCACGCCGCGCCAGCCCATGGTGAAGGACTGCCGGACGGTCTCGGTGAGACCGATGCGGTCGGGGGCCGCGCGGTCCGGCACGCGGCCGGGAGCGCGGGTGAGGGTGGTGCTGGTCATGACGCCTCCTGGGCGGAATCGGCGGCGGCCGTGTCGTCGGGGCTGCCGGTGAGGGTGAGGAAGACCTCGTCGAGACTGGGCTTGGAGACCGTGATCTCCTCGATGGCGACCCCCTGCTCGCGTAGCGCGATGAGCAGGTCGGGCACGAGGTCGGGGCGGTGCAGCGGGGCGGTCACGCGCGCCGCCTCGGGGCTGAACGCGGCCGTCTCGTCGAGGATCTTCTCGACGGTGCGCGCCACAACCGGCGCGTCGGCGCGGTCGGCGGGGGTGAGCTGCAGCGTGGAGGAGCCGACCGAGGCCTTGAGCTCGTCGGCGGTGCCGTCCGCGATGACGAGGCCGTGGTCGATCACGGCGATGCGGTCGGCCAGCTGGTCGGCCTCGTCGAGGTACTGCGTGGTGAGCAGCACCGTCGAGCCCTGGGCGACGAGGTCGCGGATGGTGTCCCACATCTGCGAGCGGGTCCGCGGGTCGAGGCCCGTGGTGGGCTCGTCGAGGAACAGCAGCGGCGGGGTGTCGATGAGGCTCGCCGCCAGATCGAGCCGCCGCCGCATGCCGCCCGAGAACTCCTTGAGGGGCCGGTTCGCGGCGTCCTCCAGCCCGAAGGCGCCGAGCAGTTCCTCGGCGCGTGAGCGGGAGGCGGCGCGGCTCCTGCCGAGCAACCGGCCGAAGAGCACGAGGTTCTGCCGGGCCGTGAGGTCCTCATCGACCGAGGCGTACTGCCCCGTCACGCCGATGAGCGAGCGCACGGTCGTGGACTCGGCCACGACGTCGTGGCCGAACACGCGGGCGCTGCCGGCGTCGGGTCGCAGGAGCGTCGCGAGCATGCTGATGGTGGTCGTCTTGCCGGCGCCGTTCGGGCCGAGGACGCCGTAGACGGTGCCGGTCGGCACCTGGAGGTCGACGCCGTTGACCGCGCGGGTCGCACCGAAGTGCTTGACCAGGCCGCGGGCGTCGATCGCGAGGTCGGTGGGGGAGGACGGGCTCTGGCCGGTCCTCATCTGTGTGATCGTCATGGCGATCACGATGCATCGCCCCGCTGTCGTGGGACTGTCGTGCGGCTGACGCGCGCTGTCGTCGTGATCGCGCCGCCTTCTGTCAGGGGTGTGCGCCACAATGACGGGGTGCTGTTCGCCGAGGTCGTCGCCGTCTCCGCCGAGGTCGCGGGCACGCGCTCGCGCACCGCGAAGATCGCCGCGCTGGGCTCCGTCATCCGCGCCGCCGGGCCCGCCGACGTGCGCCCCGTCGTCGCCTGGCTGTCCGGGGAGCTCCTGCAGGGGCGCCTGGGCGCCGGGTGGCGCACCGTCGCGCGGACCGTCGACGCGCTCGCACCGGCGCCGGAGCCGGCCCTGACGGTCGACGAGGTGACCGCCGCGCTCGACGAGCTGGCCGGTACCTCGGGCGCGGGCTCCGTCGCCCGACGGGACGCCGTCCTCACCGGGTTGTTCGGCCGCGCGACGGCGGCGGAGCAGCGGTTCCTCGTCGGGCTCATCACCGGGGAGCTGCGCCAGGGCGCCCTCGCGGGCGTGGTGACCGACGCGGTGGCCCGCGCCGCGGACGTGCCGCTGGAGACGGTGCGCCGCGCCGCGATGCTCTCCGGTTCGCTGCCGGACACCGCCGCCGCGGCCCTGCGCGGCGGCGCCGACGAACTCGCGGGCTTCGGCCTCGAGGTGCTGCGCGGCGTCGCGCCGATGCTCGCCTCGCCGGCGGAGGGCGTCGACGCCGCGCTGGCCGACCTGGGACCGGACGTGAGCGTCGAGTTCAAACTGGACGGCGCCCGCATCCAGGTGCACCGGCTCGGTGACGAGGTGCGGGTGTACACCCGCACCCTCCGCGACATCACCGACGCGGTGCCCGAGATCGTCGCGCTGGCGCGGGAGCTGCCGTGCCGGTCCGTCGTGCTCGACGGGGAGTCGCTCGCCCTCACCGACGCCGGCCGGCCGCGGCCCTTCCAGGAGACGATGAGCCGGTTCGGGTCGTCGGAGACCGGCGAGACGGTGTTGCGCCCGTACTTCTTCGACTGCCTGCACCTCGACGGCCGCGACCTGCTCGATGCGCCGCTGTCGGTCCGGCTCGACGCGCTGCAGGCGGTGGCGGGCGCGCTGCGGATCCCGGCCCTGGCCCGGCCCACGCCGGACGAGGCCGCGGCCCACTACGCGGCCGCCCTCGCCGCGGGACACGAGGGCGTCATGGTGAAGTCGCTCGACGCGCCCTACGCCGCGGGGCGCCGGGGCCGCGCGTGGCAGAAGGTCAAGCAGACCCACACGCTGGACCTGGTGGTGCTCGGGGCCGAGTGGGGCTACGGCCGGCGCACGGGGATGCTCTCGGACCTGCACCTCGGGGCCCGCGACCCGGACGGCGGCGATCCGATCATGGTGGGCAAGACCTTCAAGGGGCTCACGGACGCGCTGCTGCGCTGGCAGACGGAGGAGTTCCCGAAGTACGAGGTGCCCGCGCCCGCATCGATCGGCCCCGCTCCCGGCGGCCAGCACACCGTTTTCCTGAGGCCGGAGATCGTGGTCGAGATCGAACTCGACGGGGTGCAGGTCTCGCGCCGTTATCCCGGCGGCGTCGCGCTGCGGTTCGCGCGCGTGCTGCGCTACCGCCCGGACAAGACCGCCGCCGAGGCGGACACGATCGACGCGGTGCGGTCGCTACTGCCCGGTTAGTGGTGTCGTGGCGGCGATCCCGTCGGCGACGAGGGCGCGCCGGAGCACTTTGAACGACGGGGTCCTCGGCAGTTCGTCCACGATCCGCCAGCGGCGCGGATACTGCCGCGGGCCGAGGTCGGGCTGCGCGCGGAGGAATGCGGCGAGGTGGTCGCGGTCCAGTTCCGCGCCGGGGACGAGCACGAGCGCCGCCGCCACCTGGTCGCCCACCCGGTCCGACAGCCCGTAGACCGCGGCCTCGGCGACGGCCGGGTGCCGTAGCAGCGCGCGCTCTATCGGTGCCACGCCCAGGTTCTCGCCGCCGACGCGCATCCAGTCGCCGGTGCGGCCGGCGAAGTGGACGTAGCCGGCGGCGTCGACGTAGGCGAGATCGCCCGTGCGGTAGACGCCGCCGTTCGAGCGCGCGGCGTCGGCATCGGGATCGTTGTAGTACCCCGAGAACCCGCCCGTACCAGCGGTGTTCACCAGTTCGCCGATCGCCTCGTCTGCGTTGAGCAGCGTCCCGTCCGGAGCGGTCTCGGCCCGCGGGCACTCGATCGAGGTGCCCGGCCTCCACACCGCGACCCCGGCGGGCAGCGGGCCGAGCGCGTCGGGCGGGGTGTCCGGGGTGCGGGCGATGGCGACGCCGTTCTCCGACGAGCCGTAGCCGTCCTGCACGTGGCAGCCGAAGCGCCGGGCGAAGGCGGCGATGTCGTCGGAGCGGCCCTCGTTGCCGTAGAGGACGCGCAGCGGATTGTCGGCGTCGTCGGCGCGCTCCTCGGTGGCGAGGATGTACGACAGGGGCGTACCCACGTAGTTCGCGTAGGTGGCGCCGTACCGCCGCACGTCGGCGAGGAACCGCGACGCCGAGAAGCGCTCGGCGAGAGCGATGGTCGCGCCGCCGGCCAGGGCCACCGCCCAGCCCGCGAGCAGCGCGTTGGAGTGGAACAGGGGCATCGCGACGTACGCGGTGTCGTCGCCGCTCAGCCCGAACCGCCGGGCCAGCATGATTCCAGCGCCCGTGAACTTCCCGTGTGTGGCCCGGACCGCCTTCGGCTCGCCGCTGGTGCCGGAGGTGAAGACGAGCGCGAGCAGGCTGTCGGGGGTGATGTCGGTGGTGTCGTCCGCGTTGCGCAGCGGTGCGCCGGCGTGCGCGTCGAGCAGGGCGGCCCACCGCGGACCGTCGAGGTCGATGACCGGTACGCCGAGATCGATTCCGTCGAGGAGCGCCGCATGGCGGCCCTGCGTGAGGACCACGCCGCAGTCGGCGAGCGCGACGTCCCGCGCGAGCGCTTCGCCGCGCCGGGTGGGGTTGAGCCCCACGACGACGGCGGCCGACAATGCCGCGGCGCCGAGCAGGAACGAGAACTCGGGGACGTTGTCCGCGAGCACCCCGACGTGCCGGGGCGCGGCCGCGTCGCCGGCGGCGTCGGGGAGCAGTTCCCGCAGGACGGACGCCCGGACCGCGGACGCCGCGACGTGCTCCGCCCAGCTCCACGTGCGGTCGCCGGCCCGCAGGCCCGCGCCGGTATCGTCGGCGCGGGCGCGGAGCAGGTCGGCGACCGTCGGAAGCGACTGCGAGCCTGCGCCGCTCATCTCAGGCGCCGAGGAACCGCGCGCACATCTCGCCGATCATGTACGACGGCGCGTTCGTGTTGCCGCCCGTGATCGAGGGCATGATCGAGGCGTCCGCGACACGCAGGCCCTCGACCCCGATGACCTTGAGCTCCGGATCGACGACGGCGCGCTCGTCGACGCCCATCCGGCAGGTGCCCACCGGGTGGTACACCGAATGCACGCGGTTCGGGAGCTCGCGGCGCAGCGCCGCATCGTCCATGAGGGAGGCGCCCGGCGTGAACTCCTCGCTGACCTTGCCCCGCACCGACGGGTGCTGCATGACCTCGCGGATCATGCCGATGCCCTCCATGAGGACCTCGGTGTCCTGCGGGTCGGTGAGGTAACCGGGGTCGATCGACGGCTGCTCCAGCGGGTTCGCCGAGTTCAGGCGCAGCTCGCCGCGGCTCTGCGGGTAGATCAGCGTGGGCAGGATCGTCAGGCCGGGACGGGGATCGACCATGTGCAGCTTGTCGGCGTCCTGATTGGGCACCGGGTAGTTCCACGGCAGACAGTGGATCTGCAGGTCCGGGATGTCCTTGGCGTACGACGTGCGGACGAACGCGGCCGCGTCGAAGACGGTGCGCGCCATCCACGTGGTCCCGGGCTTGCGGACCTCGGCCGCCACGCCCTTCGCGAAGTAGGCGGGGGTGCCCTTGTTCACCGCGTCCTTCATCAGGAAGGTCATCGGGACGAACAGGTGGTCGTGCAGGTTCTGCCCGACGGGCAGGTCGGCGGCGACGTCGATGCCCTTCTCCCGCAGGTGCGCCGCGGGGCCGACGCCCGAGAGCATGAGGATCTGCGGGGTGCCGATGACGCCGGCGGAGACGACGACCTCGCGGTCGGCGCGGATCGTGGTGACCGAGTTCCCGTCGAGCACCTCCACGCCCGTGGCGCGGCCGTTCTCGATGACGACTCGCTTGACGTGGGCGTTCACGTGTACGCGCAGGTTGGGGCGGGCCTCGCGGAGGTAGCCCTGCGCGGAGCTGTAGCGGGTGCCGCCCGCGGCGCTCTGCTGGAAGACGCTGACGCCCTCCTGCGAGGCGCCGTTGTAATCGTCGATGATCGGCGTGTTCAGCGTGCCGGACAGGGCGTCCATGTAGGACTTCGTGGCCTCGGTCAGGTCGCGCTGGCGGGTCACCTCGATGGGGCCGCCGGTACCGCGCAGGTCGCTGCCGCCGCCCTCCCAGTTCTCGAGGCGCTTGAACGCGGGCAGCACACCCTCGTAGTCCCAGCCGGTGGCGCCCTCGGCGGCCCACGAGTCATAGTTGGCGCAGTTGCCGCGGACGAAGAGCATCCCGTTGATGGAGCTGGATCCGCCGAGGATCTTGCCGCGGGTCATGGGGATCCGGCGGTCGTTGGCGAACTTCTGCGGCACCGAGTACTGCTTCCACGCCACCCGCGACTTCATCTGCGGCACCGTGTGCACCATCGTGATCATGCCGGGGACCTGGGTCATGCGGGTGTTGTCGGCCTTGCCCGCCTCGAGCAGCGCGACCGTGGCACCCGTGTCGGCGAGCCGGCCCGCCACCACGGAACCCGCACTGCCCGAGCCGATCACGATGTAGTCGACGGATTCGTTCGGCGATAGCGGGGTGGTCGCGGTCTTGTACAGCTTGCGGATCATGCGGGGTTCCTTCCGGCGAGGGTCGCGCCGAGGGCGCGGAGATGGGCCGTCGCGCCGCCGAGCGCGAACTCCGCGCGCTTGGCCGCCACGAAGTAGCGATGGGTGGGGTGATCGGTGTCGATGCCGACGCCGCCGTGCACGTGGACGGTGGTGTGCGCCACCCGGTGTCCTGCCTCGGCGGCCCAGAACTTGGCGGTGGCGATCTCGGCGGCCGCGTCGAGTCCCTCGGACTCGCGCCAGGCCGCCTCGAGCACGGTGAGGCGCACGGCCTCGACGTCGATGTAGGCGTCGGCCAGCCGTTGCCGCACGGCCTGGAAGCTGCCGATCTGCTTGCCGAACTGTTCGCGGGTGCGCGCGTAGTCCGCGGTCAGCTCCAGGGCGCGCTCGGTGATACCGGCCTGCAGGGCGCACCAGCCGATCGTCGCCAAGCGGCGGGCGCGGGCGGGAGCACCCTCGCCGGCGAGTCGGGACTCGCGCGGGAGCGGCACGGCCGCGGCCTCCACGAGCGCGGCGTCGGAGCCGTTCACCACGTGCTGCCGGGTGATGCTGATGCCCTTGGCGTCCCGGGGAAGGAGGAACAGCGCGGGTCCCTCCGATGTGGTCGCCTCGATGAGCAGGGTGTCCGCGAACGCGGCGGACGAGACCGCGGTCTGGGCGCCGTTGAGCCGCCACCCGTCGGTGGAGTTCGTCGCCGTGAAACCCGTGTGCTCGTCGCCGAAGACGGCCGCGATGGTGTCCTCCCCCCGCAGCACGGGAACGAGCCATCGCTCGATCTGCTCGGGCGCGCCGTACGCGGCGAGGGTCTCGGCGCCGACGAGGACGGTGTCGAGGTACGGCGCGGGGGCGACGGTGCGGCCGAGCTCCGCGAGCACCGCACTGTGCGCGGTGAGACCGAGACCTCCGCCGCCGACCGACGCGGGCAACGCCGCGTCGAGGACGCCGGACCGGGCCAGCGCGGCCCACAACTCGCGGTGGAAGCCCGAGTCGCCGGGCTTGGGGTTCTTGGCCGACCAGTCCTCGGCGATGCGCCGCGTGAGGGCGGCGAGGTCGGTCTGCGCCTCCGGAACGGTGAAGTCCATGGTTCCTCCTTCGCTCAGCGGCTCACGGGCAGGTGCAGTCCGGCCCCCGCGATCAGGTCGCGCTGGATCTCGTTGGTGCCGCCGCCGAAGGTGAGGATCAGCGAGCTGCGGTGCAGCCGCTCGATCCGCCCCCGCAGCACCGTGCCCGGTGACTTCGCGCGGACGATGCCCGCGCTGCCCAGCACTTCCATCAGCAGGCGGTAGCCCTCGGTGGCGTACTCGGTGCCGAAGACCTTGGTGGCGGAGGCGTCGGCGGGTCCGAGCTCGCTGTGATCGGCGGCCCACGCGATCTTCCAGTTCCGCAGCTTGAGGTACTGGGCGTGCGCGTAGACGCGGGCGAGGTGGGTCCGCACCCACTCGGCGTCGATCACGCGCGTGCCGTCGGCCAGTTTCGTGTTCTGCGCCCAGTGCCGCACCTGCCGCTCCGAATCGAGCAGGGGCGCGGCGGAGGTGAGGGCGACGCGCTCGTGGTTGAGCTGATTGGTGATGAGCTTCCAGCCGCCGTGCAGGTCGCCGACGACCGACGTGACGGGTACGCGGACGTCCTGGTAGTAGGTGGCGGACGTGCCGGGCCCGGCGACCGTGTGCACCTTGGTCCAGGAGAAGCCCTCGGCGTCCGTGGGCACCACGAGGATCGAGACGCCGCGGTGGCGCTGCGCCTCGGGGTCGGTCCGCGCGGCGAGCCAGATGTAGTCCGCGTACTCGATGAGCGAGGTCCACATCTTCTGGCCGTTGATGACGAAGTCGTCGCCGTCGCGGACGGCGCGGGTGCGCAGCGCGGCGAGGTCGGTGCCGGCCTCCGGCTCGGAGTAGCCGATGGAGAAATGGGTCTCACCGGCGGCGATGCCGGGCAGGAGCTCGGCCTTCTGCTCCGCGGTGCCGCCGGCCATGATGGCGGGGCCCACGGTGTTCACAGTGAGGAAGGGGACCGGCACGCCCGCGACGGCGGCCTCGTCGGTGAAGATCAACTGGTCGAGCATGGGCCGGGCCTGGCCGCCGAACTCCTCGGGCCAGCCGATCGCGAGCCAGCCGTCCTTGCCGAGCGTGCGGGTGATCTCCTTGTACACCTCGCCGTCGCCGTACTCGCCGCCCGGCCCGAGCAGGGCCTCGCGGCGCTCGGGCGTCATCAGCTGGGCGAAGTACGCGCGCAGCTCGGCGCGCAGCTCCTGCTGTTCCGGCGCATAGTCGATCCGCATGGCGTCACTGTAGAACAAGTTCTAGAAAAGTGGAACGAAACCGCGGTCTCGGCAGTATTTTCCTTCGGTGAGGGGCGCACGCTCCGCGGTGAACAGGTTCTCGAATCGAAGGGTGGCACATGACGCAGGCAGAGGTGGCGGACCTGGACGGCAAGGTGGCGATCGTGACCGGTGCGGGGGCCGGCCTGGGCCGTGCTGAGGCGCTGGCGCTCGCCCGTGGCGGCGCCGCGGTCGTCGTGGGCGACGTCTCGCCCGCGGCCGAGGAGGTCGTCGCGCAGATCCGGTCCGACGGGGGCCGCGCCGAGCTTGTGCTCGGCGACTCGGGCGAGCGGGAGACGGCCGACGCGTTGATGGCCGCGGCCGAGGGCCTGGGCGGCGTGCACATCGTGGTCAACAACGCCGGCTTCTGCCGCGACAAGATGATCTTCTCCATGACCGACGAGGAGTTCGATTCGGTGGTCCGCGTGCACCTGCGCGGGCACTTCCTGCTGTCCCGCAACGCGTCCGCCTACTGGCGCGATGCGGCGAAGGCATCGGGCGGCGACGTGTACGGGCGCGTGATCAACACGTCCTCGGAGGCCTTCCTGTTCGGCTCCGTCGGGCAGCCCAACTACGCCGCCGCGAAGGCCGGCATCGCCGCGCTGACGATCGCCACCGCGCGCGGCCTCGGCCGTTACGGCGTCCGCGCCAACGCGATCTGTCCCCGCGCGCGGACCGCCATGACGGAGGGCGTCTTCGGCGATGCTCCCGACGGTGCCGTCGACCCGCTGTCCGTCGATCACGTGGCGCGGTTCGTTCGGTTCCTCGCAGGGCCGGAGGCCGACCGGGTCAACGGGCAGGTCTTCGTGGTGCACGGCGGCATGGTCGCGCTGATGGCCCCGCCGAGCCTGGAGGCCCGCTTCGACGCCGACGGCGGTCAGTGGGACGAGGCCGGCCTCGCCGCCGCGGTGGGCGGCTACTTCGCGGACCGCGACGACCGCATGTTCGTCGCTGCACAGTTGGAAGGGTGATCATGGCGAACACGACCGGAAGGCTCTCCGGCAAGAGGGCACTCGTCACGGGTGCAGCACGCGGGCAGGGCGCCGCGGTCGCGCGGCGGTTCGTCGCGGAGGGCGCGCAGGTGCTGCTCGGCGACGTGCTGGACGAGCAGGGCGAGGCGCTGGCCGCCGAGCTCGGCGACGCGGCCGTCTACCGCCACCTCGACGTGACGAGCGAGGACGACTGGGCGGCCGCCGTGGCGCAGGTGCAGGCCCGCTTCGGTGGCCTCGATGTGCTGGTCAACAACGCGGGCGTGCTGTTCTTCTCGGCGCTCGAGCAGACCTCCCTCGCCGATTACGAACGGGTGATCCGCATCAACCAGTTCGGCTGTTTCCTCGGGATGCGCGCGGCCGTGGAACCGATGAAGGCGGCCGGCGGCGGCTCGATCGTCAACACCTCCTCGGTCGAGGGACTGGGCGGCATGCCGTACCTGACCGCCTACACCGCCAGCAAGTTCGCCATTCGCGGTATGACCAAGTCGGCGGCGATGGAGCTGGGGCAGTACGGGATCCGGGTGAATTCGGTGCACCCGGGGATGATCGACACCGCGATGGTGGCGGACGCTCTGGGCGGCAACGAGCCGCCCACGGACTGGCTCAAGCAGCGGCTGCCGATCGGGCGGCAGGGGAGCGCCGACGAGATCGCGGCGTTGGTGCTCTTCGTGGCGTCCGACGAAGCGAGCTACAGCACGGGCGCCGAGTTCGTCGCCGATGGCGGCGCGACCGCGACCCACGCGCTGAAGCTGTAAATGCCGGGCTCGGAAGCGATCCGGCGGGTGGTGGAGGCGTCGCCCGCCGCGGTCGCCGCACACGACAAGGACGCCTGGACCGCGCTCTTCGCGCCCGGAGGGGCCGTCCACGACCCGGTGGGGCCGCCACCGCAGACGAACCCGGCCGCGATCGCGCGGTTCTACGACATGTTCATCGCGCCCAACCGGATCGTCTTCGAGGTGGAGCACGATCTGATCGTCCCGGGCGAGGACACCGGCCTCATGATCCGCGATCTGACGGTGCACACCACCATGAGTACCGGCGTCACACTGCACATTCCGATGCACCTGCGCTACACCGTGACCGACGGGCCGGACGGCGCGGCCATCACCGGGCTCTACGCGCACTGGGAGCTGCGCGGGATGATCGCGGCGCTCCTGCTCTCCGGCCCCCGAGGCCTCGCGGCGGGCGCACTCCTCGGCCCGCGGTTGTTCCGCACCCTGGGCGCCCGCGCCGCGCTGGGCTTCCTCGGNGGAGNCCGCGGCGTCGGCGNCGCGGGCCGCCGCCGAGCCGCCGACCTGGTGCACCTGCGCGGCTTACAGGTGGGGAAGGTCCTCGCCTCGGGCCGGACGGTGACCGCCACCGTGTACGACGGTGACCGCCGCGGCCTCGCCGTCGTCGATTTCACCGACACAGAGCCGGTGCTCACCCTCCACCTCCCCGATTGAACACCGTTCCTGTTCAGCGCGACCTGCGAAAACGGTGCCCGAAGCAGTGTTCAGTTGGGGGCGGTGACGCGGGAGAGGGTGAGGGCGGCGGCGCGGACCGCGGGGGCCACCCGCTCGGGACGCATCCGATTGCTCCAGCCCGCGACGGAGATCGCCGCGACGGGGGCACCGTCGGCGTCGAGGATCGGGCAGGCCACGCAGACGGTCCCGGTGCCGGACTCCTCGCGTTCGTGGGCGACGCCCTCGTCGCGGACCCGCTGCAGCTGTCGGCGCAGGATCGCGGGTGAGGTGATGGTGCGGGTGCTCACGCGGGGGAGGCCCGCCGCGATCACGGCGTCCACCGCGGCCTCGTCGGCGAACGCGAGGATCGCCTTGCCCACCCCCGTGGCATGCGCCGGCATGCGGCCGCCGACACGGGACGGCAGGTTCGGGGCGTCCGGGCCCGGTAGCACCTCGAAGTAGACCACCTCCGTGCCCTCGAGGCGGGCGAGGTGGACGGTGTTGCGGGTGGCGGAACGGAGGTCGGCGAGCACCGGTCGCGCCGCGTCCACGAGATCGCGATGACCCGTCGCGAGCTGGCCGATCTCGAAGAGGCGCAACCCCAGTCGGAGATCGGTACCGGATCTCTCGAGGAGCCCCGCGGAGACGAGATGCCCCGTGAGGCGGTGCACCGTCGACTTGGGCAGGCCGGTGCGCCGCGCCAGCTCGGACACGCCGAGCCCGCCGTCGCCGGGTCGGTACGCCGACAGCAGGGCGGAGATCCGGTCGACGGTCGCACCGTCGTTCCGCTCAGCGGGACACATGCGTCCAGTGTGTCAGGCCCGGGCCCCGTCGGGCGGCTATCCGCGGACGATCGGCCCGACGAACCGGACGAGGAGTTCGTGCTCGTACTCGGCGCTCGCGCCCGGGTGCGCGAGAAGCCCGACGATGACCCGCACGACCCAGTCGAAGACCTGCGGATCGGCGAGCTCGGGGAGGTCGTCCCCGACGCGGGAGCGCGCCGCCGCCGCGGCGAGCGCGCCGGTGTTCTCGGCGAGGACCGGCCCCACCGCAAAATCCTCCGAGGCGAACCACGCGAGGAGCTCCGGCCGGTCCCGCACGTAGGCCACCGCCGCCTCGATCACGGCCACGAGCCGTTTCGGGGCGTTCCCCGACGGTGCCGTGGTCGACGCGAGATGGTCGAGCGCTCGGGACATTTCACGGAGCACGTAGGCGGAGCGCAGGAGATCGCGGTTCGCGAAGTACCGGTAGAGCGTGGCGCGCGAGCAGCCCGCGGCCCGGGCGATGTCGTCCATCCCCACCGCGGCGACGCCGTGCTCGGCGAACAGGCCCGCCGCGGCGTCGAGGATGCGCTCCGCCGCGCCGGACCGAGCGGCCTCGGCCCAGCTGCTCTGCGCGGCGGACGTCATGGCCGTCATCCTACGGAGATCGGCACCGCCGTCGGGCGGCGCACGTACGCGCCCGGCGCCCAGCGCACGCCGTCGAGGTCGACCGCGAACCCGGGGATGCGGGCCAGCACCTCCTCGAGCGCGACCCGGGACTGCATCCGTGCGGCGGCGGCGCCCAGGCAGTGGTGCGGCCCCTGCGCGAACGTGAGGATGTTGCGCGGGTTCCGCGTGACGTCGAGCTCGTCGGCATCGTCGCCGAACACCCGCTCGTCCCGGTTGGCCGAGCCGTACAGGAGCAACACGCGACGATCGGCGGGGATCGTGGTGCCGGCGACGTCCACCGGGCGGGTGGTGGTGCGCCCGAGCCCCTGTACCGGCGAGGTGAGGCGGAGGAACTCCTCGACGGCGCCGGGGATCAGCGCCGGGTCCGCGGCCAGGATCCGCCGCTGCTGCGGGTGTCGCTCCAGGAGTTGGACGGCGCCGCCCAGCAGGCCCGTGGTGGTGTCGTTGCCGCCCGCCACCATCGTGAACGTGAAGCCGAGGATGGCGACGACGCCCGCGACGTCGCCGTCCGCGCCGACGCCGGCAGCGACGAGGTGCGAGACCACGTCGTCCTCCGGCTCGGTACGCCGCCGCTCGATGAGTGCGGCGAAGTAGGCCATCAGCTCGCCGACAGCGTCGGCCGCGGAAGCCACCACCGAGGCGAGGTCACCGCCGCCGGAGTTCGCGGCGACGATGCTCTCCGTCCAACCGTCGAACCGCCCGCGATCGGCGGCGGGGACCCCGAGATAGTGCGCGACCACCATGGACGGCAGTGGCTTGAACAGCTCCTGCACGACGTCGCCGCCGCCCTGGGCGCGCAGGTGCTCGATCCGCTCCACCACGAAGGCGCGGACTTCGGGCTCGATCGCGGCGACCTGGCGCGGGGTGAAGCCGCGCGCGACGAGGCGGCGGAACGCCGTGTGCACCGGCGGATCCTGCATCACCATCGGCGGATCGTTCTGCAGCCCGATCTTCTCGAGCTCGCCGTAGTGCAGTGTGAGGCCCTGCGCGGAGGAGTAGACGCCGGGCTCCCGCAGTGCGCGCCAGACGTCCGCGTGCCGGGGGAGGACGTAGTACTCGAGCTCCGCTCCGTCGAGCGGGTCGGACCGGTGCACCGCGCCCGCGGCCCGGAGGTCTCGGTAGAGCGGGAACGGGTCCGCCCAGGTGTCGGCGGAACGTGGGGCGAAGACTGGTGCGGGCATGACGTGCTCCGATGTGAGACAAAAACACAATGATGTCTTGAATATAAGACGACCAATGCATTGCGTCAATGGACAAGGTTCCATGAATGGTGTCCCGCTGAGCGGAACGCGGGCGTGGACCCGTCGGCCCGCCGGGACCGACGATGGCGGTATGACGGAGAAAGTGACCGCGGCCATCGTCGGCCCGGGCAACATCGGTGCGGATCTGCTGGCCAAACTGCGGCGGAGCGAGCACGTGGACGTGCGCTACATGGTGGGCGTCGATCCCGAATCGGACGGTCTCAAGCGCGCCGCCGAACTCGGGCTCGAGACCTCGGCGGAGGGCGTCGACTGGCTGCTCGCCCGGCCGGAGCCGCCGCAGCTGGTCTTCGAGGCGACATCGGCGAAGGCGCACCGCGCCAACGCTCCCCGGTACGCGGAGGCGGGGATCGTCGCCGTCGACCTCACGCCTGCGGCCGTCGGCCCGCTGGCCTGCCCGGTGGTGAACCTGGAGGCCCAGCTGGACGCCCCCAACGTCAACATGATCACCTGCGGCGGGCAGGCGACGATCCCGATCGTGCACGCCGTCAGCCGTGTCACGCCGGTGAGCTACGCGGAGATCGTCGCGTCGGTGTCCTCGCGCTCCGCCGGCCCCGGCACCCGCGCCAACATCGACGAGTTCACGGAGACCACGGCCCGCGCGATCGAGGAGGTCGGCGGCGCGGCCAAGGGCAAGGCGATCATCATCATCAACCCGGTCGAGCCGCCGATGATCATGCGCGACACCGTGTTCTGCGCCATCGACCCCGACGCCGACCGTGCGGCGATCACCGCCTCGATCGAGAAGATGGTGGAGGACGTTCAGGTCTACGTTCCGGGCTACACGCTCAAGGCTCCGCCGCAGTACGACGAGCCCCGGCCCGGCTGGGAGGGCAAGGCCCGCGTCGCGGTCTTCCTCGAGGTCGCGGGCAACGGCGACTACCTGCCCACCTACGCGGGCAACCTCGACATCATGACCGCCGCGGCCGCGCGCGCGGGCGAGCTGCTGGCGCAGCGCATTCTGGCAGGAGTGAAGGCATGACCGGCATCAACGGCGAGCTCTGGAACGATCCGAACCGCGACGTGCGCATCGTCGACACGTCGCTGCGCGACGGCAGCCACGCGATGGCGCATCAGTTCACCGAGCAGAACGTGCGGGACACCGTGCGCGCCCTCGACGACGCGGGCATCTCGCTCATCGAGGTGACCCACGGCGACGGCCTCGGCGGCAGCACGTTCAACTACGGCTTCTCGCTGGTCGACGAGCGCAAGCTCATCGCCGCCGCCGTCGACGAGGCGCAGCAGGCGAAGATCGCCGTGCTCATGCTCCCCGGCCTCGGCACCGTCGAGGACATCCGCGTGGCCGCCGACCTCGGCGCCGGCGCCCTGCGGATCGCGACGCACTGCACCGAGGCGGACGTCTCCATCCAGCACTTCGGCGCCGCACGGGAACTGGGCCTGGAGACGGTCGGCTTCCTCATGCTCTCGCACATGTCGACGCCCGAGGCGCTGGCGAAGCAGGCGCGGATCATGGCCGACGCCGGCTGCCAGTGCGTGTACGTCGTCGACTCCGCCGGCGCGCTGATCCTCGAGGACGCCGGCGACCGCGTCGCCGCGCTCGTGGCGGAGCTCGGCGAGGATGCGCAGGTCGGCTATCACGGGCACCAGAACCTCAGCTTCGGCGTCGCCAACTCGGTGCTCGCGTACCGCGCGGGCGCGAAGCAGATCGACGGCTCGCTGCTCGCCCTCGGCGCCGGTGCGGGCAACTCGCCCACCGAGATCCTCTCCGCCACCTTCGAGCGCCTCGGCATCCGCACGGGCACCGACAAGGACGCGCTGATGGCCGGCGCCGAGGACGTGGTCAAGCCCTACATCACCCGCCTGCCCGTGATGGACCGCAGCTCGATCGTGCAGGGCTACGCGGGCGTGTACTCCAGCTTCCTGCTGCACGCCGAGCGCGCGGCCGAGCGCTACGGCGTGCCGGCGCACGAGATCCTCTACGAGTGCGGCCGGCGCGGCTACGTGGGCGGTCAGGAGGACATGATCATCGCCATCGCGGTGGAGATGTCCGCGGCACAGAAGGTCTGACGGCGGTTCCGACGGTGCCCGCCCGGCACCGTCGGGCCACCCGTTCCGACTGAACAGCGTTAGCCCATACCGTCACCTGCGGGTTCGGTATGAGCTAACGCTGTTAAGTCGGAAAGGGGATCAGTATTCGATGCGGATGGCCTGGGTGGGGCACTGGCCGGCCGCGTACTCGATGTCCTCGCGGTCGGCGTCGGTGAGACCCTCGTCGGTGGCCTCGGCGAAGCCCTCGTCGTTGACCTCGAAGACGTCGGGCCGGATGCCCTCGCAGACGCCGAAGCCGGTGCACGCGTCGCCGATGATGATCTTCATGTTGATTCTCCGTTCGGTCGGTCAGGGGGCGAGGACGGCCGTCACGGAACCCAGCGGGCCCATGTCGGCGACGATGATGTCTCCAGCGCGCACCGGTTCGGCGCGGGTCATCGAGCCGGGCAGCACCACGTGGCCGGGCTCGAGCGCGGTGCCGAGCGGGCCGACGGTGTTCGCGAGCCACACGAGCGCGTTGATCGGTGAGCCGAGGACGGCGCCGCCCGCTCCCGTGCCCACCTGCTCGCCGCTGATCCGGAAGGTGCACCCGACGGTGCGCAGGTCGACGTCGGTCAGGCGGGTCGGCCGGCTGCCCAGGATCACGCCGCCGGAGGAGGCGTTGTCGGCCACGGTGTCGACGATCGAGATGTTCCAGTCCTTGATCCGCGAGTCGACCACCTCGAGCGCGGGGACCACGAAGTCGACGGCGCGGATGGCATCCGCCACGGTCACGCCGGGGCCGCGCAGTTCGCGGCCGAGGACGAACGCGATCTCCGGCTCGATGCGCGGCTGCATCCACGACGAGGTGTCGATCGGCATCTGTTCCAGGTGGAACATCGACGCAGTGAGGTGCCCGAAATCGGGCTCGTAGACGTTCATCTGCCGCTGCATCGCGAGCGAGGCGAGCCCCACCTTGTGGCCCTTCACCGCATCGCCCGAGGCCTCCCAGCGGCGCACCTGCTCCTGCTGGATCCGATACGCATCGGTGATCGTGGCTTCGGGGAACATGCCGATGAGCGGGTCGATCGGCGCGCGCGCGGCGTACGCGCCGAGCAGCGCGTCGGCGGCGGCGGAGACAGCGGAATCGTCCATGCTCGAATACTAGAACAGGTTTCATTCCTGCGGTGCGGAACGCGTCAGGAGCGGGGGAGCCCGAGGAGCTGCTCCGCGGCGACGTTCCGGAGGATCTGCGAGGTGCCGCCCGCGATCGACAGGCACCGGGTGAGCAGGAACTCGTACCGCGCGTCGGCCGGGTCCTCGGGGCCGGCGACGGCACCGTCGGGACCGAGGCGCCGCAGGCAGGCCTCCGCGACGGCCTGGCGGTGCTGCACCCCGACGAGCTTGCGCACGCTGGACGCCGCGCCCGGATCCTGACCGCCGACGCTCGCGATGACGGCGCGCAGGTCGAGCAGGGTGCAGGACGCCGCTTCGGCGACGAGGCCGCCGAGCGCCGCCAGGTCGGGATCCGGTCCGGGATCGGCGAGCAGCGATTCGAGACGCGCGCCCAGGCCGGAGCCGCTCATCGCCACTCGCTCGTTGGCGAGCGTGGTGCGGGCCAGCCGCCAGCCGCCGTTCACCGCGCCCACGACGCAGTCGTCGGGCACGAAGACGTCCTCGAGGAAGACCTCGTTGAACCGCACGTCGCCGGTGATCTCGCGGAGCGGCCGCACGTCGATGCCATCGGAGAGCATGTCGACGAGGAAGTAGGTGATGCCCTTGTGCTTGGGCGCATCCGGGTCGGTGCGGGCCAGACAGATCCCCCAATCGGCCTCGTGGGCCAGCGACGTCCAGACCTTCTGCCCGGAGAGCGACCAGCCGCCGTCGACGCGCGTGGCCCTCGTCCGCAGGGAGGCCAGGTCGGAGCCGGCCTCGGGCTCGCTGAACAGCTGGCACCAGCTGATCTCGCCGAGCAGGGTGGGCCACACGAAGCGTTCCGCCTGCTCCGGCGTCCCGTGTTCCAGGATCGTGGGCGCGGCCCAGGCGCCGATCACCAGTGGCGGGCGCTCGACGCCCGCCGCCTCCAGCGCACCGTCGAGCACCAGTTGCTCCGCGGGACCCGCGCCCCGGCCGTACGGCGGATCCCAGTGCGGCACCAGGAGGCCCGATTCCGCGAGGGTGCGCCGCCGCTCATCCGCCGACATCGCGGCGATCCGCCCCGCCTCCGCGGCGGCTGCGCCGTGATCGCCGTCCACCTCGTAATGGAGTCCGCGGCGCACGCCGGCCAGGGCGAGTTCCGCGGCGCGCGTGCGCCATCCGGGGGAGTCGCCGAGCAGCATCCGCAGCGCGGTGGCGCGTCGCAGGTACAGGTGCGCGTCGTGTTCGAAGGTGAAGCCGATGCCGCCCAGTACCTGGATCGCGTCCTTCGCGTTCTCCACGGCGGCGTCGAGCGCGCCCGCCGCGGCGACCGCGGCGGCCAGGTGGTGCTCCGCGCCGGCCCCGACGGACCGGGCCGCGTCCCAGGCCAGTGCCGCCGATTGTTCGGCGCGGCACAGCATGTCGGCGACGATCTGCTTGATCGCCTGGAACGAGCCGATCGGCCTGCCGAACTGCACCCGGACCTTGGAGTACTCGGCGGCGGTGCGCAGCGTCCACGCGGCGACACCGGCCGCCTCCGCTGTCGCGTAGGTCGCGAGCGCCGCGCGGGCGTCCTCGGCGGTCAGCCCGGGGATCTCGGTGGCGTCATCGAACTCGGGGGCGGACAGGTGGATCCGGGCGAGCGGGCGCGAACCGTCCAGCCCGGGGAGCGGCTCGACGGTGACGCCGGGGTGCCCGGGCGGGAGCAGGTGCCAGGCCCCCGAGGGGGCCTCGACGAGCAGGTGCGACTGCGGGGTGGCGTCCGGCGCGAGGGCGCCGTCACCGTCGACCGCGAGCGCGGCCCGCGCCTCCCCCGCCGCCAGCTCCGCCCGGACCGTGCCGAGCCGGTCCGTGCCCCGGAGGTGATGCTCGAGCAGGACCCCCACCGCGACCGTGCCCGCGACGGGGCCCGGCGCCAGCACGGACGCCGCGGCCTCGACGGCGACCGCGGCGTCCTCGGCGGTGCCGCCGAATCCGCCGAGGTCCTCGCTCAGGGTGATGCCGAAGACGCCGATGTCCGCCAGTCCGCGCCAGGCCTTCTCGACGGCGCCGGCGTCGCCGGAGCGGACCGCGTCGATCGGGTGGGCGCGCTCCGCCCAGTCGCGGATCGACTCGGCGAGTGCGGTCTGGACGTCGGTGATCGCGAGGGCCACGGTTCTCCTTCGACCCGCGTCAGCGGGGCTGCGCGGGGGTACTGGACGGTGCGGTGCGGCCGGAGGGGGCCGCGGGCTTCGGGCTCGACGACGGCGCGCCCGAGGGCTTCGCGGACGTGGGCTTCGCCGATGCCGGACTCGTGGGGCCGGAACCGGACGGCGCCATCCGCAGGGTGACGGCGCCCGAGCGGCCGCGGACCGAGGCCAGCGCCGTGTCGAGCAGCTGGCCGCCGTTGATGGTGGAGAGCGGCTCGGCGATCGCGCGGACCGACGGGAGCATCAGTTCGGAGAGGTACTGCACGCTCGGCGCGGCACCGTCCTCGAAGCCCTGGATCACCTTGAACAGCTCCAGCATGCCGTCCCGGATCACGTTCGGGTAGTCGCCCTCGCTGATGTACGAGACGGAGTACGGCGCCATCTCGCCGTAGCCCTTGCCGAAGGTGCGCAGCGGCTGATCGAGGCTGAGCAGCAGCGCGCCGACGTCGCCCGCCCGCGGCGTGATCGAGTTGAAGGACTGCAGGAGGTCCCGGATGTCGGGCAGCTGGCGCAGGATCGAGGTGGCCGTGAGGACCGCACCGGCGTCGATGGTCGGCACGGTCCGCTCGCCGCCGGGCAGCGCGTCGTCGGCGCGGGCCAGCAGTCGCTGCACCGTCGCGGGATCGAGCTGTTTCATCAGCCGTGACAAGGAACTCGACAGTGCGCCGACGGTGGAGTCCGCGGTGTCCACGACGCCCTCGAGGCGCGCCCCGTCGGGGACGGCGGCACCGTCGCCCTGGGCGATGGTCAGGTAGGTCTCGCCGAGGCCCGAGAGGTTCTGCACGCGGACCTTGGCGCCCTGGGTGATCCGGGTGTCCTTGGCGTAGCCGACCTCGACCTCGACCCGGTCCGCGTCGACGGTGAGGCCGCGCACCTTGCCGACCTCGACGCCGCGGTCGAGGATCCGCGAACCCTCCTGCAGGCCATTGGCGTCGGTGAGGCGGATGTACGCGACGCGCTCGCCCGACGGCGAGAACCACTGCACCCCCTGGTTTCCCAGGAGCAGCACGGAGACCACGACCAGCGCGACGAGGCCGAGGGTGGAGGCGATTCCGGAGCGGGTCATCGGGCCTGTCCGATCAGTCGCAGCACCTTGAGGGCGCCGGGGGAGACGTCCTGCCCGGCGGTGTTGGTCACCGAGTCGATCTTCACCACCGGCTTCTTGACGAACGGGGCGAGGTTCTTGTTCACCAGGATCGATCCGCCGTGGATCGCCGAACCCAGCGAGACCATGTCGGCGGTGAGCAGCTCGAAAAGGTCGGACGACGAGTTCATCAGGGGGATCAGCCAGGACCCCTGCTGCAGCATGCCGCCGACGGCGGGGAGCAGCACGCCGATGTTCGACATGAGTTTGCCCTGGTTCGACCAGTACTTCAGGTGGTACGGCGACAGGGTGTCCTTGAAGTTCTTCTCCTGCTTGGCGATCCGGTCGGCCATCTCGGTCGCGGAGTCGAGCAGGCGATTCACCTCGGTGGTGTTGGCGCCGATGCCCGTGACATCGCGGTTCAGCTGCGCGGAGAGCAGGTCGAACTGCGGTCGGTCCTTGGGCAGCGCGGTGTTCAGGCGCGTGATCGTCTTGCTGACGTCCTGCACCGAGCCGCTGCCGAAGTAGTCGGCGAGGATGGTGAGCGTGCTCTCCACGGACCGGGGCGGGCTGGTCTGGCTCAGCGGGAGCACCGCTCCGGCGCGGAGCGGCGCCGCCGCGCCGGTGGACTTCTCCGGCGCTTCCAGCCGGACGTACGCCTCACCGAGAAGGGTGTCCTGCAGGACGGCGGCGTGAATGTCCGAGGGGAGCGTGACGGTCTTGTCGACGCGGACGGTGACGGTCGCGGCGTCCTCGCCGAGATCGACGGCCTTCACCCTTCCGACGGTCAGGCCACCGAGCGAGATCCGTGCGCCGATCGGCAGGTTCAGCACATCGGCGAACTGGAGCTTCACCTCGTACTGATCGCCGTCGCCGAGGGGGTTGCGCATGTCCATGTTGGCGGGGCTCACGCCGCAACCGGCGAGGACGACGGCCGCGCCGATCACGATCGCCGCGGACACGCGCCGCGGGAGCCACCGCACGGCGCTGCGGGTGCGGGTCATCATCGGCCTCCCTGGAACGGCAGTTGCATGAGATCGACGGTGGCGGTCTGGGCCTTGCCCGCGACCACGGAGCAGGCGCCCGGTGCCTGCGCATTGATCTGTGCGCACAGGCCGTTCGGGTCGCGGGTGGCGACGGTCGTGACGGGCACGCCCGCGATGGAGGCGGGCGCCTCCTCGCCGCCGCGGGGCAGGTAGGGCGCGATCTGCGAGCCGAAGACCGGCAGCATCCGGGCGAGCGCCTCGTTGGACTTGACGCCGGTCGCCGCGAGCTTGACCGCATCCGCCGCCATCGTGCCGCCGGGCTTGAGGATGTGGCCGTAGCGGCGCATCATGTCGTCGCCGACGAGGAAGAAGACGGGCAGGGTCTGGAAGATCTCGGAGACCGCCGGGAAGGTCACCTTGCCGTACTGGTCCAGGACGTTCCCCACGTGCTGCAGCGTCAGGAGCAGCTCGCCCCACTGCTGATCCATGCTCTGCATCAGCGGCCGGACGTTGCTCACCACGGTGGTGACGTCGCCGAGGAAGCCGGCCGGATCGCTCAGCAGCGTGGACAGATTCGTCAGCGAGCGAGCGGCCTGCGGCGGCACCGACGGGCCGACCTCGGTGTCGAGCCGGGTCAGCAGCCTGCCGAGGTCGGCGGACGCACCGCCCTCGGTGACGGAGTCGACCAGGCGGGTCGCCGCGGACGTCGTCTCGGAGATCGACTTCGGCGTCGCCGAGTTCTCGCGGGCGATGCAGGTGCCCGGGTTGAGCGTGGCCCCCGAGGAGTAGTTGCCGACCAGCTCGAGCGAACGGTCCGCGAGGATCGAGGTCGAGCGGGTCACGGCCTTCACCGTGGCGGGCAGCGTGCGACCGGAGACGTCGAAGGTGACCTTCACGCCGTCGCCCGAAGGCTCCACCTTCCGGACGGAGCCGATCTTCACGCCCATCTGGGTCACGTCGTTGTCGGGGTACAGGCCGATGCCGTCCGCGAGGTAGGCGCACTGCGTGCTCGATGCGGCTGAGGCCGCGCCGACCGCGGTGGGCACGAGGGGCGCCAGCAGCGCGACGGCCGCGGCGAGCAGGGAGATCCGGGCCGGGCGCATCAGCAGCTCACCGTCGCCGTCGGGAAGCAGAGGCGGCTGGCGAGCACCGTGTCGGGCGACATCGGCTTGCCCTGCTTCTCCAGGTTCTTCTGCATCGTGTCGATCCCCTTCTGCAGCTCACCGATCATCGCGGGGATCGTCACGTTGGTCGTCTTCAGCGCGGTCTCCATCTTCGCGAAGGCGTCGCCGAGGGTGTCGCGGTACTTCCAGTACAGGTCGAGGAAGGGCTTGATCTTGCCGAACATCCCGGCGAGGCCCTGGTAGGCGATGCCGAAGTTGGTGGCGGTCTGGTCGAGCGTGACGATCGCCAGCGACGCCTTGTGGATCATGTTCATGATCGTCTCGCGCTGCTCGGCGAAGCCGGTCGCGTACTGCGTGCTGATGTTGATGATGCGGCCGACCTGGTCGCGCTGGTCCGTGAGCTGACCGAGCAGCGAGTTCACCCCCTCGACGATGTTGTCGACCGAGCCCGGGTTGGAATCCAGGCCGGTGCTCAGCGCCTTGATCGACGTGGCGAGCTGGGTGCGATCGACCGGCTCGAGCTTCTCCGGGGTGTCCTGCAACAGGTCGCCGATGCTGTACGGCAGGCTCACCCGGTTCCGCGGGATCGGCTTGTCGCCCAGGGCGGCCCGTCCGGCGGAGGACACCGCCACGTAGAAGCCGCCCGCCACCGTGAGCATGCGGACCGCGACGGAGGTCTGGTCGCCGACGAAGACCGAGTCGTCGATGCGGGTGGTGACCTCCACGTCGTCCTTGCGGAGCTGGACCGAGGAGACCGAGCCGATGCGCACGCCCGAGGCGCGCACCTCGACGCCGGGCTTGATGAGAGCGGCGTCCTGGGTGACGAAGGTCAGTTCCTTCTGGCCCGGCGGGCGCAGGTAGACGAAGGCCAGTACGGCGGTGATGAGCAGCGCCACGGCGACGGCGATCGCGCCGAGCTTCGTGCTGCGATTGACGAGGCCGCGCCAGGGCGGGCGTCCGGTGAAGATCATTTCAGGCACACCGTCACATTCGTTCCGCCGGTCAGTACGGTCACCTTGTTCGGCAGCGGGGCCGCGCCCTTCGAGCAGGGGGTGGGCGGCGCGCCGAGCAGCGCTGCGACGCCGGTGAACAGCCCGGGCAGCTTGCCCATCGCCTCCACCGCGGCACCCGGGTCCTGGAAGGCGGTGCGCATCAGCTTCTCCACGTCGAGATCCTTGGACAGGCCGAGCGCGGTGAGCACCCGGTTGGTCGCGGCACCGAAACCGGGGCCGTAGGTGGCGGTTCGGCGGAACTCGTCGAGGTTCTCGAGCACCTTCGTCAGCAGCAGGTCGAAGTTGAGGATGAACTCCACGACCTGCGGCGAGTAGTCGTTGATCATGTTGGCCACGCGGGTGACGTTGTCGATGAGCGTCTTGATGACGGTCTGCCGGTCCGCGAGGTTCGCCGTGATCTTGTCGATGGCGCCGAAGGTCTGCGCGGCGGTGGTGTCGTCGCCCTGCAACAGTCCCAGCAGGTTCCGGGTCAGCTCGTTGACGTCCTCGGGGCTCAGCGTGCGGAGCACGGGGGCGAGGCCGTTGAACAGGGTCGTGATGTCGAACGACGGGGTGGTGCGCGACATCGGGATCGAGGTGGCGGGCGTGCCGCCGGCAGAGCTCCCGGGCTGGATCTCGATGAACCGCTCGCCGGTGAGGTTGCGGTACTTCACCGCGAGCCGGGTGGTCGACGTGACGGGGTGGTTCTCCTGCGCGGAGAAGCCGATGACGGCCTCGTTGCCGTTCCCGTCGGCGGTGCCGCGGACGTCGACGGCCGTCACCTTCCCGATGAGCACGCCGCGCAACCGCACGTCGCTGCCGACCCGCAGGCCGGAGGCGTCCGAGAGGTGCGCCTCGTAATCGCGGGTCTCGCCGCCTGCCGGGTTGCGGAGCGCGGCGAAGATGCCCAGCGCGATGACGAGCGTGATGACCAGTGCGATCGCGAGGGTGATGGTGGCGCGGGTGTTCTTGGCGCGCATGTCATCGGCCCCCTTCCAGGACCGAGGCGGCGCCCGGGAGTCGATCGGCGACGACGTTCATGCGTAGTGCGGTGCCCTCCGGGACGGTGATGAAGGCGCTGTTGACGCCCGTGATCAGGGGGACGATCTGGCGGGGGACGCTCACGGTGCGCATCACCTTGGTGGTGCTGTCCATGATGACCCGCAACATGACGGTGCCCGGCGTGAACTCGGCCTCGTGGGAGCCGAACATGTCGGCCAGCGGCGTGAAGAAGCCGGTGCCCAGCAGGGTGGTCGTCTTGTCGATCTTGTCGTAGTTGTTGACGGTGTAGTCGAGCGTGCCGGCGGCCTCGCCGCCCCGCATCTGCGGGACGAACCAGCCCTCGAAGGCTGCTTCGACCAGGCCCGGCGCACCGTCGAGCGTGGTGCGGACGGTGCGCATCGTGGTCCCGATCGGCACCTTCGCCGACCGCGCGTTCTGCTGTTCGACGGAGAACGCGACCTGCAGCAGCGGCGTGATGGCCTGCGTGTACTGCGTGGCCTTCCTGGTCACCTCGATCAGCTTCGGCGTCATGACGCCCGAGACCGACACGGCGCTGCGGGTGAGCAGGTCGGAGATCGTGTCGTTGCTGGACCGCGGGCGCAGCGTGCTGCCCGAGCGGAGGTCGGCGCCGCCCTGTCCGGGGACGAGAGCCATCTCGGTGACGCCGAAGTAGTTGCCGGGCTGGTACCGCACCGACAGGGCGTCCGTGAGGCCGCGGAGGCTCGCGCGGTCCAGGCGGACGGCGACGCGGGCCTCGCCGGCGCGCGGGATCACGACGGACTGGACCTCGCCGACGGGGACGCCGCGCAGGGTGACCCGGGTGCCGGTCTTGACGCCCGGCCCCACGTCGGCGGATTCGACGGTGAGCGCGAGCCGCGGATCCGATGCGGGCATGCGGGAGGCGACGATGCCGGCGACGGCGGCGACGAGGATCACGGCGATCGCCGCGACACCGACCGTGAAGAAGACGCGTTGTTGGCGACCGGGCGTGCCACCGAGCAGTTCGTACATCGGTTCCCCCTAACCCTTGAAGATGATCGTGGGGGTGATGCCCCAGAACATGATGGTCAGGATGAAGTCGAGCGTGAGCACCGTGACCAGGCTGGCGCGCACGGCCCGGCCGCTGGCCAGGCCCACGCCCTCCGGGCCGCCCTTGGCGAAGAACCCGTAGTAGCAGTGGATGATCGTGACGGCGGCGCAGAAGACCACGGCCTTGAGCGTCGACAGCGCGATGTCGCCCGGGCTGAGGAACTGCTCGAAGTAGTGGTTGTAGGTACCCAGCGCCTGGCCGTGGAAGACGACCACGATCAGCTTGCAGGTGAGGAACGCGAGCAGCAGCGTGAGCATGTACGCCGGGATCACCACCACGATGCCGGCGATGAGGCGGGTGCTGACGACGTAGGGGATCGAGCGGATGCCGAGGGCCTCGACCGCGTCGATCTCCTCCGCGATCCGCATCGAACCGATCTGCGCCGTCATGCGGCAGCCTGCCTGCGCGGCGAAGCCGATGCCGGCGGAGATGGGGATCATCTCGCGGATGTTCGCGAGCCCGCCGATGACGCCGGTGAGCGGGCCGAAGCCGATGAGGTTGAGGCCCGCGTAGGCCTCGATGGCCACGGCCGCGCCGCTCGCCGCGCCCAGGATGACCATCATGACGACCACGCCACCGTCGACCACGACGGACCCGCGGCCCCAGGCGAGTTGCTTGAGCACCCGGGAGGTCTCGCCGCGGTACTTCATCAGCGCGACGGGCACGAGGTAGATGGACTGGGCAACGAAGACGACGGCTTCGCCGATCCGCGCGATCAGGCTCGCGGGCTTCGAATCCAGGGTGGAGCGCTTCTTCGGCGTCGCCGGCGCGGGCGGGGTCGTGGTGGTCATCACGCCACCTGACTCGGGAAGAACATCGTCTGCAGCTGCGTGAGGCCGAGGAAGGACAGGAAGATCAGGGTGATCGACAGCACCACCGAGGAGTTCACGCCGTCGGCGACGCCGCGCGGGCCGCCCGACGCCTCGAGGCCGCGCAGGCCGGCGACGAGGCCGACGATCATCGCGCCGGTCTCGGCCTTGAGCACCGCGAAGGCCAGGTCGGACGGTGCCGAGAAGGCGCCGAAGGAGGACCAGAAGCCGCCGGAGCTGAGCCCGAACTGCCACACGGAGACGGTGAGGGCCACGACCATCGCCACGGCGACGATCGCGACGAGCAGCATCGGCGCGATGATCATCAGCGCGAGCATGCGGGGCGCGATGAGACGGGCGATCGGATCGACGCCCATCACCTGCATGGCCTGCAACTCCTCGCGGACCGTGCGCGAGCCGAGATCGGCGGCGATGGCCGAGGCGCAGACGCCGCCGAGCAGCACGCCCGTCGCGAGGGGGGCGCCCTGCCGGATGATGCCGATGCCGGACGCGGCGCCGACGAGCGAGTTCGCGCCGACCGTGTCGACGAGGGCGCCGACCTGGACCGAGACGACCGCGCCGAACGGGATGGCCACGAGGATGGCCGGCAGTGTGGTGACCCGCAGCAGCGTCACCGACTGGGTGATCATCTCGCCGATCGCGAAGTTCCGCTTCAGGACACCGCGGACCGTCCACGAGATGATCTCGCCGGCGAGCACCACCGAGCGTCCGATCGTGGACAGGCTCTTGGTGACGATCGCGGCCAACCGGTACAACCGGTACAGCGCCGCGGCCCTCACGCCGGGCCTCCGAATACCACCATCGGGTGTCCTCTCCTCATTTTCGAGAGGAGCGTATCAACTGCCGGGGCAAAACTAGTACGTGTTTCAGTTTTTGCTCGGCTTACCCGATGTGACCTGCGCTGTTGTCAGTCCTTGATGAGGAGATCGACGGCCACGGAGAGCCGCTTCTGCACCTCGGTGGCGGATGCACGGTGGGTGACCCACGCGACCAGGTTCGCCATCCACACATCGGCGATCAGGTGGAACGTATCCCGCTGGCGCTCGTCGGGATCCTCCACGCCGAGGGCGTACGCGAACATGTCCTCGAGGAGGCGGCCCACCCGCTCGACCTCCGCGGCGGCCGTGGCGTCGGCGAACATGAAGGCGCGCACCATCGCCTCGGTGAGCAGGGGAGCCCGCTGCAGCGCCTCGGTGTTGCGGTCCAGCACGAACATCAGGCGTTCCGCCGCGGTGTCGCCCGGGATCTGCACCTTCCCGATCCGCTCGCCCGCACGCTCGAACTGGCTGACGAGCCCCGCGACGAGGAGGTGCACCTTCGACGGGAAGTACCGGTACAGGGTGCCCAGCGCCACGTCGGCCTTCTTCGCGACCGCGCGCATCTGCACCGCGTCGTAGCCGCCCTTGCGGGCCAGGGCCAACGTGGCGTCGATGATGCGCTTGCGCCGCTCGCGCTGCCCCGCGGTATCGAGGTCCTCCCGCGAGGGTGCGGGGGCGGGGGC
>NZ_CBCSDV010000002.1:0-335962 GCF_965138335.1 Tsukamurella ocularis
CACCCGCCCCGCCCGGACCGCGACCCGTTCGGCGCACCATCGGGCGGGCTCGACCGCCGGCGGTTCCTCGCCGGCTTCGGCGTCCTCGCGGGGACCGCGGTTCTCGCGGCCTGCGGCGTGTCCGGGCCCGGCGGCGGGTCGCCGTCCTCCTCCGCGCGGCCGCCGCGGCCGCTGACGGGGCCCGACCTGAGTGGCGCGGCGCCGGGCGTGCGCGTCCAGGACGACCTCTTCCGGCACGTCAACGGCGCGTGGGCCGACGGCTACCGGATCCCCGCGGACAAGGCCTCGTTCAACACCTTCACCGAGCTGTCCGATCGCGCGCTGGATCAGCTCAAGGCCATCATCGAGGGCATCAAGGATCCGCGCACCCGCAGCGACGAGGCGAAGATCCGCGACGTCTACGACTCCTTCATGGACACCGCCCGCATCGACCGGGAGGGCGCGGATCCGATCAAGCCCGACCTGGAGGCGATCGAGAACGCCGCCGACAAGGCGGCGCTGCTCGACGTGATCGGCGCGCACGAGAAGCAGGGCGTGGGTGGGCTGGTCGGCTTCTACGTCGACACCGACCAGAAGGACTCGTCGAAGTACGTGCTCAGCCTCGTGCAGTCCGGCATCGGCCTGCCCGACGAGGCCTATTATCGCGACGCGAAGTACGCCGAGGTGCGCGACAAGTACCGCTCGTATCTGGAGAAGATGGCCTCGCTCGCGGGCCTGTCGGACGCGCCGGGCGTCGCCGCCCGGGTGCTCGCCTTCGAAACATCGGTGGCGAAGGGGCATTGGGACCGCGTCCGCTCGCGCGATGCGACGGCGACCTACAACCCGTACCCGTGGTCGGAGCTGGCGAAGCTCGCCCCCGGCTACGACTGGGACCGGTGGCAGAAGGCCGTGGGAATGAAGGCCGACGACGTGAAGAACGTCGTCGTCGCGCAGCCCAGCTTCCTCACCTCCGCGGCGAAGCTGTGGCAGGACACCGATCTGAACACTCTCAAGGATCACGCCCGGATCCAGGTCGTGCGTGCCTACGCCGCCTACCTCGCGGAGCCCTTCGCCACGGCGAACTTCGAGTTCTACTCGAAGACGCTCAGCGGGGTCGAGCAGCAGCGCGAGCGATGGAAGCGCGGCGTGGCGGTGGTCGAGGGGGCGGTCGGCGAGGCGCTCGGGAGGCTGTACGTCAAGAAGCACTTCCCATCGGACGCCAAGCAGCAGGCCGAGCAGCTGGTGAACAACCTCCGCAGCGCCTACCGCGCCAGCTTCGAGGACTTGGACTGGATGACCCCGGCCACCCGGCGCGCCGCGGCGGCCAAGCTGGAGAAGATCCGTACCAAGATCGGCTATCCCGAGCAGTGGCGCGACTACGGCGATCTCAAGACCCACGGGAAGTCGATCGTCGCCAACGTCCGCGCCTCGGGCGAGTTCGAGAACGCCTACCAGCTGGCGAAACTCGCCAAACCGGTGGACAAGGGCGAGTGGCTCATGACGCCGCAGACGGTGAACGCCTACTACAACCCCGGCATGAACGAGATCGTCTTCCCGGCCGCGATCCTGCAGTCGCCCTTCTTCTCTCCCGACGCGCAGGCCGCGGTCAACTACGGCGGCATCGGCGCCGTGATCGGGCACGAGATCGGCCACGCCTTCGACGATCAGGGCGCCAAGTACGACGGTGACGGCAACCTCAAGGACTGGTGGGAGCCGGCCGACCGGGCCGAGTTCGACAAGCGCACCAAGGCGCTCATCGCACAGTACGACGCGCTCGTCCCGGCCGGGCTGCCCCCGACGAACACCGTGAACGGCGGGCTCACGGTGGGGGAGAACCTGGCCGACCTCGGCGGGCTGTCCATCGCCGTCGCCGCCTACCGGATCGCCGTCGCGAACCGCGATGCCGGGACCGAGGGGGCCGCGCAGGCGAGCGGCGCCCCGTCGGCCGGCGAACCGTCGGAGAGCGGCTCGCCGAGTGCGAGCGCCGGGGTGAGCGCGGACCCGGACCTGACGCCGCTGTTCCTGAGCTGGGGGCGCATCTGGCGGAACAAGGCGCGGGAGGCCTCGGCGATCCAATCGCTCGCCACGGATCCGCACGCGCCGAACGAGTTCCGCGCGAACCAGGTGGTGAAGAACGTGAGCGCCTTCGCCACGACCTTCGGCGTCAAGCCCGGCGACAAGGAGTGGCTCGACCCGAAGGACCGCGTCAAGGTCTGGTGACGGTCGCCCCGCCGGGCTCGCTCGGCGGGGCGGGTCCGTTCGGCTCGGCGGGGTGGAAACGCCAGGTCCACCCCACGGCGCGGTGCCGTACGGCGGGTATCCGCGTGACCGGCCACAGCAGATAGCCCAGGAGCACCGCGCGCAGATGCCCGAGCGTGGAGTACATCCCGAAGAAGGGCAGCGTGAGCCGCACCAGGACGGGCAGCGCCAGCATCGTGGCCAACCGCCACCGCCAGGACGGGATGCGGTACACGAGCAGCCCGAGCACGCACAGGCTGCCGTAGCTCACGCCGACGTCGATCATGCCGCGGAGATCGAGATCATCGGTGATGATCCCATGCGCCAGCAGGCGATTCGCCGACAGGACCGAGATCAGCGACGCGGTCGCGCTCCCGGCGAAGTAGACCACCGGCATCCCGAGGTGCCCGAGCCAGCGCTCGGCCGGTCCGAGGACGAGCGCGGTCACGAGCGTCGCGAAGACGATGTCGACGGGCTCGATCCACAGCGCCGAGGTGATGAGCGCCTGCAGCGGGTGCGTGGCGAACCGGTCGAGGTTGGTGCTGTGCACCTGCAGGACCTGATCGGCGAGCCGGTCCGGCAGGCCGAGCAGCATCACCGCGTTGACGGTCACCACCAGCCACAGCGCCGCGGCCACCGGGCTCGCGATCACCCACGCCCGGGCGTACCGGGCCCGCCGGAGCAACCACTCCGATCCCGGCCCGGCACGCCGGACGTGGGCGACGGCCGCCCACAGGAGCGCGACGCCGATCAGGCCGATCAGCAGGTCCATGCGCTCAGTACAGCACCGCCGCGCCGGTGAGTGCTACAGGCCCATGTCCTTGGCGATGATGGTCTTCATCACCTCGGACGTGCCGCCGTAGATGCGGTTGACGCGGTTGTCGGCGTAGAGCCGCGCGATCGGGTACTCGTTGATGTAGCCGTACCCGCCGTGCAGCTGCAGGCAGCGGTCGATCACGTCGGAGGCCGCCTCGGTGCAGAACAGCTTGAGCGAGGCCGCATCCGCCGCCGTGAGCTGACCCGCGTCGTGCAGCTCGAGGCCGCGGTCCACGCTCGACTCCATCGCGTCGACCTTCGCCTTGCAGGCGGCCAGCTCGAACTTCGTGTTCTGGAACGAGGCGACGGACTTGCCGAAGATGTTGCGGTCCTGCGTGTACGCCTGCGCGAACCGCACGGCGGCCGACGCCTGGGAGTACGCGCCGACGGCGATCGACAGGCGCTCCTGCGGCAGGTTCTGGCCGAGGTAGGAGAAGCCCTTGTTCTCCTCGCCGAGCAGGTCCGTCGCGGGCACCTTGACGTCGGTGAAGGAGAGCTCGGCGGTGTCGGAGGTGCGCAGCCCGATCTTGTCGAGCTTGCGGCCCACGGCGTAGCCCTCGAGCGAGGTGTCGACGACGAACAGGGAGATGCCGTGGCGGCGGTCCTCGGGGGTCGACGGCGCGGTGCGGGCGCAGACGATGACGCGGTCGGCGTTGACGCCGCCCGTGATGAAGGTCTTGGCGCCGTTGAGCACGTAGTGAGTGCCGTCCTCGGAGAGTTTCGCGGTGGTCTTCATACCCGCGAGATCGGAGCCGGTGCCGGGCTCGGTCATGGCGATGGCGAACATCAGCTCGCCGGCGGCCATGCCGGGCAGCCAGCGCTGCTTCTGCTCGTCGGTGGCGAGGCCGGTCAGGTACGGCAGGCACAGGGCGATGTGCACGCTGGAGCCGCCGAAGGAGACGCCGGCGCGGCCGAGTTCCTCGCTGATCACGGCCTGGTACTTGAAGGACTCGATGCCGGCGCCGCCGTACTCCTCGGGCACCTCGATGCCGAAGACGCCCAGCTCGCCGAGCTTGGGGTAGAAGTCCTTGGGCACGATGCCGTTGGCGTACCACTCGTCGTAGTGCGGAACGACCTCCGCCTCGATGAAGGCGCGCAGGGTTTCGCGGAAGGCCTCGTGATCGGCGGTGTAGACGGTACGACGCATGGTGTTCTCCTCGGGTTCTCTACTTCGGGGTTTCGGTGGTGTTCGCCCCGACGGTGCGCAGGGCCAGGTCGGCGTAGAAGTCGCCGATGCGGTCGGGGGTGATCTCGCCGCCGTCGTGGTACCAGCGGCCGATGTCGATGCCGCTGGACAGGACGGCGATCGTCGCCATCCGCGGGTCGGGCGTGTCGAAGGAGCCGTCCCCGACCCCGGCGTCGACGATCGCGCGCAGCCGGCGGGTGATCTCTCGGCGCAGGCCGCTGATCTCGGCCCGGTGCTCGTCGGTGAGTGCGTCCAGCTCGTAGTTCACGACCCGGACGCTGGTGTGCGAGGACGCGTGATGCGTCGCGAAGGCCCGCATCGCGGCGGCCAGGCGCACGGCGGGGGTGTCGGCGGCGTCGTCGACCGCGTCGATCGCGTCGATGATCCGCTGGTGCCCGACGCGCGAGAGCTGGTGCAGCAGTTGTTCCTTGGACTTGTAGTGCACGTAGACCGCCGCGGGGCTCATGCCGGCGGCCGACGCGATGTCCCGGGTGGTGGTGCCGTGGAAGCCGCGCTCGGCGAAGGCCTCCGCGGCCGCGGCCAGGAGGCGCGCGCGGGTGGCGTCCGCGCGGGACGGCGCTTCGGCTTCGGTCATCGTTTCCCCTTCGGCGCGACCGCGATGCGCAGCATCGGCGCGATGTCTCTACTGTGAACGGGACCACAGTGATCGGTCGATTGACGACCGGCTCTCAGTGGTGCAGAGTAAATGGTACACCGCTAAGCGAGCGCTTAGTTAGTAAAGGTTCAACTCGGAGGTCATCCCATGCCCGAAGCAGTCATCGTCTCCACCGCCCGGTCGCCCATCGGGCGCGCAGCGAAGGGCTCGCTCAAGGACGCCCGCCCGGACGACCTCTCCGTCCAGATGGTGCAGGCCGCGCTGGCCAAGGTGCCGGGTCTGGACCCGCGCGACATCGACGATCTGATGTTCGGCTGCGGCCAGCCCGCGGGCGAGTCGGGCTTCAACATCGCCCGCGTCGTCGCCGTCGAGGCCGGCCTGGACCACCTCCCCGGCGTCACCGTCAACCGCTACTGCAGCTCGAGCCTGCAGACCACCCGCATGGCCTTCCACGCGATCAAGGCGGGGGAGGGCGACGTCTTCATCTCCGGCGGCGTCGAGACCGTGAGCCGCTACATCAAGGGCAACGCGGACGGCCTGCCGGACACGAAGAACCCGATCTTCGCCGACGCCGAGGCGCGCACCGCGACCTTCGCGGCCGGCGGCCAGACCTGGGTCGACCCGCGCGAGGCCGGCGTCCTGCCGGACGTCTACATCGCCATGGGGCAGACCGCGGAGAACGTCGCGCAGTTCAAGAACGTGAGCCGCCAGGATCAGGACGAGTGGGGCGTGCGCAGCCAGAACCGCGCCGAGGCCGCCATCGCCTCGGGCTTCTGGGCGAAGGACATCACCCCGGTCACGCTCGCCGACGGCACCGTCGTCTCGAAGGACGACGGTCCGCGCGCCGGCGTCACCTACGAGGGCATCGCCGGCCTCAAGCCGGTCTTCCGGCCCGACGGCACCGTCACCGCCGGCAACTGCTGCCCGCTCAACGACGGCGCGGCCGCCGTGGTGATCATGTCCGACACCAAGGCGAAGGCCCTCGGCCTGACGCCGCTCGCGCGGATCGTCTCCACCGGCGTCACCGGCCTCTCGCCCGAGATCATGGGCCTCGGCCCCGTCGAGGCCTCGAAGCAGGCGCTGCAGCGGGCGGGCATGTCGATCGGCGACATCGACCTCATGGAGGTCAACGAGGCCTTCGCGGCGCAGGTGATCCCGTCGGTCCGCGACCTGGGCATCGATGCCGACAAGGTCAACGTCAACGGCGGCGCGATCGCCGTCGGGCACCCCTTCGGCATGACCGGCGCGCGCATCACCAGCACGCTGATCAACTCGCTGCAGTGGCACGACAAGCAGTTCGGCCTCGAGACCATGTGCGTCGGCGGCGGACAGGGCATGGCGATGATCATCGAGCGGCTCAGCTGATCCGCGACTGACCCGCCTCGGAGCGGCCCGTACGTCTTCGGCGTACGGGCCGCTCGGCGTTTCCGGGGTGGGGCGACGGCGGCGTCCGTACTGTGAGAAGCATCACAGGTGTTCGCGCGTCCAAGGGGTCGTCACAGGGGCTTCGTGTGTCGTACGCTACAAAATAAGCGAGCGCTTAGTCAGTTTGAATGGAAGGTGTGCAGCATGACCCGATTCGCCGGGAAGACCGCGATCGTCACGGGAGCGAGCCGCGGCATCGGCTTCGCCATCGCGCAGCGGCTGGTGGCCGACGGCGCGAAGGTCGTCATCACGGCCCGCAAGCAGGAGGCGCTCGACGCCGCGGTCGCCGAGCTGGGCGGTCCGGACGTCGCCGTCGCCGTGGCCGGCTCGGGCGACGACGAGGCGCATCAGGATCAGGTGATCGCGACCGCCATCGAGACCTTCGGCAGCGCCGACTACTTCGTCAACAACACCGGCATCAACCCGGTATACGGCCCGCTCATGGAGATCGACACTGCGGCCGCGCGCAAGATCTTCGAGGTCAACGTGCTCTCCACCCTGTCGTGGACCAAGAAGGTGTACGCCGCCTGGCAGAAGGAGCACGGCGGCGCCATCGTGAACGTCGGCTCCGTCGCCGGTCTGCGCCCCGCGCCCGGCATCGCCTTCTACGGCGTCTCCAAGGCCGCCGTGATCCACCTGACGGAGGAGCTCGCCGTCGAGCTCGGCCCGGACATCCGCGTCAACGCCGTCGCGCCGGCCGTGGTCAAGACCCGCTTCGCCACCGCCCTGTACGAGGGCCGCGAGGAGCAGGTCTCCGCGGCCTACCCGCTCAAGCGACTCGGCGTGCCCGACGACATCGGATCGGTCGTCGCCTTCCTGCTCTCCGACGACGCCGCCTGGATGACCGGCCAGACGCTCACCGTCGACGGTGGCGTCCTGCTCACGGGCGGGGTGTAGGCCGTGGCCGCCTTCGACCCGAAGGACAAGGGCGTCGTCGTCACCGGTGCCGGCAACGGCATCGGCGCGGCCCTCGCCCGCGAGCTCGCCGCCCGCGGCGCGCGCGTCGTCGTCGCCGATCTCGACGCCGACGGCGCCGAGCGCACCGTCGCCGCGATCGCCACGGCCGGCGGCACCGCGTACGCCGCGCCCGGCGACGCCGCCTCGGAGGAGGGCGTCGCCGCCCTCATCGCGACCGCGCGCGGTGAGATCGGCGCGATCGACGCCTGGTACGCCAACGCGGGCGTCGACAGGGGCCGTGGCCTCGACACCCCGGAGTCGGAATGGGCGCTGTCGCTGGACGTCAACGTGATGGCGCACGTGCGCGCCGCCCGGCTGCTCGTCCCCGAGTGGGCCGCGGCCGGCGGCGGCCGGTTCGTGGTCACCGCGTCGGCGGCGGGACTGCTGACCATGCTCGGCGCGCCCGCCTACTCGGTGACCAAGCACGCCGCCGTCGCCTTCGCCGAGTGGCTCTCCGCGACGTACCGGCATCGCGGCGTCGTCGTGCAGGCGATCTGCCCGCAGGGCGTGAAGACGGGGATGCTGGAGCGCTCGGGCGAATTGGAGGAGCTGCTCAGCCGCGATTCCGCGCTCACGCCGGAGCAGGTCGCGACGCTCGCCGTCGACGCCCTCGCCGGCGACGAGTTCCTGATCCTCCCGCACCCCGAGGTGGCGGGCTACTACGCCACCCGTGCGACGGCCACCGACAAGTGGTTGCACGGCATGAACAAGCTGCAGCAGCGGCTCGAGACGAAGGAGAGCGACCGATGAGGGCCTGGCAGGTGCAGGAACTGGGGGAGCCGCGCGCGGTGCTCCGCGAGGTCGACGCCCCGACGCCCGACCCGGGTCCCGGGCAGCTCACCGTCCGGACGCTCGCCACCGCGGCGAACTTCCCCGACGTGCTCATGTGTCGCGGGCTCTACCAGGTCAAGCCCGATCTGCCGTTCACCCCCGGCGTCGAGCTGTGCGGCGAGGTCGTCGCCGTCGGCGAGGGCGTCGAGGGCTTCACCGTGGGGCAGCGCGTCCTCGGCGGCTCCGCGCTGCCGTACGGCGGCTTCGCCGAGTACGCGGTGCTGAACGCGGCGCAGGCGTTCCCCGCGCCGGCGTCGCTCGACGACGCGCAGGCCTCGTCGCTGTTCATCGGCTACCAGACCGGCTGGTTCGGGCTGCACCGCCGCGCGCACCTGCAGGCGGGTGAGACGCTCCTGGTGCACGCCGCCGCGGGCGGCGTGGGCAGCGCCGCGATCCAGCTCGGCAAGGCCGCGGGCGCCAAGGTCATCGGCGTCGTCGGCGGGCCCGAGAAGGCGGAAGTCGCACGCGCTCTCGGCGCCGACGTGGTCGTCGACCGCCGCACCGAGGACTTCGTCGAGGTGGTCAAGGCGGAGACCGGCGGCCGCGGCGCCGACGTGATCTACGACCCCGTCGGCGGCGACACCTACCGGCGCTCCACCAAGTGCATCGCCTTCGAGGGCCGGATCCTCATCATCGGCTTCGCCGGTGGCACCATCCAGGAGGCAGCGCTCAACCACGCGCTGATCAAGAACTACTCGATCGTCGGCCTGCACTGGGGCCTCTACAACGCCTACGACCCGGCCGCGGTGCAGCAGTGCCACGCGGAGCTCACCGCGCTGGCCGACCAGGGGCTGGTGAATCCGTTGGTCAGCGAGCGGCTGTCGTTCGACGCCGTGCCCGACGGCCTGCAGCGCCTCGGCGACGGCACCACCGTGGGCCGCGTGGTCTACCAGGCGGCGCAGTGACCGCGGCGATCGACACCGCGGCGGGCCGCGAGGTGGACGCCGTGCTCTTCGACTACGGCGGCGTTCTCACCGAGCCGATGCGACACAGCATCGAGGCCTGGATCGCCGACGAGGGCATCGAACCCGCGAGCTTCACCGCCACGCTCAAGGCCTGGCTCGGCCGGGACGCCGACGCCGGCAGCCCGATCCACCGGCTCGAGACCGGCGAGCTGCCCGAGGCGGAGTTCGACGCGGAGTTCGCCGCGGCGCTGCGCACCCGCACGGGCGAGCCCGTGAACCCCGACGGGGTGCTGCGCCGCATGTTCGCCCGGATCCAGGAGGACCCGGCGATGTGGGAGCTCGCCGCCGACCTGCAGGCAGCGGGCGTGCCGGTGGCGATCGTCTCGAACAGCTGGGGCGGCGGGAACCTCTATCCCCGTGAGCGTCTCGCGGCCCTGTTCGCGCCGGTGATCATCTCGGAGGAGGTGGGGCTGCGCAAGCCCGACCCCGCCATCTTCCGGCTCGCCCTCGACCGGCTCGGCGTACCGCCCGAGCGCGCGGCCTTCATCGACGACGCGACTCCGAACGTCGACGGCGCCGCGGCCCTGGGCATCCGCGCGATCCACCACACCGACCCCGGCGCCACCCGTACGGCGCTGCGCGCGCTCGTTCCCGCGCTCGCCGCAACACCCATCCACCCCTGAAGGAGAACACCATGACCCAGCGCATCGCCATCGTGACCGGAGCCGCCCGCGGCATCGGCGCCGAGGTGGCCCGCCGCCTCGCCTCCGACGGGCACGCCGTCGCCGTCCTCGACCTCGACGAGGCCGCCTGCCAGGCGGTCGCCGAGCAGATCACCGCCGCCGGCGGCCGCGCCATCGGCGTGGGCGTCGACGTCTCCGACGAGGAGAAGGTCACGGCCGCGGTCAGCCGCGTCGCCGACGAGCTCGGCGCCCCGACGATCCTGATCAACAACGCCGGCATCCTCCGCGACAACCTGCTGTTCAAGATGTCGGTCTCGGACTGGGACCAGGTCATGGCCGTGCACCTGCGCGGTGCCTTCCTCATGTCGCGCGAGGTGCAGAAGTACCAGACCAAGGAGGGCTGGGGCCGCATCGTCAACCTGTCGTCGACGTCGGCGCTGGGCAACCGCGGCCAGGCGAACTACTCGGCGGCGAAGGCCGGTATGCAGGGCTTCACCAAGACCCTCGCCATCGAGCTCGGCAAGTTCGGTGTGACCGCGAACGCGATCGCCCCCGGCTTCATCGCCACCGACATGACCGCTGCCACCGCGGAGCGCATCGGCGTGCCCTTCGAGGACTTCAAGGCCTTCTCCGCCAAGGAGATCCCGGTGCAGCGCGTCGGCGAGCCCGCGGACATCGCCCACGCAGCCAGCTTCTTCGCCAGCGAGGGCGCGGGCTTCGTCTCGGGCCAGGTCCTGTACGTGGCCGGCGGACCCAAGGACTAGGGCCGGACAGGACGAGGAGGCGAGAAACATGCGGGTACTCAACGGACTCGAGGAACTGCAGGCGGCCGTGGGGGAGCACCTCGGCTACAGCGACTGGGTCGAGATCGACCAGAAGCGGATCGACCTGTTCGCCGAGGCGACCGGCGACCACCAGTGGATCCACGTGGACCCGGAGAAGGCGAAGGCCGGGCCGTTCGGTTCGACCATCGCCCACGGCTATCTGACCCTCTCGCTCATCCCGATGCTGGTGTGGCAGATCTACACGGTCGAGGGCACGAAGATGGGGGTCAACTACGGCAGCAACAAGGTCCGCTTCCCCGCGCCGGTGCCGGTCGGCTCCCGCGTCCGGGCCGGCGTCGAGCTCGTCTCGGTCACCCCGGGCGGCGGCGGCCAGCAGGTCGTCGCGCGCGTGACCATCGAGCGCGAGGGCGGCGACCGTCCCGCGTGCGTCGCCGAGACCGTCTCCGTGGTGGTCTTCTGATGGCGGAGCAGCACCCGGGCCTCGACCTCGACGTCCTCGGTTCGTGGCTCCCGCAGCACGTGCAGGGCGCGGGTTCGCAGCTCGAGGCCGTGCTCATCGCGGGCGGCAAGTCCAACCTCACGTACCGCATCTCCGACGGTGCCTCGTCCTGGATCCTGCGCCGTCCGCCGGTGGGCAAGCTCCTGCCGTCCGCGCACGACATGGGGCGCGAGTACCGGATGATGTCCGCGCTCGGCGGCACCGCCGTGCCCGTTCCGGTGATGTACGCGTACTGCGACGACCCGGAGGTGCTGGGCGCGCCGTTCTACGTGATGAGCGAGATCGACGGCGTGCCCTACCGCCGCGCGACCGAGCTCGAGGCGCTCGGCGCCGAGCGCACCCGGGCCATCTCCGAGCGGCTCGTCGACACCCTCGTCGAGCTGCACCACGTCGATCCCGCGAGCGTGGGCCTCGCCGACTTCGGTCGCCCCGAGGGCTTCCTGGGGCGGCAGGTGCAGCGCTGGCGCAAGCAGTTCGCCGCCGCGCACACCCGCGACCTGCCCAAGGTCGACGAGCTGTTCACCGCGCTCGAGGCGCGGGTACCGGCGGACGCGGTGCCCGGCATCGTGCACGGCGACTACCGCCTCGACAACGTGCTGGTCTCGCCCCAGGACGAGCCCGCCGCCGTCGTCGACTGGGAGCTCGCGACCATCGGCGATTCGCTCACCGATCTGGCCCTCATGGTCGTCTACGGCCGCCTGGCCAAGGTCTCCGCCGGCACCGTCAGCGACGTGAGCGAGGCTCCCGGCTTCCTCGACGAGCAGCAGATCATCGACCGCTACGCCGCCGGATCGAGCCGGGACCTCGGCGATTTCGGCTTCTACATCGCCCTCTCCTGCTTCAAGCTCGCAGGCATCGTCGAGGGCATCCACTACCGCTACGTCAACGGGCAGACCGTCGGCGAGGGCTTCGCCGAGGCCGGTCAGGCAGTGAATCCGCTGCTCGACGCCGGCCTCGACGCTCTGAAGGAGAACTGACATGGATTTCGCGTACGACGCCAGGACCACCGAACTGATCGGGCAGGTCACCGACTTCATGGACAGCCACGTCCACCCGGCGGAGGAGACCTTCCACCGCCAGCTGGCCGAGCTGGACGACCGCTGGGCCTGGGACAGCGTCCCGGTCCTGGCGGAGCTGCGCGCCGAGGCCCGCAGCCGCGGCTTCTGGAACTTCTTCCTCCCCGGCGAGGGCGGCGCGGGCCTGACCAACCTGCAGTACGCGCCGCTCGCCGAGATCTCCGGCCGCAGTCTGCACCTCGCGCCCGCGGTGTTCAACTGCGCCGCCCCGGACACGGGGAACATGGAGGTTCTCAACGAGTTCGGTAGCGCCGCGCAGAAGGAACAGTGGCTCACGCCGCTCCTGAACGGCGAGATCCGTTCGGCCTTCGCGATGACCGAGCCCGACGTCGCCAGCTCCGACGCCACCAACATCGGCCTGTCGATCGTCCGCGATGGCGACGACTACGTGATCAACGGCCGCAAGTGGTGGATCACGGGCGCGATGAACCCGAACTGCAAGATCTTCATCGTCATGGGCAAGACCGCGCCCGACGCCGAGCGGCACCGTCAGCAGTCGCAGATCCTCGTACCGCGGGACACCCCGGGCCTCGAGGTGCTCCGCGGCATGGAGGTCTTCGGCTACGACGACCACAGCCACGGCGGCCACGCGGAGATGCGGTTCACCGACGTCCGCGTCCCGGCGAGCAACCTCATCGCGGAGGAGGGCGACGGCTTCGCGATCGCTCAGGCCCGGCTCGGGCCCGGCCGCATCCACCACTGCATGCGCTCGATCGGCGTGGCGGAGCGGGCCGTCGAGCTGATGTGCGACCGGGTCTCGGGCCGCACCGCGTTCGGCAAGCCGCTGTCGGAGCAGGGCGTGATCCGCGACTGGATCGCGGAGTCGCGGGTGCGGATCGAGCAGCTGCGCCTGCTCGTGCTCAAGACCGCGTGGCTGATGGACACCGTGGGTAACCGCGGCGCCCACACCGAGATCCAGGCGATCAAGATCGCCACCCCGCAGACGGTGCAGTGGATCCTGGACAAGGCCATCCAGGCGCACGGCGCAGGCGGTCTGTCGCAGGACTTCCCGCTGGCCGAGTACTACGCCGGCATCCGCACGCTGCGGTTCGCCGACGGCCCGGACGAGGTGCACAAGAACTCGCTCGCGCGCGCCGAGCTGAAGAAGCGGGCGGCGGCCCAGTGACGGCGCCGGGCCCGGAGGAACTCGCCGGGCGCGTCGACGAGTTCCTCGCCGCGCATCCGCCCGCCGGGACGGATCCGCTCGAGTTCCTCCGCGCCCGGTACGACGCGGGGCTCGCGTGGGTGGCCTACCCCGAGGGGCGGGGCGGCCTGGGCCTGTCGCGGTCGCTGCAGCAGGCGGTCGATGCCCGCTTCGCGGCCGCCGGCGCGCCCGACAATCGCAGTCGCGTCAACGGGATCGGCCTCGGGATGGCCGCGCCGACGATCCTCTCCTTCGGCACGCAGGCGCAGATCGACCGGTTCCTGCGGCCGCTGTGGACCGGCGAGGAGATCTGGTGCCAGCTCTTCAGCGAGCCCGGCGCCGGCTCCGATCTGGCGGGCCTCGCGACCCGCGCGGTCCGCGACGGCGACGACTGGATCGTCACCGGCCAGAAGGTCTGGACCTCGGGCGCGCACAACGCGCAGTGGGCGATCCTCGTCGCCCGCACCGACCCCGATCTGCCGAAGCACAAGGGCCTCACGTACTTCCTGTGCGACATGTCCGACCCGGGCATCGACGTGCGGCCGCTGCGGCAGATCACGGGCGAGGCGGAGTTCAACGAGGTCTTCCTCGAGAACGTCCGCATCCCCGACGCGCATCGCCTGGGTGCGGTGGGGCAGGGGTGGCAGGTCGCGAACGCCACGCTCAACAACGAGCGGGTCGCGATCGGCGGCCGCGCCGCGCGGCGCGAGGACGGCATGATCGGTGTCGTCGCGACCACCTGGCGGGAGCGGCCCGAGCTGCGCACGCCGGACCTGCACGACGACCTGCTCCGCCTGTGGGTGGACAGCGAGGTCGCCCGGGTCACCGCGCTACGTCTCGGCCAGAAGCTGGCCTCGGGACAGCCCGGCCCCGAGGGGGCGGCGATGAAGCTCTCCTTCGCCCGCCTCAACCAGAAGCTCTCCGGCCTCGAACTCGAGCTGCTCGGCGCGGACGGCCTGCGGTACGGCGACTGGACGATGGTGCGCCCCGACCGGGTGGACTTCTACGGCCGCGACGCCGGGTACCGCTACCTGCGCGCCAAGGGCAATTCCATCGAGGGCGGCACCTCGGAGATCCTCAAGAACATCGTGGCGGAGCGCGTGCTGGGCCTCCCGCCGGAGCATCGGGTCGACAAGGACCTGCCGTGGAAGGACGTGCCCAAGTGAGCTTCACGCCGCAGCTGCTCAGCAGCGACATCGAGGACGACCTCCGCGCCGCCGTCCGCGACCTGCTCGACCGGCGGGTGGCACCGTCGGACCTGATCGCCGCCTACGACGGCACTCCGGCCCCCGGCCTGCAGGCCGAGCTCGCGGAGATGGGCGTCACCGGACTGCTCGTGCCCGAAGAGCTGGGCGGCGCCGGCGCGGGCGTCGCCGTCGCGGGCGTGGTCGCCGAGGAGCTCGGCTCCGCCTGCGCGGCGGGGGATTTCCTCACCTCGGCGATCGCGGCGGCGGTCGCGATCGAGGCGGGCGCAGCGGAACTGTCCGGGCTGCTCGCCGAGGGGACGCGCGTCGCCGCGCTGGTCGTACCGTTCGCGGTCGATCCGCACGGCGCCGCGCCCGCCGTCACCGCCGTCGACGGAGCCCTGTCCGGCACCGTCCGCTCCGTGGCCGGCGTGCTCGGCGCTGACGTCCTGCTCGTCCTCGGCTCCGACGGTGCCCTGCAGGCCGTTGCGGCGTCCGACGTGCGGGTCGAGCCCGTGTCGTCGCTCGACATGACGCGGCAGGTGGCGGACGTGATCTTCGACGGTGCCCGCGGCACGGTCCTCACGTCCGACGGTGCCGCGGCCGTCCGTGCCGGACTGCTCACGGGCGCCGCGCTGCTCGCGGCGGAGCAGGCGGGCGTGGCGCGCTGGTGCGTCGCCACCACGGTCGAATACCTGAAGCAGCGCAGGCAGTTCGGGCGCGTGGTCGGGGGCTTCCAGGCCATCAAGCACCGCCTGGCGGAGCTGTACGCGGACGCGGAGTCCGCCGGCGCGGCGGCGCGGTCGGCGACCGTGACGCTCGCCGAGCTGGGTCCGGCGGACCCGGACGCCGTCATCGCCGTGGCCGTGGCGGCGGCGTACTGCTCCGATCTGGCCGTCCGTGCGGCCGAGGAGGCGGTGCAGCTGCACGGCGGCATCGGGATGACCTGGGAGGCCCCGGTGCACCTGTACCTCAAGCGCGCCAAGGCGGACCAGATCGGGCTCGGCACCCCGGGGCGGCACCGCGCCGCGCTGGCGGGGCTGATCGACCTGCCCGCCTGAGAACACCCGCGCCCCGGCGCACCGAGACAGGAAGAAGGAATCATGGGAGTCGTCCACACCGTCACCGGAGACGTCGACGCCGCCGACCTCGGCGTCACCCTCATGCACGAACACGTCTTCGTGCTCACCCCGGACATCCAGCAGAACTATCCGGAGGACTTCGGCGACGAGGATGCCCGCGTGGACGACGCCGTCGCGCAGCTGCAGAAGGCGTACGACGCCGGGGTGCGCACCATCGTCGACCCCACGGTGGTCGGCCTCGGCCGCTACCTCCCGCGCATCCAGCGGATCGCCGAGCGCACCCCGGTGCGGATCGTCGCGGCGACGGGCGTCTACACCTACCGCGACGTGCCGCGCTACTTCATGTACCGCGGCCCCGCGCTCACGGCGATGACCGGCATCGATTTCCCGGATCCCATGGTGGACATGTTCGTCCGCGACATCACCGAGGGCATCGGCGAGACCGGGGTGAAGGCGGGCATGCTCAAGTGCGCGATCGACCACCACGGGCTCACCGACGGCGTGGAGCGGGTGATGCGGGCGGTCGCGAAGGCGCACAACGCCACCGGCGTGCCGATCACCGTGCACACGCACCCGGGGTCCGAGACCGGCCTGGTGGTGAAGCGGGTGATGTGCGACGAGGAGGGCGTGGACCCGAGTCGGATCGTGCTGGGGCACAGCGGCGATTCCACCGACGTCGAGCACCTGTCGGCCCTCGCCGACGCCGGCTTCACGTTGGGCTTCGACCGGTTCGGCATCAATCTCGAGACCACGTTCGAGGCGCGCAACGAGACGCTCATCGAGATGGTGCGGCGCGGGTACGCCGAGAAGATCGTGCTGTCCCAGGACGCCTCCTGCTACATCGACTGGATCGACCCGAACGTCAAGGCGGGCATGCTCCAGTGGCATTACACGCACGTCTTCGACGACGTCTTCCCGTACGTGCTCGACCGCGGTGTCACCCAGGAACATATCGACACCATGCTGGTCGACGTGCCGCGGCGCGTCCTGGCGGGGGAGTGAGGCGGCGTGTCCTTCAACCTGGCGACGATGCTGCGCGAGTCGGCGACGACCGCGCCCGACGCGCATGCCCTGTTCTTCGGCGACCGCGAGATCAGCTACCGGGAGGTCGACGAGCAGTCCGGGCGGCTCGCCGCCTCGCTGCTCGCCCGCGGCCTCGTCCCCGGCGACAAGGTCGCCGTCCAGCTGCCCAACCTTCCGGAGTTCGTGCTCGCGTATTTCGGGATCCTCAAGGCGGGCCTGACGATGGTGCCGCTCAACCCGCTGTTCACCGCGCCGGAGATCGCCTACCACCTCGGCGACAGCGACGCGAAGCTGCTCGTGGCCTCCGACTTCTCCGCCGAGGCCGCGCTCGCCGGTGCGGACGAGGCGGGCGTGCGCGACGTGGTGGTGGTCTCGCTCGGCGCCCCGACCCCGTCGGGTGCGGCGCCGTTCGCCGACCTGCTCGCCGAGGCGGACACCGGGGAGATCCACCCGACGAGCTCCGACGACACCGCCGTCCTGCTCTACACCTCGGGGACCACCGGGCGGCCGAAGGGGGCCGAGCTCACCCACTTCGAGCTCTACATGAACTGCACCGTCGCGCCGCAGTTGTTCGGGATGCGCGACGACGACGTCGCTCTCGGTGCCCTGCCGCTGTTCCACGTCTTCGGCCTGTCCAGCGTGCTCAACGCCGCGGTCCGCTACGGCGGTTCCGTGGCGCTGGTGCCCCGGTTCGAGGCGGAGGCCGTCGTCGACGTCATCGCGCGCCGCCGGGTCACGGTGCTCTCCGGCGTGCCCACGATGTACGTGGCGCTCCTCGGCGTCGAGCTCGCCGGCCGCGACGTCTCCAGCCTGCGGGCCGCCGTCTCCGGCGGCGCGTCGATCCCCGGCGGCGTGATCCGGGCGTTCGAGGAGAAGTTCCCGGGCCTGGCGATCCTCGAGGGCTACGGCCTCTCGGAGACCGCCTCGACCGCCACCTTCAACATCAGCGCCGAGCAGCGCAAGGTCCTCTCGATCGGCAAGCCCATCTGGGGCGTGCAGATGCGGGCCGTCGACCTCGACGGTGCCGAGCTCCCGCCGGGGGAGGAGAACATCGGCGAGATCGTGGTCCGCGGTCACAACGTGATGAAGGGCTACTACAAGCGGCCCGAGGCCACCGCCGAGGCGCTGCGCAACGGGTGGCTGCACACGGGGGACCTGGGCTACCGCGACGAGGACGGCTACTTCTTCATCGTCGACCGGCTCAAGGACCTCGTGATCCGCGGCGGGTACAACGTGTACCCGCGCGAGGTCGAGGAGGTGCTCTACGCCCACCCCGAGGTCGTCGAGGCCGCCGTCGTGGGCCGCCCCGACGATCGGTTGGGGGAGGAGGTCGTCGCCTTCGTCGTGCTGCGACCGGGCGCGAGCGCCGACGCCGCCGCGCTCACCGAGTTCAGCCGGGAGCGCCTCGCCGCGTACAAGTACCCGCGCGAGATCCACCTGCTCGCCGAGCTGCCCAAGGGCGGCACCGGCAAGATCCTCAAGCGCGAGCTGCGCGCGCGGTGACCGGCCGGGCGTGCGCCCCGGCGATGGTCGCCGCCGGGGCCGCGCTCATGCTGTGATCCGGTCGACGAAAGCGAGGAGCTCGGCGGTCACGTCGTCGCGGGTCTCGGGCTCGTTGTGCACCTCGTGCCGCACGCCGGGGTAGACGCGCGTCCGGACGTCCGCGTGTCCGGACGCGACGAGGGCGTTCGCCACGTGGTAGGCGCCCTCGCCGTAGTTGGTGACCGGATCCTGGTCGCCCGCGAGGATCAGCACCGGCGTCTGCGGTCGGAGGGCGCCGTAGAAGGCATCGCCGTTCGCCGCGTCGTACAGGTCGATGAAGCCGCGCAGGAACCGGGCCGAGAGCGGGGCGCCGAAGTTGTTGAACGGGTCGCCCGCATGGTCGCGCACCACATCCGGGTCCCGCGCCACCCAGTCGGTGGGGCCGGCACCGTCGCCGAACCGGGAGACGAAGCCGTCGAACAGCTCCGCGACGTAGTGCGCGGGCGCGGGGCCCGCCTGATCGGGCTCGGCGGCGAGTGCGGCGCGGTCGACCACACCGTCGATCCCGGCGATCTGCGCCGCGATTCCGCACAGCACCAGGCCGTCGATCCCGTCCGGCTGCGCCGTGGCGAGCCCGCGGGCGATCATCGAGCCCATCGAGTGCCCGAAGGCGATGTAGGGCAGGCCCGGGTGCAGGTCCCGGACCGTCGCGCGGAGCGTGGCGGCGTCGGCGACGAGCACGTGGGCGGCGTCCTCGCCCGCGTCGCCCCACACGCCCGAGCCCATCGCCGTCGCCCCGTGTCCCGCGTGGTCCTCCGCGGCCACCACGACGCCGGCGTCGAGGAGCGCGGTGATCAGGCGCAGATACCGGCGCGAGTGCTCCCCGAGGCCGTGGATCAGCTGAACGATCGCGCGGGGCTCCCGGACGGGTGAGTAGATCCAGGCGCGGACGGTGTCGCGGCCGTTGGCGGACGGGAAATCGGGTTCGAGGAGTGCCATGTGCCCTTTGTACGTGATGGGCGCCGTGACCGACGCCGAACGGTCCGAAGCCGTGGAAACCTTCTCCCAGCTGCGTAAGCAAACGCTTAGCAATTTCGCGGAATCGGTTGACATCAACGTCAACGTCAAGCATTCTCTGTGTCGGGGATCACAACTCATCCGAAGGGCTATCCATGACACAGACCCACGAGCCCGGTGCCGTCGCACCGGTGAAGAAGTCGCACGGCAAACTCCTCACGGCCGGGCTGATCAGCAGCTCGATCGAGTGGTACGACTTCTTCATCTACGGCACCGCCGCCGCGTTGGTGTTCGACAAGGTCTTCTTCCCGAACCTGTCGCCGCTGATGGGGACGCTGATGGCCTTCGCGACCTTCTCGGTCGGCTTCATCGCCCGGCCGCTCGGCGGCATCCTCGCCGGGCACTTCGGCGACAAGATCGGCCGCAAGCCGATGCTGATCTGGTGCCTCACCGCGATGGGCCTGGCCACCTTCCTCATCGGCTGCCTGCCCACCGCGGGCGCGATCGGCTCGCTGGCGCCCATCCTGCTCGTGTCCCTGCGCTTCGTGCAGGGCCTCGCGTGCGGGGGCCAGTGGGGCGGCGTGGTGCTGCTGCTCACGGAGTCCGCGGGCCCCAAGAAGCGGGGCTTCGCCGGGACCTTCGGCCAGATGGGCGTGCCCCTGGGGCTGCTGCTGGGCAACGTGATGATGATCCTGATGAACACCGTCCTCGACGACGCCGCGTTCCTCAGCTGGGGCTGGCGCGTGCCCTTCTGGGCCAGCGCCGTGCTGGTGCCCGTGGTGATGTACATCCACAAGAAGATCGAGGACTCGCCCGAGTTCCTCGCCCTGCAGCAGGAGGTCGCCGCCAAGAACGCCGGCAAGGAGGCGATCGCCGCCGCGCCGCTCTCCGAGGCGATCCGCAAGCACTGGGTCAAGATCCTGCTCGGCGCGGGCCTGCTCGCCGGAACGAACTCGGCGTTCTACGTCTCGATCGCCGGCTTCGTGAGCTACGGCAGCAAGAAGCCCTCCGCCGGAGGTCTGGGCATGAGCAGCAACTCCATCCTGATGTGCGTGCTGGCCACCTCCGTCGTGATGCCGGTCGTGATCATGATCGCCGGAGCGATCTCGGACCGCGTCGGCCGCCGGCCGTTGATCCTGATCGGCGGCGCCGTGCTCATCGCCTGGGCGTTCCCGTTCTTCTGGCTCGCGGAGACCACCAACATCGGGCTCCTGCTGGTCGCGATGTTCGTCTCCAGCTTCGGCCAGGCCCTGACCTACGGGCCGCTGGCCGCGTTCATGGCGGAACTGTTCGAGCCGCGGATCCGCTACTCGGGCGCCTCGCTGGCGTACCAGCTCGCGGCGGTCGCCGTCTCGGGCGTGGCCCCGCTGATCATGACCGCCATCATCGCGGAGACCCAGTCCAGTACGTTCGTCTCGGTCTACCTCGCTGCGATGGGCCTGGTGACCTTCGCCAGTGCCTACTTCCTCAAGGAGACGAACGGCAGGGCGGTGCGCGAGGATCCGAACGCGGTGCCCGGCGTCCCCGCGTCGGTGTGAGCCGGCGCCGGCGTCCTTGAAGGTCCGAGCGGAGCCGAGCAGACTCGTGAGCGTGACGATCAGCGAATCGCAGGAACGGGCCCGCGCGACCCGCAAGGACGCCGGCGGCGCCCGCCGGGAGGAACTGCTCCGGGCGGCGGCCGAGTGCTTCGACGATCTCGGCTACGCGGCGACGACGGTGGAACTCATCGCCGCCCGCGCGCAGACCTCCCGGCCCACGTTCTACGCCTACTTCCGCTCGAAGGACGAGATCCTCCTCGCCCTCGTCGACCGGATCGGCACGGAGCTGGAGGCCACACAGATGCTCGACGGCATCGAGACCGACGAGCCGCGCGAGGTCATCGCCGCGACCATGCGGGCGTACGCCGACGCGGTCTTCGCGAACGGCGGCCTCGTGGCCCTGTTCGACGCGATGGCGCCGGTGCGCGACGACGTCGCGGAGGTCTGGGACCGCACCACCCGGCGCACGCACCGCCGCTACACCGCCTACCTCGAATCCCTCGATCCCGGCACCGTCGACCTGTGCCTGCCGCCGGCGGTCCTGGTCACCATCCTCAACGACACCATCCATCACGGCGCGAAGCGCGTGGCGCGCGACAGCCCCGCCGCGCGCGAGCGCTTCGTCGCGGATCAGATCCGCGTCGCCGAACGCCTGATCGGCTTCTGACGGAGCCGACGCACCGAAGGAGCTCCATGACCGACCGCACCACCGGCCCCGCCGCAGCGCTCGACGCCGCCGCCGACGAGATCCGCGCGCTGCGCCTGCGGAACTGGCCGGAGCAGGTGCCGCGGACCGTCGAGTACCCGGCCGGGACGCCCGCGATGGTCGAGCACCTCCGGCACTGGGCCCGGCATCGGCCGGAGACGGTCGCCATCGCCTTCCACGGCCGCGAGGTCACCTACGCCGAGTACGACGAACTCTCCGATCGATTCGCGGGCCTGCTCGCGGACCTTGGCGTGCGCCCGGGCGACGCGGTCGGCGTGTACCTCGGCAACTGCCCGCAGTTCGCCATCGCGATGCTCGGCATCCTCAAGCTCGGCGCCGTCCACGTCCCGGTCAACCCGCTGCTCAAGGGGCGCGAACTGCAGCACGAGCTCGACGACGCCGGCGTCGGGGTGCTGCTGGCGCAGACCGATCTGCTGGACCTGGTGGAGTCGGTGCGCGCCGAGACGCCCGTGCACACCGTGCTCGCGACCGCCCTCGGCGACCTCCTCGCCGGGACTGCGCCGCTCGCGGATGCCGTGCCGCCCTTCGACACCGCGTCCGATCCGCGCAGCGACTGGCACCGCGTGGCCGCGGCCCGGCCCGCCCCGGCGCGGGATTCCGACCCGGACGCACTCGCCGCGCTCAACTACACCGGCGGCACCACCGGCCTGCCCAAGGGCTGCGAACACACCCAGCGCCACATGGCGTACACCGCCGCGACGGCGACGCTCGCGGGCGGCACCGAGGTGGGGGAGAGCAGCCCCGTCGGCCTGAACTTCCTTCCCGTCTTCTGGATCGCCGGTGAGGATTTCGGGATCCTCAAACCGTTGCTCAACGGCCAGACGGTCGTGCTGATGACCCGCTGGGACCCGGCCGCCGCGGCCGCGCTCATCGCCCGCTACGCGGTGACCGACGTGGTCGCCACGGTCGACAACTACGTCGAGCTCATGGAGCTGCCAGGGTTCGACGGCGCCGCCTTCCGCAGCGTGGTCAACCCGCTGGCCGTCTCCTTCGTGCTGAAGCTGACCCCGGAACTGCGCGCCCGCTGGCGCGCGCTCACCGGCGGTGTCCTCCGTGAGGCCTCCTACGGCATGACCGAGACGCACACCGCCGACACCTTCACCCTGGGCTTCCAGGACGACGACCGCGACCTCACCGCCGATCCCGTCTTCTGCGGACTCCCCGTGCCCGGCACCGACATCCTCGTCGTCGACGCCGCGGGCGCGCCGGTCCCCGTCGGCGCCACCGGCGAGATCGTGGTGCGCAGCGAATCGATCCTCACCGGCTACCACCGCCGGCCCGACGCCACGGCGGAGGCGGTCTGCCACGGCTGGCTGCACACCGGCGACGTCGGCATGATCGACGACTGGGGCGCCGTGCACTACCTCGCTCGGACCAAGGAGATGATCAAGGTGAACGGCATGTCGGTCTTCCCGTCCGAGGTGGAGGCGCTGCTGAAGGACCACCCGGCGATCGGATCGGTCTCGGTGGTGCCGCGGCCGGACTCGCGCAAGGGGCAGGTGCCGCTCGCCTTCGTCGTCTCGGCGGGCCCCGTCGACGTCGCGGAGTTGACCGCGTGGGCGCGAGAGAACATGGCGGGCTACAAGGTGCCCGACTTCGTCGTCGTCGACGCGCTGCCGATGACGGCGACGGGCAAGGTGCGCAAGGGCGTGCTGTTCGAGCGGGCCGCGCAGATCGCGGCCGAGGGGGAGTCGAAGTGAAGCTGCTCATCGCCAACCGCGGCGAGATCGCGCTGCGGATCATCCGTACGGCACGGGAACTCGGCATCCCGACGGTGGCCGTCTACGCCGCGGACGACGCCGACACGCCGCACGTCGCCGCGGCCGACGACGCCGTCGCACTCCCGGGTTCCGGGCCCGCCGCCTACCTGGACCGCGCGGCGGTCGTCGCCGCCGCGACGAGCACCGGCGCCGACGCCGTGCACCCCGGCTACGGCTTCCTCGCGGAGAACGCCGATTTCGCCACCGATTGCGCGGCGGCGGCCCTCGTGTTCGTCGGGCCCGATCCCGAGGTCCTGCGCACCTTCGGCGACAAGGCGGCCGCCCGCGCCGCGGCCGTCGCCGCCGGCGTCCCGGTGCCCGCCGCGACGGACGGCGGCGTCGATTTCGCGACGGTGCGCGCCTTCGCCGCCGGCCGCCCGGCCGGCGTGATGATCAAGGCCGTCGCGGGCGGCGGGGGCCGCGGCATGCGCGCCGTGGCCCCCGGCCCCCGGTTCGACGAGGAGCTCGAATCCGCCTATCGGGCCTGCGTCTCCGAGGCCGAGCTGGGCTTCGGCGACGGCCGGGTGTTCGCCGAGGAACTCCAGACCGGCGCCCGGCACATCGAGATCCAGGTCGTCGGAGACGGCACCGCCGCCGTCGCGCTCGGCGACCGTGACTGCAGCGTTCAGCGCCGCAACCAGAAGCTCGTCGAGATCGCCCCCGCGCCGGCGCTGGACGACGACCTGCGCGCCGCGCTGCACGGCCACGCCGCCAGGCTGTGCGCCGCCGCCGGCTACCGCGGGCTCGCGACCGTCGAGTTCCTGGTCCGCGACTCGGGCGCCGTGTTCCTCGAGGTCAATCCCCGGATCCAGGTGGAGCACACCGTGACCGAGGAGGTGACGGGCGTCGACCTGGTGGCCGCGCAGCTGGCCATCGCCGAGGGCGCGCCCCTGGACACCCTCGGCCTGCCGCCCGCGGTCGGCTGCCGCGGCGGGGCCGTCACGGGGTCGCCCGCCGCGGCCCACGGGACCGCCCTGCAGGCCCGCGTCAACCTCGAGCTGCCGCAGCGTGACGGCACCGTCCTCCCCGCCGCCGGCACCCTCGCCGGGTACACGCCGCCGACCGGCCCCGGCGTCCGGGTCGACGACTACGGCCGCCCCGGCCTGACCACGTCCGCGCGGTACGACTCCCTGCTCGCGAAGGTGATCGTGCGGGCCGCCACCCCGGCGCGCGCCTACGCGAAGGCCGACGCGGCGCTGGGGGAGTTCGTGATCGACGGCCCCGGCACCAACCTCGCGCTGCTGCGCGCCGTCCTCGCCGACCCCGAATTCCGTTCGGGCCCCGTCGACACCGGGTACCTCGCGCGGCGGATCGGCGACCTCGTGCCCGCGACCGGGACCACCGCGCCCGCCGCCGCCGACGTCGACGTCGACGGCGATGTGCTCGTCGCGACGCTGACCGGCACCGTCGTCGCCGTCGCGGAGCCCGGCGCCGCGGCCGAGCCGGGCACCGCCCTCGTCGTGCTCGAAGCGATGAAGATGGAGCACGAGCAGGTCCTGACCGTGCCCGTCACCGTCGGCGACGTGCTCGTGACGCCCGGGCGGACCGTCACCGCGGGCACCCCGCTGCTGACCTACCTCCCAGCGAACGGCACGGAGCCGGGCGCTGCAGCCGGGGAGGCCGAGGACCTCGACCGCCCTCGGGGCGATCTCGACGAGGTGCGCGAGCGGCACCGGGTGACGCTCGACGAGGGCCGGCCCGACGCCGTGGCCAAGCGGCGGAAGATCGGCCGGCGCACCGCCCGTGAGAACATCGACGACCTCGTGGACGCGGGCAGCTTCACCGAGTACGGTGCGCTGCTCCTGCCCGCGCAGCGGGCCCGCCGCTCCGAGGAGGAACTCATCGCGACGGGCGCGGCGGACGGGCTCATCGGCGGGCTCGCGACGATCGACGGCGCCGAGGCGATGGTGATCTCGTACGACTACACGGTGCTCGCCGGCACCCAGGGGTGGCGCAACCACGCCAAGACCGACCGGCTCATCGACGTGGCCCAGCGCCGGGGCGTGCCCATCGTGCTGTTCGCGGAGGGCGGCGGGGGCCGCCCCGGCGACACGGACCTCGACATCGTCGCGGGGCTCGACGTGCCCACCTTCCGGTCGCTCGGCGCGCTGCGCGGGCGGGTGCCGCTCATCGCGGTCGTCTCGGGCCGCTGCTTCGCGGGCAACGCGGCGCTCGCGGGGATCTGCGACGTCGTCATCGCGACCCCGGACGCCAACCTCGGGATGGGCGGCCCGGCCATGATCTCCGGTGGCGGCCTCGGCGAATACCCGCCCGAGGCCATCGGGCCCGTGGAGGTGCAGCGCCGCAACGGGGTCGTGCACGTCGTCGCCGACGACGAGGCCGACGCCGTCGACCGCGCGCGCCGGTACCTCGGCTACTTCGCGGGCCCCGTCGATGCGTGGACCGCGCCGGACCCGCGGCGCGCCCGCCACGTGGTGCCGGAGAACCGGTTGCGCGCCTACGACGTCCGCACCGCGATCGCCGCGATCGTCGATGAGGACTCGACGCTGGAGCTGCGCCGCGACTACGGCGTGGGCGTCATCACCGCGCTGGTGCGGGTCGAGGGCGAGCCCTACGCGCTCATCGCCAACAGCACCCGCCACCTGGGCGGCGCGATCGACGCGGAGGCCGCGGACAAGCTCGCGGACTTCCTCGAACTCGCGCAGGCGCACGGGCTCCCGGTGATCTCGCTGTGCGACACGCCGGGCTTCATGGTCGGTCCCGAGGCGGAGGAGCAGGCCACCGTGCGACGGTTCTCGCGTCTGTTCGTGCTCGGCGCGCGGCTCACGGTGCCGCTCGGGGTGATCGTGCTGCGCAAGGGATACGGGCTCGGCGCCATGGCGATGACCGGCGGCAGCTTCCACGCCCCGCAGTTCACCGTCGCCTGGCCCACCGGCGAGATCGGCGGCATGGGGCTGGAGGGTGCGGTGCGGCTCGGGTTCAGCAAGGAGCTCGCCGCGGCGCCCGACGAGGCGGCCCGGGCTGAGCTCTTCGACCAGCTGTTGGCACTGGCGTACCAGCGTGGCCGAGCACTGCACGCCGCCACCACCTTCGAGCTGGACGACGTGATCGACCCCGCCGCCACCCGGGACTGGATCCGTACCCTCACCCGGTGAGGGGGTGAGGGTACGGATCCTCTGCCGACGGCCGCACCGGCCGCCGGGGTCAGCGCACGCGGCGGAACAGGGCCTCCAGGGCGGCGACCAGCACCACGGCGATCACCACGTGCATCAGCGAGAGCATCACGGTGGACGGGCCGTCGAAATCGGCGGCCAGCGTGCCGGCGATGGTGCCCAGCGCCGCCGCGGCGCCGATCACGGCGGCGACCCGCAGGATCGGGGCCCACAGCTTCGAGAGCAGCACGGCGGCGGTCATGCCCACGGCGAGCGGCGCGACCGTCATGAGGACGACGCCGCCGGGGGCCACCGAGGCGCGGACGCCGGCCTCGTCGGACATGGTGAAGTCGCCGCCCGCGACGAGGCCGACGAGCCACAGGGCGAGGTTGACGAGCAGGGACAGCCCGACGGCGCCGAGGACGGCGGTCGTGCGGGTCAGGCGGAAGGTCGACGGGGCGGCGGTGTCGATGGCGGTCATGATCTCTCCTCGTGTCGTTTTCTGGAACGGATCCATCAGACAACCCGAAGTATTGTTGAGGTCAAGGGGTCAGTTCAAACCGGATTGTGCGGCGACGACCGCGGCCTGCACTCGTGACTGCACCCCGAGCTTCATCAGCACCCGGGAGACGTGGGTCTTCACCGTCGCCTCCCCGATGTCGAGGCGCCGCGCGATCTGCTGGTTCGACAGCCCCTCGCCCAGCCCCGCGAGAACGTCGCGCTCCCGGTCCGTCAGCCCGCTGAGATCCACCGCGGCCGGCTCGGCGCCGGGCCGGGGGATCGCCGCGATCACCGCGCGGGTGACCTTCGGGTCGAGCACGGCGTCGCCCGCGGCGACCGCCAGGACGGCGCGGATCAGTTCGTCGCCCCCGGCGGATTTGAGCAGGAAGCCGCTGGCCCCGGCGCTGAGCGCGCCCAGCACGTACTCATCGAGGTCGAAGGTCGTCAGCACCAGCACCGCGCTGTCGGTCTCGGCCACCACCGACGCCGTCGCCGCGAGGCCGTCGACCCGCGGCATGCGCACGTCCATGACGACCACGTCCGGCTTGAGGGCCCGCGCCTGGCGCAGGGCGGCGGCGCCGTCGGCAGCCTCGCCGACGACCCGCACCTCCCCGGTGGACTCGAGCAGCAGCCGCAGGCCGGCCCGGATCGCCGCGTGATCGTCCGCGAGGACGACGGTGGCGGTCACCGCGCCACCTCCATCGGGATCGTCGCCCGGACCACCCAGGAGCCCTCGTGCGTGCCGGCGGTCGCCGAGCCTCCGATGGATTCCGCGCGAAAGGCGATGTTGCGCAGGCCGTCCCCGGATCCCTTCGTCCAGCCCGCGCGGGGCAGGGCATTGGTGGCGGTCATGGTCAGGGCCTCCCGGTCGGCGTCGACGGCGACCTCCAGCTCGGCGCCGGGGGCGTGTTTGGTGGCGTTCGTGATGACCTCTCCGAGGATCCGCGTCAGCGCGGCCTCGGCGGCCGTGGGCAGCGGACCGTCGGGAAGGTCGAGCCGGACGGTCACGCCCGCGGCCCCCGCGGTCTCGATGAGCGGCTCCAGCGATTCCAGGGTCGTGCGCACGGCGGCGTCGTCGGGCGAGGTGAGTAGGTTGATCGTCGCGCGCATCTCCTCGAGGGCGGCGAGGCTCCCGGACCGGATCGACTGCAGCACCGCCGGATTCTCGGGCGTGCGCTGTGCGGCGTCGGCGAGGATCGCGACCGCGGACAGGTGCCCGGCGACGGTGTCGTGCAACTCCCGCGCGAGGCGGCGCCGCTCGTCCGCGAGCGCGGTCGCGCGCCGGGCCTCGCTCTCGTCCCGTTCCAGTTCCGCGAGCCTGCGGTAGGCGAGGACCGCGCGGCCGTACCCGATCGGCGACCAGAGGACGGCGACCAGCACGAGGACCATGTAGATGCCGCCCTTGACCCCGCCGAGGGTGGCCGCTCCGACGCCGAGCACGAGCGTCAGGCCCAGCACCGTCCACGAGACCACGTCGCGCAGGCGATCGGAGCCGGTGGCCACCGCGAGGTAGATGACGTCCGAGAAGGCGATCCACAGGACCACCGACGGGCCGAACGGGAAGTCCCAGGCCGCGAGAGCGAACATGAGCGCGAACGCGAGCGCGGGGCGGTGTCGCGCGAGGAGTTGGACGGCGAGCGCGCCGCAGAGGAGCCCGAACTTCACCTGCCAGGGATAGAAGTCCTCCGCCTCGCCGCGCACCGACCAGCCGCCGGCGGCCCACAACAGCGCTCCGACGACGGTGATGCCGATCGCGGGGACCGCGGCGTACTCCGACGTCCACGACCGACCGAGCGACTTCATGCGCCCATTGCAGCACATCGCGGAGGGCGGCGGGTCCGCCGAACGGGGGACGTGTCGCTCGCCGGGGGAGGGATGGCAGCGGGTACGTGGGCGGGCAGAGTGCGCGGTATGGGAGAGCTGAACAATCCGGTGCTGTGGACGATCGCGGCGTGCGAGATCGGATTCTGGGTGCTCGTCGTCGGCGGGCTGGCGATGCGGTACATCCTGCGCTGGAGACGGGCGGGCATGGTGTCGCTCGCTCTGGTCCCGCTGCTGGACGTGGTGCTCATCGTGGCCGTCGCGATCGACCTGTACCGCGGCGGAGAGGTCGGCTTCGCGCACCGGCTCGCGGGCATCTACCTCGGGTGCACCGTCATGTTCGGGCACCGGATGATCGCCTGGGCGGACGAGCGCTTCGCGCACCGCTTCGCCGGCGGGCCCGCACCCCGGACGGTGCCGAAGCTCGGGCCCGAACGCACGCGGAAGGAGTGGTCGGACTTCTACCGCTGGCTCGGGGCGGTCGCGATCGCCGGTGCGGTCTCCCTGGGGCTGGGGTACACCGTGGCCGACGACACGCAGCGCGAGGCGCTCCTCGGTGTGTTCGGGACGCTCGGCGTGATCACGGTGATCTGGCTGGTCACCGGCCCGCTGTGGGTCGCGGGACGCGGCGGGACGGCCGAGCGATGAGGCCACGCCCGCGTCGGCGGTGCACGGTCCCCTCCCGCGGGAGGTCTTCGCAGAGGCGGGGGTTGCAACCCACTATCGGGTGAGAAGTCCCCGCGGGAGCCGAGCGCGACGCGAGGGCGCCGCGGTCGATCGCGGAGACGCGGAACGGCCCGACGGGAACTGCGGGTTCCCCTCGGGCCGTTCCGGTGAATCGCCTAGTCCAGGTAGTCGCGCAGGACCTGGCTGCGCGACGGGTGGCGCAGCTTGCTCATCGTCTTCGATTCGATCTGGCGGATGCGCTCACGCGTCACGCCGTAGACCTGACCGATCTCGTCCAACGTGCGCGGCTGGCCGTCGGTGAGCCCGAAGCGCAGGCGGACCACGCCGGCCTCGCGCTCGGACAGCGTGTCGAGGACCGACTGGAGCTGGTCCTGCAACAGCGTGAACGACACCGCGTCGACCGCGACGACGGCCTCCGAGTCCTCGATGAAGTCGCCGAGCTGGCTGTCGCCCTCGTCGCCGATGGTCTGGTCGAGCGAGATCGGCTCACGCGCGTACTGCTGGATCTCCAGCACCTTCTCGGGCGTGATGTCCATCTCCTTGGCCAGCTCCTCCGGAGTGGGCTCGCGGCCCAGGTCCTGGAGCAGCTCGCGCTGGATGCGGCCGAGCTTGTTGATGACCTCCACCATGTGCACGGGGATGCGGATGGTGCGGGCCTGGTCGGCCATGGCGCGGGTGATGGCCTGCCGGATCCACCAGGTGGCGTACGTCGAGAACTTGTAGCCCTTGGTGTAGTCGAACTTCTCGACGGCGCGGATCAGGCCGAGGTTGCCCTCCTGGATCAGGTCGAGGAAGGCCATGCCGCGGCCGGTGTAGCGCTTGGCGAGCGAGACCACGAGGCGCAGGTTCGCCTCCAGCAGGTGGTTCTTCGCGCGGTTGCCGTCGCGGGCGATCCAGTTCATGTCGCGCCGGATGCCGATCGCGGGCTTCTCGCCGCGCTCGAGCCAGCGGTTGATCTGCTGCTCGGCGAACAGGCCGGCCTCGATCCGCTTGGCGAGCTCGACCTCCTCCTCGGCGTTGAGGAGCGCGACCTTGCCGATCTGCTTGAGGTAGGCACGCACCGAGTCCGCGGAGGCGGTCAGTTCGGCGTCCTTGCGGGCCTGGCGCAGCGCCTCGGACTCCTCCTCGTCCCACACGAAATCGCCGGAGGCCTTGTCCTGCTCGGACGGCTCCTCGTCCTCCGCGTCCGCCGGGGCGGGCTTGGTGACGGCGCTCTTACCCTTCGGCTCGGCGGCGTCCTCGGCGTCGTCGGCGTCGGTGTCGATCGCGACGTCCTCGTCCGAGAGCTCGGTGGGATCGGGATCGCCGTCGAGCTCGGGATCGACCTCGTCCTCGGCACCGCTCTCGGCGCCGGCCGCCGAGGCGTCCTTCTTGCCCGCGGCCTTCTTCGCCGTGCGCTTGACCGGGCCGGCGGCCTTCTTCGCGGCCGCCTTCTTCGCCGGTGCCTTCTTGGCGGGCGCGGCCTTCTTCGCGGCCGCCTTCTTGGCGGGGGCCGCCTTCTTGGCCGGTGCCTTCTTCGCGGGAGCCTTCTTGGCGGTGGTCTTCTTGGCGGGGGTCTCCGCCGAGGTGGCCGAACCGTCCACGCCGCCTGCCGACGGTGCGCTGGAGCTGGTCTGCGTCGCTGCCACGTACGCCCTTTCCTACTGTGCCTGCGTGCGCCGGAATCACATCCCGGGCGCGACAACAGCACCGGTCCCGGGCCGTGCTCGGCGTCGGTGGTGGCTGAGGCGTCCGGGGGCGAGGGGGTCCGGCGTCTGTTCCGGCGTTTCGACGCCGGCACCCCATTGTAACGATTCGGTCGCTCTGCCTGCATTCACCTGCGGTCAAAGCGCCCGAACCGGGCGGATCAGGCGCTTTGCGATGCCATCGCCGCGCCCACGATCCCCGCGGTGTTCAGCAGCTTCGCCGGAATCACCGGCGTCGTCACGTCGAGGAGCGGCACCCACTTCTCGGCCTTGCGGCTCACGCCGCCGCCCACGATGATGAGGTCCGGCCAGAGCAGCTTCTCGTACTCCTGGAAGACGCGGCTCACCTCCTTCGACCACCGCTCGTAACTCCACTCCTTGCGCTCCTTGACCGAGCTCGCCGCCCGGTGCTCGGCCTCCTTGCCGTCCACCTCGATGTGCCCGAACTCGGTGTTGGGCACCAGGGTCCCGCGGTGGATGAGGGCCGAGCCGATGCCCGTGCCCAGCGTCAGGAGCAGGATGACGCCGTCGAAATCGCGTCCCGCGCCGTACCGGTCCTCGGCCAGACCCGCAGCGTCCGCGTCGTTGAGCACCGTGACGGGCCGGTCCAGTGTGGACGTGAAGAGCTTGTCGGCGTCGGTGCCGATCCAGCCCGCATCGATGTTCGCGGCGCTGCGCACCGTGCCGTTCGTCACCACGGCCGGCACGGTGACGCCGACCGGGCCCTTCCAGTCGAAGTGCTCGATCACCTCGCGGACGATCTCTGCGCACGCCTCGGGCGTCGACGGCTGTGGTGTGAGCAGCTTGTAGCGCTCGCCGACCAGCTCGCCGGTCTCCATGTCGACGACACCGCCCTTGATGCCGCTGCCGCCGATGTCGACGCCGAACCCCATTTTCTCCGCCATTACCTGCTCCGCATTCCTCGAGTGCCGGACGGTGGTCCTCCGCCCGGGTGCCCCCGGCGCTGACAAAGTACCGCGGATTGTGGTTCTGTGGTGGACGTGCAACCGAACCGGTGGGAGTTGTCCGAGATCGCGGTCACGGTCGCCGCGGAAGCCGCGCAGCGCGTCGCGGCGCGCCGGGCGGAGGTCTTCGGCGCCAATGCATTCGACGGTGCCGACGGGACGCGCCCGGAAGGCGTGACGACGAAGTCGACGCCGACCGATCCGGTCACCGTCGTCGACACCGAGACCGAGCGGTTCGTGCGCGAGCGGCTCGCCGGGCTGCGGCCCGACGACACCGTGCTCGGCGAGGAGTTCGGCGGCGAGCAGGGGGAGCCCGGCGGCGTGCAGTGGGTCGTCGACCCGATCGACGGCACCGTCAACTTCCTCTACGGCGTGCCCGCGTACGCGGTCTCCGTCGGTGCGCGGGTCGACGGGGTGTCCGTGGCCGGCGCGGTCGCCGACGTCGTGCACGGAACGGTCTACGCCGCGGCGCGCGGCGGCGGCGCGCGCGAGATCGCCCCGGACGGCTCCGTCCGCGATCTCCGCGCCAACCCGATCACGGACCCCGCGCTGGCCCTCGTCGCCACCGGCTTCGGCTACGCCCGCGAGCGTCGGGAGAAGCAGGGCCGCGTGCTCGCGCAGCTGCTGCCCGCGGTGCGCGACGTGCGGCGCATCGGCTCCGCGGCGCTCGACCTGTGCATGGTGGCCGCCGGCCGCGCCGACGCGCACTACGAGCACGGACTGAGCCCGTGGGACTGGGCCGCCGGCTCGCTCATCGCGGAGGAGGCGGGCGCCGTCGTCATCGTTCCGGCCGCCGACTCCACCAGCGCGGACGGCGCTCTGACGCTCGCGGCCGCGCCCGGCATCGCCGACGACGTGATCGCCCTGCTCCGGGCGGCCGGAGGCCTGGACGCGCTGTGACTCGCGCCGGCCCGGCCCTGTCGGCGGCGGACCCGGTTCGGCTCAGCGGTTGCAGGACTGGCTGTGCACCGCGGACACGAGGGCGGGATTCGCCCCGCCGTCGGCCGCCCCGGCGGGCGCTGCCCGGAGGATGCGGAGGATTTCCTGCGCATCGGTGCTGGGCTCGAGGTCGGTGAAGAAGGTGCCCAGCACCAGGTCGACCCCGTTGTCGCGCCGCCCGTCGTTGATGAGTTCGGCGCACGGCGCGATGATCCACGCCGCCGCGGCTGCGGCCCTACCGGAATCGCCGAATCGGAGCTGCGCCTGGCAGGCCATCTCGGGGTAGACGGGGTCGTTGCCGTACGCGCCGGTGGTGGGGGCGCCGAAGCCGTAGTCGGCGAGCTTGTTCAGCGTGGTCTCCGCACGGCCCGCCTGACCGGAGGCGTTGAGCACGCGCACCGTCGAGGCCGCGAGCGGTGCGGGCCGCACCGAGACGAGGTCGTCGGGGGAGACGACCTCGAACTGTCCGGACGTCGGCGCGGGAGCCGGAGCGGTGCCTCCCGCGCGGGCGGCGGCGCCGGTCGTCGTCGCGGTCGCCGAGGCCGACGGGGCCGGCGGCGGAGGACACGAGACGGGGGCGGCGGTCTCCTCCTGCGAGGACATGGCTCGGGCCCAGGTCGCGATGGCGACCACGGCGAGGACGGCGATCACGATGAGGATGGGCAGCGTGTTGCGACGCCGGAACGGTTCACCGTTCCGATCGAATCGCCGGCCCGCGCCGGTGAGCTGGGAAACCACGGCCCCGACTGTACGGGAGAACGTCGCCGCGGCCGGGGAGGCGCCGCGGCGCCGTCGCGGGAATCCTTCCGCCGTCGCGGGAATCATCTGGGCTCACCGTGCGTTGGAGGGGCAACGAGCGGTGGAATCGGTATCCGTCAGGGAAAGTCCGTGACATCCGATTTCTAGTGCGCTACACTCTGGCCGCTCGCGCGGGACACAACGCGCCCGGCGGCCTCGGAAACCCCGAGGCCCGGGGCACGAGCAAGGATGGGGATGACACGGCATGGCAACTGATTACGACGCTCCACGGCGGTCCGAGGCGGACGAGATCTCGGAGGATTCGCTCGAGGAGCTCAAGGCCCGTCGCAACGAGGGCCAGTCCGGCACGGTGGACGTGGACGAGGGCGAGACCGCCGAGTCCTTCGAGCTCCCCGGTGCCGACCTGTCGGGCGAGGAGCTGAGCGTCCGCGTGGTGCCCAAGCAGGCTGACGAGTTCACCTGTACCAGCTGCTTCCTGGTGTACCACCGCAGCCGGCTCGCCGATCCGGACGGCACCGAGCTGATCTGCATCGACTGCGCCTGACGCGCCCCTTCTCCGCGGCGGCCCGCTCGTCAACCGAGCGTGGTCGCGGCGGGGATCAGCGCGAGCATCTTCTCCGGGTGCCGCGTGGAGATCATCCAGTACGGCGTGGGATCGTCGGGGTCGTCGAGGACCACGACGATCATCGTCTTGATCCAGCCCTTGTGATAGACGAACGCCGCGGGATCGAGCTGGCGGCCCAGGGCCGCGCTCTTCGCCTCCGCCGGCACCGCCGCGGCACGGGAGATCAGCTGGAGCGGCAGGTGGGCGTTGCCCGCCCACAGTTCACCGTCGCGCACCGCGACGCTGCCGCGCCCCATCGACCAGAGCAGGACCGCGATCACCACGACGATCAGCACGAACGCGCCGATCATCCAGTCGCCCCAGTTCGCGGCGAGCGTCACCTCGAAGCAGAGCAGGCCCGCCACGACCGCTCCCGCGAGCCACCAGTACCACGGCACCGAGAGCCGCTCGACGTAACCGTTCCCCGGCCGCGAGGTCTTCACTGTTCGATCGTCCGACACGGCTTCAGCGTAGTCTGCATCCCATGGTGAGCCAGATACCCCTACTGCGGCTCGACGAGGGCCTCCCACTCCCCAAGCGCGCACATCCCGGCGACGCGGGCGTGGACCTGTACTCGACGATCGACGTGCGGATCGAACCCGGCACCCGCACCCTCGTCGGCACCGGCGTGGCGATCGCGCTGCCGCACGGCACCGTCGGCCTGATCCACCCCCGGTCCGGCCTTGCCGCGAAACACGGTCTCACCGTGGTCAATACGCCCGGCACCATCGACGCCGGCTATCGCGGCGAGATCAAGGTCTGCCTGCTCAACACCGATCGCGAGACTGCCGTCGACATCAAGCGCGGCGACCGCATCGCGCAGCTGCTCGTGCAGCGCGTGGAGTTGCCCGACTTCAAGGAGGTCTCGTTCCTCGACGAGACCGTGCGCGGCGCCGGCGGCTACGGCTCGTCGGGCGGGCACGCCAGCCTCGAGACCTCCCACTGACCTCCCGTACCCGAACAACCAAGGAGCACCGTTCATGGCCCTCGGCCGCCGCAAGTCCAAGCAGCGCAGCACCGCGAGCGTCGACCCGTACGCCACGATCGGGCAGCCCGAGCATCACACGGTGCCGGAGCCCACGGACGACGACGAGGTGCAGGAGCTCGGCACCGGCGCTGGGCCGTACGATCTCAACTCCCTCGAGAGCACCGAGGGACTCGACGACGGCCGCCTCGACCTGGGGTCGATCATCCTGGCCATGCCGGCCGAATCGCAGCTGCAGGTCGAGATGAGCCCCGAGGGCGCTCCCGTGGGCGTGCACCTCGACACCCCGGTCGGCCGCATCACGCCGGGCGTCTTCGCCGCGCCCAAGTCGGGCGGGCAGTGGCGCGAGGTCGTGACCGAGCTGGCCGATTCGCTCCGCGAGAACGGCGCCCAGGTCGCGATCGAGGACGGCCACTGGGGCCGCGAGGTCGTGGGCACCCAGCCCGACGGCGTGCTGCGGTTCATCGGCGTTGACGGTCCGCGGTGGATGGTCCGGATCGTCGTGGCCGCCCCGCTCGAGAACGCCGATCAGGCCGCGCAGCTCGCGCGCGCCATGCTCGCGGAGACGGTGGTCCGGCGCGGCACCGACCCCCGGCCGGCGCGCGATCACCTCGAGATCGAGCTCCCCGCCGAATTGGTGCAGCAGCTGCAGCAGGCCATGGCCGAGCAGCAGGCCCAGCAGGAGCAGGCCGCCGCCGCGATCGCCGCGCAGGTCGCGCAGCGCGCCGCCGCGGACGGTCCGGCGGCCCTGCGGCAGAGCAATCAGGACCGCCTCACCCAGGGCTCCGCGCTCACGCGACTCAACAACCAGCAGTAAGCCCCTCGAGCCCCGCCCGGCCCAGCACGGCCGGGTCGGGGCCGAGGTCCGCGAGGTCGACGATCACCGTCGTGGCACCGGGGATCGCCGCGCCCCAGTCCCGCGCCGTGGCGACAGGGTGGATCAGGTCACCCGCGGCGCCGACGACGACGGTGCGCGCGGGCAGGCCACCGAGTTCGGTCTCCGTGGGGGCGGCGTATCCGGCGGCCTCCCGCAGAGCAGCGGCGAGGAAGTCGCCGTGGCCCGCCCAGGACCGGCTCAGCTCCCGCGCCAGCCACGGCGGGCTCCCGGCGCGCATCCGGGCGATCGCCTCCGCCGCGCCGACCTCGTCGACGGTGTCCGCGGTCACCCGGGCCGACATCGCCGCGGGCACCTCGGGCCCCGCCGCGCCGCTCCACGGCGGCAGGGTGAGCACCAGCGCGATGTCGGCCTCCGGGTTCTCCAGCGCCCAGCTCGCCGCGACGGCCGAGCCGAGGGAGACGCCGCACACGAGCACGGGGCCGTGGGCCGCCGCGGCGTCGAGCGCCGCGCGGTACCCCGCGACGACCGAGGGCGGCGCCGCGTCGACGGCGACGGTGCGCGCGCAGAGCGCCGTGAGCGGCGCGAACGCGCGGACCACGAAGTCGGCGTCCGAGCCCGAGCCCGGCAGCAGGACGGCGGTGGTGTCCGCGGGGAAGTGCATGGGCCGAGCATGCCAGGGGTTGCGCGCGGTACGACGTCGGGCTCGTGGGCCGCGCGGCCCACGTACTGTGTTCCTGTGACGGATGGTGCTGAGCAGGAGCCCGCGACGGCCGAGCAGGAGGCCCCCGAGCCCTCGATCAAGGATCAGGTGCTCGAGCAGATGGGCGGCTGGCAGGGGATGGTGTACTCCGCCCTGCCGGTGATGGCCTTCGTTCCCGCGAACGCGGTCTGGGGGCTCAAGGGCGGCGCGATCGCGGCGCTCGCCGTGGCGGCGCTCGTCGCGGTGATCCGCGTCGCGACCCGCACCTCGATCCAGCCCGCGATCTCCGGCTTCTTCGGCGTCGCGGTGTGCGTGGTGATCGCGATGATCGTGGGCGGCAACGGGAAGGGGTACTTCCTGTACGGCATCGTGATGCAGGCCGTCTTCGCCGTCGCGTTCGCGGTGTCGCTCGTCGTGCGGTGGCCGCTCGTCGGCGTGCTGTGGCACCTGTTCGACGAGCGGAAGAAGGGCGAGGCCGGCTCCGCTGCGCAGGATGCCGGCACCGACTGGCGCGCGGACCGGCGGCAGTACCGCGCGTTCGTGTGGCTGACCGTGCTGTGGATCGGCATGTTCGCCGTGCGGTTCGCCGTCCAGTTCGCGCTGTACCAGAACGACGACGTGGGCGGGCTCGGCGTCGCCCGGATCATCATGGGCTGGCCCATGTTCGCCGTCGGCCTGCTGATCACCTTCCTCGTGGCCAGGAGGGCGACGCATGCTCACGCCGAATGACCTGCTCGAGCTGACCTGCGGCGCACCGGGGCACGGCGGCTTCGTCATCGCGCGACACGAGGGGCGCGCCGTCTTCGTGCGCGGCGCGCTGCCCGGGGAGACGGTGCGCGCCCGGGTCACCGAGGTCAAGAAGTCCTACGCCCGCGCGAGCACCGTCGAGGTGCTCGAGGCCTCGCCGCACCGCGTGCCCGAGACCTGTGCCGCGGCCGCCGCGGGGGCGGGGTGCTGCGACCTGACCTTCGCCGGGCCCGCGTTCCAGCGCGCCATGAAGACGCAGGTCCTGCAGGATCTGCTGGTCCGCGTCGGCGGCTTCGATCCGGGCGCGTTCGAGCCCGTCGTCGAGCCCCTGTCCGACGCCCCGGTCGCGGGATGGCGGCACCGCGCCCGCCTCGTCGCCGACGGGGACGGCCGCCTCGGCCAGCACGCGCACCGCAGTCCGGACGTCGTCGTGGCGCCGTGCGTGCAGTTGCCGGTCGGGCTCATCGAGCTCGCGGGCGGCCTGCGGACCGAGCCCGGCGCCGAGGTCGCGCTCGTGCTCGACGACGCGGGCGCCGCGCACGCGGCCGTTCCCGCGCGCCGCGGCAGGTCCGCGCAGGTGCTCGCGGGCGAGGCGCTCGCCGAGTACCGCGTGGGTGGGCGCTCCTGGCGCATCCCCGTCGGGGGGTTCTGGCAGGCGCACCGCGACGCCGCGAGCCGCTACGCGCAGTGGGTGGGCGACTACGTCGCCCGGTACGGGGGAGGGCCCGGCCGGGCCTGGGACCTGTACGGCGGCGCGGGCGTCCTCGCCGGCGCCCTGGTCGACAGTGGCTTCACCGTCGACGTGGTGGAGACCTCCGGCGGTGCGATCGCGGCGGGCAGGCAGACCTTCGCGCACGAGCCCGTCTCCTTCCACCGCGGCGACGTGGCCGCGCGGTACAAGGGCCTGCCCGCGCCCGGCGTCGTGGTGCTGGACCCGCCGCGCACGGGTGCCGGGGCGGCGGTCATGGGCGCGATCACAGCGGCCGAGCCGGCGGCGATCGTGCACGTCGGCTGCGATCCGGCGGCCTTCGCCCGTGACCTGGGCGCGGCGTGCGAGAACGGCTACCGCGTGGCCGAACTGTCGGCCTGGGACGCCTTCCCGGGGACCCATCACCTCGAGGCCTTCGCGGTCCTGGTGTCGGGTCGCGAAGACCGGCGCGGCCGGTAAAGTGGCACAGGCACCTCTCACGGGAGTAGACACGAGGGATATGAACCTGCTGCGCACCATCGACACCCCACGCGACCTGCGTCGGCTGGATCAGGACCAGCTCACGGCGCTGGCCGGGGAGATCCGCGACTTCCTCGTGGAGAAGGTCTCGGCGACCGGCGGGCACCTCGGCCCCAATCTCGGCGTCGTGGAGCTCACGATGGCCATCCACCGGGTCTTCGACTCGCCGACGGACCCGGTGCTCTTCGACACGGGCCATCAGGCGTACGTGCACAAGATCCTCACGGGGCGCCGCGACGCCTTCGACACCCTCCGCCAGGCGGGCGGCCTGTCCGGGTACCCCTGCCGCGCCGAGTCGGAGCACGACTGGGTCGAGTCCTCGCACGCCTCGGCGGCCCTCAGTTACGCCGACGGCCTCGCGAAGGCCTTCGCACTCAAAGGCGAGCAGCGCACCGTCGTCGCCGTGGTCGGCGACGGCGCCCTCACCGGCGGCATGTGCTGGGAGGCCCTCAACAACATCGCGGCCTCGGACCGCCCGGTCGTCATCGTCGTCAACGACAACGGCCGCTCGTACGCGCCGACGATCGGCGGTCTCGCCACGCACCTGTCCGGCCTGCGCACCCAGCCCGAGTACGAGCGGCTCCTGGGCGAGGCGCGGCGACGGCTGCGGAACCTGCCCGTCGTCGGCGAGCCCGCGTACTCCGTGCTGCACGGGATGAAGGCCGGCATCAAGGACATGGTGAGCCCGCAAGCGCTGTTCGCGGACCTGGGTCTCAAGTACGTCGGCCCCATCGACGGGCATGACGAGCTGGCCCTCGAGGCGGCCCTCCGTCGCGCGAAGGACTTCGGTGGCCCGGTGGTGGTGCACGCCCTCACCCGCAAGGGCAACGGCTACGAGCACGCCGAGAACCACGAGGCCGACCAGATGCACGGCATCGGAGTGATCGACCCCGCCACCGGCCTCCCCGTCGGCGGCGCGGGCGGGGCCCGCGACTGGACCTCGGTGTTCGCGGAGGAGTTGGTCGCCCACGGCGAGCGGCGCGACGACGTGGTCGCCATCACCGGCGCCATGGCCGAGCCGACCGGCGTCGCCGACTTCGGCCGGAAGTTCCCGGACCGCATGTACGACGTGGGCATCGCCGAGCAGCACGCGCTCACCTCCGCCGCCGGGCTCGCGCTGGGCGGCATGCATCCCGTGGTCGCCCTGTACGCGACCTTCCTCAACCGCGCCTTCGACCAGTTGCTCATGGACGTCGCGCTGCTGGGGCAGGGCGTCACCGTGGTGCTGGACCGCTCCGGCGTCACCGGCCCCGACGGTGCCAGCCATCACGGCATGTGGGACCTCTCGCTGGCCGCGATCGTCCCCGGCCTGCGCGCGGCGGTGCCCCGCGACGCCGCTCGGCTGCGTGAGGAGTTCGCCGAGGCCCTCGACGTCGACGATGCGCCGACCCTCATTCGGTACGGCAAGGGCGCGGTACCCGCGGACCTCGAGGCCGTGCGCCGCCTGCCCGACGGTGCCGACGTCCTCGTCGAGGACGGTGCCGGCGGCGCCGACGTGCTCCTCGTCGCGGTCGGGGCCTTCGCCCACGTCGCCGTCGACGTGGCGTCCCGCCTGCGCGATCAGGGCATCTCCGCGACCGTGGTGGACCCGCGGTGGGTGCTCCCCGTGCCGGGCTCGATCGTCGACCTGGCGCGCAGCCACCACCTCGTGGTCACCCTCGAGGACAACGGCGTGGCCGGTGGGATCGGGGCGTCCGTGACCGCCGCGCTGCAACGGGCCGAGCTGGACGTGCCGACCCGCGTCCTCGGGATCGAGCAGAGCTTCCTCGATCACGCCTCCCGCGGCGAGATCCTGACCGACCTGGGGCTCACCCCGTCGGAGATCGCCTTCCGGATCACCGGCTGGGTCACCTCCTGCGCGCACGTGAGCGTGCCCGTCGAGAAGGCGCAGGCCACGCCGGAGCAGGTGCGTTGATCGCCTGAGCGGCGCGAGCCGCTGCTCAGACGGACGCGAGGGCGGCCGCGACCGCGGCGGCCGTGAGGCTCCGCTGCCAGGCCCGCGCGCCCGAGGCGGCCAGTGCGTCGTCGACGGCGGCGACGCCGTCGGCGGTGCCGTCCCAGCAGATCTGCCGGACGGCGTCCGTCGGCAGCAGGTTCTCCACGGGCACCGCGACCTCCTCGGAGATCACGGCGAGCGCTCCGCGCACTGCCGCGAGGCGCTCGGCCGCCTCCGGGTTCGACTTCGCCCAGCGGTTGTTCGCGGGCACCCCGTTGCGCGGACCGTGGAGCGGGGGCAGAGCGGTCTCGGGGAGGGCGTTGGCCCGCTGGATCGCGCCGAGCCAGCGCTTCGCCGAGCGTCGCATGCGCGGCCCGCCGAACACCGGCAGGGCGGTGAGTTCGGCCTCGGTGGCCGGGTTCTTCGCAGCGGCGTTGATGATCGCGGCATCCGGCAGCGTGCGCCCCGGCGCGACGTTGCGCTGCTCGGCCATCTCGTCCCGCGCGAGCCACAGTTCACGGGCCCGGCCGAGCTGGCGGCGGTTGCGCAGCGTGCTCAGGCCCGAGACGCGGCGCCAGGGATCCGTCTTCGGCAGGGGGTCGGGCCGGGTGCGCTCGTACTCGAACTCCTCGAGCGCCCATTCCAGTTTCCCGGCGTCCTGGAGGCGCTCGTAGGCCTCGTCGCGCAGGTCGACCAGCACCTCCACGTCCAGCGCCGCGTAGTTGAGCCAGTCGTGCGGCAGGGGCCGGGTGCTCCAGTCCGCGGCACCGTGTCCCTTCGCCAGCGCGTAGCCGGTGTACTCCGAGGTCATCGCCGCGAGATTGACCCGCGGCGCCCCCAGGAGCCGGCCCGCGAGCTCGGTGTCGAAGAGCGCGTCGCACTCGAAGCCGTCGTCCCGCAGGCAGGGCAGGTCCTGGTCGGCGGCGTGCAGCACCCACTCGACGCCGCGCATCGCCTCGATCACCGGAGCGAGGCCCTCGGGCTCGTGGATCGGGTCGAGCAGGAACAGCCCGGAACCCGTCCGCTTGATCTGGATGAGGTAGGCGCGGGAGGAGTAGGTGAAGCCCGACGCCCGCTCGGTGTCGACGGCGATCGGGCCGGTGCCCCGGCGCAGTGCCGCGGCGCACTCGGCGAACTCCTCGACCGTGGTCAGGGGCTCCGGAACGCCCTCGGCGGGTTCGGTGAGCGGAATGCCGGGGACCGGTTCCGATGAGGCCTTGCCCACGGGTGTGCCTACCCCGAGCCGAGCCGGGTGATGCCGGCGGGAGGCAGCCCGGCGGCGGTCTCGAGCACCGTGCAGAAGGCCTCGACGTGCCCGGACAGGTCGTCTCCCAGGGGCGTCCACGACGCCCGCAGCTCCAGCTGGTGGGCGCGCGGCGGGCCGGCGATGTCGCCGTAGCGCACTGACGCGGTCGCGGTGACGGTGCCGCCCAGCGCGGTCACCTCCTGGCCGCGTTCGGCGAGCGCGTCGGTCAACCAGCTCCAGGCGACCTCGGGGAGCAGCGGATCGGACGCCAGCGACTCGTCGACCTCGGACTGCACATAGGCGACGAGCCGCATCATGCCGTTCCACGCCTCGTGGCCGTGGGGGTCGTGGAGCAGGATCAGGCGGCCGAAGGTCTCGCCGTCGGAGTGCTCGGGCACGACGTCGGCCTCGGGCGCACGGACCTCGGCGCCGAGGGCGTAACTGTAGGGCGCGAGTCGCTGCGGCGGCCGGATGCTGCCGATCTCGATCTCGGGGCGGACCGTCGCCGTGTGAAGGGACTCGACGGCCGCGCGGAAGGACTCCGGCTCGGCGCCGCGCGCTCCCGCACCGCCCGCCGCTTCGTCACCCGTTCCTGGTTGGCTCACAAACCGTGACCGTAGCCGCTCCGGAGGCGACGCACGTGGAGGCGCGCCGCAGGCCGCGGCCTACGCGCGCGGCAGTCATGACATGATCGGTGTCGATGAGTACCGAGGATCGATCGACGACGGCCGCGGCGGCGTACCCGCTGCTCGACGCGGCGGCGGGGCGCACCCCGGAGCACCGCCCGGTGTGGTTCATGCGGCAGGCCGGGCGCTCCCTGCCCGAATACCGCAAGGCGCGCGAGGGGATCGGGATGCTCCAGTCGTGCTTCCGACCCGATCTCGTGTGCGAGATCACGCTGCAGCCGGTGCGCCGGCACCGCACGGACGCCGCGATCCTGTTCTCCGACATCGTGGTCCCGCTCAAGGCCGCCGGGATCGACCTCGACATCGTGAGCGGGATCGGCCCCGTCATCGAGCAGCCGATCCGGGACGCCGCGGCCGTCGCCGCCATGCCGAAGCTCGACGCGGCCCAGGTCGAGCCGATCGCCGAGGCGGTGCGGTTGCTGCGCGGCGAGCTGCCCGCGGGCGTCGCGCTCATCGGCTTCTCGGGCGCCCCGTTCACCCTGGCCTCGTATCTCGTGGAGGGCGGGCCGAGTCGTAACCACGAGCGCACGAAGTCGCTGATGTACACCGAGCCCGAGACCTGGCACGCGCTGCTCGACGCGCTCGCCGACATCGCGATCACCTTCCTGCGGGTGCAGGCCGACGCCGGCGCGCAGGCCTTCCAGCTGTTCGACTCCTGGGCCGGAGCGCTGTCGCTCGCCGACTACCGCACCTACGTCCAGCCCCACTCGGAGCGGGTCTTCGCCGCGCTGCGCGAGAGCGCTCCCGCCTTGCCCGCGTTCCACTTCGGGGTCGGCACCGGCGAGTTGCTCGGGGCCATGGGAGAAGCCGGCGCCGACGTCGTGGGCGTCGACTGGCGCGTCCCCCTCGACGTGGCCGCGGGCCGCGTCGGCCCCGGGAAGGCGCTGCAGGGGAACCTGGACCCGGCCACCCTGATGGCCGACCGGGCCACCGTCGACCTGCAGGTCCGGCGCGTCGTCGCCGACGCCGATGCGGCGCTCGCCGCCGGCGCCGTCGGGCACGTCTTCAACCTCGGCCACGGAGTACTCCCGTCGACCGACCCCGATGCGCTCACCCGCGTCGTCGACCTGGTGCACACGCTATGAGCAACGTCGCCGTCGTCGGGGCGGGCATCTCCGGGCTGGTCGCCGCACTGCGGCTGCAGCAGGCGGGTGCGCGGGTCACCGTCTTCGAATCGGGCAATCGGGTGGGCGGCAAGCTGCGCTCCGAGACCATCGGCGGAGAGCGCCTCGACGTCGGCGCCGAGGCCTTCGTCCGCCGCCGGCCCGAGGTGATCGACCTGGCGACCGAGCTCGGCCTCGCCGATCAGTTGGTCGAGCCCGCCGGTCGCCGCCCGGCGTTGTTCGCCGACGGCGCCCTCCGTGGTGGCTTCGGCCGCACCGTGATGGGCATCCCGGGCGATGCCGACGAGGTGCGGATCCCGTTGCGATGGAACCCCGGTGCCGACGCCTCGATCGGCGCACTGGTCCGCTCGCGGCTCGGCGACGAGGTCGTCGAGCGCAGCGTCGACCCGATGGTGTCGGGTGTCTTCGCGGCCCACGCCGACGACGTCTCCGTGCGCGCCGCGCTGCCCGCCCTGGCCGCCCGCCTCGATGCGGGCGCCGCGTCGCTGGGGGAGGCCGTTCGCGACGTCCTCGGCGAACCCGACGACAGCCCCGTCTTCGGGGCCTTCCGCGGCGGCTACCAACAGCTGCTCGACGCACTCGCCGAGCGGCTCGGCGATCGGATCATGCTGGGCGCCCCCGTGCCCGAGGTGCGGCCCGGCTGGAGCCTGCGCGGCTCGATGTTCGATGCGGTCGTCCTCGCGGTGCCCGCGCCGCAGGTGCGCCGCCTCGTCGGGCTGAGCCTGCCCGAGCTGGGCGCGGCGGTGGGCACGATCCCGGCGGCCAGCTCGGCGCTCGTGACGATGCGGCTGCCCGAGGACACCGAGCTGCCCGACCTGTCCGGCGTGCTCGTGGCGAGTCGCGAGCAGGTCAGCGCGAAGGCGGTCACGCTGTCGGGCCGCAAGTGGGATCACCTGCCGGGTGGAACGGTGCGCCTGTCCTTCGGTCGCCTCGGGGTGAGCCGGATCGTCGACGACGTCGACGCCGGGTTGGTCGCGGCGGCGCGGGAGGACCTGGCCAACGTGCTCGGCGTCACCGTGGAGCCGACCGTCGCGCACGTGCAGCGCTGGTACGAGGGCATCCCCGTCTACCTGCCGGGCCACCGGGACACCCTCGCCGCGATCGAGACGGCCACGCCGAAGGGCCTGGCCCTCGCGGGGGCGTACTTCGACGGGGTCGGGGTGCCCGCGTGCATCGCCCGCGCCGATGCCGCAGCGCAGCGCGTGCTCGCCGACCTGTCCTGAGCCGGTCCCGCGCGCGGGACTACGATCGAGGGCATGGCCAAACTGGATTACGCAGAGCTCAATTCGACCGTCCGCTATCTCATGTTCTCGGTGTTCTCGATCACGCCGGGCGAGCTGGGCGACGACGAGCAGCGGGCCGCGGCGGCCACTGAGGCCGAGGCGTTCCTGGCGAAGATCCAGGAGGGCGACCTGGTCGTCCGCGGCGTGTACAACGTCGCGGGGATGCGTGCCGACGCCGACTTCATGATCTGGTGGCACGCCGAGAAGCTCGAGGACCTGCAGGCCGCGTACAACGACTTCCGGCGCAGCACCGCCCTGGGCCGCGCGAGCCGTCCGGTGTGGTCGAACTCGGCGCTGCACCGCCCCGCGGAGTTCAACAAGAGCCACATCCCCGCCTTCCTCGCGGGGGAGGACCCGGGGGCGTACATCTGCGTCTACCCGTTCGTGCGCAGCCTGGAGTGGTACCTCCTGCCCGACGACGAGCGCCGCAAGATGCTCGCCGACCACGGGCGCGCGGCGCGCGGCTACCCGGACGTCCGCGCGAACACCGTGCCCGCCTTCGCGCTCGGCGACTACGAGTGGCTGCTCGCCTTCGAGGCGCCGGAGATGCACCGCATCGTCGACCTGATGCGCGACCTGCGCGCCACCGATGCGCGCCGGCACACGCGCGAGGAGACGCCGTTCTTCTCGGGGCCGCGCGTGGGGGTGCGCGAGCTCGTCACGGCGCTTCCCTAGCCGGTGGGCAGGGGGCGGCCGCGGGGCGGGCCTCGCTCACTAGGCTTCGCCCCCTCGCCTAGCGGCTCGCGGGCTGCAGAATCGTTCGACGAGCCCCGCCCCGCAGCCGCTGCGAGGTCGGCTCAGGAAGCGTCGTCGGGCTCCAGGCGCATGGAGATGCTGTTGATGCAGTACCGGAGGTCGGTGGGGGTGTCGTAGCCCTCGCCCTCGAAGACGTGGCCCAGGTGGCTGTCGCAGTTGGCGCACAGGACCTCGACGCGGCGCATGCCCAGCGAGTTGTCGACGCGCTCGATGATCTTGTCGCCCGCGAGCGGCGAGAAGAACGACGGCCAACCGCAGTGCGATTCGAACTTGGCATCCGAACGGAAGAGCTCTTCGCCGCACGCCCGGCACCGGTAGACGCCGGCGGTCTTCGTGTCCGTGTACTCGCCCTTGAACGGAGCCTCGGTCCCCGCCTCGCGCAGAACGCGGTATTCCGGTGCGGTGAGGCGCTTACGCCACTCGGAATCGCTCAGTTCCAGCTTGGGCTTCGGGTCTGTCATGACTCCACGTTAACCCTGTACAGCGGTTGGTGCCAGTTCGTGTTTGCCCGGTTCCTCGTCCGGCGTGAGGGGCCGGTCGATCCCTTCGTCGAGCCGGTTCTCGGCCTTCGCGTCGAGGTACCGGAACAGCAGGACGCAGAACGGCACCACGATGAGCAGCGACCATCCGAGGGTGCACTTGAGGTACGCCAACGACCGCCCGAACGCGGGCCATTTGCCGGATAGCCAGTTGTCGTAACTGAGGAAGCCGTAGACCGCGACCCAGGACGCCCAGTTCCCCAGCACGGAGCTGCGGTAGACCACGGTCATGAGCATCGGGAACAGCAGCATCGAGTAGTAGCCCTGGCCCAGCGACAGGACGAGCCACGACGTGGTCAGGAGCGTCCCGGTGGAGGTCGCGAGCCACAGCAGCTCGTTGCTCCGGCGGTAGTACTTCCAGAGCAGCCACAGGGTGACGGCGGCCATCACGACCACGGCGGCCCGCAGGAACAGCGAGAGCCACTCCGGCAGCCCGAAGTACTGCGCGTTGCCCTGGATCGAGCTGTTGTAGTAGTCGCGCGCCTCGCTGAGATAGGGCAGCGTCTTGTGGAAGAACTCGGTGCGATCCGCGGAGAGCAGCATGCCCGCACCCATCAGCACGACGGGGATGCCGACGGCGGCGATGAGCGCCTTCCACTGACGGTTCACGACGATCAGCAGCAGCATCACGAAGAGCAGCGGTTTGACGGCGAACGACAGCCCGAGGGGGACGCCCGCCCACAGGTCCTTCCGCTTGAGCAACAGCGCCATCGCGGCCACCTCGGCCAGCAGGACGAAGCAGTTGAAGTTCGTGTAGACCAGCGTGCTGGTCACGGCCTCGGTGGCCACCGCGAAGAACAGCACCACGGGCGCGACAACGGAGTTCAGGCCGTAGCCGAACATCCGGAGCATGATGTACAGGGCGAGCAGAAGTGCGACGGCGCTGAGCCCGACGAAGATGTACCGCGCGGTCTCCGGGTCGAAGTACCCGAACGGCGCCATCAGCAGCGTTCCCGACGGCGGGTAGAGATAGTGCGGATCCACCGTGTCGTAGTTCTCGGTGTACACCGCCTCGTGCCGCAGGAACCGCACGGCGGCGGCGTACACGGTGGTGAAATCGTCGGTCTTGTTCCCGTTCGGGACCAGGACGATCAGCCGTTGCAGCAGGGTGAGGAGGGCGAGCGGCCACAGGATGGCCTTGACCACGAGGCCGGGGTCGGACTTCATCCGAGCGAGGGCGACAGACGACACCGCTAAACCGTATCCGACGCCGCGGCGGCGACGCGGAGGCCCGCCCGCGTCCGGCGGCCCGGGCCGGCGCCGGTCACGCGGGGCAGGCCCGCGTCGACGGCGGGTCGAGCCGGTCCAGGTAGCCGATCAACGACTTCTGCACGCACGACGACCGGACCACGGCACCGTCGCCGATCCCGGCCCAGGTGACGGCGGTGGGTTGCGCGCCGACGACCGTGAGCTGCCCCGTCAGGGTGTCGAGCGCGGTGCGCGCGGTCAGGGGGTCGGCGGCCGAGGTGGCGACCACCGACGTCACGCCGAGGTCGGTGAGCTTCGGCGGCGCCGTCATCGTCGGCCAGGCCGCGCACGTGCCGAGGTCGAGCGCCGAGGCCGCGCCGAGCCGGAACTCCGGACCCCACTTCCGCGCGGAGGCGAGGATCTGGTCGGGGGAGGCCTTGGTGACGGCGTCCGAACAGCGCCCGAGGAACTGGCCGTCGGTGCCGATGGCCTCGTCGGCGGTGCGGAGCAGCGCGCGCAGCGGGGCGGCGTCCCCGGACCGGGCGCCTTGCAGCGCGGTGGCGAGGCGCGTGACGCGGGCGTCTCGGTCGCCGGGGCCCACGCCCAGGGTGACGACGACGGCCCGTCGGACATCGGAGTCCGTGAACGAGCCCAACCGGCCCGCGGCCGCGTCGTCGATGATCCCGCGCACGGCGCCGGCGGGGTCCGCGCCGAGGGCGCAGGTGGGTCCGCACTGCGCGGCGAAGGCGTCGACGGTGGCCGAGGTACCGCGCGCGGCGTCCTCGGCGCGCTGCAGCTCGGTGCCGCCGTAGCGGACGGGGGAGTCGAGGATCAGGCGCGCGACCTGTTTCGGGTGTTCCGCCGCGTACGCGAGGGCGGTGGTGGAGCCGTCGCCGACGGCGAGCAGCCCCAGGGCCGGCACGTCCCACGTGGTGCGCAGCTTCTCCAGGTCCTCGGCCGCGGACGCCGCGGTGAAGTCGGAGATCGCGTCGGCGTAGGCGTCGCCGCACGTGGTCGACGCCTTCTGCGCGGCCTCGCCGATCTTCGCCACGCGCGTCTCCAGGCTCTGTCCCGCCGCGCCGCCGCTGCGCAGCAGTGCCTGATCGGCGGCGGTGCGGCAGGTGAGCGCGCCGGACGTGCCGATGCCGCGACGCTCGACGGCCACCACGGGCCGGTTCGCCAGCACGGGGCTGTCGCCGGCGGCGAGGGTGGCCAGCGCCCGCTGGCCGGTGAACTCGGTGCCGCCGACCAGCACCAGGGGCGCGGCGGTATCGGGCGTGCCGGGCACCCGGGCCCGCGTCACGGCGAGCTTCAGAGGCGCCTCGGCCTGGCCGACCCCGACGGTGAGAGTGGCGCACTGCAGGGTGGCGTTCCCCGCCGGCGGGGTGCCGTAGCGGGCGGCGAGGCGGTTCGTGCAGTCCTGCCAGGCAAGCGGGTCCTTCGCGGAGGCCTTCCACTCCGGGCCCTTCGGTGCTTCGTCAGCGGAGGCGGACGGCGCGCGGCCGCCCTGCCCGAAGTCCGTGACGTAGTCGGGAGTCGGAGCCGGGACCGGCGCGCAGGCGGACACGGCGACGATGGCGCCGACGGCGATCCCGGCGGCGGCGAGGGCTCGGTGGCGCGCGTGGGACATGGCGTTCACAGTAGCGAGATCGGGCCGCGGCGGGCGTCAGCGCATCCAGCGCGTGTAGAGGTAGCCCTCGTCGTCGCCCAGCACCGGGCCGCGCCGCCAGCGATCGAGTGGGAGGTCGGGCCCGCTCACGATGCGCTTGCCCGCGCCCCCGACCAGCATCGGCGCGATGGTCAGGCACAGCTCGTCGACGAGGCCCGCCGCGAGCAGCGCGCCGAGGACACCGGGGCCGCCCTCCGTGAGGATCCGCCGGTGGCCGCGCGCGTACAGATCGTCGAGCACCGAACGCAGGTCGACGGATGCGCCCCGCCCGGAGTACACGATAGGCTCGGGCCCCTCGGGCGGGTACAGGCGGGGCGTGCGGGCGACGGTTCCCCGGGTCACGATCGCGAGCGCGGGGTGCCCGGGCGTGCCGTAGTCCTCGTCGCGCACCGTCGCCGCCCCGACCAGGACCACGTCCGCCGCGGCCCGCAGCGCCCGGAAGACGCGGCGGTCGCCGTCGCCGCCCAGGCCACCCGACCGTCCGGCGGCGGTGGACGATCCGTCGAGGGAGCCGATCATGTTGGCGCGCACGTACGATCGGCCCTCGGCGGTCGGGTGGTCGAAGGCGCGGGCGAGGGCGGCGTCGTCGGTGGGCAGTGGCTCGATCACGTCACGACCGTAGCGCGAGATTTTCCGACCGCGACGACCAGCGCATATGATCACGACTCATGACGCTGCATCTCGTGGATCGCAACCCGACGGTGACGCCGGAGCAGATGGTGGAGCAGCTCGTTCCGCCGGAGATGTTCAGCGAGGTCAGCTTCGACAGCTACATCCCGGACCCGAACGAGCCGACGCAGGCCGCCGCGGTCCAGACGGGGCGCGCGTTCGTGGCGGACGTCGTCAAGCTCACCAAGCAGCGGAACAAGAAGGGCCTGTTCGGCCGCAAGAGCACCCCGCCGCACGGCGTGGGTCTCTACCTCGACGGCGGCTTCGGCGTCGGCAAAACCCACCTCCTGGCGTCGATCTTCCACAGCGTCCCGTCGCCGAAGTCGTTCGGCACCTTCGTCGAGTACACCCACCTGGTGGGCGCGCTCGGGTTCAACCGGTGCGTCGAGTACCTGGCGAACCACAGCGTGATCTGCATCGACGAGTTCGAGCTCGACGACCCGGGCGACACGATGGTGATGTCGCGGCTCCTCACCGAGCTGGCGGCGCGGGGCGTCTCGATCGTCGCGACGTCGAACACGCTGCCGGGGCAGCTGGGCGAGGGCCGGTTCGCCGCGCAGGACTTCCTCCGCGAGATCAACAAGCTCAGCTCGGTCTTCCAGTCAGTCGGTGCGCGTCGACGGGCCCGACTACCGGCACCGCGATCTGCCGCCCGCGCCGGACCCGCTCACCGACGAGGAGCTGGTCGCCGTCGCCGAGGCGGACCCCACCGCCACCCTGGACGACTTCGACGCGCTGTCCGAGCACCTGTCGAAGCTGCATCCCTCGCGGTACAAGCAGTTGGTGGACGGGATCTCCAAGGTGTGCATCAGCGGGGTGCACCCGGCCGACAACCAGACCGTCGCGCTGCGCATCGTCGTGCTCGCGGACCGGCTCTACGACGCCGGTATCCCGGTGCTGGTCTCGGGCGCCAAGCTCGACGAGATCTTCACCCCGGAGATGCTGGCCGGCGGTTACCGGAAGAAGTACCTGCGCGCGACGTCGCGCCTGCTGGCGCTGTCGCGTTTCGCGTCCGCCGAGGCGAAGTAGCCCCGAACGCACCAACACCCGCCCGGTGATGTGTGGGCCGGGCGGGTGCATGGGTGAGGGTGTCGGAGTGTGAGACGCGTCTCACTTCGCTGACAACAGTCACTGTACGGGAACGCGTTACTCCGGGGAAGTCGGTTCGCGCATTCCAGTGCCCGGAATTCGCCGCTGCAACTGTGGAAGTGGTTCAGCGCGTGAAACGGGCTATCGCGTCGGTCGCCTCTTTGAGCTTGGCCGCCGTCTCCGCGTCGTCCCCCGACCGGGCGGCGTTCACGACGCAGTGGCTCATGTGGTCCTCGAGGAGGCCGAGCCCGACCGCCTGCAGGGCCTTGGTCATGGCCGAGACCTGCGTGAGGATGTCGATGCAGTACTTCTCCTCCTCGACCATCCGCTGCAGGCCGCGTGCCTGCCCCTCGATGCGGCGCAGCCGCTTGAGGTACTCGTCCTTGTCGGACATGTAGCCGTGGTGCGCGTGGCCGGTGTCGGTGGTCATGGGATCAGTATCCCTTCCTGGGACGGAAACTCCGCAGTCGCAGGCTGTTGCTGACCACGAAGACGGAGGACAGCGCCATCGCGGCGCCGGCCAGCATGGGGTTGAGCAGACCCGCCGCGGCGAGGGGGAGTGCTGCCACGTTGTACGCGAAGGCCCAGAACAGGTTGGTCCTGATGGTGCTCAGGGTGCGTCGCGAGAGCCGGATGGCGTCGACGACGGTACGCAGGTCGCCGCCGACGAGGGTGAGGTCGGACGCCTCGATCGCGGCGTCGGTGCCGGTGCCCATGGCGATGCCCAGATCGGCGGCGGCGAGCGCGGCGGCGTCGTTGACCCCGTCGCCGACCATCGCCACCGCGTGGCCGTCGGCCTGCAAGCGGCGCACCGCCTCCACCTTCTGGGCGGGCAGCACGCCGGCGATCACGTCGTCGACGCCGACCTGAGCCGCGATGAACCGGGCCGCGGGCTCGTTGTCGCCCGTGAGCATGATCGGCCGCAGCCCCAGCTCGCGGAGCCGCGCGACGGCCTCCAGCGACGTGGGCTTGACCTCGTCGGAGACCACGAGGACGCCGCGGGCGGCGCCGTCCCAGCCGACGGCGATCGGGGTCCGGCCGTGCTGCTGCGCCTCGTCGAACGCCGCCCGCAGATCGTCGGGCAGGGGCATCGCGGCATCGCTCAGCAGGGTCGGGCGTCCGACGGCGACCGCGCGCCCGTCGACGGTGCCGCGGATCCCGAGCCCTGGAAGTGCGCCGACCTCGTCGACGGTGCCGAGCGTCGCGGGCGCGGCGCGGACGACGGCGCGGGCGATCGGGTGCTCGGAGGCGGCCTCCAGCGCGGCGGCCACGGCCAGGACCTCGTCGGCGGACTCGCCCGCGGCCGGGTGCACCGCCTGCAGGGTCATGACGCCGGTGGTCACGGTGCCCGTCTTGTCGAGCACGACGGTGTCGACGGTGCGGGTGTGTTCCAGCGCCTCGGGGCCCTTGATGAGGATTCCGAGCTGGGCGCCGCGGCCCGTGCCGACCAGCAGCGCCGTGGGCGTGGCGAGGCCGAGGGCGCACGGGCAGGCGATGATCAGCACCGAGACCGCTGCGGTGAGCGCCATCGAGGCGGGTTGCCCGGAGCCGAGCCAGAAGCCGAGGGAGCCGACCGCGATCGCGATGACGATCGGCACGAAGACGCCCGAGATCCGGTCGGCGAGGCGCTGCGCCTTCGCCTTCCCGGCCTGCGCGTCCTCGACCAGGCGGCTCATCTGGGCGAGCTGCGTGTCGGCGCCGACCCGGGTTGCGCGCACCACGAGCCGGCCGCCCGCGTTGACGGTCGCGCCGGTCACGGCGTCGCCGGGACGTACCTCGACGGGCACGGCCTCGCCCGTGAGCATGGAGGCGTCGACGGCGGACTGCCCGGAGGCGACGACGCCGTCGGTGGCGATCTTCTCGCCCGGCCGCACGACGAACTCGTCGCCCACGACCAGGTCGCCGATGGGAACGAGTGTCTCGACGCCCCCGCGCAGCACGGTCGCGTCCTTGGCGCCGAGCTCCAGGAGCGCGCGCAGGGCGGCCCCGGCCTGCCGTTTGCTCTTCGCCTCGAAGTAGCGCCCGGCGAGGATGAACGTGGTGACGCCGGCGGCGGCCTCGAGGTAGATGGTGGCGGTGCCGTCCATCCGCTCGATGGTGAACGTGAACGGGTGCGTCATGCCGGTGACGCCGGCAGTGCCCCAGAACAGGGCGTAGACCGACCAGCCGAACGCGGCGAGCACGCCGATCGAGACGAGCGTGTCCATCGTGGCGGTGCCGTGCCGGAGATTGGTCCACGCCGCGCGGTGGAAGGGGAGCGCGCCCCACACCACCACGGGCGAGGCGAGGGTCAGGGAGAGCCACTGCCAGTAGTCGAACTGCAGGGCGGGGATCATCGCCATCCCGATCACCGGGACGGTGAGCGCGGCGCTGATCGTCAATCGCCGGCGCAGCGCATCGGCGGGCTCGTGCGTCCGGCCCGCGGGCTCGTCGTCCTCGTCTCCGCCGGGCGCCGCGGGCACGTGCGCCGCGTAGCCCGCCTGCTCCACGGTGTCGACGAGGACCGCCGGATCGGTGCCGGCCGGCGCCGTGACGTGCGCCTTCTCGGTGGCGAAGTTGACGGTGGCGGTGACCCCGTCGAGCTTGTTCAGCTTGCGCTCGATGCGGTGCGCGCACGAGGCGCACGTCATACCCTCGATCGCGAGGTCGACGACCGCCTCGGGCGGGTGGGTGTCAGTGGCCACCGTGGCCTCCCTCCGAGGTCGACGGTGCGGCCGCGTGCGGCCCGGGGCCCTCGGGCGTCGGGCCGACGGCGGCGCCCACGGCGAACGCGGCGGCGAACACGACGGCCAGGCCGGCCGCGAACACGCCTATCGTCACCAGGGGATTCATCGCCTCGCCCGCCTTTCGCATCGATCCACCTTACTATACCCCCCTAGGGTACGAGGACGGCGGCGGTGCGGTGGCTCGTCGTGTAATGGTTGAAACGTCGAATGGCCCCGTCGCACGCTCGATCGCATGACCGAGAACGAGATGCAGATCCACGCCTGGGAGACCGAATCGCACCACCCGACCAGCGAGGGGATCGTGATGTACCAACGCTGCGCCTGCGGGGCGTGGCGGATCAAGCTCGTCGGCCGGACCGTCGAGGTGCCCGTGTCGGAGCCCGAGATCGCCGCCCGGGCGGGATGATCGATCCGTGCAGTTCGATCACGACAACATGACCGGGGTACGGCTCGCCGTCGACCTGGTGAACCTCCGGGCCGATGGCGGGTGGTCCGAGGACGGGGTCGCCGCGGCGCTGCACGAGCACGAGATACGGCGGGTCGAGCTGGACGCCGCCGCGGTCGACGGCCTCGGGGGCTGGGCGGACCTGCTGCGCGCTCCCTTCCTCGCCGAGACCGTCGACGACCGGTGCACCGCGGTGAACCGTCTTCTTGGCGCGGGCACCGCGGGGATCTATCTCACCGCCCACGACGACTGGCGGCCGCACCTGCACTTCACTCCGGAGACCGAATCCCTGCTGAGTCGGGTCAAGGCGGTCACCGCCGGCGGGCTCGCCGTCTTCACCACCGAGGCCGAGGGCGCGCGGCTCGGCGCCTGCGCCCGCGAGGGCTGCGTGCGGGTCTTCGCCGACACCAGCCGCGGTGGCAGGCAGTCGTATTGCTCGCCGCGCTGCGCCAACACGGACGCGGTGCGCCGGCACCGTCGGGCCTAGTCCCCGGTCAGATCGGGGAGATGGACCGGCGCTTCTGCGGCACGCGCGGCTGTCGGCGCCGTACCCGGCCCAGGGCCTCCGCCAGCATCGGCCGCGTCGCCGACGGCAGCACCACGTCGTCGATGCCGAAGCCGTCGGCCGCGAGCAGCGGGTCGACGTTCGCCTGGAACAGCGTGATGAGGTCGCCGCGCGCCTTCGCCGGATCGGGCGCCGCCTCGTACTGCGAGCGGAAGGCGAGGTCGACCGCACTCTCGATGGGGATCGCGCAGATCTCGGCGGTGGGCCAGGCCAGCGAGAGGTCGGCCTCGATGCTGCGGCCGCCGCCCATCGCGATGTACGCGGCGCCGTAGGCCTTGCGCGTCACGATCACGAATCGCGGCACCGTGGCGGCCGCCAGCTCGTAGCCGAGCCGCGCGCTGCGCCGCACGAGGTTCGTCTCCTCGGCGCCCGCGCCGACGAGGAAGCCGGGCAGGTCGATGAGGATGAGCAGCGGCAGCCCGAAGGTGTCGCACACGGCGATGAAGTGCGCCGCCTTTTCGCAGGCGTTGGCGTCGAGCGCGCCCGCGTGGAAGCGCGGCTGATTCGCGACCACGCCCACCGGGCGGCCGTCGATCCGCGCGAACGCGGTCACGATGTTCGGCGCGTGCAGTCGCTTGAGCTCGAAGACGGTGTCGACGTCGGCGATCGCCTCGATCACGTCGACCACGTCGTAGGCCCGGCGCATCGACGACGGGACGAGGGTGTCGATACCGTCCGCCGTGTCGCCGGGCTCGTGCGGGCCGGCGGAGACCAGCGGCTCGTCGGCCGCGGAAGCGGGCAGGTAGCTCAGGAAGGCGCGGATCGCGTCCACCGATTCCTGCTCGGTATCGGTCACCACGTCCACCACGCCGCGCTCGGCCTGCAGGTCGGCGCCGCCGATCTCGTCGTTGGTGAGATTCTCACCCGTCGCGGCCTGCACCAGCGGCGCCGAGGAGATGCCGATGGTGCCCATGCCGCGCACGATGGTCACGAAGTCGCAGCACGCCGAGATGTTGGCGGGCGCACCGAAACCGGGCCCCATCATGGCGGCGACGAGCGGCACGTGCCCGGAGAGGTCGGCCAGGCGCAGCAGGAGCCGCGACCCGGGCGCGGCGAGCCGGGAGTCCAGCGCCTCCTGCATCCGGTGCCCGCCGCCGTCCATGAGCATGATCAGCGGGATCCCGTCGAGCAGCGCGCGCTCGGCGCACCGGTCCAGTTTCGCCATCCCGGTCGCGCCGTTGCTGCCGCCGAGCACGGTGAAGTCGAAGGCCGCGATGGCCGCCGGCCGGCCGTCGATGTAGCCGACGCCGGTGACCACGCCGTCGCCCGGAGCGACGAGGGGAGCGGCGCCCTGCTGGGCGGGGCCGGGCCCGGCGAGGGCGCCGAACTCGTGGAATCCGCCGTTCGCCAGCAGCGCGACCCGCTCACGGGCGGTCATCTTGCCGCGGGCGTGCTGTTTGGCCACCTTCTCGGCGCGCGCCTCGTCGGTGACCGCCCGGTAGGCGGCTCGGACGCGATCGTTGAGGGACTGTTCGGGCGTGGGTTCACTCACAGTCGGAAGCTAGCAGGCGGCCGCGAATGGTGGACAGGTGGCCGTGTTTCGTCCATTCTCGCCGGTCGGAACGTCGCGACGACTAACCCGGCAGGGAGTCCCCGGGGAAGCTCATGCACGGGTAGACCTCGCTGTGCATCATCCCGGCGCGGATGCACGGGTCCTCGGCGATGATCTCCTCGGCCCGGTCGGTGGACACCGTCATGATCGCCATCCCGGCCATGGCCTCGTCGAGGATCGGACACAGGATCGCGATCACGCCGTCGGCGCGCAGCGAGACCATGCGCCGCTGGTGCTCGAGCTCGATCGCGGCAGCGCCGTCCTGCGCGCGGCGGGGACCCCACCGGAGGATCACCAGGCTGAACGGCTGGGCGGTCTGCACCAGCTCCTGAATCTGTTCGTCCGTCACCGTCGTGCCCACGGTTCGCTCCTGCGCTGGTTCGATTCCTTCGCGGTCCGCTCTCACGCTACTGCGCGCGCCGCCCGTGCCTCGTCCCTTTCCAGCACCCGATGGGTCACGTGCTGCTGGCCGTAGGTCCAGATGTTGTTCGCGACCCAGTACAGCAGGATCGCGACCGGCAGGACAGGCCCCGCGACGACGCTGCCCACCGGCATCACCCACAGCATGAGGGTGCGCATCAGGTCGGTCTGCAGGCCGTTGGTGGGATCGGCCACCTGGTGACGGAGCGAGAACCGCGCATTGATGTGCGTCGCGAGGCACGCCGCGAGCATCAGCGGGATCGCGACGGCCGCGACCGAGGCGACACTCGACACGCCGCCGAACTGCGCGAACGAGGCGAGCACCGTGTCGGAACTCGACATCGACACCGAGATCGGCGCCCCGAACAGGCGGGCGCCCAGGAACGACTGCACGTCGCTCACGGAGAAGACGTAATTCGCGGTGTTCGCGTTCTGCTCGGGCGTGAGGCCGAGCCGGCCCCAGCCCGTTCCTGTGCGGTTGAACGAGCGGAGTACGTGGTAGAGGCCGAAGAACACGGGGATCTGGACCAGCGCCGGCAGACAGCCGAGCAGCGGCCGGACGCCGTGTTCGCGCTGGAGCTCCTGCGTCTTCCGGGCCAGCTTCTGCGTGTCCTTCCCATGCGTGCGACGGAGGGCGTCCAACTGCGGGCGCAACTTCTGTACCTGCCGGCCGGTGCGTGCGGCGACGATGCCGGGCCACAGCAACAGGGCTCGGACGGTGAAGACGAGGAAGACGACGGACAGCGCCCAGGCGACGCCGTTGTCGGCGCCGAGGACCGCACCGAAGAGGCGGTGCCAGGCCCAGAGGACGGCGGAGATCGGGTAGTAGACGACATCGAGCATGAAGGAAGCACCTCACAGGCAGGAACGCGCGCGAGTGACCGCGGCGCGCAGGGAAAGGGGTCTGCGGGTGCGGCGTGTGCCGGGACGGGGGCTACGCCGCGGAGGCGGCGCAGCCGGGTGCTCGAGGTCGACGGGGCCGCCCGGCCCCGTTGGGCATGGAACTGCGGCGGTACGCGCCGCGCAGCCGTTGGTCCGGTTCGCGTCCGGTCCGCGGGCCCGACGGTGCGCGGTCTTCCCGTTCCGTGGCCGCGTGACAGAGGGCGGCCACGGCGATCGCGAGGGCGATGCCGACGAGGGCGGCGGCACCGTCGGACACGGCGACGCCGGCGACGAACAGCGCGACGACCGCGATCCACGGCGCGGAGAGGTCGCCCCAGCGGGGGAGCCTCCGGAGCAGATCGGCGGTCATGGCTGCCACAGTACGCCGGAAATGGCTGAAGCCCCGGCCGCGTACGCGACCGGGGCTCCTTGAGCGGATGACGGGATTCGAACCCGCGACCCTCACCTTGGCAAGGTGATGCGCTACCAACTGCGCTACATCCGCGTGCCCATCGGGCGAGCAACAAGTTACACGAAGGTTGCGCCCGGGCGCGAATCGGCTGGTGGCGTCAGGCTTCCCGCGGCAGCAGCAGGACTTTGCCGACGGAATCCTTCGACTCGAGGAGGGCCTGTCCCTGCTCCGCCTCGGCGAGCGGCAGCCGCGCGGAGATCACCGGAGCGATGAGGCCCCGCTCGACGAGCGGCCACTCGTCCGCGGCGACCGCAGCGACGATCTCGGCCTTCGATCCGGGGCCGGTCAGGGGCCGATTCCGCACGTTCAGCCCGATGATGCGGGCCCGCTTCCCGATGAGCGCCCCGACGTTGACCTCTCCGGTGAACCCGCCCTGCATCCCGATGATCACGAGCCGCCCGCCGACGCCCAGCGCGTCGATGTTCCGGGGCAGGTAGCTGCCGCCCATGATGTCGAGGATCACATCCACCTGGCCCGCGAGTTCGGCCGCGAAATCCTGTTCGCGGTAGTTGATCACGATGTCGGCGCCGAGCTCGCGGCAGCGCTGCGCCTTGCCCTCCGAGCCCACGGTGACGGCCACTCGCGCGCCGAGTGCCTTCGCGACCTGGATCGCGTGGGTCCCGATGCCGCTACCGCCGCCGTGCACGAGGAGGAGGTCGCCGGCCTTGAGCCTGGCGTCCATGACGATCGTCGACCAGACGGTGCTCGCGACCTCGGGCAGTGCCGCCGCGTCGATCAGCGGGACGCCGGCGGGCACGGGCAACAGCTGTGCGGCCGGGACCACGGCGTACTCGGCGTACCCACCGCCGGCCATGAGGGCGCACACCTCGTCGCCGACCGTCGGGCCGTCGACCTCGGGCCCCAGCGCGACGACGGTGCCGGAGACCTCCATGCCCATGACATCGGTGATGCCGGGCGGCGGCGGGTAGAGGCCCTGTCGCTGCAGCAGGTCGGCGCGGTTGATGCCGGCGGCTTCGATCCGGACGAGGACCTCGCCGGTGGCGGGCGCGGGAGTGGGGACCTCGTCGACGACGAGGTTCTTCTCGTCGTCGATGACGATCGCGCGCATGGACGTGGGGATGGAGGTCATGGAGTGCCTTTCGGTCGGGTGCGACGGGTCAGCGGACGGAGATCGGGACGGGCATGTGCAGGGCCGCCTGCGCTCCAGTGTTCACGTCGAGCGCGATCGTGCGAATCGGCTTCAGCGAACGCAGGTCGTCGGACATACGGCCCTCGCCGAGCGTGAGGTCGACGCCGCGGGGGAACAGCGAGGTCCCCGTCGCGAGCATGTTCGTCTGGTTGAGCGTGGAGAACCAGGCGCCGTCCCGTTGCGTGTACGAGGTGAGCGTGGCGACCTTCGCTCCGCTCGCGTGGTGCTTCTGCCGCGGGGTGCGAGCGGAGAAGGCGAGGTCGACGCCACCGCCGGCGTTGGCGATCCGCGCCGTCGCGCGCTCGGCGGTGATGTCGACGTCCAGCTCGGTGACCCACTTCGGGAAGCCGTAGCCGTCGTGTCCGCGGACCTGCGCGATCTCGGTGTTGACGGGGAGCGAGAGGACGTAGGAGTGCAGGTGGTCGCCGCCGAGGGCGGAGGCGAGATCGGCGACGCCGGGGCCGCCGTGACGCGCCGGACGGACCGCGACGCCGACTGCGGCCTCGGTGTAGAAGTCGATGTCGCAGACGTCGTAGCGGAAGAACACGACCGAGGCGAGACCCAGGCCGGGCGCGACCTCCAGTGGGGTCAGCTCCTCGGGGATGCGGCTGCGGATCGCGCGGGTGGGCGCGAGCATCGTCAGTCGGGCGGAGGACATCGCGTAGTAGAAGTTCGGGGTGCGGGTGGGCCCGATGGGGGAGTCGACCCGCGTCTTCGGCAGCGCGCGGAAGAAGTCGACGCCGGGCACGCGCGGGTCGGCGGCCGCCTCGTCGAGCAGGGTGTCCATCCGGAACCGGTTGTAGAGGCCGTCCTTCGGGACGGAGACGGTGCGCCCGCCCAGGTCGACCTCGACGGTGCCTGTTGCTGCTGCGGTCATGTGTTCGGCTCCCTGCCCTCGGCTATGTGTGCGGTGCTTACATTGAGAGTAGGCGGGGATGTAAGCAGTGTCAACGCGAGGGAGTGGTTCTCACCTCCTGGGGTACCCGAGGTTGCGTCGAGCGTCGGCGAGGGCGCTGGAATGGAGGAACCGTTGAACGACGACGGAGGAGTGGAGGACCCGGTACGGCACTCCGAGCCTGCTGGCGAGAATGCGGATCGGGTCGGACGCTCCGGTCGGTTGGCGCGCGGCCCAGATCAATGCCGCCTGAATACTGGGGAAGCCGGCGGGGCGGGCCCAGGAGTCCCATGTTGGAGCGGCCACGGAGCTCGTGCGTGCACGGCGGGGGTTTCGGGCGGCTCGCGGCGCTTGATCGCTTTGGTCCGGGTTTCGCATTTGCATTCTCCCTCAGTCCTTCTCGCTGTTCAACAGGTGGCCGCTGCTGAATATCCGCTCGTACGCCGGCCGGCAGGGCGTTTTTCAGGGGTTGCTCGGGGTTGCACGCTCGCAGCCGTGGCTGTTCCGGGCGATGGGTTCGCGGCACCGCCGGGAGCTCGGTCGGGTTGGCGTATGTGGTTGCAATGCATGATGATTCGAGACGGTGCGCCGCGCGAATGTAAACGATTGAACGCGACGGCCTACGCCGACGGTCGATCATGTTGGGGTGCATCCGTATTCGGCGCGGGGCGCCGATAGCTTCCGGGCGGAGCCGGGCGCGAGCGGCTACGATGGCGAAATGCATCGCGCTGTACGGTCGCGGTGTCCACCTGATCGACCTTCGTCCCGGGCTGAAGCAGATCGGCCCTTCGAGCACTGAGTGACCGGTGGGAGTACCCGTGTCTACCCGAGCCTCATCGCGTGCGCCCGACCGCGCCCTGCTCTGGAACGGAGCGTGCGTGGGGTTGATCGTCGCGGCGATCGCCACCGGGTTCATCGACGCGATCCCCGTCGAGGTGACGATCGGACTGTGCGCGCTCGGCGTGGTCGCGGGGCTCGTGGGTGTGCCGCTCTACGTCGCGCATCTGCTCGCGGGCTGGCGCTCGTCGGGCCCCTCTCCGACGGTCGCGCCGGCCCGCGACGAGGTAGAGCCGGCGGACGCGCGCGCCGCGGACTCGACCGAGGCGACCGTCGCGCCGCCCGTCGCCGTCGAACCCGAGCTGGAGCCGGAGCCCGAGCCGGAGTCGGAACCCGAGCCGGAGTTGGGTGATGACGAGGATGGATCGACACCTGCTGTGTCGATGGAATCGGCGGGTGCCGCGGACGCTCCGCCGGAGCGGTGTTCGTGCCACGGTCTCCCCGTGAGGAACTGACCGCCACCCGCCGACGAGTGGGTATAACGCAAGAAACCCCCTGCGAACAGGGGGTTTCTTGGTGGTGCGCGATACTGGGATTGAACCAGTGACCTCTTCCGTGTCAGGGAAGCGCTCTCCCACTGAGCTAATCGCGCTTACATGAAGTGGCGCTCAGCCGCTCCGTTGCGGAGTGGCTGAGCGTGTTGGAGGCGGCGACGGGAATCGAACCCGTGTGCACGGCTTTGCAGGCCGTTGCCTCACCACTCGGCCACACCGCCACGGTAAGCCCACTTCGAGCGGATGACGGGATTCGAACCCGCGACCCTCACCTTGGCAAGGTGATGCGCTACCAACTGCGCTACATCCGCATTCGTCCGGACCGGCGCTCGAAAGCGCCTTTCCGGTGCGAGAGAGAACACTACGTGAACATCGAGCGCTCTGCCAAATCGGCAGGTCACTCCATGTTTCGCGCGCAGTCGGGGTGGTGGGGCGCACCCCCGTCGCCTCGTCGGCTCACGGTCCGGAACTGTATCCGCTGGTGGGGTCCCCGATTACCCTTTCCCTCAGCCGTCGTGTTAGTGTTCTCTCTCGTTCGCCTCCCTGGTAACACGGAGGCGCGCACGAGTTCGGTCCTATGGCTCAGTGGGAGAGCGTCCCCTTCACACGGGGAAGGTCGCTGGTTCGATCCCAGCTAGGACCACCGAGAAACCGCCTGGTGACAGGCGGTTTTCTTCGTTTCTGGGGCCCGCCGCAGCGATCAGGGCGGCCGGCGCAGGATCGCCGCCCCTACGAGCCGAACCGCACGCGCTCGGCGGGGACGACGGCGATGGAGCGCCCGGGATAGTCGAGGCGGGCGAAGGTCGCGTTGTAGTGCGCGATCACATCCGGCGCCGCCACCGGATCCGCTCCGCGGTCGATCGTCGTCGTATGGCAGTCCGACAGGAGGACCACGTCGAAGCCGCGCGACAACGCGCTGCGCGCCGTCGAGTCGATGCACGCCTCGGTGGCGAACCCGGCGATCACGACACACCTTGTGCCCGTGGCTGCAAGAACGTCGGACAGGTCGGTCCCGTCGAAGGCATCCGGCGATTCCTTGGTGACGACCACGTCGCCCTCGGCGGGTGCGAGAGCCGCGACGAGCTCCGGGGTGCGGTCGCCGAACCGCTGCCGCGTGAACACGACGGCCGCGCCACGGATGCGGGCAATCGCGAGCACGGAGACCAGCCGGGCGAGAACGCCGCCCGCGTCGTGGGCGATGCGGGGGAACGAACCCTGAACATCGACGACGACGAGCGCGCTCCGCGACCTGCTGAGTCGATGATCGGCATCCATCGTCGTGAGCCTGCCATGCGGCCTGCGGAGGGCGCGCGCGATCGATAGCCTCAGCCGCATGGCCATCAGACTCGAGAACGTCGCGATCGCGGTGCGCGACCTGGAAGCGACGATCGCGTTCTTCACGGACCTCGGCCTCACGGTGATCGGTCGGCAGACGGTCAGCGGCGAGTGGACGGACACCGCCGTCGGGCTCGACGGGAACCACGCCAAGATCGCGATGCTGCAGACCCCGGACGGCCAGGGGCGGGTCGAGCTGTTCGAGTACATCCACCCCGACGCGATCGAGACCGAGCCGACGCTGCCCAACGAGATCGGCATGCACCGGGTCGCGTTCTCGGTCGACGATCTGGACGAGGCCCTGGCGATCGCGGCGAAGCACGGCTGCCACCCGCTGCGCGGCGTCGGGGTCTACGAGGACATCTACAAACTCACCTACGTCCGCGGCCCGAGCGGCATCATCGTGATGCTCGCGCAGGAGATCACCCGGGCGTGACGGTGCGGAGGGCGCGTCGCACCGTCGAGCCTTCGTGACAGAATCGGACTCCTCGTCGAGAACAGGCAGGTTGCAGTGGAGTTCACCGAAATTGCGGGATACCGTGTGGTTCGTCAGCTCGGCGCAGGCGGGATGGGCCAGGTGTTCCTCGTCGAGCACCCACGCCTACCTCGGCAGGACGCTCTGAAGCTGCTCGATTCCGGGGTGTCCCGCAACGACGACTTCAAGGTTCGGTTCCAGCGCGAAGCAGATCTCCTGGCCCAGCTGTCGCACCCGAACATCGTCACACTGCACGACCGCGGTGAGTTCGAGGATCGCCTCTGGATCACGATGGAGTACGTCGACGGCACCGACGCGTCGGAGCTCGTGAAGGTCGACGGTCCGCTCGACCCGGACTTGGCCATCCAGCTCACCGGCGGCGCCGGCGCTGCGCTGGACTACGCGTGGCGCAAGCAACGGATCACGCATCGCGACGTCAAGCCCGCCAACATCCTGGTCGGGATCGACGGTGCCGACGGGGCCCCGCAGATCGAATCCATCAAGCTGGCCGACTTCGGCATCGCCAAAGCGGCCGGTGAGGCGACATCGTTGACCTCGACAGGGATCACTGTCGGCACCATGCAGTACATCTCGCCCGAGGCGATCGAGGGCGAGGGCCTCGACAATCGGGCCGACGTGTACTCGCTGGGGTGCACCGCGTTCCACCTGCTGACGGGACGGCCGCCGTACACCGGCACGTCGATCACGGCCCTGATGAACGCGCATCTGACGCAGGCGCCGCCGCGGATGAGCGATGTCGCTCCGCGCCTTCCCGATTCGTTCGACGCGGTGTTCGCGAAAGTGCTCGCGAAGACCCCGGGCGATCGCTTCCAGTCGTGCGCCGAATTCGTCGCGGCGCTCCAGGAGGCGGCCGAAGCGGACGTGGACCCGGCCTTCGCGCGGACGGCGGTAGCCGCATCGCCGGCGCGAGGGGCCGTTGCGATGCCCGACGCGCCGACCGAGGTCCGGGCCGTCGACCTGATGCCGCAGCGGACGTCGCGCGCAGTGCCGATTCTCGTTGCCGTGGTCGTCGTGCTCGCCATCGCCGCGACATCGCTCGGGGTGTTCGTGTTGACCCGGGGGAATGGAGACGGCCCTCCCGTCGCGGCGCCGTCTGCAGACACGGGTGCGGCGGGGGTGAGCACGACGACGCCCGCCCCTACGACGACCACGACGACCACTAGTGCTCCTGCGGTCACGTCGATCGTCACTCGGACCACGACCGTCCCGGCCACGTCGTCGGCGGCTGCGGCCCCCGTCGCCGGCGAACGCGCGTTTCTCACCTCAACGAGCAGCCTGCCCATGTACGTCCGACCGAATGGGCGGTACACGACGGACGCAGAGATGCTCGCGGGCGGCTACCGCGCGTGCCGGATGCTGGACCAGAACCCCACCGACGCGACCGCCGCGACGCGGGCGTACTTCCCCGGCGGAAATCAGGTGGACGGTGGACTCACGTACGAGGGCAAGCTGTTCGTGTTGTACGCCGCTCAGAACCTGTGTCCCCAGCACGCGCATCTGTACGAGAACTTCTAGGACCTGTTCAGCGCCGCCGCGCGGGAGATGAGGTCGCGGAAGGCGGCCTCGTCGAGCGCGTCGGCCTCCGCGATGTCGATGGCGCGGCGCGTGCCGGCGGTGAGGCTCGCGTTGAACAGGCCCGACGGGTCGTCGATCGCAGCGCCCTTGGCGAACGTCACCTTGACCTTGTCCTTGTAGGTCTCGACGGTGCAGAGGAGGCCGCCGAGCGTGAACGTGGGCACGCCGTCAGGATTGGAGGGCTTGCGCCACTTCACTTCCTCGATGGTGTCCGGCTCCGCCTCTTGGATCAGGCCGCGGATCTTCTCGACGGTGCGCTCTCGCCAGTCGGTGCTCATGGTCGCACGGTACGCCGNNCGGCCCCTGCTATCGGATCAGTGCACGTCCACCGACGGGGTGTCGGTCACGCTGACGCCACTGGAATCGGCCGTGGCCGAGCCGGTGTCGGCCTCGACGCCGTGGTTGCCCGCGGCGGTCGTGGTCTCGACGCCACCCGACGGGCCGGTCACCGACGCCGAGCCGGTGCTCGGGCTGACGGAGGCCTCGCCCGCTTCCACGTGGCCACTCGCGCTGCCCGCCGGCGTGGTGACCTCGGCCTCGGCCTTCGGTCCGGTCACCGTGGTGGTGCCGTTGGTGGTGACGGTCGCCGAGCCGGTGGAAACTTCGGTCTTGCCGCTGGCGACGGGGGTGTCGACCTCGGCCTTGACGGTCGGGCCGGTCACGGAGGCGCCGTTGGTGCCGGCGTTTGCGCTACCGGTGGTCGCCTCGACCTTGCCGCCGCCGAGGGGGGTGGTCACGGTGCCCGAGCCCGCGGGGCCGGTCACCGAGACGCCGGTCGGCGTGATGCTGCCGCCGCCACCGTTGACGTTGAGCCCCGCGGTGACGACATTGCCGACGTTCACGCCGGCCGTCACGTCCGGAGCGTCGACGGTGAGTCCGCCGGTCCCGACGGTGATCGTTCCCGGCGTCACGCCGACGTTGCCGCCGCCGAGCGGGGTGGTGACCGCACCCGTGATGCTGGGCGTGACGAGGACCAGCTGGCCGTTCTGGAATCCGATGCTGCCGAGGTTGAGGGCCAGGGTTCCGCCGCCCAGGGGAGTGGTGAGGCCCAGGTTGATGGCGGGCAGACCCACGATGAAGGTGTTGGCGCCGTACGTCACCTTCACGGGCACGATGGTGGCGGTCGCGCCCCCGAGGCCCAGGGGCGCGGTGGCGCCCAGCCCGAGCGACGGCGTCCAGGTGGTGAGGCCTCCGGCGGTGATCGCGCTGAGCGACGTGTTCAGGGTGAGCCCGCTGCCCAGCGGGCCGCTGACCGACGTGATGTTGCCGCCGACGCTGCCGAGCCCGAGGCCCGGCCCGAGGCCGACGAGGCCGTAGGTGGTGCTGGAGAGGCCGCCGAGCCCCAGCGGCGCACCGACGGTGAACGTGTCCCGCTGGCCGAGGCCGAACCACCCGGCCGGCGCGCCGGGGACCTGACCGGTCGAGATGATCGGGCCCGACGTGTTGCTCACCGGGATGAGGCCGCTGAGGACCGGGATCTGGTTCCAGGCGGCGACGCCCTGGTTGATCTGCGGCGCGATGACCGGAATCGCCACGAGCGGAATGCCGCCGGGGAGCAGCGGGGCGGCGGCGAGGATCGCGTCGACCTGGGGGATACCGGTCGGGGCGGCGTTCGCCGCGGCGGGGGTGGAGACCGTCATCGCGGCCGCCGCGGCGACAGCGGTGGCGGCTACGGCGCTGCGGCGCACCGTCTTCCGGGCATGCTTGGGAGAGGTAGGGGACATGGAGGACCTCCGGTTCATGAAGGTTCGACACGCTCGATCGAGCGCGCCGGGCGGTAGGGATGTGGACCCAGCAAAAACCCGGCGTCTGCGCTCGGTGCGAGTGCCTGAAGCGGCGCCTGTGCATCTCCTGGGAGTTCTGAAGTTATCAGCAATTCCATGGTTTCCCAATAGGTTTTGAAACTATTCGCTCGACGTGATTCTGCCTACCGCGCAGTAGCGAAATGCTAAGAGATCTAACAGAACTCGTTCCATCTATTTGCGATCGAATTCGCGTGGTCAATCGGTGTATTCGTAACTGTTTCGGGGCGCCGGAAATGGCGATCGCAAGCGCCCGTAATTGTCGTACAGCTGTACTTCATATCGACTTCACACAAGCGGATGTGCGCCGATTCGATGCGCGCGTGCGGCGCCGAGTACGGGCCGGCGGTCCGGCTGCATCGCTTGCGCTCGAGGCGGTCTCCGGCCGGCGCCGGTACCGTGGAACCATGCATGACCAGCAGAAGGAGTCGCCGCGGACCGGTCTGCGCGCGTGGCGCGCGAAGATCAAGGCGTCGCGGCACGGCACGCTCGCGTGGCGGGTGTGCGTCGGCGTCATCGGCGGCATCGTGCTCATCGCGGGCATCATCGCGATCCCGTACCCGGGACCGGGCTGGCTGATCGTCTTCGCCGGGCTCGGCATCCTCGCCACCGAATTCGAGTGGGCGCACCGCCTCCTGCGATTCGCCCGTGAGCGCTACGACCGCTTCGCCGACTGGCTCTCCCGGCAGAACATCGTCGTCAAGGCAGCGTTCGGGCTCGGCACCTGTGCGATCGTCCTGGCCACCGTCTGGCTGCTGGGCGCGGCCGCCATGATCGGCGGCTGGTTCGGCATCGACTGGCCCTGGCTCGCCAGTCCGCTGTTCGGGTGATCGCGGAGCTCCGGCGTTCGCTCGCCGCCCCCGACGATCGCGTCGCCGGAGTCCTGTACTGGTACGCGCTGTCCGGCGCGTTGGCCCGACTCGCGGTCGCCGGACGGGACTCGTCCTCGGCGGTCGTCCGGTCCGGGCCCGGCGGGTGGCCGGAGGTGGGGGAGTCGGCACCGTCGGACGACCCGGGCGGCGACCTCGCCCGCGCCTGTCGGCGACTGATCCCCGCCCTCGCGGCCGAATCGGGAGCCTCGCTCCGGTCGCTCTGGGCGATCGCGACCGACTCGATCGCCTTGGCGTCGCTCGACGCCGTGGACGCGCGCGCCGTCGCCGACGGGCTGCTGCGCGCCTGCGATCCCGACGCCCCGCCCGCCCGGTTCGAGGAGGTGCCGGGGCGCGGCACCGTCGTCCGACGGGGCTCCTGCTGCCTGCTCTACCTGTGCCCCGGGATGTCGAAGTGCCTCAGCTGCCCCCGGCAGACGCCGGAGGAGCGCCGGGCGCGGCTCGCCTGAGCGTCGCCTCGGGCGGCGTCGCGCGGTCGGCGACCGATAGGATCGAACGCACTGACAACCGCGTGCGGCCAGGTATGCCGCCCGCTACATGACTAGGAGCACTGTGAGCACCACCTTCGTCGTCCCGGCAGGAATCGCCGCCGGGGCCGCCATGCGCGAGCTGGATCTGCCCAACAAGGGCCCCGAGGCCGTCGTCGTCGTCAAGACCACGGACGGCACGCTCAAGGATCTGAGCTGGATCCCCGACACCGACACCGAGGTCGAGGCCGTCGCGGCGAACACGGAGGACGGGCGCAGCGTGATCCGCCACTCGGCCGCCCACGTCCTCGCGCAGGCGGTGCAGGACGGCTTCCCCGGCACCAAGCTGGGTATCGGCCCGCCCATCAAGGACGGCTTCTACTACGACTTCGACGTCGCTGAGCCCTTCACCCCCGAGGACCTCAAGAGCCTCGAGAAGAAGATGAAGCAGATCATCAAGGCGGGGCAGAAGTTCAGCCGTCGGGTCTACGAGAGCAAGGACGAGGCTCGCGCCGAGCTGGCGGGCGAGCCGTACAAGCTCGAGCTGATCGACGACAAGGGCGCGGCCGAGGACAGCGAGGTCATGGAGGTCGGCGGCGCCGAGCTCACCGCCTACGACAACCTCAATCCCCGTACCGGCGAGCGGATCTGGGGCGACCTGTGCCGCGGCCCGCACGTGCCCACCACCAAGTACATCCCCGCGGTGAAGCTGACCCGCAGCTCCGCGGCGTACTGGCGCGGCGACCAGAACAACGCCGACCTGCAGCGCGTCTACGGCACCGCCTGGGAGTCCGCCGAGGCGATGGACGAGTACCTCGAGCTGCTGGCCGAGGCGGAGAAGCGCGACCACCGCAAGCTCGGCGCCGAGCTGGACCTGTTCAGCTTCCCCGACGAGCTGGGCTCCGGCCTGCCCGTGTTCCACCCCAAGGGCGGCATCATCAAGCGCGAGATGGAGGACTACGTCCGCGCCAAGCACATCGAGAACGGCTTCGAGTACGTCGGCACGCCGCACATCTCGAAGGAGAACCTCTTCCACACCTCCGGTCATCTGCCGTATTACGCGGACACGATGTTCCCGCCGCTGCACGTGGACGAGGAGCGGGGCGCCGATGGGCAGATCACCAAGCAGGGGCAGGACTACTACCTCAAGGCGATGAACTGCCCGATGCACAACCTGATCTACCGGTCGCGCGGCCGGTCGTACCGGGAACTGCCGCTGCGCCTGTTCGAGTTCGGGCACGTCTACCGCTACGAGAAGTCCGGCGTGATCCAGGGGCTCACCCGCGTGCGCGGGTTCGCGCAGGACGATTCGCACAGCTACGTCACCGCCGAGCAGGCGAAGGACGAGATCAAGCACCTCCTGGAGTTCATCCTCGGGCTGTTGCGCGACTTCGGGCTCAACGACTTCTACCTCGAACTGTCCACGCGCGGTGACTCCGACAAGTTCATCGGGTCGGACGCCCAGTGGGCCGAGGCGACGGCCATCCTCGAAGAGGTGTGCATCGAGTCGGGCCTGCAGCTGGTGCCGGACCCGGGCGGGGCCGCGTTCTACGGCCCGAAGGTCTCGGTCCAGGCGAAGGACGCGATCGGGCGGACCTGGCAGATGTCGACGATCCAGTACGACTTCAACCAGCCCGCGGGCTTCAACCTCGAGTACACCGCCGCTGACGGCACCAAGAAGCAGCCGGTGATGATCCACTCGGCGAAGTTCGGTTCGATCGAGCGGTTCTTCGGCGTGCTCACCGAGCACTACGCGGGCGCGTTCCCGGGTTGGCTCGCTCCGGTACAGGTCGTCGGCATCCCCGTGGCGGAGCAGTTCGGGGACCACCTGGAGACGGTGATCCGCGCGCTGAAGAAGCACGGCATCCGCGCCGAGGTCGACCACAGCGACGACCGGATGCAGAAGAAGATCCGCAACCACACCACGCAGAAGGTGCCCTTCATGCTGCTCGCGGGCGAGACCGACCGCGACGCCGGCGCGGTCAGCTTCCGCTTCCGCGACGGCACCCAGGTCAACCAGGTGCCCGTCGAGGACGCCGTGCAGCGGATCGTCGACTGGGTGCACGCGCGCCGCAACGAATCCCCGACGGCCGAGCTGCTGGGACCCGCGGAGAGCACCGTCGGGACCGCCTGACCGGAGCCGACGGACGAGACGGGGAGAGGAATCGATGACGGACGCCACGGACGGCGACGCGCGGGGAGCGCACACCGACTTCGGGGTCGGCGACGGCGACGAGACCATCGAGCGGTTGTGGACGCCGTACCGGATGCGGTACCTCGTCGATTCCCCTCCCGTCCCGGAGGGCAGCACGGCCTTCCTCGAGATCCCGAAACTGGCCGACGAGGACGGGCTGATCGTGGCCCGCGGCGAGCACTGCTACGTGGTGCTCAACCTGTTCCCGTACAACCCCGGGCACTGCATGGTGGTGCCGTACCGGCAGGTGGCCGAGCTCGAGGACCTCACCGACGACGAGGCCTTCGAGCTGATCAAGCTCACCCAGAAGACCATCCGCGTGATCAAGCGGATCTCGCGACCGGCGGCGTTCAACGTGGGGTTCAACCTGGGCCGGTCGGGCGGCGGCTCGATCGCCGAGCACCTGCACCAGCACATCGTGCCCCGCTGGCCCGGCGATGCGAACTACATCACGGTGCTCTCGGGCACTAAGGTGATGCCGCAGCTCCTCGGACAGACCCGGGCGCTGATGGCGAAGGCCTGGGAGGAGGTCTAGGAGTGTCGGCGATCTTCAGCCGTGAGGCGGTCTCCAAGGTCACCCATCCGATCGCGAAGGTACTGATCCGGACCGGTCTCACCCCCGACGCGGTGACGCTGTTCGGCACCGCCTGCTCGGTGACGGCGGCGCTCTGGCTCTTCCCGACGGACCACCTCTTCGTCGGCACGTTGATCATCTGGTTCTTCGTGATGTTCGACATGCTCGACGGTGCCATGGCCCGCGTCCGCGGCGGCGGCACCCGGTTCGGGGCGTGGCTCGACGCCACCTGCGATCGCGTCGCCGACGGGGCGATCTTCGCCGGCCTCGCCTGGTGGGCCGTGTTCACCGAGGACAACCGCTACAACCTGTTGGTCGCCACCCTCATCTGCCTGGTCACCTCGCAGGTGATCAGCTACGCGAAGGCCCGGGCGGAGGCCTCGGGCCTCAAGGGCGACGGTGGCTGGATCGAGCGCCCGGAGCGGCTCATCATCGTCCTCGTCGGCGCCGGCTTCACCGGCCTGGGCCTGTGGTGGGCGATCCACGTCGCGATGTGGTTCCTGGCGGTCACGAGCATCGTCACCGTCCTCCAACGCGCCCTCAGCGTGCGCCGCTCGCCCGGCGCCACCGATCTGCTACCGCTGCCGCAGGCGACCGCGCAGCACGAGGAGGACCAGGCGTGATCGACCCGCGCGCAGAGGTCGCCGACCTCGCCTACCGCACCGGCTGGGCCGTCGCCAAGCGGATCCCCGAGTCCGCCGCCAAGTTCCTCATCGACGACGTGGGCGGGCGCCTGGGCGCACGCGGCGAGAACGCCCAGCTGCGCAAGAACCTCGCGCGCGTCCTCGGCACCACACCGGATGCCGTGCCGCAGAGCCTCATCGAGGACTCCTCGCGGTCCTACGCGCGGTACTGGCGCGAGTCCTTCCGGCTGCCGTCGATGGACCTGGTCGAGCTCGGCGCGCGGCTCGACCAGTACGTCGACGTGCCCAGCCTGCACGAGGCGATGGCGGCGGGCACCGGCGCGGTGCTCGCGCTGCCGCACAGCGGCAACTGGGACATGGCCGGCGTGTGGCTCGCGCAGAAGTACGGACGCTTCGCCACCGTCGCGGAGCGCCTCAAGCCGGAGTCGCTGTTCCGTCGGTTCGTCGAGTACCGGGAGTCGCTCGGATTCGAGATCTTCCCCCTCTCGGGCGGGGAGCAGCCGCCGATGCCCGCGTTGGCGCAGCGACTGCGCGAGGGCCGCCCGATCTGTCTGCTCGGCGAGCGCGACCTCGCGCGGCACGGCGTGCCCGTCACCTTCTTCGGCGAGCGCACCCGGATGCCCGCCGGCCCCGCGAAGCTCGCGATCGACACGGGTGCGCCGCTGTTGCCCGTGCACTGCTGGTTCGAGGGCGACGCGTGGGGGTTCAAGGCCGAGGCGCCCGTCGACGTCTCGGGCGGCGTGGAGAGCGCCACGCAGAAGCTGGCACACGCCTTCGAGCGCAACATCGCCGAGCACCCCGCCGACTGGCACATGCTCCAGCCCCTGTGGGAGGCGGACTGGTCCCGGGCCCGCCGTGATCGGATCCTGGGGGACGCGGCCGAGGGCCCTCCGGGTGAGGACTCAGGGGTGCGCTGATGCGGATCGGGATGATCTGCCCGTACTCCTTCGACGTGGCGGGCGGGGTGCAGGCGCACGTCGTGGACCTCGCGCGCGTGCTCATCGAGCGCGGCCACGAGGTCTCGGTGCTCACGCCCTCCTCGAAGGAGACGGTGCTCCCGGACTTCGCCGTGTCGTCGGGCAAGGCCGTCGCGATCCCGTACAACGGCTCCGTCTCCCGGCTCTCCTTCGGCCCCAAGGCCTTCGGTCGGCTGCGCAAGTGGATCCGCAAAGGCGAGTTCGACGTGCTCCACGTGCACGAGCCGAACGCGCCGAGCCTCGGCATGCTCGCGCTGGCCATCGCCGACGGGCCCATCGTCGCGACCTTCCACACGTCCACCGAGAAGTCGCTCGTGCTCTCCGTCTTCCAGAGCGTGCTGCGCCCGTCGCACGAGAAGATCCGCGGCAAGATCGCGGTCTCCGAGCTGGCCCGTCGCTGGCAGATGGAATCGCTCGGTTCCGACGCGATCGAGATCCCCAACGGCGTGGACGTGCGCGCCTTTTCCGACGGCGATCCGTTGCCGGGGTACCCGCGGCCGGGGAAGACGGTGCTCTTCCTCGGCCGGTACGACGAGCCGCGCAAGGGCATGGCGGTGTTCCTCGAGGCGCTGCCCGCCATCGTCGCGGCGCAGCCCGACATCGAGGTCCTCGTCATCGGCCGCGGTGACGAGGAGAAGCTGCTGCGCGAGGCCGGCCCGTACGCGAAGCACCTGCGGCTCATGGGCGCCGTCACCGACGAGGAGAAGGCCGCCGCGCTCCGCTCCGCCGACGTCTACGTCGCGCCCAACCTCGGCGGAGAGAGCTTCGGCATCGTCCTGGTCGAGGCCATGGCCGCCGGGACCGCCGTCGTCGCGAGCGATCTCAACGCCTTCGAGCGCGTCCTCGACGGTGGCGAGGCCGGCCGGTTGTTCCCGGTCGGCGACGGTGCCGCCCTCGGCCGCACGATCGTGGAGCTGCTCGACGACGACTTCCGCCGCGCCGAGCTGGTCACCCACGCCTCCGAGGTGGTGTGGCGCTTCGACTGGTCCGTCGTGGCCGAGCAGGTGATCCGCGTGTACGAGACCGTCGCCGTGCCCGGCGTGGTCGTGTCGATCGACGACTGAGAGGGGGCGCAGCCGTGCTGAACCTGACCGCCACGACCGTGCTCGTCATCGGGCTGATCGTGATGGCCGTGCTGATCGTCGCGGCCCTGGCGTACCAGACCGCGCACCGTCTGGACCGGCTGCACGTCCGGGTCGACCTCTCGCTCGCCGCGCTCGACGCCGCCCTCGCCCGACGGTCCGCCGTCGCCCGGGCCGTGGCCGCGACGCTGCCGCCCGAACCGGGGCAGGCGCTGCGCGCCGCCGCCGACCGCGCCGAGAACGCCGCGCCCGAGGACCGGATGCCGATGGAGAACCGGCTCTCCGCGGCGATCGGCGCCATCGACATCGAGACCCTGCCACGGTCGCTGGTCGCGGAGATCGCCGACGCCGACACCCGCGTGACCATGGCCCGGCGGTTCCACAACGACGCCGTCCGCGACACCCGGGCCCTGCGCGGCCGCCGGTTCGTGCGCTGGCTGCACCTCGGCGGCACCGCGCCGATGCCGCAGTACTTCGACATCGTCGACCGCGGCGGGATCCTGCCCGCGGCCCTGCTCGCCGCGAACGACGAGCGGCGCGTCTCCGCCCGCGTCATCGTCGTGGACCCCGCCGGCGCCGTGCTCGTCGTCCGCGGCCACGAGCCCGTCCCGGCCGGACGGCGACCGGCCGGCCACTGGTGGTTCACCGTGGGCGGGGGAGTCGAGCGCGGCGAGGACCTGCGTGCCGCCGCCGCACGCGAACTGCGGGAGGAGACGGGGCGGGTCATCGCGCCGTCGGCGTTCGTCGGGCCGCTCTATCGACGGGAGGCCGTCTTCTCGTTCGACGGCGAGGTGATCGACTCCGTCGAGTACTTCTTCGCGGTCGAGTGCGAGCGTTTCGATCCGGCACCGTCGGGCTGGACGGAGCTCGAACGACGGACCCTCGACGAGATGCGCTGGTGCACCCCCGACGAGATCCGCGTGCTCGCGGACCCCGTCTACCCCGCGGCGCTCGCCGACCTCATCCCCGACGTGCAGAACGCATTCGCGTCCGGGGAGGTACCGGGCGAGCCGGTCGCGATCGAATAAGGAGGCGCGATGCAACCGAAGGAGATCTCCGGATACCGGGTGGTGCGCCGCCTGGGTGCGGGCGGCATGGGGGAGGTCTTCCTCGTCGAGCACCCGCGGCTGCCGCGACAGGACGCGCTGAAACTCCTCGGCCCCCACCTCGGCGACGATCCGAGCTTCGCCGCGCGCTTCCTGCGTGAGGCCGACATCCTGGCCGGGCTGCGGCACCCCAACATCGTCACGATCCACGACCGCGGCGAGTACGACGGCCGACTCTGGCTCGCGATGGAGTACGTCGAGGGCGAGGACGCCGCTCAGTACCTGCGCACGCGCGGCCCGCTACCTCCCGCCATGGTGGCCGACGTGATCGAGCAGGTCGGCAGCGCGCTGGACTGGGCGTGGAGCGAGCGCCGGCTGACCCACCGCGACGTCAAACCCGGCAACATCCTCCTCGCGCCCGTGCGGCCGGGGCGGCCCGTCGCCGTGAAGCTGGTGGACTTCGGCATCGCCAAGGCGACCGACGAGGCCAGTTCCCTCACCGAATCCGGCGTTGCCGTCGGGACCATGGCCTATCTCGCTCCCGAGGTGATCGAGGGCAACCCTCTGGACAACCGGGCCGACGAGTACTCGCTGGCCTGCGCCGCGTTCGAGCTGCTCACCGGCACGCCGCCCTACGGCCCCGGCGCGCCGAGCTCCGTGCTGATGGCGCATCTGCAGGCGCCGGTGCCCGACCCCGCTGCGCGGGTCGGGGGCCTCCCGCCCGGGCTGGCGGGCGTGTTCGAGCGTGCGCTGGCCAAGCAACCGAGGGACCGCTTCCCGGACAACGCGGCCTTCGCCGCGGCGTTCCGGGCGGCACTGACGGCGCCGGCACCGTCGGCCGGTCCGGGCGGCCCGGCCAGTCCGGGCGGCCCGGGCGTGAGTCCCGGCGGTCCCGGCGTGGGGTCCGGGCCGACGGTGATCCGCCCGACCCCGCCGCCGATGGCGCCCGTGCCGCCGTCCACGCCGATGGTGCCCGCCACGCCGGCCCCGCGGTTGGCCGGGATGCCGAGTACTCCCGCGCCCGGCCCCGCACCGACCACCGTCGGCGGGCCCGGTGCCGGGGGCTCGGGGCGCCGCCGCGTGTGGGCGTTGGCGGCGCTGGTCGCGGTGCTGGTGATCGTCCTGCTGTCGGTCGGCTACCTCGCCCTGGTGCGGGACGGGGGCTCGACGAACGCGGACCCGGCGACGGGCGCTTCGCCGACCGCCTCGTCGTCGACGGTGCCCACGGGCGCGTCCGACTCCGCCGCGGCGCCGACCGTCCCCGGCACCGACGCCTACGGCTTCGTCGGCAGCCCGGCCCGGTGTGCCGGCGGCGAGACGCTCCAGCTGGCACTGCTCACGTCGAAGGCGAACGGTGGCGGGTCGCGCGTCGTGATCTGCGGTTCCACCGGGGACTTCACCTACCGCGGCGCGCAGATCTCCGGCGACAACAGCGGCATCACCCTGAGCGCGACGCGCAGGGGCGACGGGGCCTTCCGCGCCGTGAACCGCGACGCTGAAGGCAGGGCTTCGAACGACACCGTCTACACCGTCAGCGCTGGCGGCCTGGTGATCACCCGCGGTGACGGCCGCGCCGTATCGTCGGAGCCGGCGCGGTCCATCTGGACCCGCTGACCGACGGTGACGTCGGCCCCGTCGTGGCGACAGCCACGGCCCCGCTCCCGCGGGAGGTTCTCACTCGTCAGTGGGTTGCAACTCGGGAGTCGGTGAAGACTTCCCGCGGGAGGCACTGTCCAGGAGGAGGCCGTGGGGTCGGAGGGCGTCCTGAAGCCTGGTGCGCAGGCGGTCCGGTTCCTTGCAGTCCTTCCATCGCCAGTGCGTCGGCCACAGTCCGCGGTTCATGAGTTCGGTGTCGCGTTTCAGGCGCATCGCGGCGTCGAAGCCCTTCTTCTCCTTGCCTTCTCCGTCGAATTCGCCGACCACGATCTCGCCGAACAGGAAGTCCACACGCGCCTCGAGCGCGCCGGCGGGGGTGAAGAACTCGCGCTGCAGGTCGGGCCGCGGGATCTCGGGCCAGCCGAGCATCAGAGCGCGGCTGCGGGATTCCCCGACGGACTCGGAACGGCCGTCCGCCTCGGGAAGTGCGGCCCGCAGCATGGCGATGCCCTTGCGCCTGCCGAGCCGGTTCACCGCTGCCTGGAGCTCGTCGCGCGTCACGCCCATGCGCAGCGCGGCGTCCAAGGCGGCGATCGCCTGCTCGAACGTGCCGGCCAGTGCGAGGTCGAGGGCCGTTCGGGCGATGGTCGTGACCGCGAGGCCTTCCACGACCGTTCTGTCCTCCGCGTCCAGCCGCCGGAGGTGGACACGTCGCCGCCCGTCGATGCCGCCCCCGCGACGTCCGTCGCGGGTGAACTCGACGGTTCTCCAGTCGAAGGTCAGGACCTCCATGCCGAGGAGCGCCGCTGCGGCCGCGTGGCTGAGAACGAGGCCGGCGTCCGATCGTTCCGCCGCGGCGCGGGCAGACAGCGCGAGTTCGACCCACGGCGCGAGCCTCGTGCCCTGGTGGTAGGTGCCGCGCCAGACTCTGGTCATGAGCCCGTCGTCGAGCCACTTCCGGATCTTGCGATCAGTGCCGCCCGTCGCGAGCATCTCCGAACGGTGCTTGCGCAGGACCGACTCACCGTCAGTCATCGTGGTTCCCCCGAACCTCGGCGCCCCCACGCCGTCGGGTTCCATTCTCGCGGAATGATGACCGGCACGGGCGTCGATCGGCGATGATCCGCTCCCGCGGGAGTTTCTCCCAGACGCGGAGGTTGCAACCCTCTGTTCGGTGAGAAGTCCCCGCGGGAGTGGAGGAGGCACCGTCGAAACCCCCGCGGGAGCGAACAACTCCCGCGGCAGCGCGACGCCGCTGTCAGTGCGAGGTGATCAGCGGGCCGTCCGAGGTCGCTTCGACGGTGACGACACGGCCGTCGCGATGCGCAGCGGTGAGCACGCCGTCGTTGTCGCGCACGGCCCAGTTCTCGGCGCAGTAGGTGAAACCCGGCTCCACTGCGCGGATCGGGACGCCCCAGAAGGCGTGGTCCGGCACCGTCTGCACTTCGATCTCGTCGTCGTGCAGCATGACCCGCCAGCCGTTCCAGCTGACCTCGGGGGACCAGTCGGACACCGGCCGGCGCACGATCACGGGCACCGACTGCCAACCGTCCCGGATGTCCCAGATACCCGGAGGGCAGGCAGGAGTGGCGAAGGCGTCACGTGCGGTTGCCGCGTCCGCGACGACGAACAGGTCGAAGGCGTGCGGGTCCTCGAGGTCCAGCCATCGTGGGTCGGACGAGATGAACCGGCCGGAGTAGTCGATGAAGGTGCCCCCGACGGTGAACATCCAGTCGATCGCCATGTCGACCTCGTCGGCGACAGAACCGTGGATCACGAACTCGTCGGTGCCGGCGGTGATACGGGGCAGCATCCCGTCCGCGATGTCGTCCGCGGTCAGGTAGGCGTCTGCGTGGTCAGTGGATGGCGTCAACGACCAACGGGTGATGAAGTCGCGGACGAGCTCGGGAGTGAAGCCCGGCCCGACCTGTAGATCCGTGTCGACGAGGAACGGCAGCACGCCGATCGTGACGCTCATGGCCGACCCGAGACGTGGCACGACGCGCTGTGCATGGCCTCACTGTATCGATTCTGTGTCAGCGTGCATACCGTTCTTCCCGGCCGCGCGGCGCCCGCCCCATGACCCGGGCTCGAATCCGCGCACCGTCATCGGGAATACTGGAGCCCCACATGTCCCAGCTACGAGGAGACCCATCAGTGACCACTGATCCCCAGACCGCACCCGTCACCGGCACCGCACGCGTCAAGCGCGGCATGGCCGAGATGCTCAAGGGCGGCGTGATCATGGACGTGGTGACCCCCGAGCAGGCGAAGATCGCCGAGGACGCCGGTGCGGTCGCGGTCATGGCTCTCGAGCGCGTGCCCGCGGACATCCGCGCGCAGGGCGGCGTCAGCCGCATGTCCGACCCGGACATGATCGACGGCATCATCGAGGCCGTCAGCATCCCGGTGATGGCGAAGGCCCGCATCGGCCACTTCGTCGAGGCGCAGATCCTGCAGGCCTTGGGCGTCGACTACATCGACGAGTCCGAGGTCTTGACCCCGGCCGACTACAGCAACCACATCGACAAGTTCGCGTTCACGGTGCCCTTCGTCTGCGGCGCGACCAACCTGGGTGAGGCCCTGCGTCGCATCACCGAGGGTGCGGCCATGATCCGCAGCAAGGGCGAGGCCGGTACGGGCGACGTCTCCAACGCCACCACGCACATGCGCAAGATCCGCGACGAGATCCGCCGCCTGACCTCGCTGCCCGAGGACGAGCTGTACGTCGCCGCCAAGGAGCTGCAGGCGCCGTACGACCTGGTCGTCGAGGTCGCCAAGAACGGCAAGCTGCCCGTCACTCTGTTCACCGCGGGCGGCATCGCCACGCCGGCCGACGCGGCGATGATGATGCAGCTCGGTGCCGAGGGCGTCTTCGTGGGCTCGGGCATCTTCAAGTCGGGCAATCCCGAACAGCGGGCCAAGGCGATCGTCGCGGCGACGACCTTCTTCGACGACCCCGGCAAGCTCGCCGAGGTCTCGCGCGGCCTGGGCGAGGCGATGGTCGGCATCAACGTCGACGACATCCCGCAGCCGCATCGCCTGGCGGAACGCGGCTGGTAACGGCATGTCGCCCGCCGGTGTCCGACGATTCGCGCTAGCGTCGAGGCTACGCGTGTCGGGCAGACGCGGGATGTGAAGTGGAAGCAGTGAGGCGGAGGATGTCAGACCAAGCAACGGCCAGGGCCACCCAGGAGTACGGGGCCCAGTCGTCCCTGGGCGGATCGCCCGTGGAGGCGGCGCCCAACGTGTTGCGTGTCCTCGCGTACATCGCGGACCTGTGCGTCGCGTCGGCGGTGGTCGCCATCGCCCTGATCGTGAACGTCGCGGCCGGCCTCGAGCAGGGCTGGGTGTTCCTCGGCATCGGTGTGGCCGTCGCGATCATTGCGTCGATCGTGCTGCACGGCCTCTACGGGGCCAGCCCCGGGAAGCTGCTCGCGGGCCTCAAGGTGGTCGACGCGGATTCGCACCGCCCGATCGGCTTCCCCTCGTCCGCGATCCGCTCCGTCGTGTTCAACGTCCTGGCGCCGCTCGTCTACCTCCCGGCCTGGTCGATCCTCGCCGACGGTGGCCGCCGCGGCGTCCATGAGAAGGCCTCGAAATCCACGGTGGTCGACGACGCCGACGTCGCGACCCGGGTCCGGGCGCAGGCGCCGGCACCGTCGGGCCCGCTCGGCGGCCTCGTGACCGGCGAGTCCGACAGCACCTTGCAGCGCATCCCCACGCCGCTGCCCGACGAGACCCGCGNCGACGCGGTCGCCGCGGGCGCGGACACCGAGGTCGTCGGGGCCGGCGAGCCCCGCGAGCGGCTGCAGCCCCCGTCGCTCCCGCCGCTGCCCGACGACGTTCCCGGCCTGCGCCCGATCCCACCGCGCTTCGGCCCGCCGCCCACCGAGGGCGACGAGCCCACGACCGGTCTGCCGCCGGCCGCCGCGTTCGCGCCTCCGCCGCAGCAGTCGCAGGCGCCCCAGCAGTTCGCGCCGCGTCCCAGTGGTCCCACCGGCCCCAGCGGCCAGCCCCGCGTACCCGTGCAGGGCCAGCCGCCTGCGGGCCCGCCGGCCGGTCGGCCGCCCGCGCCTCAGGGCGCTCAGCCTCAGGGCCAGCCGCAGCAGCCGCGCCCGGCGACCCCCGCCCCGGCGGGCGGCGCGCCGATCGTGCTCCGTTTCGACGACGGGCATTCGGTGGACGTCCGCGGCGACGGCATCATCGGCCGCGAGCCGGTCCTGCCGCAGGGCGCGGATCCGGCGAAGATCACCAAGCACGTGCTGGTCGACGACACCGCGTCGGTGTCGAAGACGCACTTGCTGTTCGGCATCACCCGCGGTGAACTGTGGGTGGAGGACGTGGGCTCGACCAACGGTTCCGCGATCGCGTTCGGCGATTCGTGGACGGAGCTCACCAAGGGAGTCAGGTACGCCGTGGAGAAGGGCAGCGTCGTGCACATGGGTCAGCGCAGTTTCAAGGTGTTCGGCGGATGACGACAGATGCGGGGGAGGCGCGCTCCGAGATCGTCTACGGAGCGCAGGGCGGCGTGTCCATGAAATGGGTCGCCATCAGTAATCCCGGTCGGGTGCGCCTGACCAACGAGGACGGTGCGCTCACCGGCCCCGGCATGTTCCTGCTCGCCGACGGCATGGGTGGCCACGACGCCGGAGAAGTGGCATCGGCCGCGGCGCTCGAGGCACTGGCCGAGGTATTCGGTCCCGAGCCCGTCGATGCACAGGTCGTGATGGAGCAGGTCGTCGACCGCCTGCGGGATGCGCACGCCGCGATCGAGGCGATCGACTCGGAGACCGGCAAGCGTGCGGGCACCACCGTGACCGGCGTGCTGCTCACCACCTACGAGGGCGTGCCGCACTGGCTGGTGGTCAACATCGGTGATTCGCGCACCTACCGCCTCGCGGAGGGCTACTTCGAACAGCTCACCGTCGACCACTCGCAGGTCCAGGAGCTCATCAACGGGGGCTTCCTCAGCCCGGAGCAGGCCCGCGTCGACCCGCGACGCAACGTCATCACCCGTGCGCTCGGCGCCGGGATGGAGCCCGACGCCGACTTCTGGATCGTGCCGGCGCAGCCGCGCGAGAAGCTGCTCGTCTGCTCCGACGGCCTCAACGGCGAGCTCACCGACGACGAGATCCGGCAGATCCTCGAGAGCGACGTCCCGATCGACGAGTGCGCCGATCAGCTCGTCGCCGCGGCGCTCAACGCCGGTGGCCGCGACAACGTCACCGTGATCGTGGTGGACGCCACCACGGAAGCCACCGATCCCAGCTGGTGAGGTGAGTAGAGTCATCCCTCGTGGCTGACATCGAAGCGCTGCTGAGTCTCGAACAGATCGACCGCGACATCTTCCGCGGTATTCACGCACCGTCGGTGCTGGTCCGGACCTTCGGCGGCCAGGTGGCCGGGCAGGCGCTGCGGTCGGCGATCGAGACCGTCCCGGACACCATGCAGGTGCACTCATTGCACGGCTACTTCCTGCGCCCGGGCAACCCGGACGCGGACACCGTCTTCCTCGTGGACCGGATCCGCGACGGCCGGTCCTTCTGCACCCGTCGCGTCAACGGGGTGCAGGACGGCGAGGCGATCTTCTCCATGTCCGCGTCCTTCCAGCTGCCCGGGCAGGACGGCATCGAGCACGCGGACGAGATGCCCCCGACGCGGGACCCGGAGTCGGTGCTCAGCCCCCGCGAGGACCCCAACGCCACCCGCGAGAGCCTGGGGCTGTTCGAGGAGTGGAGCGACTGGGACATCCGGATCGTTCCGCAGGACGCGACGGCGCCCTACGTGGGCCGCGCGGTGCACCAGCAGGTCTGGTTCCGGCACATCAAGCGCCTGCCCGACGATCAGAACACGCACGTCAGCGCGCTCGCCTACATGAGCGACATGACGCTCCTGGGCTCGGCGCGCGTCGCGCATCCGGGCGTCGATACGCAGGTGGCCTCCCTCGACCACGCCATGTGGTTCCTGCGACCCTTCCGCGCCGACGAGTGGCTCCTCTACGACCAGACCTCACCGTCGGCCGGCGGGGGCCGGGCGCTGACCGCGGGCCGGATCTTCGCGCGTGACGGTGCGCTCGTCGCCGTCGTGATCCAGGAGGGCCTGCACCGCTTCCGGGCGTGACCGCGCCGCCGTTTAGGCTGGCTCCCCGTGACCGTACGGATCGGAGTCCTCGCTCTCCAGGGTGACGTGCGCGAGCACCGCCACGCGCTCGAGGCGGCCGGCGCCGCCACCACGACGGTGCGGACCGCGGGAGACCTCGCCGCGGTGGACGGCATCGTCATCCCCGGCGGGGAGTCCACCACCATGAGCCGGCTGCTCGGCGTCTTCGACCTCTTCGATCCGCTCCGCGACGCGCTCGCCGCGGGGCTGCCGGCCTACGGCTCGTGCGCGGGGATGATCCTGCTCGCCGCGGAGGTGCTCGACACCCGCCCCGACGCCCGCTGCCTCGGCGCGATCGACGTGACCGTGCGCCGGAACGCGTTCGGCAGGCAGGTCGACTCCTTCGAGACCGATCTCGAGGTCGAGGGGGTGGACGGTGACCCGGTCCGTGCGGTGTTCATCCGTGCTCCGTGGGTGGAGCGGGTCGGCGAGGGCGTCGAGGTGCTGGCGAGGGTGCCCGCGGAGGCCGGCCCGACGGCGGGTACGGTGGTCGCTGTTCAGCAGGGTGTGACGATGGCCACATCCTTCCATCCCGAGGTCACGGGCGATCTGCGGATCCACCGGCGCTTCGTGGACATCGTTCGGCGGCGGTGAGAACGCCGCTGCAGAGGGGAGTGGCGTCGTGAGCTACATGCCGGTGACGGATTCGATGTTCCTGATGGCGGAGTCCCGCGAGCATCCGATGCACGTCGGCGGTCTGCAGCTGTTCACCCCGCCCGAGGGCGCGGGACCCGACTACGTGCGGTCCGTGGTCGAGACGATGCGGGCGCACACCGAGGTCAGCGAGAAGTTCGGCCGGCGGCCCGCCGACCCCGTCGGGATCCTCGGCAACACCTGGTGGTCGGAGGTCGACTCGATCGACCTCGAGTACCACGTCCGGCACTCCGCCCTGCCCCAGCCGGGCCGCATCCGGGAACTGTTCCAGCAGGTCTCGCTGTGGCACGAGACGCTCCTCGACCGGCACCGTCCGATGTGGGAGGTGCACGTCATCGAGGGCCTGGAGGACGGCCGGTTCGCGGTCTACTCCAAGGTGCACCACTCCCTGGTCGACGGGGTCTCCGCGCTGCGGTACATGACCCTGGCGCTGTCGCCCGATCCCGACGATCGCGAGGGCCGCGTCGTCTGGCAGCCGGGCCTCGGGCGACGACGGAAGGCGGAGCCGGCGGCCGCGCCGAAGGGCGCACTGCCGTTCAACCCGCTCAGCACCGCGAAGCAGATCGGCGGGCTGACCGGCGAGGTGTTGGGCATGCTGCCGGCCTCGTTGAAGGTCGCGGGCGCGACGATCCGTGACCACGACTACAAGGCGCCGTTCGAGGCGCCGCACACGATCTTCAACGTGCCGATCGGCGGCGCCCGGCGGTTCGTCGCGCAGTCCTACTCGCTCGACCGGATCGACGCGGTCCGCAAGGCCGCGGGAGCGACCGTCAACGACATCGTGCTGGCGATGTGCGGGGCCGCGCTGCGCTCGTACCTGCTGGAGCTGAACGAGCTGCCGGATCGCTCGCTGACCGCGATGGTGCCGGTGTCGCTGCACAAGGAGGGCGCGGAGTCCTCGTCGAACGCCGTCGGCGCGGTGATCTCGACGCTGGCGACCGATCTCACCGATCCCGCGGCGCGGGTCACGGCGATCCAGGACTCGGTGCGGGCCGCGCGCAAGGTCATGGGCGAGCTGTCCCCGCTGCAGGTGCTGGCGCTCAGCGCGGCCAACATCGCGGGCCTCGCGCCGGGCATGCTGCCCGGGTACCGGGGCGTGGCGCGGCCGCCGTTCAACCTGGTCATCTCGAACGTCCCGGGGCCGCGCGAGGCCATGTACTGGAACGGCGCCCACCTGGACGGCGTCTATCCGGCGTCCATCCCGTGGGAGGGACAGGCGGTGAACATCACGATCTGCACCAACAACCGGAACCTGGAGTTCGGCATCACCGCCGATCGGACGTCCGTGCCGCACGTGCAGCGGATGATCCGCTACCTCGAGGACGCGTTGTCGGAGCTGGAGAAGGTGTTCACGTAAACTCGCAGGGTTGAGACAGCGCACCCGAACGGAATCGAGGGATCGATGAGCGGCCATTCCAAATGGGCCACCACCAAGCACAAGAAGGCGGCGATCGACGCCAAGCGCGGCAAGCTCTTCGCCAAGCTGATCAAGAACATCGAGGTCGCGGCCCGCACCGGCGGTAGCGATCCCGACGGCAACCCGACGCTCTACGACGCCATCCAGAAGGCGAAGAAGACCTCGGTCCCCAACGACAACATCGAGCGCGCCCGCAAGCGCGGCGGCGGCGAGGAGGCCGGCGGCGCCGACTGGCAGACCATCATGTACGAGGGCTACGGCCCCAACGGCGTGGCGGTCCTCATCGAGTGCCTCACCGACAACCGCAACCGCGCCGCGGGCGAGGTCCGCGTGGCGATGACCCGCAACGGCGGCAACATGGCCGACCCGGGGTCCGTGTCGTACCTGTTCACGCGCAAGGGCATCGTCACCCTCGACAAGAACGGCCAGGCCGAGGACGACGTGCTGATGGCCGTCCTCGACGCCGGCGCGGAGGAGATCAGCGACCTGGGCGAGCAGTTCGAGATCGTCTCCGAGCCGACGGATCTCGTCGCGGTCCGTAGTGCGCTGCAGGAGGCCGGCATCGACTACGAGTCGGCGGAGTCCGGCTTCCGCGCGTCGGTCGAGGTCCCCGTCGACGCCGACGGCGCGCGCAAGGTGTTCAAGCTGGTCGACGCGCTGGAGGACAGCGACGACGTGCAGAACGTGTACACCAACGTCGACATCTCCGACGAGGTCCTGGCGGAGCTCGACGAGGACTGATGCCCTGAGATTGACGTATCGCATCGCCCCTACTGTGCGGTAATAATGCGTCAGGATATTCTCAGGTTGTGACTCGCACCCGAACGGCGCTGCGCCGTGCCCCGGCCCTGGCCCTGGTGGCGGCCCTGCTTCTGGGCGCGGGCGGTGCGGCGGTCTGGGAATCCGGGCGCGCCGAGACGGTGCACGGTGCCACGGCGGTGGGGGTGGACTTCGGTGCGCTGGGGCGCGACGACGCGACGCATCGCCTCGACGGTGCCGCGAAGCGGGTGAACACGGAGCCGATCACGCTCCGCACCGACAAGGGGGAGGTCCGGCTCCAGCCCGCCCAGCTCGGCCTGGTCATGGACGTGCCGGGCACGGTGCAGCGCGCGATCGACGAGCGCTCGCCGCTGCGGGATCTGCTCGGCCTGGTCAGCGACCGGCACGTGCACCCCGCGTCCACGCTGAACCGGCAGGTCTTCGACGCCGCGATCGCGAAGGCCGCCGGCGCCCTGACGTCGGAGGCCGGCGACGGCGCCGTGATCTACCGGGGCGGCAGACCGGTGGCCGTCGAGCCCAAGGCCGGCGACAAGATCGATCCGGCCAAGGCCGCCGAGGTCGTCGCCGCCGCGTGGCCCGACTCCACCGACATCACCGTCCCGACGGAGGCCGTGCGGCCCACCGTCTCGGTCGACGTGGTCCGCGCCGTCGCGACGGGGGCGGCGGCGCAGGCCGTCGCGTCCGACGTCGTGCTGCGCCGCGAGGCCGCCGGGCAGGTGGCCGCGGGCACCGTCGGCCGCGTCTCGGGGACCGACATCGGCACGTTCCTCTCCTTCCGGCCCGACGGTGCCGGCAATCTCGCGCCCACCGTCGACCGCGAGGCCGCGAAGAAGGTGCTCGGCACGCGACTCGAGTCCGCCGTCGCCAAGCCCAAGGACGCGGGCTTCGACCTCTCGGGCGGCACCCCCACGGTGACCGAGGCCGTCCCCGGCCGCGAGGTCGTCTGGGACCCGACGCTCGACGCGGTCACCAAGGCCGTCACCGAGCAGTCGCCGCAGGGCCGCACCGCGACCGCGCAGTTCAAGGCCGTCGAGCCGAAGGTCTCCACCGCGAAGGCCAAGGAGCTCGGCGTGCGGGAAGTGGTCAGTGAGTTCTCCACCGGTGGCTTCAGCGACGCCTCGGGCGTGAACATCCGCCGGGTCGCGCAGCAGGTGAACGGCGCCGTCGTGCTGCCCGGCGAGACCTTCTCGCTCAACGGCTACACCGGCCCCCGCGGCACCGCCCAGGGCTACGTGGAGTCCGGGATCATCAACAACGGCCGCCCCGATAAGGCCGTCGGCGGCGGCATCTCGCAGTTCGCCACCACGCTCTACAACGCCGCCTACTTCGCCGGGCTCGAGGACGCGGGGCACACGGAGCACAGTTACTACATCTCCCGTTACCCCGAGGCGCGCGAGGCCACCGTCTTCGAGGGCGCGATCGACCTGCAGTTCCGGAACGACACCCCCTACGGCATCGTCATCGAGTCCAGCGCCGGCTCGTCGTCGGTGTCGGTGCGGATGTGGAGCACCAAGACCCGTGAGGTGGCGTCGAGCACCGGCTCGCGGAGCCTGCCGACGCAGCCGTCGACCATCCGGCTCGCGAAGGGCCCGCACTGCGTCGCCAGCACCGGCCAGCCCGGCTTCACCACCAGCAACACCCGCACGATCACCGACGTCAAGACCGGTGACGTCATCTCCCGCCACACCCGCACCGTCAAGTACGACCCGGTGCCCACGGTCATCTGCGAGTAGCCAGGCGCGTCGCTGCCGCCCGGCGATGACGCGTGCGGGTATGCTCTCGAACAAAGGTTTGACTGTTCGACGGTGCGCGGAGGTACGGCGATGCGGGTGATGGGGGTGGACCCCGGGCTCACGCGCTGCGGCCTGTCGGTGGTCGAGACCGGGGCGGGGCGCAAGGTCACGGCGCTCGACGTCGACGTGGTACGCACACCGGCGACGATGCCGCTCGCGGAGCGGCTGCTCGCCGTGTGGACCGCCGCCGAGTTCTGGATGGACACCCACGAGCCCGACGTCATCGCGGTCGAGCGGGTCTTCGCGCAGCACAACGTCTCCACGGCGATGGGCACCGCCCAGGCGGGCGGGGTGGTCGCGCTGGCCGCCGCCCGCCGCGGTATCGACGTGCACTTCCACACTCCGTCGGAGGTCAAGGCCGCGGTCACCGGCAACGGCAACGCGGGCAAGGCGCAGGTGACGGCGATGATCACCAGGATCCTGGGCCTGCAGAAGGCGCCGGAGCCCGCCGACGCGGCCGACGCGCTCGCCCTCGCGGTCTGTCACAGCTGGCGCGCGCCGATGATCGCGCGCATGGCCGAGGCGGAACGTCGTGCGGCGGAACAGAAGAAGGTTTTCGAACAGCGGCTGGCGGCACAGCGCCGCGCGGCGAAGAAGGTCACGGGAGGAGTGCGATGATCGCGTCGCTGCGCGGCGAGGTACGGCACATCGGGCTCGACCACGTGGTGGTCGAGTGCGCCGGTGTGGGCTACAAGGTGCTGGTCGCTCCCGCCACGGCGGGCGCCCTCACCCGCGGGTCCGAGGGCTTTCTGCTCACCTCCATGGTGGTGCGCGAGGACTCGCAGACGCTGTACGGCTTCACCGACGCGTCGCAGCAGGAGCTCTTCCATCTCCTGCAGACCGTGCAGGGGGTGGGGCCGCGGCTCGCGATGGCCGCCATCGCGGTGCTCGAACCCGCGCAGATGCAGGTCGCCATCGCCTCCGGCGACATCAAGACGCTGTGCCTGATCCCCGGCATCGGCAAACGGGTCGCCGAGCGGATCCACGTGGAGCTCAAGGACAAGGTGAGCGCGGCACCGTCGGACGCCTCCGGCGCGGCGGGGTCGACGGTGCCCGCGGGCGGCGTCTCGCAGCAGCTCCTGGACGCCCTGGAGGGGCTCGGTTTCACGCCGAAGCAGGCCGAGCCGGCCGTCGCGGCCGCGGTCGAGGCCGGGCCCGACAAGTCGGTCTCCGAACTCCTGCGCGATGCGCTGAAGTCACTGGGACGCGGCTGACGTGCACTACGACGACGAGCTGGGCAGCGAGTTCGACGAGGCCGAGGGCATCATGGGCCCCGCGGCGCTCTCGGGCGACGACACCGAATCCCTCCGGCCGAAGTCGCTGGACGAGTTCATCGGGCAGCCGAAGGTCCGCGAACAGTTGCAACTCGTCCTGCACGGCGCGAAGCTCCGCGGCGGCACCCCGGACCACATCCTGCTCTCCGGCCCGCCCGGCCTCGGCAAGACCAGCCTCGCGATGATCATCGCCGGGGAGCTCGGCACCGCCCTGCGCGTCACCTCTGGGCCCGCCCTGGAACGTGCCGGCGACCTGGCGGCGATGCTGTCGAACCTCGTCGAGGGCGACGTGCTGTTCATCGACGAGATCCACCGCATGGCCCGTCCCGCCGAGGAGATGCTCTACCTCGCGATGGAGGACTTCCGGGTCGACGTGGTGGTCGGCAAGGGGCCCGGCGCCACCTCCATCCCGCTCGACGTGGCCCCGTTCACCCTGGTCGGCGCGACCACTCGGTCCGGTGCGCTCACGGGTCCGCTGCGCGACCGGTTCGGCTTCACCGCGCACATGGACTTCTACGAGACCGACGATCTGGTCCAGGTCATCGAGCGCAGCGCGAAGATCCTCGGCATCACGATCGACCGCGAGGCGGCCGCGGAGATCGGGAGCCGCAGCCGGGGCACGCCCCGCATCGCCAACCGCCTGCTGCGGCGCGTCCGCGATTTCGCGGACGTCCGGGCAGATGGGACCGTCACCGTCGACGTCGCGCGCGGGGCGCTCAAGGTGTACGACGTGGACGAGCTCGGCCTCGACCGGCTCGATCGTGCCGTGCTCGGGGCGCTGATCCGCAGTTTCGGCGGCGGCCCCGTCGGCGTCTCGACGCTGGCCGTGGCCGTCGGGGAGGAGCCGGGCACCGTGGAGGAGGTGTGCGAGCCCTTTCTCGTGCGTGCCGGGATGCTCGCCCGTACGCCGCGCGGCCGCGTGGCGACGATGGCGGCGTGGCATCATCTCGGGCTCGAGCCGCCCGCGGGCGCCCTCGCCTCCGGCATCGAGGTCCGCGGGGATTTCGACCCCGACGAGCGCCTGTTCTGAGCCCGGCCCCGCCGCATGCTGCGGGCTCCCGGCCCGCGGGGTAGACAGGAGGGGTGGACCCGGTCGGGACAGGACTGCGCGGCCGCGTGGCGGTCGTCGCGGGGGCGACGCGCGGCGCCGGGCGCGGCATCGCCGCCGGTCTCGCGGAGCAGGGCGCCACGGTCGTGTGCACCGGACGGAGCAGCCGCGACGGTGATCCCGCGATCGCCTCCGACTACCCGCGGCCCGAGACCATCGAGGGCACCGCGGAACTCGTGGACGCCCTCGGCGGCACCGGTGTCGCCGCGCAGGTCGACCACCTCGACCCCGACCAGGTCGCGCGCCTCGCCGGCCGGCTCCGCGCAGAGTACGGGCGGATCGACGTTCTGGTCAACGACATCTGGGGCGGCGAGCTGCTCAAAGGGCCGCCATCCACCTGGAACACCCCGCTCTGGGAACAGGACCTCGACGCCGGGCTGCGCCTGCTCAGACTCGCCGTCGACACCCACCTCATCACCGCGCACTTCCTCGCGCCGCTGCTCATCGAGCGGCCGGGCGGCCTGCTCGCCGAGATCACCGACGGCACGGCCGACTTCAACGCCGAGACCTACCGGATCTCGGTCTTCTACGACCTCGCCAAGGCCTCGATCAACCGACTCGCGTTCTCCCAGGGGCACGAGCTCGCGGAGCACGGAGCGGTCGCCGTCGCCGTCACGCCGGGCTGGCTGCGCTCCGAGATGATGCTCGACGCGTACGGGGTCACTGAGGACGACTGGCGGGCCGCGCTCACCGAGCGTCCCGAACGCCCCACGGCACCCCCGGGATTCGCCTACTCCGAGTCGCCCCGCTACATCGGCCGGGGGATCGCCGCCCTCGCGGCGGACCCCGGCCGCGGCCGCTGGAACCAGCGGTCCGCCAGTTCCGCGGAGCTCGCCGCCGAGTACGGCGTCACCGACGTCGACGGCACCCGGCCCGACAGCTGGGCCGGGCGCCGCGACTGATCACCCCTTCGGCGCCGTGAGGTCGTAGACGGTGACCCCGTCGACGGTCCGCGCGGAGAAGCTCTTCTCGACCCAGGCGCGGATCTCCGACGCGGTGCCGGAACCGCCGAATCCACCGAATCCGCTGCCTGATTCGGCGAGGAAGTAGTGGATCCTGCCGTCGCGCACGTACTGCTGGAACTGCGCGAGCGTGGGGGAGGGATCGGTGCCGTTGAAGCCGCCGATCGGCATCACGGGCCGCTCCGTGGCGAGTTGGTAGCCGGCGGCGGCGTTCGCGCCGACCGTCGCCGCGACCCACGTGTAGCGGTCCGCATCCGCGAGCAGGAGCGCGGTCACCTCGGGGCCCGCCGTGCTGCCCATCAGGAACGACGGTCCGCCGCCCCTGCGCTCGTCCCCGCCGGGCGAGCCGGTGCGGGCACCGTCGGGCCGCGCACCGCCGGCCGGGCCGCCCAAACCAGTGCCGTGCCGCTCCATCGGGCGGGCCCCGCCCGGGCCGAACCCGTGGCCGCTCGACGGTCCCGCCGAGACGATGGCGCCCTGCCGCGGCGCGGCGATGGTCTCCGCGGTGAAGGCCACCTGCCCGGCGATGGCGGCGAACAGCGCCGTCGCGGCGATGACTCCGGCCAGGCGCGGCGCGCGGCCGACCGCCGGGAGCGACGTGGCGAGGATCGCCGCCGTTGAGACTCCTGCCGCCGCGGCGATCGCCCAGCGCAGCCACGGGTTCCAGTCGGGCGTCAGGTCCAGGATGTACCAGGCCGTCGCCCCGGTAGCAGCGACGGCGAGGGCGGCGACCACGCGCACCCACGCTCGGTCGCGGGCGCGCCATCCGACGACCGTGCCGATCGCGACCAGCGCCGCGATCGCGGGCGCCAGCGCCACGGTGTAGTACGCATGGAAGATGCCGGCCATGAAACTGAACGTGATCCCGGTGACGAGCAGCCATCCGCCCCAGGCGATCACGGCGGCGCGATCACCGTCCGTGCGCGGGGAACGTCCGCGCAGGATCAGCACCAGGACGATCGCGATCAGTGCCGCGGGCAGCAGCCAGGCGATCTGCCCGGCCTGCGCGGGCTCGAACATCCGCAGGACGCCGGCGTCGCCGAACATCCCGCCGCCGCGGTGGCCGGGCATCTCCATCCCCGAAGGCAGCTCGAACCCCGAGGGCATCTCGATGCCGCCGCGGCCGGGGCCGACGCTGCCCTTCTCGTCGCCGTTGAGCCGGCCGAGTCCGTTGTAGCCGAGCGTGAGCTCGAGGATGGAGTCGTTCTGCGAACCGCCGATCCACGGCCTCGATGATGCGGGCCACAATTCGACGGTGAGCAGCCACCACCCCGCCGCGACGACCATCGCGGCGCCCGCGGCGAACAGCTGCGCGACGCGCGTGCCGAGCTTCGGCGGACCCGCGACCAGGTAGGTCAGCGCCAGGCCGGGGACGATGAGCATCACGGCGAGCTGCTTGGTGAGGAAGCCCAGGCCCACGAAGGCGCCGCACGCGATCAGCCACCGCCACCGGCCGTCCTCGACGGCACGCAGCATCGCCCACGTCGCGGCGATCATGAGCAGCACCAGCAGGGCGTCCGGGTTGTTGAACCGGAACATCATGGCCGCCACCGGCGTGACGGCGAGGAGCAGACCGGCGAGCAGCCCGGCGCCGGGGCCGAACCGGCGGCGCACCGTCGCGTACAGGAGTGCGACCGAGGCCACCCCGAGGAGGGCCTGCGGGACGAGCATCGCCCAGGTGTTCACGCCGAAGATGCGCGTGGACACCTCCATCACCCACAGCGAGGCGGGCGGCTTGTCGACGGTGATGGAGTTCGCGCCGTCCGAGCTGCCGAAGAACATCGCCTTCCAGCTCACGGTGCCGGCCTGGACGGCGGCGGAGTAGAAGGCGTTGGCCCAGCCGGCCCGGCCGAGGGCCCAGATGTACGCGGCCGCCGTCCCCACCACGAGGACGGCGACCGCGACGCGTTCGCGAAGAGGTGTCACCGGGCGTCCGCCTGCGCGGCGCCGGTGGAGCGGAAGATCAGGCGCAGCCCCAGGAACCGGGTGATCGTCGCCACGAGGTTCGCGATCACCAGCACGGCGAGCTGGAGCCCGCGCCCGGCGTCCGGGGCGAGGTGGGCGAGGGCCGTGAGGCTGCCCGACGTCAGCGCCCAGGTGAGGAGGAAGACCACCAGGCCCTGCAGGTGGTGCCGGGCGGCGCCCGCCCGGCCCCGCACGCCGAAGGTGAAGGAGCGGTTGGCGGCGATGTTGCCGACCGCGGTGATCAGCAGGGCGGCGAAGTTCGCGCCCTGCGCCCCGATCACCGGGTGCAGCAGGAGGTAGAGGATCGCATACGCGACGGTGCTCGCCACCCCGACGGCGGCGAACCGGGCGAGCTGGCCCACCATGTTGCGCGGCACGCCCGCGAGCTGCGGCTCCTCGCGGCCGAGGGCGCGCCGCACCTCGTCGAGGGGGAGCGCGCCCCGGCCGAGCGCGCGCCCGACCCGGATCACGCCCCTGAGGTCCTTCTTGACCGTGTCGACGATGTCGACGCGGCTGTCGGGGTCGTCGGTCCAGTCGACGGGGACCTCGTGGATGCGCAGACCGGCGCGCTCGGCGAGCACCAACAGCTCGGTGTCGAAGAACCACTCGCCGTCCTCGACCAGCGGCAGCAGCTCGCGCGCGACGTCGGTGCGGATCGCCTTGAAGCCGCACTGGGCGTCGGAGAACCGCACCCGGAGCGCGGTGTGCAGCAGCAGGTTGTAACCCCGGGAGATCACCTCGCGCTTCGGTCCGCGCACCACGTTCGCGCCGCGCCCGAGGCGGGTGCCGATCGCGAGATCGCTGTGGCCCGAGAGCAGCGGCGCGACCAGCGGGTGCAGGGCCCTGAGATCGGTCGAGAGGTCGACGTCCATGTACACCAGGACGCGGGCATCGGACTGCGCCCACACCCGGCGCAGCGCGCGGCCACGGCCCTTCGCGTCCAGGTGCACCACGCGCACGCCGTCGATCGCGGCGGCGAGCGAATGCGCCACGCGGAGGGTGTCGTCGGTGCTGGCGTTGTCGGCGATGGTGATCCGCGCCGGGATGGCGAGTGAGTCGTCGAGGTGCGCGCGGAGCGTCTCCACGCAGTGCGCGATCGTGTGGGCCTCGTTGTAGACGGGGATCACGATGTCGAGGACGGGGGCGGTCTCCGCCCGTACGAGCCGTTCCTGCGCTGCCGTGACCATCGGGTCGGGTGCGATCTCGGTTGTCATGAGGACGACCCTCGTGCGCCGCGCTGCCGCGTCCCTGCGGTACGACTGTGGGATGGCTGGGAACCCTGCCGCGGGCCGCTAACCGTCGTCGGCCGTGGCGGCCGTGCCCGCGGCCGTGCCCGCGGCCGTGCCCGCGGCCGTGCCTGCGGCAGTACGCCACTGCCGGGGCGTGGTGCCGAACCGTCCGCGGAACCAGCGCGAGAAGTTCGACGGACTCGAGAACGCCAGGATCCCGGCGATCTCGGCGAAGGAGTAGGTCCGGCCCGCCACGAGGTGCCGCGCCAGTCCGGCGCGCGTGTCGTCGACGACCTCGGTGAAGGTGGTGCCCTCGGCGGCGAGTCGTCGGTGGACGGTGCGCCGGTCCACACCGAGGCTGCGTGCCACCTGCTCGGCGGAACAGCGGCCGGTGGGGAGCAGCAGGTCGACGAGCTCGCGGATGCGCGCCGTCGCGTCCCGTCCACGATCGTCGTCGCCGTCGAGGAACCTGCGGGTGTACTCCCGCAGCTGCGGGTCCGAGGTCGCGGTCGCGCGGTCGAGATCGCCGGCGGGGAGGCGTATCCCGTTGTGATCGGCATCGAAGTGCAGGGCGCCGCCGAACATCCGGCGCGCGGTCTCGACCCGCACCGGCGGGGGATGGCCGAAGGACACCGACAGCGGCGTCCAGTCGCGGCCGAGCAGCTCGCGCAGCACGCCGTAGACCACGCCGACGGCGAGGTCGACGGCCTGCCGGTCGGGCGCGGGGCGCTCGAGGTCGAGTTCGACGCGCACCGTGGCGATCCCGTCGGCGACCGACAACCGGGTGTGCAGCGCCTCGTTGTACATCCGTTCGTGCCGGATCAGGACCTGCAGCGCGCTGCGGACATCGGGCTCCTCGCGCAGCACCAGGCTCAGCGGGCCGAGGTGCGACAGGCGCCGCAACTCCGCGAGGCGCAGCCCCAGGTCGTCGCGGCCGGTGACCGTTGCGGTGCGTTCGAGCAGGTCGTTGACGGCATCCGCGGGCACCCACCGGTCCTGGATCGTGACGCCGCTGGGGTCGAGCCCGCTCGCGCGGAGCAGCAGGCGGGGATCCGCGCCCAGGGTGTGCGTGAGCTCGGAGAAGTTGGCCAGCGACGCATAGCGCGCCAGGGGTCGCTTCGCTGTGACCACCGTCACCTCCGAGTCTCGATATGAATAGTCATCCGTCCCGTAGGGAACAGACTACGTCGAATTCCGCTCGTACTGTCATCTGCATCACATCCCGAGAACCGCTCCGGCGAGAGGAACCACGACATGGCGAACGCGATCCGCTTCCACGAGACCGGCGGACCCGACGTGCTGCAGCTCGAAGACATCGAGGTCGGCGCGCCCGGTGCCGGCGAGGTGCGCGTGCGGCACCACGCCATCGGCCTGAACTTCGCCGACATCTACTACCGCACCGGCCTGTACCCGGTGCCCCTGCCCAACGGCATGGGCGTCGAGGCGTCGGGCGTGATCGAGGAGGTGGGCCCGGGCGTCGAGGGTTTCGCTCCCGGCGACCGCGTGACCTACACCTACACCGGCAGCCCGCTCGGCGCGTACAGCACCGAGTTCGTGCTCCCGGCGCGGCATCTCATCCATCTGCCCGACGGGGTGGACTTCGCGACCGCCGCCGCCTGCACCATGCGGGGGCTCACGGCCGCGTACCTGATGCGCCGGATCCACGACTACCGTCCGGGCGACACGATCCTCCTGCACGCCGCGGCCGGCGGCGTCGGGCTCATCGTCGCGCAGTGGGCGAAACTGCTCGGGCTCACCGTGATCGGCACCGTCTCCACCGAGGAGAAGGCGGCGGTCGCCCGCGCACACGGCGTGGACCACATCATCTACTACCGCCGCGAGGACACCGCACAGCGCGTCCGCGAGCTCACCGGCGGCGTCGGCGTTCCGGTCGTGCTCGACAGCATCGGCGCGGCCACCGTCGAGGCTTCGATGAACAGCCTCGCCAAGCGCGGCCTGCTCGTCTGCTTCGGCACCTCGTCGGGTCCGATCCCGCCGATCGATCCGATGCAGCTCGCGATCAAGGGCTCGCTGTTCGTCACCCGGCCCGGCCTCGCCGACTACATCGCCGACCCCGCCGAGCGGGCGGAGCTCGCCGGCGAGCTGTTCGGACACATCGCCGCCGGCCGCATCACCGTCCCGGTGGGGCAGACCTACCCGCTGGCCGACGCCGCCCGTGCCCACAAGGAGCTCGAATCCGGGGCTCTCACCGGATCATCGATCCTCCTGCCCTGAACCCGACTTCCCTGAACCCGCACACCGAGAACGAGAATCCAGGCCCCGTCATGACCATCACCGCACGGCGCATCCGCGCCGATCGCCTCACCGCCCACATCGGCGCGGAACTCACCGGCGTCGACCTCGCCGATGCCGCCCACGACGACGACCTCTTCGCCGAACTGCGTGCCCTGCTCCTCGAGCACAAGGTGCTGTTCGTCCGCGACCAGCCGATCAGCCGCGCCGATCACGTCGCCCTCGCCCGGCGCTTCGGCGATCTCGAGGACCACCCGGTGCTCGGCAGCGACCCCGAACACCCCGGCCTCGTCCGCATCTACAAGGACCTCGACAGCGACCGCGAAGCGTACGAGAACGCCTTCCACTGCGATGCCACGTGGCGCGAGTGCCCGCCCTTCGGGTCTGTCCTGCGCTGTGTCGAGGGGCCCGAGGTGGGCGGTGACACCATCTGGGTCGACATGGTCGCGGCCTACAACGCCCTGCCCGAGGACGTGAAGACGCGGATCGCGGGCCTGCGCGCCCGGCACTCGATCGAGGCGAGTTTCGGTGCGCGCCTGCCGGTCGAGCAGCGGCACGCACTGCACGCGAAGTTCCCCGACGCCGAGCACCCCGTGGTCCGCACGCACCCCGAGACCGGCGAGAAGATCCTGTTCGTCAACGCCTTCGCGACCCACCTGACGAACTTCCACAACGACGCGAACATCCGCTTCGGCTTCGACTACGCGCCCGGCGCGGGCGAGCTCCTGCAGTACTTGCAGCGCCAGGCCGCCGTGCCCGAGTTCCAGGTGCGCTGGCGCTGGACCCCGGACAGCTTCGCGATCTGGGACAACCGCTGCACCCAGCACTACGCCGTGCAGGACTACTGGCCGGCCGTGCGCCGGATGGAACGCGCCGGCATCGTCGGCGACCGCCCGTACTGACCCCCCGAAACATTCCGCCCCACAACCATTCACGAGGAGAACCATCATGCACTTCCACGACGACGCCCTGTTCCCCGAGGTCCAGGAGAAGCAGGTCATCACCGTCGCGCCCTACGGCCCCGAATGGGAGCTCGACGACTTCCGCGAGGACCTGCCGCTCACCATGGAGCAGCACGTCCAGCAGGCCGTCGACTGCTACGAGGCCGGCGCCACCGTCCTGCACATCCACGTCCGCGAGGAGGACGGCCACGGCTCCAAGCGCCTGAGCAAGTTCAACGAGCTGCTCTCCGGCCTGCGCGAGGCCGTGCCGGACATGATCCTGCAGGTCGGCGGCTCGATCTCGTTCGCCCCCGAGGGCGACGGCGCCGACGCCAAGTGGCTCTCCGACGACACCCGGCACATGCTGGCCGAGCTCGACCCGAAGCCCGACCAGGTCACCATCGCCATCAACACCAGCCAGATGAACATCATGGAGCTGATGACCGACGACGACATCGCCGGCACCTCCATGCAGCGACCCGAGCTGTACGACACCTACCGGGAGATGACGGTGCCCGCCGGCCCCGAGTGGGTCGAGGAGCACCTGCGCCGCCTGACCGCCAACGGTATCCAGCCGCACTTCCAGCTCAGCTCGATCCCGCAGCTGGAGACCGTGGAGCGCCTGATCCGTCGCGGCAAGTACATGGGCCCGCTCAACCTCACCTGGGTCGGCATCGGCGGCGGCTTCGACGGCCCGAACCCGTACAACATCATGAACTTCATCAGCCGCGTGCCCGACGGCGCGATCCTCACCCTCGAGACCCTCATGCGCTCGGTGCTGCCCGTCAACACCATGGCCATCGCGATGGGCCTGCACACCCGCTGCGGCAACGAGGACACCATCTGGGGCCGGCCCGGAGAGAAGATCACGTCCGTCGACCAGGTCAAGCAGCTCGTGCGGATCAGCCACGAGCTCGGCCGCGACGTCGCCACCGGCAAGGAGGCCCGCGACATCTACCGGATCGGCGAGCAGTACGCCTCGGTCGACGAGACCCTCGCCAAGCTCGGCTACGCGCCCAATCGGCAGGCCGGCCAGCTCGGATTCACCCAGCACGCCTGAACGGATGAATGACAATGGCCCTCATGACCACCCGCACGGGTGACATCTCAGGCGCCGACGGTACGCCGGCGGGACCAGTGCGGTCCCGCCGGCGGATCTACCCGTGGGTCGTCTTCGCGCTCGCATTCGCACTTCTCCTCTCGGACTACATGTCCCGCCAGGTGCTCGCCGCGGTCTTCGTCCCGCTCGGACAGGAACTGCATCTCGACAAGGCCCAGCAGGGCTCGTTGATCTCGGTGGTGGCGCTCATGGTCGGCGTGCTGACGCTGCCCGTGTCGATCCTCGCCGACCGCCTCGGGCGCGTCCGCAGCCTCGTCGTCATGGCGGTGCTGTGGTCCGTCGCCACGCTGGCCTGCGCCTTCGCGCAGAACTACGAGCAGCTGCTCGCCGCCCGGTTCGTGGTCGGCGTCGGCGAGGCCGCGTACGGCAGCGTCGGAATCGCGCTGGTGCTCAGCCTGTTCGCGCCACGCGTGCACGCCGCGCTGTCGGCGTCCTTCATGGCCGGCGGCTCGTTCGGGACCATGGTCGGAACCGGTGTCGGCGGCCTCATCGCCGTCCACTTCGGCTGGCGCTGGTCGCTCGGAGCGATGGCGGTGCTCGGCCTGCTGCTGGTCGCCGTGTTCAAGTTCGTGGTCACCGAGGCCCGCGTCAAGCGGAACCAGGTCGACGAGGCCGGCGCGGCACCGTCGTGGGAGAACGCGGAGCCGATCCGCGTGGCCCGTGCCCCGCTGTCGAGCCTGTTCACGAACTCGCCGGTCGTGTGCGCCTACATCGGCAGCGGCCTGCAGATGTTCATGGCCGCGGTCATGCTGACCTGGTTGCCGACGTACTTCAAGGAGGCCTACCACCTCTCGGTCGACAAGGCGGGCGGCGCGGCGGCGATGTTCGTGCTGCTGGTGGGCTCCGGAATGATCGTGTGCGGTTTCCTCGCCGACCGGTACAGCCTGGGCGACGGGACGCGGAAGTGGACGGCGGGCATCGCCTACTGCGCGATCGCCTTCGTCGCCCTCATGATCGCCTTCCGGATGCCTACGGGCACTGCGCAACTGGTGCTGCTCGGTATCGGCGCGTTCTTCGCCGCGGGCAGCTCGGGGACGGCGGCCGCGATGGTCGCGTCCCTGACCCACCGCTCGGTGCAGGCCTCCGCGATGGGCACGCTCACGCTGGCGAACAACCTGCTCGGTCTCGCTCTGGCGCCGATCCTCATCGGCGCGCTCGCGGACCGGCTCGGCCTCCTGGGCGCGCTGCAGCTCGCCCCGCTCGTCTACGTCCCGGCGGTGCTGTTCATGGTCCTCGGCAAGCGGCTGCACCCGCGCGGTCTCGCCAAGCTGCAGGCCCTCGACGCGGAGCCGGCGCGGTGACCGGGCCCGTGCCCGTCATCGTGCCGGGCCTGCGGGGGAGCGCACCGTCGCACTGGCAGGAGCTGTACGCCGCCCGCACCGACGCGGCGGTCACGGTGCCCTTCCCGGCCGAGGCCGACCGGCACTCGATCGACGAGCGGACCCGGCTGGTGGGGGAGACCGTCGCGGCGGTCGACGGCCCGGTGGTCCTGGTGGCGCACAGCGCCGGCGTACTCGCCGCGGTGCGCTGGATCCGTTCCCTGCCCGACGGTGCGCCCGAGCTCGGCCGGGTGGTGGGCGCGGTGCTCGCGACGCCGCCCGACTTCGGGGTCGATTGGCCGGAACCGCACCCCCGGCCCGCGGAGCTGTCCGCGGCCGGGTGGGAGCCGATCCCGCGGCGGCGGTTGCCCTTCCCGTCGGTCGTCGCCGCCAGCCGGAACGACCCGCTGGCCCGGTACCGGGTGACCGCCGGCCTCGCCGAGGCGTGGGGGAGCAGGCTCGTCGACCTCGGCGACGCCGGGCACCTCAACCCGGCGTCGGGCTACGGCGACTGGCCGCTGATCGACGAGCTCGTCGCGGAGCTCGTCGCCGCCGGGAGCAGGTCGTGACGGAGGCGACGGTCGGCGCGCACCGGGACACGGGGATCCGATGCGGGACGGCGTCGCCGCGCTCGACCTCGGAGTGCAGGCGCGGGAACGGGCGTCACGCCAGGGCGGCCACACCGAGCGCGATCAGCAGCCCCACCTTGACCACCTCGAGGCCGATGTAGCCGAGATGGAGGTGGTTGCGGGGCATGCCGTCGGAGATGTCGTGTGTGGCGGCCGCGCCGATCACGCGCCGGTCGATGACGCGGCGCAGCACGACGCAGCCCACGAGGTCCGCCGCCGCGAGGGCCAGGAGGGCGACGGTGGCGGTGCGGTGCGGCCCCACGGCGAGCGCGATCGCGATGCCGAGGGCGAGCACCGATTCGCACGCGTTGAGCGCGCGGAACACCAGCCGCCCGATGCCCACGCCGAGCGGGACGGTGATTCCGGGCGCGCGGAACTTGATCGGCGCCTCGAGGAACGAGATCGCCAGGATCATTCCGAGCCAGACGAAGGTCAGCGCTGCGGCGACGGGGTTCACGACTCCGATGCTAGGACCGCCGTGGGGGCGCGTGTCGGTGGGTCCGTCTAGCCTCGGGGTGCAACCGATCAGGGGAGTCTCGGCGATGACGGAACGACAGCTCACGGGAGAACGGGCGGACCGCGCCCGGCGGGTGATCGAGGCGCTCGCGGGGCCCGGGGCCGCGCTGCGCGCGGATCAGGAGACCGCGGTCGCCGCGCTGCTCGAACCGGCGGCGCGCGTGCTGGTGGTGCAGGCCACGGGCTGGGGCAAGTCCGCGGTGTACTGGGTGGCCACCGCGCTGCGGCGGGCCGAGGGGGCCGGCCCCGCTCTCATCGTCTCGCCGCTGCTCTCGCTGATGCGTGACCAGGTGGCCGCCGCGGAGCGCGCGGGCCTGCGGGCGGCCACGCTGAACTCGTCGAACTTCGAGGAGTGGAACACGATCGAGGCCGCGCTGGCCGCGGGCGAGGTCGACGTGCTGCTGGTCTCGCCCGAACGGCTCGCCAACCCCTCCTTCGGGCGGCGCGTCCTGGACGCGCTCGAGGGCTCCCTCGGGCTGCTGGTGATCGACGAGGCGCACGCCGTCTCGGACTGGGGACACGACTTCCGGCCCGACTACCGCCGCGTCTCCGATGTGCTCACCCGGCTGCACCCGCAGACGCCGGTGCTGGCGACCACCGCGACCGCGAACGCCCGCGTCACCGACGACGTCGCCGCCCAACTCGGTGACGCGACGCTGGTGCTGCGCGGCCCGCTGGCGCGCCGGTCGCTGCAGCTCAACGTGCTGCCGGCCCTGGCGCCGATCACCCGGTACGCCTGGGTCGCGCGCCACCTGCCGGACCTCCCCGGTTCCGGCATCGTCTACGCCCTGACGGTGGCCGACGCCGAACGCCTCGTCGACGGGATCCGCGCCGTGCACGGCCCCGGGTACCCGGTGGCCGCCTACACCGGCAAGCTCGATCCGGACACCCGCGCCCGCCTCGAGGACGCCCTGCGCGCGAACGAGATCAAGGCCCTCGTCGCCACCTCTGCGCTCGGGATGGGCTTCGACAAGCCCGACCTCGGATTCGTCGTGCACGTCGGCTCGCCGCCCTCGCCGGTCTCGTACTACCAGCAGGTCGGCCGTGCCGGCCGCGCCATCGACCACGCCGTCGTCGCACTGCTGCCCTCGGAGTCCGACGCCGGCGTGTGGGACTACTTCGCCACCGCCACCATCCCGGACCCGCAACAGATGGACCGCGTCCTCGCGGCCCTCGCGGACGACGAGACGGGCGGCGGGCAGTCGGCGATCGCCCTCGAGGCCGCCACCGGCATCCGGCGGACCCGGATCGACCTGATGCTCAAGCAACTCGCCGTCGACGGTGCGGTGGAACGCGTCGAGGGCGGGTACCGCGCCACGGGCGCGCCCTGGCACTACGACGGCGCGCACTACGACGGGATCGTGGCCACCCGTCGGCGCGAGGCGGACATCATGCGCGCCTACACCCGCGGCGAGCGCTGTCTCATGCAGCTGCTCACGGAGTCGCTCGACGATCCCGAGGCCGCACCGTGCGGCCGCTGCTCGGTGTGTCTCGGGCACGTGCCCGACGGCCTCGGCGAGCCGGTCCCTCCGGACACCGCGCGGGCCGTCGCGGGCGCACTGCGGTCGCAGAGTCAGGTGCTCGAGCCGCGCAAGATGTGGCCCGGGGGCGCCGCCGGCCGCAAGGGCCGGATCCAGCCGGACCTCGCGGCCGAGCCCGGCCGGGTGCTCGTGTTCGCGGACGCCCCGGAATGGACGGGCACCGTCGGATCCGCGCGCGCCGGCGATCCACAGGCGATCGCCGACCTCGGGGACGCCGCGGTCGCCGCGTTGTCGCGGTGGCGCGATCAGTGGCGCGCCCGGCCCGAGGTGGTCGCCTCCTTGCAGCTGACCGACCGGGCGAGCCCCGTCGAACCCGTCGCCGACCGCATCGCCGAGGTGGGGCGGCTGGACCGCGTGACCCTGCCGGTGCCCCGCGGTCCGGCGCCCGGCCGCGACGCCTCCGGCGCGCAGGAGGCCGCGCACTGGCTCGACGCGATCGACGCCGGTCCCGCCGCCGAGGCCGTCCGCGGCAGGTCGGTGCTGCTGGTCGTCGACGAGTCCGGCACGGGCTGGGCCGTGACCGTCGCCGCGGCCCGGTTGCGGGAGGCGGGGGCGGCCGTGGTGTTGCCGCTGGTGGTGCACCGTCCCGCCTGACCCGCGCGAGATGTGGAACACTGGAACACCGAGTGCTGCCTAAGACCTGGGCGGCGAGGCCGCGGAGCGCCCCCGGCCACACCACCGAGGAGAAACATGCCGAACCTGATCCTGCCCCTGCTGCTCGTCCTGATGCTCGTCTTCATGTTCTTCCAGTTCCGGAAGCAGAAGAAGCAGATGAACGAGACCATGGAGATGCAGGCCGCCCTCACCGTGGGCACCAAGGTCATGACCAGCACGGGCCTGTACGGCACGGTCGTCGGCCTCGGCGAGGACACCATCGACCTGGAGATCGCGCCCGGCATCACCACGACCTGGGTGCGCCGCGCGATCGCCAAGGTGCTGACCCCGGAGGAGCTCGACGCCCCGTCGATCGAGTCCATCACCGAGGACGCGGACCCGATCGACCTGGACAAGCGCTCCGAGGACCGCTGACCCGCATCACCGTCACCACTTCAGCGAACGTCTCCGGCGGGCTCCGCCGGAGGCGTTCTCCACGCCGAGGAGTCGTAACCGCCCGTGGCCAGGAAAACATCGAGTAGCGACCGCACCGAGTCGCGGCTCCTCATCGCCTTCGGGCTGATCTTGCTCGTGGTCTTCGGACTGGTGTTCTTCACCGGTGACCGCGAGCCCACGCCCAAGCTCGGCATCGACCTGCAGGGCGGCACCTCCGTCGTGCTCCAGGCCGTCACGCCGGACGGGAAAGCCCCCGAAGCGGACAAGATGGAGCAGGCGCGCGACATCATCAACAAGCGCGTCAACGGTCTCGGCGTCTCCGGCTCGGAGGTCAAGATCAGCGGGCGGAACCTGGTGATCACGGTGCCCGGATCCGACGGTGACCAGGCCCGGACCCTCGGCCAGACGGCCCAGCTCAAGGTGCGCCCGGTGCTCGCCACGCAGGCCGCCCCCACGGTCAACACGCCCGCGCCCGACCTGACCGATCCGGCGGCCGCGAAGAAGGCGATCGACGAGGCGCGCGCCACGCGGCAGTCGACCGATCCCGCCGTGCAGAAGAAGGCCATCGAGTCCCTCAACTGCAACGCCCCGTCGGATCCGCTGGCCGGCAACGACGACCCGGCGAAGCCCCTGATCACCTGCGATCGCCCCGACGAGCGGAAGGCGGGACAGCCGAGCGCCGTCTACACGCTGGGCCCGGCGATCATCGACGGCCAGTCGATCAAGAACGCCTCCTCGGGCATCCCGCAGAACCAGGTCCAGTACGTCGTGACCCTCGAGTTCACCGGCGAGGCCTCGCGCGTGTGGGCGGACTTCACCGCGAAGAACGTCGGCAAGCAGGCCGCCTTCGTGCTCGACTCGCAGGTCATCACCGCGCCCAACATCAACGGCCCCATCACCGGCGGCCAGACCCAGATCACCGGCGACTTCAACCAGCAGACCGCCGGCGACCTGGCGGGCGTGCTCAAGTACGGCTCGCTGCCGCTGTCCTTCAAGCCGGGTACCGCACAGACCGTGAGCGCGACGCTCGGCTTCGAGTCCCTCAAGGCGGGCCTCATCGCCGGCGCGATCGGCCTGTTCCTCGTGCTCATCTACGCGCTGGCCTACTACCGCGCGCTCGGCGTGCTGGTCGCGCTGTCGCTGGCGCTGTCGGTCGCCCTGCTCTACGGCCTGCTCGTGCTGCTGGGCCGGTGGATCGGCTACTCGCTCGACCTGGCCGGCATCGCCGGCATCATCATCGGCATCGGCATGACCGCCGACTCGTTCGTCGTCTACTTCGAGCGCATCAAGGACGAGATCAGAGAGGGCCGCAGTTTCCGCTCCGCGGTGCCGCGCGGCTGGGCCAGCGCCCGCCGCACCATCTGGACCGGCAACGCCGTCTCGCTGCTCTCCGCCGTCGTGCTGTACGTGCTGGCCGTGGGCGACGTCCAGGGGTTCGCGTTCACGCTCGGCCTGTCGACCATCCTCGACGTCGTCATCGTCTTCCTCGTGACGCACCCGCTCGTGTACTTCGCGTCGAAGACCGAGTTCTTCGCCAAGCCGTCGATGAACGGCCTCGGCGCCGTGGCCGCCATCGGCCGTGAGCGCAAGCGCGCCGCAGCTACCACCGGGACCGGGGAGGCGTCCGCATGACCGACACCAGCATCGAGAGCGAGAAGAAGGCCTCCTTCTTCACCAAGCTCTACACCGGTACGGGCGCCTTCGACATCGTCGGCAAGCGCAACCGCTACTACATCGCGACCGGCGTCATCATCGTGATCGCCATCCTGGGCATCCTGATCCCCGGCTTCAAGTTCAGCATCGACTTCGAGGGCGGCACGCAGATCTCGTTCCCCGTGGGGAGCGCCCAGGTCGACACCGCCAAGGTGCGCGAGACGGTGCGCGAGGCGACGGGCGTCGAGCCCTCGGCCGTGCAGACCGCGGGAACCGGCGCGGCGCAGACCTACCAGGTGGCGCTGTCCGAGCTCAGCAACAACCAGATCACGCAGGCGCGTGACGCCCTGTTCGAGACCTTCCACCCGCCCGCGCAGGACGGGAAGCCGGCCGAGAACACCATCAGCTTCTCGGGGGTGAGCTCCACCTGGGGCGACCAGATCACGCAGCGCGGCCTCCTGGCGCTCGCGGTCTTCCTGGTCCTGGTCACGGTGTACATCGCGGTCCGCTTCCGCGAGTGGGACATGGCGCTCGCCGCGCTCGCGTCGCTGTTCTTCGACGTGGTGGTCACCGCGGGCGTGTACGCGTGGTCCGGCTTCGAGGTCAGCCCGGCGACGGTGATCGGCCTGCTCACGATCCTCGGCTTCTCGCTCTACGACACGGTCGTCGTCTTCGACAAGGTCGAGGAGAACGTGCGCGGCGTGCTCAACACCAGCAGGCGCACCTACGCCGAACAGGCGAACCTCGCGATCAACCAGACGCTCATGCGCTCGATCAACACCACGGTGATCTCGGCGCTCCCGATCATCGCCCTGATGGTGGTCGCCGCGGGCCTGCTGGGCGTGGGCACGCTCATGGACCTGGGCCTGATCCAGCTGGTGGGCGTCGTGGTCGGCACCTACTCGTCGGTCTTCTTCGCCGCGCCGCTGCTGGTCACGCTCAAGGAGCGGCGCCCGCAGTACAAGGCGCACAACGAGAAGGTGCGCTCGCGCCGGGCCCGCGCGGAGGCGGGGGAGGCCGCCGATGCGGTGGCCGCGACGGACGCGGGTGCGGTGCACCTCGACAAGGCGCCCGCCCGCCCGCAGACCAAGCGCAGCCGTCGTCGTGACTGACGCGGCCCGCGCGGCGGTCGCCGCGCACACGCGGCACGTCGCCGGGTTCCCGGAGCCGGGCGTCGTCTTCGCCGACCTCACGCCCGTCTTCGCCGACGGTGCCGCCCTCGCGGCGGTCATCGACGCGCTCGCCGCGGCCGGCCGCGAATCCGGCCGGCCGGACGGGGCCGGCACCGTCGACCTGGTGGCCGGGCTGGACGCCCGCGGCTTCCTGCTGGGCTCCGGCGTGGCGCTGCGCCTCGGCGTGGGCACCCTCGCGGTGCGCAAGGCGGGCAAGCTGCCGCCGCCCGTGCTGCGCGAGGAGTACCAGCTCGAATACGGTTCCGCCGCACTGGAGATCCCGGCCGAGGGCATCGCGCTGGAGGGCAAGCGGATCCTCATCGTCGACGACGTTCTCGCCACCGGCGGAACCGTCTCGGCGGCCGTGGCCCTGCTGCAGCGCGCGGGCGCGATCGTCGACCGGGTGTCGGTGGTCCTCGAGCTCGGGGCGCTCGGCGGACGGGCGCGTCTGCAGGAAATGACCGGCGGTGCCATCGCGGTCTCGGCGATCTCGGTAGGCTGAATCCCTAGTCCAGTCACGTCGTCCGGGCGGGGAGGCACCATGTCGCTGCAGTCTCAGGGGTCCGACGCCGCGCGCACACCCGCCGGGGCGGGGCCGCAGGGCCCGCCCAACCTGGAGACCACGGGGTCGACGACGCGCCGGGTGCGGGCGCGCCTGGCCCGCCGGATGACGGGCACGCGCAACCACGTGCGGCCGGTGCTCGAGCCCCTGGTGGCGCTCCACCGCGAGGTGTACCCCAAGGCCGACGTCGCGCTCATCGAGCGCGCCTACGACGTGGCGGAGCAGCGGCACGCCAGCCAGATGCGCAAGTCGGGCGACCCGTACATCACGCATCCGCTGGCGGTGGCGACGATCCTCGCCGAGCTCGGCATGGACACCACGACGCTGGTCGCGGCGCTGCTGCACGACACGGTCGAGGACACGGGGTACAGCCTCGAGCAGCTCACCGCCGAGTTCGGCCCCGAGGTGGCGCACCTCGTGGACGGCGTCACCAAGCTCGACAAGGTGGCCCTCGGCAGCGCGGCCGAGGCGGAGACCATCCGCAAGATGATCATCGCGATGGCCCGCGACCCGCGCGTGCTGGTCATCAAGGTCGCCGACCGCCTGCACAACATGCGCACCATGCGCTTCCTGCCGCCCGAGAAGCAGGCCCGCAAGGCCCGCGAGACCCTCGAGGTGATCGCGCCGCTGGCGCACCGTCTGGGCATGGCGACGGTGAAGTGGGAGCTGGAGGACCTGGCCTTCGCCATTCTGCACCCGAAGAAGTACGACGAGATCGTGCGGCTGGTGGCCGACCGCGCACCGTCGCGCGACACGTACCTCGCCTCCGTGCGGGCCGAGATCAACGGCGCCCTGGCCGCTCAGCGGATCGTCGCCGACGTGCAGGGCCGGCCCAAGCACTACTGGTCGATCTACCAGAAGATGATCGTCAAGGGCCGGGACTTCGACGACATCCACGACCTGGTCGGCGTGCGGATCCTGTGCGACGAGGTGCGGGACTGCTACGCCGCCGTCGGCACCGTGCACTCCCTGTGGCAGCCGATGGCGGGCCGGTTCAAGGACTACATCGCGCAGCCGCGGTACGGCGTGTACCAGTCACTGCACACGACGGTGATCGGCCCGGAGGGCAAGCCGCTCGAGGTGCAGATCCGTACGCGCGAGATGCACCGGACCGCCGAGTTCGGCATCGCCGCGCACTGGCGCTACAAGGAGACGAAGGGACGCGCCGGCGGCGGCGCGAAGGGCTCCGACCTGGCCGAGGTCGACGACATGGCGTGGATGCGCCAGCTGCTCGACTGGCAGCGGGAGGCGGCGGACCCGGGGGAGTTCCTGGAGTCGCTCCGCTACGACCTCGCGGTCAAGGAGATCTTCGTCTTCACGCCGAAGGGCGATGTGATCACGCTGCCGGCGGGCAGCACCCCGGTGGACTTCGCCTACGCCGTGCACACCGAGGTGGGGCACCGCTGCATCGGTGCCCGCGTGAACGGCCGGCTCGTGGCGCTCGAGCGCAAGCTGGAGAACGGCGAGGTCGTCGAGGTATTCACGAGCAAGGCCGAGAACGCCGGCCCGTCCCGCGACTGGCAGTCCTTCGTGGTCTCCCCGCGCGCCAAGGCCAAGATCCGGCAGTGGTTCGCCAAGGAGCGCCGCGAGGAGGCGCTGGAGAACGGCCGGGACGCGATCGCCAAGGAGGTGCGCCGTTCGGGCCTCCCGCTGCAACGCCTGACGAACGCGGAGTCAATGGCGGGCATCGCCAAGGAACTGCGCTACGCGGACGTCTCAGCGCTGTACACGGCCGTGGGCGAGCACCAGGTGTCCGCGCACACGGTGGTGCAGCGGATGCTGGAGCAGTTGGGCGGCATCGAGGAGGCGACGGAGGAGCTGGCCGAGCGCAGCACCCCGTCGACGATCTCCGGCCCGACCGCCACGACCGACGTCGGCGTGCTCGTCACCGGACAGCCGGGCGTGCTGGCGAAGCTCGCCAAGTGCTGCACCCCGGTGCCGGGCGACGAGATCGTCGGGTTCGTCACCCGCGGCGGCGGCGTGAGCGTGCACCGCACCGATTGCACCAACGTCGCCGAGCTCCGCAAGGAGCCGGAGCGCTTCCTGGACGTGAAGTGGGCACCGTCGGCGTCGTCGGTCTTCCTGGTCGCGATCCAGGTGGAGGCGCTCGACCGGCACCGTCTGCTCTCCGACGTGACGAAGGTGCTCGCCGACGAGAAGGTGAACATCCTCTCGGCGTCGGTGACCACGTCGCGCGACCGGGTCGCGGTGTCGCGCTTCACCTTCGAGATGGGCGACCCGAAACACCTCGGGCACGTGCTCAACGTGGTGCGCAACGTGGAGGGCGTCTACGACGTCTACCGCGTGACCTCCGCGCAGTAGCCGCGACCCGCCCGGCCGCGTCACCCGACCGCGGCGCTCGGCCACCCGGAACGAAGGAAGGCCCCCGCCGGAGCGGGGGCCTTCCTCGTGCGCCGGCTACGGGCCGGCGAGCGCCATGGTGGTGATGTTCACGGGCTCCTTGGGCTTGCCGTCGGTGACGGGCTTGTCGCCCGGCTTCGGCGCGGGGTCGCCGTCCTTGGGGGCGATGCCCTTCTTCGCGATCATCTGCAGCACGGTCAGTCCGGCGTCGTCCATCTGGCCGATCACGGCGTAGTTGGCGGGCAGCGTCGTCTCCTTGTACACCAGGAAGAACTGGCTCGAGCCGGTGTTGCTGGTCGCGGGCTGGCCCGTCATCGGGTTGGCCTCGCTGTTCGCGTTGGCGACGGCGATCGTGCCGGCCGGGTACACCACGTTCTGGGCCGTCTGCATCGGGTTCGCGGCCGCGCCCGACTCCTTGAGGAAGGTGGGCTTCTCGTCGGGGGAGGTCCAGCTCGGGCCGCCGCTGCCGGTGCCGGTCGGGTCACCGCACTGGAGCACGAACAGGTCGGAGGTCCCGGCCTTGGGGTCCGCCGTGTTGGCGACCTCGCGATGGCAGGGCGTGCCGTCGAAGTACTTCGCCTCGATCAGCCGGAGGAAGGTCTGCACGTTGCACGGCGCCTTCGAGCGGTCGAGCTCGAAGCCGATGGCGCCGGCGTTGGTGGTGATGGTGCCCTTCGCGGTGCCGGTGTTCGGGACGTCCGTGCCATCGGGCTTGGTGACGCCCTTGTTCTTGGCGGTCAGCTTGTCCAGCGCGGGCAGCGACTTCTCCGCCTCGACGATCTGCTTCTCGACGGTGTCGATCTGCTCCTGCGCGGTCTTCTGCTGGTCGGCGGGCATCTTGGCCATGCCGGCCTTCTGCTGCGCGATCTGTCCTCGTGCCTTCGTGATGTTCTCGCGCAGCGCGGTCGCCTGATCCGGGCGATCGGTGAAGTCGCAGTTCACGTGGAGCGACTTGTACCGGTCCTCGGCGCCGACCCGGAGCGGGGCGCGGGGGCCCTGCGGGAGCCAGATGTAACAGCCGGCGGCGACGAGCGCGACCACGACGACGCCGGCGACGGCACCCGCCTTGATCTTGCGCTTGCGCGCGTCGGCCTCACGCCGCTCGTTCTGCTTCGCCAGCTTCTCGCGGGCTGCCTGGCGGCGCTCTTCATTGCTCGGCACGGTGTGACGACCTCCTCATTACCGACATCCGGCGGGCACAACTGATCGCCAAGTCTGCCAGCTAAACCTGAGCGACGCCGTCACCGGGTCTGGTGCCACAATGGTCGGATGCTGATCACCGGATTCCCCGCGGGGGTGTTCCAGACCAATTGCTACGTCGTGGCGACGGGTCCGGGCGCCGACGCCGTCGTCATCGACCCCGGTCAGGACGCCGTCGAGCCCCTCAAGCAGCTGCTGGCCGAGCATCGCCTGAACCCGGTCGCGGTCCTGCTTACGCACGGTCACCTCGACCACACGTGGACCGCGCAGCCCTTCGCCGACGAGTACGGCATCCCGGTCCACATCCACGAGGGCGACCGCCCGATGCTCGCGGACCCCGCCGTCGGGATCGGCGCCGCGCTCGGTGCGATGATCGGCGACCAGGTCTTCGTGGAGCCGGAGAAGGTCATCGACCTCGTCGACAGCGAGCCCGTCACCCTCGCCGGGATCACCTTCGGCGTCGACCACGCGCCCGGCCACTCCGCGGGCTCGATCGTCTTCACCGTCGAGGCGCCCGCGGTCGACGGTGCCGGTGCCCCGGTCGAGGGCGAGACCGTTACGGTCGCCTTCGACGGCGACGTGCTGTTCCAGGGCTCGATCGGCCGGACCGACCTCCCGGGCGGCAGCCACGAACAGTTGCTGGGCTCGATCGCCGCGAAGCTGCTGCCCCTGCGGGACGACACGGTCGTCCTGCCCGGGCACGGCCCGGCCACCACCATCGGGCGGGAGCGGGCGTCGAACCCGTTCCTGCAGGGGCTCACGGGTACTGAGACACCCGCCGAGCGGAAAGGACGATTCGGACTGTGAGCGCCGGTAGCTTCCAGGCTCCCAAGGGCATTCCCGACTACATCCCGGTGCCGTCGGGGGAGAAGAACAGCTCCGCCGACTTCCTCGCCGTGCGCACCGCGCTGCTGCGGGCGACCGCCGAGGCGGGGTACGGCTACATCGAGCTGCCGATCTTCGAGGACACCACGCTCTTCGCGCGCGGCGTCGGCGAGTCGACGGACGTGGTCGCGAAGGAGATGTACACCTTCGCCGACCGCGGCGACCGCTCGGTCACGCTGCGCCCCGAGGGCACCGCGGGCGTCGTCCGCGCGGTACTCCAGCACGGCCTCGACCGCGGCCAGTTGCCGGTGAAGGCCGCCTACGCGGGCCCGTTCTTCCGGTACGAGCGTCCGCAGGAGGGCCGCTACCGGCAGCTGCAGCAGGTCGGCATGGAGGCGATCGGCGTCGACGACCCGGCGCTGGACGCCGAGGTGATCGCCGTGGCGGACCGCGCCTACCGCAGCGTCGGTCTCGACGGCTTCCGGCTGGAGGTCTCGAGCCTCGGCGACGCGACGTGCCGCCCGCAGTACCGCGAGAAGCTGCAGGAGTTCCTGTTCGCGCTGGACCTCGACGAGGAGACCCGCCGGCGCGCGGAGATCAACCCGCTGCGCGTGCTCGACGACAAGCGGCCGGAGGTCAAGGCGATGACGGCCGACGCGCCGCTCATGATCGACAACCTCACGCCGGAGCCGAAGGAGCACTTCGAGAAGGTGCTGGGGTACCTCGACGCGATGGGCGTGCCCTACGTCGTGAACCCGCGCCTGGTCCGCGGCCTCGACTACTACACGAAGACGTGTTTCGAGTTCGTCCACGACGGCCTCGGCGCGCAGTCGGGCATCGGCGGCGGCGGCCGGTACGACGGCCTCGTCGAGCAGCTCGGCGGCCGCGAGGGCGTCACCGGCGTCGGCTTCGGCCTGGGCGTCGACCGCACGCTCCTCGCCCTCGCCGCGGAGGGCAAGCGCGCCCCGGCGGCACCCCGCGTCGTGGCCTTCGGGGTACCCCTCGGCGACGCCGCGCGCGATGCGATGGTGCCGCTCCTGGGCCGCCTGCGGCGGGCGGGCGTCGCCTCCGACATGGCCTACGGCAACCGCGCCATGAAGGGTGCGATGAAGGCCGCGGACCGCTCGGGTGCCCGATTCGCCCTGATCCTGGGGGATTCGGAGCTCGATCAGGGCGTCGTGATGGTCAAGGATCTGGCGAAGGGTGAGCAGCGGGCCCTCCCGATCGATACCGTCGTGGACGTGATCGTGACCGAGAGCTCCGAGAGCGCAGGGTAGCCCGCGTGTCGTCCAGCCCCGCCGAGCCCGGCGCCCGCGACCCGCGGGAGCTGAGCGCGGAGGACGCCGTCGATGTCGACCTGATCCCGCCCCGCGTGGTGCTGCCGAAGGTGCGGCGCGCAGTGGCCGTGGGGCTCCTGGTGACCGTCGTGGTCGCGGTGATCGTGCTGATCCTCGCCGGGCCGGTGTGGGGCACCGCCGTCCTCGTTGCGGGCGCCGCGCCGGGGTTCGGCGGCTACCTCGGCGTCGCGCGGCGGCGGGTCGTGCTCGACCACCGGGTGCTCACCCGGCGGACGCTGCGCACGCAGCGGGTGAACCTCATGGACGCCGACGAGGTCGACCTGGTCGCCGAGGTGGCGCGGCTCGCCCAGGTCTCGCTGCGGATCCGGCACGGCAGGACGACGGTGCGCCTGCCGGTCGCCCTGTACGAGGGGCCCGCCCGCGGCCGGGTGCGTGGCCGCGAGCTGCCGATGCTGGGCACGCGCCGCCTCGCGGAGGCACTGGACCGCAACCGTCGCGCCGACGTGCGCGACATCGGGCGCGTGCTCGCCGAACAGTCGCGCGCGCAGGCCTCGTCGACGCCGATGCGCGACCGCCCGCTGTTCCGCGCGGCGGGGATCGCGCGCGAGGTCGGTGGCGCCGAGGAGCTGGTGTTCACGGCCGACGAAGTGGACGAGATCGCCCGGCCGCCCTGGTAGACGCGCGGTGTTCGAACGCTTGACTGCACTCGAACGAGATGTTCGAATAGCGGTGTGCGATGGGACGGTCAGCTACTCGGTGATGCCGGCTCGGGCGTGCGTGCGCTGCCCGGCCTCGAGGGCGTGGGGCGCACGGTCACGACGCCGGAGTTCGAGGGCATCACCTTTCACGAAGTCCTCTGCAAGAGCGCGTTGAACAAGCTGCCCGAGTCCTCGGCGATGCCCTTCTCGTGGACCGTCAACCCGTATCGGGGGTGCACCCACGCGTGCACCTACTGCTTCGCGCGGTCGAGCCACGAGTACCTCGACTTCGACGCGGGGGGCGACTTCGACTCGCAGATCGTGGTGAAGACGAACCTCGTCTCCGTGCTCAAGAAGGAGCTGCGGCGGACGTCCTGGCGGGGGGAGCCCGTCGCGCTCGGCACCAACACCGACCCGTATCAGCGTGCGGAGGGGCGGTACCGGCTGATGCCAGGCGTGATCGGGGCGCTGGCGGGCGCGGGCTCGCCGATCTCGATCCTCACCAAGGGAACTCTCCTGCGGCGCGACCTTCCGCTGCTCACGACCGCCGCCACGCGCGTGCCGGTGCAGTTGTCGGTGTCGCTGGCGCTGCTCGACCCGGAGTTGCAGCGCTCGCTCGAACCGGGGACGCCGAAGCCCGAGGCGCGCCTGGAGCTGATCCGCGCCATCGCCGAGGCGGGCTTCGACTGTCACGTCATGGTCGCGCCGGTCGTGCCCTACCTCACCGACGACGCCGCCTCGCTCCGCGCGCTGATCGCCGCGCTCGCGGACGCGGGGGCCGCGAGCGCGTCGGTCATGGCGCTGAACCTGACGGGGCGGTACCGGGACTGGTTCCTCGGCTGGCTGTCGGAGAACCATCCGATGCTGGTGCGTCGCTACCGCCAGTTGTACGGCTCCACCGGCCGCGTCTCGGCCGACTACCGGACGCACCTGCGGGCCCGCGTCACACCGATGCTCGAGGAGTTCGGGCTGCTGCGTCTCGAGGATCCGTATGCGAGCCCGCCGCAGCGCGCCCCGAGGGCCCCGCTGGTTTCCGGCTCCGCCGCGCCGGACCTGCAGGAGTCGCTCTTCTAGACAAATGCGTAACCGATGCGTTACGTTGTTGGTGTGAGCGTCTTCGCTGCGATCGCCGACCCGGTCCGTCGCCGGATCGTGGTCCTCCTGAGCGGCGCTCCGATGACGGCGGGGCAGATCGCCGCCGAGTTCGACATCAGCCGGCCGGCCGTCAGTCGTCACCTGCGGGTGCTCCGCGACGCGGGCGTCGTCGAGGGCGGACCGTCGGGCGGGGACGGCCGGGAGCGCTCGTACGCGCTGCGGCTCGCCGCGCTCGACGAGGTGGACGACTGGCTCGCCCGGGTGCGCGGCCCCGGACGGCTCGCCGGCCTGCTCGCCTCGCCCGCGCTGGACACCGAGGTGCGCCGCGCGCGGCGCGACAACGCGCGGCCGTCCGGCGGCACGGGCGGGATCGGGATCGACGGAACACACGAACGGGGAACGGCATGACGAAGCAGGCGACGGGACGCGTGGAATCCGCCGACGGCGGGCGCGACCTGATACTCGAGCGGTACTTCGATGCGGGCGTCGACGACGTCTGGGCCTCGATCACCGAGCCGGACCGCACCGCACGGTGGTTCGGCGGCTGGACGGGGGAGCCCGGCGTCGGGTCCGTCGTGCGGGTGACCATGGGCTTCGAGGAGGGTGCGCCGGTGATGCCGATGACCATCACCGCGTGCGAACCGCCCCGAAGGCTCGGGGTGCACGCCAAGGACGAGTACGGCGAGTGGAACCTCGAGGCGCTCGTCGAGCGCGACGGTGCCCGCACCCGGCTGACCTTCGTGCATCATCTCGACGCCGCGGCGAACGCCGCCGAGGTCGGGCCGGGGTGGGAGTACTACCTCGACGCGCTCGTCGCCGCCGAGAACGGCGACGCCGCACCGGATTTCGCCGACTACTTCCCGGCGATGTCGGCGCACTACGGCGGCGCCTGACGACCCACCGGTCACACCACTAATGGAAATGATTACTATTAGTGGCATGACCGCCCCAGCCCCACTGCCCGTGACCGTCCTCTCCGGCTTCCTCGGCGCCGGCAAGACCACGCTGCTCAACCACCTCCTGACGAACCGCGACGGCCTGCGCATCGCCGTGATCGTCAACGACATGAGCGAGGTCAACGTCGACGCCGCGCTGGTCGACCTCGGCGGCTTCGACCGCACCGAGGAGAAGCTCGTCGAGCTCAGCAACGGGTGCATCTGCTGCACCCTGCGCGAGGACCTCGTCGACGCCGTCGGCGCGATCGCGCGGCAGCGCACGCCCGAGGGGGAGCCGCGTTTCGATCATCTCGTCATCGAGTCCACGGGCATCTCCGAGCCGATGCCCGTGGCCGCGACCTTCGACTGGACCTTCGAGGACGGCAGCCGCCTCGGCGACCTCGCCGCGCTGGACACGATGGTCACGGTCGTCGACGCCAGCACCTTCCTCGGCGAGATCGCGCGCGGCACCAGCCTCGCGCAGCGCGGGCTCGGCGCGGCGGAAGGGGACGAGCGGTCCATCGCCGATCTGCTCATCGATCAGGTCGAATTCGCCGACGTCGTGCTGATCAGCAAGCTGGACCTCGTCTCCGCGGCGGCCGGGGGCGCCGTGGAGGCCACCGTGCGCCGGCTCAACCCGCGGGCCCGGGTGCATGCGCTCCCGCGGGGCGAGATCGCGGTCGCCGAGGTGATCGGCACCGGCCTGTTCGACCACGACGCCGCGTCCTCGGTCGCCGGCTGGGACGACGAGGTGATCGGCGGGCACACGCCGGAGACGGAGGAGTACGGCATCTCGTCGACGACGTACCGGTCCGACCGCCCGTTCCACCCCCAGCGGCTCCTCGAGGCGCTGTCGGAGGTCCGCGCGGTGCTGCGCAGCAAGGGCTTCTGCTGGATCGCCAGCCGTCCCGACCTCGTGGGGGTGTGGTCGCAGGCCGGGCCGAACCTCACCATCGAGCCGGCCGCGTACTGGTCGCAGGTCGACGGTGCGCCGCAGCAGGAGCTGGCCTTCATCGGCGTCCGGCTCGACGCCGAGCGGATGCGCGCCCTGCTCGACGGTGCGCTGCTCACCGACGACGAGGTCGCCGAGGGCCCCGCCGCGTGGGTCGAGTACCCGGACCGCCTACCGGCGTGGAACGTTCCGGCGCACCGTCACTGAGTCACGAGGGCGGCCTGCGCGGCACCCGCGGCGGCCTCGGCCACCTCCGGGATCAGCGACAGGCGCGTGCGCCGCTCGAGCAGGTCGGCCTCGGTGATCGCGCCCTCGACGAGCGCGCCGAAGACCAGCTCCGCGCCGGTGACCTCGGTGCCCGCGGCGACCGGTGCGGCGAGCGCCGGGTCCGCAGCGCCGAGCGCGAGCACCGCGGGCGCCTCGGTGCCGAACGCGCGGACCAGCCGCTCCGGGGCGTCGACGCGCCGCAGCGCGTCCCGCGGGGCGGCGCCCACCAGGGGGAGTTCGCGCGTGACGCAGGGGTCGGCCGGCAGGCCCGACGCGGCCAGCGCGGCGTCGACCGCGTCCTCCGCCATCCGCCGGTACGTCGTGAGCTTGCCGCCGACGACCGTCACCAGGCCGTCGCCGCGGGTGAGCACCGCGTGCTTGCGGGAGACGTCCGCCGTCGCGCCGCCGCCGGAATCGAGCAGCGGGCGCAGGCCGGCGAACGTGCCCACCACGTCGTCGCGGGTCAGCGGCGTGCCGAGGGCCAGGCTCACCGTCGTGAGCAGGAAGTCGATCTCGTGGTCCGAGGGCACCGGAACGTCGGGGAGCGGGCCGTCGGCCTCCTCGTCGGTGAGGCCCACGTAGACCCGCCCGTCCGGCTGCGGCAGCGCGAAGACGTACCGCCCGAACGCGCCGGGGACGGGCACCGTCAGGCCGGCAGTGAGGCTGCCGAAGGTCTCCTGCCGGAAGACGAGATGCGTTCCGCGGCTGGGCCGCAACGAGACCGCAGGGTCGACCGTGCCCGACCACACCCCGGTCGCGTTGATCACGGCCTTCGCCCGGACGGTCAGCGAGGCGCCGGTGAGCTTGTCGGTGACGGTCGCCGCGGTGCCCGTGACCTGGGAGGCGGCGCAGTGGGTGAGGATCTTCGCGCCGTGGCCCGCCGCGGTGCGGGCGATGCCCACGGTCAGCCGGGCGTCGTCGGTGAGCTGTCCGTCCCAGTTGAGGAGGCCGCCGCGCAGGCCCGCGCGCCGCACGGTGGGGGCCATGGCGATGACCTCTGCCGCGGAGATCCGGCGCGAGCGGGCGAGCTCGGACGACGGGGTGCGGGCGGCGAGCCGCAGCGCGTCGCCCGCGAGGAAGCCGACGCGGGTGAGCGCGGCGTCGCGGCGCCGGACGTCGCTCAACAGCGGCACGACCTGCGGCAGCGGGCGGGTGAGGTGCGGCGCGATCACGCGGATCAGCGCGTCGCGCTCCACGGCGCTCTCGTAGGCGATGCCCACGGCGCCCGAGGCGAGGTAGCGCAGGCCGCCGTGCACCAGCTTCGACGACCAACGGCTGGTGCCGAAGGCGAGGTCGTACTTCTCCACGAGCGCGACGCGCAGCCCGCGGCTCGCCGCGTCGAGCGCGACGCCCGTGCCCGTGACGCCACCGCCGATGACCAGCACGTCGACCGACGAGTCCGCGGACAGCGCGGCGAGATCCGCTGCGCGGCGGGCCGCCGAGAGGCGGGTGGCGGGGTCGACGGTCCCGAGGGCGGCGGTCACGGCGCGAGGTACCGGTCGATGAGGTCGAACAGCTGCGCGTCGAGCAGGTCGGCGGACTCGGTGAAGACGGGTCCGGTGAGCGCGGACGACCAGGCGAGCTGCAGGACGACCGCGGCGTGCTCGGCGGGCTCGCCGCTCCGGATGCTGCCGTCGGCCTGGCCCGCGGCGATCCCGCCGGTGATGGCCTCGAGCTGCGCGCGCGAAGTGCGGCCGGTGCGGTGCAGCAGGTAGGGCATGAGGAACTCGGGGTCGAGTTCGACGATGCGGCGCAGCAGGGGATGGGAGCGCGCCGCGGCGGTCACGTGCACGACGGTGCGCGCGACGGTCTCGCGGCCGGTGGCACCGTCGAACAGGCCCATCGACGAGAGGGCGGCGACGAACTCGCGGGTGGTGACCGCGGCCGCCAGGGCCTGCACGTTCGGGTAACGCCGGTAGAGCGTGGCGCGGGAGACCTGCGCGGTGCGGGCGACGTCCGCCATCGTCGTGCGGCGGATACCGATGGTGGCCATCAGATCCCGCGCGGCGTCGAGGATCAGCTCGTCGTCGACGGCGTTGGCCGGGCCGCGGGGGGACGACCCCCGGGGATTGAGATCCTGCGACATCATGTGTACAAATGTATCATGACTTCGTCCGAGGTGGATCTGCCCGTCGTCGCCTTCGAGCCCGGCCGCTGGGGGGATCCCGCGAACCCCATGCACCTGTCCGATTCGGTGCTCGGCGCCCTCACGATGCTGGGCATCGAGGGCGGCCCGGGGGAGCCCGAACAGCCCTTCCTCCTGCCGTCGCGCGTCTCCGGCCGGGCCCTCGCGGCGCTGCAGAAGACCGGTGTGACGGTCGCCACCGACGACGCTACCCGGCTCGGCCATCTTCGCGGCTTCTCCACGCCGGACCTGCTCAAGTACCGCGCCGGCGACACCTCCGACGCCCCCGACGCGGTGGTCGTGCCGGCCACCGCGGAACAGGTCGCCGACGTGCTGGCCGTGTGCGCCGCGAAGGACCTCACGCTCAGCCCGTTCGCCGGCGGCACCTCCGTCACGGGCGGCCTCGCGCCCGAGCGGACCCGACCCGTCGTCGCGCTGGACCTGCGCGGCCTCACCGGGTTGATCGCGCTCGACGCCGTGTCGCAGATCGCCACACTGGCCGCCGGCACCCGACTGCCCGAGGCGGAGCGCCTCCTCGCCGAGCAGGGCTACGAACTCGGTCACTTCCCGCAGTCCTACGAGGGCGCCACCGTCGGCGGGTGCGCCGTCACCCGCTCCGCCGGGCAGTCGTCCATCGGCTACGGCCGATTCGACGAGATGGTCGTCGGGCTCACCGTCGCCACGCCGCAGGGCGTCGCCGAGATCGGCACGGCCCCCAAGTCCGCCGCCGGGCCCGACCTGCGGCAGCTGTTCCTCGGCTCCGAGGGGGCCTTCGGCGTGGTCACCGCCGTCCGCGTCCGGGTGCACCCCGTCCCGACGGTCCGCCGGTTCTACGGCTGGCGGTTCCCCGACTTCGCGGCCGGCGCGACCGCGATGCGCGTCCTCGCCCAGAGCTCCGTCCGGCCGACGGTGCTGCGCCTGTCGGACGAGGCCGAGACGGGCCTCAACCTCGCGAACCCCGGCGCGGCGGGCCAGGCCGCCGTCGGCGGCTGCCTCATGATCGTCGGCTTCGAGGGCGATGAGCCCGACGTCGACTGCCGCGACGGCTACGTCTCCGCTCGCCTCATCGAGCTGGGCGGGGAGTTCCTCGGTGCGGAGCCGGGTGAGGCCTGGCGGGCCGGGCGCTTCCGCGGCCCGTACCTGCGGGACCCGCTGCTCGACGCGGGCGCGCTGGTCGAGACGCTCGAGACCGTGACCTTCTGGTCGAACGTCGAGCGGCTCAAGGCCGACGTGACCGCCGCGCTCACCGCGGCGCTCGGCGAGCAGGGCACCCCCGCCGTGGTCCTGTGCCACATCTCGCACGTCTACCCGACGGGCGCCTCGCTCTACTTCACCGTGATCGCGAAGGCCCTGCCCGACCCGCTGGCCCAGTGGGGCGCCGCGAAGACCGCCGCCAACGCCGCGATCCGCGCCGCGGGCGCGTCCATCACCCATCACCACGCCGTGGGCACCGATCATCGCGCCACCTACCTGGAGGAGATCGGCGACGTGCAGGTGACCGCGCTGCGCGCGGTCAAGGACGCCCTCGACCCGCAGGGCGTGCTCAACCCCGGGATCCTGCTCCCGTGACCGCCACCGACGTCATCGCCGTCCTCAACCCGATCTCCGGCGGCGGGGTCGCGCGCACCCGGTGGGCCGCCGTCGCCGAGGAGCTCGCCCGTCGGGACGTCTCCACCGACGTCATCGAGTCCACGTCGGGCACCGACGCCCGCCGGCGCGCGGAGGTAGCCGCGGCGTCCGGCGCGCTCACCGTCGCGGTCGGCGGGGACGGCCAGATCCGCGAGGTCGCCAGCGGCGTGCTCCGCGTGCCGGGAGCGCCGATGGGCATCGTCACCGCCGGCCGCGGCAACGACATGGCCCGCCACCTGCGGATCCCCGACGAGCCGTCCGCGATCGCCGACGTGCTCACCGACGGCCTGCGCAAGGACCTCGACGTACTCACGGTCGGCGACGAGATCGCCGTGGGCAACGTCTACGTCGGCCTCGACTCCGTGGCGACGGAACTCATCAACAGGCTGCGCTGGATGGGGCCGCTCGCGTACCGGCTCGCGCCGGCGATCGCCGCGCTCCGCTGGAAGCCCGCCGCCTTCCGGATCGAGGTCGACGGTGCCGTCCACGAGGGCCCGGTGCACATGGTCGTCATCGGCAACTCCGGCTGGTACGGCAGCGGCCTGCACATGGTGCCGGCCGCCGCGGCCGACAGCGGCCGCATCGACGTGCTCGCGGTCGACGGCGCCGGGAACAAGCTCAAGCTCATCAGCGCCATGGGGGAGGCGAAGACGGGGGCCCACGTCGCGCGGGCGGAGGCCCTGACCTTCAGCGGCCAGGAGGTGCGCGTGAGCGCCGACCGTCCCATCCCCGTCCACGCCGACGGCGACTACCTGCAGGAACTCCCCGTCACCGTCGGGATCCGCAGGGCCGTGCTCCCGGTGCTCGTGCCGCGCTGACCTCAGACGATCGCGTCGCGCAGGGTGTCCAGGCCCATGCCGCCCAGCGCCAGCGCGTCGCGGTGGAAGTCCTTGAGCGTGGATCCGGGGTGGGCGGCGAGGTAGGCGTCGCGGGTCTGCTCCCACACCCGTTGCCCGACCGAGTACGACGGCGCCTGCCCCGGCCAGCCCAGGTAGCGGTGGTACTCGAAGCGCAGCTGCTCGTCGGACATCGCGACGTGCGAGCGGAGGAACGCCCAGCCCTTGTCGTAGGTCCAATCGCCGCCGCCGACCTCCGCGGGCGCCTCGAAACCGCAGTGCACGCCGATGTCGAGGACCACGCGCGCGGCGCGCAGCCGCTGCGAGTCGAGCATGCCCATGAGGTCGCCGTCGTCGTCGAGGAAGCCCAGGTCGCGCATGAGTCGCTCGGCGTAGAGGGCCCAACCCTCGCCGTGGCCGGAGACGAACGAGGCCAACTGGCGGAAGACGTTGAGCGGCGCGATCACCGACTGCCCGATCTGCAAGTGATGCCCGGGGACGCCCTCGTGGTAGACGGTGGTCTTCTCCTGCCAGGTGTGGAACTCGGTCACGCCGTCCGGCACCGACCACCACATGGCTCCGGCGCGGGACAGGTCGGCGGACGGCCCCGTGTAGTAGATCCCGCCCGAGTTGCTCGGCGCGATCCTGCAGTCGAGCCGGTGCAGCTCCTCGGGGATGTCGAAGTGGGTCCCGGCCAGGGCGGCGACGGCCTCGTCGGAGGTGCGCTGCATCCAGTCCCGCAGCGCGTCGGTGCCGTGGATCGTGTACCGCGGCTCGGTGTCCAGCCGCGCGAGGGCCTCGGCCACCGTCGCGCCCGGGTACAGGCGATGCGCGACCTGCTGCTGTTCGGCGACGATGCCGGCCAGCAGTTCCTGCCCCCAGGCGTAGGTCTCCTCCAGGTCGACGGTCGCGCCCAGGTACAGCCGCGAGTACAGCGGGTACACCTCGCGCCCCACGCCCAGGCCGCCCGGTTCGTCGAGCGCCTTGGCGGCCGGCAGGACCTCCGTCTCGAGCACGTCCGCGTATCCGGCGAAGGCGGTCCGCACGCGGTCCCGCAGGTTCGACGGTGCCTCCCCGCCCAGCCGGTCGGCGTTCGCCGCGACCTGGTCGCCGGCCGTGCGCGCCTGCGCCAGCATCTCCCGGACCTGCAGCTGCGCGAAGGGCCAGGCACCGTCGGCGAGCCGTGCCCGCAGCCCCTCCACCGCGGAGTCGACGGCGGACGGCACGGCCTCCAGACGCGCGGTCAGCACGGCGACCTCGTCCGGCGTGCCCGACGGGGTGAGGTCGAAGACGTCGCGGATGTCCTGCATCGGCGAGGCGATCACGTTCAGCTCGCCGACGGTGCGGCCCGCGTCATGGATCGCGCCGTGCACGCCCAGCCGCTCGCGCAGGGTCGCGGCGGTGACACGGTCGGCGTCGCTCTCCTCGGTCAGCGCGTCGAGCTGCGCCAGCGTCTCCCGCCCGACGGCGGCCCTCGCCTCCAGCCCGGCGGGGGAGAAGTCCGTGAGCTCGTGGTTGAACTCCGTGATCCCCGCGTGCGTGGCGAGGATCGGGTCGCTCGCAGCGATGCGCAGGGCGAGCGTGTTCGCGAGCTGGTCGATGGGGGTGTTCGCAGCGGCGGCGTCCGACATGCGACCAGGCTATGCCGGGCCTACAGTCCGCGCGCGGTCCGGCCCGGCTTCTTCCAGGTCGCCGCGTTGGTCGCGGCCACGCCGAGCGCGGCGATCAGGACGAGGAGCCAGAATCCGGTCGCGCCCCAGTGGTGGTGATGGGCCAGCTCGTAGGTCTCCTTGAGCGCGATCAGCGCGGCGCCGCAGGCCACGATCATCCACGCGCGGGCGACGGCGAAGAAGCGCGCGAGCCGCGTCATCTGCGCGGCGTCGAGGCGCTCGCCGAGCGTGTTCAGGAACGCGGACTGACGTCGCCGGGTGAGGTACATCGCGACCGGCGGCACCAGCCACCACCAGCGCGACAGGTGCGACGGGGGCGCGGTGCTGCGGATGACCTCGCCGATGCCGCTCAGCTCGGTCGCCTCCGCCTCCAGCTCCAGCCGCGCCTGGATCAGCGGTCCCGCGACGAGCAACCATCCGCCGAAGTACGCGGCCCAGCGGATCAGCGTTTCGAGCACCGGATCAGATGGTGCCGCTGAAGGTGTCGCACTGTGCGGGGGCCCCGGTCCGGTAGCCCTGGGTGAACCACTTCACGCGCTGCGCGGACGTGCCGTGCGAGAACGACTCCGGGTTGACGTTGCGGCCGGCGTTGCGCTGGATCGTGTCGTCGCCGATCGCCTGCGCTGTGGTGATCGCCCCGGAGATGTCCTCCTGCGTCAGCGGCTTGAGCAGGGCGTCCTCACCCTTGTCGGCGTGCGCCGCCCAGACCCCCGCGTAGCAGTCCGCCTGCAGCTCGACGCGCACCGAACCGCCCTGCGCGCCCCGGCCCTGCTGGGACTTGTTGATGTCTCCGAGCAGGGTCTGCACGTGGTGGCCGAACTCGTGGGCCACGATGTACTCCTGCGAGAACGGGGCGTTCGTGCCACCCATCTTCTTGATCACGCGATCCATGAAGTCCAGCTGGAACACCGCGACCTGATCGCTCGGGCAGTAGAACGGGCCGGTGTCGGCGCCCGCGACGCCGCAGGCGGTGTTGATCGACTGCGCGTCCGAAGGCATGATCTTCGTCCCGCCGCGCGGCGGCTGGTAGCCGCGCAGCACGGTCGGCCACACCTTGTCCAGCGATATCGTGGTGGCCTTGATTCGGCACGTGGTGTTCTTGTTCGCGTCGGCGCCCGTCTTGCACGCGGCGAGATCGCGATTCACCTGTTCCTGCCCGGCAGAGATGCCTTGACCGGAGCCTTGTCCCTGCTGGGACTGCTGAGGAACACCGCCGGTGCTGCCGGTGAGGAAGTAGATGATGAGGCCGATCACGATCGTGCCGATGCCGCCACCACCGATCACCATTCCGCGGCCGAGGCCGCCACCGCCGCCCGCGCTGATGTTGCCACCGCCGAGCTCGCTGTCATCCCGAAAGGTCATGCGCACAGCATTCCATGACAGCGGTGAGATCGTGAACCGGTTCGCCCCGTAGCATGACAGGCGCTGAAAGATTCCCTGTCGAAAGGACACCCCGAAAGTGCTGCGCACTCACCTGGCCGGATCGTTGCGTGCGGAGGATGCCGGCACCGTCGTCACCCTCGCGGGCTGGGTGGCGCGGCGGCGTGACCACGGCGGAGTGATCTTCATCGACCTGCGCGACAGCTCGGGCGTCGCCCAGGTCGTCTTCCGCGAGTCGGACGTCGCCGAGCAGGCGCACCGGCTGCGGTCCGAGTACTGCGTCCTGGTGACCGGCACCGTCGAGAAGCGGCCCGAGGGCAGCGAGAACCCGAACCTGCCGTCGGGCGCCATCGAGGTCAACGTCACCGAGCTGACCGTGCTCAACGAGTCGGCGCCGCTGCCCTTCCAGCTCGACGAGGAGCCGGGCGAGGAGGCGCGCCTGAAGTACCGCTACCTGGACCTGCGCCGCGAGGCCCCCGCCGCCGCGATCAAGCTGCGCAGCCAGGCCAACGCGGTGGCGCGCAACATCCTGGCGCTCAACGACTTCACCGAGATCGAGACCCCGACGCTCACCCGGTCCACCCCGGAGGGCGCCCGCGACTTCCTGGTGCCCGCGCGCCTGCGCCCCGGCACGTTCTACGCGCTGCCGCAGAGCCCGCAGCTGTTCAAGCAGCTGCTCATGGTCGCCGGCATGGAGCGGTACTACCAGATCGCGCGCTGCTACCGCGACGAGGACTTCCGCGCCGACCGGCAGCCCGAGTTCACCCAGCTCGACATCGAGATGAGCTTCGTGGACCAGGAGGACGTGATCGCGCTCGGCGAGCAGATCGTGAAGGCCCTCTGGTCGCTGATCGGGCACGAGATCCCCACCCCGATCCCGCGCCTGACCTACGCCGAGGCGATGCGCCGCTTCGGCTCCGACAAGCCGGACCTGCGGTTCGGCCTCGAGCTGGTCGAGTGCACCGACTACTTCAAGGACACGCCGTTCCGCGTGTTCCAGGCGCAGTACGTGGGCGCCGTCGTCATGCCTGGCGGCGCGTCGCAGCCGCGACGCCAGCTCGACGCCTGGCAGGAGTGGGCGAAGCAGCGCGGCGCCCGCGGCCTCGCGTACGTGCTGATCGGCGAGGACGGCGAGCTCACCGGCCCCGTCGCCAAGAACCTCTCGGACGACGAGCGCGCCGGCCTCGCCGCGCACGTCGGCGCCCAGCCGGGCGACTGCGTCTTCTTCGCCGCCGGCCCCACCAAGACGATGCGCGCCCTGCTCGGCGCTGCCCGCGGCGAGATCGCCGACAAGCTGGGCCTGATCAAGGACGGCGACTGGGCCTTCACCTGGGTCGTCGACGCACCGCTCTTCGAGCCCGCCGACGACGCGACCGCCTCGGGCGACGTGGCCGTGGGCGACGGTGCCTGGACGGCCGTGCACCACGCCTTCACCAGCCCCAAGCCGGAGTCGATCGACACGTTCGACACCGACCCGGGCAGCGCCCTGGCCTACGCCTACGACATCGTCTGTAACGGCAACGAGATCGGCGGCGGCTCGATCCGTATCCACCGCAAGGACGTCCAGGAGCGCGTCTTCGCGATCATGGGCATCGACGAGGAGCAGGCCCGCGAGAAGTTCGGCTTCCTGCTCGACGCCTTCTCCTACGGCGCCCCGCCGCACGGCGGCATCGCCTTCGGCTGGGACCGTGTGGTCTCGCTACTCGCCGGCGCGCCGTCGATCCGCGAGGTCATCGCCTTCCCGAAGTCGGGCGGCGGCGTCGACCCGCTCACCGACGCGCCCGCGGCCATCACAGTGCAGCAGCGCCGCGAGTCGGGCATGGACGCCAAGCCGAAGAAGCCCGAGCAGGCCGCGGACCAGGGCGCCGAGCAGAAGTAGCCCGTGCGCCACATCCGGGTGATCAGCCCGCCCGACCGGACCGACGCGGTGCTCGCGCTGCTGCGGTCGCGGCCGGGCGTCACCCACATCACGCTGGCGCTCGGCGCGTCGCTCGTCCCCGCGGGCGACGTGCTCAGCGCGGAGGTCACCCGCGAGGCCGCGCACCGCGTGCTGCAGAGCCTCGAGGAGCTCGACATCCCCACCGACGGCGCCGTCACGGTCTCGACGCTCGACACGGTGCTCTCGAGCGCCGCGGAGCAGGCGGAGAAGGCCGTGCCCGGCGATCCGTCGGACGCGGTGGTCTGGGAGGAGCTGACCGCCCGGACCCGCGAGGAGTCGACGCTCAACTCGACCTTCCTGGCCTTCGTGGTGCTCGCGGTGCTGCTGGCCGCGGTCGGCGTGGTGACGAACTCGCCGGTCACCGTGGTCGGCGCGATGGTCGTGGGCCCGGAGTTCGGGCCGCTCGCGGCGATCGCGGTGGCGCTCGCCACCCGTCGCCTGCACTTCGCGATGCGCCCGATGATCGCGCTGTCCGTCGGCTTCCCGGTGGCCATGGCCTGCACGTGGCTGGGCGCGGAGGCCGCGCTCGCCGCCGATCTGTTCACGGTCGACGTCCTCGACTCCGCGGGCCAGGTCGACTTCATCTACCGGGTCGGCCCGTTCTCGCTCATCGTCGCGCTGCTCGCCGGCGCCGCGGGCATGATCTCCATGGTCACCGCGAAGTCCGCCGCCCTGGTGGGCGTGTTCATCTCGGTCACGACGGTCCCCGCGGCGGGGTACGCCGTCGTGGCCGCGACGGTCGGGGAGTGGCAGCGCGCGCTCGAATCCACGGGGCAGCTGGCGATCAACCTCGTCGGCATCGTCGTCGCGGGTGTGCTCGTGCTGGTCCTGCGGCCCGCCGCGTGGCGCGACATGCGCGAGCAGGTGGGCCTGTGAGCATCGCCGCCCTCCGCGACCTCGATGCCGCGGGCCTGCGCCGCCTGTCGGTGCGGGTCCGGGGCCTCGTCGACGACGAGGGCATCACGTACAACGCGCTCGACGCCCTTCCCGCCGTGCCCGATCCGGCGCGCCCCGGGGCCGCCACCGAGCCGGGGCCGTGGCGGCTCGACCCGCTGCCGGTGCCGCTCGGCGCGGAGGAGTGGGACGGTCTCGCGCGGGGCGTCGCGCAGCGCTCGCTCCTGCTCGACGCGGTGCTCAAGGACTTCTACGGCGAGCAGCGCACCCTGCGCAGCGGGACCGTGCCGCCCGAGGTGCTGTTCGCGCACCCCGGCTACATCCGCCGGGCCGTCGGCGTCCCGTCGCCCGGCCCCCGCTCCCTGTTCCTGCACGGCGTCGACGTCGGTGAGGCGGCCGACGCCGAGGTGTCCGGGTACGTCGCGGTCGCGGACCGCACCCAGGCCCCGTCGGGCGTGGGCTACGCGCTGGCCGATCGCCGCGTGACCTCCCGCGCCCTGCCGCGCGAGCTGCGCTCGGAGACCCCGCGCCCCGTCGCCTCCTTCGCGGCGGCGCTGCGCGTGCAGCTGGTCGAGGCCGCGCCGCCCGGCGTCGACGACCCGACCGTCGTCGTGCTGAGCCCGGGTTCCCTGTCCGAGACCGCCTTCGACCAGGCCTATCTCGCCTCTGTCCTCGGCTTCCCCCTCGTGGAGTCCTCGGACCTCACGGTGCGCGACGGCGGGGTCTTCATGCGTTCGCTCGGCCGGATGAAGCGCGTGCACGTCATCCTGCGGCGCGTCGACTCCGAGTTCTCCGACCCGCTCGACCTGCGCACCGACTCGCAGCTCGGCGTCGTCGGCCTGGTGGAGATGATGACCCGCGGGGCAGTCACCGTCGTCAACACCCTCGGCTCGGGCGTGCTCGAGAACCCCGCCCTCCACGCCTACCTGCCGCAGCTGTGCCGCGATCTCCTCGACGAGGACCTGCTGCTCCCGTCCACGCCGACCCTGCACACCGCGACCCCGGCCGGCCGCGCCGCGGTCGACGGTCCGCTGGACGACCGGCTCGTGCAGAACTTCGCCACCGGCGAGCGTTTCGTCGGCACGGAGCTCACCGCCGAACGAGCCGCCGACCTGCGGCGACGGATCGCCGCCGACCCCACGGTGTGGTGCGTGAAGACCCTCGTGCCCTTCACCGGCCGGCCGGCCGTGGACCGGGGCACCGTCGTCGAGCGCGGCTTCGCCCTGCGCGCCTTCGCGCTCGCGCAGGAGTCCGGTTACACGGTGCTGCCGGGCGGCCTCGGCCAGGTCCTGGTCGACGGTGCCGACGCCGCACTGTTGCACTCGTCGGCCGCCCGCGACGTCTGGGTGCCGACGCCCGAGGACCTGCGCGCCCCGGCCCGGGTGGCGACGGCGCCGCGCTCCGGCCGGATCGGCGCCGCCGCCAGCGCGCCCGTCGCGACGCCGCGTGTGCTGTCGGACCAGTTCTGGATCGGCCGGTACGCGGAGCGCGCCGAGGCGACCGTCCGGTTGCTGTCGATGGCGCACGACCGGAGCCGCGAATTCCGGCACCGCCCGTGGCAGGCGGGCGCCGACGTGCTGCAGCCGCTGCTCGACGCGGTCGTGGCGGCCACCGTGACCGACCAGCTGGGGCCGATCGTCGTCGAGGGCACCGAGCAGACGGACGTGCTCGCGCGGCTGCGCCGCCTCACCCTCGACGGCGATGTGCCGGGCAGCGTCGCGCACTCGGGCCTGCGGCTGCGCGCCTGCCTGCGGGCCGTGCGCGACCAGATGTCCACCGACACCTGGCTGGTGCTCAGCGGCGCCGAGCGCTCGCTGGCGCGGCTCGCCGCCGACCGCGAGGACGCGGGCGAGCAGCTCGACCAGACCCTCGGCGAGGTCCTGGTCTCGCTGCTGGCCTTCGCGGGCCTGGGCCGCGAGTCGCTCGTGCAGGACCCGGCGTGGCTCATGATGGACGCGGGCCGCCGCATCGAGCGCGCGCTGCAGCTCACCGCGGTGACCCGCGCGATGGTGGTCCCCGAGAACCCCGCCGAGATCGAGGCGGGCCTGCTCGACGCCTACCTGGTGAGCTGCGAGTCCGCGGTCACGTACCGCCGCCGGCACCGCGCCGTGCTCCGCGCGGGCGCCGCCGTCGATCTGATGTTCCTCGACGCGACCAACCCCCGCTCGCTCGTCGCGGCGCTGACGGCGCTCGCCGCCGACCTCGCGCAGCTGCCCGACGAACTGCGCAGCGCGACGTGCGAGCGCACCGTCGGGGAGGTCCTGGCGCAGTTGGGGCGGTTTGACCCGGACGACGCCGAGACCGTCGTCGACGGACGTCGCTCCGAGATCGAGGGCCTGCTCGACGCCGTCGACGAGGGCGTGCGGGAGGTCTCGGACGTGCTCGAACGCACCCGGTTCGCGCCGCCCGCCGCGGCCCGTCCGATCTGGGTGGGGGTGCAGTCGTGGGGCTGAGCTTCTCCCGGCGCACCGAGGATTCGCGGGCGCGCCGCTACCGCGTGGTGCACGAGACCACCTACACCTACGACGCGGAGGTCACCTCCAGCTTCGGTCGCTGTTACCTCTCGCCGCGGGAGCTGTCCGATCAGCGGGTCGACGAGCACGCCATCACGGTCGGGCCGGAACCCTCGGACCGCTCCGAGGGCGTCGACGCGTACGGCAACACCGACACCTACTTCCACGTGACCACGCCGCACACGCGGCTCCTGGTCCGCGGCGAGTCGGTCGTCGAGGTCGACCCGCTCGACCGCGCCATCACCGACGAGGGCCCGGCGCTCGCGCCGTGGGAGCTCGCCCGGCCCGTCGGCGAGGCGGGCGCGCTCGCGGCGCAGTACCGGCTCGACCAGCGACCGCCCGAGATCGACGACGCCGTGCGCGCCTACGCCGATGCGATCTTCACGCCCGGGAAACCGTTGGTGGAGGCCGTGGAGGAGCTGACGACGCGGATCTACACCGACTTCGCGTACAAGTCCGGCGCCACCAACGTCTCGACCCGCGTGGGCACGGTCATGGAGCGTCGCGAGGGCGTGTGCCAGGACTTCGCGCGCGTCGCGATCGCGTGCCTGCGGTCCAAGGGGCTCGCCGCGCGGTACGTCTCCGGCTACCTCGCCACCGAGCCGCCGCCCGGGCAGGACCGGGTCGTCGGCGCCGGCGCCACCCACGCGTGGGCCGCGGTGTGGCTGCCCGGCGACGCCTGGCTGCCCTTCGACCCCACGAACAACAAATTCGTCGACGAGCGGCACGTGACCGTCGCCTGGGGGCGCGACTACGAGGACGTACCGCCGCTGCGCGGCGTCATCTACACCGACTCGAGGGGCTCGCAGATCGGCGTCTCGGTCGACGTGGCGCCGCTCGACTGAACGTCGACGATCGTCGCGCTCCGGTTCCGCACGAGCGGCGCGTTGTGGCTGACGAGCACGATTCCGGTGCCCGCCGCGCAGAGGTCGTCCAGCACCCGCAACACCGCCCGGGCGGCGACCGGATCGAGCATCGCGACGGGTTCGTCGGCCAGCACGAAGTCCGGCTCCTGCGCGAGCGCCCGGGCCACGCACGCGCGCTGCAGCTGGCCGTCGCTGACCTGGGACGGGAACCGGTCCAGCAGCCCGGTGTCGAGGGTGGCGCGCCGCGCCGCGTCCTCGAGAACGTCGCGCGCTGCCGGCCGCCGAGCGACGAGCAGGGGCTCGGCGATCACCCGCGCCAGGGTCCAGCGCGGGTTGCAGACCGTGCGCGGGTGCTGCGCCAGGAGCGCGAGCGCGCCCGGCCGGGGGCGGGCCGCGCCGTCCCCGTGGTCGACGGTGCCCGCATCCGGCGCGACGAGCCCGGCCAGGACGCGCAGCAGCGTGGTCTTGCCTGCGCCGGACGGGCCGACGACACCGGTCACCACGCCGGGTTCGACGTCGACGTCGACGCCGTCGAGGACGGTTCGGCCCCCGCGCCGCACCACGACGCCCCGGGCTCTGATCGGCGGAACGGTCATCGGACCTCCTCGAAGAATGCGGCGATGTAGTGGTCGGACGCGGCGGCGGCGCGCACGCTCTCGGGCGGGCCCTGCAGCAGGATCCGGCCCGCGCGCATCACCGCCAGTGACTCGCAGCCGGTGGCGAGCACGGAGCGCAGATCGTGGGTCACGATCAGCACGGCTGCGCCGTCGTCGGCCAGTCCCCGCAGCAGGCGCAGCACGCCGTGCGCGGTCTCGGGGTCCAGCGCGGACGTCGGCTCGTCGGCGAGGACGACCGACGGTGCGCCGGCGAGGGCCGCGGCCACGGCCGCGCGTTGCGCCATGCCGCCGGAGAGCTCGTGGGGGTACAGGGGGAGGGCGTGCGCGGGCAGCCCGGCCGCGGCGCACAGCTCCTCCGCCGAGCGGGTGCCGCCGAGGGCGGCGATCACCTCGTCGAGCTGCGAGCGCAGGGACCGCACCGGGGTGAACGAGGTGATTGGTGACTGCGGCACCACGCCCACGACGTGCCCGCGCACCGTCGACCACGCGCGGTCGTGCTGCGTGAGGGCGCGGCCCGCCACCGTCACCTCACCGCTGCCGGCGGTGCCGGCCGGCAGCAGGCCGCACAGCGCCGCCGCGACCATCGACTTCCCACAGCCGGACTCGCCGACCAGCGCGGTCACGGATCCGGCCCGGAGCTCGAGGTCGACGGCGTCGAGCACCGTCGTCGCCCCGGCGCGCACGGTCAGGCCGCGGGTCCCGGCCGTCATCGCCACACCTGCGGGGTCGGTGCCGCCGTGGCGCGTCGCAGGCTCGCGCCGCACGCCGCGCAGACGAGGGCGGTGAGGACGAGGGCGGCGCCCGGCACGGCCAGGGTCCACCAGGCGCCCGTGAGGACGTCCCCGCGCGCCTCCCCGAGCTGCGAGCCGAGGCTCGCCCGGTCGGGGGAGAGGCCGACCCCGAGGAACGAGAGGGTGCTCTCGTGCCAGACGGCGTGCGGCAGGAGCACGACGACCGCCACCAGCGCCTGGCCGCTGACCGCGGGCAGCAGGTGCCGGCGGCCCACGAACACGCGGGTCGCCCCCGCCAGGCGGGCGGACTCCACCCAGCCCGACGATGCCGTGGCCAGCAGCTCGGCGCGCACCACGCGCGCCACGGCGGGCCAGTGCGTCAGGGCGATCGACGCGATGATGGCGAGCGGATCACCGCGCCACAGCGCCGCGATCACGACCCCGACCACCAGATGGGGGAGCGCGTTGACCCCGTCGACCAGGCGCATCGAGATCGCGTCGAACCAGCCGCCGGCCGTGGCGGCGGCGATGCCCACGACGAGTCCGAGCACGGTGGACAGGACCGCGCAGACCGCGGCGAGCAGCAGGGAGATCCGCAGGGCCGACGCCGTGCGCACCGCGATGTCGTAGCCGGAGTGATCGGTGCCCAGCAGCGCACCGTCGCCCGGGGGCCGCAGGGACGCCGCGAAGTCCGCGGTCTGCGGGCCGGCGAGGGCGGGCACCGCGACGGCGGCGAGGACGATGGCCGCCAGCGCGAACCAGGGGGCCGCCCGCCTCATCCCGCCATCTCGATTCGCGGATCGAGCCAGATCGCCGCGGCGTCGGACAGGGCGGAGCCCAGGAGCACCGCCGCCGCCGACAACAGCGAGAGCGCCGCGAACAACGGGAAGTCGAGGGCCATCGCCGAATCGACCAGCGTCGCGGCCACTCCGGGCCAGTCGAAGACGACCTCGACGACGGCCGCCCCGGCGATGACCTCGGGCAGTCGGGTGCCGAGCAGCGCCAGCGTCGGCAGCACCGCGACCGGCGCGATGTGCCCGCGGAGGAGGCCGGTGCCACTGATCCCGCGACTGCGCGCGCCGCGCACCGCGTCGGACTCCGCCGCGTCGACCACGGCGGACCGCATGGCGAGCAGGAGCCACGGCACCTGCGAGAGCGTGAGGGTGATCAACGGCAGCGCGGCGTGCGCGAGGATCCCGCTCAGCGTGTACGGGTCACCGGGGGCGCGGGCCCCGGAGGTGGGCAGCGCGCGCAGGGCGACGGCGAAGACGGCGACCAGCACCAGCGAGGTCACGAACGGCGGGGTCGCGGCCAGCGCGGTCGCGAGCCCGGACAGGGCGCGGTCGAGCGGGCTGCCGCGGCGCATCCCCGCGACACCGCCGAGGACGAGGGCGAGGACGGTCGCGAGGATCAGCGCCGCCGCCGACAGCCCGAGGGTGAACGGCAGCCCCGAGGCCAGGACGTCGACCACCGGCCGGCGCTGCGTCGTCGACCAGCCGAGGTCGCCCACGGGCAGGCCACTGACCCAGTGCCACCAGGCGGACCACCACGTGGCATCGACGCCGTAGGCGGCGCGCGCCGCCTCGCGCTGCGCCTGCGTCGCCGACTGGTAGTTCGCGCCGAGGTACGTCGCGAGCGGGTCGAAGGGCGAGAGGTCCGCCAGCACGAACAGCGCGAGGGAGACGATCAGCAGCAGCGGCACCGCAGCGGCTACGCGGGTGCCCAGCAGTCGGCCGACGCGCCGACCCCGCCGCCGGGGCGGTATCAGCGTCGCCACGAGGGCAGATTCCACCACGGCCCCCAGCTCACGCCGTGGGCGTGGGGCTCGAGGATCGGTGCCGCGTAGGTCCATCCCGTCGACCGCACGGCGTACACGTGGTGCAGATGCGCGAGGAAGACCGCGGACGGTTGCGCGGAGTAGGCGAGCTGGATCCGTCGGTACGCCTCGTCCTTGGCGGGCCCGGGGGCGAGATCGCGGGCCCCGTCGAGCATGCCGTCGAGGCCGGGCGCGGTGAAGTCGCCCGGGTTGCTGTACGGCGACGAGTCGCCGACGCGCGTGTGCAGCGCGTCGTAGCCCTGCGAGTCGATGCTGAACGGCGTCTCCCCGCCCGCGAGCAGGATGGCGGCGTCGCCCGTGCGCTTCTCGATGTCGTCCCAACTACTGCCCTGCGGCGTCACCGCGATGCCGAGCGGCTTCATGGCGGCCGCGAAGGCGACGGCGAGGTCGCGGCGCACCGTGTCCGACGCGTTGTACAGCAGCGGGAACGCCGCGCGCTCGCCGTCGCGCGCGCGGACACCGTCGGGCCCGGCGCGCCAACCGGCCTCGTCGAGGACGCGGCGGGCCGCGGCCTGATCGAAGCCGAGCTGGGCGGCGGGCTCGTAGGCGCCCGCGTACACCGACGAGTACGGCGTGCTCGCGTGCTCCCCGGCCCCGCCCAGGACGCCGGCGACGATCTCGGCCCGGTCGACGCCCAGGTTCATCGCCCGGCGCGCGGCGGGGTCCGCCGTGAACCGGTTGCCCGCGGGGAGCGAGACCGCGCGCCAGTCGGACGATTTCACGGTCACCGTCCGCACGCCGTCGCGCCCGTCGAGCGACGCGGCGAGCTTGGGCGGCAGCGAGGCGCCGTCGATCTCGCCGGTCCGGATCCGCTGCGCACGCGCGTTGTCGTCGGTGACCAGCGTGTACACGACGCGGCGTACGGCGGGAGCCCCGCCGCCCCGGTCGGAGCGCGCCACGAGCACGGCCTGGTCGTTCGAGACGGATTCCAGGCGGTACGGCCCCGTGCCGACCGGCTCCCGGTTGAGCGCCCACTGCGCAGCGGGGCGCGCCTCGACCCGCTCGGACGGCACGATGCCGAGCAGCAGGTAGGGCGTGGGGTCGCCGTCCGTGCTCAGGCGCAGCACGACCGCGTTCGGGCCGTCGGGCGCGACGTCGTCGATCGGGGCGACGTGGGTGGCGATGTCGGCGGCGACCGCGGGATCGCGCGCCGCCCGGTAGGTGGCGACCACGTCGGCCGCGTCGAGCGCGCTGCCGTCCGAGAAGGTGACGCCGGTGCGCAGCGCGACCCGCCAGGCGCGCGGTCCCACCCGCTCGGGCGCCGCGGAGGCGAGCGCGGGCACGAGGTTCGGGACCGCGGTGTCGGAGGGGGAGTCGGGCCGGTACAGCCCGTCGTAGAGCGGGGCCACGCCGAGCTCGCCGTAGCCGAGAAGCGGGTTGAAGGCGCCGAGCTCCTGGGTCTCCGCGAGAACCAGGCGGCCCTCGTCCGACGGCGTGGCGGAGGAACAGGCCGACGTCGCGATCGCGGCTATCGTGAGGACGCCGAGGACGCGTCGGGCTCTGCGCATGCGGGGACTATATCTGTTCAAATGCAAAGATGTCGGACGGAGGGAGATCCGATGACGGACGTCGGTATCGACGACCCGCAGGAGTGGGCCTCGAGGTTCGCGCTGCTCGGCGACGAGACGCGGCTGCGGCTGCTCGCGGTCATGCACGCCCGCCCGGGACTCGGGGTCGGCGACCTCGCCGCGCGTGCCGGGATCGGCGAGAACGCCGCGTCGCAGGCACTGCGGGTCCTGCGCGGTGCGGGGTGGGCGCGCACCGAGCGCGACGGCCGCGTCGTGCGCTACTTCCTCCGGACCGATGCGATCGTGCACCGGATCCTGCACGAGATCATCGGGGCTCATCACGAGCCCACCCCGCCGGACTCGCTGGGGTAGGTTGGAAGCGATGGTCACCGCGCTGGGATACGAGACGACGAGGGCGGCTCTCACTGCGGTGGAGGGCCTGCTGGGCCGCCGGGTCGGCGCATCCGTCGAGCTGGGCGAACCCGAGGATCTGGGCGGATCGGGCCGCACGCTGGTGATGCGGGTGCGGGTGCTCCACAACAACCCCCTGCTTCCCCGATCCGTCGTGATCAAGCAGCTGCGCGCCGCCGACCACGTCGACAAGGACCACTCCGAGGCCTTCGCCCGGGAGGGTGCCGCGTACAAGTTCGCCACGGCGCTGCCCGTCGACGCCCGCCCGGGACCGCAGCTCCTCGCGTCCGACGCGGAGGAGCGCATCCTCGTCCTGCAGGACCTCGGCGAGGGCGAGACGATGGGGGACCTGCTGCGGCGCACCCCGTCGTCCGGTGCGGCCACCGTGCTCTCCGCCTGGGCCCAGGCGCTGGGCCGCATGCACGCCGGTACCTACGGCCGCGAACGCGACCTCTCGGTGCTCGCCCGTCGCGAGCACACCGACTCCCGCAACGACCCGGTCGCCGGCGAGGCGGCGCGCGCCGCCGAGGCCGTGCCGGCCGCCGTGGGCGGCATCGACGACACCGCGCGTGCCGTGCTCGACGCCGCGGTCGCCCTGTTCACCGAGGGACCGTTCCGCGCCTTCAGCCCGTCCGACGTCGGGCCCGACAACACGCACGTCGTGGGCGGGGCCGTGCGCTTCCTCGACTACGAGTGGGCGGGCTTCCGCGACGGCGCGCTCGACGTGGCGTACGTCCTGCTGACCTACCCGGACTGCATCGAGGACGGCCACGACCCGGACCTCGACGTCGCGATCGTGGAGGCGTGGCGCTCCGAGGTCGTGCGCCTGTGGCCCCGGCTGGCCGACGACGTCGCGCTCCGCCGGCACGTGACCACCGCGAAGCTGGCCTGGCTCACGCTCGCCACCTACTGGGCGCTGGGGCTCGACTCCGCGAGCCGCATCGACGCCGGCCACCTCGACAGCCTCCCGGCCTGGTCGTACGACGACCTCGCCGCCCGCTGGGACCGGCTGGCCGCCGCCGACCCGCGTGTGCACGACTTCGCCGTCGCCGCCGCCGCGGAGGTCCGCGCGCTATGACGCGCCCCGCGGAGGTCCGCGCCCGGTGACCGGTTCCCTGTTCGGCGACGACGGGGACCTCGGAGCGCCACCCGAAGCACCCCCGTCCCGGGGACCGGTCGAGTTCGTCCCCACCCACGCGGGCACCCCGCTCGCGGTCCGCATGCGGCCCCGCGACCTCGACGAGGTCCTCGGCCAGGAGCACCTGCTCGGCCCGGGGACGCCGCTGCGCCGCCTCATCGACGGTGCGGGCGCGGCCAGTGTGATCCTGTACGGCCCGCCCGGCACCGGGAAGACGACGATCGCCTCGCTCATCTCCGGTGCGACGGGGCGCCGGTTCGAGGCGTTGTCCGCCCTCTCGGCGGGCGTGAAGGACGTGCGCGCCGTCATCGAGCTGGCGCGCCGCCGCCTGCTCGTCGACGAACAGACCGTGCTCTTCATCGACGAGGTGCACCGGTTCTCCAAGGCGCAGCAGGACGCGCTGCTCGCCGCCGTCGAGAACCGGGTCGTCCTGCTCGTCGCGGCCACCACGGAGAATCCCAGCTTCTCCGTGGTCTCGCCGCTCCTGTCCCGCTCGCTGATCCTGCAGCTGCGGCCGCTCGAGCCCACGCACATCTCGGAGCTCATCGACCGGGCCCTGTCGGACCCGCGGGGATACGACGGTGCGCTCACCATCGCCGACGAGGCCCGCGAGCACCTGGTCCGCCTCGCCGGCGGCGACGCGCGGCGCTCGCTGACCGCCCTGGAGGCCGCCGCCGACGTGACGCTGGGGGAGGGCGGCGACGAGATCACCCTCGAGGCGGTCGAGTCGTCGATCGACACCGCGGCCGTGCGCTACGACCGCGCCGGCGACCAGCACTACGACGTGATCAGCGCCTTCATCAAGTCGATCCGCGGTTCGGACGTCGACGCGGCGCTGCACTACCTGGCCCGGATGATCTCGGCCGGCGAGGACCCGCGGTTCATCGCCCGCCGCCTCGTGGTGCACGCCTCCGAGGACATCGGGATGGCGGACCCGCAGGCGCTGCTCGTCGCGACCGCCGCCGCGCAGGCCGTGCAACTCATCGGCATGCCGGAGGCGCGTCTCGCGCTGGCGCAGGCCACGATCCACCTGGCGTCGGCGCCGAAGTCCGACGGGGTGGTCGCGGCGATCGGCGCCGCGATGGGCGACGTGGCCGCGGGCAAGGCCGGCGCGGTGCCGCCGCACCTGCGTGACGGCCACTACGCGGGCGCGGAGAAGCTCGGCAACGCCCAGGGCTACGTCTATCCGCACCACGTCCCCGGCGGCGTCGCGGCGCAGCAGTACCCGCCCGACGATCTGGTGGGCGTCGACTACTACAGCCCCACCGACCACGGCTTCGAGCGCGAGATCGGCCCGCGGGTCACGCGGTTGCGCGGGATACTCCGGCGGCGGTAGAGGCACCGGCGGACGGCGGCCGAGGAACGCACGTGCGAGGGGGCGTGGCGCGTCGGTAAGGTGGTCGGGTCGCCGTAACGCTCGATGCCACAAGAACACGAAGGATCGTTGTGCAGACCCATGAGATTCGGAAGCGGTTCACGGACCACTTCGTCCAGGCCGGACACACCCAGGTGCCGAGTGCGTCGCTGGTCCTGAACGACCCGAATCAGCTGTTCGTCATCGCGGGCATGGTGCCCTTCGTGCCGTTCTTCCTGGGCCAGCAGACCCCGCCGTACGACCGCGCCACGTCGATCCAGAAGTGCGTCCGCACCCTGGACATCGAAGAGGTCGGCATCACCACCCGCCACAACACCTTCTTCCAGATGGCCGGCAACTTCAGCTTCGGCGACTACTTCAAGCGCGACGCGATCCGCTTCGCCTGGTCGCTGCTCACGAACCCGGTCGACGAGGGCGGCTTCGGCCTGGACCCGGAGCGCCTGTGGTCGACGGTGTACCTCGACGACGACGAGGCCCGCGACCTGTGGCTCGAGGTCGGCCAGGTGCCCGAGCGCATCCAGCGCCGCGGCATGAAGGACAACTACTGGTCGATGGGCATCCCCGGGCCCGCCGGACCGTGCTCGGAGATCTTCTACGACCGCGGCCCCGAGTACGGCGTCGAGGGCGGCCCCGAGGCCGACGAGGACCGGTACATCGAGATCTGGAACCTCGTCTTCATGCAGAACGAGCGCGGCCAGGGCGGTGGCAAGGAGAACTTCGAGATCCTCGGCGAGCTGCCGAAGAAGAACATCGACACCGGGATGGGCGTCGAGCGCGTCGCCTTCCTGCTGCAGGGCGTCGACAACGTCTACGACACCGACCTGCTGCGCCCCGTCATCGACCGCGCGCAGGCCCTCACGGGCCAGCGCTACAACGCCGGCGACGCCGAGCACGACCGGCTCTTCCGCGTGATCGCCGACCACACCCGCACCGCCGTCATGCTCATCCAGGACGGCGTGAACCCCGGCAACGACGGCCGCGGCTACGTGCTGCGCCGCCTGCTGCGCCGCGTCGTCCGCTCGGCCCGCCTCCTCGGCGCCACCGGTGAGACCATGGGCGACTTCGTCGACACCGTCCTGACCACGATGTCGCCGTCGTACCCCGAGCTGGCCGACGACGCGCAGCGGATCCGTACCGTCGCCACCGGCGAGGAGCAGGCCTTCCTCAAGACCCTCGAGCAGGGCACCACGCTGTTCGGCAACGCCGTCGACTCCACCAAGTCCTCGGGGAAGACGGTGCTCTCGGGCGACGACGCCTTCACCCTGCACGACACCTACGGCTTCCCGATCGACCTCACGCTGGAGATGGCCTCCGAGGCCGGCCTCGCGGTCGATGAGGAGGGTTTCCGCGCCCTCATGGCCGAGCAACGCCAGCGCGCCAAGGACGACGCGAACTCCCGCAAGTCGGCGCTCGCGGATCTCTCGGTCTTCCGCGAGTTCCTCGACCGCGGGCCCACCGAGTTCACCGGCTTCGACGAGCTGGTCTCCGACGCCCAGGTCCTGGGCCTCGTCAAGGACGGCGTCCGCGTGCCCGTCGTGCACCAGGGCGACGACGTGGAGATCGTCCTCGACCGCAGCCCCCTGTACGCGGAGGCCGGCGGTCAGCTCGCCGACATCGGCACCATCACCACCGCCGCCGGAGCGCAGATCGTCGTGACCGATGTGCAGCGCGTCGCCAAGACGCTGTGGCGGCACCAGGGCACCGTCGCCGCCGGCGAGGTCGCCGAGGGCGACACCGTCACCGTCGCGGTCGACGCGGGCCACCGGCACGGCAGCACGCAGGGCCACTCCGGCACGCACCTCGTGCACGCCGCGCTGCGCCAGGTCCTCGGCCCGAACGCCGTGCAGGCCGGCTCGCTCAACAAGCCCGGCTACCTGCGCTTCGACTTCCGCTGGTCCGGCGGCCTCAGCGACGATCAGCGGGCCGATATCGAGCGCGTCACCAACGAGGCCGTGCAGGCCGACTACGCCGTGCACACGGACGTGACGGACCTGGAGACCGCCAAGCAGCGCGGCGCGATGGCGCTGTTCGGCGAGAACTACGGAGACCGGGTGCGCGTCGTCGAGATCGGCGGCCCGTTCTCGATGGAGCTGTGCGGCGGCACGCACGTCGCGAGCTCGGGCCTCGTCGGCCCCGTCACGGTGCTCGGCGAGAGCTCCGTCGGCTCGGGTGTGCGCCGCGTCGAGGCCTACGTCGGCCTGGACTCGCAGAAGTACCTCGCCAAGGAGCACGCGCTCGTCTCCGCGCTGTCCAGCTCGCTCAAGGTGCCCTCCGAGGAGGTGCCGGCCCGCGTCGAGTCGCTGGTCGGCCGACTCAAGGACGCCGAGAAGGAGCTCGAGAAGCTGCGCGCGCAGGCGGCCCTCTCGGCGCTGGCCGAGCTCGCCTCGTCGCCCGAGCGCGTCGGCGCGGTCCGGCTCGTCGCCGCGAAGGCCCCGCAGGGCGTCACCGCGGGCGAGCTCCGCGGCCTGGTCACCCAGCTCAAGGGCCGGCTCGGCGCCGAGCCCGCCGTGATCGCGCTGTTCGCGGTCGACGGCGACAAGGTGCCCTTCGTGGTGGCCGCCAACGACGCCGCGCAGGATCTCGGTGTGAAGGCGGGTGACGTGGTCAAGGCCGCGGCGCCCGCGGTCGGCGGTCGCGGCGGCGGCAAGGCCGACATGGCGCAGGGCGCCGGATCGGACGCTTCCGGGGTCGACGCCGCCCTCACCGCGGTCCGGGCCGAGGTCGCGCGGACGGTCGGCGCCTGACGGTGAGCGGCGCGGAACCCGCCTGGGAGCGGGGCCGGCGGCTGGCCCTCGACGTGGGCAAGGCCCGCATCGGGGTGGCCGTCTGCGATCCCGACGGGATCCTCGCGACGCCGGTGGAGACGGTCCGCGCGGCCAAGGACGGGTCCGACCTGCGGCGGATCGCGCAGTTGGTCACCGACTACGAGCCGGTGGAGATCGTGATCGGGCTGCCGCGCACCCTTCGTGGCGAACGCGGCTCCTCGGCGAAGATGGCCGAGGGATTCGCCCGGCGGCTCGCCGAGGTTCTCGGTACCGCGAACGACACACCACCCCGGGTATCTTTTTTCGATGAGCGCTTCACCACGGTCACGGCGCAGCGGGCGCTGCGTGAGAACGGGGTGCGGGCGAAGGAGCAGCGAGCGGTGATCGATCAGGCCGCCGCGGTGGCCATCCTGCAGGGATGGCTCGACGAGCGGAGGCCGGTGCCCGGCCCCGAGGAGGTCGACGAGTGAGCGACGGGTGGAACAACGAGCGCGCCGACCCGGTGTCGGTCGGCGGGCAGCGCACCACCCGTGCGGAGCGGCGCCGGGCCGCGCAGCGCGCGCGGATCAAGCGTCGGCGCCGGGTGGCGCTGCTGTCGCTCATCGTGGCCTTCCTGGTCGTCATCGGCGGCGTGCTGTGGACGGTGCGCGGGTCCCTCTTCGGCGGCGCCTCGGCTCCGGACGACTTCGCCTCCGGCCAGGCCGGCCCGGAGGTGGTGGTCCACATCGTGGGCCAGAACAACTCCGACTTCGCGCAGAACCTCGTGGACGCGGGTGTGGTGAAGTCCGTGGGCGCCTTCAACCAGGCCGCGGGTGACAAGCCGATCTCCGCGGGCTACTACGAGCTCCGCAAGTCGCTGCCCGCGTCGGAGGCCGTCACCATGCTGGTCGACCCGGCGCGCTCGCACCGCGTGGGCATGCTCAACGTGTCGGCCGGCGCGGTCCTCGACGACAAGCGCAGCAAGGACAACAAGGTCGCCCAGGGCATCTTCAGCCAGCTCTCCGCCGCCACCGCGCACACCGTCGACGGCGTGAAGAAGCAGACCCCGAAGGCCGAGTTCGTCAAGGTCGCCTCCAGCGCGACCGTCGCCGACCTCGGCGTGCCGGAGTGGGCGGCCGCCACCGTCACCCGGCTCAAGGGCGATCACCGCCGCCTCGAGGGGCTCATCGCGCCCGGCGTGTGGGACCAGATCGATCCGTCGGGCACGCCGATCGGCATCCTCAAGCAGCTCATCACCGCGTCGGCGAAGCAGTACGAGGCGCAGGGCCTGCTCACCGCGAGTCGCACGTCGGCGGCGAAGTTGGCGCCCTATCAGGTGCTGGTGTCGGCATCGATCGTCGAGCGCGAGGTCAATCAGGCCGACGACTACCCCAAGGTCGCCCGCGTGATCCTCAACCGGCTCGCGAAGAACCAGAAGCTCGAGATGGACTCCACGGTCAACTACGGCGAGGCCGTCACCGGCATCGACGTCGCCGGCGAGAAGCTGCTCAAGAAGACCGAGTGGAACACCTACGCCAAGACGGGGCTTCCCGCCACGCCGATCGGCGCCGTCGGCACCGACGCCCTCGTCGCGACCGAGAACCCGACGCCCGGCCCGTGGCTGTACTTCGTCACCGTCGACAACAAGGGCACCACCCTCTTCACCGACGACTTCGCCCAGCACGAGCGCAACCGGCAGAAGGCCTGCGACACCAAGTTCCTCACGGTGGGCTGCGGGCCGTGACGCGCCGCGCCGCGGTCCTCGGCAAGCCGATCGCGCACTCGCTCTCGCCCATCCTGCACGGCGCCGCGTTCGCCGCGCTCGGCCTGGACTGGATCTACGAGCGGATCGAGTGCGACGCGGAGGCGCTGCCCGGCCTCGTCGGCGGCCTCGGCCCCGAGTGGGTCGGGCTGTCGGTCACGATGCCCGGCAAGTTCGCGGCGCTGGAGTTCGCCGACGAGCGCACCGATCGCGCCGTCACGGTCGGCTCCGCCAACACTCTGGTCCGCACGGATGCGGGCTGGCTGGCCGACTGCACCGACGTCGACGGCGCCGACGGCCTCCTCGCCGAGTGCGGCGCGACGGGCCGGTCCGCGGTCGTCGTCGGCGCCGGCGGCACGGCCCGACCGGTGTTCGCCGCGCTCGCCGACCGGGGCTTCACCCGCACGACGGTGCTCGCCCGCTCGGAGGAGCGGGCCCAGGGCGCGCTGGCCTGCGCCGACGCGTTCGGGCTCGCCGCGGCGTGGGCGCCGCTCACCGCGGCGGCCGTGCCGCAGGCCGACGTGGTGGTCTCGACGCTCCCCGGCTCCGCCCAGTCGGACGACTTCCCGCTGATGGATGCGCTGTCCTCGGCGGCCCCCGCGGTCGCCGACGTGGCCTACGACCCGTGGCCCACGCTGCTCGTCGCGGCCGCGGCGGCGAAGGGCGCGCGGACGGCCGGCGGCCTGACGATGCTGCTGCACCAGGCGTTCCGCCAGGCCGAGTGGTTCACCGGCGCGCCCGCGCCGCGGGCGGCGATGACGGCGGCGCTGGCCGCCGCGAGGGAGGCACGATGACCACCGACTTCCGCTACCGCTTCCGGCCGCGGTACTACGAGATCGACCGCCAGGGCGTCATGTTCAACATGTGGTACCTCGGCTACGTCGATACGGCGATCGGCGAGTTCTACGCCGACCGCGGCGCGCCGTACGAGGCGATGATCGCCGCCGGCTACGACTCGCAGGTGGTGCACGTCGAGCTCGACTACGCCGCAGGGCTGACCGACGAGGGCGACACCGAGCTCGTCATGCGGACCGGGCGGATCGGGACCAAGAGCTTCACGATCGAGTTCGCCTTCGTCACCGACCTCGACGCCGATGAGCCGACCGAGGCGGTCGCCGGGCGCATCGTCTACGCGGTGATCGCCACCGACGGCTCGGGGTCCATCCCCATTCCCGATGCCCTGCGCGAGGCCCTGCAGGCCTGACACACTGGGCCCGTGGAGTGGGGGCTCTTCGGGGGATTCTTCCTGGCGCTGTTCGTGGCGTGGTGCGCCGCGCTGTGCTGGTTCGACGTGCGCGAGCGGCGCCTGCCGAACGCGCTGACCCTGCCCGCGGCGTGCGTCGCCGTCCTCGCCTCGCTCTGGGCCGGGTTCGACGGTGCCCCCGCCCCGCTGGTCGGGGCGGTGCTCTGGACTGCGGTGAACGGTGTCGCCTTCCTCGCCCGCGGCATGGGTGCCGGCGACGTGAAGCTGGCGCCGACGCTGGGCGCGGTCGTCGCGGGGGCCGGCGGCGTCCCCGCCGTGCTGCTCGCGATCCTCGGCGCGCAACTGCTCACCGTGGCGTGGGCGGTCGTCGCCCGCGACCGGAGGGTGCCGCACGGCCCCGCGATGATCGCCGCCGCGCTCGCCGCGGCGGGTGCGACCCTGTGATCAGGGCGTGGTGAGTCGGCGCAGGAGTGCGTCGAGCGTGCGGAGCTCATCGTCGCTGAGTGCGGCGAGCAACTCGCGTTCGCGACGGACGTGTGCCGGCAGCACTCGTTCGATCAGGTCGCGACCCTCCGGGGTGAGCGTCACCGTCTTCCCGCGTCCGTCGGTGGGACTCGGCGAGCGCTCGACGAGACCCGCGGCTTCGAGTCGGTCCAGGCGGGCCGTGAGGCCGGCGCGGGTGATGAGCAGATGATCGGCGAGTGCGGCGGGTGCGAGCGCGAAGGGCTCGCCGGAACGACGGAGGGTCGCGAGCACGTCGAACTCGCCACGACGGAGTCCCTCGGCCTCCAATGGCCCCTCGATCGCGGCGCGGCCCGTGGCTTCGAGGTGCGCGAGCCGTCCGATGACGCTCATCGGCAACGTGTCGAGGTCCGGGTACTCGGTGCGCCACTGGGCCATGGCGGCGTCGACGTCATGCACGGTCCGAGAGTACGCCTTGACGATGATGGTTAGACGGTGAACTATAGTAGTTCGATAGCTAACTATATGGAGGTGTCATGATCGTTGAGAATCCGGAGATCGTCGGGGGTGCCTCGGGGCCGCGGGTCGCACTGTTCGCGGATGCGTCGGCCACGGGGGGAGCGGCGAGCGTTCAGCGGGTGCACCTCCCGGCCGGAGCCGACGGCGCCTCGCCGCACTTCCACACCCGGTCGACCGAGGTCTTCTACGTCCTCGACGGATCGCTCGAGATGCTCGTCGGCGACGACCTCCGGGTGGTCGAGGCGGGCGGCCTCGCAGTGATCCCGCCGAACACGGTGCACGCCTTCGCCGCCGGGCCTGCGGCACCCGCCGCCGCGCTCATCGTCCTGACGCCGGGAGTGGAGCGCTTCGGCTACTTCCGGAAGTTGCGCGACGTCGCGACCGGGGCGGCGGCACCGTCGGACCTGATGGCGGCCCAGGACGAGTACGACAACCACTTCGTCGACAGTCCGATCTGGCGGGAGCGGCCACGCGACTGACGGCCGATTCCCTTGGATCCACGCTGAGCGCAAGGGGTCACAGACGAAACCGCGCCGCCTACTGTCGAATCCGTGACCGCACCGACCTCGCGCCCTGTCCTCGGGATCGCCCTGGAGCCCTTCGGCTGGCATCCCGCAGCGTTCGCGGAGGTCGGCGCGGATCCACTGGAGGCCACCTCCGCGGAGCACTGGGTTGGGCTGGCCCGCTCCGCGGAGGCGGCCGCCGCCGACTTCGTGACCTTCGAGGACTCCTTCTCGCTGACCGCACGCGACCGCCTGTCCGGCCGGTTCGACGCGACGCTCCTCGCCGCCCGCGTAGCGCCCGCGGTCCCGCGGATCGGCCTGATCCCCACCGTCACCGCCACGCACACCGAACCCTTCCACGCGTCGAAGGCGATCGCGACGCTCGACTACGTCAGCGGCGGCCGTGCCGGGGTGCTGCCCGCGACCACGGGCGCGGCCGCCGACGCGGCCCTGTTCGGCCGCAAGCAGCCGCAGGATGCGGCGTCCCGCGCCGTCGAGGCCCGCGAGTACGTCGAGGTGCTGCGCGATCTCTGGGACAGCTGGGAGGACGACGCCATCGTGAAGGACGTCGGCACCGGCCGGTTCATCGACCGGGACCGCCTGCACTACATCGACTTCCAGGGCGAGAACTTCTCCGTCAAGGGACCGTCGATCACGCCCCGGCCCCCGCAGGGACAGCCGCCGGTGGTCGTCCGGGTCGCCGACGCCGCCGCCGAGACCGTGGCCGCCGAGGCGGACCTCGCGATCGTCCCCGCGGCCGCCGACGAGCACCTCGCCGAGACCGCCCGGCGGCTCCGCGCCGCGGGGGTGCCGCTGCTGCTCGTCGACGTCACCGTCCACCTCGCCGATTCCGAGCGGACCGCGCTGCGCCGCATCGAGAAGCTGGACCGCCGCGAGCCGGCGGACGACGACACCCTCGTCTTCGCCGGGACGGGGGAGTCCCTCGCCCGTACCGTCTCCGGGTGGCAGTCCCTCGGATTCGACGGTGCGCGGCTGCGCCCGGGCGTCAACGCCGTCGACCTGCCGCGCCTGCGCTCCGCCTTCGCACCGCTGCTCCCCGGCGCGCCGCGCGCGGGGAACCTCCGCGAGATCCTGGGCCTGGCCCCCGCGGGCAACCGCTTCGCCGCCGTGAAGGGAGCCTGATGACCGGGCTGAACGTCCTCGACCTCGCGCCCATCCCGGAGGGCGGAACCCCGTCGGACGCGCTGCACAACACCCTGGACCTGGCGCGCCGCGCCGAGGACTGGGGCTACGGCCGGTACTGGGTCGCCGAACACCATTTCGCGCACGTCGCGAGTGCGGCACCCGCCGTCCTCATCGGCGAGATCCTGGCCCGTACCGACCGGATCCGCGTGGGCTCGGCGGCGGTGCTCATCGGTTTCACCACGGCGCCCGCCGTCGCCGACGCCTTCGGGCTGCTCGCCGCGCTGCATCCCGGCCGGGTGGACATCGGCCTCGGCCGGACCGGGCAACGCCTGCGGACGCCCCCGCCGGGCGCCCCCGCGCCCAACCCGGCCATCGTCGCCGGCTACGAGCAGCTCTACCACCCGAAGGCCGAGCCGCCGAGCTACACCCGCCAGGTCGAGGACGTGCTCGACCTGATCGGCGGCACCTTCACCGCCGGCGGGCACGCCCTGCGGTCCCCGGTCGCGGAGGCGGGCCGGGACGCGCCCGTGTGGATCTTCGGCAGTAGCGCGGGGGAGAGCGCGCAGCTCGCGGGCGCGCGCGGGTTGCCCTTCGTCGCCAACTACCACGTCAGTCCGGGGAGCACTGTGGAAGCGGCGCAGGCGTATCGCGCTGCGTTCCGACCCTCCGACCGCCTCGCGGAGCCGCACCTGGTGGTGAGCGCCGACGTGGTCGTCGGCGACAGCGACGCGCAGGCGCGGGAGCTCGCCGCCGGGTTCCCCGCGTGGGTGCACTCCATCCGCTACGGCAGCGGCGCGATCGCCTACCCGCGCGACAGCGCCGCGCTCACCACCGAGCAGCGGGCGGCGGTGGCCGACCGCACCGACACGCAGTTCGTCGGCGAACCCGGCCGCGTCGCCGACGGGCTCCGTGCGCTCGTCGACCGCACCGGCGCCGACGAGCTGGTGATCACCTCGGTCACCCACGACCACGCCGCGCGCCTGCGCAGCCACGAACTCCTGGCCAAGGAATGGGGCCTACTATGACTGATCGCTTCCCCGGTGTTCCGGTGCGAGAGGGACAACACCGCAAGCCGATCCACCTGGCCGCGCACTTCCCGGGCGTCAACCACAACACCGTGTGGTCGGACCCCGCGGCGCGCAGCCAGGTCGAGTTCGACTCGTTCGTCCACCTCGCCCGGGTCGCCGAACGCGCCAAGTTCGACTTCTTCTTCCTCGCGGAGGGGCTGCGGCTGCGCGAACATCTCGGGCGCATCCACGACCTCGACGTCGTCGGCCGCCCCGACACGTTCACCGTGCTCGCGGCGCTCGCCGCCGTCACCGATCGCATCGGCCTCGCCGGCACCATCAACACCACTTTCAACGAGCCCTTCGACGTGGCGCGGCAGTTCGCGACGCTCGATCATCTCAGCGCCGGCCGCGCCGCCTGGAACATGGTCACCAGCTCCGACGCCTTCACCGGCGAGAACTTCCGCCGCGGCGGGTACCTCGCGCACGCCGACCGGTACCGCCGCGCGGACGAGTTCGTCACCGTCGCCCGGAGGTTCTGGGACGGCTGGGGCCACGGCGAGGTCGTGCACCGCGGCACGCAGTTCGACGTGCGCGGCGGCGCGCCGCTCCCACCGTCGCCGCAGGGACACCCGGTTCTGCTGCAGGCGGGGGACTCCGGCGAGGGACGCGACTTCGCGGCGGTGCAGGCCGACGCGATCTTCACCCGGCACGGCTCGCTGGAGAGCGGCCGCGCGTTCTACGCCGACGTGAAGCGTCGCGCCGCCGACCGCGGCCGGAACCCGGACCACCTCAAGGTCTTTCCGGGCGCAGCCGCCGTCATCGGCGATACGCCCGACGAGGCGGCGGAGAAGGCGCGCGACATCCGCCGCCGGCAGGTGAGCCCGCAGACCGCGCTCAACTTCCTCGAGCAGGTGTGGGGCCGGGAGCTGCAGTCCTTCGACCCCGACGGTCCGCTGCCCGACGTCGAGCCCGTCTACGACGCCCCGGCGGTCAAGGGGCGTGTGCTGCACGCGGATCCCCGGGAGATCGTCGCGACCTACCGGGCTCGCGCGGAAGCGGGCGGCCTCTCCATCCGCGACCTCGTCATCGAGCTCAACACCCGGCCCCAGTTCGTGGGCACCGCGCAGCAGGTGGCCGACGAGATCGACACCTACATCCAGGCCGACGCCGCCGACGGCTTCATCCTCGTCCCGCACCTGACGCCCACGGGCCTGGACGAGTTCATCGACGGTGTCGTGCCGCTGCTGCAGGAGCGCGGCGCGTTCCGCACCGAGTACGCGGGTTCCTCTCTTCGCGAGCATCTCGGGTTGCCCGTCCCGGGGGCCGCGACGGGAGCGCAGCGCGCCGGTTAGCGCATCTTCACTCGTTCGTGCCGCGCGTCCGGTGAGAACCGGTTACCGTGCCGCCATGAGCCGAGCGATGCGCCCCGATATGTCCGGTATCGACCCCCTGGTGGTCAACCTCACCCACCGCGTCTGCCTGGGCGACCTGCCCACCCGCGCGGCCCGTTCCTTCGGCGACCGGGTCGCGCTCGTCGACGGTGGCGAGACGGTGACCTACCGAGAGCTGGAGAGCCGCGCCAACGCCGTGGCGCGGGGCCTGCAGGCGCGCGGCTACCAGCGGGGCGACGCGATCGCCCTGCAGTTGCAGAACCGCTGGGAGTTCGTGGTCTCCGTGTTCGCGTGCGCCAAGCTCGGCGTGGTCGCGATGCCCCTCAACCTGCTCCTCGGGCCCGGCGACGTCGCGTACCAACTCGGCGACAGCGGTGTCCGGGGCGTCATCTCCGAGGACGTCTTCGTGCCCGCGCTCACCGCGGCGCTCGACGCCGCAGAGCACGACGTCGAGGCCGTCTACCTCGTGACCAACGGCGGCGGCGCCCTCCCGGCCGAGGTGGGCGGCGTCCCGTCGACCCCGTTCACGGACGTGTTCGACGCGGACGACGCCGTCGTGGAGACCATCGTCGAGGACCGCGACATCCTGCACTGCCTGTACACCTCCGGCACCACCGCCCGCCCGAAGGGCGTCGTCACCAGCCACGTCGCCGTGCACATCTCGGCGCTCTCGTCCGCGCTGGGACTGGGACTGCGCCCCGACGTGCAACCCGTGGTCCAGCCGATCGCGCTGCCGCTCTTCCACGTGACCGCGCTCGACGCGCTCCTCATGCCGACGCTCATCACCGGCGGAACCGCCGTGCTGCTGCGGGGATTCGACCCCGAGAAGCTCGCGCGTGCCTTCGTCGAGCATCGCGTCACCCACATCACGCTCCTGCCGATGATGTGGGCGGCGCTGCTGGCGCGCCCCGAGCTGAACGACGACAACACCGCGTCCCTGGTCGCGGGGATGTACGCGATGGCCCCGATGCCGCCCGAGCTGCTCGCCGCGCTGCGCGCCAGGTTCGCCTCTGCGGCCATCATTCTCGGGTCCGGGCAGACCGAGACCACACCCGCGTCGGAGCTGCAGTGGTCCGGGCACCAGGGCGTCAAGGACGACTCCTGGGGCCCCGCCACCGTCTCCACCGACGTCGCGATCATGGGCGACGACGGTGCCCTGCTCCCGCCGGGCGAGGTCGGCGAGATCGTCTACCGCGCACCGCAGCTCATGGAGGGCTACTGGAACAACGCCGCCGCGAACGCGGAGGCCTTCGCGCACGGCTGGTTCCACGGCGGCGACATCGGCTACCTCGACGACGAGGGCGTCGTCTACTTCACCGACCGCGCTAAGGACATCATCAAGTCCGGCGGCGAGAACGTCTCCTCGGTCGAGGTCGAGCGGGTGCTGCTCGGCCACGACGCCGTCGCGGAGGTCGCCGTCGTCGGCACCCCGCACGAGCACTGGGGCGAGGCGGTGACCGCGTTCGTGGTCACCGCACCGTCGGGCGAGGCCGACGGGGACGCGCTGCTCGACTACGCGCGGCAGAACCTCGCCGGCTTCAAGGCGCCCAAGGAGATCGTCTTCGTCGACGCCCTCCCGAAGACCGCGACCGGCAAGATCCAGAAGAACCTCGTCCGTAGCCTGCGCGAGACCCGGACCTAGGCCGCCGACGACAGTGCGGGCAGCAACCCGAGGGCATCGGTGAGGATCTGCTCGTAGTCGCGGACGTCGAACTCGTACGGCAGTTCCAGGCGGAACTCGGAGACGGGGCCGGACTCCGGGGCGAACACCCGGTCCGCGGCGAGGCGTTCGGCGATCTCGGCGATCGGCCCCACCAGGTCCTCCGCGTACAGCGTGCGCTTGTCGCCGTGCGCCGTGAGCGTGCGGTCGTGGCGCGACCGCGCGTACTCCCGGTACCGCGCGGCCGTGGCCCGGTCCGCGCTGTCCGTCGGCACGATCACCCTCCCGACCGCGACCCGCTTGTCGGTTCCGCCCGCGGCGCGGTAGGCGTCGATCAGGGCGGCCTGGACCGTGCCGAAGTCGTCGGAGTCGATGCCCGCGGCGGAGACGATGTTGCCGGTCAACAGGTGCAGGCCGGCCTCGCCGGTCCAGCGCGACGAGCCGAGCGACGTCCCGCCGTACCACGAGCGGTCGGCGAGCCCGGGCGTGTGCGGTTGCAGGCGCGGCCGCTGCACGTTGCCGGGGGACTCGATCCGCGCGCCCTCGTCGCCGAGGTACGCGCCCCGCAGGTGCTCGACGGTGCGCGCCACCCGCGCGTGCCCGAGCTCGTACGTGCGCCAGTCGCCCTCGAAGACGACGTCCGCGAGCAGATCCGCGTGCGGCATTCCGGTGGAGAAGCCGGCCTGGATCCGCCCGCGGGCGAGGGCGTCCGCGAGGGAGAGGTCCTCCGCCAGCCGGAACGGGTTCTCGTAGCCGATGGGGATGACCGCGGTGCCCAGCTCGATCGTGGACGTGCGCTGGGAGGCCGCCCCGAGGAAGACGGCGGCGGAGGAGATGCCGTGCTCCAGGTGGCGTTGCCGCACCCAGGCGCCGCGGTAGCCGAGGCGTTCGCCGAACTCGATGAGGCGCAGCGTGTCCTCGAGCCCGGCCGCCGGATCCTCATCGACGTAGTTGCCCGGCGTCAGGAAGGCGAGCGACTCGATCGACATCGGTCAGAACCCCGCGGCCGGGTTGATCTCGGACTTCGGCAGCGCCGACGTCGGAACCTTCCACTTCTCGAACAGCCTCTGGTACTCGCCGCGCGCGATGAGGGTGTTGATCGCCTGCGAGATCGCGGGCGCGATCGGGGAGCCCTTCGCGGTCACGAATCCGACCACGGTGGTGGAGTACTCGCCGAGGAACTTCGTGCCGGGCACCTTGTCCACCAGGTAGCGGAGAGAGAGCGTGGGCCCGAAGTATGCGTCCACTTTGTTGTTCTGCAGGCTGAGAATGACGGCGCCCTGGTCGTCGAGGTACTGGACGGTGTACGCGGGCTTGCCCTTCGACGTGCACTGCTGCACGCCCTTCTCGAGGATCTGCTGGAAGGTGGTGCCCGAGCCGGTGACGATCTTCTTGCCGCACAGGTCCTCCAGCGTCTTCACGCTCGTGAGGCCGGAGTTCGACGACCCGACGAAGGACTGCCCGTCGTTCAGGTAGGTCGCGAAGTCGACGACCTCCAGGCGCGGCTTGGTGACGCCGAAGTTGCCCTGTCCCACCTGGTAACGGCCGTTCTGCACGCCGGGGATGATGGTGGAGAACGTCCCGATCTCCTGCTTCCACGTCACGCCGAGGGCCTTCGCGACGGCGTTGCGCAGGTCCACGTCGAGGCCCACGGGATTGCCGTCCGGTACCTCACCGGCGTGCGGCAGTTGGTTGATGCCGGGCTGCCGGGTGAGCCCGAGCGACAGTTCCTTCGTGCCGGCGGGCAGCAGTGCCTGCGCGGCGGGGTCCACGGCGACGGAGGACACCACGTCCTGCGTCGGGATCGGATAGCTGGAGCTCTCGGCCGCCGGGTCGGATGAGCCGCCGCACGCCGCGAGCAGGGTGGCGGCGGCGATGAGGGGCACGGCGAGCAGGGCGCGGCTGCGCATGGGGTCTCCTTGGACTCGGGTCTGGCGAGGAACTAGCAGGGGATCAGCGCACGGCCGCGAGGAATTCGCGGGTGCGGGGGTGCTCGGCGTCGGCGAAGATCGCGTCGGGCCGGCCGGTCTCGACGATGCTGCCGTCGTCCATGAAGATCACGGTGTCGGCGACGTCGCGGGCGAAGCCGATCTCGTGCGTCACCACGACGAGGGTCATGCCCGACTCGGCGAGATCTCGGATCACGGCCAGCACCTCGCCGACGAGTTCGGGGTCCAACGCCGAGGTGGGCTCGTCGAAGAGCACCACGTCGGGCCGCATGGCCAGCGTGCGGGCGATCGCGACGCGCTGCTGCTGGCCGCCCGACAGGTGCGACGGGTAGGCCTTCTCCCTGCCCGCGAGCCCGACGCGGGCGAGCAGCTCGCGACCGCGGTCGGCCGCCTCGGCGGGGGAGACACCGGTGGCGAGCTGCCCCTCGGTGAGGTTCTCCAGGACGGTGAAGTGCGGGAACAGGTTGAACTGCTGGAAGACCATCCCGATGCGGCGGCGCTGCCGCGCGACGTCGCGGGGATGCAGCTCGCGCAGCACGGTCGTATCGCCGCGGTGCCCGCCTTCGCGGTAGCCGATCAGGTCGTCGTTCACGCGGACGTAGCCGGCGTCGGGTCGCTCCAGGTGGTTGATGCAGCGCAGCAGCGTCGACTTCCCGGAGCCGGAGGGGCCGAGGATGATGGCGACCTCGCCCTGCGCCACGTCCAGATCGACGCCGCGCAGCACCTCGGTGCCGCCGAAGGACTTCCGGAGCCCGCGGACCGCGATCGCGCTCATGCCCGGTCTCCCGCCGTGCGGGGGGTCTTGGGGAGCCGGGGGCGCAGGCGCGCCGCGTCGGCGAGGATCTCGCGGAAGGGGCGGGCGTCCCGTCGACCTCGGTGGAACCGGCGCTCCACGAAGTACTGGCCCACGGCCAGCACGGAGGTGATCACGATGTACCAGATGGTGGCGACCAGCAGCAGCGGCATCACCTTGAAGTTCTGGTTGTAGACGAGCTGCACCGAGTACAGCAGATCGGTCACCGCGATGACGCTGACCAGCGACGTCGACTTCAACAGCCCGATCAGCAGGTTGCCGGAGGCGGGGATGATGGCGGGCATAGCCTGCGGGAGAACGATGCGGCGGAAGATGCGGCGCGGGCTCAGCCCCAGCGAGCGGGCGGCCTCCGTCTGGCCCGGATCCACGGATACCAGGCCGCCGCGCACGATCTCCGCAGCGAACGCCGCCACGTCGATGGTCAGCGCGATGAACGCCGCGACCAGGCCGCTGATGAGGTGCGTGGTGTTGAACACCACGAACTCGGGCCCGAACGGGATGCCCAGGGACAGTTGCGGGTACAGCGAGGCGAGCTGGAACCAGAACAGCAGCAGCACCAGCGGGGGCACCGACCGCACCAGCCAGACGAACACGAACGACACGGTCTGGAGCACCGGCCCGCCCCACAGCCGCATGGCCGCGAGCCCGATTCCGAGCGCGAAGCCGGCGGCGAAGGTGAGCGCCGTGAGCCACAGGGTGAGCCACAGCCCCTTCAGGACGGCTTCCTGCGTGAAGTAGTGGGCGACCGTCGGCCACTCGAAACGCTCATTGGTGAACAGGGTGTGCACGAACATCGCACCGAGAAGCACCACCACGGCGGCCGCCAGCCAGCGCCCGGGGCGGCGGCGCGGCACCAGGCGCACCGGCGCAGTGGAGGTGTCCGCCGGCGGGCCCTGCGCGGCCCGCGACGGGGTGAGGATCGTTGTCGCCATGACGAAAGACCGTAAGTCGTTGGCGCGCAGAGAAGAAGGTTTTCAATCGCCCTGACCGGATGCCGCGATCCCGGAATCGAACGCGTAGCGCACCGCGTGCGCGCGGTCCCGCAGCTGCGCCTTGGCGAACAGATTGTTGATGTGCGTCTTCACCGTCGACTCGCTGACGAACAGCCGCGCAGCGATGTCGCGGTTGGTCAGGCCGTCGGCGATGAGCCGCAGCACTTCTGTCTCGCGGGGCGTCAGGTCGGCGGGCGGCGCGACGGGCGGGTCCGACGGTGCCGGCCGATTCCCGGCGCCTCCGGTCGCGGATGCGAGCAGTCGCTGTTGCACCTGCGGATCGAGCACGGACTGCCCCGCCGCGGCCGCCATGATCGCGGCGGCGATCTCCGCGCGCCCCGCGTTCTTGGTCAGGTAGCCGCGCGCGCCGGCCTGCAGGCCGCGGAGGATCGACTCCTCGTCGTCGAAGGTGGTGAGCAGCACGACGGCGGTCTCGGGGACGTCCGCGAGGACGCGCTCGGTGGCCCCGGCACCGTCGAGGTTCGGCATGCGCAGGTCGGTGAGCAGGACGTCGGGGCGGTGCTCGCGCACCAGGGCGACGGCCTCCACGCCGTCGGCGGCGGCACCCACCACGGCGATCCCCGGTGTGAGGTCGAGCATGGCCGCCAGGGCGTCGCGCACCGTCGCCTGGTCGTCGGCGACGACGACTCGGACGTCGTTCATGCAGGCTCCTTCGTCGGGATGTACAGCCGCACGGCCCATCCTCCGTCGCCGGAGGGCCCGGCGTGCAGCGTGCCTCCGACTTCGGCGGCGCGCTCGCGCATGCCGATCAGGCCCATGCCGGAGCCGTGGGCTCCTGTGAGGGCTCCGGGCCCGTTGACGACGGTGAGCTCGGCACCGTCGGGTACGGGGGAGAGGCGCGCCGTGACGGGCGCGCCCGCGGCGTACCGTCGGGCGTTCGTGATGGCCTCCTGGGTGACCCGCAGGACCGCCCGGGCCTGCGCGTCCGTCAGGTCGACGGGCTCGGTCTCCACGGCCTCGCCGGGTCCCTCCACGAGCGCGGCGAGGGCACTGGGCAGGTCGACGGTGTCCTCCCGCAGTGCGTGGACGGCCCCGCGCGCCTCGGTGACGCCGTCGGCGATGGCGCCGCGGGCGCGCTGGACGGCGGCGCGGGCGTCGTCGGGCCGGCCCGCCTCCAGGAGGGCGTCGGCCAGTTCGAGCTGCATTCCCGCGCCCGAGAGGGTGTGGGCGAGAACGTCGTGCAGGTCGCGGGCGATCCGGGCGCGCTCGGCGAGCGCGCTACTGCGCGCTTCGGAATCCGCGGTGAGCCGGGTCTGCTCCACGAGTTGTTCGAGGGTCCGGGTGCGCTCGTGCCGGGTGCGTCGCGCGATGCCGGCCCAGACGGTGATCGCGATCGTCAGGCCGATCCAGAAGTCCCCCGAGCGCTGGAGACCGAGTCCGAGCGCGACGGTGCCGCCGAGGAGGGACGCGAGCGGGATCGAGACCCGCTGCGGGAAGCGGACCCCGTAGTAGACGGCCGAGACGTACAGCAGGGCACCCGTGCCCGGATTCGGTTGCAGCGCGAAGAGCACGCCGCCCGCCACGGCGCCGACCGCCTCCACCGCGATCCACCCGCGCTCGGGGAGGCGGATCGCCGGGAGCGCCCGCGAGGCGACGACGAGGCACACCACCGCGTACAGGATCGGCGCGAGCGGGAGGTCCTCGTTCCACCGCAGTGTGAACGCCGCGAGGGCCAGGCCGATGACCGAGGCGGCGAACCCGAAGCGCATGCGGTCACCGTCGAACACCTGGCAATGATGGCAGAGTGGCGGCATGCGCGTCGTGTCAGTGCTGGTGGGACTCGCCGTCGTGTCGGCCGGCGCCTGGTTCGCCTTCCTCGGGTGGGACCAGGAGTACTACGAGGTGGACGGTGTCGCGCAAGGCCCGTACCGGCCGTGGCAGGTGCTCGCGTGCGGCGCGGTGATCGTTCTCGCCTGCACCGCGGCGTTCTGGTACCTGCGACGGCTCTCCCTGATGGCGGTGATCCCCGTGGTCGCGGTCCTCGGCTTCTCGATTCCGTGGGCGGCGTGGGCGTCACGCGACGACACCGGCCTCTGGATGGCTGGCCTGATCTTCCTCCTGGTGGGCGGCGTGACGGGCCTGACGACGTGGCTCGCGGTGGGCTACGCCGTGGTCGAGACGGTGCGATCGGTGCGGCGGCGACGGTCCGGAGCGCCGCCGCCGACCGCCGGACCGTGGGTGGGGTGAGCCCCGTCGCAGCGCGAGTGGGAAAATGGCGCCCATGTCTACGCCATCGATGTCCAGTGCCGCCGCCGACCTGACGGTGCACTCGATCATCGAGGCCCGCGAGCGGCTGGCCGGGGTGGTGTCGGTGAGTCCGCTGCAGCACTGCGAGCGGCTCTCCGCGCTGACCGGTGCCAAGGTCTACCTCAAGCGCGAGGACCTGCAGGTGGTCCGCTCCTACAAGATCCGCGGCGCCTACAACCTGATGGCGCAGCTCACCGAGGCGGAGAAGGCGGCCGGCGTGGTCGCGGCCTCGGCCGGTAACCACGCGCAGGGCGTGGCGTTCGCGTGCCGGGCGATGGAGGTGCACGGCCGCATCTACGTGCCGACCACCACGCCGAAGCAGAAGCGCGACCGCATCCGCGCGCACGGCGGCCGGTACGTCGAGCTGATCGCCACCGGCGAGACCTACGACGCCGCAGCGGCCGCCGCACAGGACGACGTCGCGTCGACGGGAGCCACGTGGGTGCACGCCTTCGACGACCCCCGCACCACCTCGGGGCAGGGCACCATCGGCGTCGAGCTCGTCGAGCAGCTCGGCGGCGTCGTGCCCGACGTGACCGTGATGCCCGTCGGCGGCGCCGGCTGCTTCGCGGGCGTCACCCGGTACCTGCGCTCGCAATCCGCATCGGCCACGATCGTCGGCGCCGAGCCCGCGGGCGCCCCGTCGCTGGCACGGGCCATCGAGGCCGGGGGACCGATCGGCCTGCCGACCATCGACCCCTTCGTCGACGGTGCCGCGGTCAAGAAGATCGGTTCCATCGGCTACGACGTCGCCGTCTCCGAGGGCGCGGCCGTGTGGCCCGCGCACTCCGTGCACGACGTGGCGGCCGCGGAGCTGGGGGTGATCGAGGTGGACGAGGGCGCCATCTGCACCGCGATGCTGGACCTGTACCAGAACGAGGGCGTCATCGCGGAGCCCGCGGGCGCGCTGTCGGTGGCCGCGCTCGCGCAGCTGCGGTTCGAGCCGGGCGCGACGGTCGTGTGCCTGCTTTCGGGCGGTAACAACGATGTCTCGCGCTACAACGAGGTGATCGAGCGGTCCCTGGTGCACCAGGGGCTCAAGCACTACTTCCTCGTCGCCTTCCCGCAGGAGCCCGGCGCGTTGCGCCGCTTCCTCGACGAGGTGCTCGGCCCCGACGACGACGTCACCCTCTTCGAGTACGTCAAGCGCAACAACCGCGACACCGGGGAGGCGCTGGTGGGTGTGGAGCTCGGCCGTGCCGGCGACCTCGGTGCGCTGCTGGAGCGGATGGACTCCTCGCGCCTGCACTGCGAGCGGCTGGAGCCCGGTTCGCCGGCGTACCGCTACCTGACCTGACGCGCGGACGGACGACCGGAGGAGAGCCGTGATCCTCGATAACCTGGGAATCAGCGTCGGAGAGGCGGCGGGCGTCGCCGTGGCGACGGTCGGCATGTACGCGACTCTGCTGATCGTGGTGCGCATCCTCGGTCAGCGCGTGCTGGCCAGCATGTCCTCGTTCGACCTGGTGGCGGTCATCGCGTTCGGCTCGTTGATCGGTCGCGCCGCACTGGGCGACGTGCCGCGACTCGCGAGCGGCGTCGTCGCCCTGGTCACCCTCATCGTGATCCAGGCGGCGCTCGGCCTCGTCCGTCGCACACGGTTCGGCGAGCGCCTGGTCTCCAACCGGCCGGTCCTGCTCATGGCCGGCCCGGCGATCCTCGAGGAGCGGCTCGCGAAGACCCACGTCTCCCACTCCGACCTGGTCGCCGGACTCCGGCAGGCCGGAATCCGGGACCGCTCGGAGGTCGCGGCCGTCATCCTCGAGTCGCGTGGCACCTTGAGCGTGATCCGGGCGGGGGCGCCGATCGCGCCGGAACTGCTGGACGGGATCGTCGGAGCCGAGGCGATCATCCGCCCGGAGCACGACTGACGGGAGATCAGGCAACCGGCACCGCGGACTGCTGCGCGCGGTGCGCGGCGACGCGCTGCTGGAGGAACCAGTTCTGCGCGAACAGGGTGATGCCGATGAACAGCATCGTCGTGACGCCGGCGAAGCCGCGGCCGGTGTGGTCGCCCATCGCCATCGGCACCAGGACGTCCACGCCCACGTGCAGCGCGATCGCGACGATCCACAGGCCGATGGTGGCCGCGGTGCCCTGGCGCAGGTACCGGCCGTCGGGGCCGGGGAAGACCTTGGTGGTCAGCGCCCGCGGGTAGGCGAGGGCGACGGCGATGATCAGTCCGAGGATCGCGGCGACCACGTGGCCGGCGCCGACCTCGCCGCCGCTCGAGACGTACTGCACCGTCTGGTACAGGCCGACGGCGGCGAGAACGAGCGCGATGCGGGCGGTCTTGTCCTTGAGCGGGCGGGCCTGCAACTGGCGGTAGAAGATCCAGCCGATGGCGAGGACGGCGAGGACGGCGGTGGTCGCTGTGTTCATGACCAGAACTCTGCCGTGAACCGGCCCCCGGCGGATCGACCGACGGGTGGAGATCCGGGTGGAGACGTAGCCTCGACCCCATGCAGATCAGCGAGAGCCTCACCCCGGCGGTGATCGACTTCCTCTCCGCCGGAACACGGACCGGTCACCTGGCCTACCTCGCCGGCGACGGCCGCCCGTTGACGACGCCGGTCTGGTTCGTCGTGGACGACGGTGCCCTCGTCTTCGCGACGGGGCGGGACACCCCGAAGGGGCGGCTGCTGGCGAAGGACCCGCGGGTCGCGGTCTCCGTCGACCTGCAGGAGCCGCCGTACGCCTTCGCGCAGGTGCAGGGCGTGGCGGAGCTCGTCGACGATCCCGACTACCTGCTACGGATCTGCACCGCCTGCGGCGTCCGCTACATGGGCGCCGAGCGCGGCGCGGAGTTCGGGCGGCGCAACGCCGTTCCCGAGGAGATCGTCGTGCGAGTGCGCCCCACCCGCGTCCTCTTCAACGGCGACGTGACCGACTGACGCCCGCTCCGCGCGCGGAATCTGTCGGACCCCTCCGCTACATCTGTTCTCGGGGAGTCCCGGCGACCGTCGCCGGGCGGAGGAGGACCGGATCGTGCCCACCTGGGTATCGGCGATCATCATCGCCGTCTCACTGCTGCTGATCGCGTGGAACCTGTCGCGCGCCAAGGACGCACGCTGGCGGCAGGACTACCTGTCCGTCCTCCGCGCGCTGCGCTGGTGGATGCTCCCGGGCGCGCTCCTCACGCTCGCCGTGGTGATCGGCCTGACACAGCTGCTGTGGCAGGTGCCTGTGCTGCGCATCGGGTGGTGGAGTCTGGCCGGCGGTGTGGGCAACGTCTACCTCGGGCAGACGTCCAACGAGGGGATCGGGTGGCGCCTGATCGCCCTCGCGGTGCCGCTGCTGCTCGCGCTCATCCTGCCGATCGCCGCATTCGCGGAGGAGTCGATCTTCCGCTCCGGACTGGAGAATCAGTCCTGGGGCGCGCGCGTCGGGCGGCAGGTGGCGTTCGGGTTCCTCCACTGCCTCCTCGCCGGTGTGCCCCTCGCCGCGGGCTTCGCGATCAGCATTGCGGGCGGCTACTACGCCGCGGTGTACCTGGTCGCCCACCGTGCGGAGGCCCGGGCGAGCCCGGAGCCGACTCTCGTCGCGCCGGGGCCCGGTGAGCGGTGGCAGGACTGGGTGCGGCGGGCGGATGAGGCCATCGATCGGAGCCCTAACGTCCAGCGCAGGGCGATCGCCACCGCCGCCGCGGCGCACCTGACCTTCAACGCGATCATCCTCACCCTGGTGATCGTCGCCGCCGCGCTCGCCGTGTGATCAGCCGAGCTGGTCGACGGCGCCCTTGATCAGTTCGAGGCTGTGCTTGCGCTCGGCGAGGCCGGGGATCATGCCGGAGATCATCAGCTCCTGCGGGTGCGTGCGCTCCAGCAGTTCGTACAGCTCGGCGCGCACCGTCTCCTGCGAGCCGACGATCCACGCCGACGTGGTCGGGGCGATCGCGTGCTCCTGCTCGGGCGTGAGCGGCTGGGCCGCGGCCTGCTCGTAGGTCAGCATCCGGCCGGGGTTGCCGGTGCGCACCCGGTACATCGACGCCTTCGCCGGACCGGCGATGCGCTGCGCCTCCTCGTCGGTGTCCGCGGCCACGACGGTGACCGTCAGCATCGCGTTGGGCGCGTCGAGGTCGCCCGGGCGGAAGGTCTCGCGGTACTCGGCGAGCGCGGGCAGGGTGGCCTGCGGCGCGAAGTGCCGGGCGAACGCGAAGGGCAGACCCAGCAGGCCGGCGAGCTTGGCGCTGAAGGTCGAGGAACCGAGCAGCCACATCTGCGGGTTCGAGCCGACGCCGGGCGTCGCGGTGATCGCGACGTAGGGATGGTCGGCGGGGAAGTCGTCGCGGAGGAAGGCCCGCAGGTGCGCGAGCGCCTGGGGGAAGTCGTCGACGGATTCGCTCACCTTGCCGCCGCGCAACGCGTGCGCAGTGAGCTGGTCGGTGCCCGGCGCGCGGCCGATGCCGAGGTCGATGCGGTCGGGGAACAGCGCGTCGAGCGTGCCGAACTGCTCGGCCACGACGAGGGGCTGGTGGTTCGGCAGCATGACGCCGCCCGAGCCCACCCGGATCGACTCGGTCGCCGCCGCGATCTGGCCGATGAGCACCGCCGGCGCGGAGCTGGCGATGCCCGGCATCGAGTGGTGCTCCGCGACCCAGACCCGCTCGTAGCCAAGCCGTTCGGCCTCCTGGGCGGTCGCGATCGTGTCGCGGAGGGCGTCGCCGAAGGACGCACCGTCGACGACGGGGGCGAGCTCGAGCAGGGACAGGCGAGGGCGCGGGAACGGTGCTTCGGTCACAGAAGAGACAACCGGGGGCGGCCCGGAAATCATCCCGGACCGCCCCCGTCGGCGTTGTGGCGACCGCTACACGAGCTCGCGCAGCAGCTCGACCTGCTTGACCCGGCCGGCCGCGTCCTCCGCGATCGGCGCGACGTTGAGCACGGTGGCCCCGGCCTCCTCGAAGGCGGCGATCCGCTCCTTGACGAAGCCCTTGGGGCCGATGAGCGAGACGTTGCGGGCCAGCTCGTCGGGCACGGCCTCGCTGGCGGCCGCCTTGTCGCCGGCCAGGTACAGCTCCTGGATCCGGTCGGCCTCGGCGCCGTAGCCGTAGTTGGTGGCCAGGGTGTGGTAGAAGTTCTTGCCCTTGGCGCCCATGCCGCCGATGTACAGCGCAAGATGCGGCTTGACGAAGCCGAGCAGGTGATCGACGTTGTCGCCGATGGCCAGCGCGGGGCCCGCGTAGACGTCGAGCTCGCCCAGCGCGGGATCGCGCTTGGCCTTGCCCTCGGCGACCGCGTCGCCCCAGACGTCCTTGGCCTTCTCGGGCAGGAAGAAGATCGGCTGCCAGCCGTTGGCGACCTCGGCGGCCAGCGCCACGTTCTTCTGGCCGAGGGCGGCGAGCAGCACCGGGATGTCCGCGCGCAGCGGGTGATTGATGAGCTTGAGCGGCTTGCCGAGTCCGGTGCCGCCCTGCTCGGCGGTCAGGGGCATCGAGTAGTACTTGCCCTGGTGCTCGAGTCGCTCACGGCGCCACACCTTGCGGCAGACCTCGATGATCTCGCGGGTGCGACCGATCGGCGCGTCGTACTTCACGCCGTGGAAGCCCTCGATCACCTGCGGGCCCGAGGCACCGAGGCCGAGGATGAACCGGCCGTCGGAGACGTTGTCGAGGCCCGCGGCGGTCATCGCCGTCAGCGTGGGCGTGCGGGTGTAGATCTGCAGGATGCCGGACGCCAACTGCACGCGTTCCGTCTTCGCGGCGAGGTAGCCCAGCGCGCTGACCGCGTCGAACGAGTACGCCTCGGGGACGAAGACGATGTCCAGCCCCGCCCGCTCCAGGTCCAGGACCTCGTCGGCCGTGGCCTTGAACCCGTCCGTGTAGTTGATGCCCAATCCGATTCGCATAGGCGTTAGGTTCTCACAAAGCAACCGCTTAGCGACAGAGTGCCCGCGGATTGTGGTCAGATTCCGCGGCGCAGCACGACGAAGGAGTAGCCGGGCACGGTCGTCGCGCCGGTCGTGACAGACGGTGCCTCCCACCACAGCTCCGGGGCGCCGTCGAACNNCNCCACGACCGGTGCCGGGGCGAAGTTCACGATCAGCGTCAGGTCGCCCCGGTGCACGGCGAACCAGGTCGCCTCGCCCGGATGGTCGCAGGTGACGGCCCGCAGGTCGTCGCCCGCGAGGGCGGGATCGCGGCGGAGCGCGACGAGATCCCGGTGCACCTCGAGCAGCCGTGCGTGCTCCGGTCGCGCGGGCTCGGACCAGTCCAGGTGCGAGACGGCGAAGGTGTCGGGATCCTGCGGGTCCGGGACTTCTCCCGGCGGCCAGCCGTGCGCGGCGAACTCCGCCTTGCGACCCTCCGCGGTGGCGCGGGCCAGCTCCGGTTCCGGGTGGCTGGTGAAGAAGCGGAACGGCGTGCGCGCGCCCCACTCCTCGCCCATGAAGAGCATGGGGGTGAACGGGGAGAACAGCACGAGCGCGGCCTTCACGGCCAGCCGGCCGGGGGAGAGGTACGCCGACGGCCGGTCACCGCGGGCGCGGTTGCCCACCTGATCGTGCGTGCACGTGTACGCGAGGAGCTGCGACGGTGCGACGCACGCGGGGTCGATGCGCTCCCCGTGGACCCGGCCGCGGAACGAGCTGTACGTGCCGGCGTGGAAGAAGCCCTCGGTGAGGACGGTCGCGAGGCACTCGGCACTGCCGAAGTCGGCGTAGTAGCCCTGCCGCTCCCCGGAGACGATGGTGTGGATCGCATGGTGCACGTCGTCGTTCCACTGGGCCGCGAGGCCGTAGCCCCCGAGCTCGGCGGAGGTGACCAGCCGCGGGTCGTTGAGGTCCGATTCCGCGATCAGCGCGAGCGGGCGATCGAGCTCGGCGGAGAGCTCCGCGGCCAGCGCGGCGGCGTCCTGGAGGACGTGCCGGTCGGAGTGGTCGACGAGGGCGTGCACCGCGTCCAGCCGCAGCCCGTCGACGCCGTAGCGGCGCAGCCACCACGCGATGTCGTCGAGCACGAAGCGCCGGACCTCCGCGCTGCCCGTGCCCGAGAGGTTGATGGTGCGGCCCCAGGTGTTGGCGCCGTCGGTCTCGTAGGGGCCGAACCGCCCGAGGTAGTTGCCCGACGGGCCCAGATGGTTGTGCACCACGTCGAGCAGGACACCGAGACCCAGGCGATGCGCCGCGGCGACGAAGCGCTCGAGGCCTGCCGGCCCGCCGTAGGGTTCGTGCACCGCGAACCAGCCGACACCGTCGTAGCCCCAGCCGTGCTCGCCGTTGAAGGCGTTGACCGGCATCACCTGGACGAAGCCCACGCCGAGGTCCTGCAGGTACGGGAGCCGCTCGATGGCCGCGTCGAACGTGCCCTCGGGGGTGAAGGTGCCGATGTGCAGTTCGTAGACGACGGCGCCGCGCAGCTCGCGCCCCGCCCACTGCGGGGCCGCAACCTCCGGGATCAGCGCCGACGGACCGTGCACCCCGTCGGGCTGGCGGGGCGAGCGCGGATCGGGGAGCACCGTCTCGTCGTCATCGAGCAGGTAGCCGTACCGCGCACCGGGCGCCGCCGGGACCGCGACCCGCCACCAGTCGTCGGCGTCGCGGCGCATCGCGTGGACCGCACCGTCGAGCCAGAGCCGGACCCGCCGGGGGCGAGGCGCCCACACCTCGAAGGCGTAGTCGGCGGCGACGGGCGAGGTGGGCATCGGTTCGCAACGATAGCCTCAGTGCAGGCTCTCCCACTCCGCGGTCCGGGCGCGGTGCAGTTCGATCGCCGCGAGCGCCGACTCCGCCGTCTCGTGCCGACCGCCGGTGATGCACCCGATCGGGCGGTAGTCGTGCTGATCGAGCGACCGGAACCGCCACACGTCGTCCAGCGAGTGCGTGCAGACGTGGGTGGTGAGCGTGACCACCGCCGGTGCGCCGAGGCAGGCGCTGCCGTCCTCGGCGAAGATCTCGGCGAAGGTGCGCTCGCCGAGGCGGACGTACAGCGTGTCGCTCATCGGCACCTCGCTGAGCACTGTGCGATCCCCGGCGAGGATCAGCCGGTCGTGGATCTCGGCCGTGAGCTCCCACGCCGAGGCCATGTCGGCGCAGCGGATCAGCAGGTGTGCGACCTCCTCCGCGTCCTCCAGGAGCCCGAGGATGGAGTTGCGGCCCTCGCGCAGCGCCCGCACCTCGATGGCGCCGCCGGGCAGCGTCTGCGCCGTGAGGCGCGACGTGCCGGAGGCCACGACCAGCCGCCCGGTGGGCAGCAGGTCGACCGGGAGGCCGTGGTCGCGCAGCGATTCGGCGACCCGTGCGAGCGAGGAGGCGCGGATGCGGTTGCCGCTGACGCCGGCGCGCGCAGTGGCGGACTGGACGAGTGCCGTGGTGAGCGGCCGCGGGGTTTCGCTGTTCATGCCCCGAGTGTGCGCGGACCCACTGACAAGTTTTCTACTCGCGCACCAGCAGGGCGACAGGATGTTCGAGGAAGAGCTCGGCGAGTGGCGTCGGACCTGCGACGACGTGCCCGGTCAGGCGATCCGTCCACTCGCCGTCGCCGAGATCGACCCGCGTGTCGCGCCAGCCCCCGGCGCGGTCGAGACGCAGGGAGCGGCGCGTCACGAGCGCAGCCACGTCGGGCGGCCCGTCCGAGGGGCCGCGGTGGAAGCCCAGCAGGTGTTCGGCGGCCGGCCCGGTCGCGAGCACCGGCGCGTACGAGCCCCCGAAGAAGCTGCCCGCACGCTCCCGACGCAGCCGGAGCGCGGCCCGCACGAGGCGCTGCTTGGGGTGGCCGTCGTCCGCCGCGCCCCAGTCGACCGGCCGCCGGTTGTCCGGGTCCACCAGCGAGTCGTCCCACCGCTCCGTGCCCTGGTAGACGTCCGGCACGCCGGGCCCGGCGAGCTGCAGGAGCTTCTGCGCGAGCGCGTCCGACCGGCCGTGCGGGGCCAACTCGGCGACGAGGTCCGTCAGGGCGGCACCGTCGAACAGCGCGTCGAGGAAGGCGTGCCCGGCCGCCTCGAAGGCCCCGTCGGGCGAGGTCCAGGACGTACCGATCCGGCCCTCGCGCATGGCCTTCTCGGCGTACCCGTGCAGGCGCGTCCGCAGCTCGTCGGTGATCGAGCCGTCCTCCGGCCAGACCCCGAACGCGGTCTGCAGCAGGAACAGGCCCGTCACCGGGTCGAGCAGCGAGGGACGCAGGAGCATCCACCGGTCCACGACGGGCGACCAGTCGCTCGGACACTGGCTCAGCACGCCGATCCGGGCACGGACGTCCTCTCCGCGCTTGGTGTCGTGCGTCGAGAGGGTGGTCATCGCGGCGGGCCACTCCGCGGCGCGGCGGGCGAGGGCCGGGTGCGGGTCGCTCGGTCCGAAGTCCGACGGTGCGCCGCCGACCTCCTGCAGCGAGGTCAGGCGCGCCGTGCGGTAGAACAGCGTGTCCTCGACGGTCTTCGCCGTGAGCGCGCCGGTGAACTGGGGGAACCGCGCCGCGGTCTCGGCGCCCTGGTCGCGCGCCTCGGCGAGCAGGTCGAAGGCGTCCGCACTGCCGGGCTCGTCGCGCTCGCACTCCTGCGCGTGCGTACGGACGTCCGCGCGCAGCCGGGCCGCGGTCTCCGCCAGCACGGGGTAATCGTCGCGGTAGAACGGCGTGTCCTGCGCCCAGCGGACGATCGCCGCCTCGATCAGCGCCTGCGGCGGCGGGCCGGCCAGGGACTTCGGCGTCGACTCGCGCAGCGCGGCCCGCGCGAGCCTGCGCAGTTCGGGCGCGAGGTCGCCGCGGGCGAACCCGTCGGCGATGTCGATGCGCGCGGCCTGCAGCGCGGCGTCGCCGCCGTCGTCGCCGGTCCAGCGCTCGTGCACCGCACCGAGGCCCGCCTCGCCGGCCGGGTCGAGGAGGGCGTGGCCGAGCTCGCGGAGCGCGTCGTAGCCGGTGGTCCCGGCCACCGGGAGCGTGGGCTCGAGCGGTTCCCGGGGTTCGAGGATCTTCTCGACGACGATCCACGCGTCGGGGCCGGTGAGCTCGCGCAGTCGACGCAGATAATCGACCGGATCCGCGAGCCCGTCGGGGTGGTCGACGCGCAGTCCGTCGGCGATGCCGTCGGCGAACCAGGATCCGATCTCGGAGTGCGTCGCGGCGAAGACCTCGGGATCCTCGACGCGGACCGCGGCCAGGTCGTCGACGGTGAAGAACCGACGGTACGCACGGACCCCCGAGTCCCACGGCACCAGGCGGTAGGGCTGCGCGAAGTGGATCCGCTCGGCATCCCCGCCGCCCACGTCGCGGCCGATGGGGAAGACGTGGTCGTGGTAGCGCAGCACCGGTTCCGGCCCGGTCCGGTCGACGGCGATCGCCGCGGCGTCGGCCTCGGAACCGAGGACGGGGAGGGCGAGTTTGCCGCCCGCGCCGTTCCGCGGGTCCCAGTCGATGTCGAAGTAGTGCGCGTAGGCGGACTTCCGGCCGCTGCGCAGGACGTCCCACCACCACGGATTCTGCTCGGGGCGGCGCACGCCGAGGTGGTTCGGGACGATGTCGATCACCAGCCCGAGACCGTCGACGTGGGCCGTGTCGGCGAGGCGCTCGAGGCCCCTGCGCCCGCCGAGCTCGGCGCGCACCGTCGTCGGATCGGTCACGTCGTAGCCGTGCGTCGAGCCCCGCACCGCCTCGAGGACGGGGGAGAGGTAGAGGTGCGTGACGCCGAGATCCGCCAGGTAGGGCACGCGACGGGCGGCGTCGTCGAAGGTGAAGGACGGCCCCAGTTGCAGCCGGTAGGTCGCGCCGACGGGTCGCACTACGCCGGAAGACATGGGCCCGATCATGCCATCCGCGATCGCCGCCGCCGGTCGGCGCCACACCCACCCGGCGGATGGCCACGCGGCGCGGCGCACGGCTAACGTGGCCCGACATGACGCCCGACGAGATCCTCGACCTGGACACCCGGACGCTCTGGCACCCGTACAGCGCCGTCGGCGGCGCGGGGGCGCGGGTCGTCACCTCCGCCGAGGGCGTTCGCCTGACGCTCGGCGACGGCACGGAGGTCATCGACGGGATGAGCTCCTGGTGGGCCGCGATCCACGGCTACCGCAACCCGGTGCTCGACGCGGCCGCGAAGGCCCAGATCGACACGATGTCGCACGTGATGTTCGGCGGGCTCACGCACGAGAGCGCCGCCCGCCTCGGCGAGCTGCTGGTGCGCATCACGCCCGACGGTCTCGACCGCGTCTTCCTCGCGGACAGCGGCTCCGTCTCCATCGAGGTCGCCGTGAAGACCGCCCTGCAGTACTGGCGCGCCCGCGGCGTCGCCGGCCGCAACCGCCTGCTCACCTGGCGCGGCGGCTACCACGGCGACACCTTCACCCCGATGAGCGTCTGCGACCCCGACGGCGGCATGCACTCCCTCTGGACCGACGTCCTCGCCAGGCAGGTCTTCGCGCCCGCGCCGCCGGCCGAGTACGACGAGGCCTACGTCGCCGAGCTGGACCGCCTCGTCGGCGAGCACGCGCACGAACTGGCCGCGGTCATCGTCGAGCCCGTGGTGCAGGGCGCCGGCGGGATGCGGTTCCACCCGCCCGCGTACGTCGCGGCGCTGCGCGAGATCACCCGCCGGCACGACGTCCTGCTCATCTGCGACGAGATCGCCACCGGCTTCGGCCGTACCGGGACCCTCTTCGCCTGCGACGCAGCCGGTATCACCCCGGACATCCTGTGCGTCGGCAAGGCCCTGACCGGCGGTTACCTCACCCTCGCCGCCATGCTGTGCACCGACGAGGTGGCGCTCACCATCTCGCGCTCGGAGCAGGGCGCGCTCATGCACGGCCCCACCTTCATGGCCAACCCGCTGGCCTGCGCGATCGCCGTCGCCAGCACCGAGCTGCTGCTCTCGCAGGACTGGGCGGCCCGCGTCGCGGGCATCGACCAGGGACTGCGCGACGGCCTCGCGCCGCTGCGCGCGCTCCCCGGGGTCGTGGACGTCCGCGTGCTCGGCGCCATCGGCGTCGTCCAACTCGACCGCCCCGTCGACATGGTGGCCGCCACCGATGCGACCGTCGCCGCGGGCGTGTGGCTGCGCCCCTTCCGCGACCTCGTCTACACCATGCCGCCGTTCATCAGCACACCCGACGACGTCGCGACGATCTGCGGCGGCGTCTCGGCCGCGGTGCGCGCGGCGCTACAGTGAGGACATGAACGGTGTTCAACTCTCGGCGCGCCAGGGTCTGCAGGACGATGCGCTGGCGTGGCTCGACGGCTACGCGGCCGACCGTGCGGAGGCGGGCCTGCGACGTTCCCTGCGCGCTCGTCGGCCCGGTGAGTCCGGCCTCGACCTCGCCTCGAACGACTACCTGGGCCTGACCCGCCATCCCCGGGTGCTCGCCGCCGCCGCGGACGCGCTCCGCACCTGGGGCGCCGGCGCCACCGGATCCCGCCTGGTCACCGGCACGACCGAGCTGCACGAACGGTTCGAGCGCGAGCTCGCCGCGTTCGTCGGCGCCGAGGCGGCCCTGTGCTTCTCGTCCGGGTACCTCGCGAACCTCGGCGTCGTCACCGCGCTCGCCGGGCGGGGTGCCCTCGTCGTCTCCGACGGCGGCTCGCACGCGTCGCTCGTCGACGCCTGCCGGCTGTCCCGCGCCCGCGTCGTGGTCACCCCGCGAGGCGATGTGAACGCCGTTCGAGACGCCCTCGCCGAGCGTTCCGAGCAGCGGGCGATCGTCCTCACCGACTCGGTCTACAGCGCCGACGGCGTGCTCGCGCCCGTCGCCGAGCTGTACGCCGCGGCTCGCGCGCACGGCGCCGCGCTCGTGGCCGACGAGGCGCACGGGCTCGGCGTCCGGGGCGACGGCGGCCGCGGTCTCGTCCACGAGCTGGGCCTCGCGGGCGCGCCCGACCTGGTGGTCACCGCCACCATGTCCAAGGCGTTGGGCTCCCAGGGAGGCGTCGTCCTCGGTCCCGAGCGGGTGCGCGCGCACCTCATCGACGCCGCGCGCCCCTTCATCTTCGACACCGGCCTCGCTCCCGCGGCCGTCGCCGCCGCGGACGCCGCCCTCGCCGCACTCCGCGCCGACCCGGCCCTGGCGGCACGGGTCCTGGACCGGGCGCGCGCCGTCGCCGCCGGCGTCGGCGCGCCCGAGCCCACCTCGGCGGTCGTCTCGCTCGTCCTCGGTGATCCCGAGCGCGCGGTCGCCGCCCGCGACGCCTGTGCCGCGCAGGGCGTGCTCGTCGGCTGCTTCCGGCCGCCGTCGGTGCCCGAGGGCACCTCGCGCCTGCGCATCACCGTGCGCGCGGACCTCACCGACTCCGAGGTCGCCACCGCCGTCGGCGTGATCCGGGCGGCTGTCGCGTGATCCTCTGCATCACCGGCACGTCCACGGGCGTCGGCAAGACCGTGGCGACGGCGGCCCTCGCCGCAGCGCTGCTGCCGAGCGGGCCGGTCACCGTCGTCAAACCCGCCCAGACGGGCTTCGCCGACGACGCCGTGCGCGACGAGGACGGCCAGCTCGCCGATGCGGCTGAGGTGGCCCGCCTCGCGCCGGGGGCGGCCGCCGTCGAGCACCGTCGGTATCCCGAACCGCTCGCGCCGCTGACCGCCGCCCGTCGTGCGGGCCTCGAGCCCCTCGGGCGGGCCGAGGCCGCCGACGTGGTCCGGCGGGCGGAGGGCGCCGTGCTCGTCGAGGGCGCGGGTGGCGTCCTGGTGCGGCTCGGCGTCGACGGGACTCGAACGCCGTTCACCCTCGTCGACCTCGCCGCCGATCTCGCGGCGCCGGTCGTCGTGGTCGCCGACCCCGCGCTCGGCACGCTCAACCACACCGAACTGACGGTCCGCGCCCTCGGGGCGGGCGGCGTCACCTGCGCGGGGATCGTGCTCTCGCGCTGGCCCGACGCCCCGGGCCTCGCCGAACAGTGCAACCTCGTCGACCTGCCCGAGGTCACGGGCGTGCCGATCGTCGGGCGGATCCCCGACGGTGCCGCGTCCCTCCCGCCGGAGCGGTTCGCGGCCGCGGCGCCGTCGTGGTTCGACGCCGCCTGGCTCAGCGCGCGATCCAGGCGCTGAGCAGGTCGATCCGCTGCCAGCCGCCCGGCACGTCCAGCGGGTAGCCGGCGGGGCCTGCGGTGCGCGCGATCCGCTCCCGCAGCTGCTCGTCCGAGAGACCGGGGTGCGCGGCGCGGAGCAGCCGGACGGCGCCGGCGGGCACCTGGACGGGCGCGTCCCCGCCCACGCGCGGCAGGCCCCAGGCGAGGTCGGCCCGGTAGGCGGCGGCGCCCGACGCGGTGTCGACGTAGTTCTGCTGGCAGGCGACGACCTCGGCGATCCCACCGCCGGTCCGCGCGGACAGTACCGCCCGCAACTCGGTCCGCGCTGCGGCGACGGCGCCGGCGAACCGCGGGTCCGCGAGCGCGTCGGAGACCGCGGCCTGCGCCAGGATCCGGCCGCCGATCACGTCGAGCGGATAGTGCACGCCCAGGATCACGCGGTGGCGGCCGTAGTCGGCGCCGCGCGCGAGGAGCTGCGGCCCCAGCTCGGGGAGCAGCGTCGCGATGACGAGCGCCTCGGCGTAGCCCCAGGCGGTGTGGCCGGACGGGTACGAGCCGGAACCGCGCACCGAGTCGTACAGGTCGGCGCGACCGTCGCCGTACTTCGTGATCCGATCCGGGGCGACCTCGAACGGGCGCCGGTAGTGGAAGTGCTTCTTCGCGGCGGAGGTGTCGACGTAGGCGTTGATCAGTGCCTTCTTGCCCACCAGTAACGCGGTGGTCCGCGGGAGTTCGCCGGCTCGCTCGGCCGCCCGGAAGGCGGGGGTCAGGCGGCTGCCGAGGGCGTTGAAGACGGAGTCGTCGAGGATGCCGTAGTTGTCGTTGACGGCGTATCGCTGCTCCGCGGGGGTAGCGGCGCGGTTGGTCGCGACGGCCCTGTCGAGGTTCGCGGCGAGCACGGACGTCGGCAGGCGCGAGAACGCCGCCAGCTGATCGATGTACGAGTTCGGCGTGGTCTCCGCGGCGCTCGTGTCGACGGCGATCGGGCTCGCTGCGGGTGCCGGCTTCGGTGCCGCGGCGCAGGTGGCGGTCGGCGCGGCTGCGGCGGGACCGGTCGCCCCGCCGAGCGGCGTGACGAGGGCGGCGGTTGCGAGGGCTGTGACCAGGATCTTCTTCGTGCGCAGCGTCATGGGAACACTGTCGCGTCGATACATAGAAAAGGGAAGGAAACGATATCGGGCGAGTCGGTGAACGTTTCCCGTCACCACGAGGTGAGCCTTGAACACTGTTCATGAATTGAACGCTGTACAGTGCTCGGTAGTAGCGGCACCGCGGTGTCGCGGACCACAGCCGACCGACCACAGCCGACGAGGGAGATCACATGACCGGGGTCCTGGCCGACATCATCGAGGTCGCGCGCGAGCAGGTGCTCGAGCGCGGCGAAGGGCTGAGTCAGGAGCAGGTGCTGGCCGTGCTGCAACTGCCGGACGACAAGCTCGACGAGGTCCTGCAGCTCGCGCACGAGGTGCGCATGAAGTGGTGCGGTCCCGAGGTCGAGGTCGAGGGCATCATCAGCCTGAAGACCGGCGGTTGTCCCGAGGACTGCCATTTCTGCAGCCAGTCGGGCCTGTTCGAGTCGCCCGTGCGCTCGGCCTGGATCGACATCCCGTCGCTGGTCGAGGCCGCGAAGCAGACCGCCAAGACCGGCGCGACGGAGTTCTGCATCGTCGCCGCCGTCCGCGGCCCCGATAAGCGCCTCATGAGCCAGGTGGCCGCGGGCATCGAGGCGATCCGCAACGAGGTCGACATCCAGATCGCCTGCAGCCTGGGCATGCTCACGCAGGAACAGGTCGACGAGCTCAAGGCGATGGGTGTGCACCGCTACAACCACAACCTGGAGACCGCGAAGTCGCACTTCCCGAACGTCGTGACCACGCACTCGTGGGAGGAGCGCTGGGGGACGCTGCAGATGGTGCGGGAGGCCGGCATGGAGGTCTGCTGCGGCGGCATCCTCGGCATGGGGGAGACGCTGGAGCAGCGCGCCGAGTTCGCCGCGAACCTCGCCGAGCTCGAGCCCGACGAGGTGCCGCTCAACTTCCTCAACCCGCGCCCGGGCACGCCCTTCGGCGATCTCGACGTCCTCGAGCCGAACGAGGCGCTCAAGTCCGTCGCGGCCTTCCGGCTGGCGCTGCCGCGCACCATCCTGCGTTTCGCCGGCGGCCGGGAGATCACGCTCGGTGACCTGGGTGCCGAGAAGGGCATTCTCGGCGGCATCAACGCCGTCATCGTGGGCAACTACCTCACCACCCTGGGCCGTCCGGCCGAGACCGACCTGGACCTGCTCGGCGAGCTCAAGATGCCGATCAAGGCCCTGAACGACACGCTGTGACGATCGTGGCCGACAAGGAGCCGGTGTACGACGTGTACACCGGCAAGCCGCTCGCCGAGGTGGCGCCCGTCTTCGCGGCGGCGCTCCTCGGGCTCGAGCCCCCGCGGTACTGCACCTATTGCGCGCGCCGGATGATCGTCCAGGTCAGCCCGCACGGCTGGACCGCACGGTGCTCGCGGCACGGCGAGTTCGATTCGTCGAGCGGCGAACGCTGACGCCGGTTCTCGGTCGCACTCGATAGGCTGCTGCCGATGTCTGTTGAAACGTCGGCCCGGCCGGCCTCCCAGGTGGTGGTGCCCGTCGTGGTCGGGGCGGTCCTGGGTGCCGCCGCCGCGCTGATCTGGGGGACGACGGTGCCGGGCGTGCGCGGGGTCGTACTCTCCTCGGGCCAGCCCGTGCTCCGGTCGGACCAGCTCGACAACTTCTTCCTCGCGACGGCGTTGTTCGTGGCGGTGTCCGCGGCCGGCGGTCTGCTGACCGGCCTGGGCCTGTTCCGCGGCGCTCGGCGCACGCCCCGGGGAGTGGCGATGACGCTCGGAGCGGCCGTGGTGGGGGTCCTGCTCGCCGTCGTCCTGGGCCAGGCCGTGGTCGACGCGCGATTCACCGGGCCCGGAGCTCCGGGACTCGACTTCACGGCCGCGCCGTCGATCCGGCTGCGCGGCGCCAACGTCGTCGCGCCCGCGGACCACTCGGGTGGTGTGCTCGGCGACCTCGCGTCGTGGGTCCTCGTGCTCGTGTGGCCGGCGTGCGCCGCCCTGTGGTGCACCCTGTCCGCGCTGGTCGGGCGGCTGCCGGAGGTGTCAGTCGCCGGTGTGCCCGCGGAGCAGGTCCGCGAAGTCGGCGACGGGTCCCAGGTCGAGGGACTTCCCGGAGCGCTTGGGGGCGCCGAGGTCCGACGGTCCGCCGAAGCCTGCCACGGCACCGTCGGCCTGGACGAGCGCCCCGGCGAGCTCCGCCCCGGCCCGTGAGATGCGGGCCGCGAGTTCGGACGAGCCGAAGTCCTCGGTCGCGGCGAAGACGCCGGTCGCCAGGATCTGCGCGCGCAGGTAGCTGAACAGGGGCCGCAGGGCGTGGTCGAGCACCAGCGAGTGCCGCGCCGTCCCGGCGGTCGCCGCGACGAGGACCGGGACGCCGGTGAGGGCATCGGGGTCGAGCGCGTCGAAGAACATCTTGAACAGCCCGCTGTAGCTCGCGGTGAACACGGGCGAGACGGCGATCAGGCCGTCCGCGGCGGCGATGGCGTCCTTCGCCGCGCTCAGCGCGGGGGTCGGGACGCCGGTGGTCATGACGGTCGCGAGGTCACGAGCGAGCTCGCGCACCTCGATCACGGTCACGTCCACCGCCTCGCCGCGGGCCGACACCGCGGCCCGCGTCGCGTCGGCGAGCTGGTCCGCCAGCAGGCGGGTCGACGACGGCTCGGACACGCCGGCCGCGACGACGACCAGGGAGCGTGCCATGGTCAGGCCTCCTTCGTGACGGCGAGGTCCTGGGCGGGCAGCACCAGGCGGTGCGGCGAGTCCGGGCCGGCGGCGACGAGGGACGCGTGGTTCGGCGGGTCCGACGGGACGTGCGCCGGGCGGCGCAGCTCGAACTCCTTGCGGAGCACGGGGACCACCTGCGTACCGAGGATCTCCACCTGCTCGAGCACCTGGTCCAGGGGGAGTCCGGCGTGGTCGAGGAGGAACAGCTGGCGCTGGTAGTCGCCGGCGAAGTCCGCGAAGCCGAGGGTCTTCTCGATCACCTGCTCGGGGGTGCCGACGGTCAGTGGCGTCATCTGCTCGAAGTCCTCCAGCGACGGGCCGTGGCCGTACACGGGGGCCTCGTCGAAGTACGGGCGGAAGCGGCGCTTCGCCTCGGCCTCGGTCTCGGCCATGAAGACCTGGCCGCCGAGGCCGACGATGGCCTGGTCCGCGGAGCCGTGCCCGTAGTGCTCGAAGCGCTGCCGGTACAGGCGCACCATCTGCTCGGTGTGCTCCTTGTTCCAGAAGATGTTGTTGTGGAAGAAGCCGTCGCCGTAGAAGGCGGCCTGCTCGGCGATCTCGGGCGAGCGGATCGAGCCGTGCCACACGAAGGGCGGCGTGCCGTCGAGCGGTGCCGGCGTCGAGGTGTAGCTCTGCAGGGGCGTGCGGAACTGGCCCTCCCAGTCGACGACGGGCTCGCGCCACAGGCGCCGCAGCAGGTGGTAGTTCTCGATGGCCAGCGGGATGCCCTGGCGGATGTCCTTGCCGAACCACGGGTACACGGGACCCGTGTTGCCGCGGCCCAGGGTGAGGTCGACGCGACCCTCGGCGAGGTGCTGGAGCATCGCGTAGTCCTCGGCGATCTTCACCGGGTCGTTCGTGGTGATGAGCGTCGTCGCGGTGCTGAGCGTGAGGTGCTGCGTCTTGGCGGCGATCCAGCCGAGCAGCGTGGTGGGGGAGCTGGGGACGAACGGCGGGTTGTGGTGCTCGCCCGTGGCGAAGACGTCGAGGCCCACCTCCTCGGCCTTGAGCGCGATCTTCGTCATCGCCTCGATGCGCTCGTGCTCGCTGACGGTGGTGCCCGTGGTCGGATCCGTGGTGACGTCGCCGACGCTGAAGATTCCGAACTGCATGTCCATCCTTCCCGATCGGGCCCCTGTTCGGGCCCTTCGAGAACTGTAACGGACTGCGGTCCGGATCTATTTCCGTGGGTCGGCCGGGGTCAGATCGGCTCGCGGCGCACCACGTCGGACGAGTTGAGGATGAGCACCTCGCGGTCGCTCTCGGTGAGCGCGGTGAGGAACCCGGATTCCACCTTGAGCACGTGCGCGGTCACGACGCCCGTCTTGGTGTGCAGCCGCTCCGCCGGCGACCAGGGCGTGCGTTCGACGGCGGCGAGCAGCAGCACGGCGATGGCCGCGATGGAACCGACCTCGCGCACCGCGAAGTCGACGGTCCGCCCGCTGATCCCCTCGGCTGACCAGCGCTTCACGGCGATGATCGCGAGCGCGATCGCGGCGGCGCCGAGGGGTACCCAGACGTAGCCGTAGGTGATCGTGAGCGCGATGCACGCCGTCGCGAGCACCGCGACGAGCAGGGCCGACCACACGCTCGTCGGCGAGTCGGTGTGCATCCGCCACACCAGGCGCACCGCCGAGAGCGGCAGCAGGATCATCACCAGCGCGCTCGTGAACTCGGGATCGCTCATGAGGGTGCCGAGCACGATGGTCAGCGCGCTGTTGACGTCGGTCACCGCCATGATGCGCGAGGCAACGCGCCAGTCCCATTCCGAGACGACGAGCAGGCGGAGCACCACGAACAGCACCGCGACGCTCGCGCCGGTGCCGAGCGTGCGGACGATCCGGGCGTCGGTGGCGTCCGCGAGCTTCTTCGCGATCGCGCGGTTCTGGTCCGCATCGTCCGCCTGCGCATCGCTCACACGCGGATCGTAAGCGCGGTGGCGCCGTCCGTGGTTGCGATCGCGGGCTCTCGCTCCGTGCGACGACGGAGCCGCGAACGTTGCTTTCGTACCGCAATTCTTCCTGCGGGAACCGGGAGGGGCGTCCTACCATCGGAATCGTCCGTACCCGACCGAGGCGCTGAACATGTCGACACTCACCGACCTGCAACTGCTGACCGAGCTCGAACCCGTGGTGGAGAACAACATCAACCGCCACCTGGGCGTGGCGAAGGCGTGGAATCCTCACGACTACGTGCCGTGGGACGACGGCAGGAACTTCGCCGCGCTGGGCGGCACCGATTGGGAGCTCGCGCAGTCCCCGCTCTCCGAGGTGGCGCGCGTCGCGATGATCACCAACCTCCTCACCGAGGACAACCTCCCGTCGTACCACCGCACGATCGCCGACAACTTCTCCCTCGACGGTGCGTGGGGCACCTGGGTGGGCCGCTGGACGGCGGAGGAGAACCGGCACAGCATCGCGATGCGCGACTACCTGCTCGTGACCCGCTCGGTCGACCCCGTCAAGCTCGAGCGCGACCGCATGACGCACCTGGAGCTCGGCGTCGAGGCGCCGGAGAACTACGGCGGCGTGCTCGATCAGGTCGTGTACGTGACCATCCAGGAGCTCGCGACCCGTATCAGCCACCGGCAGACGGCGCGCGTCTGCGACGAGCCGGTGGCGGATGCGCTGCTCAAGCGGATCGCCACCGACGAGAACCTGCACATGATCTTCTACCGGAACCTGACGGCCGCCGCGCTGGAGATCGCACCGGACCAGGTGCTGAAGTCGATCGTCAAGGTCACCACGAACTTCGTCATGCCGGGCGAGGGCAAACCCGACTTCCGGCGCAACGGCGTGCTCATGGTCAAGCACGGGATCTACGACCTGCGGCAGCACCTCGACGACGTGCTCCGGCCGATCTTCAAGGTCTGGGGCCTGTTCGACCGGACCGACGTCTCGGCAGCGGGCGAGCAGTACCGCGACGAGCTCGGGCGCTACCTGGAGCGCCTCGAGGCCGACGTGGTGCGGTTCGAGGAGAGCCGGGCGCGCGCCGTCGAGCGGGAGCGGGCGCGCGCGGAGCGCAGGTCGGCCTGAGGTGCCCGGGCCCGGAGTCTCCCGGTTCGACGGTGCCCCGCGCGCCGGTCAGCCGGGCGGGCGCAGGGTCGCGAACTCGTCGGTGATCCGTAGGTAGGAGTCGGTGAACCGGTAGAGCGCGGGCGGGCGGCCGCGCGTCGCCTGACCGGTCTCGCCCGTCGCGGTGATCACCGATCGGCGGGACAGGATGCGGAGCAGGTTCGTCGAATCCACGGGGTAGCCCAACACCGCGACGTAGATGTCGCGCAGCTGCGAGACGGGAAAGGCGCGCGGGGCGAGCGCGAAGCCGATGTTCGAGTAGGACAGTCGCGATGCGAGCCGGGCCCGCGCGCGGTGCACCATCGCCGCGTGGTCGAAGGCCATGGTCGGGAGCGCCTCGACCGGGTGCCAGGTGGTGTCGTCGGGCAGGCGGGGGTCGGTTCCCGAGCGGACGAGGCCGAGGAAGACCGACGCGAGCGTGCGGTCCGCGTACTGGTTCGCGGGCACGCGGTGCGGATCGGAGAACTCGGCGAACTGCTCGAGATGCGCGACCTCGGTGAGGTCGACCTTCTCCGCGAGCAGTCGGCGCGCGCTCGTCGGGAGGTCCTCCCGCGCGTCCAGGAGCCCGCCGGGAAGCGACCAAGCGCCCTGGTCGGGGGCGAGGGCGCGCTGCCACAGCAGGACCTCGACGGTGCCCTCGCTCACGCGGAACACGACGGAAAGGACTTCGTGTGCGACACGGGGCGGCGGGGCGGTGCTAACATCGGCCATATATCGATCATAGGTCGATAAATCATCGGATCGAGAAAGGGAGGCGAGATGACCACAGCCACGTCCGCCGCCACCACGGAATTCAGCTCGCCGCTCTCGGAGCGGATCGTCGAGGGCGGTGGCATGTACACCGGCGTCGACGGCGACCGGGAGTGGGCGGCCGAGGTCAAGCGTCTCGCGAAGCTCCGCGACGCCACGATCCTCGCCCACAACTACGAGCTGCCCGCGATCCAGGACGTCGCCGATTTCGTCGGCGACTCGCTGGCGCTGTCGCGGATCGCCGCCGAGGTCTCCACGTCGACGATCGTCTTCTGCGGTGTGCACTTCATGGCCGAGACCGCGAAGATCCTCAGCCCCGAGAAGACGGTGCTGATCCCGGACCAGCGGGCGGGCTGCTCGCTGGCGGACTCCATCAAGGCCGTCGAGCTGCAGGAGTGGAAGGACGAGCACCCCGGCGCCGTCGTCGTCTCCTACGTCAACACCACGGCCGAGGTGAAGGCCCTTACCGACATCTGCTGCACGTCGTCGAACGCCGTCGAGGTGGTGCAGTCGATCCCCGAGGACACGGAGATCCTGTTCCTGCCCGACCAGTTCCTCGGCGCGCACGTCAAGCGCGTCACCGGCCGGCAGAACATGCACATCTGGGCGGGCGAGTGCCACGTGCACGCCGGCATCAACGGCGACGAGCTCGCCGCGCAGGCCAAGGCCCACCCCGACGCCGACCTGTACGTGCACCCCGAGTGCGGCTGCGCGACCTCCGCGCTCTATCTGGCCGGCGAGGGTGCCGTCCCGGACGACCGGGTCAAGATCCTCTCCACCGGCGGCATGCTCGACGCCGCCCGCGAGACCGGCGCCAAGGAGGTCCTCGTGGCCACCGAGGTCGGCATGCTGCACCAGCTGCGGATGGCGGCGCCCGGCGTCGAGTTCCGCGCCGTCAACGACCGCGCCTCGTGCAAGTACATGAAGATGATCACGCCCGCGGCGCTGCTGCGCTGTCTCGTGGAGGGTAAGGACGAGGTCTTCGTCGACGCCGCCATGGCCGACGCCGGCCGCAAGGCCGTGACGCGGATGATCGGGATCGGGCAGCCCGGCGGCGGGGAATGACCACCACCGTCGGGAGCGGAGCGAGCGGGGTGCGTGTGACCGCCGTCGCCGACCTGCTCGTCGTCGGCGCGGGCGTCGCGGGCCTGACCGCCGCGGTGGCCGCGGCGGACGCGGGCCTGACGGTCACGGTGCTGTTCAAGCCCGCGACCGGTGGCGCACCGTCGACCTCGACGGCGTACGCACAGGGCGGGATCGCCGTGGTCGACCCCTCGGACCCCGAGGACTCGATCGACCGGCACGTGGCCGACACCGTCGGCGCCGGCGGGCCGCTCGTCGACGTGGTCGCGACGCGGTCGATCCTGGCGGACGGGCCCGCCGCCGTGGACCGGCTGATCGGCTGGGGTGCGGAGTTCGACCGTCGGGCCGACGGCCGTCTCAAGCGGACCCGCGAGGGCGGCCACACCGTCTCGCGGATCATCCACGCGGGCGGCGACGCCACCGGCGCAGAGGTGCAGCGCGCCCTCACCGCCGCCGCGAAGACGCGGCCCACCCTCTCCGCCCGCCCCGCGCAGGCGTACGCGCTGCTCGCCGACGGTGACCGCATCGTCGGGGTCCGTACGGCCGAGGGCGATGCGTTCGGGCGTACCGTCCTGCTCGCCACCGGCGGCGCCGGTCACCTGTTCTCGAGCACCACCAATCCGTTGGGAGCCACCGGCGACGGGATCGCCTTGGCGGAGGCGGCGGGCGCGGAGGTGTGCGAACTCGAGTTCGTCCAGTTCCACCCGACGATGCTCTACACCCCGGGCGCGCGCGGCCGGCGGCCGCTCATCTCCGAGGCCGTCCGCGGTGAGGGCGCGCACCTCGTCGATGCGAACGGCGACGCCGTCATGGACGGCGTGCACCCGATGGGCGACCTCGCGCCGCGCGACGTGGTGGCCCGCGCCGTCACCGAGGCGATGGAGCGCACCGGCGCGCCCTGCGTGTACCTCGACGCGACGATGATCCCCGATGTCGCGCAGCGCTTCCCGACGGTGACCGAGGCCGTCCGCGCCGCGGGCATCGACCCGCAGACCGACCTCGTTCCGGTTGTGCCGGGAGCGCATTACCTGTGCGGTGGCGTGGTCACCGACCTGCACGGCGCGACCGGCGTCCCCGGCCTCTACGCAGCGGGGGAGGTCGCGCGCACCGGGCTGCACGGCGCCAACCGGCTCGCCTCCAACAGCCTGCTCGAGGCTCTGGTGATGGGCCTGCGCGTGGCGACCGCTGCGCAGTCGGCGCCCGCCCTCGTGCGTTCCGACGCGATCCGCGAGGTCGCGCCGCCGCATGCACGCGCGGAGCGGGATGCCCTGCAGGACGCCATGACCCGGTCGTGCGGCGTGCGGCGCACCGTCGACGGGCTGTCCGGCTTGACCGCCCTGCTGGCCGATCCGGCCTTCGTCGCCGATGCCCCCGCGGTATCTTCCCGGGACCGGGAGGACGCCGTGCTCACCGCGGTGGCGCGGCGGATGGCGGGGCAGGCCCTCGCCCGACAGGAATCCGTGACCGTGCCCGCGTGTGGGCGTGGTGAAGCAGTAGTGGAGGTAGGCCCGTGACCGAGCTGACGCTGGAGCCCGATCGCGCGGAAGTGGTGCGCCTCATCCGCACCGCGCTCGACGAGGACCTCCGCTACGGCCCCGACGTCACGAGCGAGGCCACCGTGCCCGCGGGGGCGACGACCCTCGCCAAGGTCATCAGTCGCGAGCACGGGGTGCTCGCGGGGATCCCCGTCGCGGAGTGGGTGCTCGACGAGGTGGTCGGGCCCGGCAACTACCGCGTGCCCGCCAAGATCGCCGACGGCACCGTGATCGCGCCGGGCGATGTGGCCATGGCCATCGAGGGGCCGACGCTCGCCCTGCTCACCGCCGAGCGCACGCTGCTCAACATCGTGACCCACCTCTCGGGCATCGCGACCGCGACGGCGGCGTGGGTCGCCGAGGTCGAGGGCACCGGCGCGAAGATCCGCGACAGCCGCAAGACCCTTCCCGGCATGCGCGCGCTGCAGAAGTACGCCGTCCGCGCGGGCGGGGGAGTCAACCACCGGATGGGGCTCGGCGACGAGGCGCTCATCAAGGACAACCACGTGGTCGCGGCGGGCTCCGTCACCGCGGCGATCGAGGCGGTGCGGCGCCGGGCCCCGGGCGTGCCGCTCGAGGTGGAGGTCGACTCGCTCGACCAGCTCGAGGAGGCCTTCGACCTCGGCGTCGATCTGGTGCTGCTCGACAACATGCCGCTGTGGATGACGCAGTCCGCCGTGCAGCGACGCAAGAAGCTCGCCCCGCGCACCAAGCTGGAGTCGTCGGGCGGGCTGACCCTCGAGGCCGCCGCGGATTACGCCCGGACCGGCGTCGACTACCTGGCCGTCGGGGCGCTCACGCACTCGGTGCGGGCGCTCGACCTCGGTCTCGACCTGTAGCGAGGGGCGCACGGCGGCGGACGCCGCGGAGGGCGCACAATGGGAAGCATGATCGTGAACGCATATGGAGCCGTGTCCGCAACCGAGCCGCTCGAGCCGATGACGATCGAGCGCCGCGATCCGGGACCGCACGACGTGCAGATCGCCGTCCGCTACGCGGGCATCTGCCACAGCGACATCCACACCGTCCGGAGCGAGTGGGGTCCGGCCCGGTACCCGGTGGTTCCCGGCCACGAGATCGCGGGCGAGGTCACCGCGATCGGCTCCGAGGTCACGAAGTTCGCGGTCGGCGACCGCGTCGGCGTCGGCTGCTTCGTCGACTCCTGCCGCGAGTGCGCGGCGTGCCTGCGCGGCGAGGAGCAGTACTGCGAGCGCGGGATGGTCGGTACCTACAACGCGAAGGGCCGCGACGGGCTGCCCACGCAGGGCGGCTACTCGACGGGCATCGTCGTGGACGAGAACTACGTGCTCCGGGTGCCCGAGAGCATCGACTACGCCGCGGCCGCGCCGCTGCTGTGCGCCGGGATCACGCTGTTCAGCCCGCTCCGCCACTGGAACGTGGGCCCGGGCAGCAAGGTCGCGATCATCGGCCTCGGCGGCCTCGGCCACATGGGCGTGAAGCTGGCCGCGGCGATGGGCGCCGAGGTCACGGTGCTCAGCCAGTCGCTCAAGAAGATGGAGGACGGCCTGCGCCTGGGCGCGCAGCACTACTACGCGACCTCCGATCCCGACACCTTCAAGGTGCTGCGCAACCGCTTCGACGTCATCATCAACACCGTCTCGGCGAACCTCGACATGCATCCGTACTTCGGGATGCTGGCCGTCGACGGCACGCTCGTCGAGGTCGGCCTGCCCGAGCACCCGGTGCCGGTCAACGTCTTCGACCTGACCCGCAACCGGCGCTCGTTCGCGGGCTCGATGATCGGCGGCATCGCCCAGACGCAGGAGATGCTCGACTTCTGCGCCGAGCACGGCATCGGCTCCGAGATCGAGCTGATCTCCGCCGATCAGATCAACGAGGCCTACGAGCGCGTGATCGCCTCGGACGTGCGGTACCGCTTCGTGATCGACACCGCGACGCTCGAGGCGCCCGCCACCGCCTGAGCCCGAGCGGCTCGCTCAGAGTTGGTTGATCCGGATCAGGTTCCCCGCCGGGTCGCGGAAGGCGCAGTCGCGCACGCCGTAGTCCTGGTCCATCGGCTCCTGCACCACGTCCGCGCCCGCGCCGGCGACCCGCTCGAACAGGCCGTCCAGATCGTCGGTCGAGAGCGTGACCGCGGTGTAGGCGCCCTTGGCGATGAGGTCGAGCACCGTCTGCCGCTCGTCCTCGGTGACGCCCGGGTCCATCGCCGGCGGATGCAGCAGGATCGACGTCTGCGGCTGGCCGGCCGGACCGACGGTGAGCCAGCGCATGTCCTGGTACCCGACGTCCTTGCGGACCTCGAAGCCGAGGAGGTCGCGGTAGAAGGCGAGAGCCGCCTCGGCATCGGTGTGGGGGAGGTAGGCGAGCGAGATCGTGAGGTTCATGCGGCCCACGTTATTGCGGCGGGGCGTGCGGTGCTTCTCGATTCCTGACCGGTCGCATGACCTGCCGGGCCAGGCACGCGGGAATGCCCTCGGCGGCGGCGCTGTGGTCGCGCTTGTACACGCTGGGCGGCACGCCCACGAGCTCGGTGAACCGCGTGCTGAAGGTGCCCAGCGAGGAGCAACCCACCGCGAAGCAGGCGTCGGTCACCGAGACGTCGCCGCGGCGCAGCAGCATCATCGCCCGCTCGATGCGGCGGGTCATGAGGTACGAGTACGGCGATTCGCCGTAGACCCGCTTGAACTCCCGGCTCAGGTGTCCCGCGGACAGGTGCGCGCCGCGCGCCAGCTCCTCGACGTCGAGCGGCCGCGCGAACTCGCGGTCGATGCGATCGCGCACCCGGCGCAGCACCGCCAGGTCGCGCGCCCGCTGCGCCGGATCAGGACTCCGGGCGCCACTTCTTGGCGTACTCATCCACGTACTCCTGCCCGGTGAGCGCCTGGATCTCCAACATGAGCCGGTCGGTGATGGAGCGCTCGAGTGCGTGCCGCTCGTCGGGATCCGACGGGATGTCGTACTCGATGGGCTCGATCGGCTTGGCGAACTTCACCTGGACCCGCTCGGCGTGCCAGCTGAACGGCCCGGGGGGCGAGACCTTATCGGTGCCGATGACGCCGACGGGAATGATCGGCACGTTCGCCTCGAGGGCGATCCGGACCAGGCCGGTGCGCCCGCGGTACAGCCGGCCGTCGGGGGAGCGGGTGCCCTCGGGGTACATGCCCACCAGGCGGCCCTCGTCGAGGAGCTTCTTCGCGGTGTTCAGGGCCGCGGTCGCGGCGTCGCCGCCCGAGCGGTCGATCGGCACCTGGCCGGTCTGCGTGTAGAAGAACTTCTGCAGCTTGCCGGAGAGGCCCGGCGCGGTGAAGTAGTCGCTCTTCGCCAGGTAGGAGATCCGGCGCGGCACCACCAGCGGCACGAACAACCAGTCGGCGATGGACAGGTGATTGCCCGCGATGAGCGCCGGGCCCTCGGCCGGGATGTTCTCCAGGCCCTCGACGGTCGGCCGGTTCACCAGCCGGATCGTCGGTCCCACCGACACGTGCTTGATCAGCCAGTACAGGAGGCCCTGGTCGCCGTGGTTGGTCTCAGCCATGGCGGATAACTTACCGGACCGTCAGCTGCCGGTGAGGGGTGAAGGCGCGGTGCGCGAGGGGCCTGTGACGGTACCCACACCGGTGACCGGTCGTCGCTCCGCACGGCCGACGCGGAGCCGACGCCCGGCCGACGCCCGGCCGGAAACCGGGTGGCGCGCGACCCATAGAATGGAGCCATGTCTGATCTGCAGCTGAGCCGTCTCGACCTGCGTGGTCGGCGTCCGTCGCTCACCGAGCTGCGCGCGGCGCTCCCGCGCGGCGGCGTCGACGTCGACGCGGTGGTGCCACAGGTGCGGCCCATCGTGGACGCGGTCGCCGAGCGGGGCGCGGAGGCGGCCCTCGAGTTCGGTGAGAAGTTCGACGGTGTCCGCCCGGGCACCGTCCGGGTTCCCGCTGCCGCGCTGCAGCGTTCTCTCGCCGAGCTCGACCCCGCGATCCGCGAGGCGCTGGAGACGGCGATCAGCCGGGTCCGCACCGTGCACGCGGACCAGAAGCGCGTCGACACCGTCACCGAGGTCGTGCCCGGCGGCACCGTCACCGAGCGGTGGATCCCGGTCGACCGGGTGGGGCTCTACGTGCCCGGCGGTAACGCCGTCTACCCGTCGTCGGTGGTGATGAACGTGGTTCCCGCGCAGATCGCCGGCGTCGGCTCGCTCGTGGTGCTCTCGCCCGCGCAGAAGGACTTCGACGGGCTGCCCCACCCGACCATCCTCGCGGCGTGCGCGCTGCTCGGCGTCGACGAGGTCTGGGCGACGGGAGGCGCGCAGGGCATCGCCCTCGCCGCGCACGGCGGCACCGACCTCGACGGTGCCGAACTGGCCCCCGTCGACCTCATCACCGGCCCCGGCAACATCTACGTCACCGCCGCGAAGCGGTTGTGCCGCGGCCTCGTCGGCATCGACGCGGAGGCCGGCCCGACCGAGATCGCGATCCTCGCCGACCACACGGCCGACCCGGTGCACGTGGCCGCCGACCTCATCAGTCAGGCCGAGCACGACGTCATGGCCGCATCGGTCCTGGTCACCACCTCGCCCGAGCTCGCGGACCGCGTCGACCAGGCGCTCACCGCCCAGCTCGAGATCACCCGGCACCGCGAGCGGGTGGACACCGCGCTGCGGGGCCCGCAGTCCGGCACCGTCCTCGTGGACGACGTCGACGAGGGCCTCGCCGTCGTCAACGCCTACGCCGCGGAGCACCTGGAGATCCAGACCGCGGACGCGCGGGCCGTCGCCGGGAGGGTCCGCGCGGCCGGCGCGATCTTCGTCGGCCCGCACTCGCCCGTGAGCCTCGGCGACTACGCCGCCGGCAGCAACCACGTACTGCCGACCGCCGGCTGCGCGCGGCACAGCTCGGGGCTGTCCGTGCAGACCTTCCTGCGCGGCGTGCACGTGGTCGAGTACGACGAGGCCGCGCTCAAGGACATCGCGGGCACCGTGATCACCCTGGCCGAGTCGGAGGACCTGCCGGCGCACGGCGAGGCGGTGCGGCTGCGGTTCGAGTCGTTGAAGGGCGGCCGCGCGTGAACCCGCTGCCCGGCGAGGCGGTGAGCCTCGATCAGCTGCCCATCCGGGACACGTTGCGCGGCAAGGAGCCCTACGGTGCTCCGCAGCTGCCGGTGGCCGCCGCGATGAACACGAACGAGAACCCGCACCCGCCGAGCCCCGCGCTCGTCGCCGACATCGCCACCGCCGTCGGCGAGGCGGCCGCCGCGATGAACAGGTACCCGGACCGCGACCTCGCGGCGCTGCGGAACCGGTTGGCGGAGTACGTGACCGAGCGGACCGGCACCGTCGTCGGACCGCAGAACGTGTGGGCGGCCAACGGCTCCAACGAGATCCTGCAGCAGGTGCTGCAGGTCTTCGGTGGTCCCGGCCGCACGGCGATGGGCTTCGTCCCGAGCTACTCGATGCACCCCATCGTCTCGGACGGCACCGATACGCACTGGATCCCGGGGAAGCGCACGGCGGACTTCGGTCTCGACGTGGACTACGCCGTCGGCGCGATCGACGAACTGCGCCCCGACGTCCTGTTCCTGACGAACCCGAACAACCCGACGGGGCACCTCATCGCCGAGGACGATCTGATCCGGCTGATCGAGGTGGCGCCGGGCATCGTCATCGTCGACGAGGCCTACGGCGAGTTCAGTGCCGGCCCGTCGGCGGTGCGGCTGCTGGATCGCTTCGGCGAGAAGCTGATCGTGAGCCGCACGATGAGCAAGGCCTTCGCCTTCGCGGGCGGCCGTGTGGGGTACCTGGTGGCGGCGCCCGCGATCGTGGGCGCGATCCAGCTGGTACGCCTGCCCTACCATCTCTCGGTGTTCACGCAGGCCGCGGCGATCGCGGCGATCGACCACCGCGCGGAGACGCTGGCGTCGGTGGCGCATCTGTCGGCGGAGCGCGACCGGATCTCCGCCCGCCTGCGGGAGCTGGGCTACGACGTGATCGAATCGCACGCGAACTTCATCCTGTACGGCGGTTTCGCCGACGAGGCGGCCGCGTGGCGCACCTACCTCGACGGAGGGGTCCTGGTGCGCGACATGCACATCCCGGGGCACCTGCGCGTGTCGGTGGGGCTGGACCACGAGAACGACGCCTTCCTCGCGATCAGCGAGAAGCTGGCACCCGAGAAGAAGTGAGTGACGTCATGACCGACCGCATCGCCCGCATCGAGCGCACCACGAGGGAGTCCTCCATCGTGGTGGAGCTGAACCTCGACGGGACGGGCAGGACCGAGATCTCCACGGGCGTCCCGTTCTTCGACCACATGCTCACCGCCTTCGGCCAGCACGGCAGCTTCGACCTCACCGTGCAGGCCAAGGGCGACATCGAGATCGACGCGCACCACACGGTGGAGGACACCGCGATCGTGCTGGGCCAGGCGTTCGCGGAGGCGCTGGGCGATAAGAAGGGCATCCGCCGGTTCGGCGACTGCTTCATCCCGATGGACGAGACGCTGGCGCACGCCTCCGTGGACGTCTCCGGCCGGCCCTACGCCGTGCACACCGGGGAGCCCGACTACCTGGTGAGCTCCGTGATCGGCGGCTACCCGGGCGTGCCGTACTCGACGGTGATCAATCGGCACGTCTTCGAGTCCCTGGCGATGAACGCCCGGATCGCGCTGCACGTGCGCGTCCTCTACGGCCGCGACCCGCACCACATCACGGAGGCGGAGTTCAAGGCCGTCGCCCGCGCTCTGCGCGCCGCCGTCGAGCCGGACCCGCGGGTCACCGGCGTCCCGTCGACCAAGGGAACGCTCTAGGCAGCCGTGCCCGCCCGCCGCGGTACGACGACTCATTGATCCTGCTCCGCGGGATCCGCCCTTTCGGCGCGCGCGGAGCACAACAATTTCGTAGTATCAACGAAATTGTTTGCGGGAGTCGGGAGAGGCGATGTCCAAGGTCCGAGGCGTCAGCGCCGTCAGCATCGTGATCGCCCTCCTGGCGGGCCTGCTGGCCTGCGGTTCGCCGGACCGCGGTGGGGACGGCGCAGGGGGGCAGAAGCCCGTCTCGGTGTCCGTGGACGTCACCAACCTGCCGCAGCGCATCATCGGGGTGAAGCAGTCCATCCCCGTCAGCGCGGGCGAGGTGACTCTGCTCTACCCGCAGTGGTTGCCGGGCAACCATTCGCCGTCCGGGCCGATCGACAAGATCGCGGGAATCGCCTTCTCCGGCGGCGGGAAGAAGCTGGCGTGGAAGCGTGATCCGCTCAACGTCTACGCCCTGAAGGTCACGGTGCCCGACGGCGTCGACACCGTGGACGCGGCGTTCTCGTACCTGACACCCACCGACAGCACTCAGGGCCGCGTCGTCATGACGCCGAACATGCTGAACCTCCAGTGGAACGCGGTGCTGCTGTACCCGGCGGGGAAGCCCGCCGCGGAGATCCCGTTCACCGCGAGCGTGACCTATCCGCCGGGTTTCGAGGCCGGGACCGCCCTCGATGTCGACCGCCGCGAGGGGGACACCGTCGGGTACAAGACCGTTCCGCTCGACGTCCTCGTCGATTCGCCCGTCTACGCGGGCCGGTTCCACAAGCAGATCGATCTGGCCCCCGGTGCCGACGTCCCGGTGCGGCTCCAGGTCTTCGCCGACGCACCGGAACAGCTCGAGGCCAAGCCCGAGCACATCGAGCAGCACCGGGCGCTCGTACAACAGGCGGTCAAGCTGTACGGATCGCAGCACTACGACCACTACGACTTCCTGCTCTCGCTCTCGGACCAACTCAGCTCGAACGGGCTCGAGCACCAGCGCTCCAGCGAGAACGGCGAGCCGACCGACTACTTCACCGGGTGGAACCCCGCGGTGGGGAGCGACGATCTGCTCGGCCACGAGTACACCCATTCGTGGAACGGCAAGTTCCGGCGCCCGGCCGACCTCTGGACGCCCGACTTCAACACCCCGATGCAGGACAGCCTGATGTGGGTGTACGAGGGGCAGACCCAGTACTGGGGCAACGTGCTCACGGGCCGGGCAGGCCTGCGGCCGGCGGAGGTCTCCCGCGACGCGCTGGCGTCCGTGGTGGCCACGTACACCGACGGTCGCCCGGGGCTGAGCTGGCGGAGCCTGCAGGACACGACGAACGACCCCATCATCGCCCAGCGCCGCACCAAGCCGTACCGCTCGTGGCAGCTCAGCGAGGACTACTACCAGGGCGGTCAGCTCGTGTGGCTCGGTGTGGACGCGCGCATCCGCGAGCTCACGGGCAACACCAAGTCGCTGGACGACTTCGCTCGCACCTTCTTCGGCGTCGACGCGGGAACGTGGAGGACGCAGAACACCTACGACTTCGACAAGGTGGTCGCAGCGCTGAACGGTGTCGTCGCCGACGACTGGGCGACGTACCTGCGCGATCGCCTCGACGGTAGGGAACCGTTCGCCTCGACCGTCGAGAAGACCGGGTGGAAGCTGGTGTACGACAACAACCCGGGCGCCTTCCTCACGGAGCAGATGAAGGCGGCGCAGGGCGCCGCCAACTACACCTACTCCCTCGGCCTCAACGTCTCCGCGACGGGCAAGGTGACCGACGTCCGGTGGGACGGCCCCGCGTTCACGGCGAAGGTCGGGACGGGGATGACGGTGCTCGCGGTCAACGACGCCGCCTACTCGCAGGCCACGATGCAGACCGCGATCGAGGGCGCCAAAACGAACCCCGCTCCGATCCGGCTGCAGGTGAAGGACTTCGACCAGACGCGGACCATCGAGATCGACTACCACGACGGCCTGCGCTACCCGCACCTGCAGCGCATCGAGGGCACCCCGGACTACCTCAGCCAGATCCTGGCGAGCCGTCCGTAGCCGGGGCCCAGGGGCCTCGGGGCGGCCTAGGCCTCGCCGCGGCGGAGGAGGCGGCCGTGCGGGGTCTCGAAATCGACCTTCTCGCCCCGGAGCCAGGTGCCGCTGACGACGCCGGCGAGCGCGCGGCCGTCGTAGGGGGAGATCGCGTTCTTGTGATGGAGGTGGTGCACGTCGACGACCTGGGCCGCCTCGGGCTCGAAGATCGCGAAGTCGGCGTCGAAACCGAGGGCGATGCGGCCCTTGCGCGTCATGCCCGCCAGCTTCGCCGGGTTCGCCGACATCCATTCGAGGACCTGCTCGAGGGAGATCCCCCGCTTCTTGGCCTCGGTCCAGATGAGCTGCAGCCCCAGCTGGAGTGACGCGACGCCGCCCCAGGCCACGCCGAAGTCACCGTTCTCCACGTCCTTGAGGTCGATGGTCGACGGGGAGTGGTCGGAGACGATGCAGTCGATCGTCCCGTCCAGGAGCCCCTGCCACAGCAACTCGCGGTTCGACGCCTCGCGGATCGGCGGGCAGCACTTGTAGGCGGTGCCGCCGTTCGGGATCTCCTCGGCGAGCAGTGTCAGGTAGTGCGGGCAGGTCTCGACCGTGAGCTTGACCCCGTCGCGTCGCGCCGTCGCGATCATCGGCAGCGCGTCGGACGAGGAGAGGTGCAGGATGTGCGCCCGCGCCCCGGTCCAACGGGCGCGCTCGATGACGTCGGCGATGGCCACGTTCTCGGCGCCGCGGGGGCGGGAGGCGAGGAACTTCGCGTACTTGTCGCCCTCGGGCTCCGGGGCGTGATCGATCGCGCGGGAGTCCTCGGCATGCACGATCATCAGCGAGTCGAACGTGGCCAGCTCGGCCATGTCCTCCTCCATCTCGTCGGCGGTGAGGTGGGGGAACTCGTCGACGCCGGAATGCAGCAGGAAGCACTTGAAGCCGAAGACGCCGTCGTCGTGCAGGCCGCGCAACTCGCCCTTGTTGCCGGGCACCGCACCGCCCCAGAAGCCCACGTCGATGTACGCCTTGGGGCCCGCGACCTCGCGCTTGACGCGCAGGGCCTCGCGGTCCACGGTGGGCGGGATGGAGTTGAGCGGCATGTCGACCAGCGTGGTGACGCCGCCCGCGGCCGCTGCCTTCGTGGCGGATTCGAAGCCCTCCCAGTCGGTGCGACCGGGTTCGTTGACGTGCACGTGCGTGTCCACGAGGCCGGGGATCAGCACCTGCTCGTCGGTCAGTTCGATCACCTCGCGGCCGGCGAGACCGTTCCCGAGGGGCTCGATGGCGACCACCCGGCCGTCGCGGACGCCGACCTCGCGCGCCACCGTCCCGGCGGTCGTCACGATGCGGCGGCCGCGGACCACCAGGTCGTACTCGGCGGTGTCGGTGCTCATGCAGGTTCTCCTTCGCTAGAAATTCCGAGAGGCGGAATTTCGTCTCGATCCTGGGGCCACAGTAGGTGTGACCTGCGCCACTCGTCAAGAACGTCGTTTCCGTCGTGTGACGATCATATTCCGACATGCGACAAGGGCCTTGACACGCGCGCTGGGATAGGTCTTACTTATCGCTACAAGTGGAACAAAACTTCCGCACAACGGAACAGATTCGAGCGGTCAGCCAGCAGGAACGAAGGCCCAGCATGACAGAAGAACTCACCCCCCGCGGCGCGGTGGAGGCGAATCCGATCCGGCTCGGCGACGCCGACGTCGCCGATGTGCCCGACGTGGACGCCCTGAACCGGCTCAGCGCGGGCCTCTACAACCAGGACCTGGCGCCCACGAAGCGGGCGGGGCGGACCTGGGGCGGCTACAACATCTTCACCCTCTGGGCGAACGACGTGCACAGCCTCGGCAACTACGCCTTCGCCATCGGCCTGTTCGCCCTGGGGCTCGGCGGCTGGCAGATCCTGTTGGCCCTCGGTCTGGGCGGGGTCTTCCTGTTCGTCCTGCTCAACTTCTCCGGCTTCATGGGGGAGAAGACGGGGGTGCCCTTCCCCGTGATGAGCCGCATCTCCTTCGGCATCCGCGGGGCGCAGATCCCCGCACTGATCCGCGGCGTCGTCGCGATCGCCTGGTTCGGCATCCAGACCTATCTGGCATCGGTGGTCCTGCGCATCCTCATCATCGCGGTGGCGCCCGGCGCGGCGAACCTCGATACGAACCGCTTCCTCGGCCTCTCCACCCTTGGCTGGATCTCGTTCCTCGTCCTGTGGGTGGTCCAGCTGGTCATCGTCAGCTACGGGATGGAGATGATCCGCAAATACGAGGCCTTCGCCGGCCCGGTCATCCTGGTGACCATGGCGGCCCTCGCGGTCTGGATGCTCAGCAAGGCGGACTGGTCGATCGCCTGGACCACGCCGGAGTCCAAGACGGGCCTGGACATGTGGCTGCAGATCGTCGGCGGCGCGAGCCTCTGGGTCGCGATCTACGGCACCTTCGTCCTCAACTTCTGCGATTTCACGCGCAACGCGACCTCGAAGAAGTCCATCGTGCGCGGCAACTTCTTCGGCATCCCGCTCAACATGCTCCTGTTCGGCGCCATCGTGATCACGCTCGCCGGCGCGCAGTTCAAGATCAACGGCCAGGTCATCGAGTCACCCGCGGACATCGTCCAGACGGTGCCGAACACGCTGCTCCTGGTGCTCGCCTGCCTCGCCCTGCTCGTCCTCACCGTCGCCGTGAACCTGATGGCGAACTTCGTGGCCCCGATCTACGCGCTCAACAACCTGTTCCCGAAGCACCTGAACTTCCGCAGCGCAGGCCTCATCTCCGGCGTCATCGGGTTGGTCATCCTGCCCTGGAACCTCTACAACTCGCCCGCGGTCATCACCTACTTCCTGGGCGGTCTCGGTGCGCTCCTCGGCCCGCTGTTCGGCATCGTCATGGCCGACTACTGGCTGATCCGCAAGAGCAAGGTCAACGTGCCCGACCTGTACTGCGACCTGCCCGACGCCCCGTACTTCTACACCAGCGGTGTGAACCCGCGCGCCGTCATCGCGCTCGTACCCACCGCCGGCGCTGCTCATGGCCTTCGTGCCCGCCTTCCATGTGGTCTCGAACTACTCGTGGTTCATCGGCGCCGGCCTCGGCGCGCTCGTGTATCTGGTGGTGGCAGACCGCAAGGGCCCGTTCGTCGACGTCTCGGGCGAGCCGATCGCCGTCCCCAGCAAGCACTAGGAGTACCCCGATGCGCATCCTCGTCGCCAACGTCAACACCACCGAGTCCATGACGGCCGCGATCGCCGAATCCGCGCGCTCCGCCGCAGCGCCCGGCACCGAGATCGTCGGGATCACGCCGCGTTTCGGCGCGGACTCGTGCGAGGGCAACTTCGAGTCCTATCTCGCGGCCATCGCCGTCATGGACGCCATCACCCGCTACGAGGGCCCGTACGACGCCGTGATCCAGGCCGGGTACGGCGAACACGGGCGGGAGGGCCTGCAGGAGCTGCTGGAGGTGCCCGTCGTGGACATCACCGAGGCCGCCGCCTCGACCGCGATGTACCTGGGGCACAAGTACTCCGTGGTGACCACGCTCGACCGCACGGTCCCGCTGATCGAGGATCGGCTCAAGCTGGCCGGGCTCGACGCCCGGTGCGCCTCCGTGCGCGCCTCGGGCCTCGGCGTGCTGGAGCTCGAGTCCGACCCCGAGCGCGCCGTCGACGCCATCGTCGCGCAGGCCCGGGAGGCCGTCGAGCGCGACCACGCCGAGGTGATCTGCCTGGGCTGCGGCGGCATGGCCGAGCTGGAGGAGAAGGTCTCCGCTGCGACGGGCGTCCCCATCGTGGACGGTGTGCGGTCCGCCGTGACGATCGCCGAGGGGCTCGTGCGCATGGGGCTGAAGACCTCCAAGGTCCGCACGTACGCCACCCCGCGGCCCAAGGTCGTGACGGGCTGGCCCATCGCCCGCTGACGCGGGCGGTGCACGCGCGCACGACAGACCGACTCACCGGCGCAGCGGTGCGTCCGGCCGGGTGTCCGACGGAGCCGGTCCCGCAGTCGCCGGACGCGCGCTGGTCTTCGCACCGTCGGGCATGCCCGACGGTGCGGCCCGCTCCCGCGGGGACTTCGGACTCGACATCGGGTTGCAACCCGTACCTCGGTGAAAACCTCCCGCGGGAGAGCGGCACTGGCGTTCAGCCGGGCCGTGGACCCTCATATCGCGTGTGGCCGTGCCGTGCCGGAGTGGGACCCAGGCGGCGCGGTTCGCGACCGAGGCGCCGACCGGGCCGTTGCTCACCCGGTGACGCACCCGGGCTCAGAGAACGACGGTGCCCCTCCCGGAATCGGGAGGGGCACCGTCGTATCGGCGTCCTACAGGACGATCTGGCGGTTGACGTCCTTGTAGAGCAGGTACCGGAAGTTCGACGGTCCGCCGGCGTAGCAGGCCTGGGGGCAGAAGGCGCGCAGCGACATGTAATCGCCCTCCTGCACCTCGACCCAGTCGCCGTTGAGGCGGTACACGGCCTTGCCCTCGAGGACGTACAGCCCGTGTTCCATCACGTGCGTCTCCGCGAACGGGATCGACGCGCCCGGCTCGAACGTCACGATGTTGCAGTGCATGTCGTACGCGAGGTCCTGCGGATCCAGGATCCGGGTGGTGCGCCACTTGTTGTCGGTGCCCGGCATGGGCGAGGGCTCGATGTCGCGCTCGTTGCCGACCGCGACGCGGGGGGTGTGCCCGGCGAGCGGCTCGTAGCGCTTGCGGATCCACTGGAAGACGGCGGCGCCGTCGGCGGTGTTCGCGACCGACCAGGGGGTGCCGGCGGGGATGTAGGCGTAGCCGCCCTCGGTGAGCGTGTGCGCCTCGCCGTCGATGGTCACCTGCAGCGCGCCCTGGGTGACGAGCAGGAAGCTCTGCACCTCGGCCTGGGGCTCCGGAGCCTCCGAGCCGCCGCCGGGCGAGACCTCGACGATGGACTGCGCGAACGTGGTCGACCCGCCGGCGACGGGCCGGTTGAGGACCCACGCGCGGGTGTTCGTCCAGCCGGGGAAGACCGACGTCACGATGTCGCGCATGACGCCGCGCGGGATCACCGTGTAGGCCTCCGTCACGATCGCGCGATCCGTGAGCAGGTCCGTCTGCGGCGGATGGCCGCCCTGCGGCGAGTAGTAGACGGGTGCGGACGAGCTCATCGGGTCTCCTCGGACTGGATGGTGGTGGAGCGGTTCAGGGCGAGGTCGCGCACCGTCTCGACGGCGACCTCGGCGGCCGACGCGACCTCGGCGGCGGTGACCGCCCCGCAGGTCACGCCGCGATGGATGAAGGACGCGAGCGCGCGGGCCGTGGCAGGCTCGTCGAGGATCGCGGAATCGATGCGGTGCACGTAGTTCCGCAGCCGCGTCGCGGCGGCGGGGAAGCCGTCGCGGTAGAAGGCGTAGGTCGCCAGGAAGCGGGTGACGAGCTGTGCCGGGTGCAAGTCCCAGCCCTGGTAGATGCCGCGCTCGAGGTGACGTCGGACGAGACGGGCGTGCAGCCGCCAGGCGTCGGCCACATGGGCGGGGTCGCCGATCGGCAGGATGTTGGTCGAGCCGTCCGACATGTGCACGCCCGTGCCGGCTATCGCGAGCTGCATGACGTTCTTGGCGTGGTCCGCGGCCGGGTGCTCCATCGACTGGTACTGCGCGGCGATGCCGAGCGAGGCGGAGTAGTCGTACGTGCCGTAGTGCAGCGAGGTCACCCGGCCGTCGGCGGCGTGCAGCAGCGTCGTGACGGGCGCCGTGCCGTCGGCGCCGAGGATCACCTGCGGGGTCTCGACCTGCACCTCGAACCGGAGCCGGCGTTCGTCCAGGCCCAGGGCCTCCTCGAGCGCCCGGCTGGCGGCGACCATCGCCTCGACCTGGCCGACCGTGGTGACCTTCGGCAGCGTGATGGTCAGGCCCTGGGGCAGGGGGCCGCCGGCGGCGAGGCCGCTGACGAACAGGTCGAGGGTCCGCAGGCCGCGGGCGCGGACGGGAGCCTCCAGACACTTGAACCGGATGCCGACGAAGGGCGGTGCGGAGCCCCCGCGGACTGCGGCCGCGACGGCTTCGACGGCGCGGGCGACGTCGGCGTCCTCCGCCTCGTCGCCGCGATCGCCGTAGCCGTCCTCGAAGTCGAGTCGGAGGTCCTCGATCGGCTCGTCGGTCAGCTTGCGCCGCACCAGGTCCGGAAGATCGGGGTCGTCCAGGCCGACGGTGCGCGCGACCTCCGCGAGGCCGCCCGCGGCGTCCGCCGCCGCGAGGGCCTGCTCGCCCCACTCCTGTGCGGTCGTGGGGGTGAACCGGTCCGCCGGCAGGTAGACGGTGTGCACCGGCTGGCGGCGGCCGTCGTCGCCCGGATAGCCCCGGGCCAGGAGGTCGTCAGTGGCGGCCAGCCGACGCTCGATCGCGGCCAGGGCGTCGTCGGTGAGCGAGCGGCTGGGCATGGGACCTCCGTCTGAAGTGAATGGAAAAGTAATTCCGTATGGTGGAGTCTACGCGGGTTCTGTGCTCCACACAAGGATTTTCGCGACGTGGTCCCCGACGCTGCGGGTTACGCGGCCACCTCGTCGCCACCGATCCACACGCGCACGACGTCGTTCGGCGTGGCGAGGGAGAAGATCTTCGCGAGGGCGTTCTCGGCGGACTCGGCGTGCCGCAGACACACGTCGAGCGGACAGCCGGCCGACGGCCGCACCAGGATCGCATCGAACTCGCGCCCGACGGACAGGTCGCCCACCTCGTCGAGCCCCAGGGCGGTCGCGCCGGCCCGGGTCGCGAGGTGCAGCAGGTGCGCCGCGGTGAGGGGGACGCCGTCCCCCTGCAGGAGCTGCTGCATGAAGTAGGCCTGCAGGCCCTCCTTGAACAGCGAGAAGCCGCTGCCCGCACCCACATCCGTGCCGAGGGCGACCTGGACGCCGTGATCGAGATGCCGGCGCAGCGGGAAGGAGCCGCTGGCGAGGGCCGAGTTGGACGTCGGGCAGTGGGCGACGGAGGCGCCGGTCGACGCCATCAGGGCCAGCTCGGAGTCGGACGGGTGGGCGTTGTGGGCGAGGACGGAGCGCTCGTGGATCAGTCCGTGCCGGTGATAGGTGTCGAGGTAGTTCGCCGAACCCGGGAACTGCTCGATGACCGCCGCGATCTCCGCGGGGTTCTCGTTGACGTGCGAGGTGAACCAGAGTCCGGGGACGTCCTCGATGAGCGCCGCGCCGCTCGCCAGCATCTCGGGCGACGTCGAGTACGAGAATCGCGGCGTGACGGCGTAGCGGAGTCGACGGTGCCCGTGCCAGCGCTCCGCGAGTTTGCGGCCCTCGTCGTAGGACCGCTCCGGGGTGCTCAGCAGCGGCTCCGGGAGGTTCCGGTCGCTGGTGACCAGTCCCGCGGTGACCCGCACCCCGACGCGGTCGGCCTCCGTGAACAGCGCATCGACGGCATCGGCGAAGTGCGAGCCGAAGACCAGCGCGGTCGTGGTGCCGGCGGCGGTGAGGCCGGTGAGGAACTCCTGCGCGACGGTGCGGGCGTACTCCGTGTCGGCGAGCTTGCACTCCTCGGGCAGTGCGCACTGATCGAGCCAGTCCAGTAGCGGCATGCCCAGCCCGCCGATCGCGCGGATCTGGGGGTAGTGGACGTGCGTGTCCACCATGCCGGGCAGCAGCACGCCGTCGCGCAGGTCCACGACCTCCGCCGTCGGGCGGCGGTCCGCGACGGCCCGGAAGTCGCCGCGGTCGACGATGACGCCGTCCTCGACGGCCAGCCCCGCGTCGTCGGCCGCGCGGAGTGCGCCACCCGTGAACGGGTCGTCGGGGGTGTCCAGGACGCGGCAGCGGTAGATGATCATGCGGGGTCTCCTTGAGCGAGGGCGGGAAAGCGGGTGAGCAGGTCCGCGGCCACACTCACGGCGATGGTCGCCGGGTGCTTGCCGCCCAGGGTGCTCAGCCCGATGGGGGATTGGATGGTGTCGATGGTCGGTGCGTCGTGTCCGGCGTCGGCGAGCATGGCGCGGAACCGGGTCCACTTCGCGGCCGAGCCGATCAGCCCGACGCTGCCGAGACCGGCGGTGCGCAGCACCTGGTCGCAGAGGCTGAAGTCCTCGGCGTGGTCGTGGGTCATGATGAGCACGTGGCAGCCCTGCGGCAGGTCCTCCAGGACCTCCTCGGGCAGCATCGAGTGCCGGAGGTGCACGGTCGCCTCGCCGGGTTCCAGGGCCCGCGCGGCGTCGATCTGCTCGGGACGTGAGTCGGTGAGGTACAGCTCGACGTCGTGGCGGGAGAGGATGCGCGCGAGTTCGAGGCCCACGTGGCCGACCCCGAAGATCGCGACGGCCGGTACCACCGGCAGCGGTTCGAACAAGAGGACCACCTCGCCTCCGCAGCATTGGCGCCCGTGCCGGTTGCGGGCCTTGTCGTTCAGTCGCAGGGTGACGGTCTCGGGGGCCGTGACAGCGTCGCGCAGCATCTCCCGGGCCCGGTCGATGGCCGTCAGTTCCAGGTTGCCGCCGCCGATCGTGCCGAATTCGCCGTCGGCGGTGGCGATCATCTTGGCGCCCGCCTCCCGCGGTGCGTGCCCGCGGACCCCGATCTGCGTGATCAGGACCGCGGGGACGCGCTGCCGGCGCAGGCGGGCGGCGTCGCCCAGCCAGGTCATGGCGGACTCAGCCGAGCGGGGCGGGAGCCGTCGGCGCCGGCACGGATCCGGCCACCGGAACCGCGGTCCGACGGTGCCCGTTCCCCTCCGGCCCGGCCGGGGCGGGCGCGGGCGTCGGCGCCGCGGCGCGCGCGGCCTCGACCGCCCAGTACACGGCCTCCGGCGTCGCGGGGGAGGCCAGCTCGACGGAGGTCCCGGGCGGGCCGAAGGCGGCGGCCGCCTGGCGCAGGGCCTCGCGGACGGAGAAGGCGAGCATGAGCGGCGGTTCGCCGACGGCCTTCGATCCGTACACCGCACCGTCCTCGTGCGCTTTGTCCAGCAACGAGACTCGGAAGTCCGGTGGCATCTCCGAGAAGCTCGGCAGCTTGTAGGTGCTGGCCGACTGCGTGAGCAGCCTGCCTCGCGTGGGACGGTCGCTCTTGTCCCAGCGGAGATCCTCGAGGGTGAGCCATCCGGCGCCCTGGACGAAGCCGCCCTCGATCTGCCCGATGTCGATCATGGGGGAGAGCGAGTCGCCCACGTCGTGCACGATGTCCACGCGCCGCAGGCGGTAGGCGCCGGTGAAGCCGTCCACCTCGACCTCGCTGGCGGCCACGCCGTAGGCGAAGTACTTGAAGGGCTCGCCCTGCATCGCTTTTGCGTCCCAGTGCAGGCCCTCGGTGCGGTAGTAGCCCGAGGCGGACAACTGCACGCGCTGGAAGTAGGCGGCGTGCACCACTTCCTCCCACGTGAGCGTCTGCGCGGACGCGCCGAGCCCGCTGATCGCGCCGTCGCTGAACCGCACGTCCGAGGGGTTCGTGCCGATGAGCGATGCGGCGACGGCCGCGAGGCGGTCCCGGATCTGTTCGCACGCGTTCTTCACGGCGCCGCCGTTGAGGTCCGCGCCCGAGCTGGCGGCCGTGGCGGAGGTGTTGGGCACCTTGTCCGTCCGGGTCGGCGCGAGCCGGACCCGCGACAACGGCACGCCCAGCGTCGTCGCGGCCACCTGCAGCATCTTGGTGTGCAGGCCCTGCCCCATCTCGGTGCCGCCGTGATTGATCAGCACCGACCCGTCCTTGTAGACGAGCACCAGTGCGCCGGCCTGGTTGAACGCGGTGAGGTTGAAGGAGATTCCGAACTTCACCGGGGTCAGCGCCAGGGCCCGCTTGACGTGCGGATGCGCCGCGTTGAACGCGGCGATCTCGGCCTCGCGCGCCTCGACCTCGCCCGCATCGACGACCTGCTCCCAGGCGGTGCGGACGCGGTCGGCGTGCCGCACGGGCTGGCCGTACGGCGTGGTCTGGCCGTCGCCGTAGAAGTTTCGGCGCCGCAGTTCGCGCGCGGGCACGCCGAGGCGCGGGGCGCACGTGCCGAGGATGTCCTCGATGACGAGCATGCCCTGCGGTCCACCGAATCCGCGGAACGCGGTCTGCGAGGTCTTGTGGCACTTGGCGATCCGACCGTGGACCGCGATGTTCGGGATCCAGTAGGCGTTGTCGATGTGGCACAGGGCGCGGGCGAGCACCGGCTCGGAGAGGTCGAGACTCCACCCGCCGTCAGCGGTCAGCGTGGATTCCAGGGCGGTGATGCGCCCGTCGGCGTCGAAGCCGACGCGCCAGGCGGCGTGGAAGCCGTGCCGCTTGCCGGACATGGTCATGTCCTGGGTGCGGTCCAGGCGCAGCCGCACCGGGCGACCCGTGAGCGTGGCGCCGAGGGCGGCGATGGCGGCGAAGCCGTGCGGCTGCATCTCCTTACCGCCGAAGGCGCCGCCCATGCGTAGACACTGCACCGTGACGGCGTTGCTGGGCAGGCCCAGCACGTGCGCCACGATGTCCTGCGTCTCCGACGGATGCTGGGTGCTGGACTGGACGAAGATCTGGCCGCTCTCGTCCACCTGGGCGAGGGAGGCGTGCGTCTCCAGGTAGAAGTGCTCCTGGCCCGCGAACTCGAACTCGCCGCTGAAGACGTGCGCCGCCTCGGCGAATCCGGCCTCGAGGTCGCCTCGGCGCACCGTCGGGCGGGCGCCGTGGAAGCTCTCCGCGGCGATGGCGTCGCCGACGGCGATGAGCGAGGGGAGCGGTTCCAGGTCGAGCCGCACCGCGGCGGCGCCCAGGCGCGCGGCTTCGAGGGTCTCGCCGAGCACCCAGCACACGGCGTGCCCGTAGAACATCACCTCGTTCTCGGGGAACAGGGGCTCGTCGTGCTTGACGCCGGCGTCGTTGACGCCGGGGACGTCGGCCGCGGTCAGGACGCGGACGACGCCCGGAACGCGGAGCGCCGGTTCGACGTCGATCGAGACGATGCGGGCGTGGGCGCAGTTCGACTGGACGGGATGGGCGTGCAGGGCGCCGGGGGTGCGGCCGACGAGGTCGTCCGTGTACAGGGCTGCTCCGGTCACGTGGAGAGTGGCGCTCTCGTGCGGGACGTCCTGCCCGACGACGGGATTCGCGGGACGTTCGGACAGGTGGCTCATGACAGCTCCCCTCGAGCCGTGATGTCGGTGAACAGCTTCTCGAGCGAGCGGCCGAGCATGGCGGTGCGGTAGCGGCCGGAGGCGCGGTGATCGTCCATGGGGGTCCCCTCGGCGCTGAGCACCGCGGCGGCGTCGCGCACGGTGGCCTCGGACCAGGGGCGCCCGATGAGGGCCTGCTCGGTGGTGGTGGCGCGCAGCGGCGTCGCGGCGACGCCGCCGAGCCCGATCGCGGCGCGGGTGACCGTTCCGGCCTCCACGGTCAGCGCGAAGGCGACCGCGACGCTGGAGATGTCGTCGAAACGCCGCTTGGCGATCTTGTGGAACGCGGTGACGGGACTCAGCGGCAGCGGGATGCGAATCGCCTTGATGAGCTCGTCGGGGCGGCGCACCGTCGCGCGGTAACCGGTGAAGTAGTCGGCGAGTGCGACGGTGCGCTCCCCGCCGCGGGAGGCGAGCACGAGGCGGGCGTCCAGCGCGAGCAGCGCGGGCGGGGTGTCGCCGATCGGCGATCCCGTCCCGAGGTTGCCGCCCAGCGTCGCGGCGTTGCGGATCAGCCGCGAGGCGAACTGCGGGAAGGTCTGCGCGAGCAGCGGCACGCGGCCGCCGAGGCGGCGCTCGATCTCCGACAGCGTGAGCGCCGCTCCGATCTCGAGTTCGTCGTGTTCCCAGCGCAACTCGCGGAGCTCCGGCAGGCGGTCGATGGCGACGACGAAGGGTTCCCGGCGCCCCTTGAGGTTCACGTCGACGCCGAAGTCGGTGGATCCGGCGACGAGGACTGGGGGCTCCTCGCCGGCGAGGAGTTCGAGGACGTCGTCGAGGGCCGCGGGCCGGACGAAACGTCCCTGCGGGCCCGAGACCGTCGTGGGCGCGGCCGCGGGGGCCGGCGTCGTGCGGCGGGCGGCGAGGGGATCGTCGGCCCCGGGCTCCGCGGGGAGGCCGTAGGCCGCGTCCTTGATCGGCCGATAGCCGGTGCAGCGGCAGAGGTTTCCGGAGAGCGAGTGCAGGTCGAAGCCGTTGGAGCCGTGCTCCTCGTCGTGTCCGCCGCAGGCGCCGCCTTCGCCGGCTGCTGCGCCGGACGGGGCTCGATCGGGGCGGTAGAACTCGGCTGCCATGCTGCAGACGAAGCCGGGAGTGCAGTAGCCGCACTGGGAGCCGCCCCGCAGCGCCATCGCGGTCTGCACGGGGTGCAGGTCGTCGGGCCCGCCGAGTCCCTCGGAGGTGATCACCTCCTGGCCGGCCAGGGCGGCGGCGGGGGTGAGGCAGGCGTTGATCGCGGTCCACCGGGTGCGGTCGTCCGCAGTGTCGGCGTCCCCCGGACGGGCGACGAGGATCGAGCAGGCGCCGCATTCCCCCTCGGCGCAGCCCTCCTTGGCCCCGGTGAGGCCTTGATCGCGCAGCCAGTCGAGGGCACTCGTGTGCGCCGGGCCGGTGAAGGGTCGGGATCGACCGTTCACGGTCACATGACATCCGGTCAGCGTTTCGGTCACCGCTGCATCCCTACTGAACCGCGGCACGCGGTTCCGACAGGCATGGTTTGCGAGGCTGAGCTGGACCGCTGGTTTTCCATGCGAACACGATCCAGTGCATTTCATAGTACGTGATGGGGGTCACATCTGGAAAGGGATTTCGGAATCTTCTTTCCGCATCACGGAGTTGCAGGATGGGGTTGTCTGGCTGGCTCCTGCGTCGTTGCAGGTCAGCCTCCGATCAGCGTGGTGATGGGTCCTCGGACGAAGTACAGGATGAAGCCGACCGAGACCGCCCACAGTAGCCAGTGCGACTTCTCGTCGCGACCGCTGAGGACGCTCAGGAGCGCCCAGGTGATGAAGCCCACGCCGATGCCGTTGGCGATCGAGTAGGTCAGCGGCATGGTGACGATGGTGAGGAAGGCGGGCAGCGCCACCGAGAAGTGGGTGAAGTCGATCTCCCGGATCTGCGCGACCATCATCGATCCGACGACCACCAGTGCCGCCGCGCCGACCTCCATCGGGATCACGCCGATGAGCGGCGCGAAGAACATCGAGCCCAGGAACAGGACTCCGGTGACGCAGGCCGCGAGCCCGGTACGTGCGCCCTCCGCGATACCGGCCGCGGAGTCGACGAAGACGGTGTTCGACGAGCCGGACGACGCGCCGCCGGCGACCGCGCCGAGGCCCTCGACCACGAAGGCGGAGCGGATCCGGGGGAAGGTTCCGTCCGCCTGGCCGACGCCCGCCTGACGGGCCAGGCCCGTCATCGAGCCCATGGCGTCGAAGAAGTTGGTGAAGACCAGCGTGAACACGAGCATCGTGGCCGCGAGCGCGCCGACCCGCTCGAAGGCGCCGAACAGGTCGAACTGGCCGATCAGGCCGAAGTCGGGGAGGGCGACGATCTGACTCGGCAGTTCGGGTGCGCTGAGGTTCCAGCCCTTGGGGTCCGGGTGGTTCGGGTCGCCGACGGTGCCGAGCTTCGCGAAGTGCTGGATGACGATCGCCGCGAGGGTGGCCACGATCATGCCGATGAGGATGGCGCCCGGCACGCGGCGCGAGACGAGGACCGCGATCAGCAGCAGGGCGAAGATGAAGACGGCCGTGGGGATCGCGTCGATCGATCCGTCGTGGCCGAGCTGCACCGGCGGGCCCGCGGGCGTCCGCGTGACGAAGCCCGAGTTCACGAAGCCGATGAAGGCGATGAAGAGGCCGATGCCGACGGTGATCGCCGTCTTCAGCTCGGCGGGTACGGCGCGGAAGATCGCGGTCCGGATGCCCGTGGCGCCCAGCACGACGATGATGACGCCGTTGATGATCACCAGGCCCATCGCCTCGGGCCACGTGACGTCCTTGACCACTGCCACCGCGAGGAACGAGTTCATGCCGAGGCCGGCGGCGAGCGCGAACGGCAGTCGCGCGACGAGGCCGAACAGGATCGTGATGACGCCCGCCGTCAGGCCGGTCACCGCCGTGACCTGCACGAATCCGAGCTTGTTCTCGAGCGCGTCGGACGAGCTGCTGAGGATGAGCGGATTGAGCACGACGATGTACGCCATGGCGACGAAGGTGACGAGTCCGCCCCGGATCTCCCTGGGGATCGTCGACCCGCGGCGGGTGATCTCGAAGAAGCGGTCCAGGAACGGCGAGCTGGCGCTCGGGGGAGCTTCGACGCGTTCGTCGGCCCCGCTCTGCTCTTGCTGGCTGGTCATGATGGTCCTCTCGGTCCGGAACGCCGGGCACGGGCCCGTCGCGTTCAGGCGCTCCGGGGAGCGATGTACAGATGGGGATGATCGAAGACGATGCGTGGTGGCGATCGTGCGGGGCTCCGCAGATGTGCGTTCCGCCCATCGGAAATGTGATTCCGATCACGTCGAGTGAAGCACGCACCTCAAGGGCTGTCAAGAAGAAGTTGTCCACGGTTCTCGGCGACTTCCGCCGTGCGACAACGCTTGCCGCTCGGGCGGGCCGGATCGAGCGACGTTCTGTCGAGTCGCACTGGCCGAGGACGCTTCCGTATCGTGGCGCAGAAGTTTCGGTCGACAGGCATGGTTCGGCGGCGTCGTCGACGGTGGAGTGAAATCAATACCGCAATACGGAACGCAAGATGGAATGGTGCGCGTACCGTCGGGATTGGAACAGCAAACGACCAGACGTCCGGGGAGGCGATCATGGCGGGGAAATCCACGTCCGGCGTGCAGTCGGTGGAGCGCGCGTTCGAGCTGCTCGAGCTCATGGGGCGCGCCGGCGGCGAGTGCTCGCTCAGCGAACTGTCGGCCGGCACGCCGCTGCCCCCGCCGACGATTCACCGCCTGCTGAGGACGCTCGTGGGGATCGGGTACGTCCGGCAACTGCCCAACCGGCGCTACGCGCTCGGGCCGCGGTTGATCCGGCTCGGCGAGGTCGCCAACCGCCAACTCGGCGCCGTCGCCGTGCCCGTGCTGCAGGCCCTGGTCGACGAGCTCGAGGAGACCGCGAGCCTCGCGGTGCTCGACGGCGACATGGTGATCTACACCGGGCAGGTGCCGTCGCAGCACAGCATGCGTACCAACAACGAGGCCGGGCGCCGCGTCAACCTGCACAACAGCGGGGTCGGCAAGGCGGTGCTCGCCGAACTCGACGACGCCCGGATCGTCAAGCTCATCGGGCAGGCCGGGATCCCCGCGCCGACCCCGAACAGTGTCAGCACGCTGTCCGGCGTGTTCGCCGAGGTCGAGAAGGTCCGCGCGCGGGGCTACTCGATCGACGACGAGGAGCAGGAGGTGGGCGTGCGCTGCTACGCCATGGCGGTGCCCGGCGCGCCGACCCCGATGGCCGTCGGCATCTCCGGCCCCGTCTCCCGCCTGAGCGACGACTTCGTCGACCGTGCGATCCCCGCCCTCGAACGCGCCACCGGCATCATCTCCGACGCCCTCATCGGCGCCCGGGAGATCTGAGTCGCTCCTTCGGCGCGGAACGTGTGCGCGCGGGATCAGTTCGGATCCGCGTCGGTGCCGCGCCCCCAGAGGATCCGTGCGGTCCGGCTACGGGGCCTCGCTCGTCGAGCGGACCGTGCCGAGGCGCGGAGACGGCCCATCGTGCGACGGACGGGTGCGAACGTCCCCGCGAAGATCGCTGTCGTGACGGCCGCCATCGCGAAGAGGACGACCGAGACCGCCAACGCGGCGCGTCCGTCCCCGGATCGCTTGTGGCTCATCCGGTCGTACGACATCGGCGTGCCGACGCTGATGCTCCCGTTCTCGCGGAGAACCCTGAGTTCCCGAGGCGCCTCGCCGGCGCGGACGAGATCCTCGACGTCCGTCGAGCGTGAGCGGTCGACGACGAGGCACGTGTCGCCTCGATGCATCTCCCGTCTCCGCGAGGACAGCGTAGGTGTGTACGCCGATTTCCGTCCCGATGAGCCGAACCGGAATGGACCGAGGCCGGGCGCGGTTGGGTAGAGCATGGCGAAAACAGTAGTGGCACAGGCGTTCGGAGGGCCGGAGGTCCTCGCGGTGATCGAGCGGGAGCTGCCCGCTCCGGGCCCGGGCGAGGTGGTCGTCGAATTCCGGGCGATCGGCGTCAACCCCATCGACTACAAGCTCTACAGCGGAGCGTACGGCGACGACCCGTCGACGCTGCCGCAACCGGTCGGGAGCGAGGGCGCCGGGGTGGTGACCGCCGTCGGCCCCGACCCGGTGGGGCCTCGGGGGCCGATCTCCGTCGGCGATGAGGTCGTCGTCTACCGGGGCAACGGTGTCTACGCCTCGGCCGCGATCCAACCGGCGCAGGCGGTGCTGCCGAAGCCGGCGGGGGTGAGCTGGGAGGACGCGGCAGGGCTCCTGCTCACGGGCGCCACCGCGTGGGATGCGATCGAGCGCATCGGCGTCGCTGCGGGCGACACCGTACTGATCCACGGCGCCGCCGGCGGGGTCGGCCTGCTGGCCGTGCAACTCGCGCGGCTGCGCGGCGCCACGGTGATCGGTACGGCGCGCGCGGCGAACCACGAGTACCTCCGCGGCCTCGGAGCGATCCCCGTCGAGTACGGCGACGGACTGGCGGAACGCGTGCGCGCGGCCGCGCCGGAGGGCGTGAGCGCGGCCATCGACACGGTCGGCACCGACGAGGCGGCGGATGTATCCCTCACGCTCGTCGCCGACCGGAAGCGGATCGTCACGATCGCGGGGTTCGGCCGCGCCGCGCAGGACGGCTTCCGCGCGATCGGTGGGCCCGACCCGGACAGTGCCCGCATCCGCGACGAGGCCCGTGGACCGCTGCTCGACCTCGCAGGCGAGGGGAAGCTGGTGAACGCGGTCGCGAAGACCTTCCCCCTCGCCGACGCCGCGCGCGCCCACACCGAATTGCAAGCGGCGCACCCGATCGGGAAGTTCATCCTGATCCCGTAGTACTACGGCGTGGCCGCCAGATGTGCGAGAAGGTGAGCGGCCCACTGGACCTCGTCGTGTCCGCCGGAGTAGACGGTGTGCTCGACGAGGTGGCCCGCGGCCTGGGCCGTCGTGGCCAGATCGCGCACGCCCGGCGTGAGTTCCTCCTCGAAGGCCCCGGACGCCAGACGGATCGAGAACGCGCCGGGCGGGCACCGGCTGACCAGATCATGGACCCAGGTCTGCCGCGCAGTGACGTCCGCCGGGCGGCCGATGATGCCGGGGCGCCACCACACCGAGGGCGAGTAGGTGAGGACCTCGTCGACGAGATCGGGGTTCCGCGCTGCGAACGCGAGTGCTGCGAGGCCACCCAGGCTCTGACCGGCGACCACCACCCGGCCCGAGCCGATCCGATGACGCGCGTCGGGGACCGCCTGCGCCTCCATCGCTTCGAACAGGCCGTCGTGGGCGCTGAGAAACCGGAGGCGCGCAGCGGGATCGGCGGGGGAGTCGATCCCGAGGACGGCGCACCGTCGGCCCGCGGCGGCGAGGACGTCCGGCAGGCGGAACCGGTCGAACCAGGAGTCCGCGTCGAAGACGACGAGCAGATCCGCTGGTACCGGCCCGCGTGGCACGGCGAGCCGGTACCGCACCGAAACCGGGCCCACATCGACGGTGCGGTCGACCACGGTCGACGCGACGGCCGCCGGCGACGTCCAGGCATCGACTCCGGGCGCAGCAGGGCCCGCAAGGACCGATCCGAAAGGCGACCCCGCGGCGGCGGTCGCGTTCTCCGGATCGACCTCCGCGAAGCGCAGCAACTCGCGCGGTGGGGGCACCTGCTGTTGCCCTGGTTGACCCGCTGAGAGCGGCAGGAACCGATACGTGGCGAGGACGTCGCGGGGAACGGTGAGCTCGGCGAACCACAGTCCGCCGCCGCGCGGTCGCATCATGCCGCGATCGATATGCCCCTTGTCGGTCAGCCGGTTCACCCACAGGTACACGCCGCTGGGCGGATCACCGGATTCTTCGTGCCACACGAACAGCGCCCGCACCAGCTGCGGATCGCTCGGGTGATCGGTGATGACTGGGTTGCCGATCGCGCGCGGTGCCGCCGGCTCCTCCCCGGGGATCGGATCCGCTCCGCCGGTGACGCTGCGACGCCCCGTTTCCGTGGTTCGCGGCGGGTAGTCGCTCACGCGGGACGGGCTGCCTGTGCGGAGTCATCGCGCGATCGACGTGCGCCGCGACGGATCGCGTAGGCCCCGAGGAACGCCCCTGCTCCCGCAGCGCTGAGGACGACGGCGCCGAAGGTGTCGTTCGACTTCTCGTTCTTCCGGATGCTCCGGGTGCGCGCGTAGTCGTACGGGAAGGGTGCGGTGTAGCTGCCGCGCGAGACCGCGATCCGCTGCACGTCGACGTCGGTGACCGGTGCCGCATCGGTGGGCGCGAACAACTCGAACGTCGCCCTCCCCTTGGTGAGGACCGCCCAACAGGTATCCGACGGCCCCATGAGACGCCCCTCGCAGCGCACCGGCTCGCCGAACCCGCGGACGACGTTCGTCCCCATCGTGATCGCGCCCCAGGTGGCGAGGACGCCGATCACGATCGCCAGCACCGGCAGCACCTTCGCAGCGAGGCGGTCGTTCTCCGCCGCGAGCTCAGCGCGATAGGCCTGCGCCTCGTCGCTGCCCTCGTCCGCCCTGTCGAACACCCCCACGCCGCCAGCGTAATACTGCGGTGCGGCCGGTGAACGGCGCCGATTACGCTGCTTGCATGAAGAAGGTGGCGATCCTCGACTATGGCTCCGGCAACATCCGGTCCGCGCATCGCGCGATGGAGCGGGCCGGCGCCGAGGTCACCGTGACCGCGGACGCGAAGACCGCGCTCGCCGCCGACGGCCTGCTCGTCCCGGGCGTCGGCGCCTACGAGGCGTGCATGGCGGGCCTCAAGGCGGTGCAGGGCGACCGGATCATCGGGGAGCGACTCGCGGGCGGCCGCCCCGTGATGGGGATCTGCGTGGGCATGCAGATCCTCTTCGAGAAGGGCATCGAGTTCGGCGTCGAGACCGAGGGCTGCGGCGAGTGGCCAGGCACCGTCGAACGCCTGCAGGCCGAGGTCGTGCCGCACATGGGGTGGAACACCGTGGAGGCCGCCGAGGGGTCGAAGCTCTTCGCCGGCACGGACGCCGACACCCGCTTCTACTTCGTGCACTCGTACGCGGCCCAGACGTGGGAGCTCGACATCGCCGATCACATCCGCGCGCCGAAGGTCACGTGGGCCGACCACGGGGGCCGGTTCGTCGCGGCCGTGGAGAACGGGCCGCTGTGGGCCACGCAGTTCCACCCCGAGAAGAGCGGCGACGCCGGCGCGGTGCTGCTGAGGAACTGGGTGGACACGCTGTGAGCGGCCGGCAGGGACTCTCGCTCGGCCGGCTCGCCCTGTTCTCGGTCGGTGCGGCCGTCGCGGTCCTGGGACTGTGCGTGCTCCTGCTGAACGTACTGCGGCCGGGCACCGGAATCTCGCTGCTGATCGTCGCGGTGGGCCTGTTCGGCGCGGTCGCGGCGATGGGCGTCGTCTCCAAGGCGATGGTCGCGCGCGCCGCTGCGGACGCCGACGACCGGGAGCCCGGAAAGTCGGATGACACGACGCACTAGGCTGGTCGCGTGAGTCTGGTACTTCTTCCCGCAGTCGACGTCGCCGAGGGCCGGGCCGTGCGCCTGGTACAGGGGGAGGCCGGCAGCGAGACGGCCTACGGTTCGCCGCGCGACGCCGCCCTCGCCTGGCAGAACGACGGGGCGGAGTGGGTCCACCTCGTCGACCTCGACGCCGCCTTCGGCAAGGGCAGCAACCGTGAGCTCCTGGCCGGCGTCATCGGCGAGCTCGACGTCAAGGTGGAGCTGTCCGGCGGCATCCGCGACGACGACTCCCTCGCGGCGGCGCTCGCGACGGGATGCGCCCGCGTGAACCTCGGTACCGCGGCGATCGAGAACCCGCAGTGGTGCGCGAGCGCGATCGCCCGCCACGGCGAGAAGATCGCGGTGGGCCTCGACGTCAAGCAGCTCGACGGTCAGTGGCGGCTGCGCGGCCGCGGCTGGGTCACCGACGGCGGCGACCTGTGGGAGGTCCTCGAGCGCCTGAACAACGACGGCTGCAGCCGCTACGTGGTCACCGACGTCTCCAAGGACGGCACCCTCACCGGCCCGAACCTCGATCTGCTGTCGGCCGTGGCCGCCGCGACCGACGCGCCCGTCGTCGCCTCCGGAGGCATCTCCGCGCTCGAGGACCTGACCGCGATCGCCACGCTCGTCGATCAGGGCGTGGATTCCGCGATCATCGGCAAGGCGCTCTACGCCGGACGGTTCACCCTTCCCGAGGCGCTCGACGCGGTGTCGCGCTAGTGGCCGCCCTGCCGGACGGCTTCACGGCCGACCCCGACCGCCTCCTCGCCCTCGCCGGTGAGGCCCTCGACGCCGCCGCGCCCCGCTTCGTGGAGGGCGTCGGCGCGCCCGCCTCGGTCGCGAAGGGACCCGCCGATTTCGCCACCGACCTCGACCTCGAACTCGAGCGGCGCATCACCGCGGCCGTCGCCGAGGCGACCGGCGTGCCGGTGCACGGCGAGGAGTTCGGCGGCCCCGCCGTCGACGAGGGCACCGTCTGGGTGCTCGACCCCATCGACGGGACCTTCAACTACTCCGCTGGGTACCCGGCCACCGGCACCCTGCTCGGGCTGCTCCACGACGGCCGGCCCGTCGCGGGCCTCGCGTGGTTCCCGCTCGTCGGCGACGCCTTCGCCGGGCACGTCGCCGGTCCGGTCCGCAACCGCGGCGAGGCGCTGCCCCCGCTGGGCGACGCGGGGCTCGACGACGCGATGATCGCCGTCGGCAGTTTCAGCCGGGGCAGCAACGGGCACTTCCCCGGCGACTACCGGTACGCGATCCTCGGCGAGGTCTCCCGACGCGTGGCCCGGGTACGACAGTTCGGTTCGACGGGCGTCGATCTGGCCTACACGGCGTCGGGCGCGCTCGGGGGCGCCGTCGTCTTCGGTCACCATCCGTGGGACAACGCCGCGGGCGCGGCCCTGGTCATCGCGGCCGGCGGTCGCGTCACCGACCTCGCGGGCGAGGACTGGCACGTCGGCTCCGACTCGGTGCTCGCCGGGGCCCCCGGCGTCCACGAGGAGTTGCTCGCCATCGTCCGCTCCGTGGGCGCACCGTCGGACTACCGCGGCGACCCCGGGCACTCCGGAACCCTGAGCTACTAGACACTTTCGAAGGAGGTCGTACCGATGACGGTGGCCGTGCGCGTGATCCCGTGCCTGGACGTCGACGACGGGCGCGTCGTCAAGGGCGTCAACTTCCAGAACCTCCGCGACGCGGGCGATCCCGTCGAGCTGGCCGCTGCGTACGACGCGCAGGGCGCCGACGAGCTGACCTTCCTCGACGTGACCGCCTCGAGCTCCGGCCGCGGCACCATGCTCGAGGTGGTGCGCCGCACCGCCGAGCAGGTCTTCATCCCGCTCACCGTCGGCGGCGGCGTCCGGTCGGTCGAGGACGTCGACACCCTCCTGCGCGCCGGTGCCGACAAGGTCTCCGTGAACACCGCCGCGATCGTCCGCCCGGAACTGCTCCGCGAGCTGTCCAACCGGTTCGGCAGCCAGTGCATCGTGCTCTCCGTCGACGCCCGCACCGTCCCGGACGGTGAGAAGCCGACACCGTCGGGCTGGGAGGTCACCACGCACGGCGGCCGCAAGGGCACCGGCATCGACGCGATCGAATGGGCCCGCCGCGGTGAGGAACTCGGCGTGGGGGAGATCCTGCTCAACTCGATGGACGCCGACGGCACCAAGGCGGGCTTCGACCTGCGGATGATCACCGCGGCCCGCGCGGCCGTCCACATCCCGGTGATCGCCTCCGGCGGCGCGGGCGCGGTCGATCACTTCGGGCCGGCCGTCGAGGCGGGCGCCGACGCCGTGCTCGCGGCCAGCGTCTTCCACTTCGGGGACATGACGATCGGGCAGGTCAAGGACGAGATGGCCGGCCACGGACTGGTGGTCCGACGGTGACCGCGCTCGACGGGGCCATCGCCGCCCGCCTCAAGCGCAACGCCGACGGCCTGGTCGCCGCGATCGCCCAGGAGGAGGGCACCGGCGACGTCCTCATGATGGCGTGGATGAACGACGAGGCGCTCGCGCGCACGCTGGCGACCCGCAAGGGCACGTACTACTCGCGCTCGCGGAAGCAGCTGTGGGTCAAGGGAGAGACGTCGGGGCACGTGCAGGAGGTCCGCGACGTGCGGCTCGACTGCGACGGCGACACCATCCTGCTCACCGTCCGGCAGACCGGGCCCGCATGCCACACGGGCACGCACACGTGCTTCGACGGGGATCTGCTGCTCGGCCCGGAGGGCTGATCCGGCGCGTCGTCACCGCCGGTCGTGACGAGCGTCATCTGGATCTTCGTTGGTGAATCCGGTATTCATATTGTTCATGACTACCGTGACCCTTCTCCGTCGTATCGCCGTCACCACCGCGGCGGTGGCCGTCGCCGCCGGCGTCGCTGCGCCCGTGTCGGCGGCGCCCGCCCGACTCAGCGCGGCGTCGCTGTCGTTCCCGACGTCCGCCCTGCCCGGCTGGACCATCGATCCCGCCGAGGCGGGCGGCGTGGGACTCGCGCGCGCTCCGTTCGGCCCCGCGGGCACGACGTGGGCGTCCCAGATCAGCATCGGCGATTTCGGCCGCTCCGGCCTGGACGTGAAGGTGCTCGCCAAGGCCTTCGCCGCGGAGATCGTCAAGGACGGCGGCTACAACGGCCACAACGCCCGCCTCGAGGGCCTGCAGGTCACCGATACGCGGGTCTCCGGTATCCCCGCCGCGCGGGCGACCGCGAACGTGGTGCTCCAGAACGCTCCCACCCGCGCGGAGCGGTTGCGGATCACCGTGGTCGACACGAAGCCGGAGACCTATTTCGTCTCGCAGGTGCCGGTCGAGGCGACCGACCGCCAGGCGCAGGCCGCGGCGGCCGAGTCCGGGCTGGTCGCCACCCGCTGACCCGGCCGACCTGCGGGCCCGGTGGCCCGCGGGGCCGGCGTCAGGCGCTGAGCGTGCGGAGGAAGGCGAGCGTCTCCTCGACGTGCGCCACCGCCCGCAACTCGCCGACGACGATGTGGAGCACCGTCCCGTCCGCGTCGATGAGGAAGGTCTGCCGCCGCACCGGCGCCACCGCGAACTTGCCGCGCTTGACGTCGTACTCGGCCGCGACGGCACCGTCCGCGTCCGTGAGCAGCGGGAAGCCGGGCTCCATGACGTCGGCGAAGGCCTGCGTCCGCACCAGCGGGTCCATGCTGATGCCGATCCGGGCCGTCCCCCGGCGGTCGAACTCCTCGCCCGCGTCGCGGAACCGCCCGACCTCGGCGACGCACACCGGTAGACCGGCGGTGAGGTAGAAGAAGACCGCGGCGCGGCCGTCGCCGCGGAGCTCGGAGAGGGTCCGGATCGTGCCGGTGCGGTCGGGGAGTGCGAACTCGGGGGCCTGCTGGCCTATGCGCATGGCCACGAACCTACCGGCGCTGGGATACTGACAGACGATGAGTACCGCACAGCAGTCGAACCTGCAGCCCGACGGCGCGACCACCAGCCTGGACGAGTTCCGCGCGCTCGCGGACCGGCACCGCGTGGTGCCCGTGATCCGCACGGTGCTCGCCGACGCCGAGACCCCGCTCTCGGCGTACCGCAAGCTCGCCGGCGGACGCCCCGGGACCTTCCTCCTCGAGTCCGCCGCCGCGGGGCAGTCGTGGAGCCGGTGGTCCTTCGTCGGCGCGCCCGCGCCCGCGGCGCTCACCGTCGTCGACGGGGCCGCCGCCTGGATCGGGAAGCCGCCCGCCGGCGCACCGTCGGGGGGCGATCCGATCGAGGCCCTCGGCGAGGTGCTCCGGCTGCTCAGCTCGGAGCGGATCGAGGGTCTGCCCCCGCTCAACGGCGGCATGGTCGGGTACCTCGCCTACGACGCGGTGCGGCGCCTGGAGCGACTGCCCGACACCACCGTCGACGACCTGCACCTGCCCGAGATGGTGTGGCTGCTCGCCACGGACCTCGCGGCGATCGATCACCACGAGGGCACGATCACCCTCATCGCCAACGCGGTGAACTGGGACGGCTCCGCCGACCGGGTGGACGAGGCGTACGCCGACGCCGTCACCCGGCTCGACGCGATGGAGGCCGCGCTGGCCGCGCCGCTCGCGTCGTCCGTGGCCTCCTTCACCCGACCGGAGCCGGAGGTCACGGCGCAGCGGACCGTCGAGGAGTACAGCGCGATCGTCGAGAAGCTGGTCGGCGACATCGAGGCCGGCGAGGCCTTCCAGGTGGTGCCCTCGCAGCGCTTCTCCGTGCCGTCCGACGCCGACCCCATCGACGTCTACCGCGTGCTGCGGGCCTCGAACCCCAGCCCGTACATGTACCTCGTCCAGGTCCCCGCGCCCGACGGTTCCGTCGCCTTCTCGATCGTCGGCTCCAGCCCCGAGGCGCTCGTCACCGTCTCCGACGGCACCGCCACGACGCACCCGATCGCCGGCACCCGGTGGCGGGGCGCCACCGCCGAGGAGGACCTGCTGCTGGAGAAGGACCTGCAGGCGGACGAGAAGGAGAACAGCGAGCACCTGATGCTCGTCGACCTGGGCCGCAACGACCTCGGCCGGGTGTGCACGCCGGGCACCGTCCGGGTGACCGACTACCGGCGCATCGAGCGGTACAGCCACGTCATGCACCTCGTCTCGACCGTCTCCGGCGACCTCGCGGAAGGCCGGCAGGCGGTCGACGCCGTCGCCGCGTGCTTCCCCGCGGGCACCCTCACCGGGGCGCCGAAGGTGCGGGCCATGGAGCTCATCGACGAGGCCGAGATCACGCGCCGCGGGCTCTACGGCGGCATCGTGGGCTACCTCGATTTCGCGGGCGACGCCGACACCGCGATCGCGATCCGCACCGCGGTGCTCAAGGACGGCACCGCGTACGTCCAGGCGGGCGGCGGCGTCGTCGCCGACTCGGTGGGCGAGTACGAGTACAACGAGTCGCGCAACAAGGCCCTCGCGGCGCTCAAGGCCGTGGCCGCCGCGAACACCATGCGCGCCGTGTCGGAGGAGGCCCGATGAACGCCAAGCGCAACCTCGCCGTGGCCGCCGTGCTGCTCGCCGGCGCCGCGGGCGCCGTGTGGGGCTCCGGCCGCATGTCGTGGATGGGCGTGACCATCGCCGACGGCCTCTCGCCCGAGCGGACGATGGACGTCGCCGGCAGCACCTGGGCGCCCGCGCTCTCGGCGCTCTGGCTGGTCTTCCTCGCCGCGATCGCGGCGGCCCTCGCCCTGAAGAACTGGGCCCGCGGCGTGGTCGCCGTGATCGTCGCCGTCGCCGCGATCGGCGCCGCCTATCCCGCGGTCACGGTGCTGACGCAGGAACCGGACATCGGCTACCTCGAGAAGATCCTCCGCGACGCCCCGGCGAACGGCGACGCGGGCACCGCCGTCATGGGCAACAAGGACTACATCTCGCAGGTCGACCCGACTGCGGCCGGACCGTCCGTCGCCCTCCTCGGCGCCCTCCTCGCCGTGCTCGCGGCGGCCCTGCTGATGCGCGGATTGCGCAGTGGCGGCATGGGCTCGAAGTACGTCTCGCCCGCGGCGCGGCGCGCGGAACTCGAGCAGCGCGTCTTCGACGACGCCGGCGCGGAGCCCGCCTCCGAGCGCGACCTGTGGGACGCCCTCGACGGCGGCGACGACCCCACCGCGGCGGGCGGCGACCGTCCCGGCGCGGGCGAGGGGGCCGGACCCGAGCGCCCGCGGGCCGAGGGCTAATGTTGGAGCACGCTCCACGACCCACGAAAGGCCCGCAGCCGTGACTTCACCCACTGCTCTCGACTCGATCATCGAGGGTGTGCGCGCGGACCTCGCGGCCCGTGAGGCCCTCATCGACCTGGCCGCGATCAAGGCCGCCGCCAAGGCCGCCCCGCCCGCGATCGACGCCACCGCCGCGCTCCGCGAGCCCGGCATCGCGGTCATCGCCGAGGTCAAGCGCGCCAGCCCGTCCAAGGGCGACCTGGCCGGCATCGCCGATCCCGCCGAGCTCGCCGCCGAGTACGAGGCCGGGGGAGCGCGGGCGATCAGCGTGCTCACCGAGGAGCGCCGCTTCAAGGGCTCGCTGGCGGACCTGGACGCGGTGCGTGAGCGGGTGCGGATCCCGGTGCTGCGCAAGGACTTCATCGTCACGCCGTACCAGATCCACGAGGCGCGCGCGCACGGTGCCGACATCGTGCTGCTCATCGTCGCGGCGCTCGAACAGCCGGTGCTGGTCTCCCTGCTCGACCGGATCGAGTCGCTCGGCATGACCGCCCTCGTCGAGGTGCACACCGAGGACGAGGCGGACCGCGCACTCGAGGCCGGTGCGACCGTCATCGGCGTGAACGCGCGCAACCTCAAGACCCTCGAGGTGGACCGCGACTCGTTCGCGCGGATCGCGCCCGGGCTGCCCTCCTCGGTGATCAAGATCGCCGAGTCGGGCGTGCGCGACAGCCGCGACCTGCTGACCTACGCCGGCCAGGGCGCCGACGGGGTGCTCGTCGGCGAGGGCCTGGTCACGGCCGGCGATCCGCGGACGGCCGTCGCCGACCTCGTGACCGCCGGCTCGCACCCCAGCTGCCCGCGCCCGGCGCGCTAGTCCCTGGCGCCCCGGCGCTCCAGCTCGCGCAGGGCGATCTGGATCGCGCCGCGCACGGGGTCCACCGTGAGTACGCGCAGGTCGGAGATGCCGCGCATTCCCAAGTGGTGCCGCACTCGCCGCTGCAGCGCGGGCTGATGCACCGCGAGGCCGCCCGCGAGCACGACGGGCCCCGTGGAGCCGATCCGCTCCGCGACGGAGGCGGCGATGTCCGTCAGCGCGATCGCGGCCTGATCGATGATGTCGGTGCTCACCGGATCGCCCGACTGGGCGAGCTCGAAGACCACGCGGGCCCGGCCCGCCCAGTAGCGCCGCTCCTGCTGCGCGTAGAAGTGATCGAGCAACTCGTCCGGGTCCTGGAGGCCGCAGTCCGCCGCGAGCTGCTGCCCGAGGTGATCGGCGGGTTCCTCGCGGTCCAGGCGGATGAGGGTGCGGCGCACCGCCTCCTTCGCCACCCAGTACCCGCTGCCCTCGTCGCCGAGCAGGTAGCCCCAGCCGCCCGCCCGCGCGTGCCTGTCGCCGGCCCGGCCCCAGGCGACGGCGCCGGTGCCGGAGATGACCGCCACCCCGTCGCGCACGCCGGCGGCGGCGAGGATCAGCTGGCTGTCGTGCACCACCCGGATCCGTGCACCCGGGATGCGCTCGGCCAGGAGCGCGGTGAGCGTCGCGGCCCCCGCCGGGGTCTCCACCCCGGCGGCACCCGCGCACACCGCGCCCACGTCGTGCACACCCAGCCGGCCGAGTGCGATGTCGAGCTGGCGACCGGCCTCGACCCGGCCGACGGAGGAGATGTTCGCGCTGCCTGCGAGGGCCTCGGCCACGACGACGCCGTTCTCGGCGCGGACCGCCTGCGTCTTGGAGCCTCCGATGTCGAGGCCGATCACCGCGGTGCTCACTGGGACGCGGCCTCCGTCTTGTGGGCGTCGGTGGGCCAGGTGCCGTGGTTCTGCCAGTAGTACTGGATGTCCTCGAGCTTGCGGCCCTTGGTCTCGGGCGCGAACTTGAGCACGAAGAGGAAGGCGACCACCGAGAGGGCCCCGAAGACCGCGAAGGTGCCCGTCCCGCCCAGCAGCCGGCTGTTGAGCATCGTGAGCGTGATCTGGGCGACGATGGCGTTCGCGACGAGGTCCGAGGTGAGCATCGCCGAGGAGCCGTACGCGCGGAGCCGGGCGGGGAAGGCCTCACCGGCGTAGACCCAGACCAGGGAGCCGAAGCCGAAGGAGAAGCCGATCACGACGAGGACCAGTCCGGCGAAGCCGACGACGCCCGCGGTCTCGTGGTTCTTGAAGTCGCCGTCGGCCATCTGGTAGGCGAGGATCATCACGGCGAAGGCCAGGATCATGGTGCCGATGCCGCCGAGCAGGATGGGGCGGCGGCCGAACTTGTCGACGGTGAAGATCGAGATGACGACGGCGAGCAGGCCGAAGAGCTGCACGAAGGCCGGCAGCATGTACTTGCCGAAGTTCCCCTCGTAGCCCATCGACGCGAAGATGTCCGGGCTGTAGTAGATGATCGCGTTGATGCCGGTGATCTGGATGAAGAAGCCGAGGACGACGACGAAGAAGGTGGCGCGCAGGTAGGGCTGGCGGAAGAGCTGGCTCAGCTTGCCACCTGACTCGTCGGAGAGCTGCGCGCGCATCTCGTCGAGCTCGGCCTCGATGTCGGCCGCGGTCGAATCGGGTTCGACGGAGATGAGGGCGGCGCGGGCCTCGTGCTCGCGGCCGCGGGTCATGTACCAGCGGGCGGTGTCGGGCAGCCGGACCAGGAGCAGGGTCACGATGATCGCCGGCACCGCGGCCATGCCGAGCATCCACTTCCACGAGCTCGTGCCCATCCCGGCGAGCAGGTAGCCCAGGATGTAGCCGAGGATGATGCCGACGATCGTGGCGAACTGGTACGCGACGAGCATGGCGCCGCGGCGTTTCGCCGGGGCGGACTCCGCGACGAAGACGGGGACCACCACGACCGAGACGCCGACGGTGAGGCCGAGTAGGAACCGCGCGACCAACAACAGCGGGACCGTGGGCGCGAGAGCGCCGAACAGCGCGAACAGGGTGTAGCCGGCGCCCACCGAGATCATCGCCTTACGGCGGCCGATCTTGTTGGCGAACCAGCCGCCGACGATCGCACCGAGGATCTCGCCCACGACGACGACGGTGGCGAGGGCCTGGGTCATCCCGTCGCCGAGCCCGAAGTCCGCCCGGATGAAGTCCTTCGCCGCGGCGATGTTCGACGTGTCGTAGCCGTAGATCACGCCGAGGCTCGCTGCGGCGACACCGACGAGGACCGCGCTCGATCTCCCAGCCTGCGTACTGCTCATGTCATCTCCTTGAAGTCGACTCCAAGTGGTCTATACCAATTGAAGTAGACCAAGAGTGGCATAGACCACTTTCGGCGTCAAGAGGTAATGTGGACCACATGACGCTCCCTCGTACGTCGCACACCGAGCCGCCGCGGTACTTCCGCGCCAAACTCGAGCTGCAGCGCCGCATCGGCGACCTCGGGCACGGGGACACGCTGCCCGCCGAGCGCCGCCTCGCGGAGCAGCTCGGGGTCTCGCGAACGACGCTGCGGAAGGCGTTGGCGGAGTTGTCCGCCGAGGGGGTGCTCCGCCGCGAGCACGGCAGCGGCACCTACGTCGCGCCGCCCAAGGTGGTGCGGGTCCGGCAGCTGACGTCGCTGAGCGAGGACTTCGGCGTGGACGGCAAGCAGGTGAGCTCGCGCCTGCTCTCGTGCGACCACGTCACCGCGGACGCGGAGACCCAGGCCGCGCTCGAGCTCCCGCGCGGGGCACGGGTCTACCGCGTCACGCGGCTGCGCATCGTCGACGACGAGCCTCTCGCCATCGAGGAGGCGCACCTGCGCGGCCCGCTCCGCGGCCTCGCCGCCCGCCTCGAGGAGCAGGCGTCGCTCTACCAGGTGCTCCGGGAGCAGTACGCGCGGTCGATCACCGGCGTGGAGGACACCGTCGAGACGGCGCTCGCCTCGCCGTCCGAGGCGGAGCTGCTCGGGGTCACCGCGGGCCACCCGCTGCTCATGGTGCACCGGCTGGGCCGCGACGCGGACGGCCTCGCGCTCGAGTGGACGCGCAGCATCTACCGCGGTGACCGGTTCAAGTTCGTCGCCCGCGCGACGAACACGGCCGCGACGTAGGACGTCGCGGCCGCGCCGGCGGAACGATGGGGACGCCGAGCGTCACTTGTCGGTGATCGGCAGACCCGGCGGGTTGATCTCCGAGGCGGGCACCGCCTCGGCCTCCAGCCCCCAGCGCTGCAGGACCTTCGCGTAGTCGCCGCTGCGGATCGTCGACTCCAGGGCGGCCTGCACGGCGCGGATGATGCCGCTGTCCTTCCTCGTCGTCGCCCCGATCAGGCCCTGCAGCGTCGAACCGGCGCCGGACACCCGGCCGACGATCTTGGTCGCGTTCGGGGTGCCCTTGGTCTGCGCGACGTGGAAGGCCGAGACCGGGTTCGGGCCGAAGTAGGCGTCGATCTGCCCGGACGCGAGCGCAGCGTAGACGCCGGTGTTGTCCTGGTAGTTCTTGATGGTGATGCCGGGCTTACCGGCGGCGCGCAGGTCGGCGTCGTAGCGCTGCAGGATGCGCTCCTGGTTGGTGCCGGACCCGACGGCCACCGTCCTCCCGGAGAACGAGTCCCCGCCCGTGAAGGTGAACGTCGAGGACTCCTGCACTTCGACGGCGAGGTCGTCCTTGCGGTAGGTGGCGAAGTCGTACTTCTGTTTGCGCGCCTCGGTGACGGTGATGTTCGAGACGCCCAGGTCGAACTGGCCGCTGTCGATGCCCAGGAACAGGCCCTCCCACGAGGTGTTGGACTCCTCGAGCTTCAGCCCGAGGGCGCCCGCGATGAGGTGGGCGATGTCCGACTCGTCGCCGATGAAGACGCGCTCGTCGTCCGTGGCGGGGAAGTAGAACGGCGCGTTGCCGGCCCCCGAGCCGTGGGCGACGCGCAGCGTGCCGCGGTCGCGGATCGCCGGGGGGAGCAGCGCCGCCGCGGCCTCGTTCTTGGCGGGCGCGATGCGGTCCTGTTTGCTGGTCAGGTTGAGCTGTTGTCCGGCCGTGCCGGTGACGCTCGCGGTGGTCGACTCCGTGGTCTGGCCGCCGCAGCCCGCCAGGACGGCGCCCGCGAGGGCCACGGCCGCGGCGAGGGCGGGCAGGCGGTGGCGGGCGGTGGTGCGGATGGTCATGCGGTCTCCTTGGCGGTCCAGTGGGCGAGGAAGGTGCGGGTGCGGTCGGTGGCGGGGCGGTCGAGCACGGCGGCGGGCGAACCGACGGCGACGACGCGGCCCCGGTCGAGGAAGACGATGCGGTCCGAGATCCGGCGGGCGAAGGCGAGCTCGTGGGTGACCACGACGAGGGTCCGGCCCTCGGCCGCCAGCTCGGCGATCACGGCGTTCACCTCGCCCACCAGCTCGGGATCGAGCGCGGACGTCGGCTCGTCGAACAGGATCAGGTCCGGATCGAGCGCGAGGGTCCGGGCGATCGCGACGCGCTGCTGTTGGCCGCCGGAGAGTTGCCCGGGGTAGTGGCCGGCGTGCGCGCCGAGCCCGACCCGCTCCAGCAGCTCGCGCGCGCGGTCCTCCGCCTCGGAGCGGTTCCGTCCGAGTGTCAGACGCTGCGGCCGGGCGACGTTCTCCGCCGCGGTCAGGTGCGGGAACAGGTTGAACTGCTGGAAGACGAACCCGATGCGGGCCCGCTGGCGGCGCAGCTCCCGCTCGCGCAGCGCGACGAGGTGATCGCCGCAGCGCCGGACCCCGATGAGGTCACCGTCGACCCGGACCACTCCGGAGCTGGGCTCCTCCAGGTGGTTGATCAGGCGCAGGAGGGTCGACTTCCCGGATCCCGAGGGCCCGATGATCGAGACCACCTCGCCCGGTGCCACTGTGAGGTCGACGCCGCGGAGCACCTCGTCGTGGCCGAAGCGTTTCGTCAGGCCCACCGCCTCCAGGCGGGGGCGCGGCGCGGTGCTCGTCATGCGGACTTCTCCTTCTTCGCGGATGCGGAGGCCCCGTAGCCGCGCGCGAGGCGCTTCTCGAGGTAGTGCTGGCCGATCGACAGGACCGTGGTGAGCACCGCGTACCAGGCGACCGCCACGAGCAGCAGCGGGATGATCCGGCCGTTGCGGCCGTAGATCACCTGGACCTGGTAGAACAGGTCCGGCAGCGCCAGGATGAAGACCGCCGTCGTGCCCTTGAGCAGGCCGATCACCTCGTTCGCCGCGGGCGGCACGATGGTGCGCAGGGCCTGCGGCAGGGTGATCCGCAGCAGGTGCGCGGCGGGCGGGATGCCCAGGGCCCGTGCGGCGTCGTGCTGGCCCGGCGAGACGCCGAGGATGCCGGCCCGCACGATCTCCGAGCCGTACGCCGCCTGGTGCAGCACGATGCCGACGACCGCAGCGGTGTAGGGGGACAGGAGGTCCTTGGTGGGCGCGTCCGCGAAGGTCGGGCCGAACGGGATGCCCAGGCCGATCGTCGGGTAGAGCGCGCCGAGGTAGCCCCAGAACAGGATCTGCACGATGAGCGGCACGGATCGGAACAGCCAGACGAAGCCGAAGCTGAACGCGGCGAGCACCCGGTTGCCGGAGAGGCGGGCGAGGGCGAGCACCCCGCCGAGCAGGAAGCCGAGGACGGCGCCGATCGCGGTGAGCTGCACCGTGAACCAGAGCGCCTCGAGGACCGTGGGGCTGAACAGGTAGGCGCCGAAGGTGGGCCAGTCGTAGCGGGGGTTGGTCACCGCGGACGTCGCGAGCTGCGCGAACAGGACGACCGCGATCGCGACGGCGAGCCACCGCCCCCACTGGACGCGGTGGCGGACCGGCAGTTCGGCGAGCACCGCGAGCTCGGGGTCGGAGGTCGCCGGCTGCGGCCGGGTGAGGGCGAGGGTCATGAGGCTCCGGTCGGGTCGGTGGGTGGCGGCTGAACGAGCAGCAGGGGGAGCGCGGCGCGTAGGCGGAAGCCGAGGTGCTCGTAGACCCCGCGGGCGCCCGTGTTGTCCGCGGAGGTGTGCAGGAAGGGGACGTCGCCGCGGGCACGGATGTGGTGTCCGACGGCGCGGACGAGGCGCGCCGCGAGGCCCCGGCCGCGGTGCTCCGGGGCGGTGCACACGGCGCTGATCTCGGTCCATCCGGGCGGCCGCAGGCGCTCGCCGGCGAGCGCGATGAGGCGCCCCGCATCGTCGCGCAGCCCCAGGTAGAGGCCCAGTTCGACGGTGCGCCGCTCGAACGGTCCGGGGCGGGTGCGCGCGACCAGGTGCAGGATCTCGTCCGTGTTCGCCGGGCCGAGCGTCTCGGCCTCCGGATCCGGCGCGGTGGCGAGACCGGCACCGTCGTACTGCACGAGCCGGACCTCGTCGACGACGCGCCAGCCCGCGGGGAGCGGCCCGCGCACGCCGCGGAGGGAGAGCGGCGTGCCGGGGACCGCGAGGCCGGCCAGCGCGGCGAAGTCCTCGGCGGTCGGCCGCGGCGGGTGCCCGACGAACCGCGCCACGTCGGGCCGGTACCGGACGACGGGCCCGTCGCCGATCCGGAAGCGGGCGTGCGCCCCGTACAGCGAGGCCCGGACGGGATCGTCGAGGACGTGGCCGAGCGTGGTGGTCATGCCCGGAAACATTCGTCGCGGAATGGGATTCGCGGAATGTTTGGCGTCGGCGTGATTCCACTTTGACGGAGTGGGGATAATCGTTGCTGTGAGCCTCCCAGAAGCCAGCACCGGATTGTCCGAACGATCGGCCTTCGAGCCCGACGGGACCGGTCATTGGGGTGCCTGGGGCGGACGGCACGTGCCCGAGGCACTGATGGCGGTGATCGAGGAGGTCACGGCGGAGTTCGAGAAGGTCCGCTCCGACCGGGAGTTCCTCGCGGAGCTGGACCGACTGCAGCGCCAGTACACCGGACGGCCCTCGCCGCTGTACCCGTGCGTGCGGCTGAACGAGCACGCCGGCGGCGCCCGGGTGTACCTCAAGCGCGAGGACCTCAACCACACCGGAAGCCACAAGATCAACAACGTGCTCGGCCAGGTGCTGCTCGCGAAGCGGATGGGCAAGCCGCGGGTCATCGCGGAGACCGGCGCGGGCCAGCACGGCGTCGCGACGGCGACCGCCTGTGCGCTGCTCGGCATCGAGTGCGTCGTGTACATGGGCAAGGTCGACACCGATCGGCAGGCGCTCAACGTCGCCCGGATGCGCCTTCTCGGCGCCGAGGTGATCGCCGTGGCCTCCGGCTCGGCCTCCCTCAAGGACGCGATCAACGAGGCCCTGCGCGACTGGGTCAGCAACGCCGACACCACGTACTACTGCTTCGGCACCGCCGCGGGCCCGCACCCGTTCCCGCTGATGGTGCGGGACCTGCAGCGCATCGTCGGCATGGAGGCGCGCGAGCAGATCCTCGAGGCGGAGGGCCGCCTGCCCGACGCCGTCGTGGCCTGTGTGGGCGGCGGTTCCAACGCGATCGGGATCTTCCACCCGTTCATCGCCGACGAGGGCGTGCGCCTCGTCGGGTGCGAGGCCGCGGGCGACGGCGTCGAGACCGGGCGCCATGCCGCGACCTTCACCGGCGGCAGCCCGGGTGCCTTCCAGGGCGCCTACTCGTATCTGCTGCAGGACGAGGACGGGCAGACCATCGAATCGCACTCGATCTCGGCCGGCCTCGACTACCCCGGCGTCGGACCGGAACACGCGCAGCTCAAGGAGTCGGGGCGCGCCGAGTACGTGCCGATCACCGACGCCGAGGCGATGGACGCGTTCGCGCTGCTGTGCCGGACCGAGGGCATCATCCCGGCGATCGAGTCCGCGCACGCCGTCGCGGGCGCGCTGCAGCTCGGCCGCGAACTCGGCCCGGACGCCGTGATCGTGGTGAACCTCTCCGGGCGTGGCGACAAGGACGTCGACACCGCGGGAACCTGGTTCGGCCTGCTCGACGACAAGGGTGACGTCGTCGGCCAGAAGGTGGTCGGCGCGGACCTGAACACGGAACTGCGCAACGCGGAGTACGAGGGGGAGAACAAGTGAGTGCACTGGCACCGGTCTTCGAGCAGTGCCGGGCGGAGAACCGCGCCGCACTCGTCACGTATCTCCCGTGCGGCTACCCGTCGAAGCAGGGTGGCATCGACACCGTGGTCGCGATGGTCGAGGCCGGCGCGGACATCGTGGAGCTCGGCGTCGCGTACAGCGATCCCGTGATGGACGGCCCCGTGATCCAGCGCGCCGCCGACGACGCGTTGCGCGGCGGCATCCGGGTGCACGACATCTTCGCCTACGCGGAGGCCGTCGCCGGCGCCGGCGGAGCGCCGGTCGTCATGGCGTACTGGAACCCCGTGCTCAAGTACGGCGTCGAGGCGTTCGCCCGGGACCTCGCCGCTGCGGGGGGCAGGGGCCTGATCACGCCGAACCTGATCCCCGAGGAGGCGGGCGAATGGATCGAGGCCGCCGACCGGCACGGGCTGGACAAGATCTTCCTCGCGGCGCCCTCGTCGACGCCGGAGCGGCTCGCTCTGACGACGAAGGCCTCGTCGGGCTTCCTCTACGCCGCGTCCACGATGGGCGTCACCGGAGCTCGGGACACGGTCGACAACGTCGCTCCCGAGCTGGTCGCGCGGATCCGCGCCGTCTCCGACATCCCCGTGGGGGTGGGGCTGGGCGTGCGCTCGCGGGCGCAGGCCGCCGAGATCGCCGCCTACGCGGACGCGGTGATCGTCGGGTCCGCCCTGGTCACGCCCGCGGGTGAGTCGCTCGACGCCGTGCGCTCCCTGACCTCCGAGCTCGCCGCCGGTGTCCGCGGAGACTGAGACCTCCGCCGCGGCAGCGCGGCGCGGACGGCGGCGCCCGTCCTGGGTGCGGCTGGTTCGGCGCGCCTGGCGCGAGCTGTCCGACGTCGGGCAGTGGCGCGACGCGGGAAAGCAGGAGTTCTCGTACGTCCGGATGGCGATCGGCTACCTGCGAGCCGACCGCGCCCTTCGGGTGGCGATCGGCCTGCTCGCCATGATGATGTTCCCGCTGGCACTGGTGATGCAGTTCAACCCGATGGGCCCGCACGGGGTACCGGCCCGGATCGTGCACATGAGCGTCGCCGTCCTCGGCCTCCTGCTCGGGATCCGATGGCTGGTGGGGCGGTGGCCGACGGTGCGCCAGGCGACCTGGTTCCTGGTGGTCTCCGACGTGCTGCTCAGCGTCGGCGTCGGCATCCTCTCCGACCCGACGGCCCGGATCTGCGGCACGCTGCACCTCGCCATGATGGGGTTGTACGCGGGCTTCCTCCTGGGCTGGCGGATCCTGCTGCTGCACTGCGTGTACGCACTGCTGTTCATCGGGGGACTGACCGGCTACGCGATCCTCGCCGAGGGGCGGACGCTCCTGGACCTGTACGTCTACACCACGCCCGCGATCACCACCGTGGTCGGCCTTCCCGTGGTGATCCAGGTGATCGTGGAGGCGGGGCGGCACGGTGTCGCCACGATCACGGAGGAGTGGAACGTCGACGGCCTGACCGGTGCGTACAGCCGGCGCGCCATGCGCGTGGCGAGTCACCGCATGGCCAGCCGCGCCGGCGAGGACGCGCTCGTGCTGGTCGGCGCGCTGGACCTCGACGGTTTCAAGCAGTACAACGACACCTATGGCCACGGCGCGGGCGACCAGTTGCTCCAGGAGGTCACCGCCCTCCTCAAGACGGTGCCGCGCATGGTCGTCGGCCGCTACGGCGGTGACGAGTTCGGGTTCCTCGCGTTCCGGGACGGGCCCGAGGACGCCGCGAACACCGTCGCCGAGGTGCGCTCGCTCCTCGGCGAACGGACGCACCCCGAGGACATGCGCATCCCGGGGAGCGTCGGCGTGGTGATCGCCCCCGCGCGCGACCGCGGCCGCCTCGCCGAGTTCGCCGAGATCGCCGACGAGTTGCTCTACCAGGCGAAGAGGTCGTCGTCGGATTCGCTCATCGTGCGCGACCTCACCACCAAGCCCGGGTGAGACGGCGGCCTTCCCTCGCCGACCGGCGACGGCCCCGATCAGCACGGTGACCGGCATCACCCACCGGGAAACGGAGGTGAGAACCGGGCGCCCGGGGCGGTAGGCTGGCCCGTTGTGATCACCGCGACCGACCTCGAAGTGCGCGCCGGCGTCCGCACGTTGCTGACCGCGCCGGGCGACCAGTTGCGCGTGCAGGCGGGCGACCGGATCGGCCTCGTCGGCCGCAACGGCGCAGGCAAGACCACCACCATGCGGATCCTCGCCGGCGAGGGCGAGCCCTATGCCGGGCGGATCATCTCCTCCGGCGACGTGGGCTACCTGCCGCAGGACCCGCGGGAGGGCGACCTGGACGTGCTCGCCAAGGACCGGGTGCTCTCGGCGCGCGGACTCGATCAGATCGTCGCGCAGATGGCCAAGCAGCAGGTGCGGATGGCCGAGTTGGTCGGCGACGAGCTCGACACCGCCGTGCGCAAGTACGGCAACCTCGAGGACCGGTTCTCCTCGCTCGGCGGATACGCCGCCGAGTCCGAGGCGGCGCGGATCTGCAACAGCCTGGCCCTGCCCGAGCGCGTGCTCGAGCAGCCGCTGCGCACCCTCTCGGGCGGTCAGCGCCGCCGCGTGGAGCTGGCTCGCATCCTGTTCGCGGCCTCCGACGGCTCCGGTGGCAAGTCCGACACCACGCTGCTGCTCGACGAGCCCACCAACCACCTCGACGCCGACTCCATCGGGTGGCTGCGCACCTTCCTGCAGAACCACGACGGTGGGCTCATCGTGATCAGCCACGACGTGGACCTGCTCGCCGACGTGGTGAACCGCGTGTGGTTCCTCGACGCGGTGCGGGGCGAGGCCGACGTCTACAACATGGGCTGGAAGAAGTACATCGACGCCCGCGCCACCGACGAGCAGCGCCGGCGCCGCGAGCGCGCCAACGCCGAGAAGAAGGCGGGCGCCCTGCGGGTGCAGGCCGCGAAGATGGGCGCGAAGGCGACCAAGGCCGTCGCCGCGCAGAACATGCTCCGGCGTGCCGAACGCATGATGAACGAGCTCGACGACGTGCGGGTCGAGGACAAGACGGCGCGGATCAAGTTCCCCGCGCCGGCCGCGTGCAGCAAGACGCCGCTCATGGTCAAGAACCTCACCAAGACCTACGGCTCGCTGGAGATCTTCACCGGCGTCGACTTCGCGATCGACAAGGGCTCCCGCGTCGTGGTGCTCGGGCTCAACGGCGCGGGCAAGACCACTCTGCTCAAGCTGCTCGCGGGAGTCGAGACGCCGGACACCGGCGGCCTCGAACCGGGCCGCGGCCTGAAGATCGGCTACTTCGCGCAGGAGCACGACACACTCGACGACGAGGCCTCGGTGTGGGACAACATCCGGCACGCCTCACCCGACGCGGGGGAGCAGGACCTGCGCGGCCTGCTGGGCGCGTTCATGTTCACCGGCCCGCAGCTCGAGCAGCCCGCGGGCACGTTGTCCGGCGGTGAGAAGACGCGTCTCGCGCTGGCCGGGCTCGTCTCGTCGGCCGCGAACGTGCTGCTGCTCGACGAGCCGACCAACAACCTGGACCCGGTCAGCCGCGAGCAGGTGCTCGAGGCGCTGCGCTCCTACGAGGGCGCCGTCGTGCTGGTGACGCACGACCCGGGTGCCGCCGAGGCGCTGAACCCGGAGCGCGTGATCCTGCTGCCCGACGGCACCGAGGATCACTGGAACGAGGAGTACCAGGAGCTCATCGAGCTCGCGTGACCCCGTCCCGTCCGACGATGCCGTCGGGCGCGCCCGTCAGGGCAGGATGGCGTCCACGTAGCTGCCGTCGACCCGGACGGCGCCGCCCGTCGTGGCGGAGGCCAGCGGCGAGCTGAGGTAGACGACCATGTTCGCGATCTCCTCGGGCTCGATGAGCCGCTGGATCAGCGACTGCGGGCGGTGCAGGCGCATGAACTCGCGCTGCGCCTCGTCCCACGGCAGGTTCCTGTCGACCAGCTGGTAGACGAAGTCCTCGACGCCGCCGGTGTGCGTCGGGCCGGCGATCACCGAGTTGACCGTGACGCCCGTGCCCGCGGCCGCCTTGGCGAAGCCGCGGGAGGCGCCGAGCAGGGCCGTCTTGGAGACCCCGTAGTGGATCATCTCGGCGGGGATGACGATGGCGGAGTCACTCGCGATGTTCAGCACGCGGCCCCAGCCGCGGTCCATCATCTCCGGCAGGACGAGGCGCGTGAGCCGCACCGCCGCAAGGACGTTCACGTCGAAGTAGCGGCGCCACTCCTCGTCGGTGACCTCGAGCGGATCCTCGGCGCCGAAGACGCCCAGGTTGTTGACCAGGACGTCGACCGGCCCGAGTTCGGACACCGCGTGCTCGGCCTCGACCTCGACGGTCACGTCGGCGACGACGGGGACGAGCTCCGCGCCCGGCACCTGCTCGCGCAGTGCGGTGATGGCGCCGCCGACGCGGCCCTCCGATCGGCCGTTGATGCCCACCCGCGCTCCCGCCCGCGCGAGTCCGGCGGCGATGGCGAGCCCGATCCCCTGGGTGGATCCGGTGACGAGTGCCGTCCGTCCGCTGAGATCGATCTCCATGCCTTCGACCCTAACCGCGGAGGCGTCAGGCGCGCTCCGCGTAGACGAGATCGTTGTTCTCGTACCCCAGCGGCGGGCCGATGAACCTCCCTCCGCACGTGACGAGGATCAGGGTCTCGGGGCCGTCGAGTCGGTTCAGGTCGTCCGTCGGGAGGACGCCCTTGCTCACGGAGGCGGTCCGGGTGACCCGGTACCGGACGGCCGCCCCGTCCTTGCCCGTCAGTGTGACCTCGGCGCCCCGGGCGAGGCCGGAGAAGCGCCGGGCGTAGCCGGCGCCCTGCCGGGCGTCGTCGACGTGGCCGGTGACGACGACCGACCCGGCCCCGGATCCCGGGAGCGCCGAATCCACCCACCAACCGAGCCGGTTCACGTCGGTCGGCGGGTACAGCGCGCCCTGCGAGTCCGTCGCGACCGCGTCGACCGGGGCCTGCGCCCCGTCGACGGTGACCGCGACCGGCGCCGTCGGTTCCGCGGCGGTCGCGCTGACCGGGGGCCGCAGATCGCTCTGCGCGCTCGGGTCGGACGACGGTGCCGCCGCCGTCCCCTCGACGGTGCTCCCGCAGCCCGCGAGGGCGAGCACCGCCGCTGCGGCGACGCCGAGGGACCCCGTGCGGCGCAGCATCAGGCGGTCCGTCCGGACGGGATCGACGCGATCGGGACGCGGGTCTCGAGGTTGCGCACCACGGGGCCGGCGCCGATCTTCGAGTTCGTGACGCGGACCTGGAACTGCGGCGTCAGGCGGACCTCGAAGGCGACGGCCGCGGCGTCCCGGACGTAGCCCGCCGGGGCGGCGGTCTCGATCGCCCGGTAGCAGCCCGACGGCAGCGAGAAGGCGGCGACGCCGTTCTCGCCCGTCGTCACGGCGCGGACGGCCTCGTCGGAGCCGCAGCGGGAGATCACGAACGACGCGCCCGGGAGCGGTGCGCCGGTGATGCGGTCGGTCTTGACCAGCGTGCCGTTCGTCTCCACCTCGCCGGGCGGGATCGTGACGCCGCAGCGGAAGCGGAACGCGAGGCGGTTGACGCCGTTGCCCTCCACGCGGGCGTACGCGTTCGGCCCGAGGAGGACGCACGAGGACGGCCACGCGGTCGGTACGACGCTGACGCAGTCGCGCGGGAAGGTTCCGCCGCCGTTCCCGGCGCTGTCGGTGCGCGCGCCGCCCAGCGGCCGCCACGTGTCGCACTCCGCGACCGCGTACTCCGAGGCGACGCCGCGGCCGTCCTGATCGCGTGCGGCCAGGGTGAAGCGGACGTGCCGGTTCGGCGGCGGCGTGGTCGAGGTCGGCGGGACGATGCCGCCGCGCTCGAGGCTGAAGAGGAAGTCGACGCGCCCCGCGTTCGACGTCCTGGTCTGTACGGACGGGCCGACGAGGTGCCAGTTGGTCGGCACGTTCTCGACGGTGGCGCGGACGCAGGGGCCGGTCACCGTCGTGGCGCCGCTGTGCGCGAGCGTCGCCGCGGGGCCGCCGGTGCAGCCCTGCACCCGCACCGTGGCGCCGGGGACGCCGATACCCTGCGTCTTCGCGTCGATGATCTGGACCGCGGCCGTGGTGAGGCGGCCGGGCGGGCGCGGTGTCGTGGTGGTCGGCAGCGGCGTGGTCGGGAGCGTGATCGTCGGTGACGGGGTGGTCGCCGGGGTGCTCGGCGTCGGGGCCGGCGTGGTGGTCGTCGGCTTCTGGGGCGACGTGGGTGCGGGCGGCGAGGTCGTCGTCGTGGTGGCGGGCGCCTGCGTCGTGACGGGCGCCGGCGCCGGTGTGGTCGGCTCGGCCCCCGCGACGGCGGGCACCAGGCCCAGCATCGGGATGAGCACGGCCGGCAGCGTCAGCGCGCTTCGGATCCGGTTCCTCCGGTTCGGGTTCCGCATCGCGGCCTCCTCGTTGTCGATTCCCCCTGCGGCGATGTCCGCCGGCATGAGGGAGATCGCGACGCGGCGCGGATTCCGTTAGCCCTGTTACGAGATCGTTATGGCCCGCTCCACCGCCGCGAGCACCGCGAACGCGCCGTCCTCCACAGCGATCGCGCTGCTCAGGGCGCCGGCGGCGGCGCGATACCGCGGATCGTCCACGGCGGTACGTATCGCGTCGGCGAGGTCGGAAACCGTGACCTTCGTCCGCGGGATCGGGGCGGTCGCCGCGCCGAGGGCGTGCACCCGATTCGCCCAGAAGAACTGATCCGCGCCGGGCGAGGGGAGCGGCACCGTCGGGACACCGGCGCGGAGGGCGGACGCGGCGGTGCCGGCGCCGCACGAGTGCACGACGGCGGCGACGCGCGGGAACAGCCACGAGTACGGGACGGCGCCGAGGTTCAGGACGCCCTCCCGCTCGGGGACGCGCAGCCCGGCGCCGCCCGACTGGACGATCCCGCGCACGCCGGCGCGGGAGAGGGCCTCGTCGAGAACCGCGGAGAGCCGGTCGCGTTCGGCGGACGGGACCATCAGCGAGCCGAGGCCGATGAGGACGGGCGGCGGGCCGTCCTCGAGGAAGGCGGCGAGTTCGGCCGACGGTGCCCAGCCCGCCGGCTCGGGCGACCACCAGTAGCCGGTGACGTCGATCCCCGGGCGCCAGTCGGCGGGGCGGGGCAGCACGGCGGGCGACCAGCCGCCGAGGATGGGCTGCCGCGCCGCCGCGCGGTCGCGCCGGAGTCGGCGGGCCGAGCGCCGCGGGAGCCCGAGGTCGCGGCGCAGGCCCGCGGTCACGCCGTTGTACAGCGCATCGACGGCGCGCTCCGCCGCCCGTCCGGCCGCGAGATTGAGCACACCTCCCGCCGACCGCGCGGCGAGCAGGCTCGGCGGGAACGCGCGGGTGGCGGAGATCGGCTGCAGCCGCAGCGGGATCCCCGGGACCCCACGGGCTTCGGCGAGGGCCTGGCCCGCGGGTTCCGCGAAGGGCGTCATGAGCACGACGTCGGCGGGGACGTCGTGGACGGCGTCGAGCAGGCTGCGGCTCAGTCGCCCGATTCCGGAGGGCTTGACCAGCGCCATGGCGTCCCCGAGTGAGGGCTCGGCCGAGGGCTCGCCCAGATCGACGTCGACGGGACGGGCGTCGAGGCCCAGGGCGGAGGTCTCGGCGGCGAGCTCGGTGTTCGTGGTGATGGTGACGGCGTGGCCGGCGCGCTGCAGCCGCAGGCCGAGCCCGGCGAGCGGCGTCGTGTCGCCGCGCGAGCCGTAGGTGGCGATCAGGACGTGGGCCATGGTGCCTCGCTCCGGGCCGGGATGCGGGTCAGGGTGCGCACGCGCGGAGGAAGGCGTCGACGAGGTCGTCGGCGTAGCCGGCCACGTCGAACGCGGGGTCGACGAGGCGGCGCAACAGGGCGGTGCCGATCGCGCCGCGGATGGCGGAGGCGAGCGACGCGGGGTTGAGCGGGCGGAACTCGCGGCTCTCGACGCCGGCGCCCAGGATCGCCTCGAGTTCGACGCGTGCGCGGGCCCCGTCGTGCTCGGGATCGACGGGCAGGTCCCACAGCCGGATACCGCCCTTGCCGCGGAAGCCGTTGCCGATCTCGGTGATCGCGAGCTGGTGCGCGGGGTGCGTGCTCAGGTAGCCCAGGTGCGCGCGGATGTGCGCCTCGAGCTTGCCGGCGGCGGTCGGCGCGGCGTCGACGGCGGGCACCATCGTCTCGAAGAGGGTGCGGTAGCACTCGGAGACGACCGCCGTGATGAGGCTGTCCTTGTCGCCGAAGTGGTAGAGCACCACGCTCATCGCGACGCCGGCGCGGTCGGCGATCTTGCGGACGGAGGCCTGGGCGTAGCCGAGCTCGGCGATCGCATCGATGGCGCACGCGGTGATCTGGGCGCGGCGGGCCTGCTCGGTGAAGGTCTCCGTAGATCGCATGATCTAATTGTAGATCACTTGATCAACGGTGTCAGAGGAGCCGGTCCACCGGCGACGTGGCGCCCGCCGGCTCCAGGTAGTACTCGGTGCCGAACAGCGGAGCGAGCGTCCACGCGGGCAGGCGCAGCACCAGCCGCAGGATCCGCGGGACGGCCCCGGGCTTCGCGATCTCGGAGCGGTGCGCCGCGAGCGCGCGCTGCTTGGCAGCGACGTGCCTGCGCACGTCGATGCGGTGCGTGATCTCCGCCGCGGGCGTGAACCAGGTGCGCGCCTGGTCGAGGTGCTCGGGGCGCAGGAATCGGAGACGGACCGCCAGCGCCAGGATGCGGAGGATGGACTCGCGCGGCGCCGTCGCCTCGGCGAGCCGGACGCCGGTCAGCTCCGCCGCCCGGCGGGCGATGTGGTGCACGGCCAGGTGGTCGCGGTGCCGGTACCCGCCGGCCTCGTCGGAGCCGAGCAGGAGGTCGGCGGAGGTCTCGCGCAGGATGTCCGCGAGTCGTTCCGCGGGCTCCTCGACGCCGGCGCGCACCAGCCGGACACGTCCCGGAGGGTCCGGGTACAGCTCCCCGCCGTGCCCGCTATCGGCGTAGCCCAGCCACCGCACCTCGTGGACACCGAGTTCCGCGGCGGCCGCGGACAATTCGTCGAGACGCAGGCGCGGTTCGGCCTCGTCGTCGCCGCGCATCATCCCGTCGGTGGCGACGACGATCACGACGCGGTGCCCCTCCCGCGCGAACCGCGCGAGCGTGCCGCCCGCGAGCAGCGTCTCGTCGTCGGGGTGGGCGTTGAGCGCGACGACCGAGGCCATGCGCTCTGTATAGCAGTTCCACCGCCGCCGGGCNCGCCNCCGGGGCGGCCTCCGCGCCCGGCATCAGGCTGACGAAGGCGCGGACGGTCTCACCGCGGACCTCGTCGGGCACGCCGACGACCGCCGCTTCGCGGACGGCCGGATGCTCGGCCAGGACGTCCTCGACCTCGCGCGGCCACACCTTGTAGCCCGAGGCGTTGATCATGTCCTTCTTGCGGTCGACGATGAACACCCAGCCGCGCTCGTCCATGAAGCCCACATCGCCGCTGTGCAGCGCGCCGCCGGGGATTCCGGCCGCGGTCTCCTCGGGCTTGTTCCAGTACCCCGCGACCACCTGCGGCCCCTCCGCGACGATCTCGCCGATCTCCCCGAGCGGGAGGTCGGCACCGTCGTCCCCGAGGATCCGCACCACGGTCGACGGGGCGGGCAGCCCCACCGACAGCGCGCCGGAGTCCGGGTCGACGGGGATCTCCACGCCGAACGGCGACAGCGTCATCGGGCTCGTCGTCTCCGTGAGCCCGTAGGCGTTGTGCAGCGGCCGGCCGGTGGCCTCGGCGAAGCGGCGCGCGGCGGTGGGGGAGATCGGCGCGCCGCCCGAGTACACCGACGTGAGCGAGGCGAACGCGTCCCGGTCGTAGTCGGCGTGATTGAGCAGCGCGTTGAAGGCCGTCACCGCGCCGATCGTGCACGTGGGGCGGTGCTCGCGCATCGTCTCCAGCATCACCGCGGGGTCGAAGCGGTAGGCCAGGATCATCGGCATCGGGGCGAGGAGGCTCAGCGCGATGTGCCCGATGAGGCCCGTGATGTGGAACAGGGGAGCGATCGCCAGCACCGCCGCGTCGGGCCCCGGCGCGAACGTCGCCGCGTCCCGGTAGACGGTGGCCGTGAAGACCACGTTGCGGTGGGTGTTGATCGCGCCCTTCGGCTTGCCCGTCGTCCCCGAGGTGTAGGTGAGGAAGGCGGTGTCGCCGGGCGCGAGGGTGACCGGCGGCGGGGCCTCGCCGCGGTGCGCCGCGACGAACTCCAGGAGGTCCGTCGCCCCGTCCGGTGTCGCGCGCCGGGGCGCCGGGAAGAGTCGCGGATCGGCCCGGCTCTGGAGGTCGAGCCCGCTGGTGGTGAACACCGTGCGGACCGCGGTGCCGGGCACCACGTCGCGCGCGACGTCCTCGTACAGGTCGTCGAGAGCGAGGAGGGCGGTCGCACCCGAGTCGAGGAGCAGGTTCTCCAGTTCCCGGGCGCGGCTCATCGGGTTGATCGACACCGTGCACCCGCCGGCCTTCCAGGCGGCGATCATGCCGATCACGAACTGCGGCACGTTCTGCAGGTACAGCGCCAGCCGGTCGCCGGGGGCGAAGCCCTCGGCGAGCAGCCCCGCCGCCAGCGCGTCCGTCAGCTCGTCCAGCTCGCGGCGGGTGATCGTCCCGTCGAAGTAGCGGATCGCCGCCTGGTCGGGGTGGCTCGCGACGCCCGCCCGGAACATGTCGAGCGCGCTGTCGAAGGCGATGTCCACCTCCGCGGGCAGCGACGCGTACCGGCCCAGCCACGGCCGCTGCGCGGATCCCGTCGTCGCGGTCACTTCACCACGACCGGGTTGACGGGCGCGCCGCTGCCCTGGGCGATCTTCAGCGGGGCCGCGGTGTACATGAACTCGTAGACGCCGTCGGCGGCGCAGTCCGCGGCCAGGGCCTCGAGGTCGGTGATCTCCGTGAAGACCACGCCGAGATTGCGCATCAGAGCGCAGTGCAGCGTCAGCGCGACACCGTTGTTCTGGTCGGTGGTCACCTCGTTGGCGATGGTGTCGGTCACCAGGTTCGGGATCTCGTTGTCGGCGAACCACTGCACCAGCTCGGGGCTGTACTGCAGGCCCGGCTCGCAGAAGCCCTCGTAGAAGGCGTCGCCGAGCTCGAAGAACAGCTGCAGGTAGTTGGTGCGGATGAGCAGCACGTCGCGCGGGCGCAGTTCCACGCCCTGCGCGGCGGCGCACGCCTCGAGGTCGGTGTGGTCGAAGGTCTCCGCGGTGTCCAGGTGCTCCTTGCCGCGGAACCGCGCCATGTCGAGCAGCACGCCGCGGCCCACGACGCCGCGCTGCGCGATCGGCTCCACACTGGCGACGTCCATCCCGCCGACGGTGGTGCGCGCGTCGAAGCCGTTCCACAGCTTGCCGTCGTACCAGACGTGGCCCAGGGCGTCGTACTGCGTGGACCCCTGCAGGAAGGCGTCGATCTTGTCGTCCGCGTAGTGCAGGCCGCCGGGGAACTGCGGTGCCTCCGCGCCGTCCCAGGTGGCCTCGTCCATGATCTGCGTGCGGACCGCGGGGCTGCGTCCCGGCCACACCGGGTCGCCCTTCGGGTCGCCGATCAGCCGCTGCAGCGTGAAGACCTTGCCGCTGCGGACCAGCGCCGCGGCGGCGATCGCCTGGTCGGGGCCGAGGTAGTTGAGCGAGCCGACCTCGTCGTCCGGGCCCCACTTGCCCCAGTTCGACGGTGCCTCGGCGAGCAGGTCGCCGAGGGCGGGCGCGGTCACGGTCTGTTCGGTCATCGGTTCTCCTCCGTCGATGGTGCACCGGGCCCGGCCCGGTGGTGACGCGTGTCACAATCGAAGGTAGGAAGCGCGCGACGGCGGAACGTTCGCCCGCGCGCACGGTTCTTTCGCGCAGGCGCACGCGCCGCGGGAGGGGAGGAGCAGGGCGTGCCGTACACCATCGACGGCCTGGTCACCGGGGCCGAGCGGCGACTGACCGGCTCCCGCGCGCACGGCGCGTGGCGCGACTGGTGCAGCGGCGTCCACGGCGAGTTCGACATCTCCTTCGACGGCGACGGCTACCGCGGCGACGTGCTGCGCCAGCGCACCGAGGAGTACCAGCTCGTCTCCTGGACCAGCCAGCGCGAGCACGTGCGCCGCGACGCCCGCGGCATCCGCAACGACCCGCGCGGCCACTACGAGCTGTTCATGCCCCTGAAGGGCGCGCTGCACGTCGGCGGCGATGTGACGGAGGGCGCCCTGCTGCCGGGGGAGATGGTGCTCGTCTCCATCGACTCGCCCTTCGTGCTCGCGCACGACGACGACGCCTCGGCGCTGGCCCTGCTCATCCCCGAGCATCGGGTCTCCCGGACGCTCGGCTCGGTCGCCAAGGAGGGCGTGCGGCTGCGCGGCGGTCGCGGCCTCGGCCGCGTCACGCGGGACCTGGCGGCGGCGCTGATCGATGAGCGGGAGCAGCTCACCGCCGCCGAGTTCGACGCCGCCTGTGACCGGGCCGTGGACCTGTTCTGCCTCGCCGCGAGCGGGGAGGCGGACGGTGCCGGCACCGCCGACGATGAGGTCCGGGCCGCGGTGCTCCGCCACGTGCGCGCGCACGCCACCGAGCCGGACCTCAGCCTCGCCGGGGTCGCTGCGGCCGTCGGCTGGTCGGCTCGGCACATCCAGGCGGTGCTCTCCCGCACGGGCGAGACGTTCTCCGACGCCGTGCGCGGCGAGCGTCTCGAGCTGGCCCGCGACCGGCTGGCCGACCCCAGATGGGCCGCGCGCGGGGTCGGCTTCATCGCCGACTCCGTGGGCTACGGCTCCGCGAGCGCCTTCAGCACGGCGTTCCGCCGCCGGTTCGGGCGGTCGCCGCGCGCGCACCGCGCGGCGACCGCGGACCGACGCGGGCACTGACGGGTTCGCGCGGGGTCCGCGGACCGGTCAGCGCGACGGGGCGAGTTCGCCGAACGTGGCGTACCGGGCGTCGGAGCGGGCACCGTCGGGCGTGACCTGCTTGTCCACCAGGATCACCTGCCCGATGAAGGGCTCGACGATGCCGACCATGCGGATCGGGGCCGCGATGAGCAGCTGGAAGCCGAACTGCTCGAAGGCCCGCAGCGACTGCGCGGAGAACCGCTCGTCCGACTTGCTGAACGCCTCGTCGAGCATGAGCGGCGCGAACGCCGGCTCGTTGGACCCGTCGATGCCGTGGCTGCCCAGGGCGAAGCTCAGCGCGGCCGCGAGGCAGAACGCGACCAGCTTCTCCTGCTCGCCGCCCGAGTTGGTCGCGGTGTTGCGGTAGGTGACCACCGCGGGGGCGTCCGGTTCGGCGCCCACGGCGTTCTCGCGGCCGTAGAACGAGTAGCCGGTGCGCACGTCGAGGACGTTCTCGGTCCAGCGGCGCGACTCCGGGTCGTCGCCGGTCAGGCGCAGCACCAGCCCGCGGATCCGCTTGAACTGCGCCGCCATCGCGGCGGGCTCGGCCCGCTTGGCCGCGGGTGCGTCGCGGACCATGTCGTCGACGAGCTTCGCGAACTCGGTGGCCTCCGGCGTCGGGCGGGCGGCGTACGCGATCTGCAGGTACGTGCCCTCGTTGAACTCGACCCGGCGCAGGCCCGCGTTGACGTCGGCGATGCCGCGGGTGATGGCCCGGTGGGTGTCGTCGACCTCCTTGAACAGGTTGGACACCGAGTGGCTGACGTCCGTGGTGATGAGCCGGCGGAACTTCTCCGTCGCCGCCGCGAGGCCGTGCGCGACGAGGTTCTCGTGGACCGCGACGAAATCGGGGGCGGAGGCGGCGTCGGCGGACAGCTCGGTCGACGCGTCGGGCCACTCGCGGAGGAACTGCTCGGCGGTGCGGACGATCCGCGCCTCGGCGGCGTCGCGCTCCGCGGTGGCCGCGGCCTGCTGGCGCTCCAGCTCGGCCCGGAGGTCGGCGCGCACCTCGCCGAAGGTGTCCAGCGTGAGGCGGCGGGGCTTGGCCTCGTCGGCCGTGAGCAGGTGCCAGAGCGCCGTGGCGAGGAAGTCCTCGTCGGGCTCCGACAGCTTCGGCGCGCTCTCGGCGTCGATCTTCTCGAACTCGGCGAGCAGGTCGTCGAACTCGGTGCCGGCGCGGTTCATCGTCTCGGTGAGCGCGCCGATGCGGGTCTGCGCCTCGGCCAGCTCGCCGTAGGCGTTGTCGGCCTGCAGCTCCAGCTCGCCGAGGTCGGCGTTGCCCGAGCGGGCGTCGGAGATCCGGTCGGCCAGCTCCTCGGCCTCGGCCCGCGCCGCCCAGTGGTCCAGCTCGGCCCACGACGAGTAGCCGAGGACCCCCGCGGCGCTGTCGGCGACGGCCTTGTGCTCGGCGAGGTCGTCGCGCAGGGTCGCGGACGCCTCGGCGGCCTTGGCGTGCACGGCCGCCAGCTCGTCGCGGCGGCGCTGCAGCGCCTCGCGCTTGCTGCCCGTGTTGGTGCCCAGCACCCACTGCGAGCGGTCGGCGACGGCCCGGCGGTCGTCCTTGCGGAACCGGCCGCCCGCGCCCTTGACCAGGCCCTCGGGGGTCACGGCCTGCTCGTGCCGCTCCAGCTCGGCGGGGGAGTCGACGCACGTGTGCCGCGCGGCCCGGGCGACCGCCCCGGCCAGCCACCGCCCGGCCTCGGTCGACTCGTCCACCGTCAGCTTGGCCGCGAGGGAGCCGGGCTCCGGGCGGGTGGCGTCGGCACCGTCGACCACCTGGTAGGTGAGCACGCCCTGCACGCGGTGGGCGTTGACGTGGTCGGCGACGGCCCGCTGGTGCGCGGCGGGGACGAGCAGCGTCGTGGCCAGCGGACGCAGCACGCGCTCGGCGGCGCCGGCCCACGTCGCCTGCTCGGCGGGCTTCACGTCGATCAATTCCGCGGCGTACGGGAGTTCCTCCGCGGGAACGCCGGTGGCGCGGGCGATCACGTCGCGCTGGTCCAGCAGCGCGGGCGGCAGCAGCGAGGCGCGCCGGTCCAGCACCGACAGTTCGTCGTCGACGGACTTGACGGCCCGGCGCGCGTCGGACTCGTCGGTGTAGGCGGAGTGCACCCGGGCGGCGAGGGCCTCCGCGGCCTCGGTCGCGCGGTCGCGGATGCCGGGGATCTGCTCGCGCAGCGCGGCGAACTCCTCCGCCGATTCGGGTGCGCGCTCGCCCAGCTTCTCCACGGCCGCGGCGAACCGCTCGTAGGCGCGCTGCCGGGCCTGCGTCTGCAGCTCGCGGGACTGCAGCTCGGCCTCGAGCACGCCCACCTCGCCCTGTTCCTGCCGGAGCCGGTGCAGGAGGTCGTTGTAGCGCATCTTGCGCTCCTCGGCCCGGTCCTCCCAGCGCGCGATCTGCGCGTCCGTGGCGGCGCGCTCGCCCTCGATCCGGTCCATCTGCTCCTGCAGCAGCCGCAGCTTGTGCCCGCGCAGGTAGGACCGCACGGGGGCGCCGAGCAGGTCGGCCGCCCGCGTCGTGCCGACGGTGGCGGAGCGGTACGTCTCGTAGGCCTCCGGCATGGGCCGCAGGACCTTCTCCTGGGCCTCGGCGCGGGCCGCGGCCCGGTAGGCCTCGTCGAGCTGGGTGAAGTTCTCCACCAGCCGCTCGGCGCGGGCGTAGGTCTGCGGCCGGTCGAGCATGTACGTGCGGATGAAGGCGTCGAGATCGCCGACGTTCTTCATCGCCTTCGCCTTGCCCAACAGCGCGAGCGCCGCGCTGGAGGTGCCGATGCCCACGCGGCGGCGCAGCGCGTCCTGGTACGCGGCCTGGGTGTCGAAGGACTCGACGCCGCTGTGCCGCGCGCGCCAGCCGCGGGTGTCGAAGCCGGCCGTCGCCCAGTCCTGCAGGTCGAGCAGGTCGAAGCCGCCGGAGTGGATCTGGTACCAGGACTTGAGCGAGGCGCCGTCGGTGCCGGAACCGGGGAACCACTTCACGGCCACGGCGGTCGTGACGTTGCCCGCGCCGTTGTCGTAGGTCGCCGCGACCGCCGACCACGTGGCGGAGTCGCCGCGCAGGTACTGGACCTTGGACTGCTGGTGCTCGTCGTCGTTGACCGACCACGCGCCGCGTACGTAGTCCGCCATGGAGCGGGCGGCCCGCTTGGCGCCCTTGGCCGTCATGTCGGCGGAGGCGTTGAACGACTGGTCGTAGGTCGGCAGCAGCACCACCGAGTGCGCGTCCATCAGCGAGGACTTGCCGGAACCCGAGGGGCCCGTGAGGATCACGCCCCGCTCGTCGATGGGGAAGTCCTTGTAGCCGTCGAAGGTGCCCCAGTTGACCACCTGCAGGCGGGTGAGGCGGTACTGGCCGAGATGCCTGCGGGTCACTGCTGCTCCTCGGTCTCGTTCTCGCGCTGGGCCTCCGGTTCGACGGTGCCGTCCTCGCCGTCCGGCTCGTCCGCCCCGTCGACGGGCGCCGCCGCCTCGCCCAGGTCCTGATCGGTGCTGGCGAGGTCGCGGTACGCGGCGGTGTACAGGTCCACCTGCTCGGGGGTGAGCAGGGAGGCGATCACCGAGTGCACGGCGTACCGGTCGCTGGTGCCCACGCGGCGGATCAGCCGCCGGGTCTCCAGCTGGTTGATCGCCGCGTCGGCCTTCTTCACGAAGCCGGCCTCGTCGGTGTCGCGGGCGGGGCGGAAGGTCAGCAGGTGATCGATCATCTCCTGCCGCTCCACGACCGCGGTCTCGTCCGGGCTGGAGAGGTGCTTGAGCCGCAGGAACAGCGCCAGCACCGACGCGGCGAGCGAGAGGCTCTGCGCGCGCAGCAGATTCCGCTGCCGCGGATCGTTCTCGCTGACCTGGCGGGTGAAGGCGTGCTTGGTCTCGCGGTTGATCTCCAGCAGCAGGTTCAGCTCGGAGAGCCGGCTGCGCAGCAGCGTCTCCTCGGCCTCGATCACGGCCCAGTTCTTCGACCGCGCCGAGACGTGCGGCGCGGCGATCAGCTCCTGCAGCGCGTAGCAGACCGAGTTCGGCAGGGCGGAGGTGTCGCCGTCGAAGCGGGGCGCGGTGTCGGCGCCGCGGAGCGACTTCACGGCCTCGTCGTCGGCGATGCTGAAGTCGGCGAGGTCGATCTCCGGCAGGCCCTCGTCGGCGGGCACGTCCAGCGTCTCGTCGAGCTGCGTCTCGTCGGTCACGGTCACTCCTCGAACAGGGTGGTCGGCTCGGGCGCGGCCGAGGCGGGGGTCAGGGGCGGGAGCGCGGCGGCGAACGCGACGTGCGGCACCGTCAGCTCGCGGGGCCCCCGTGTGGTGTGCGCGACGACGGTGACGGACCGTTCCGCGTCGACGGTGCCGTACCGCGCGCCGAGCGACCAGACGCCGACCACGTCGCCCGCGCGGGGCGCGTCGATCGTGGCGAGGATCTCGGTGATGTCGGCACCGTCGGACGTGCTGACGGCCTCGTTGACGGCGGCGGCGAGCGCGTCCCAGTCGATCGCCTCACGGCCGACGAGGCGGGCGGGGTCGATGGTGAACTCGCCGGAGGTCTCGCGGACCTCGGGCGGCAGGGTGACGATGCCGTCGTGGAACCGCAGCGCGCCGACGGAGCTGGTGTCGACCGCGGTCATGGGCACCGCGAGGCCGGTGTCGCGGCCGGCCGACGCGGCGTCGAAGGCGTCGACGGCCGCGCGCTGCGCCTCGGTGATGCGGGCGCGCAGCGACTGGTACTGCAGGAAGTCGCCGTCCTTGACGAAGGTGTTGATGCGCCGATAGACCTGGCCGCGGATCTCGTCGACGCGCTGGACCTGCATCCACATGCGGTCGAGGAAGCCGGTGAGGGAGTCTCGGAGGTCGTCGGGCAGCTGGACCTCGGTGACCACGGACGCGACCGAGGTCTCCAGTTGTCGGCGCAGGCGGTGGTCGGAGAGCAGCGTGTAGAAGGCGTCGAAGGCCTTGCCCTCGGGGGTGTTCGCGAGCTCGTCGTGGCCGTCGAAGAGGCGCTGCAGGGTCTTCGCGTACGCCTCGGCCTCGGTGGAGTCGGAGGCGTCGAGGCCGTGCGTGAGGAGCGCGCGGGTGTGCTCGCGCAGCTTCTCGCCGTAGCCCAGGATGTCGGCAGGCATGCGCTCGGCGAGCGAGCTGACGATCTTGAGGTCGTCGACCACCTTGTCCCGGTCGTACTCGGGGATGAGGCCTTGGCGCAGTGCCTCCCGGCGCTGGGTGAGCTCGGCGATCTGCTGGTCCAGGGCGCGGAGGTGATCGTCCGGATCGGCGCTGACGGTGACCGCGACCGCGGACAGGCGCGCCGTGACCAGCTCGAGGGCGGTCTCGGTGGCGACGTTGCGGTCCAGCGAGACGGCCTGCACCTGGCCGAGGGCCGTCGTGGCGCCGCGGGTGAGCTGGATGACCTCGCGATCCGATTCGTCCAGGGTTCGGGAGACGTAGCCGTGCTTGACCCACTGGTCGAGGACGTCCGCGCCGGCGGGGACGGGGCGGGCGCGCTCGGTGAAGTGGTGCGCGAGCGACTGGAGGTCGACGGTGAGCGCGTCACCCAGGTCCTCCGCGTCGACGGGGCCCGTGCCCAGCCGCGCCGCCATCAGCGCCAGGTAGGCGACGGCGTGGGGGGAGCGGAGGAGCCGGAGCGCGACGTCGTTGTCGGCGTTGTCCGTGAACGCGGCGTACAGCTGCGCGGCCGACTGCGCCATCGTGTACCTCCCCTTGCGTATGCGACGGTCCAGTGTATCGACGGACACCGGGATGGCATGGACGGCACCTGCCCGCGGCTTGCGGAACAAGTCCTCAGTCTGTCCTGGCGGTGTCCAATATGTCGGTGGTGCCGGGTAGCGTTCGGGTCGAGTAATCAGGAGGTTCAATCGTGCAGCTTGAAGAGCTGAAAGCCGGTCTGCGGATCGACGGTCTCATACCCGCCGAGGTGATCACCGTGATCGCGGCGCAGTGGCACGGCACGTCCGCGCTTGAGCTGACGTACAAGACTGCATCAGGTGGCCTCGGCCAGCAGGTCGTGTTTCGCAAGGATGAGGGCAAGCTGAGCATCGCCCAGAGCGGCAGCCGCGCGTTCGACGCCCACGCGGGTGATTTCAAGCTGGTCGCGGAGGCTCAGCGAATCTCCCTCGCGGGACTGTTCGACCCTATGCTTGCCGTCGCAACCAGCGACGTCCAGCCGCTGCCACATCAGATCCGCGCCGTGTACGGCGAACTCCTGCCACGCACGCCGCTCCGCTTCCTACTCGCCGATGACCCGGGCGCGGGCAAGACGATCATGGCTGGCCTCTACATCAAGGAGTTGCTGCTTCGTGACGACGTGAAGCAGTGCCTGATCATTGCTCCGGGAGGACTGGTCGAACAGTGGCAGGACGAACTCTTCTTCAAGTTCGGGCTGCGCTTCGACTTGTTGACCAACCAGCTTATCGACGCAAACGCCAACTTCAATGTCTTCGAGTCCAACCCGCTGCTCATCGCTCGGATGGATCAACTTTCCCGCAATGAGCAACTCCAGGCGCAGCTCAAGGAGACCGAGTGGGATCTGGTCATCGTCGACGAGGCGCACCGAATGGGCGCCCATTACTTCGGCGGGGAACTGCGCAAGACCAAGCGCTTTCTTCTCGGCGAGATCCTCGGCCAGATCACCCGCCACCTCCTCCTGATGACGGCAACGCCTCACTCGGGCAAGGAGGAGGACTTCCAGCTGTTCCTCACCCTGATCGACCGCGACCGCTTCGAGGGCAAGCAGAAGACGAGCGCGGATGTCAGCGGCATCATGCGGCGCATGGTGAAGGAGGAGCTCCTGACGTTCGAGGGTAAGAAGCTCTTTCCTGAGCGCATCGCAGAAACTGTGCCCTACGAGCTCACCGCGCTCGAATATGACCTCTACGAGGACGTTACCCACTACGTTCGCGAGGGCATGAATCGTGCCGAGCGCATTGGTGGCAAGCGTAAGAACACGGTGGGGTTCGCGCTCACGGTCCTCCAGCGCCGCCTCGCCTCGAGCCCCGAGGCGATCTACAAGAGCCTCGTCCGTCGCGCGGATCGCCTCGAGCGTAAGAAACTCGAGATCGAGAACGGCACCTATAGGGACTCCGAGCCCACCTTCGACATCACAGACATCGACGAGGGTGAGTTCAACGCTGAAGAACTCGAGCAGTTCGAGGAAGACGTCATGGACTCAGCGACCGCGTCCCAGACCGTCGCGGAACTCAACGCGGAACTCCTCGAACTAGCCGACCTCATCAAGACCGCTCGTCTGGTTCGCGAGGCTGGCACGGACCGCAAGTGGACCGAACTATCGAACATTCTCCAGGACAACGCCCTTCTCACAGACAGGAACGGTTCGCCGCGCAAATTCATCATCTTCACCGAGCATCGCGACACCCTGGACTATCTGCAGGGCCGAATCGGCTCACTGATCGGGAGGCCCGAAGCGGTCCGGGCAATCCACGGAGGCGTACGCCGCCAGGATCGCCGCCAGATAACCGAGGAATTCACGAAGAATCGCGATTGTCAGTTTCTTCTCGCCACAGATGCCGCAGGGGAGGGTCTCAACCTTCAGGCTGCGCACCTCATGGTCAATTATGACCTGCCATGGAACCCTAACCGCATTGAGCAGCGCTTTGGCCGCGTTCACCGCATCGGGCAGGAGGAGGTCTGCCGGCTGTGGAACCTCGTCGCCGCGAACACCCGCGAGGGCGAGGTATTCACGCGCCTGCTGGAGAAGCTCGACCAAATGCGCGAGACATACGGCGGCAAGGTCTTCGACGTCCTCGGCGAAGCTTTCAGCGAAACGCCGCTACGCAGCCTGCTCCTTGATGCCATTAAGTACGGCGAACGGGCTGACGTGAAGGCCAAGATGCACGACGTCATCGACGCCTCCGTCGGCGAAGGACTCAAAGGACTCCTTGACGAGCGCGCGCTCGCCTCAGAGCACATCGCTGACGCCGACCTGCATGCCCTTCGCGCGGCGATGGACGAGGCCCGCGCACGGCGGCTCCAGCCGCACTACATCGAACTCGCCTTCAGGGCAGCGTTTACCAAACTCGGCGGCCGGATCGTCAAGCGCGAGCGGGGTCGATACGAGATCGCAAACGTCCCGCAGCGCATCCGTTCGGCGGGCACGGGTCCGATAGCTACCAAGTACGACCGGGTCACCTTCGACCTCAGCCACGCCCAACCCGGCGACCTCAGCCGCGCCGACCTACTTGCACCTGGCCACCCGCTGCACGACGCCGTCATGGCCGAGGCGATCCGTAGCTTCGGCGGCGCTCTCAACCAGGGAACCGTGCTTGTCTCATCGACGCTCGAAGAGCCACAACTCCTCGTGGGTGTCGTCGAAGAAGTCACCGACGCGACGGGTGATACTGTGGCGAAGCGGTTCGGATATGCGTACGTCGACTCGTTCGGAACCGTCAGCCAGGCCGGCCCCGCGCCCTACCTCGACTGCGTCGCCGCGCCAACTGGGCCTGCTGCGGCCCGCGGACTTCAGTGGCTCGGCGATGCCGAGGACAGGGCACTGAGCTGGATCATTGCCAACCAGCTGCCGGAGTACCTCAAAGAGGTACAGCCGCGGCGACTCGCCGAGCTCGACAAGGCCCGCGACCTAGTCACAAATCGACTCAGCTCTGAAAGTGAACGGCTCCTGCTTGATGCTGCAGTCGCTTCGGAGAAGGAACAGAAGGGCGACAAGCCCAAGGAGTCGTCCGATAGCCTCAACCGCAAAGCAGTGGAGCTGGATGGCCGGCTGCGCAAGCGCCTAGCGCTGCTTGACCAGCAGCGGCTGATGTCGACGAAGCCGCCGCGCATCGTTACGGCGGCCCTGGTGCTGCCAATCGGCCAGCTCGACACTGACATCCCGGCCATGGCGCCGATGCACGCCAAAGAGACGAAGGAGGTCGAACGCCGCGGTGTCGAACTGGTAATGGCACGGGAGCGAGAACTCGGCCGCAAACCTATCGAGCAACCCTTCAACAACCCCGGTTTCGATATCCTTTCGACGGATTCAAACGGTGACACCTACCGGATCGAGGTCAAGGCACGGATCGAGGGTTCGAGAGACTTCTTCGTGACCCACAACGAGGTCATGACCGGTAAGAACGCTGTTCCGCGCTACCGGCTGGCGCTCGTCCGGGTTGACCCTCGCGGCGCGCAGTACGACGAGGTCCGCTACCACGGCGACCCATTTGCGACGACCGACCTCGGCGACTTCGAGGCCACAGGCATCCGGGGTGACTGGGTCAAAACCTGGACTAAGGGAGAAGCGCCTTTCTGATGCTCCTGATCCCACGGACCAGTCGCGTTCCTCTCAAGCGGACGGAACCCCACGGTAAGTTCATGCATAGGTATACGCGCCGCATTGCCGGCGAGGTCGCCCGACGTCTCGGGCTCAGAGGTACGAGGAACTATGGTGCACAAGCGAAAATTGATTGAGGTGGCCCTGCCGCTGGAGGCGATCAACCGTGAGTCAACACGCGAGAACTACATTTACCGTGGCAACCCTTCGTCGGTTCACAAGTGGTGGGCTCAACGTCCGCTGGCCGCCGCCCGCGCCGTAATCTTTGCGCAACTTGTCGACGATCCGTCGGCATTGCCGGAGGAATTCCCGACTGAGTCGGAGCAACGCAATGAACGGGAGCGCCTCCATTCAATTCTCGAGCGCCTGGTCGTGTGGGAGAATGCGAGGGACGAGCGTCTCCTCGCGGAAGCGCATCGAGAGATCTTGAAGTCGACCGCCGGTCGACCACCGCGAATCCTTGATCCGTTCGCAGGCGGAGGCACCATTCCCCTTGAGGCCCAGAGGCTCGGCCTGGAGGCTGAAGCATCGGATCTCAACCCCGTTGCGGTCCTCCTCAACAAGGCTTTGATTGAAATTCCGCCGAATTTCAAAGGGTGCCCACCCGTCTTCCCTGGCATGGCAGACTCGGAGATTCGAACCTGGACAGGAGCGGACGGCCTTGCTGCGGACGTCCGCGCGTACGGTTCTTGGATTCGTGATCGAGCCGTAGAGCGGATCGGACACCACTTTCCTGCTGTCGAGCTCGGAGACGGAGCACCCGCGACGGTCCTTGCTTGGATGTGGGTGCGGACAGTTAGGTGCCCGAACCCGGCGTGCGCGATTACTATGCCGCTCGCGCGTTCGTGGTGGCTTAGTAAGAAAAGGGGCAAAGAAGTATTTCTTTCCCCGTCTGTGGTAGTCGACGCGGCCGATTCCTCCGGACTCCGGGTGACGTTTTCGGTTTGTCAAGGGAAAGGTGGGGGACCGTCTGGCTCGGAAGACGGCACCGCCTCGAAGTCGGGAGCGAGATGTGTGGCGTGTTCGACAGTTGCCCCGCTCGCCTATGTGCGGGAGCAAGGCAAGAAGGGGCGCATCGGCGCCCAACTTACCGCGCTGGTTGCTGAAGGCAACCGGCAGCGACATTACCTTCCGGTGACGCCGGAACACGAGGCTTGCGCCGCCATTGAGCGCCCCGACGATGTGCCTGACGCTGAGCTGCCCGACGAAGCGCTCGGTTTCCGAGTTCAGGCGTATGGAATGACCCAGTGGTCGGACCTTTTTTCTAACCGGCAACTGGTCGCATTGACGACCTTCAGTGATCTCATCTCAGAGGCGAGGAAACAGGTAAAAGTCGACGGAGGATCGGACCTATACGCTGATGCTGTCGCGACGTTCCTTGCGTTCGCAGTGGACAAACTAGCGGACTTCAGTAACACTTTGGCGGTCTGGTATCCAAAGGAAGACCGACCGAAGAACCTTTTCGCACTCCAGGCCATCCCCATGGTCTGGGACTATCCCGAGGTGAACCCGTTCTGTTCGGTTGGGGGGTCTTGGGAACGCTGCGTACAGGTGGTGAGTCAGGGGATGGAAGCGCTCGTCGGGTCCGTGCCGGCGACGGTCTCGCAGATATCAGCGACGAGTCGCAGCTTCGACGGTGCCGTCGTTAGCACTGATCCGCCCTACTATGACAACATCGACTACTCCGACCTCTCGGACTTCTTCTATGTCTGGCTTCGACGCTCGCTCCGAAGCGTTTATCCCGATTTGCTCTCGACCATGCTCGTTCCGAAGGTCGAGGAATTGGTCGCAAATCCTTATCGGCATGAGGGAAGGAAGGGCGCCGAGGCGTTCTTTGAGCGAGGCTTCCGCGAGGTCTTTTCCCATGCCAGGGCAGCAGCTCATGCCGATCTACCCATCACCGTCTATTATGCCTTCAAACAGTCCGAGGCTGACGAGAGCGGTGAGGCCTCAACCGGTTGGGAGACCCTCCTTGATGGCATGATTCAATCGGGCTGGGAGATCACCTCCACGTGGCCACTTCGCAGTGAGCGCGGGGGTAGGTCTCGGGATGTTGGGTCCAACGCGCTGGCCTCGTCTATCGTTCTTTCTCTGCGCCCGAGGCCAGCTGACGCGCCGACCACAGATCGCCGCGGTCTGATCGATGCGTTGACGGCAGAGCTGCCCGACGCCCTGCGGAGACTTCAGCAGGGGCAGGTTGCGCCGGTCGACTTGCCTCAGGCCGCTATCGGTCCTGGGATGGCGGTGTTCAGTCGCTACTCGAGTGTCATCGAGGCCGATGGTTCGCCAATGGCTGTACGTTCAGCTCTAATTCGGATTAACGAGATCCTGGATCAGGTCCTAAACGAGCAAGAGGGTGATTTCGATCCGACGTCTCGATTCGCCGTTGCCTGGTATCGCCAGTATGGCTATGGCGTGGGCAAATTCGGTGACGCAGACAACCTCGCCCGTGCTCGCAATACCAGCGTAGAAGCCATGGACCGCGACGCAATCCTTACGAGTCGCGCTGGCAACGTGCAGCTGATCAGGCCGATTGACCTGGCCTGGGACTATGACGTTCTCAAAGACCTGCATACCAGCAACTGGGAGGTGCTCCACCACACAATAAAGGTGCTGGAGCGAGACGGAATCGCGCCAGCCGGTGACCTTCTCGAGAGCGCACTGGGGCGTCCCGATGGCGCGGTTGAGGCCGACCTGGTCAAGGAGCTTGCTCACCTCCTGTTCCGTATTGCTGAAGGCAACGGGTGGACGAAGGACGCGCTCAGCTTCAACACACTGGTCACAACCTGGCCCGAGATCCTCGAAGTGGCACGGTCCGTGAATGAGGCGTCTGCGCAGCAGGGTGCACTCGACTTCGACGAGGGAGACTATTGACATGGCACTAAGCAACCGTGACCGCATTGACCGTATGTTCCAGGTGCTCGCACCTGCACTGGATGACTTCATCTCCACAGTCGTAGGCCAGGGTGATCCTGCGCTCGGTGCCGTCTGGACGAAGCTTGTGCAGGCGAAGGACAGCAAGAACGGTGCTCCGTCGACGAAGACCTACGACGCGTTGGATCCGCAGGTCCAGTTCAGGATCCTGACCGAAGGCAACATCACTGCCGGGTTCAAGCCCCGCTGGTACCCGTTCAATCAGGCCATCGGTCGTACCGGTGAGACCTTCGCGAGCGAACTCCGCGAGGTGCGCAATGAATGGGCGCACAACGGTACCTTCACGGACGACGATGCCTACCGGGCGCTCGATACCGGCGAACGACTGCTGAAGCTGATCGGTGCCGCGAAGGAAGCCGACGAGGTTCGCGGCATTCGACAGAATCTTCGCCGTGTCACGGCTGACAAGGATGACAAGAAGGTTCTCAAGGCCGCCGTTGACAACCCCGAAGCCGCTGGCCTGCGTCCATGGCGCGAAGTTCTTCAGCCTCATGACGACGTCGCCACCGGAAACTTCCACGCCTCTGAGTTCGCCGCCGACCTCTACAAGGTCGCGACCGGCGGCGAGGTCGACGCCGACTACGCCGACCCGGTCGAATTCTTCCGCCGGACCTACCTGACCGAGGGTTTGCGGGACCTCATCGGTAGGGCGGTACGTCGTCTCGCTGGAGACAACAACGCCTCACCGGTCATCAACCTTCAGACCAACTTCGGCGGCGGTAAGACCCACTCGATGCTCTCGCTGTGGCACGTGGCTGCGGGCCTGCCAGTCAGCCGTTTCCCGCAGGAGACGCAGGAACTCCTGACCGCGAATGGCTACTCGGCGACGAGGATCAACCGTGTCGCGGTCGTCGGCAATCACTTTAGCCCGTCCGGCGTGACCAAGGACGACGGCACCCACGTCAACACGATCTGGGGCGAGCTCGCCTGGCAGCTCGGAGGGCCCGAGGCCTACGCGGTCGTGGCCAAGGCAGACAGGGACCGGACCCACCCCGGCGATGCCCTCCACGAGCTGCTTACCGCGTACGCACCGGCCGTAATCCTTATCGACGAGTGGGTTGCCTACGCGCGCTCGCTCGTGGGCCGTGACGACCTCGCCGGCGGTACCTTCGACGACCAGTTCACGTTCGCCCAGTCTCTTACGGAGGCAGCCAAAGGCTCCAAGGGCGTCCTTCTCGCCATCTCGATCCCTGCTTCGGAGACTGGCGACGCCAACGAAAAAATCGTGGCTGGAAACGCTGAAGAGGTCGGCGGCCAGAACGGACTGGAGGCACTCAAGCGCCTCCAGAACGTCGTTCGCCGCGTCGCGGACCAGTGGCGCCCTGCGTCGTCCGACGAGGCGTATCACATCGTCAAGCAACGGCTCTTCAAGCAGCCCGACGCGACCGCGCTCGCAGCGATAGGTGCGACGGCTCGGGCGTACGTCGAGATGTATCGCAAGTACTCCGACGACTTCCCGCGTGAAGCACGTGACGCTGCTTACGAACATCGGATCAAGCAGACGTACCCGATCCACCCAGAGCTGTTCGACACCCTCTACGAAGAGTGGTCGTCGTTGGAACGTTTTCAGCGCACTCGCGGCGTCCTGCGGCTGATGAGCACGGTCATTCATGCGTTGTGGACCGGTGAAGACCAGTCGCCGCTGATCATGCCGGCATCAATTCCACTCGCCACGTCAAACGTGAACTCCGAACTCACGCAGTATCTTCAAGACTCTTGGAAGACGATCATCGACGCGGACGTCGACGGAGTGAACTCCGAACCAGCTCGCATCGACAAGGAGAAGCCGCTCTTCGGCCAGCGGGCCCTGACCAAGCGGCTGGCCCGGACCGTGTTCTTCGGCGCCGCTCCGACGATCGCGCCCGGATCTGTGCACAAAGGCATCGGCACGCAGCGAGTGTTCCTCGGAACCGCGATTCCGGGCGATGTCCCAGGCAATTTCCATTCCGCGCTGACCCAGCTCGGTGATCGCGCGACGTACTTCTACTCGGGTTCGGGCAAGTACTGGTACGACGTCCAGCCGAACATAACCCGTACTGCGAAGGATCAGGCCGAACGCCTTCACAAGGAAGACGTCTGGGCTGAGATCGTCCGACGGCTTCAGGACCAGGGCCGCAAGCGTGGCGACTTGGCCGGCGTTCACGTGTGCCCTGAGTCCACCGCTGACATCCCCGATACCGACGAGGCGCGCCTCGTCATCGTGCACCCTAAGGTCGCCAACAAGCGGGGCGCAGAATCGCCGGCCAAAGAGTTCGCTCACCAGGCGACCGAACGCCGCGGTAGCTCGAACCGCACGCACCGCAACGCTTTGGTGTATCTCGCGGCTGACGAGGCTCGGCTCGAAGAGCTCGATAACGCGACGCGCGACTACCTCGGCTGGAAGCACGTCCTGTTGAACGAGTCCGATCTCGATCTGACGCAAAACCAGAAGAACCAGGCGTCGCAGCGGGCGACTCAGGCCGACCAGACAGTGACGTCCCGCCTGCTCCAGACGTTCACGTGGGCACTTGTGCCGGCCCAGCCGGACCCCGGCGCGCCGTTTGTCATCCGGGAAACCAAGGTCGAAGGGCAGTCCGACTCGCTTGCAGACCGAGTTTCTCGTCGACTTGGGAACGACGGCGATCTGTCGACGCGCCACGCGGCTGCGACCATTCGGCTCGCGATCGGTAAGGTGCCACAGATCTGGAAGGACGGCCACGTCTCGCTGGGTTCGCTGTGGGGGCTCTACTCGCAGTACCCGTACATGCCGCGTCTGCGCGATCGCTCTGTTCTGGATGCAGGAATTGTCGATCTGCCGATGATCTGGCAGACAGACGCTTTCGCCCTCGCTGCCAGCTACGACGAGGAAGCCGGTCGGTACGTTGGCCTATGGACGCCGGACGACAAGGAGAGTTCGCCTCCCGCAACCGACTCTCTACTTCTGGTTCGTCCCGACGTTGCCGAGAAGCAGCGTTTAGCCGAGGTAGCCAACGCGCAGATGCCAGGGGCCGGCGGCGACGGAGATGTGGAACCCGGATCAGAGCCAGGTCCGACTCCTGAACCTGCCCCTGGGAAGGTCGATATCGCCTGGCCTACACGCTACTTCGGAGTCAAGACGCTCAACTCGGACAAGATCGCGCTTGAGTTCAAGAACGTTGCCGAGGAGGTTCTCGCGCACCTTCGTTCCGGCGAGAACACCAGTGTGACGGTGCGGATCGAGATCGAAGCGACAGACACAGAGGGGTTCAACGAGAATCGTGTCCGAACCGTTGCAGAGAACGCGAGGACGCTCAAATTTGATCAGTCCGGGTTTGAGGAAAGCTGAGCTTCCGTGTGAACAACTGTTGTGGCTTGCCAGTGCGGCATTGAACATTCTGTCAATAGGAAATGGAAGTCCGTCCGGAAGTGATGGGTAACGACGAGCAGTCATCAATCGCCGATGAGGTTCAGGCCTGGGTCGACGATGCACGCGGAATGATCGATGCTAGAGCGCAAGTAATCGTCGCTGCCAACCGTGCAGCGACTTCATTGAAACAGCGGGTGGTACGGGCCGGCGGGGGCGATGGGGTCCGCTGGTACGTCCTTCCAATTCGCCCGGACACTCTTGAGTCGATCCGGTCGATCGCCGCCGGGAACGCGTTGCCCGCGATCCCGGTCGAGGTCGAGCGGGAACTTAACCGCCTGGTGAGCGAGGTGGGGCAAGCTGTTGCCGACCTCCGAAAGGGCTCAGGGTTCGGTCGTCTGCTGCTTTTCGGTGGCACACGCGACAAGGCCAACCAGGCTGCACGATTCCTGCCGGAGTACCGCGCATGGTTCCTTACGAGCGGGTTGCGGTCGAGTATTGATCGAGCTCGGCCGAATGACGATCCTCGGGTTCGTGCATTGGGTGTTGCCGATGCTCTCGAGCCTTGGGTGGGCCTCGCACCCATCCTTCCCGAACAGGGCAGGAACGCGGTCGTCGAGACAGTTGAGTCCTTCGTGGAACTTCCTCAGGCCGTGGCAGTGATCCAGGGAGCGGCCGGTGACGAGGCCCAGCGTCGCAGCGCTGCGCTGAAAGCTGGCAATTCTGTAAGGAATGCCGAAACCGACCGGATGCTCGCCGAAATGTCGGTTGATCGTCTTCGCGAGGCGAGCAGGGACAGGATCCGGGTCGGCGTACTTACCGAGAACGGTATCACCGATGTACTCTCAGTGCTCCGGAACGAGCAACGGTTGGAGCAGCTTGATGGGATCGGTGCGACATCGGCCACTCGAATTCGCGGCGCAGCCCAGACGCTGCGTCAAAATACGTTCGAAGAGATGCCGATACGAATTGATATCAACAACCGTACGACCCTCCTCACAACCCTTCTGAGTCGACTCCGAGGGTGGGATGCAGCACGTCGAGCAAGTGCGTCCCCCGATTTGCTCGAGCGAGCTGTCGGGTTGGCACCATTCGCCGCAGCCGTGGACTCGCACACCACACACGCCGTCGTCGTGCCGTCCGGATCATCCACGGTCGCGGAGTTCGACCACGCGGTTCGTGAGGTCATCCAGGTGGCAAATGCGATTGCCGACGCCGACAGCACCGCGCTGATCGGGGATACATGGGATGATTTCCTCTTACGTCCAGCCGACTACTTTGCTCTTCTCGCTGAACTGGGATTCATCACAGAAGACGATGAGAAGGCACAGGGTGAGCTGCCTCAGGAAATCGTGGAGGCTATCCGCGGGTTTGAGCTGAAAGCAGGCCACCTCGTCGCCTCGTTGCGAGGCTACCAGAACTTCGCCGCGCGTTTTGCGCTGGTTCAGCGCAAAGTGATTATCGGCGACGAGATGGGCCTTGGGAAGACAGTGGAATCCATTGCGGTCCTGGCGCATCTGCGTGCCAAAGGGGACAACCATTTCGTCGTGATATGTCCCGCCGCAGTGGTGACGAACTGGGTGCGCGAGGTGGGAACCAAGTCGAAGCTCTCGGCGTACCGCCTTCACGGCTCGGACCGCAGCGCTGCGGCTAAGCAGTGGCTCCGTGTCGGAGGCGTTGCGGTAACCACGTTCGAAACCCTTCCGTGGCTGACCGAGAACGTCTCGGTGCCGGAGCTCGGCTGCGTCGTGGTCGATGAAGCGCATTACATTAAGAACCCCAGCACGCTCAGATCTCGTAGAGTCGCCCGAATTCTCGATTCATGTGAACGTGCGATTCTTCTTACGGGAACACCGCTCGAGAACCGGTTGGACGAGTTTCGCAACCTCGTCGGATACCTTCGCCCCGATCTCACCGTGAATGCCGATGAATACACTCCCACCAGATTCCGTCGTCAGGTCGCCCCCGCTTACCTGCGGCGCAATCAAGAGGACGTCCTGACGGAGCTCCCGGAACTCGTCGAGGTCAACGAGTGGGTCGCTATGTCTGATTCGGACGCTGCTGCCTACCGCTCCGCAGTGAGCGACAGGAACTTCATGGGGATGCGCCAGGCCGCGATGAAACAAGGAAGCAAGTCGGCCAAGATACAGCGCCTCATCGAACTTGTCGGCGAGGCAGAAGCCAACGGCCGCCGCGTAATTGTGTTCTCCCACTTCTTGAACGTCCTCAACGATGTGCACGGCCAGTTGCCCGGTCGAGTCTTCGGTCCGCTCACGGGATCGGTCGCTGCGGGCAAGCGCCAGGCGATGGTGGACGACTTCTCCACCGCCGATGGCGGTGCCGTGCTCGTCGCGCAGATTGTTGCAGGTGGTGTCGGACTGAACATTCAGTCCGCATCCGTGGTGGTGATCTGTGAACCGCAGTTGAAACCGACGACGGAGTGGCAGGCAATTGCACGCGCTCACAGGATGGGGCAACTGCAATCGGTCCAGGTGCACCGACTGTTGTCGGACGAGGGGGTAGATCGACGCGTCCGAGAAATTCTCGCTCGCAAGAAAGAACTGTTCGAGAGTTTCGCGCGGGAAAGTGAAACCGCAGCGAGCGCGCCCGAAGCGTACGACGTCACCGAGGCGGAACTCGCGCGAGACATCATTGCGGAGGAGCGCGAACGGCTGTTCGGGCAGGGGAAGAACGCTGAGTCGGCGTCCCGAGGGGCGAGTCCAGGAGTTGACGACACGAGCGAGGCAACGCGTTCACCGGACGAGGCGGACGAGTCCGATGCATCCGCGCGGAGACGCGCAGCGTCGGACCTCGGGACGCGCCAAGGACCTGCCGGTGGTGGGCGGCCGGCGCTTCCTCTTCGAGAACGCGGCTCGGTGTCGACGCAGATGCCAACGCGACCTCAGGTTACGCCGCGCCATCCACCGGCGACGGCTGTGACGCTAGCTCGCTACCCGGTCTTTCGCCGATCCTTGCCGGATATTGCTACGTCATCCGCGCATGTGATCGCGGAGAATGTCGTGGCCATCGTTGCCGCGGAGGGTCCTATGACAGGGTGGCGAATCCACCAGTTGTATGAAGAACTTGTATCGAGCCATAGGTCGCGCGATGAGCTGTCTCGCCTCATCAATCGGGCCATCTCGGATGTTGAGCGTCGCGGGCTGATCAATTCCGACAATCCCCTCGGGCAATCCGGGAACAAGCCACTTACCTTCAGACTCCCCACGCAACCAATGGTTGTCGCCCGTGAGCTTGGACCGCGGACGATCGACGTCGTTCCGCCGAACGAGGTCGCGCAGTACTGCAGGATCGTGTCGACCGGGGAGACGTCGCTCGCTGAGGAGGAGTTGATCGAACGAGTTGCTAGGTTGATCCAGATCTCAGTGCCGTCAGGCGCTATGCAGCGCGCTGTTCGGGCTGCGAGCCGGATACCCCTGAAAACAGAATGACCACGGCAACCTCGCGGTCAGGTGGGGTTCATGGCCGCGGCATAGCCTGCAGACCATGAAGCTGCGGCGTCCGTTGATCATCGCTCTGTCTCTTGCGCTGCTGGCGGGGACCGCGCATGCCGGGGCGGCGCCGCGGACCGTCGACCTGCAGGCGCACCGCGACGGGCTCGGCTTGCAGACGGAGTCCACGCTGGAGGGCTTCAGCGCGGCGATGCGGCTCGGCGTCACGACGCTGGAGTTGGACACGCAGGTGACGAAGGACCGGAAGGTCGTGATCACGCACGACCGGAAGGTGGATCCGCGCAAGTGCGCGGACACCGCGCCCACGAGTCCCGGGGACCCGCAGTTCCCGTACGTCGGCAAGTACGTCCGCGACCTGACGTACGCGCAGATCCGCACGATGAACTGCGGGTACGAGAAGGTCGCGGCGACGCAGCGGGTCGTGGCGGGCGCCCGGATCCCCGAACTGCGCGAGCTCTTCGACCTCGTCCGCGCCCGGCGCTCGCCGGTGCGGATGAACATCGAGACGAAGGTGGAGGCGGGGGCACCGTCGGAGACGGCGCCGCGGGGCGAGTTCGTGCGCGCGGTGGCGGGGGAGATCACGCGCTCCGGCCTCGCCCGGCAGGTCACGATCCAGAGTTTCGACTGGACGGCTCTGCGGGAGATCGGCCCGCTGCTGCCGGGAGTCGGGTTGATCGCGCTCACCAACGGCGAGCAGTTCCTGCAGACGGGCAAGCCGGGCGCGTCGCCGTGGCTCGGGCTCGACGTCGATGCCTACGGCGGCGACTGGGTGCGGGCGGCGAAGGCGACCATCCCCGGGCTCACCGCGGTCTCGCCGGTGCAGGGCGACCCGCAGGACGGCGGCGTCGGCGACCCGGACTTCGTGCGGTTCACGACGCCGGCGTTGATCCGCCGCGCGCACGACCTGGGGCTGCGGGTCGTCCCGTGGACGGTCAACGACCCCGCGACGATGCGCGCACTGCTGCGCGACGGAGCGGACGGGCTCATCACCGATTACCCGGATCGCGCCCGCGCGGTGCTCCGCGAGCTCGGGATGGCGCTGCCCGCCTCGTCGTAGGGCGGACCGGCACTTTCGGTGCGTGTCGGCGACGACACGCACGTAGTGCACCGCCGGAATCCACCGAGGCTCCGCGCCCCGGCGACGGTGCCGGCGCGCGTGGCTCCGGCACGATTCAACATTCACGTGTGCAACACACGGCTCAGTGGTGTAGTTTTCCACCGATAGACTCATTTGTCACGGAGGGCAACATGCGTGTCTCTGGTTTCTTCCGCTCGATCGTTTCGCTGACGGCCGCCGTTGCGGTCGCCGCCACCCTGGCGACGGGGACGGCGGGGGCGGCACCGTCGACCACGACGTCGACGGCGTCCCTGACCGACCAGGCGATCGACCGCCAGGCCGCGGGCGACACCGCGGGCGCGCAGGCCGCCGTCAACCAGATGCCGATCGACCAGGCGCAGAAGGTCGTGGCGCTGATGACCAACGTCAACAAGGCGCTCACGTTCCCGCTCGCCGATCAGGTGCCCGGCGGCGTCGCCCCCGGGACCGTGATCGTCATCCTCGGCTTCGGCCTGGAGGACAACGGCGCCATGCGGCCGATCCTCGTCGAGCGGCTCACCAAGGGCCTCGCCGTCGCGCAGGCGTACCCGGCGTTCCCGATCGTCGTGACCGGCGGCGCGCCCAAGGCGGGCAAGACCGAGGCCGCGGCGATGAAAGAGTGGTTGCTGGCGCAGGGCGTCTCGGGCACGCGGATCTACACCGAGGAGAAGGCCGGCTCCACCCAGGGCAACGCCATCAACACGGCGGTCCTCATGCGGCAGAACGGCTTCGGCAACGGCGCGGTGCTGGTCACCTCCGCCGACCACACCCGGCGCTCGGTCGCCGACTTCCTCGTCGCGGGCATCACCCTGCAGGCGGTCGTCGCCTCCGACGCCAAGATCCAGTCCGGGCCGATGTCCGCTAGCGGTGTGGCGGGCGTCTACCGGGACGCCCGGGGCGTCGCGAAGATCTAGCCCGGCGGTGCCGTCAGAGCGGCTCGAGCACGACGCGGTGCGGCCCCGGCCGCATCAGGCCGCGTTCGAGCATCTCCGGACGGTCCGCGGGACCGCCGCCCGGCAGGAGCCGGGCGCGGTCGAGGAGGCGCGCGAGCATTACCGCCGCCTCGTGCTGAGCGAACTGCCGCCCGATGCAGCTGCGCGGGCCCACGCCCCACGGCCGGTGGAACACCCCCGGAGGCGTCTTCGTGGTGAATCGCAGGCCGTCGAACCGGTCCGCATCCGGTCCCCACACCGACGCATCGGTGTGGACTGCGATCAGGACCAGGAGGGCCACCGATCCGCGCGCGACGGGGTGCCCGCCGACGGTCGTGTCCTGCTTGGCGATCCGGAAGATCGCAGGGGCCGGCGGATGGACGCGCAGCGACTCCTGGAGCACCGAGGCGATGCCGCGCATGCGGTTGACGCCCTCGTAGGACCAGCCGTCGGACGTCGCTTCGCGGACCTCCGCGCGGAGCGTCTCCTGCAGCTCCGGGGTGCGGGCCAGGTAGAACAGGGCGGTGCTGAGCAGGGCCGCGGTCGTCTCGTGTCCGGCGATGAGGAGCGTGATCACGTTCTCGGCGATGTTCGCGTCCGGCAGCAGGTCGCCGTGGGAGTCCGGGACGGACAGCATCCGGTCGAGCATCGAGGCGCCGTCGGTGACGGTGGCCCCGTCGGCTCGGCGCCGGGCGATGAGGTCGTCGGCGAATCCGCGCAGCTGCGCGGCCGCGCGGTCAGTGCGGCGCGTCTGGAGGATCTTCCGGGGAAGGCCGACGACCGGGATGGAGTTCGCCGTGTCGTTGCCCCACTGCAGGACGGTCTCCAATGAGCGGTAGGTCTCGCTGTCGCGGAGATCGCCCTCCAGCACGCCCACGTCGGTGCCGAAGCCGATGCGGCCGATGATCTCGACGGTGAGCTTCGTGGTCTCAGCTGTGACGTCGTCGAGTGCGCCGTGCGCCAACCAGCGGTCGATGACGCCGTCGCTGACGTCGCGCATGGTCGAGTGGTAGCCGATCATGGCCTCGCGGGAGAACGCCGGGGTGAGGACCTCGCGCGCGGCGTGCCAGAGCGGGTCCGAGTTCGCGGCGGTGAAGAGACCGGTGGGGACGTATCGCCGGAAGTATTGCGCCGGACCGAGCGTGGCGTGCGACCACGTAGCCTCATCGCACACCTCGTGCGCGGCTGCGCCGCCGCCGACCATGACGAGCCTGCTCGGCCCGACGACGCGCTCGAAGACCGGGACGCCCAACTCGCCGAACATCGACGCCTCGGCCGTGACCGGATTGTGTCGCGTCACGGTAAGGACGTCGCCGAGGATCGGCAGGCGGCGGGGCGGTGTCGGCAGCGGGTTCGTCACCCGCTCACTGTAATCGGAGCGCACGGCGCGAACTGCGATCGCAACCGGATGTGCCGGGAAGGGTGGAACTTGTCGGCCCGGTGTGCCACCGTTGTCGCCATGACCGCGTACGACGCCCCGCTGGGCGCACCCGTGTGGATCGACCTCATGACCTCCGACATCGACGCGGCGGTCGAGTTCTACGGCACCGTCTTCGGCTGGGAGGCCGATCCACCCAACGAGGACTTCGGCGGATACCGCAACTTCCGGGCGAACGGCAACCTCGTGGCAGGCGTGATGTCGCCGCCCGACGGCGGCGGTGGTCCCGGCGACGTCTGGTCGACCTACCTGCGGGTCGCGGACGCGAAGGAGTCGCTCCGCGCGGCGACCGATGCCGGCGCCTCGCTCGTGGTCCCGGTCGTGCCGGTGGCGGACCTCGGCCGCTTCGCCTTCGTCATCGACCCCGTCGGCGCCGCGATCGGCATCTGGGAACCGGGGAAGCATGAGGGCTTCGTCGAGCGCGGCGTGCCCGGCACTCCGTACTGGTTCGACTGCATGAGTCGCAGCTACGACGCGACCAAGGCCTTCTACCGCTCCGTCTTCGGCTGGGAGCTCGACGAGATCGGCAGCGGGGGAGAGGAGGGCTCCTTCGGCCCCGATCGCTACAGCCAGGTCCTCGCCGGGACGGACGGGCACCGGGAGGCGGTCGCCGGAATCATGGACGCCGCACCCCTCTTCGACTCCGGCGTCTTCGGGGAGGGTATGCCCTCGTTCTGGCAGGTGTACCTCACCGTGGAGGACACGGCGGCCGCGGAGGAGCGCATCGTCGCCGCGGGCGGGCAGATCCTCCGCGCCGCCGAGGTGACGCCGTGGGCGACCATGGGCTCGGCGAAGGACCCGGGCGGCGCGGTCTTCCTGTACGCGACGCCGCCGGAAGGGCGCTAGGCGGAACCGAGGATCACGTTCAGGCGACGGCAACCGGATCACAAGGTGTGCAGGGCTACGCTCGCCGCATGACCTACAACCAGGGTGGATACCCGCCGGGCGGCCCCTCCCCGCAGGGCGGCGGTCGGCCGTCGTCGTATCCCGGGCAGTCGCCGCAGGGAGCGCCGTACGGCAATCCGCAGCAGCATCGGGCACCGGCGCAGCCCGGCCCGGGGTGGGGTGCGCCGCAGCCCGGCTACGGGCAGCCGGGGCGACCGCAGTACGCCCCGCCGGGACCACCGCAGTTCGGTCAGCAGCAGTTCGGCGGGCCGGGGCCCTACGGCGGGCAACCCGGTCCGTACGGGCAGCCGGGGCAGTTCGGTGCGCCCGGTCCGACGGGGCCGGGCGGTGCCGCACCGTCGGGCGCGCGGGGCGGACTCGGGACGATCCTGCAGTTCCTCATCGCCGGCGCCGGAGCGCTCGTGATCCTCGGTGCCTTCCTGCCGTGGGCCACGGCGTCCGCGAAGATCGGCGGTTCGTCGATCCGCAACTCGGCGTCGGGGATCGACGGCAGCGACGGCTGGATCACGCTGTTCGTGGCGTTGATCGCCGCCGGCGTCGCGGTGGCCGCCGCGCTGGTCCCGCCGTCCGGGGTGCCGCTCCGGCTGATCTCCGGGATCACGGCCACGGTCGCCGGCCTCGTCATCACCGGCCTCGCCGGCTACGACCTCGCGAACGTGGTGAAGTTGACGTCGACCTACTCGAAGCTGGTCGACGTCTCAGCCGGGATCGGGCTCTACCTCACCCTGCTCGCGGGTATCGCGATCCTGGGCCTGGGCATCGCGACGATCATCTCGGCCGTCGTGAAGCGCTAGCGACGGCGCACGCTCTCCTCGACCAGGTCGAGGACGGCCTCGAGGCCCGCCGTGGGACGGCCCGACGCGAGATGCGTGACCAGCCCGTCGAGCACCAGGTCCAGGTAGCCGAGGATGACATCGGTGGGCAGGTCGTCGCGCAGCCGGCCGCGCTGCTTCTGTCGCTCCAACCGGCGCAGGGTGGCGTCGGTGAGCTCGGCGCTGCGCTCGGTCCATTCGGCGCGGAAGTCGCCGTCGTTCTTGAGCCGCCGGGCGATCTCCAGCCGCGTACCCAGCCAGTCGAAACGCTCCGGGTGGCTCAGCATGTCCCGCATGACCTGGACCAGGCCCTCCTCGGCGGCGATGTCGGCCATCCGCTCCGCGTCCTCGCGGGCCAGCGCGAGGAAGAGCGCGTCCTTGTCACGGAAGTGGTGGAAGATCGCACCGCGGGACAGATCGGTCGCGGCCTCGAGGCGCCGCACGGTGGCCCCGTCGTACCCGTACTCGGCGAAGCAGGTCCGCGCGCCGTCGAGGATCTGGCGGCGCCGCGCGGCGAGGTGGTCGTCGCTCACCTTGGGCATGTGGAAGCTCCTGATCGAACGGGGACGGTAGTCGGTGTCCGCGACGCGGACGGCGGGCCCGGCCGCTGGGGCCGGACCCGCCGTCACTGGTCGAGACTGCAGCGATCAGCCGCGGACCATGTTCCGCAGCACGTACTGCAGGATGCCGCCGTTGCGGTAGTAGTCGGCCTCACCGGGGGTGTCGATGCGGACGTCCGCGTCGAACTCCACCTTCGTGCCGTCCGTCTTGGTGGCGGTCACGTGCACCGTCTTCGGGGTCACGCCGTTGTTCAGCTCCGTGATGCCCGCGATGTCGAAGGTCTCGGTGCCGTCGAGGCCCAGGGACTTCCACGACTCGCCCTTCGGGAACTGCAGCGGGACCACGCCCATGCCGATCAGGTTCGACCGGTGGATGCGCTCGAACGACTCGACGATCACGGCCTTGACGCCCAGGAGGCTGGTGCCCTTGGCCGCCCAGTCGCGCGAGCTGCCCGAGCCGTACTCCTTGCCGCCCAGGACGACCAGCGGGGTGCCGGCGGCCTGGTAGTTCTGGCACGCGTCGTAGATGAACGACTGCGGGCCGCCCTCCTGCGTGAAGTCGCGGGTGTAGCCGCCCTGCGTGCCCTCGAGGCCGATGGTGTCGAGCACCCGGTTCTGCAGGCGGATGTTCGCGAACGTGCCGCGGATCATCACCTCGTGGTTACCGCGCCGCGAACCCAGCGAGTTGTAGTCCTTGCGGGCCACGCCGTGCGAGTCGAGGTACTGCGCCGCCGGGGTGCCGGGCTTGATCGGGCCGGCCGGGCTGATGTGGTCGGTGGTGACCGAATCGCCGAGCAGCGCCATGACGCGGGCGCCCGAGATGTCGGAGACGGGCTCCGGCTCCATCGTCATGCCGTCGAAGTACGGCGCCTTCCGGACGTAGGTCGAGTTCTCGTCCCACTGGAAGGTGTCGCCCTCGGGGGTGGCGAGGTTCTGCCACCGGTGATCGCCGGCGAAGATGGTCGAGTAGGACTTGCGGAACATGTCCTGGTTGATGGCGCTCTTGATCGTGTCGTCGATCTCCTGCGCCGACGGCCAGATGTCCTTGAGGAAGACGTCGTTGCCGTCGTGATCCTTGCCCAGCGCGTCGGTCTCGAAGTCGAAGTCCATCGTGCCCGCGAGGCCGTAGGCGATGACCAGCGGCGGGGACGCCAGGTAGTTCATCTTCACGTCGGGCGAGATGCGGCCCTCGAAGTTGCGGTTGCCCGAGAGCACCGCGACGACGGTCAGGTCCTCGTCGTTGACTGCCTTGCTGATCTCGTCGGGCAGCGGGCCGGTGTTGCCGATGCACGTGGTGCAGCCGTAGCCGCCCAGGTAGTAGCCGAGCTTCTCGAGGTACGGCCACAGGCCGGCCTTCTCGTAGTAGTCGTTGACGACCTGCGAGCCGGGGGCCATGTTGGTCTTGACCCAGGGCTTGGTGGTGAGGCCCTTCTCGACGGCGTTGCGGGCGAGCAGGGCCGCGCCCAGCATGACCGACGGGTTCGAGGTGTTGGTGCAGGACGTGATGCCCGCGACCGCGACCGCGCCGTGGTCGAGCACGAAGGTGCCGCGCTCACCGGTCACGGTGACCGGCTTGGACGGACGGCCCTCGGCGCCGGTGGCGGCCGACTGGACGTTGACGGCACCGTCGTCCGCGAAGGACAGGGCGGCGGGGTCGGACGCCGGGAACGACTCCTCGACGGCCTCGTCGAGCTGCGTGTGCGAAGCCGGGTGCTGCTCCTCCACGTAGTTGTGGATGTCCTTGCGGAAGGCGACCTTCGACTCCGACAGGAGGATGCGGTCCTGCGGGCGCTTCGGGCCGGCGATCGACGGCACGACGGTGCCGAGGTCCAGCTCGAGGTACTCGGAGTAGGCGGGCTCGTGGTCGGCGTCGTGCCACATGCCCTGCTCCTTGGCGTACGCCTCGACGAGCGCGAGCTGCTCGTCGGTGCGGCCGGTCAGGCGCAGGTAGTTGATGGTCTCGCCGTCGATCGGGAAGATCGCCGCGGTGGAGCCGAACTCGGGGCTCATGTTGCCCAGGGTCGCGCGGTTGGCGAGCGGCACCTCGGCGACGCCCTTGCCGTAGAACTCGACGAACTTGCCGACGACGCCGTGCTGACGCAGCATGTCGGTCACGGTGAGCACCACGTCGGTCGCGGTCACGCCCGGCTGGATCTCACCGGTGAGCTTGAAGCCGACGACGCGGGGGATGAGCATGGAGACCGGCTGGCCCAGCATGGCCGCCTCGGCCTCGATGCCGCCGACGCCCCAGCCCAGGACGCCCAGGCCGTTCTCCATCGTGGTGTGCGAGTCGGTGCCGACGCAGGTGTCGGGGTAGGCCTGGCCGTTGCGGGTCATGACGACCGGCGCCAGGTACTCGATGTTGACCTGGTGGACGATGCCCATGCCCGGGGGGACGACCTTGAAGTCGTCGAACGCGCCCTGGCCCCAGCGGAGGAACTGGTAGCGCTCACCGTTGCGCTGGTACTCGAGGTCGACGTTGCGCTCGAGCGCGTCGGCCGTGCCGAAGACGTCGAGGATCACCGAGTGGTCGATGACCATGTCGGCGGGGGAGAGCGGGTTGACCTTGTTGGGGTCGCCGCCCAGGGCCGTGACGGCCTCGCGCATGGTGGCGAGGTCCACGATGCAGGGCACACCCGTGAAGTCCTGCATGATCACGCGCGCCGGCGTGAACTGGATCTCGACGCTCGGCTCGGCCGAGGGATCCCAGTTCGCCAGGGCGTTGATGTGATCGGTGGTGATGTTCGCGCCGTCCTCGGTCCGCAGCAGGTTCTCTGCGAGGACCTTCAAGGCGTAGGGCAGCTTCTCGGTGCCGGGCACGGCGCTGAGGCGGAAGATCTCGTACGACTGATCGCCCACCTCGAGCGTGCCGCGCGACGAGAAGGAATCGATGCTCTTGCTCACGTCAGCTCCACTCAACGTTTTGTGGTGTGCACCGACGGGCTGTGTCGGTGCCTGAAGTCGATAATACAGTACGCTTGTCCTGTGAGAGTTCATTGGGCTGAAACTCTCCCGACGCAGCTCATTGTGCCTCGTTCCGGGCGTGCCCGCGGGCGTGTCGTACTGTGAGGCGCATGGGCCCGCTGCCGATTCTCACCGAAGTGCCGACCGACGTGGATCTGTCCGCGCTCCAGGCGGATCTCGCCGCCGACGGCGTCGCCGTGCTCAACCCCGCGCACGCCGATTCGGTGCCGCAGCTGGTGCAGGTCGTCAAGGACGCCCGGGCCCAGGGGATCGAGAACTTCCAGGTGGTCGTCCTCGCGCACGACTACAACCCGGACACCTCGCTGCGCGACCTCGGCACCGAGCTCGGCAGGCAGATGGGTGCCGACGCCGAGCATCCGCTGACCGTCCTGGTGATGTCGCCCGGTCAGGTGGCCGGGTACTCCACGCAGCTCTCGCGCTACCAGATCGAGAAGGGGCAGGACGGCTACACGGGCCGGCTCGCGCTCAACAACCCGCCGAAGGCCGCCGAGGACTTCGCCACGGTCGCGAACGACGCGACCTTCCCGTGGGCGGGCTTCACCGTCGGGCTGGTGCTGGTCGTCGCCGCCCTGGCGGGCTGGGCGCGGGTGGTGACCCGTCGCCGCAGCCGCGCGGTCGACGCCGCTCGCAAGGCCGCCGCGGCGGACCGCGCTCCGGCCGCCGTCGGCGTGGAGTCCCCGGATTCGACGGTCCGCGCGTCCGAAGAGAATGGCGGCTCCGCTGTTCGATCGAACGAATAGCGCACATTCATTCGAAATTCCAGCTGTGTAATTCCCGGCTGCTGTCCGTTTCGGAAGCGTTTCATCGAACGGTGATCCGCCCTGGTCAGGGCGTCTGATGAGAAGCTCACACCTGTGTAATTTGTGAATCGTGTTTTCTATTGTTGTGAAAGTGCCGTACGGTACGACTGAAGCCAATGTTGTGCGTGTGGCCCATGCGTACTCATCGGGTCTGAACGAGTCTTGAGTTGAGGGAGACACCTTGAGGCGTACGGCACACCCCGCCACGATTCTCGCTGCGCGGTCGTTGCTCGCGGCAGTCGCCACCGGCTCGCTGGTGGTCGGCTCCGTCGCGGGTGCGGGATCGGTCCTGGCCGAGCCCAACGGCCCCGAAGCGAACCCCGCCAACGTCGTCGCAGCGCTCGTCGACCGGATCGCACAGGCCGATCAGCGCATCGCGGACCTGCGCGGCGACGTCGCGACGAAGCGGCAGTCGGTCAACCGCGCGGTCGTCGACCTCCAGTCCGCCCGCGACGCCGCCACGGCGGCTTCCGGAGCGATCACCGTCTCCGAGGCCGCGGTCAAGGACTCGGACGCGAGGATCACGACCGCGCAGACCGCGTTCGACCAGGTGGTCCGCGCGGCGTACGCGCAGGGCAACAGCGCCGGTGCGCTGGTCAACACCCTCGGCGGCAACGATCCCGGCGAGGCCGTCGATCGGGCGACGACACTGCGCATCGTCGCCGATAAGCAGAAGGTCGCCCTCGGCGATCTCAAGGCCGCCAAGGCGCGCGCCGAGGCCTCCCGCACCGCCGCGCGCGCGGCGAAGGTGCAGGCCGACGCCGCGACGGCCGCCGCGGCCGAGCGCAAGACGACCGCCGAGGACTCCATCACGCAGACCGTCGCGGCGCTGACCACCCAGCAGCAGGAGCAGACGAAGCTCAGCACGCAGCGCGAGCTGGCGCAGCGCGCGCTCGACCAGGCCAAGAGTGCGGAGAACCGCGCCGCGCAGCAGCGGATCTACGCGCAGTACGTCGTCGACGAGCAGCAGACCCAGCAGATCGCCGCCCCGGCGGCGCCCGCGGCGCAGCCCGCGGCCCCCGCTGCGCAGGCGGCCGCGCCCGCGGCTCCCGCCGCGCAGGCCGGCACCGTCGACAGCGCCGATCCGTTGGCCGCGGCCCGGACCTTCGCGCAGGGCATCGTCGGGCAGGCTTCCTCGCTGTTCAGCAACCCGTTCGGCGCCATCACCGGGCAGTCCGGTGGGACGCAGCAGCCGACCGCCCCGGCCTCGCAGGCCGTGCCCGGCGTCGGCAGCATGAGCGGTGCCCAGATGATCGAGACCGTCATCCAGCGCGGCATGTCGGTCATCGGCGTGCAGTACGCCTGGGGTGGCGGCAACGCCTGGGGCGCGACCAAGGGCGTGCGCGACGGCGGCGTGGCCGACAGCTTCGGCGACTACAACCGCGTCGGCTTCGACTGCTCGGGCCTCATGGCGTACATGTACGCCGCGGTCGGCATCGCCCTGCCGAAGTACTCGGGCTACCAGTACACGACCGGCAACAAGGTGCCGATCAGCCAGCTCAAGCGCGGCGACATGGTCTTCCGCGGGCCCGGCGGCACCCAGCACGTGGCGATGTACCTCGGCAACAACCAGATCCTCGAGTCGCCGCAGTCCGGCGGCGCGGTGCGCATCGCCCCCTTCGACGCTTCGACGTTCCTCTCGCAGGGCGTCCGCGTGATCAACAGCTGACCGCGGACGATTCAGTACGCTCGGGGGAACGGGCCGCCGCGGTCCGGGATCGGACGGGCCCCGCGGGGCCGGGGGAACGACGACGAAGGGGACACTGCGTGACGCACTCACAGGGGCAGGACACCGCCTCGAGCGACGAGGTCAAGCTGCTGGAGCGGGCGGTCTACGAGGTCAAGCGCGTGATCGTGGGCCAGGACCAGCTGGTCGAGCGGATCCTGGTGGGCATGCTGGCCAAGGGCCACGTGCTCCTCGAGGGCGTCCCCGGCGTCGCGAAGACGCTCGCCGTCGAGACCTTCGCCACCGTGGTCGGCGGCTCCTTCTCCCGCATCCAGTTCACCCCCGACCTGGTGCCCTCCGACCTCGTCGGTACCCGCATCTACCGGCAGGGCAAGGAGCAGTTCGACACCGAGATCGGCCCGGTCTCCGCGAACTTCCTGCTGGCCGACGAGATCAACCGCGCGCCCGCGAAGGTGCAGTCGGCGCTGCTCGAGGTCATGGCCGAGCGCAAGGTCTCGATCGGCGGCCAGACCTACCCGATGCCCGATCCCTTCCTCGTGCTCGCGACCCAGAACCCCATCGAGAACGAGGGCGTCTACCCGCTCCCCGAGGCCCAGCGCGATCGCTTCCTGTTCAAGGTCGTCGTCGGCTACCCCTCCATCGAGGAGGAGCGGGAGATCGTCTACCGCATGGGCACCGTCCCGCCCGTCGCCTCGCAGGTCCTCGACCCCGCCACGGTGCAGCGCCTGCAGCGCGCCGCGAGTGAGGTCTTCGTCCATCACGCGCTCGTCGACTACGTGGTGCGCGTCATCGCCGCCACCCGCACCCCGCGCGAGTTCGGCCTCGAGGACGTGGCCTCGTGGATCACCTACGGCGCCTCGCCCCGCGCGACCCTCGGCATCGTCGCGGCCGCCCGCGCCCTCGCGCTGCTGCGCGGCCGCGACTACGTGGTCCCGCAGGACGTCGTCGAGATCATCCCGGACGTCCTGCGCCACCGCCTGGTCATGAGCTACGACGCCCTCGCCGACGAGGTCACCGCTGATCAGGCCATCAACCGCGTGCTGCAGACCGTCGCGCTGCCGCAGGTCGTCGGGCAGCCCGTGCCGCAGTCGGCGGCGCCCGCCGCGCCGCAGCAGTACGTGCCCGCGCAGCAGCCGCAGGGCTGACGATGCCGGCCACACCCCCGGGCCCGCACCACGGCACCCCGGCCGGCCCCGGGACCCGGCACAGCCCGCTCCCGAGCTTCGCCGGCGGCGAGGTCGACGAGACCCGCATGCAGGCGTCGCTGAAGATGCTCGAGCTGCTCGTCCGGCGTCGGCTCGACGGCGTCCTCAAGGGCGATCATCAGGGCCTGCTCCCCGGCCCCGGCTCCGAACCGGGGGAGTCGCGCCCGTACACGCCCGGCGACGACGTGCGCCTCATGGACTGGTCCGTCACCGCCCGCACCACGCACCCGCACGTGCGGCAGATGATCGCGGACCGCGAGCTGCAGACCTGGATCGTCGTGGACCTGTCCGCGTCGATGGACTTCGGTTCGACGGGCGGCACCAAGCGCGACCTCGCCGTCGCCGCGTCGGCCGCCGTCGTGCACCTCGTGAGCGGCGCCGCGAACCGCGTCGGCTGCCTCGTCACCAACGGCGCGCAGCTGGTGCGCGTGCAGCCCAAATCCGGTCGTGCACAGCGGCAGAAGGTGCTCAAGGCCGTCGCCACGGCGCCCCGCGCGGTCGAGGGCACCCGGGGCGACCTCCGCGTCGCGCTGGACGCCCTGCGCCGGCCCGAGCAGCCCCGCGGCCTCGTCGTGGTGATCAGCGACTTCCTCGGCGACGTGGACTACGTCCGCGAACTGCGCGGCATCGCCGCGCGGCACGAGGTGCTGGCCGTCGAGGTCCTCGATCCGCGCGACGTCGAGCTCCCGGCGGTCGGCGAGATCGCGCTCCGCGACGCCGAATCCGGTGCCGTGCGCGAACTGACCGTGACCCCGGAGCTGCAGCGGCGGTTCGCCGCCGCGGCGCAGGAGCACCGCACGCAGGTGGCCCGCACGCTGCGCGGCGTCGGTGCGCCGGTCCTCGAACTGCGCACCGACCGCGACTGGCTCGCCGACATCGTGCGGTTCGTCGCCGCGCGTCGACGTGGATTGGCTGGTGCTTCCTGACATGGGCGGATTGACCTCGCTCGCCACCCCGATCTGGCTGCTCGGCATCGTCGTCGTGCTCGCCATCCTGGCGGGGTACGTCTACAACGAGCGGCGGCGCAGCAAGCGGGCGCTGAAGTTCGCGAACATGTCCGTGCTCGACTCGGTGGCGCCGCCCGGGCCCAACCGCTTCCGGCATGTGCCGATCGCGCTGTTGAGTATCGGCCTCGTCCTGCTCATGGTCGCCCTGTCCGGGCCGCAGGCGATGCGCAAGGTGCCGCGCAGCCGCGCCACCGTCGTGCTCGTCGTCGACGTCTCGCTGTCGATGCAGGCCACCGACGTCAGCCCCAACCGGCTGGACGCCGCCAAGGAGGCCGCGAAGAAGTTCGTCGGCGAGCTCCCGCAGGGCATGAACCTCGGCATCGTCTCCTACGCCGGCACCGCGCAGTTGCTCGTCTCGCCGACACCCGACCGGTCGCTCGCGACGAACGCGATCGACCACCTCGACCTGGCGCAGCGCACCGCGACCGGCGAGGGCATCTACGCGGCCATCCAGTCGATCAAGAACATCCGGGACGTGCTCGGCGGCAAGGACGCCGCGCCGCCGGCCCGGATCATCCTCGAATCCGACGGCAAGCAGACCGTGCCCACGGATCTCGACGATCCCCGCGGCGGGTTCACCGCCGCCCGCAAGGCGAAGGAGGAGGGCATCCCCATCTCCACCATCTCCTTCGGCACCCCGAACGGCACCGTCGACATCGAGGGGCAGAACATCCCCGTCCCCGTCGACGACGCATCACTGAAGAAGATCGCGGAGCTCTCCGACGGCCAGTTCTTCTCCGCCTCGTCGCTGAACGACCTCAACGAGGCCTACGGCACCCTGCGCGACGAGATCGGGTGGGAGATGCAGAAGGGCGACAACTCGAGGATCTGGGTGCTGTGGGGCACCGGGCTGCTCGTGCTCGGCGCCGCGGGCGCGGTGCTTTTGAACCGGCGCCTGCCGTGACCGCGGCGACTCGCGCGGCCGGAGATTTCCCGGGTCGCGAGCGTGATTGATAGGTTGGCACCCATGTCGACATCTGAATTCACGCCCCGGTCCGTCCTCGTCACGGGCGGCAACCGCGGTATCGGCCTCGCGATCGCGCAGCGCCTCGCCGCCGACGGTCACAAGGTCGCGGTGACGCACCGTGGCTCCGGCGCCCCCGAGGGCCTGTTCGGCGTGCAGTGCGACGTCACCGACACCGAGTCCGTCGACGCCGCGTTCAAGACCGTCGCCGAGCACCAGGGCCCCGTCGAGGTGGTCGTCGCGAACGCCGGCATCACCGAGGACACCCTGCTCATGCGCATGAGCGTCGAGAGCTTCGAGAAGGTCGTCAACGCGAACCTCACCGGCGCCTTCCGCGTCACCAAGGCCGCCACCCGCGACATGCTCAAGAACCGCTGGGGCCGCTTCATCTACCTCGGCTCGGTCGTCGGCCTCATGGGCACGCCCGGCCAGGCCAACTACGCGTCCTCGAAGGCCGGCGTCATCGGCCTCGCGCGGTCGGTCACCCGCGAGCTCGGCGCCCGCAACGTCACCGCCAACGTGATCGCGCCCGGCCTCATCGACACCGACATGACCCGCGACCTCCCCGCCGAGTACACCGAGACCGCCGTCAAGCAGGCCATCCCCGCCAAGCGCATGGGCCAGCCCGAGGAGGTCGCGGCCGTGGTCTCGTTCCTCGCCTCGGACGACTCGTCGTACGTCTCCGGCAACGTCATCAACGTCGACGGTGGCCTGGGCATGGGCCACTAGGCCCCCGAACAGCAGGCCGCTAGGCCCCGAACAGCAGGCCACGAGGCCCTGCGGACCGACGCCGACGGCGCACCGTCGAACCAGCCACGCAGCACGAACACACTGAAGGAGGCACGTCCGTGACCGGACTGCTCGAAGGCAAGACCATCCTCATCACCGGCATCATCACCGATGCCTCCATCGCGTTCTCGGCCGCCAAGGTGGCCCAGGAGCAGGGCGCCAAGGTGATCATCACCGGCATCCCGGACCGTCTCCGCCTCATCGACCGCATCGCCAAGCGCCTCCCGCAGGAGGTGCCGCCGGCGATCCCGCTCGACATCACCGACGAGGAGTACCTCGGCGGCCTGGCGGACAAGGTCCGCGAGCTCGCGCCCGAGGGCATCGACGGCGTGCTGCACTCGATCGCCTTCGCCCCCCGCACCCTGATGGGCCCGGACGCGGTGCCCTTCCTCGAGGGCCCCGGCCCCGACGTCGCGAAGTCCTTCGAGATCTCCGCCTGGAGCTACGCCTCGCTGGCCCGCGCCGTGCTGCCCGTCATGAACGAGGGCGGCTCCATCGTGGGCATGGACTTCGATCCCCGCACCGCGATGCCGGACTACAACTGGATGGGCGTGCAGAAGGCGGCGCTCGAGTCGGTCAACCGCTACGTCGCCCGCGAGGTCGGCTACGCCAAGAAGATCCGCTCCAACCTCGTCGCGGCGGGCCCGATCAAGACCCTGGCCGCGAAGGCGATCTCGGGCACCGCGACCGACGACGCCAAGAAGCTCAACATGCTCAACCAGTACTGGGACGGCGCCTCGCCCATCGGCTGGAACGTCGACGACCCGGAGGTCGTGGGCAAGAGCATCTGCGCGCTGCTCTCCGACTGGCTGCCCGGCACCACCGGCTCCATCGTGTACGTCGACGGCGGTGCCAGCCACAACACCTGGTTCCCGGAGGAAATGATCAACGCGCAGTCGTGACCCACGACGCGCTCCTCGTGCTCTCCTTCGGAGGGCCCGAGCACCCCGACCACGTCCGACCGTTCCTCGAGAACGTCGTGCGTGGCCGCGGCGTACCGCCCGAGCGACTGGACGCCGTCGAACAGCACTACCTGCGGTTCGGCGGCGTCTCGCCGATCAACGAGCAGAACCGCGCGCTGATCGCGGCCGTCTCGGCGGAGTTCGGCCGGCGCGGCCGGGACCTGCCGGTGTACTTCGGCAACCGCAACTGGCACCCGATGGTCGAGGACGCGGTCGCGCGCATGAAGGACGACGGCGTGCGGGATGCGCTCGTCTTCGCCACGTCCGCGTGGGGCGGCTTCTCCGGCTGTCGGCAGTACGACGAGGACATCGCCCGCGCGCTCGCCGCGGTGGGCCCGGGCGCGCCGCGGCTGACGAAGCTGCCGCAGTTCCACGATCACGAGCTGTTCCTGGAGTGCTTCGCCGATGCGGCGGCCGCGGCGCTGGCACGGGTGCCCGCCGGCGCGCGGCTGGTGTTCACCGCGCACTCGATCCCGGAGGCCGCGGACGTCAACGCCGGTCCGCCCGGCGTGTCGAACCTGTACTCGCGGCAGGTCCGCGACGCGGCCGCGAACGTCGCCGCCCGGCTGGGAGTGGATCACGACGTGGTCTGGCAGTCCCGTTCCGGGCCGCCGCAGGTCCCGTGGCTCGAGCCCGACATCTGCGACCACGTCAAGGGTCTCTGGGACCAGCGGGTTCCCGGTGTCGCGGTGGTGCCGATCGGCTTCATCTCCGATCACCTCGAGGTGATCTGGGACCTCGACACCGAGGCGCGCGATCTCGCGGGGGAGCTGGGCATGCCCTTCGCCCGCGCCGCCACCCCGATCCACGATCCGCGATTCGCGGCGATGGTCGCCGACCTCGTGGACGATGCGGATGCGGGCAGGTCCAGCGGGCTCGGCGTCAGCGTCGACGGCGCCGCCTGCGTCGAGGGCTGCTGCCCCGCGGTGCGGCGGCCGGTCCGCTCCTGAAACCGGTGTTCAGCTCAGTCGCGGCGCAGTATTTCGATCGTGTCGCAGCTGAACGCCGGTTTCAGAACGCTCCGCGCAGTTCGTCGCGGCACACCGCGTTGACGGCGGCGACGCGCGCGGCGCGGACGGTGCGCCACAGGTCGCGGTAGGCGGCGTCGCCGCCCTGCGCGGACGCGAGCGTCAGTCCGGCGTACGGGTTCTCGGTGCCCGCGACCAGGAGGATCGCCTCCACCATCCCGGCGCTGTCGAGCACGCGGTGCGCGCGCTCGGTGGCGCCGCGGGGCAGCCGGTGCGCGCCCAGGTAGCGGGTCAGCTCCATCACCACGCCCCGCGGGTCCGACGCCGCGTCGGGCGCGGGCGGCAGGCTGGCCAGGGCCGACGGTGCCTCCCGCACGGCGTCCCGCAGCGCGTGCTCCGCCGCGCCGAGCGAGATGGGGTCGGGATCGACGAGCGCGGGCTCGTGCAGGAAGGCCTGCCAGCGCATCACGTCGCCGGCCTCGGGCGTCGGCACCAGGGCGATCGTCGACGTCGCGCCGTCGAAGAGGACCAGCTCGCCGCGCGCCATGGCGGCCTGCTCCAGGTCGGTGCCCGCGGGTAGGCCGCGCGCGTCGCCGGGCGCGGGCAGGAGCAGCCGGACGGTGTGCGGCTCGAGGGCGCGGATCTCGGCGAGCAGGTCGGGGACGTCGCCGTCGACGACGGACTGCACCGGCGCCCACTCGCCGAGCGCCGCGAGCAGCTCATCCGTGCCGGCCGAACCCGCCAGCCACGCCGCCGACCACACCGCGAAGCCCTGGGCGGGCCCCGCCGTGGCGCGACGGGCGAGGGTGGCGACGGGGGAGCTCATGGGCATCCACTCTAGTCCCGCCGCGCGGGCGCGGCCCATGCGCGACCGCGGGCGAGAATTCTGAAACATGTTCTAGCAAATGCCCCATGGATCTACCCTGACCTGCATGACCGAATCGGACACCTTCGCCGAGCAGGCCCGCCCGGCGTCCTCGCAGCGCACGCCGGACGAGGTGCGTGCCCAGTTGCAGCAGTGGTTCGCCGCGCGCGAGCCGGACGCGGAGGTGCTCGACCTCCACCTGCCCGAGGGGAACGGCATGTCGAGCGAGACGCTGCTCGCGACCGTGCGGTTCGGCGACGACGAGCGGTGCCTCGTCATCCGCGTCGCGCCCAGGCCGGAGTCCGATCCCGTCTTCCCGACCTACGACCTGCCCGCGCAGTTCGCCGTGATGCAGCACGTCGCGGCGTACGGGGTCGCGGCGCCGTGGTGCCTGTGGGTCGAGGAGGACCCCGCCGTGATCGGCGCACCCTTCCTCGTCATGGAGCGGGTCGACGGCGACGTGCCGCCCGACGTCATGCCCTACACCTTCGGCGCCTGGCGCCCCGAGTCCACCGACGCGGACCTGCGCGAACTGGCCGATGCGTCCGTCGACGTGATCGCGACGATCCACGCCGTGCCGGCGCCCGCGGCGGGCCTGATCCCGCTGCCCGAGCCGGGGGAGACGGCGCTCGGCGCGCACCTGCGGCGGCTCCGCGCCTTCTACGACTGGGCCGCGGAGAAGCACGGCGGGGCGCCGCTGCTGGACCGCGCGCTGGACTGGGCGGAGCAGCACCTGCCCGGGCACGCCGACCAGGTGCTCACCTGGGGCGACGCCCGCATCGGCAACCTCATGTACGGCGGCCCGGCGGGCAACACGCCCGTCGCCGTCCTCGACTGGGAGATGGCGACCGTCGGCCCCTGCGAGCTGGACCTCGGCTGGTTCGTCTACCTGCACCGGTTCTTCCAGGACCTCGCCGAGCTCGCCGGCCTCCCCGGCCTGCCCGGGTTCCTGCGCCGCGCGGACGTCGAGCGACGGTACGCCGAGCGCACCGGACACGTGCCGCGCGACATGGACTTCTACACCGCCTACGCGGCCATCGTGCACGGCGTGATCATGTACCGGATCCAGACCCGCGCCATCGACTTCGGCGCCGCGGTGGCGCCGGAGAACCCCGACGACATGATCCTGCACCGCGCCAGCATCGAGAAGATGCTCGCCGGCACGTACTGGGAGACCGTCCTATGACGCTGTCGCCGTTCGACGACTTTCCCGTCCACCAGGTCGCGGAGGTGATCCGCCACCCCGCGACGTCGGACCGCAACTTCTACGACCGCTACTACTTCAACGCGCACAACGGCACCGCCGACGACCCCTTCCTCGTATTGGGGCTCGGCGTCTACCCGAATCTGGGCGTCGTCGACTGCTTCGCCGTCGCGCGGCACGGCGACGACCAGATCGTCTTCCGCGCCTCCAAGGCCCTCGGCGCCGACCGCGCCGACACGACGGTCGGCCCGATGCGCGTCGAGGTGCTCGACGGGCTGCGCCGGCTGCGCGTGACCCTCGAACCCGGCGCGGACTACGACCTCGCCTTCGACCTCGAGTTCACCGGCACCGGCCCCGCGCACCTCGAGCCGCGGCACTTCCACCGCCAACTCGAGCGCGTCACCTTCGACACCCAGCGGTTCGTGCAGGTCGGCACCTGGGCGGGCGAGCTCACCGTCGACGGCGAGAGGTTCGACGCGAGCACCTGGCGCGGCAACCGCGACCGCTCGTGGGGCGTGCGCCCCGTCGGCGAGGCCGAGCCGCCCGGCCGCCGCGTGACCGAGGCCGGCAACTTCTTCTGGATCTACTCCGTCCTGACCACCGCCGACGCCGCGGTCTGCGTGGTCCTCCAGGATGACGTCCACGGCCGCCCGGTCGTCGAGGACGCCACCTGGATCCCGCACGACGGCTCCGCGCCGCGCTGGCTGGGCCACGTCGCGCACGACATCGACTTCGTGCCCGGCACCCGCCAGGCCCGGGCGGCCCGGCTCGTTTTCACGGGGGCCGACGGTGCCGCCACCACCGTCGACGTGCGCATCACCACGGCCAACCACTTCGGCTTCGGCACCGGCTACGGCCTCGACCAGGACTGGCGGCACGGCATGTGGCAGGGCGAGGAGAAGGTCGAGGGGCGGCGCTACCGCGTCTCCGAGCTCGATGTGAACCTCACGATGCTGGTGCCGGTCGAGTACCTCGCGACGTGCACCGTCCGGCACCCGGACGGGCGCACCGAGGAGGGCGAGGGGCTCTTCGAGTTCGGAGCCATCGGCCCGCACACGCGCTACGGCTTCCAGCACTACGTGGATCCCGCGCCGTAGAATCACCCGCCGTGGCGAACAGCTATGGAGACATCTACGCCGGGCACGCGAGCAAGAAGGCGCGCGTCGTTCCCGAGGTGGCGGCCGACCGCGACCTCGTCGTCGAGGACGCGGCCACCGGCTTCTGCGGCGCCGTCGTCGGCTTCGACAAGAGCTACGACGGCGACTTCGTCAAGCTCGAGGACGGCCGCGGCGCGGTCCGCGTCTTCGCGATGCGCAAGGCGGCCTTCCTCATCGACGGGAAGCCCGTCACCCTGGTGAAGCCGCGGGCGAAGGCACCGTCGGGCCCGCAGCGCAGCGCGTCGGGCTCGACCCGCGTCGAGGGGGTGAAGGCGCGGGTCGCGCTGCCCAGCCGGATCTGGGTCGAGGGCATCCACGACGCCGCGCTCGTCGAGCGCGTGTGGGGCCACGACCTGCGGGTCGAGGGCGTCGTCGTCGAGCAGCTCGAGGGACTCGACCACCTGGGCGCACGGCTCGCCGAGTTCCAGCCGGGCCCGGGGCGCAAGGTGGGCGTGCTCGCCGACCACCTCGTCGAGGGCTCCAAGGAGTCCCGGATGACGCAGTCGCTCGGCAAGTACGTGATGGTCACCGGGCACCCGTTCATCGACATCTGGGCCGCGGTGAAGCCCGCGTCCGTGGGCATCGACGCCTGGCCCGACGTGCCGCGCGGCGAGGACTGGAAGACCGGCACCTGCACGCGCCTGGGCTGGGGCGCCCCGCAGGACGGCTGGCGCCGCGTGCAGGGCGCGGTCACCTCGTTCCGCGACCTCGACGCCTCGCTCATCGGGGCCGTCGAGCGGCTCGTGGACTTCGTCACCGAACCTGATTCCTGACCCCACCGCTTGCGGTCGCAGTTGTAGAATCCGCAGGTGGCATCGACCCCGACGACGAAACCCGACACCCGGCAGCAGATCCTGCGGGCGGCGCTCGACTGGGTCGACGAGGCCGGCCTGACGCGGATCTCGATGGGTGCGCTCGCCAAGCGCGCCCGCCTGGCGCGGGCCACGCTCTACCAGCACTTCACCGGCAAGGACGCGCTCGTGGAGGCGCTCGTCGCCAGTGAGCTCGACAAGTTCTACCGGCGGATCCACGACTTCGCCGACGAGATCGCCGACAACGACGAGCGGCTGGCGTCCGGATTCGGCTACGCGTACGCGTACCTGCGGGAACACCGCGCGCTGCAGCACGTGCTCGCCTCGAATCCCGCGCTGCTGTTGCCGTACATCACCGGTGACTCGCCGCAGATGCAGCAGGGGCGGCGCTTCTTCCTGGGGGAGATCCGGCGCGGCGAGTACCGCGACGGCGCCGACGTGCACGCCTTCGCCGACTACTTCGTCCGGCAGCTGCACTCGCTGCTGCTGACCCCGCTGCCGCCCGTCGACGGCATCGCCGACGGTCCCGAGCATCGGGGTCCGAGCTGCGCGAACGTCGAGGCGGGGCGCCGGTACGCCCAGGCCTTCGTGCTCCCGGTGCGGGCGACGATCGCTCCCTGACACGCCCCTCAACAGCTCGAATAGACAGTTCATTGCGAACTGTCCGGCAGTGGTGTTACGTTCGCCACATGACCGATACGACTCTGCCCGAACGCACCCGGGATGCGGTCGCCGACCGGCTCCTCGGCGGCTCCGTCAAGCGCTCCTACGCGCCCGTCGTCGACATCGACTGGGACGCTCCGATCGACCCCGACAAGTACTTCCTGCCGCCGCACATGTGCACCCTCTACGGCACGGACATATGGAACGGCATGACCCGGGAGGAGCAGATCGCCCTCTCCCGCCTCGAGATGGTCAACCTGCTCTCGATGGGCATCTGGTTCGAGAACCTGCTCAACCGCCTGCTCCTGCGTGACCTGCTCGCCAAGGACCCCACGTCGCGCGACGCCTTCTACTCGCTCACCGAGATGGGCGACGAGTGCCGGCACATGGTGATGTTCGGCAAGGTCATCGACCGCGTCGGCGAGCGCCCCTTCCGCCTGCGCGGCTGGCAGCTGGGCGTCGTGAAGTACGTTCTCGCGCCGGTGATCCGCGGCCAGGCCGTGTGGATCGCCGCGCTGGTCGGCGAGGAGATCTTCGACGCGCAGCAGCGGCAGATCAAGGACGACCCGGAGCTGCAGCCGATCGTCGCGCGGCTCATGCAGATCCACGTCACCGAGGAGGCGCGGCACATCGGCTACGCCCGGGACGGCGCGCGCCGCGGCGTGGCCGACCGGAGCCGGATGCAGACGCTGCTCGTCGGGAACCTGCACGCGGGCGCCGCCTTCGGGTTCCGGATGCTGTTCGCCAACCCGCGCATGTACGCCCGCGCCGGCCTCGACGCGAAGGCCGCGTACCGCGCCGCGATCACCAACCCGCACCACATCAAGGCCAAGCAGGACGGGTTCCGCGACCTGGGCCGGTTCCTCGACTCCGTCGGCCTCATGGGCTCGTTCGCGCGGTGGTCGTGGAAGAAGGCGGGGTTCCTCGCGTGACCTCCGCGGAGCAGCCGCGCATCGTCGTCATCGGCGCGCGGGTCCCCGGGCTCGACGGGGCCCTCGTGGCACCGTCGGACGTGGCGGACCTGCGGTTCCGGCCCGACCGCGACGCCTGGACGCTGACGACCCCGGCGGGCGTGACGGACTACGACCTCGTCGTGCTCGCGGGGACCACCGCCGCGATCGAGGTCCCGGCGCTGGACCCGCGGGTCGCGCCGCCCGGCACCGTCGGGCCGGCGGACGCCGAGCGCGCCTACCTGGGCATGCTCGTCGACGGGGTGCCGAACCTGGTGCTCACCGACGGCTCGAAGCACCAGCTGGACACGCTCGACGCGTGGCTGCGGTGGATGTACACCGAGGCGGCGACCCGCCTGCAGTCTCGGCCGCCGGTGACCGCCCGGTGGATCCACCGGGGGCGACGCGTGCCGTCGCGGCCCGATCGGGACGCGATCGATCTGTCCAACGACCACGTGCGCGACGAGGGCGTCTACGCCGGAGAGGCGGTGCTCCGCTCCGGCGACTACGAGGCCGTCTCGCCCGTCCGGCTGGCCGGGCACCTCGAGCCGCTCGACGGCAATTACCACTGGTACGGCACGGTCGACGACGTGGAGATCGGCGCGGCGCTCAAGAAGATGCCCCGCGGGAGCGTCACGGTGTCCGTCGGCGGGGGAGAGGCGTCACCGGCGATGGTCACCGACAAGACGGTGTGGGGCACCTACCGCCTCGTCGGCGTCGGCGCGCCGCCGTACCCGCTCTGACTCAGCGCTTCTCGGCGGCCGGCCCGGAGACCAGGCGACGGATCTCGTCGACGATCAGCTCCGGGTCGGTCAGCGGGACGTTGTGTCCCGAGTGCGCGGCCACGACGTGCCGTCCGGTCGGCGAGGCCGCGGCGCGCCCGGCGTGCGCCTCGTTGACCCGTGCGCGGACCGCCTTCCCGAGGCCCCCGCTCTTCGCGCCGGAGATGACTGTGACGGGAAGGTCGCCGAGGTCCGGCGCGCCCTGCTGCCACGACTGCAGCTCCGGATAGAAGGTCTTCAGCTCCTGGGCCATCGTGTCGACGGCCCGCGGGGTGGCCGCCTCGCGGGCGAGGTCGGCCCGGACGTCCGCGGGGGCGCCGCGGAACGCGATGCCGCCCAGCAGGCGCGGGAGCGGGGTGCGCGCCGCGACCCGCATGATCGCCGTGGTGATCGCCATCCGCCGTTCGACGTTGCCGCGGAACATGTCCTCCGCCGCCTCGTCCGACGGGTCGACCAGGACGAGCCCGGCCACCCGCTCCGGCCGACGCGATGCGGCCAGGCGCACGATCACCCCGCCCAGGCTGTGGCCGACGAGCACGAACCGGGTGTCGTCGCCGTCGGCGAGGCCGTCGAGCAGGTCGTTCAGGTCGTCGGCCATCCGGCCGAACGTACGGCCGGCGGCGTCGGGTTCGCTGCGACCGAGCCCGGACCGGTCGTAGGCGACCGCGGTCGCGAAGGCCGATACCCGCGGCTGCACCGCGCCCCAGGACGAGCGGGTGCCGGCGGCGCCCGCCTCGAAGACCACGGTCGGTGCGCCGTCCGGCCCGTCGGATTCCGCCGCGTGCAGCCGCCGGCCGTCCCGCGTGGTGAGGTACCGACTCCGCCCCTGGGTGTGTGTCATGGGCCCAGGCTAGCGACGCGCACCGACGGGGCTCGTCGGCGATGTCCGGTTTCTGGCAGGATCGAGGTATGGCAGCAGCGCTCTGGCTCATCGGCGCGATCCTGCTGGCCGTGGCGGAAACGGCGGCCGGCGAATTCACCCTGCTCATGCTCGGCGGTGGGGCGCTCGTCACCGCCGGAGCGACGGGCCTCTTCGACCTCCCGATGTGGGCGCAGGGCGTCGTCTTCGCCGTCTCGTCGGTGCTGCTGCTCCTGCTGGCGCGCCCCCCGCTGCGGCGGTACGTCGAGAACCGGCGGGGCGAGGCACCGTCGTACCTGGAATCGCTCCCCGGCATGAAGGCGACTGTGCTGCAGTCCGTCTCGGGCGAGGCCGGCCGCGTGCTGATCGGCGGGGAGGAATGGTCCGCGCGGACGCCGTACGACGGCGCTCCGATCGCCGTGGGCGTGGAGGTGACCATCGTCGAGATCGACGGCGCGGTCGCCGTCGTGGTCGACAGCTGACCGAAGACCTAGGAGAGGAAGATCCATGGAGGGCATAGGAATCGGACTGGTCGTACTCCTCGTACTGATCCTCGCGGCGGTGGTCGTGTTGGTGAAGTCCCTGGTGCTCGTGCCGCAGGCCCAGGCCGCGGTGATCGAACGGCTCGGCCGGTACACGCGCACGGTGTCGGGCCAGCTGGCGCTGCTGATCCCGTTCGTCGACAAGGTCCGCGCGCGGGTGGACCTGCGCGAGCAGGTGGTCTCGTTCCCGCCCCAGCCGGTGATCACGCAGGACAACCTCACGGTGAACATCGACACCGTCGTGTACTTCCAGGTGACCCGGCCCGAGGCGGCGGTCTACGAGATCAGCAACTACGTGGTCGGCGTCGAGCAGATCACCACGACCACGCTGCGCAACGTGGTCGGCGGCATGACGCTGGAGGAGACGCTGACCTCGCGCGAGAAGATCAACGGCCAGCTGCGCGGTGTGCTCGACGAGGCCACGTCCCGGTGGGGCCTGCGCGTCGCCCGGGTCGAGCTCAAGTCGATCTTCCCGCCCCCGTCGATCCAGGAGTCGATGGAGAAGCAGATGAAGGCCGACCGCGAGAAGCGGGCCACCATCCTCTCCGCCGAGGGCCACCGGGAGGCCGCGATCAAGTCGGCCGAGGGCGACAAGGCGAGCCGGATCCTCCTGGCGGAGGGCGAGCGGCAGGCGGCGATCCTCGCCGCGGAGGCCGACCGGCAGGCCGAGATCCTGCGGGCCGAGGGCCGCCGCGCCGCCGCGTACCTGGAGGCCCAGGGCGAGGCGAAGGCCATCGAGACCACGTTCTCGGCCATCAAGTCCGGGCGCCCGACGCCCGAGCTGCTCGCCTACCAGTACCTGCAGACCCTGCCGGAGATGGCGCAGGGCGATGCGAACAAGGTGTGGGTGGTGCCCAGCGACTTCAACGCGGCGCTCCAGGGATTCATGCGCAACCTCGGCACGCCCGGGTCGGACGGGGTGTTCCGGTTCGAGCCCTCCGAGGACGCGCCCGGCACTGCGCCGGACATCGACACGGAGGGCTGGTTCGATACGCCCGAGCCCGTGGCGCCCGTGGTCGTGACGAAGGACGAGGTGCCCGACGCGCCGATCGCGTCCTCCGCGTCCGCGGCGCCGGAGTCGTCGCCGGAATCCCTCGCGGAGTCCGCCGCGCAGCTCCCCACCGGCCAGTCGGCGAGCCAGCTGGGCCAGGGGCACACCCGCTGGCAGAACCTCGCGCCGTCCGAGGTGCCGCAGCCGGGACAGGTGCCGCCGCAGGAGGGCTGACTCCGCGCCGGCGACGCCGCCGCCGTTCAGCGGCCGAGCGCCACCGCCACGCCGGCGCAGGCGACGGCCCACAGCACCGAGACGAAGGTGCCGATGATGAACTGCTCGGCCGCGCCGGGGTGGCGCAGCTCGGGATAGCGGGCGAGCCCCTTCGCGGCGACGATCACCGCGAGGCCGCCGCCGAAGTTCGCGAGCACGCACACCGCGATCGCCGCGCGCTCCAACACCCCGATCGCGAGCCCGCCGCGCAGGGGCGAGGCGGGCACGGGTCCGTCGCCGGGCCCGTCCGCGCCGTCGGGCGCAGGATCGTCGTCGCTCGGGGGCGCGGCATCGGTCTCGGATTCGTCCTCTCCGGTGGCGCCGGCGAGTGCGAACGCGGCGGTGACCAGGGCGCTGCCGCCCGCCATGGCGGCCAGCACCGCGGCGACGCGCACCGCCGCCAGGCCGAAGCCGGTGGCCGCCGGCGCGGCCAGGGCAACCGCGGCCGCGGCCGCGAGCAGGACGGCCGGCACTGCGGCCCACACCAGACCGGCGGTACCGCGCGAATCCCGCCGCGCCGCGAGGACGCCGGCGACCGCCGCGGCGAGCAGCAGCGCGATCACGACCCCGATCATCGGGCCGCCCCCGCGCCGAGATCGGCCTGCGTGACCAGCTCCACCGCCAGCGCGCGCCCCGCCGGCTCCACCGACCAGCCCGCCGCGGCGGCCCGCTGCGACGCGGCTTGGCGCGAGATGCCGAGCTCCGCGGCGGCCGCCGTGATCGACATGCCCGTGTTCAGCAACGCCGTCACCTCCTGTCCCTCCCGTGATCTGCGGCCCACGATAAGTCCGAGCACCGACAGGATCGCCTCGGCGCGGGCCGCCGCGGCACCGTCGACGCCCCGGACCTGCAGAGGGACGGCTGTACTCTTCGCGGCTTCGACCGCCTCGCGGGCGGCCTCGAACGCCCGGCCGCGGCCGGCCCGGGTCTGGGCGGGGAGCGGCGTCTCGACGGGCCCGGTCCCGATCCCGACGCTCCAGTGCCCGTCGGCGAGGAGAGCCAGGGCCGCGTCCACGGCGACCGCGGCGTCGTCGGTGACGGCCTGCAGCTCGTCGCCCGCCGTGCGGTCGGGCGGGCGGAGCCAGGCGAGGGGCGCCAGGAGCGTGCGTGCCGCCTCGACCCTGTCGGTGTCGGAGCGGCTGCCCCGCTGGTCGGCCGTGAGAACGATCATCGAGCAAGTGTATAGGCTTGCGTAGGTCTCTCGCAAGGGTAGAAACTTGCCGATGGAGATCCCGGGTCAGGCCGCCAGTTCGGGGTGTCGCAGCAGCGCCCCGCTCGCGGGGGCGCGGGGCAGGGTCCCCCGGGCGGCGGCGATCCATCCGGTCACCAGGCCCAGGAAGTAGACGACGGCGAGCACGGCGTACCCGGTGGCGCCGGTCGCGGCCGACATCGCGCTGAATCCGGTGGCGCAGGTGCCCACGGGGAAGGTGAAGGACCACCAGGTCAGGGCGTACGGCAGGCCGTTCGGCGTACCGAGGGCCGTGCGGGCGGTGAGGGTGAGCGCCACGGACGTCCACAGGAGCACGGCGACCGTGACGGTCCAGCCGTAGTCGGTGCCGAAGCGCTGCAGGCCGGCGGCCAGGTCGTCGCCCACCGCGAGGTGGGCGGTGGCGCCGAGGCCGTTCGCCGCGGTGATCGACTGCCCGAGCGGGCCGAGCACGATCCACGCCGTCGGGACCATCGCGGGAGCCCAGGCAGGGCCGCGCAGGAGGCGCAGCATCACCGCGGGCAGGACGACGAGAGAGGTGATGAGGGTGAACACGAAGCACCCGTAGCTGAACCACAGCAGCGACGTGCGCACGACGCCCCCGGTCGCGTAGGGCAGCAGCACCGCGCCGCCGGCCGCCGTCACCATGGGCGAGACGACCGGCATCAGCCAGCCCGCGAAGGCGTCGTCCCGGCGGTAGTGACCGCCGCGGACCATGAGGACGGGGATCAGGAGGGCGAAGAACAGTCCCAGTGCCGAACCGACGACCCAGAGGGTGGTGCCCAGGATCAGGGCGGCCGTCAGGCCGATCCAGTCCCGGCCCACCAGCACCGCGCCGATGCCCACGGTGAGGAACGCCATCGCCATCGCGCCGTAGAAGTTGCCGATCACGGGGTCGCGGTGATGGCGACGGGCGTACGCCGGGTACCGGATCCAGTGCGCGACGGTGCCGGCGGTGAGCGCCACCAGTAGCGCCGCCGCCACCACCCACACCGCGGCGGCCGCAGTGCGCACGCCGGGCAGCTGCACGGGCAGACCCACGGCCGCGTTCGCGATGATGCCGGTGCCCATGACCGACGCGAACCAGTTCGGTGTGAGGTTCGAGACGGCCTCCCACGGGCTGCGAAGATCGCGCAGCACCCCGGCCCGGGCGGGTCGGGCGTCGCGGGTTTCCGTGGTCGTCATGTGCATGCTGACCACTCTGTCCCGGCCTCGGCGCGCCCGGAACCCACAGGGCGCCTATCTACCCATAGAATGAGGCTATGGAAACGCCGTCGGTCGAATCGCTCCGCCTCCTGGTGGCCGTGGCCGACCTGGGTTCGATCTCGGCCGCCGCGCGCGAGTGCTCGATCTCCCAGCCCAGCGCCAGCTCCCGCCTGCGCCACCTCGAACGACAACTCCGGCTCGACCTGCTGGACCGCCGGACACGGGGCGCCGAGCTCACGCCCGAGGGTGCCGCTGTCACCGAGTGGGCGCGGTCCGTGACCGCCGCGATGGACGCGCTGCAGACCGGCGCCGAGGCGTTGCGCTTCGACCACACCGTCCGCATCGCGTGCAGTCAGACCATCGCCGAATACCTCATGCCGGCCTGGCTCGCCCGGCTGCGCGTGCACACGGACGAGCCCGTGCACCTCACCGTCGGCAACTCCGCCGCCGTCATCGCCGACGTCCGCGCGCACGTCGCCGACCTGGGCTTCATCGAGGGCCCGACGGTGCCCGACGACCTCGCCTCGCGCACCGTCCGGACCGACCGGATGGTGCTGGTCGCAGCTCCCGGGGACCGGCTGGCGCGACGCCGCGACGACCGGCCCCTGACCGCGGCCGAGCTCGCGGAACTGCCGCTGGTGACCCGCGAGCCGGGGGCGGGCACCCGCGACGCCCTCGAGGCCGCGCTGCGGCGGGTGGGCCTGGCGCCCGACCCGAGGTCGATCGCGCTCGGCACGAACGCCGCCGTGAAGATCATGGTCGCCGCGGGCGGGCGGGCGGCGGTGCTCAGTGAACTCGCGGTGGCCGCGGAGCTGCGCGACGGGCGCCTCGTCGAGATCCCCACTGAGGGCGTCGACCTGCACCGACGCCTGCGCGCGGTGCGGCGTAAGGACGCCGCACCGCGCGAGGTGGTCGATACTCTCCTGGCCGTCGCTAGCGGGCGCGCCGCCGGAACGCCGAGAGCACGCCCAGGATCACCACGGTGACCAGCACGAGGAACATCGTGTTCGCGGCCGCGCCGAACAGGTCACCGCGGTCGGACTGGGTGAACACCGTGACCGGCAGCGTCCGCCACGACGCGGGGTAGACCATGATCGTCGCTCCGAGCTCGCCCATGCACAGCGCCACGGAGAGGCCCGCCGCCGCGGCGATGGACGGCAGCAGCAGTGGCAGGCGCACCGTCAGCAGCAGCCGCAGCGACGACGCCCCGAGCGAGCCGCCCACCTTGTCCAGCATCGGATCCAGCTGCGAGACCGCGGCCGAGACCATCGAATAGGCGAACGCGAAGACCAGGATCGCCTGCACCAGGATCACGATCGACGGGGTGCCGCCCAACACCAGCGGCGGCGCCGAGAAGGCCACGAGCACGCCGAGGCCGACCACGACCGACGGCACCGCGACGGGCAGGTGGAAGAAGGCGTCGACCGCGCCGCGCAGCCGCGCGGGCAGGCCCGGCACCGCCAGCGCGGCCCAGGTGCCGGCGACGACGGCGATCGCCGAGGCGAGGACCGCGGTCTGCACCGAGACACCGATGCTCGCCGCGTTCTCGGGGGTGAAGACCTCGGCGATGTGGTCCGTGGTCAGAGCGGATGGCAGGACCGACGTCCAGCTCGCGCTGAACGCCGTGATCACCGTGACGGCGATCGGCGTGATCACGAGCGCCAGCAGCACGACCGCGAAGACGGTCCAGACGGCGACCCGCGCGGCCGGATTGCGCACCAGCATCAGCGCACTCCCTTCTTCATGAGCAGGCGGTACGCGACGTACGCGCCGATGGAGATGAGCAGCTGCACCGTGGCGAGGACGGCCGCCGAGGCGAAGTCCTGTCCCACGATCGATCGGGTGTAGATGAGCATCGGCACGGTGATCACGTCCTTGGCCCCGGTGAACAGCACGATCCCGAACTCGTTGAGGGTGAGCAGGAAGGTCAGCGAACCCGCGGCGGCGAGCGCCGGGAGCACGGCGGGGAGGATGACGCGGGCGATGATCCGCAGCGGCCCCGCGCCCAGCGACGACGCCACGTCGATCTGCACCGCGGGGAACTGGCCGAACGCGGCGAGCATCGGCCGCACCACGAAGGGCGTGTAGAACGCGATCTCCGCGAGCACCACGCCCCACAGGGAGGTCGTGAACGACCCCGTCGGCACCCCCAGCGCCTGCGCCACGCCGACCGGGCCCAGCAGCACGCCCAGCGCGAGCGGGATGAGGAAGCTCGGGAACGAGACCACCACCTCGATCAGCCGCCCGACCGCCGCCGCGCCCGGGAAGGGCACGAAGGCCAGCACCAGCGCGAGGAACGTGCCAGCGACCAGGCAGCCGGCCGTCGACAGCGCGGCCACCTTCACCGTGGTGCCCAGGGCGCTGAGCACGGCACCGTCGGTGAGGGTCTCGCGCCAGGTCGCGAACCCGGCAGGTCGCTCCGCCTTGTCCGTGAACGTGCGCGCGACGATCCCGACCAGCGGATAGACGACCGCGACGAGGATGAACCCGACCGGCGGCAGCACCCACACCCAGCGCGGGACCGCGAAGGACGGGCCGGCGGGCGGCGCCGGGGGCGCGGGCGGCGCGTCGAGTACGGCCGTCACAGCGGCACCACCATGACGTCGGCGGGGTCCGCCTCGACCCACAGCGTCTCCGCCGTGAGCGGCGCCTCGGTCAGCACCGGCACGTCGACGCCGATGCTCTCGCCCGTGTCGGCGACCCGCGCCGTCACGTGCCGGACGGCGCCGCGCCACTGCTGCTGCTCGACGGTCACCCGCAGGCCGTTCGACGGTGCAGTCCGCGTGAACCGCCACGCCCACGGCCGGACCGCGAGCAGGTGGTCGCCGTCGGGCAGCGGGCGCGACGTGCGCAGCGCCCCGCCCGGCAGGACGTCGGCCCCGCCGAGGAAGGTCGCGGTGAACCGCGTGGGCGGGCGGTGGAAGAGCTCGTCGGTGGTGCCGATCGCCTCGAGCCGGGCGTCGCGCATGATCGCGACACGGTCCGCCAGCGCGAGGGCCTCGCTCTGGTCGTGCGTGACGTAGACCATCGCGACGTCGGGCAGTTCGGCGCGCAGGCGCTGCAGCTCGCCGAGCATGTCCTTGCGCATCCCGGCGTCGAGCGCCGAGAGCGGCTCGTCGAGCAGCACGACGTCGGGGCGGGTGGCGAGGGCGCGGGCGATCGCGACGCGCTGTTGCTGGCCGCCGGACAGCTGCCGCGGCAGCCGGTCCGCGTAGTCGGCCATCCCGACCATCCCGAGCACCTCGGCGACGCGCGGCGCGATCGTCGACCGATCGGCGCCGCGGGACTTCAGGCCGAAGGCGACGTTCTTCGCGACGGTCATGTGCGGGAACAAGGCGTAGCTCTGCACCACGATGCCGATCCCGCGCTTGGCCGGGGACAGGTGCGTCACGTCGCGGCCGTCGATGGTGACGGTGCCCGACGACACCCGCTCGAATCCGGCGATCGCCTTGAGCGCGGTCGACTTCCCGGAGCCGGACGGGCCGAGGAGCGCCACGGTCTCGCCCCGCGCGACGTCGAAGCTGCAGTCCCGTAGCGCGACCGTCTCGCCGTACGTGACGCTCACGTTCCGGACGCCGACGGCCACGGTCCGGCGGACCCTCCGGTCCACGGCGTCGTCGTCGAGGCCCCGCACGGACGCGGCTGCGGTGTCCTTCCTCGGCGCGGTCACTGCCCCGTCGCCTTCTCGTACGCCTTGATGTCGGCGTCCAGCCCGCCGAGCACCTCGTCCCAGTTCGGGTACCAGATCTCGACGCCGTCGAGGGCCGCGCGGAAGGCGTCGGCCTGGGGGCCGGAGGCGGTCACGTCGGAGCGGACGGGCGCGCCCCAGGCGCGGGCCGGAACGTTCTGCTGCACGTCCTTCGAGAGCAGGAACTCCATGAGCCGGGTCCCGTTCGCGGCGTGGGGCGCCTTGTCGGCCAGGCCCATGTAGTACGGCAGCGGGAGCGTGGTGCGTTTGCCCTGGAAGGTCGGGTAGAAGACCTCGTAGGCCACCTTGTCGGCGGCGATGGCGGCGAGCGCCATCTGCACGTCGGAGTTCGCGACCGTCAGCTCGCCCTTGGAGGTCTTCGGGCCGAGCTTGCCCGTGGAGGTCGACGGTCCGACGTTGTTCGGCTGCAGGTCCGCGAGGTACTTCAGGGCGGCCTCCTTGCCCATCACGTGCTGCAGGAGCAGCAGGAGCGCGGTGCCGTCGCCGGCCTTGCCGGGCGTCGAGTACTGGATCTTCTGCGCGAACGCCGGACCGGTGAACTCGGCCCAGTCGGCGGGCTTCGGCTGCGCCGCGGTGTTGCGGATCATCGCGAAGTAGTTGCCCACCACCGCGACGTAGCTGCCGTCGGCGGCCTTGAGCTCGGCGGGCACGGCGGAGGTGTCGATCCCGGACTTCGCCAGCGAGCCCTGCTGCTGGGCCTGCTGGATGAACGGCGGCAGGGTGACGAGAACGTCCACCTGCGGGTTCGCCTTCTCCTTCTGAGCGCGTGAGACGACCTCGCCCGAGCCGGCCTCGACCAGCGCGACCTTGATGCCGGTGCTCTTGGTGAAGTCCTCGAACTCCGCCTTGTACCAGTCGCCGAGGCCGTCGGCGCTGTAGACGGTGACGGTGTCCGAGGAGCCGGTGCCGCCGCCGGTGCCGCCGCACGCGGCGACCGCGAAGACCGCGGCCGCGGCCGTGAGCGCGGAGAGGGNGNGGCGGGGTGTCGGTCGGGTCAGGTCGGGAAGTGCCGGCGGGCGAGGCCGTGGGCGATGGTCATGCCGACGCCGGAGGTCACGATGCGCACGCTGAGGCGCTCCTCCGGTTCGGCGACGAGGTAGGGGTGCAGGGAGCTGGAGGCGTAGACGCCCTGCCAGCGCTCGATGATCCGCAACCCGTCGACGCCCAGGACGCGGGCGGCTTCGGCGCGGAGCGTCTCGGTGACGGCCTCGTCGAGGAACGGGTCGACGGTCCGCTCGGTGTGGTGCGAGTCGCCGATGAGCAGGGTGCCGTCGGGGCGTTGGGTGAACATGATGTTCGCGTCGATGTCGAGCAGGTCGGGCCGGTCCTCCTTCATCCGGGTGCGGAGCGCGGCTGCGGCGGTCGTCTCGGCGAAGGCGGGGTAGCGCAGCAGCGAGGTGGCGGTGAGCACGGCGGGAGTGACGTCGGCCCCGGGGTCCGCGGCGCGGGCCATCTGCAGGGCGCACCGCTGGACCCGGTGCTCCTCGGCGAGGCTGGGATACAGGTGATCGAGATCGTGCCCGACGCAGACGATCACGCGCTCCGCCTCGATCGGCCCGCGGCTGGTGTGCGCGCGCGTACCGTCGAAGCCCAGGTAGGCGGTACCGAATCGGACGTCCGCGCCGGGCTGCGCATCGAGCCAGGCGGCCAGGCGGGCGACCGTGACCCGCGGGTCCACCCGCAGGTCCGCGAGCAGCGCCGCGCCGCCCGCCACGTCGGCGCCGCCACCGGGGAGCTCGGCGCGGACCTCGTCGGCGGTCCGCAGCGCGACCTCGTCGGGGCGGGCGGCGGCGAGCTCCTCGAGGACGGCGAGCTCGGTGGCGTGACGCGCGACCGCGAGGCCGCCCGTGGCGCGGGCACCGAGGCCCGCGCGCCCGTCGAGGTCGAGCCAGCGCTCGCGGGCCAGGTGAGCGAGATCGGCGAGGTCGCCCGACTGCCCGGTGACGCACGCGTGCCCGAAGTTGCGGATGGAGGCGCCCACGGCGCGGCTGTCGCGCTCGACGACGGTGACCGTCAGGCCGCGTTCGAGGGCCTCGACGGCGTGCGCCAGGCCGACGACGCCGGCCCCGACGACGAGGACGTCCGTTGCGGTGTTCATGGCACTCAGCGTGGCTCCCCGGCGCACCGCTTGGCAAGACAGGACGCATGATGTCTATACAAGTTGTCCGTCTGTACATCCAGGTACTGCGGCCGTTCATGCGTTGTTCACCGTGAGGCCGGGCGGGTTGAGTTTCCACTTGTATACTCAGTGGTGTGGTTGCAGCTCATCCCCTTCATCAACGCCTCGCCGCGGAGTTCCGCGCGCGCATCGCCTCCGGTCGCTGGCCCGAGGGCGAGCAGGCGCCGAGCGAGGCGCTCCTGTGTGAGGAGTTCGGCACCTCCCGTGGTCCGGTCCGCCAGGCGCTCGCCACCCTCCGTGCGGAGGGGCTGATCGTCGGCGGGCAGGGCCGCTCGCCCATCGTCCGCCGCAACGTCCCGAGCCACAGCGCCAGCGCCCTCGGCTCGTTCACCGCCTGGGCTCGCGAACAGGGCCGGGAACCCGGCCAGCGCACCACCCTTCAGGCGCGCGTGCCCGCGTCCCCGGACGTCGCCGAGCGCCTCCAGGTCGAGCCGGGCGAGCCGGTCCTCGAGCTCCGCCGCGTCCGCACGCTCGACGGTGCCCCCGCGCTCTGCGAGACCATGTACTTCGTCTGGGCCCTGGGCAAGCGCCTCATGGAGTTCGACCCCGACTCGGGCTCGGTGAACCGCTTCCTCCTGGACGCCGGCGCCGACCTCTACGCCTCCACCCATCAGATCGACGCCGTCGCCGCGACCGCCGAGGACGCGGCGCAGCTCGGCCTGCCGGAGGGCGCGCCGCTGCTGCGGGTGCGCCGCACCACCACCGACGCCGCCGGCGACGTCGTCGAGTACGCCGAGGACCGCTACGTGCCCGGCGTGACCACCGTGATCGTCGAGAACCGACTCTTCGCGGCGCCGAGCCCGGCGCTGCGGTCCGTCCCCGTCAGGAGAGATGCATGAACGCCCCGATCGACCTCGTCGCGCTGGACATGGCGGGCACCACGATCGACGACGGCGGTGCCGTCTACGAGGCGCTCCGCGGCGCCGTCGAGGACGGCGGGGCCACCGTCGCGCAGGCCGATCTGCAGGTGTGGATGGGCACCGACAAGGTGGAGGCCATCACCAACCTGCTCCGCCTCGGCGGCGTCGGGCCCACCCCCGAGCGGGTCGACGCCGGCTTCGCGCGCTTCCGCGAGCGCCTGCAGCAGGCGTACGCCGCGACCCCGCCCACCGCCATCGACGGCGTGCCCGCCGCGCTCGCCGCGCTGCGCGGGCGCGGGATCAAGGTCGCGCTCACCACCGGATTCGACGACGCCGTCGCCCTCCCGCTGCTCGCTGCGCTCGGTTGGACGATCGGCGACGGTGCCGACGCCGTCGTCGACGCCGTGGTCACCACCTCCGACGTGGCCGCCGGCCGCCCGGCGCCCTACATGATCCACCGCGCGATGGAGCGCACGGGCGTCCGCGACGTCCGCCGCGTGCTCGCCGCCGGCGACACCGCCGTCGACGTGCAGGCCGCCACCAACGCCGGTGCCGTCTCCGTGGGTGTGCTCACCGGCAAGGCCGACCCGCAGGTGCTCTCGGACGCCGGCGCCGATCACGTCCTCGGCGGCGTCGTCGATATTCCGGGACTCCTCGACATGTCCTAGTTGAGTCGGTGCAGTTCCTTGCCGTCAGCATCGCGTGTGATCACAACCCCGGACGCCCAGATGGACACTCCGCCCTGCCAATTCACCAGTTCGAACACGTTGCTGAACGGGTCCACGACGTCGGCGAACATGAACCCGCCACCATCGAGGTCGTAGGTCATCCCACTCGGCTCGAACATGACGGTGAACGGCGCACCGTCATCTGCGGTGAGCTTGATCCTCAGGAAGGCCTCGGATTCGGGAGTCATCGTCGCCCCATGTGTCGATGCTACTGAGGCGGGCCGCCCGGCTTCGGGGTGTGCCCCGGCCCGTCGAGATTCGTCAACGCTTCACTCGCCGGCGTTGGACGAGAGAGCCCGCCACGGTTGACCACCCGCAGATCCTCTTCACGCACGGTGACGACCGCCAGTCTCGTGGTCGCCATTCGTGGCCTCGACCTCAAGCCGGTCAAGACCGCGCCAACGTTGGGGATGTCGTGAACTAGAACGGTGGCGGTCGGAGGGGCGCGGTGTCGTCGTACGCCAATCCGGCCGCGTGCGCCTCGGAGCGTTCCCGCTCCCGGGCACGCGCCTCCGCCTCGGTGGTGCGGTGTTCGCGGTGTTCCTCACGCAAGAGCTGGATCTGGGCGCGGAGGGCGCGGCGGGCCTTCGCGCGCCGTTTCGCGGCGGTGGCCAGTCCGTCGGGGTTCTTGGGTTTCGGTCGCCCGGTTGGTTCGGGCGCGTCCCAGATGATCTTCTCGAGTCCGGGGAGCAGCTGCCGGGCAGTACCGGGCGGGACGGTGTGGACCCCTCCGGCGGGGTGCCGCCATTCGACGGTGCCGTCGGGTAGCAGGTCGGAGAGCCATCCGGTTTCGGTCTTGATGCGATGGTGGAATCCGCACAGGGGTACCAGGTTCCCCGCGGTGCCTTGGCCCGCCACCGTCGTCGGCCCGCCTTCGGCGGGATCGTGGTGGTCGAATTCGGTGACATGGTCGGCCTGACAGCGATCGGAGGGAACGCTGCAGCCGGGAAAGACGCAGGCGGGGTAGGTCAGGCGCATGACCAGTAGCTGGTACCAGGTGGGCCGGTAGCCTCCGGCGCCGCGGGCGTGGACCTCGCCGCTCGCCGGGTCACGACGGCCGAGGACCCGCCACTGCGTCTGCGTGGCGGCGATCAGTTTCCTGGCCTGTTCGACGGTGACCGGCCCCGTGATGCCCGGATCCTCGGTCAGGAGGACCGCTCCGCGGCCCGCTTCGACGCGAGAGTCGGGATCGCTCGCGTCAGCGTCGGTGTCGGGCTCGGGCGCGAACAGGTCGGGTTCGGGCGGGGTCGCATCGTCGTCGTGGACGTCAGCGGGGTCGGCCATGACATCCGCGAGGTCGGTGTCGTTGAGGACGATCACGGCCAGGGCCCGGATTTCCTGCGACACCGCACCCGTCCTCGGACGGGCCGCGCGCAGGTCGCACGATTCGTTGCCGCACAGGCAGGCCAGGCTCTCGTAGCCCTCGGTCAGGGCGACGAGCGCGGCGACCTGACGCTGTCCCAGGGTGCGGCCGTCGTCCCTGCACACGGACTGCGCGACCGGACCGACCAGTGAGGACAAGCGGAGCGCCTGCTCCTTCGGCATCACCGCTTCGAGGTCCACCAGCCCGTCCGTGCGGGCATGGAACTCGAGGTGCTCCCGTGGCGGTGTCGGGGGTGTCTCGCGCGCCGCGGCGGGGTCGAGCCGGACCAGGACACTCTTCGCTGCGTCCGCCACCGCCCGCACCGAGAGCGATTGCCCGCTGCGGGCGGCGAGCCAGTCGCTGATCCGCTCATCGAAGACCAGGGCGACCTCCTCGTCGAGGACGGCCGCCGACGCGCGCAGCACCTCCCGCACCAACGGCAGCGACACCTTCCCGGAGGCGAACAACTCGAACATCCGTGGATGGCGCTCGCGCAGATCCAGTCCACGGTGGACCGCCGCGTCCGCGGCACTGCGGCCGGTTCCGAGCGCGGCACCGACCTCCGCGAGCAATTCGTCCCAGTCGTCGACGAATCGCCGGGAGGATTCCTCCTGGACCCGCCGCGCATCATCGCGCAGCTCGTACAGTCTGGTCAGCACGGCGGACCGCTCCGCCTCCAACCGATTCTGCGCGACCGTCAATACGCGCAACCGAGACAGCGCGCCCGCCGCACTCAACCCGCACACCGCACCGCCGACCATCGGTGGCAGCGGGTTGAGAAGCCGCCTGCCCAGGGTGAACGCATCGTCCGAGTAGTTCATACTTTCTATTCTATATTGTTGAATCGAACAATAATAGGTCTTGACAAGGACTTTCTCGTACGACATTTCGAATCTTCTACGAGTCAGCGCGGCAGGGCGACGACGCCCGGCGATCGCTGCAAGCTCAATTACTTGCGGATTCGACAATCAAGCTTCAGGCCTTGCGGGCATGCGGGCGTCGAGGAGCAGGCCGGCGATGCCCGTCGCCATGAGAACGCCGCTGATCACCACCAGCCACGGCGACGACGCGCCGGTCAGCGCGTCGCCCAGCAGCACGACGGCGATCGTGCCGGGCGCGAGGCCCGCCACCGTCGCCGCGAAGTACGGCCAGAACCGCACCGGGGACAGCGCCGACGCGTAGTTGACGAGTGAGAAGGGCGCCGCCGCGATGAGCCGCAGCGACCCCACCGCGAGCCAGCCCCGGGCGCGCAGCCGCGCGGCGATCGGCGCGTACGCCCGGTGCTCCCGGGCCCGCGCGATCACGCGCGACGGGTGCCGGCGGTCGATCTCGCGGACCCCGAGGAAGGCGATCGACGCCGCCACCGTCGACGCCGCCATGCACACCGCGATCCCCACGACCGGACCGAACAGGAAACCGGCCGAGACCGTGAACACCGTGCGCGGGATCGGGAACACCGTGATGACGGTGTGGGCGAGGAAGAACAGCGCGAGGAACCACGGCCCGGTCGAATCCGCCCAGGCCCGAACGGTGGCCGCGCCGGGGTGCGGCAGCAGCATGCCGAGGGCGACGAGCCCGAGGATCACGACGCCGCCGACGACCGCTCGGACCACCAGTCCGCGGTCACCGGGCCGGATCCGAGATTCGTTGGCACCCACGGGACGACCCTACTGGGGCGTAGCAAGCGCAATCGGTTAACGTGGGTTCTCGGACGCCGTTGTGACGCGACGGCGGGTGCGCGGCCGTGCGTGTGCGCGGCCACAGGTGAGGAGGCCCACGTGGTGGACAGTCCCTACGAGGCATGGCGCGAGTCCGTCGGCGCCGTGCTCGCGAAGTCGCGCGGCGGCACGCCGCCCGAGGATCCGATCGTCGCGCTGACCACCCTCACCGAGGACGACGGCGTGGAGATCGCGCCGCTGTACTCGCAGCGCGACGAGCTGCCCGAGGCGCCGTTGCCCGGCGCCTTCCCCTTCGTCCGCGGCGGTAACGCCACCCCGGACGTGCGCCTGGGCTGGAAGGTCGCCGAGCGCTTCGACGCCACCACCGACGCCGCCGACGTCCTCGGCGCGCTGGAGTCCGGCGCGAGCGCGCTGTGGCTCACCCGCCCCGATCCCGCGCCGCTCCTCGAGGGCGTCTACCCGGACATGGCCCCGATCCTGCTCACCGCGGGCGGCCGCGCCGCCGACGCCGCGACGCAGGTCTACGCCGCCCTCGACAGGGCCGCCGAGTCCGACGCCTACCGCGCCGACCTGGTCCGCGTCAGCCTGGGCGCCGCTCCGCTCACCTCGCAGGTGGTCGGCCGTGCCGACGTCTCGGTCGACGAGGCCGTCGAGCTCGCCCGCGCCGCCGACGCCCGCGCCGAGGACGTCCGCGCCCTCGTGGTCGACGGTGCCGACCTGCACAACGCGGGCGCGACCGCCGCGCAGGAACTGGGCCTCGCCGCGGCCGCCGGGCTCGACCACGTGCGCGCCCTGACCGCCGCGGGCCTGACCACCGCCGCCGCGCTGCGCCAGCTCACGATCCGCCTGGCCGCCACCGACGACCAGTTCCTCACCCTCGCCAAGATCCGCGCCTGGCGCACGGTCTGGGCCCGCGTCGCGCAGCACCTCGGCGCCCCGGAGGCGGGGAACGCCCCCGTGCACGCCGTGACCTCGCTGGCCGCGACCACGCAGCGCGACCCCTGGGTGAACCTGCTCCGCACCACCGTCGCCGCCTTCGGCGCGGGCCTGGGCGGCGCCGATTACGTGACCACGCTCGACTACGACGAGGCCCTGCCCGCCGGCGTCGAGGGCTATTCGCCCGCCTTCGCCCGACGCATCGCCCGCAACACCCAGCTGTTGCTGCTCGAGGAGTCGAACCTCGGCCGCGTCGTCGATCCGGGCGCCGGCTCGTGGCACGTCGAATCGCTCACCGACGATCTCGCCCGCGCGGCGTGGGGCGTCTTCCAGACCGTCGAGGGCGCGGGCGGTTTCGCCCGCGGCGCCGCGGAGGAGAGCATCGCCACGCAGCTCGGTGAGTCCGCGGACCGCCGCGACGCCGCGGTCGCCCGGCGGGCCCGCAAGCTCACCGGCGTCAACGAGTTCCCGAACCTGGCCGAGCCGCCCGTGGCACCGTCGGCCGCGACGAACGGCCCCGTCGTGCGGTCCTACGCCGCGCCCTTCGAGGCCCTGCGCACCCGCTCCGACGCCTTCCTGCGCGAGCACGGGGTCCGGCCGCGGGTCCGGATGGTGACCATCGGCACCGTCGCGCAGCACAACGGCCGGTCGACCTTCCTCACCAACCTGCTGGCCTCCGGCGGCATCGAGACGGTGCTGGACGCGGCCGAGCAGGCCGCCGGCGCCGCCACGCTGGACGGCTCGCCGGGCGCGACGATCGCCGCCCTCGCGGGCTCCGACGCCGGCTACGCCGCGGAGGGCGAGGGCCTGGCCCGCTCGCTGCGCGAGGAGGGCGCCCTCGTGCTGCTCGCCGGCGCGCCGGGCACCGTCGACGACGGCCTCATCGACATCTACCTGCACGCGAAGATCGACGCCGCCGCCGCGCTCGACGATCTGCTGACCCGGCTGGGGGCATGAGATGACCGACACCACCATCGGCAGTTTCGCCGACGTCCCGTTCGAGGAGCTGCCCGGCGCCGCGCCGTCGAGCGCGGACGTGGACGCCTTCGTCGACGCGTCGGCCGCGGCGTACGCCTACACGCCGGACCAGCTCACCTGGACCACCCCGGAGGGCATCGACGTCAAGCCGGTCTACACCCGCGCGGACCGCGACGCGGTCGCCGAGGCCGGTTACCCCGTCGACTCGTACCCGGGCGCGGTGCCCTTCATCCGCGGCCCGTACCCCACGATGTACGTCAACCAGCCGTGGACGATCCGGCAGTACGCGGGCTTCTCCACCGCCGCCGAGTCGAACGCCTTCTACCGGCGCAACCTGGCCGCCGGCCAGAAGGGGCTCTCGGTCGCGTTCGACCTGGCGACGCACCGCGGCTACGACTCCGACCACCCGCGCGTCACCGGCGACGTGGGCATGGCCGGCGTGGCGATCGACTCGATCCTCGACATGCGGCAGCTGTTCGACGGCATCGACCTGGGCGGCGTCTCCGTCTCGATGACGATGAACGGCGCGGTCCTGCCGATCCTCGCGCTCTACGTGGTGGCGGCCGAGGAGCAGGGCGTGGGCCCCGAGAAGCTCGCGGGCACCATCCAGAACGACATCCTCAAAGAGTTCATGGTGCGCAACACCTACATCTATCCGCCCGCGCCCTCGATGCGGATCATCTCGGACATCTTCGGGTACACCTCGCAGATGATGCCGAAGTTCAACTCGATCTCGATCTCCGGCTACCACATCCAGGAGGCCGGGGCCACGGCCGATCTGGAGCTCGCGTACACGCTGGCCGACGGTGTCGAGTACATCAAGGCCGGCATCGACGCGGGCCTCGACGTGGACAAGTTCGCGCCGCGCCTGTCCTTCTTCTGGGGCATCGGCATGAACTTCTTCATGGAGGTCGCGAAGCTCCGCGCCGCGCGGCTGCTGTGGAGCGAGCTCGTCGCCGAGTTCGACGCTAAGAACAGCAAGTCCCTCTCGCTGCGCACGCACTCGCAGACCTCGGGCTGGTCGCTCACCGCGCAGGACGTCTTCAACAACGTCGCGCGCACGTGCGTCGAGGCCATGGCGGCCACCCAGGGCCACACCCAGTCGCTGCACACCAACGCGCTCGACGAGGCCATCGCGCTGCCCACGGACTTCTCCGCCCGCATCGCCCGGAACACGCAGCTCGTCCTGCAGCAGGAGTCCGGCACCACCCGGCCGATCGACCCGTGGGGCGGCTCCTACTACGTCGAGACGCTCACCCACGAGCTCGCCGAGCGGGCCCGCGCGCACATCCGCGAGGTCGCCGAGCACGGCGGCATGGCGAAGGCCATCAGCGAGGGCATCCCGAAGTTGCGCATCGAGGAGGCCGCGGCCCGGACCCAGGCGCGCATCGATTCGGGCCGCCAGCCGGTGATCGGCGTGAACAAGTACCAGGTCGCCGAGGACACCGCGATCGAACTCCTCAAGGTCGACAACTCCAAGGTCCGCACGGAGCAGCTCGCGAAGCTCGAGCAGCTCCGCGCCGAGCGCGATCCCGAGGCGGTCAAGGTCGCCCTGGCGAACCTGACCCGCGCGGCGGGCTCCGCCGAGGGCGGCATGGAGAACAACCTCCTGGCGCTCGCGATCGACGCGGCGCGGGCCAAGGCCACCGTCGGCGAGATCTCCGACGCGCTGGAGCAGGTCTACGGCCGCCACCAGGCCGAGATCCGTACGCTCAGTGGCGTGTACCGCGACGAGGCCGGCGCCGCCGGCAACATCCAGACGGCCACCGAGCTGGTCGAGAAGTTCGAGGAGGCCGACGGTCGTCGCCCCCGCGTGCTCATCGCCAAGATGGGCCAGGACGGCCACGACCGCGGCCAGAAGGTGATCGCCACCGCCTTCGCCGACCTCGGTTTCGACGTCGACGTGGGCCCGCTGTTCTCCACGCCCGAGGAGGTCGCGCAGCAGGCCGCCGACAACGACGTGCACGTCGTCGGTGTGTCGAGCCTCGCGGCCGGCCACCTCACGCTGGTTCCCGCGCTGCGCGACGCGCTCGCGGAGGTCGGCCGCCCGGACATCACGATCGTCGTCGGCGGCGTCATCCCGCCCGGCGACTTCGACGAGCTGTACGCGGCGGGCGCCTCGGCGATCTACCCGCCCGGCACCGTCATCGCCGACGCCGCGGTGAACCTGCTGCACGAGCTCGGGAACAAGCTGGGGTACCAGCTGGCGTGATCACTGTCGCCGAACTCGCGGACGGGGTCCGGGCCGACAAGCGCGCCGTGCTGGCGCGCGCCATCACCCTCGTCGAGTCCCGGCGCCCCGACCACCAGGCCCGCGCGCAGGAGCTCCTGCTCGAGGTGACCCCGGGACCGGACGCGCCGATCGCCACCCGCGTGGGGATCACCGGCGTGCCCGGGGTGGGGAAGTCGACCACCATCGAGGCGCTGGGCAACCACCTGATCTCGTTGGGGCACAAGGTCGCCGTGCTCGCGGTGGACCCGTCGTCCACCCGCACCGGCGGCTCCATCCTGGGCGACAAGACCCGCATGGGCACCCTCGCCGTGAACCCGCGCGCCTACATCCGGCCGTCGCCCACCTCGGGCACGCTCGGCGGCGTCGCGAAGGCCACGCGCGAGACGATGGTGCTCATGGAGGCCGCCGGCTTCGACGTGATCCTGGTCGAGACCGTCGGCGTCGGCCAGTCCGAGGTGACCGTCGCGAACATGGTCGACACGTTCACCTTCCTGACCCTCGCGCGCACCGGCGATCAGCTGCAGGGCATCAAGAAGGGCGTGCTCGAGCTCGCCGACGTGGTGGCCGTCAACAAGGCCGACGGCGACCACGTGGTGGAGGCGCGCGTCGCCGCGCGCGAGCTCTCGAGCGCGCTGCGTCTGATCCACCCGCGCGGCTCGCTGTGGCGCCCGCCCGTGCTCACCCAGAGCGCGGTCGAGGGCACCGGTATCCCCGAGTTCTGGGACGCCGTGCTCCGGCACCGCAGCACGCTGCAGGAGGCGGGGGAGTTCGACCGTCGTCGCCGGCAGCAGCAGGTCGACTGGACGTGGACGATGGTCCGGGACGCGATCCTCGGCCGGGTCGAGCACTCCGACGGTGTCCGCTCCGTCCGGTCCGAGGTCGAGGCGTCCGTGCAGGACGGCTCGCTGACGCCCGCGCTGGCAGCGCAGCGCATCCTCGACGCCTTCGACGGTCACTCCTCGCGCCCGTGAATCCACGGCTGAGGTGACCGGGACGCCGGATTCGGCCTCGTACCGCTGCTGAGCCGTGAATTCACCGCGGCCGCAGGCGCGTCACCGCAGGAGTCCGTCACGGGCGCCGGCGGCCACGGCGGCGGCGCGACTCGATACGCCTAACTTGGTGTAGATGTGCTCGACGTGCGACCCGACGGTGGACAGGGCGATCCCCAGCGTTCCCGCGATGCGGCGATTGGTCGCACCGTCGGCCAGGAGTCGCAGCACATCGAGCTCCCGCGCCGTCAGGGCGGCGCGCGCCGGTTCGGTGACACTCCGCGCCAGCTCGATCAGCTGCGGGCGCAGGCACGCCAGGAACCCGCGGGCGTGCGCGGGAACGTCGGGGCTGTCGAAGCTGAGGTGCATCGCCCCGATCAGCTCGGTCCCGTTCGTCAACGCCATCGACGTTCCCTCGCGGAATCCTGCGGGCGCGAGCAGCGACCGGGCTGTGGCCCCGTTCCGGAATCCGGGGAGGTCCTGCCAGAACAGGGGGCGTTCGGGCGCCGCGACCACCGCCGCGAATCCGGGATCGGTCTCCACGAAGTCGGTGAAGAGGAATCGCTCGACCGGGGCGCGGTAACCCCAGGTGATCACGGGCCGTATCGCCGCTCGTGCAGTGGGCCGGAGGCCGAGGGCCCCGGCGGCGCTGGGCAGCGCCGCGCGGGTGAGCTCGATGAGCCACGCGACGCGGTCCTGCAGTACCACCGGGGACGGGGTCATCGCCCTATTGTCGCGTCAATCCGCGAGCGCGGGGGTGGTATCGGCCCACGGGTTGAGCCGCTCCACAACCGCCCCGACGCCGAGGACCACCGCGTCGGCGTGGTGGCCGCCGGCGATCTGGAGTCCGACCGGTAGACCGTCCGCCGTGAAGCCCGCGGGCACGGTCAGCGCCGGGGCGGTGAGCATGTTGTACGGGTAGGTCAGCAGCCAGCCGAGGAGCCGCCGTCGGAGCGGCTCGCCGTCGAGCCACTCCGGGGCGAACCGGTCGTTCGGGAACGCCGCCGTCGAGAGCGTCGGCGAGATCAGCACGTCGTAGTCCTCCATGAAGGTCGCGTACGTGTCCCACATAGCACCGCGGTAGAGGTCGGCGCGACCCACGTCGACGCCGGTCAGGCGCTCGCCCTCTCGCATGAGCTCGATCAGCTCATCGTCGACCGTGCCGCGCGCGGCCTCCCAGTCGAGCAGGTCGTGCTCGGCGGCGAAGCCGGGAACCCAAACGCCGTTCCACATCGCCTCCTCGGGGTCGCCCCAGGCGGGCGTCGCCTCGGTCACCGTCGCCCCGGCGTCCGCGAGCCGGTCGACGGCCGCGGCGCAGATCCGCGCGACCTCGGGGTCGACCCGCCCGAACCCCAGGTCGGGGGAGTAGGCGACGCGGAGTCCCTCCGCGGTCGCCTCCCGTACCGCGGAAGCGAAAGACGGGCCGGTCCGGGGGAAGGACATCGGATCCCGCCGGTCGGCGCCCGAGATCACGTCGAGCATGAGGGCGGCGTCGGCGACGGTCCGGGTGATGGGCCCGTGATACGCCCACTCATAGAAGCGGCCGGCCAGGATCGTCTGGGGCACGAGCCCCGCGGTGGGTTTGAGGCCCACGACGCCGCACAGTGCCGCGGGGATCCGTACCGAGCCGGCCCCGTCGCTGCCCTCGGCGAGCGGCCCGAGACCGGCCGCCACCGCCGCCGCCGCGCCGCCGGACGAGCCGCCGGGGGTGTAGCCCGTGCGCCACGGGTTCTGGGTGGGGCCGAACAGGTGATTGTCGGTGCCGCCGTAGTAGCCGGACTCGGGGGTGTTGGTGCGTCCCAGGAAGAGCCCGCCCGCCGCGGACAGGCGCTCCACGATCGGCGCGTCCGCCTCCGCGACCTGATCCCTCATCGGCAGCATCCCGAAGGTGAGGGGCAGTCCCTTCTGCGCCGTGAGGTCCTTGATCGTGTACGGCACGCCGCCGAGCGGCCCGAGGTCCTCGCCCGCTGTGCGGCGCCGGTCGAGCTCCGCGGCGTCGGCGCGGACCCGATCGGCGTCGAAGTGGACGATCGCATTGATCGAGGGATTGATCCGCTCGACCCGGTCGATCGCGGCTTCGGCGACGTCGCGTACGCGGACGCCGCCGCCGGCGACGAGGGCTGCGAGGTCGGTGGCGCTGGTCCATGCGAGGTCGATGGCGTCGGAAGTGGTCATGGTGGCTCCTTCGTGTCCGGTCCGGTTCGAACGCTAGGCAACTCGCCGCCCCGGGCATATCGGATGAACACCCGATACCGACCCACGACCGGACCCGCTACCGTGCCGTCCGGCCGGGGCCGGGCGCCGAAGCCCGCTGACCGCTGAACCGGCCGCGAAGCGCTACTTCCGTGCCAATCGCTCCAGCGCCGCCATGTCGAAGGCCCAGGGCTGCGGTTCGGAACCGAAGTACGGCGCGACGGCCTCGCAGCGCACCGGCTTCGCGTGCTTCGGGTCCAGCGCGTTGAGCACGTGATTCCAGGCTCGGCGATTGAAGGCGGTGGAGAGGTGCTCGGACCAGTCCGTGGGGCAGCCGTCCTGCAGCGTGATGTTGGTGACCGCGTCGCCGGAGAGGAACTGCCGCGACACCGGCGTCACCACTTGGTCGAAGCTCGTCACGATCGTCGTGTAGGTGATGCCCGGCCGGGTGTCGCCCTTGCCGTACACCTGCGCCGCCAGGTCGGAGCTGATCGCCTGCTGGGTCAATGCCGGTGCGACCACTTCGAGGATCTTCATCACGCCGGGCCCGACCGGGCCGAACACGGGCTGGAGGAGGCCGACCGTCGAGAGTGACGTGCCGTGGTGACTGGGCGAGATGCCGACGTACTTGTCGACGTACTTCGTGCCGTCGAGAACGTTGATGTAGTAGGCCGGAAGGATGCCGCCGCCCTGCGAGTGCCCCACCAGATCGACCTTCGTCGCGCCGGTCTGCCGCAGAACGTCGCGCACCTTGGCCCGGAGCGTTTCCGCGCTGCGGCGGATGTCGTCCACCGCTTGGATCGGCGTCTCCGAGAGGTACGCGGGGTTGCCGTGGTTGAAGGTGTAGACGCAGTAGCCGGCGTTCTTGAGGTACGGCGCCCCGGCGGAGTACGCCAGGGCCTGATTCGCGAAGGTCGGATTGACGAGGACCACGGGATTCGGGTGCGCAGCGCTGGGCCGGCACGGAACATTCGCTCCGGCAGGGGCGTTCTCGGGGAACAGGCCCGGTCCGATCGCGCTGAGGGTGTCCCATCGGACGGGGAGCGGCGCCGCGGCGGCGACGCCGGATCCCGCCCATCCCATCGCGATCGCCGAGGTCGTAACGAGGAGCGCGCTCATGAGTTTCTTCATCGTCGGTGTTCGCCTTACCCTGGTGTCGATTCGATTGCGATTGCAACGCTAACCGACGGGCGGATGCCCGATACCGCGATTCGCGGGACCGTCTGATCGTCCGGATGGAGGTGGAACGGTGACCCGGAGCGGGGGGTCGCTGACCCGTGTCACGATGGGGTCATGTCGGCACTGGTGATCTGCGCGTCCAAGCATCACGGCAACACCCGGAAGGTGGCGGATCGGATCGGCGGGGTGCTGGGCGCGCCCGTCGTGGCGCCCGGGGAAGTGACCGCGGCGCAGATCGACGCGGCGGACCTGGTCGGATTCGGCTCGGGCGTCTACTGGATGTCCTTCGATCCCGAGCTGCTGCGGCTCGTCCGCGGCCTCGCCGCGAAGCCGCGGGGCGCCGCCTTCGTCTACGCTACGAGCGGCCTGCCGGAGACGCCCCTGCGTCGCTACACCCGGAACCTCGCCGACCTGCTGACGGACGCGGGATTCCAGCTCGCACCGGAGGTCTTCCACTGCCGCGGGCTGGACACGATGGGCCCGTTCGGGCTGGTCGGCGGCATGAACAGGGGCCACCCCGGCGCCGAGGATCTCGCGGAGGCCGAGGCCTTCGCGCACCGACTGGGGGCGCAGCGCGCTTAAGCGGACGCCGTTCGCCTGCTCTGTTGTGATCGGCATCACAGCGGCCTACTGTGAGGTTTGTGCCTTCAAAGGTCGCGGACCGGATTGCAAATGCTTTGTATGCGTATGGGTTTCGCCACGCATACGGCATTCACGGGGCCAATTCCGAGGACCTGTTCGCCGCGCTGCTCCGCGCGCCCGCCGACCGCCGCCTCACGGCGACCATCGCCAAGCACGAGTTCGGTGCCGGGGCGATGGCCGACGGGTCCACCCGCATGACCGGGCGGCCCGCCTGCCTCATCGCGACCTCGGGCGGCGCGGCCATGAACTGCGTCCCCGCGCTCGCCGAGGCCCACCAGTCGCGCGTCCCGGTCTTGGCGCTGATCGGCAGCCCGCCGACCGCCGCCGAGGGGCGCGGCGCCTTCCAGGACATGTGCGCCCCGCCGCGCACCGTCGACCTCCTCGGTGTGCTGCGTGGGGTCACCGGTTTCGCGGCGAAGGTCTCCGCGCCCGAGGACCTGCGTCCCGCGCTCGACGGTGCGCTCGACTGCCTCGAGCGCGGACTCCCCGCGGCGCTGCTGCTGCCCAAGAACGTGCAGGTCGCCGATTGCCCCGCGCTGCCGGCCCGCACGCCCGTCCGGCAGCCGGCGCCCGCACCGTCGGACGAGGTGATCCGCACGCTCCGGGCCGCCCGCCGGCCCCTGATCCTGCTCGGCGAAGCCGCGTCCCGGGCACGGTTGGCCGGCCCGGTGGCGGATCTCGCCGCCGCGACCGGCGCGGTGATCGCCGTGGGCCCCAACGGCCGCGACGCCGCGCCTCGGCACGGGGTCGTGGGCGTCGCCGGCGTGATGGGGCACCCGTCGGTGGTGCGCGCGGCCGCAGAGTCCGATCTCATCCTGGCGCTGGGCACCGAACTCGACCTCATGGACCGCACCGGCCTGGACGCGACGATGGACGTCACGTGCACCGTGCACGTCGGAGCGGAACCGCCCCTGCGCGAGGTCACCGCGCACGAGTCCGTGCGGGACCTCGCCGCCTACACCCGGGCTCTCGCCGCGGAAGCCGGCCCCTGCCGGCGGGAGCCGTGGACCCGGGCCGCGCCCGAGCCGATCGTCGTGCCCCGGAGTGGATCCGGCGTGATGACCTGTGCCGACGCGGTGGACTCGCTGGCCGGAGTGATCCCGCGCGACGCGCTGGTCTTCGCGGACGCCGGCAACGCCGGCGCGGCCGCGGTGCACCGGTTGCCGCTCGGCACCGGGAAGCGGTTCCTCGTCGCGCTCGGCATGGGCGGCATGGGGCACGGCATCGCGGCCGGGATCGGCGCCGCGATCGCCACCGGCCGCCCCACCGTGATCCTCGCCGGCGACGGCGCGTTCTTCATGCACGGCATGGAGATCCACACCGCGATCGAGGCCCGCGCGCCGGTCCTGCTCGTCGTGCTCAACAACGACGCGCACGGCATGTGCGTCGTCCGCGAGGGCCGGTTCTTCCCCGACCTGCCCACCATCAACCGGTTCCGGCCCAGCCGGATCGGGGACGGCCTCGCCGCGATGTTCCCGACGCTGCCCGTCCGCTCCGCGGTCACTCCCGACGGTGCGCGCGCCGCCGCGGCCGAACTGCTGGCCCGCTCGTCCGGCGGACCGTCGTGCCTGGAGATCGGGACCGACCCCGCGGAGATCCCCCCGTTCGCAGCGCTGCTGCCCGACACCGCGAAGGAGCATTCATGATCCCGGCCATCGACATCGAGGGAACCATCCGGATCGAGAGTCATCCGCGCCCGGTGGCGCAGCCGATCCTCGTCGACCGCATGCGGTCGGTGTACCCGCACCAGCAGATCTACGGCGACTTCTGCCCCGTGCAGTCGTACGTCGACGCCCCGCCCGACGAGCTGTACGACTGGCTCTCCGACACCCGCTCGCTCGAGGAGTGGACGTACAGCCTGCGCGGCTTCCGCGAGACCGACGAGCCGGGCCTGTGGGTGGCCCGCGACATGCTCGGCGCCGACACCGAGATCTACACGCGCACCGTCGCCCAGCCCGACGCGCGGACCGTCGACTACCACTGCGCCTGGGACCAGGGACAGCACCTCTGGATGATCTACCTGATGCGGATCGTCGACGCGCAGCTCGTGCTGAACCGCCCCGGTTCGGTGGTGCTGTGGGTCAACTGCCATCACCCCTTCTACGACGAGAACCCGTACCCCGAGACGGCGCCGCCCGACCGCCCGGTGTGGGTCGGAGACCTGTGGGACACCTTCGGCGCCGGCCACCAGATGGAGCTCGAGAATCTCAAGGCGATCGCCGAACACCGGCACGCGCACGGCGAGCCGGTCCGGCCCGAATGGATGGACCGGTGAACCCGCGGATCGTCGGGCTCGCGTCGTACCTGCCCGAGAACCGGGTCTCCGCCGACTACTTCCGCGAGTACGCCGACGCTGACAGCCGCACGCTCACCTCGAACCCGATGTTCGCTCCGCCCGCGTACCGACACCACGCGGCGGCGGGGGAGTCGAACGTCGACCTGATGTGCGCGGCGATCGACCGGCTGGGAGAGCAGGTGGGCGACGAGGCCCTGCAGGCCGACGTCGTGCTGAGCCACTCCCAGCTGCCCGACCTGCCCGTCGTCGGCTGCGGCGGCGACGTCGCGCGGCGGCTCGGCACGCGGCCGTCGCTGGTCCTGGATCTGCACAACGGAGGCTGCGCGGCCTTCCTCCTCATGCTGCAGCTCGCGCGCACCATGTTCGCCGCCGGCACCGCCCGCTCGGCGCTGCTGCTCACCGCCACCAACGCCGCCGGGAACGTCTTCACCCAGGACCGGGTGCGGAACCTGCCGCAGGCCGCCATTCCCGGTGACGGTGCCGCCGCGGCCCTCGTCGTCGCCGATCCGCAGGCCGGCGGTCTCGAGGTGCGCGAGGTGGTGTGCGCGCAGCACAGCGAGTACGCGGGCGACATGACCGCCGCCGTGGAACCGCCCCGCAAGTACTGGGAGGCCGGGGAGGGGCAGTTGCACGTCGGCTTCACCGAGGCCAAGATCGCCAAGGTGCTCGCCCGCGGCAACCGGCTCGTCCCGGAGGTCGCACTGGCGGCCGCCGCGGCGGGCGGGCTGCGCGGCCCCGACGTCGGCCACCTCGTCACCAATCAGCCGAACCGCACCTTCCTGCGCAACTGGCGCGAGGCGCTCGAGCTCCCGCCGGAGCGGCATCCCGACACCTTCGACGAGTGCGGCAATCTCTTCGCCGTCGGCGTCCCGCACACCTTCGCCACCGCCCGCGCCGACGGGCGGATCGGTCCCGGGGAGGACGTGGTGCTCGCCGCGTTCGCGCACGCCGGGGACTTCGCGGCGGCCGCGCTGGTCGGGACCTGAGCGAGGGTCACGCGCCGTCGACCGCGGCGGGCAGGAAGTGCGACGCGACGCCGAGCAGCGCGGCGCACGACAGGCGGACCTTCTCGGAATCGGGGGCCTCGCCGGTGATGATCGGGGAGTACACGAACGCCTCGGCGGTGCGCAGAAGGACGTACGCGAGCAGGTCGACCGGCAGCTCGGGGGTGTAGCGGCCGGCGGCGACCTCGTCGTCGATCACCGCGACGATCCGTTCGAGAATGCGGTGCTGGACACCACCCGCCCGCGTGGTCATCACCCGGAAGGCCCGTTCCGGTTCGCGCCGGACGAAGGGCGCGAACGCCGATCCGCGGTTGGCGACGGAGGAGAAGTCGCCGAGGACGTTCGCGATCCGCACGGCGCCCTCGCCGGCGGCGGTGCGGATGACGTGATCGAGCGCGGGCTCCGTGATGGACCAGACGACCTCGCCCATGATCCGGTCCCGACCGCCGAACCACCGGAACAGGGTGTTGCGATTGACCCCGGCGTGCGCGGCCAACTCGTTCATCTCGATCCGCTCCCCGGCGAGGAACATCTGCGCGGCCCGCGCGATCACCGCGTCCCGGCGCTCGCGGGTGGCGCGGCCGGGTTCTGTTCCGCCGGAGGGCGTCACGACCCCGACGCGGCCGGACGGGGGAAGGCGAACCGCAGCGCCGGCGGCGGCCGGAACGCCGCGCCGCCGGGCGGGGTCGCGAGCCGATCGGCCAGGGCCCACAGCACCGCGAGGTTGGCGCCCATGCCCAGGTGCGAGCCCAGCACCTCGATGTTCTCCGCCGACGGTGCCGGGTCCCGGCACAGTCGCCACGGAACGATCCCGTCGAGGCGGCTGTAGATCGCCACCGCGGGGACGGGGAGCGGCGCTCCGTCGGGCTCGAGGGGGAGCCCCAGTTCCTCCGCGTGCCACCGCCCGAACAACTCGTAGACGAGGCGGGCGTTGCTCTGCCCATGGTTCGTGAGCCGGAACGGGCTGCCCAGCGTGAACACCTGGCGCACGAGATCGGGGTGCTCGCGCGCCAGGCGGCGGGCGTAGATGCCGCCCAGGCTCCACCCGATGAGCGTGACCGGGCCCTCCGCCTCGGCGATGGACCGCAGCCGCTCGGGCATGCCGCGCAGGATCTTCTCCGACGGCCCGATGTTCGTCCCGAGCCGCCATCCGTGGACCCGGTACCCGAGTCGGCGCAGGGTGTGCCGCAGAGTGGTGGTGCTCAGGTCCGAGGTACCGAGCCCGGGGAGGACGAGGACCGGCCGGCCGTCGCCGCCGGGGGCGCGCAGCAGCGCTGGCCACGTCCAGGCGAGCGCCCCGCCCTCCCAGAGCGCGCGGGCGTAGTCGGTGGTCAGGAGGGCCCGTCCGGGGGCCGGTACCGCGTCGATCGTGGTCATCTCGCCTCAGTTCGTCAGCATTCCGCCGTCGACCGGCAGGGTGACGCCGGTGACGTAGGTGGACGCGTCGCTCGCCAGGAAGAGCAGTGCGGGGTCCAGTTCGCCCTCGGCGCCGAGCCGGCCCAGTACGGTGCGGGGCAGGACGAACTTCTCGAGCACGCCGTCCTCGAACTCGTCGGTCATCTCGGAGGAGAAGTACCCGGGCGCGAGGGCGTTGACGCGGATGCCGCGGCGCGCGCCCCACTGCTGCGCGAGGTCGCGGGTGAGGCCGACGACCGCCGCCTTCGACGCCGAGTACGCGGCCTGGGGCATGAGGACGCTGGTCAGGCCCAGGACGCTGGCGATGTTGATGATCGAGCTGCCCGGTTCCATCACCCGCGCCGCGGCCTGCGCCATCCAGTACGTGCCGTTCAGATTCACGTCGATGACGCGGCGGAAGTCGTCCGGGGCCTCCCGGAGCGCGGGCACCGCGGTGGCGACGCCGGCGTTGTTCACCAGCACGTCCACGCGGCCGAACTCGGCCATCGCGGCATCCGCGACCGCGGTGCACGCGTCGGGATCGGCCACGTCGCAGGACACCGGCAGCGCGCGGCGGCCGAGGCCCTCGACGAGGCGGGCCGTGTCCGCGAGCTTGTCCGTGCGCCGGGCGGCGAGCACCACGTCGGCTCCGGCCGACGCGAGGGCGCGCGCGAAGCCGACGCCGAGGCCGCTCGACGCGCCGGTGACCACCGCCACCCGACCGTCGAGCCGGAACAGGTCCAGGGGGTTCGTCATCGTTCTCCTCAGGTACGGGTGGGTGGTGCGGGTGGTCAGGCGAGGTCGTCGGCCACGCCGATGAGGCCGATGGCTTCCGCGGACTCGTGGGCGTGGTGGGCCAGGACGATCAGGTCGCGCAGCTCGCCGTCGCGGCCGCGGATGTGGTCGCGCAGGAGCGCCTCGCCGGTGAATCCGAGCTCGCTGAACATCGTCAGGACGCGTTCCTCGTCGGTCGCGAGCTCGATCATCACCTTCGTCAGACCCGCCGCGATCCCGGCGCGCAACGCCTCCTGGACCAGGCGCCGGCCGATTCCGCTGCCGCGCCGGGCGGCCCCGACCACGAGCCGGAGCTCGCCGACGTGGTCGGACCACCCGGGCAGCCTGGTCAGCGCCGCGTAGCCGTCGACGGTGCCGTCCTCGGTCGTCGCGACCCACCGGAGCCCGGGTCCGTCGGCGATGCCGGTCGTGGGGCCCGTCAGGTCCTCCCGGATGACGGTGCGATCGCGCTCCGACAGGCCCGCGAACATCGCCGCGAGCGCGGCCTCGTCGCCGGGAGTGACTGTGCGGATGATGGTGTCGGTCATCGGACGGCCTCGCTCTTGTCGATCAGGAACTCGATGATGGTCGGAATGGTGGTCTTCGCGGCGGTGCGCCCGACGACGAGACCGATGTGCCCGCCCTTCAGGCGCAGTTCGGTCTTGTCCTCGGCGCCGACCAGGTCCATGACGGGGCTGGCCGCGGCGATGGGCACGATGTGGTCCTTCTCGCCGACGACCGCGAGGAACGGGGTCCGGATGTCCGACAGGTGCACCCGGTCGCCACCGAGGAACAGGTGGTCCGACATGAAGCCGTTGTTGGCGCTGAGCATGGTGGCCATCTGCCGGGCGACGCCGCCGGGGAGCGGCACGTGGTCCGTGCCCCAGCCGTTCATCGCCTGGTACGCGGCGACGTACTCGTCGCTCCACATCCGCTCGAGCAGGTCGACGTAGCCGGTGAGCTCCGCGACGGGCTTGAGCGAGCGGAATGCGCCGTACACCACGTCGGCGGGCACGTTGCCGTCCTCGCCGAGGGCCCGCTCCAGGTCCTCCGGGCTGCTGGTCAGCACGGATCTGAAGGGCATCTCGCTGTAGTCGACGGGGCACGCCACGACCGTATGGCTGCGGATCGGGGAGTCGGGGTGGTGCGCGGCGTGCAACAGCGTCAGGTTCCCGCCGAAGCAGTAGCCGAGCAGGTTCACCTCGTCGGTGCCCGACCTGCGGCAGGTCTCGCGGATCGCCGCGGGGATCGCGGCGTCCGCGTAGTACTCCAGGCCGTTCGCCGAGTCGCGCTCGTCGGGCACGCCCCAGTCGAGGAGGTACACGTCGAATCCGGCACCGAGGAGGTGCTCGACGAAGCTGTTCCCCGGGGTGAGGTCGAGGATGTAGCTGCGGCTGACCAGGCTGAACACGATGAGCAGCGGAGGCCGGTGCCGGACCTCGTCGTTGCGGTACCGGAACAGCCGAGCGCGGCCGTCCCGCCACACCTCGTCGCGCGGGGACGCGCCGATCCGCGGGGCGGTCAGGCCCGCCGCCATCTTGATGCCGTTGCGGGCGCGCAGGGCGTTGCGCTCGATCTCCTGGCGGACCCGGTCGAGTGCGCCCCGCGGACCGTCGGTCACGCCCACGTCAGTCCTCCCCGCCGGGTGTGCGGTCGCTGTCGTCCCGCTCTGCGAGTTCCCTCCGGAGGCGGCGGATCTCGAAGTCCAGGTCGCCCACCTGGCGGCGGAGCTTGCGGATGTCCGAGCCGGCCGGGAGGTTCACCGCGTGCAGGACCGTGGCGCCGACGGCGTCGATCCTGCCCCCGATGGCGTCGCGGGTGCGGCCGACGATCTTCATCGTGGCCGCGAACTCGTCGGAGTGGACGACGGACTCCACGGGCGGCGTGATCCTCCGCTCGATCTCGTCGTACAGACCCCGTAACGAGAACCTGGCCATGGTCCGGACCTCCTTCGGTGCGACGGGTACCGGTGTGCGGTCCGGCGTCTGCATCATTTCAACAGAATGACTCATCACGCGTCGGCGAACGCCGAGACTGCGCATCGTGCGGCCGGATTCGTGGGCCGTGCGTCCGGCCAGGGGTGCGCCCGTCGCCGCCGAGCGTGACGGGCCGGTCCTTCTCAGCCCGGCAGGCCCAAGCGGCGGTCGAGCCGGTCCAGTTCGGCCGTCAACCCGCCCGACCAGACGGTGAAGTCGTGCCCGCCGCGCAGGCGCAGGGTCCGGACGTCCATCCCGGCCCGGCCGGCCGCCGCGGCCACCGTCTGCGCGGCGGCGGTCGACGCGGCGTCGTCGATGCCCGCGACCAGCACCCCGGCCGAGTCCGGATAGCGGCGCAGCGAGAGCTGCGTCATCGGGTTCGCGAGGGCGTACGCGGCGCGGTCGCCCGCGAAGGCGTCGCGGATCGTACGCTCGCGCCCGCCGCCGAGGTCCGGCTCGGCCTCCGGGGAGAGCGCGAAGAAGGTGCGGAAGACGTCGGGGAACCGGGTGGCCAGCTGCAGCGCGCAGGTGCCGCCGTAGGAGTAGCCGCCGACCGCCCAGGCCTGCGGCGCGGTGTCCACCGCGAGGTTCTGCCGCACCCACGCGGGCACGTCCTCCGCGAGATAGGTCGCGGCGCGGGTGCGTCGCGAGTCCGCGCACAGCGGGTTCTCGAACTGGCCGCCCGTCGCGTCCGGGACCACGACCACGGGCGCGACCCCGCCGTGACGCCGAGCGTGGGCGTCCATCGTCCGCGCGAGCCTCCCGCCCGAGAACCAGTCCCGGGGCGATCCCGGTTGGCCGTGCAGCAGCATCAGCACCGGCAGCCGCGCGCGGGCGCCGGACAGGTAGGCCGGCGGCAGGTAGACCAGCGCCTGCCGGGCGGCGAAACGGGACCGCGCGGGCGGCACCGTCGCCCGGACGACGACCCCGCGCTCGGCGGCCGTACCGGGGGAGGGACGCGGCACCGTCGCCGGATAGTCCACGGGCAGCAGGTCCTCCACCGCCGGGTACGCCGAGTACAGCGAGTTGACCTGGCCCGCGCCCATGAGGACCACGAGGCCGACCGCGATGCCGCTCAGCCCGGCGTTGCGCCAGGAGCGGGTACGCGCCACGGCGACACCGGCCAACAGCAGCGCCAGCACTCCGAGGGCGATCCACAGCAGCACCAGGGGGTCGAGCCGGTCCGGGAAGGGCCGCCACACGAATTCGACGAGGTAGTCCACGAGCGCGGTCACGGCGAGCGCGGCGCCCACACACGCGAGGACGGTGCGTGCAGAGCCGGTGCGGCGGGTCGCACTGATCAGGCCGGCGAGCGCGGCGGCACCGGCGAGGAGCAGCAGGAGCGGCACGGGGCCCGCGGTGAGCTGCAGGTTCCGCAGCGGGTTCACCGGCCGTCCTCCCGTCCTTGCACGCGCCCAGGATAGGTGCCTCCGCTAAGACGGACCTGTGGGAAGGTGCCGGATTCTCCGCCTCTAGTCTGTGAGCCATGACACTCTCGGACGCCGCCGCGCACCAGGACATCACGACCGTCGATGTCCCCACGCAGTGGTACAACCTGGCCGCGGAGCTCGATACGCCCATCCCGCCGCACCTGCACCCCGGCACCAAGGAGCCCGTGCAGCCCGAGGACCTGGCGCCGCTGTTCGCGTCGGGTCTCATCGCGCAGGAGGCGTCCACCGAGCCGTATCACGAGATCCCCGAACCGGTCCGCGAGATCCTGTCGATGTGGCGGCCGTCGCCGCTGATCCGGGCCCGCCGGTTCGAGGAGGCGCTCGGCACCACCTGCCGGATCTACGTCAAGTACGAGGGCGTGAGCCCCGTGGGCTCGCACAAGACGAATTCGGCCGTCGCGCAGGCGTACTACAACTCCGTCGACGGCGTGAAGAAGCTGACCACCGAGACCGGCGCGGGCCAGTGGGGCAGCGCGCTGTCGTTCGCCGGCGCCCAGTTCGGCATCGACGTCGAGGTGTGGCAGGTGCGCGCCTCGTTCGACTCGAAGCCGTACCGCGGCCACCTCATGCGCACCTACGGCGGCACGGTGCATCCGAGCCCCTCGGACCTGACGGAGGCGGGCCGCGCGATGCTGGCGAAGGACCCGAACACCACCGGCAGCCTCGGCATGGCCGTCTCGGAGGCCGTCGAGGTGGCGGCGCAGGATCCGGAGGCCCGCTACGCCCTGGGCAGCGTGCTCAACCACGTCGTGCTGCACCAGTCCGTGATCGGGCTCGAGGCGGTGGAGCAGCTGAACCTGCACGAGAAGGGCGCCGACGTCGTCTTCGGTTGCGCCGGTGGCGGATCCAACCTCGCGGGCCTCGCCTTCCCGTTCCTGCGGGAGAAGATCCACGGCCGCCAGGACCCGCGGATCGTCGCGGCGGAACCGGTCGCCTGCCCGTCGATCACGAAGGGCGAGTACCGCTACGACCACGGCGATGTCGCCGGCCTCACCCCGCTGCTCAAGATGCACACGCTGGGCATGGACTTCGTCCCGGACCCGATCCACGCGGGCGGCCTGCGTTACCACGGGATGTCGCCGGCGCTGAGCCACACGGTGGAGCTGGGCCTGGTCGAGGGCATCGCGGTCGAGCAGAACGACGCCTTCGCCGCGGGGGTGCTGTTCGCGCGGTCGCAGGGCATCGTGCCGGCGCCCGAGTCGACGCACGCCATCGCCGCCGCTGCGGACTACGCGCGGGAGCACGCCGACGAGGTGCTCGTCATCGGTCTCTCCGGCCACGGCCAGCTCGACCTGCCCGCGTACGCGGAGTACCTCTCGGGCAGCCTGGCCTGACGGTCCGCCGCTACGCCCCCGGCGCGTCCGGGGGCGTGGCGGGCGAGCCCAGCGATCGCCGGATCTCCTCGAGCTTCGCCTTGGCCGCCTTCTCCCGCTCGGCGAAGGCGCGCTCGGCGTCCTGCCCGGCGGTGGTCCCGTGGGCGAGCTCCTCGGCACCCAGGGCGGTGGTCGTGCGGCGCTCGATCTTCTCCCGGACGTGGTCGAACGTGGGGACGCCTGACGTCGTGTACCCGGTGACCTCCTCGTACGACGGGGCGACGGGTCCGCTCGGCGGCACGTCGACGATCTCCGCGTCGGCCGTCGCCGCGTCGGGCGTCGGCTCGGGGTTCGGGGGGTGCGCGGCGTCGCCGGGGTGCGTCATGACCCCAGGGTAGCGCCGGACGCGGTCCACTCGGCGGCGTCGGCCGAGGTCACTCGCCGGCGTCGCCCGGATCGGCCCAGCTCGGCAGGTGATCGATGTCGACGGGCCGGCTCCACAGGAATCCCTGCGCGTACTGCGCGCCCGCCGCGGCCAGCGCGGCGGACTCCGCCGGACACTCGATGCCCTCGGCGATGACATCGAGGTCGAGCGCCCGCGCCATGGCGACCGCGGCGTCCAGCATCGCCTCGAGCTGCGGGTCGTCGTGGCCCGTCGAGGCGACGACGACGGACCGGTCGATCTTCACCAGCGCGAGGTCGAGATCCCGCAGCTGCGCGAGGCTCGACCAGCCGGTGCCGAAGTCGTCCAGGGCGATCCTGACGCCGATTTCGACGAGTCGCTGCGCCGCGGCGAGGACGTGGCGCTCCGGGACCACACGCTCGTTGATCTCCAGGATGAGGCGCTCGGCGGGCAGCCCGGTGCGCGCGAGCGTGCTCTCCACGACGTGCGGCAGCTGCGGGTCCGCCAGGTCCTCCGACGCGAGGTTGACCGATACCCACCCGAGGTCCGGATCGGCGGCGAAATCGGTGCAGGCACGGTCCAGGACGACCCGCGCGAGGTCCGGCAGCATGCCGAGTGCCTCCAGGTGGGGGAGGAAGTCTGCCGGGGGCAGTTCGCTGCCGTCGGGATGCGTGAGCCGGGCGAGCGCCTCCGCACCCACCATGGCGCCGGTCGCGAGATCCACGACCGGCTGATAGCGGACCCGTACCTCGCCGCGATCGACGAGGGCGCGCACGTGGGTGGCGAGCGCGACCCGTTCCTGCTGCGGCGCGCGCAGGCCGGCGGAGTGCTGCACGATCCGGTTCCGCCCGTCGCGTTTCGCCTGCAGCAAGGCCAGGTCTCCGTCGATCAGGAGTTGCGTGATGCCGTCGTCCGCCGCCCCGGATTCGACGAGGCCGATCGAACACGTCACGGTCAGCTGCAACCCGTCGACCTCCACGGGCTTCGCCATGGCGCGCCGCACCCGTTCGGCCCATTCCGATGTGCGGTGTGCCGCGTCGACCCGGGGACGCAGGACGACGAACTCGTCGCCACCGAGTCGCGCGACCAGGTCGGTGGGGAGGCTCGCCGACTGCAGCCGGCGCGCCACGACCTGGAGCACCTGGTCGCCGATCTTGTGCCCGAGCGAGTCGTTGATCCGTTTGAAGGAGTCGAGGTCGATCCACAGCACGGCGAGGGCGTCTCCGTCGGCGCGGCGCTGCTCGACGACATCGGCGGCGCGCTCGATGAAGCCCGCCCGGCCGAGCAGCCCGGTGAGATCGTCGTGGTCCGCGCGCCAGCGCAGCCGGCGGTTGAGCTCGCGGATCTCGGACTCGGCTCGCCGCCGCTCGGTGATGTCGGTGATCGTGCCGATCAACCGGGTGGGCATGCCGTCCGGCCCGGTCTCCATGGCGCGGCCGCGGTCGTGGACCCACCGCCAGTCGCCGTCCCTGGTCCGCATCCGGTGCTCGACGGAGAAGTCGGTGAGGTCGCCCCGGACGACGCCCTGGATGACCTTCCAGGAGCGCTCGAAGTCATCGGGGTGCACGCGCCGGGCCCAGTCGTCGAGGGTCGCCCCGAGGTCGTCGGTCGAGTATCCGAGCAACGCCCGCCACTGGTGCGAGCGGAACACCGTGCCCGACGGAACGTCCCAGTCCCAGATGCCGTCGCCGGCGCCGTCGATCGCGAACTGCCACCGCGCCTCGGCGTGGCGGAGCAGGTCCTGGTCGCGGCGTGCGGACGTGATGTCGCGGGAGATGCCGATCAGGCCGACGACCCGGCCGTCGGCGTCCCGGTACGGCGCCTTGTTCGACAGGTAGGTCCGGACCTCGCCGTCGACCTCCGGGTACTCCTCCACTTCGTGGCCGATGCCGGTCTCCATGATCTCCCGGTCCGTCGCCATCAGGACGTCGGCGATGGCGGGGAAGACGACGGTGTCGTCGGCGCCGATGGCGAGTGTCGGCGGGATGCCGGCGAGCTCCGCCACCGCGGAGTTGATGTACTGGTAGCGCCCCTCGCGGTCCTTGATGTAGACGAGGTCCGGTGCGGTGTCGATGACGGCCTGCAGGAGGCCGGCCACCCGTTCGGAGTGGTTCGCGGACTCCACCGCGCGCTCCTCGAGGCGGCGCTGCGCTTCGCTCATGGCGCGGACCGAGGCCACGCGTTCGGAGATGTCGCGGGTGAGCCCCGCGATGTACCTGCGGCCGTTGACCTCGTGGACGAAGAGGTGCGCTTCGATCGGGAAGGTGGTGCCGTCCTTGCGCCGGTGCATCGCGGGGATGACGAACACGGTGCCGGCGAGGGCGAGCTCCCAGTTGAGCCGCGCCTCCTCGACCGTGACCTGCACGATGTCGAGCGCGTTCATGCGCAGCAACTCGGCCCGGGTGTAGCCGGTGCTCGTGCAGGCGGCGTCGTTGACCGCGACCAGCCTGCCGCTCTCGTCGTGGACGAAGAAGCCGTCCAGCGAGCGGTCGATGAACGCCCGCGCGACCTTCGATCCCAGGGACCAATCGCCGGGCCCGCCCGGCTGTCCGGCGATCACGGCACCGTCGGGCCGGCCGCTGCCCGCAGCTCGGCGATGACCCGTTGCAGAGCGAGCCCACGCCGTACGTCCAGCGCGTGGTCCGTGGACGCGGCGATGGCTGCGAGGAACTCGTCGAGCAGCACCCGGAAGCACTCCGTCGACGGGGTCTCGCGGCTCTCGAGGACCGCCGTGCCCTGCGCCGAGTGCGCGGACACGCGCATGACGGTCGGCACGACGGGGGTCCGCAGCGAGAGGGAGAGGGTGGAGGCGGCCCCGCCGTCGTGGGAGAGCTGCGCGGTCCAGGTGTCACTGCCGGCGTCGTACCGGGCGGCGTCCACGCCGCTGATCGGGCCGGCGACCGCGTCGAGGAGATCCAGCACGTGCGGACCCACGTCGAACAGCGCGCCCTGCTCCTGCCGCCACGCGGAAGCCGCGTACTTCCCGGCGAGCGCCGCCCCGGAGAGCCACTGCGCCTCCGCCGCGACCGGCCCGAGCTCTGCGGCTCGGGCGAGGAACGCCCTGGTCTCGGGCGCGAACCGGCGTGTGAGGGCGACGATCGTGCGGACCCCGGCCGCCTCGACCGCATCGGCGAGGGAGACGGCACCGTCGACGTCGAGGGCGATGGGTTTGTCGAGAACGAGGTGCTTCCCGGCGCGGGCCGCCCTGGTGGCGAGCTCCACCTGCACGTTCGGCGGAACGGCGAAGGCGACGGCGTCCACTGCGTCGAACAACTCGGTGGGCGAGCCGAAGGCCCGCGGGAAGACCGCGGCGGCGGCCGCGGGGTCGCGGGCCCAGCCGCCGACGAAGTCGACGCCCGGATGCGCGGCCAGGGCCGGGGCGTGGGTCTCGCGCGCCCACGGACCCGCTCCGACCAGACCGATGCGCATCGTCATTCGCCAGAGTCTGCCACGGCCGTCTCTCTGCCCAACACGGAGTGTCCCCGACCGTAGAGGAGGTAGATGGCGACGCCGAGCGCGAACCAGACGAGGAACCGCAGCCAGGTCGCGACCGCGAGGTTCAGCATCAGGTAGACGCAGGCGAGACCCGAGAGCACGGGGATCACGGGGGAGAGGGGAACACGGAACGGGCGCCGGAGATCCGGCTTGGTGCGTCGCAGGATCGGCACCGCCAGCGAGACCAGCAGGAAGGCGAAGAGTGCGCCGATGCTCACCATCTCCGAGAGCGCCTCGATCGGGATGAACCCGCCCATCAGGGCGCACACGATCACGATGATGACGGTGAGGCGGGTCGGCGTGCCGAACTTCGGGGAGACCCTCGCGACGGACGGCGGGATCAGGCCGTCGCGGCCCATCGCGTAGCCGATCCGGCCCATGGTCACGAGCTCGACGAGGATGACCGACGTCAGGCCCGCGACGGCGGCGATCGCCACGAGATCGCCGGCCCAGGATGCGCCGACCACGTCGAAGGCCTTGGAGAGCGGGGCGCTGGAGTCGATGTCGGTGTACTTCACCATGCCGGTGAGCACGACGGAGACGAGCACGTAGAGCAGGGTGCAGGCGAGGAGGGTTCCGATCAGCGCCCGCGGCATGTCGCGCTCGGGGCGCCTCGCCTCCTCGCCGAGGTTCGCGACGGCCTCGAAGCCGGTGTAGGCGAAGAAGACCACCGCGGCGGCGGTCAGGATCCCCGCGACGCCGAAGTGCGACGGTGCGCCGCCCAGGACGGTTTCGATGAGCGGCCGGTCCAGTGCGTCGCCGCCGGACTCGGGCGGAACCGAATCGGGGATGAAGGGCACCAGGTTGGAACGGGTGACGAAGAAGGCGCCGACGATGACCACGAAGACCGAGATCGCGACCTTCACCAGCACCAGCAGGTTGGTGACGCGCGCGGACTCCCGGATGCCGACCGTCGCGATCACGCCGAGGACGACGATCACCAGGATGGCGCCGACGTTGACGGGCGCCTCCTCGGTGAACCACTGCGGCGGCAGCCCGAAGAGGTCGGCGAGGTACCCCGACCAGCTCCGCGAGACCACCGCGGCACCGAGACCGAACTCGAGGAGCAGGTCCCAGCCGATGATCCACGCGAAGACCTCGCCGATCGTGGCGTAGGCGTACGTGTACGCGCTGCCCGCCGTCGGCACCGCGGACGCCAGTTCGGCGTAACAGAGGGCGGCGAAGAGGCTGACCACCCCGGCGACGATGAAGGAGATCGCGATGCCGGGACCGGCGTTCACCTTGGCCTGCACTCCGGTCAGGGTGAAGATGCCGGTCCCGATCACGATGCCGACGCCGAATCCGATGAGGTCGAACAGGCGCAGATCGCGCCGGAGCCCGCCTTCGGCGGCCCCGTCGGCCTTGATCCTGGCGAGTGGCTTCGTCCGCAGGATGTCCATTCCGCGGGACGCTACACCCGTTCGTACGCCTTCGCAGTCGTCTTCGCGTCCTCGATGAAGCGCTCGACGTCGGCCTCGGTCCGGAGATCGAGGATCGGCGCGGGCTCGGAGAGGAGGCCGAACAGCGCGGCGCCCACGGCGTCGTCGGCGACGGCCCCGGCGAACAGCGGGCCCGCGGCGAAGGCGTAGTCCGGGTCGCCGAGGAACAGCCGGGTGACCTCCGCCGCGGCGTGGCCGCGCTCCTCCCAGTGCCGGTCGAACTGGTCGGTGATCCACTCGGCGGTGAAGGCGCCGCCGTCCGCGCCACGGTGTTCGATGGCCTTGGCCAGCGCCGCGACCTGAATGAGGCCGGTCTGCGCGCCCTGCCCCGCGATCGGGTCGAAGGCGATCGCGGAGTCGCCGAGCGCGAGGACCGGGCGGCCGCTGCGCGTGTACCCGACGGCCTGGCGGACCGTCGGGGTGACGGCGCCGCGCAGCCAGGAGTGCCGGTCCTCCTCGATGACGCGGAGCTTCTCGATGTCCGGCAGGTCGTCCGGGAAGTAGTCGCGGTAGACGCTGGTCACCACCTCGAGAGCACTCTGCGCGTCCGTCACCTCGCCCCAGCGCTGGACCCAGTCGCCGTCCGGCTTGGCGAACCCGAGCACGCTCCACGTCGCTCCCGCGTCCTTGTGCCAGTACGGGCCGATCCAGATCTCGCCGTGGTCGGTGTGCAGGTTGAAGACGTTGTGCTTGCCGGCGCCGTGCCCCCGGGAGGTGAACACGTCGTCGCCGTGGCCGAGGCCGGTGAACGCGGCGGCCAGCAGGTGCCGCTGCGGGGAGCGGTAGACGGTGCGCGCCTCGTCGACGGGGAACAGGCCCGACAGTCCGCCCTTGCCGGTCGAGACCAGCGTGAGGTCGTGCGCGGCCGCGATGGCGTCCAGTTCCTCGGGGGTGACGGTCTCCACGTGGAAGGTGCCCCCGGCCTCCTCGAACAGCCGGATCCGGTCGTACGCGCGCAGCCGCACGTCGATGCCGGCGGCGAGGTAGGTGAAGTCGGGGTCGAACGCGAGCACCTGCTCGAGCGCGCCCGGCTCGCCGGTGTTCAGGCGGGTGTTCATGCCGGTGGACAGCGGCGCGTCGGGGTAGAGCTCCTCGACGAGGGTGTGATCGACGTCCCGGGAGTGCCCGAAGAGGACGGCGGTGCCGGTGGCGGGGACCTCGTCGCGCAGCTGTTCGGCCGTGCGGTCACTGTAGAGGTCGACGGGGTGGCCGGCGCGGGCGAGGACGAGCGCGGCGGTGGCTCCCACCACTCCGGCGCCGATGATGGCGATGCGTGCCTGGGTCATGGTCGTGCCTTTCGGTGGTCGGATCGATCGATTACTGCGCGGTGGTTCCGGTGGACGCGGTGCGGGCGCCCGCGTTCCAGGCGTAGGGCAGGTCTGCGCCGTTGAGCAGGAGGTCGCCGATGGCCCGGGCCTTCTGGATCGCGGGATTATGCACCGCGAGGGTGCGGGCGTTGCGCCAGTGCCGGTCGAGCCGCAGGTCGGCGTCGACGATGGACGCGCCGCCGACCTCGAACAGGTCGGTGGTGGCCCGCAGCACCGTGTCGATGACGGCGAGCTGCGCGTGCGCGGCGGCCAGCTCGGCCTCCGGCACCAGGTCCTCGTGGACCCGACGGTCCGCGAGGACGTCGTCGAGCACGTCCGCGACGGCGAGGACCGACTGCTTCGCCGACCACGCGGCGCTGGAGAGGCGACCGATCACCTGCTGGACCAGCGGGTCGTGTCGCTGCAGGTCGGCGGCGGCGTGCGAGAACGTGCGGGTGCGGGCCTGCACCCACGCGACGGTGTCGTCGGTGGCGCGCTGCGCGATCCCGGCCAGGCCCGCGAGCTGCACCAGCTGCAGGTACGAGGTCGCGTAGGTCGCGCCCGGGGCGCCGTAGCCCGCGCCGAGGAGGCGGTCGGCGGGGACCGCGACGTCGGTGAAGACGGTGGTGCCGCTGGCGGTGAGCCGCTGCCCGAAGCCGTTCCAGTCGTCCACCCGCTCGACGCCCGGGGCGTCCGCGTCGACGAGCACGCCGACCCGCTCGCCGTCGAGGTCGGCGGCGACGAGGATCTGGTCGGCGTACAGGGTGCCGGTGGAGTAGAACTTGGTCCCGCTGAGCCGGTAGCCGCCGTCGTCCTGCTTGGTCAGCGTCGTGGCGTAGCCGCCCACGGACCCGGCCCCGGGCTCGGTGATCGCGTTGCCGACGACGGTGCCGTCGACGACCGCCCGGAGCCAGGCGTCACCCTGGTCGGTGTTCGCGAGCCGCTGGTCCTCGACGAAGTTGACGTGCACGCGCAGCGCCTGCGGGATGTTGGAGTCGGCGGCGGCCAGGTTGATGAGCTGCCGGAAGAACTGGCGCAGCGTCACGCCGCTGCCGCCGAGCTCGCGGGGCACGCGCAGGGCCGTGAAGCCGGCCTCCGTGAGCTGCGCGATCGGCTCGTGCACGAGTTCGCGGTCGCGCTCGCGGGCGACGGCGCCCTCGGCGATCCGGGCGTACACGGGGCCGAACGTCGCGTCGAGTTCGGCGTCGGACTTCGGGGGCGTCAGCGAGGTGGTCATGGCCGACAACTGTGGTCTGCGAACGATCGGCTGACGAGGATTCCCCGCGCCGTGAACGTTATTCGCCGATGATCGTGGGGTGTTTCGCGTCCGATTCCGCCCCGGGATGGGGTAGAACCTGTTACAACTAGAACACGTTCTGCTGAGCTGAATCGCTTCGCAGGTCAGGAACAGGAGTGCGCATGAAGTTCAACCTCGCCGATGTCTTCGAGGCGGTCGTCGACGCGGTTCCGGAACGGATCCTGCTGAGTTTCGAGGGCGATCAGACCTCGTACGCGGAGATGGACGGGCAGGCGAATCAGGTGGCGCACCTGTTCGCCGCGAACGGTATCGGCGCGTACGACCACGTCGCGCTGTTCCTCAAGAACAGCGTGGAGCACGTGCAGTCGCTGCTGGGTCTCATCAAGATCCGGGCGGTCCCGGTCAACGTCAACTACCGGTACACCGCGACCGAGCTCGAGTACATCTTCACCAACTCCGACTCGCGCGGGATCATCGTGGAGCTGCCGGAGCATCAGCGCACGCTCGCGGCGCTCGTCGACAAGCTCCCCGAGCTGCGGACCGTGTTCGTGATCGGCGAGACCGATCCGGCGCTCGCCGCCGCGGTCGACGGTGCCGAGGGCGTCACACTGGTGCCCTTCGCCGACGCCGGGAAGCAGTCCACGGCGCGCGATTTCGAGGAGCGCTCCGGCGAGGAGCATTACATCATCTACACCGGCGGCACCACGGGCTACCCGAAGGGAGTGGTGTGGCAGCACGACGACTTCTTCCGCAAGCCGCTGTCGGCCGGCGTGCCCTACGGCGGGGAGCCGCGGCAGAACCTCGACGAGGTGGGCGAGGGCGCGAAGCAGTTCCCGCCGCTCGCGTTCCTCGTGGCCGCCCCGCTCATGCACGGCGCCGCCGCGTACTCGCTCTTCACCTTCTTCGTGCTCGGCTCCCGGATCATCCTCGAGCGGGACTTCAAGGCCGAGCAGATCGTGCGGAATATCAAGCGTGATCAGACGCAGACGATCCTCATCGTGGGCGACGCCATGGGCATCCCGCTGGTCGAGGAGATGGAGAAGCAGAAGGACACCGCCGACTTCTCCTCGCTGTTCTCGATCACCTCGGGCGGCGCGATCTGGTCCAAGCACGTGCGCGACCGGATGGCCGCGATCAAGCCCGAGCTGATCCTGCGGGACAACTTCGGCGCCTCCGAGTCCGGTAACGACGGCGTGATGACGCTCGACGAGAACGGCAACCTGCACGCGCCGCCCTCCGACAAGATGATGGTGGTCGACGAGTCCTTCGAGCAGATCACCGAGACGGGCCAGGTCGGCTACATCGCCCGCGTCGGCAACGTTCCGCTCGGCTACTACAACGACCCCGAGAAGTCGGCGCGCACGTTCCCGACGCTGCCCGACGGTCGGCGGATCTCGGTGCTCGGTGACATGGGCTACCCCGCGGAGGACGGCGGCATCGTCTTCCTCGGGCGCGGCAGCCAGTGCATCAACACCGGCGGCGAGAAGGTCTACGCCGAGGAGGTCGAGGCCACGCTGCACGGGCATCCCGCGATCTCCGACGCCCTCGTGGTGCCGGTGCCGGACGCCCGCTACGGCCAGCGCGTGGCCGCGGTGATCTCCGTCGCGGAGGGCCAGGAACGGCCGTCGATCGAGGACGTGCAGACCTTCGCCCGCGGCGAGCTCGCGGGCTACAAGGTGCCGCGCACCATCGTCTTCGTCGACCAGGTCAAGCGCACGCCGGCCGGCAAGGCCGACTACCGCTGGGCCACGTCGACGGCCGAGGACGCCGCGGAGAAGGCGGGCGAGGAGCAGCCCGCCTGACGGCGCACAGGGATCAACCGGTGGACTCCCAGGGGTTGATGACAGGCGCGCCGGTGCACTCGAAGTGCTTGCCGTTCCTGGTGACGAGGGTCAGATCGTGGACGATCGCTGTCGCGGCGATCAGCGCGTCGCGCTCCTCCCTCGGATCAGGCACGTGCAGTGCGCCGCGCGATGAGCTCCGGTGGCTACTGGGAATCCGCCCACGCCAGGTACGCGGCGCCGCGGGGCGAGAGCTCGTAGCCGACCTCGTGGCTGATGGTCAGGCCCATGCCCTTGAGCTTGCGGATGTCCGCCTTCATGGGCAACAGCTCCACGCCGCGCTCGGCGGCGAGCTCCTTGGAGACGACGTGCGGGTGGTCGCGGATCCAGGCGAGGATGTCGCGCGTCCACGGACCGCTGTCGCGGGCGTCGAGCCGCGCGAGGCGCTTCGCGATGGCCTGGAGCTCGGCGTCGTCGGGGAGCTCCTCCCGCAGCGCGAGCCGCGGATCCTCGCCCGCCCACTCGAGGTGGATCCGGTAGACGTGCTCGCCGCCGCGGGCGGAGCGCTCGCGCCGCGGCGCGCCCGGATCGCGGGGCGTGAGCAGCTTGCGGAGCGCCGCCGCATCTTTGACGCCGGCCGCGCGGGCGGCGCGGTCGCTGATCTTCTCCACATCCGGTACCCGGGTGACGCGGGTGAAGCGCAGCAGCCCGGCGGGCGTCAGTTGGGTGCCGCCAACCTTCACCCGCGGCGCGTCCCAGCGCCGGTACTGCGTGGTCACGCGACCGTCGCGGACGCCCTCGGCGATGGCCTTCGGAATCAGCATTGCTTCAGTCTGCGCGGTGCACGACGACGTCGCGGCAGATCTCCATGTGTCCGGTGTGCTGGGCCAGCTCGCGCAGCATGTGCGTGAGCACCCACTCCGGCGTCGCAGTGGCGGCGTTCCGGCGCGTGGTGCCGGTGGCGTCGGGGTTGCGGATCCCGGTGGCGGCCACCGCGGCCCAGCGCGGGATGTCCGTGCGCAGCCGGGCGACGATCGCCCGCGCCTGGTCGACGGTGCCGGTCGCGTGGAACTCCGCGGACCGGTCGCGGGGGATGTCCTCGCCGGCCATGAGCGAGCCGCCCCAGTAGCCCAGCGCCCCGCCGACGTGGGTGACCAGCGCGAACACCGAGTTCACGCCGGGAACCGGCGGCACGGCGTTGACGGTCGTGTCGTCGAGGTCGCCGAGCACACGGTCGATCGTGTCCAGGGTCTCCGCGGCGACGTCGAGGAAGGCCGCGATCTGCCCCTCAGCCGCGGCCACGGGCCAGCCCAGCGATCGAGTCGAGCAGGTCGTCGAAGAACGCCGCCGGATCGGTGGCGACGGCCACCTGTGCGGTGTTCGGCCGGTTCCAACTGCCGTGCACGTCGGCGATGGTCGTTCCGCGCGTGAGCGATCCGGTGAGCTCCACGTCCACCGGGTAGGCCCGGGTCTCGGCGATCGTCGGGTTCAACGCGACCGCCGCGGCGAACGGGTCGTGCATGTGCGCGATGTAGCCGAGGTCGTGATCGCGGTGGAACTCGAAGTAGAACCGCACGGCGTCCGACGCCGCCCGGACCACCGGATTGCTCGCGCCCGACCGCGTCCCGTCGGCGTCCTCCGGATCGAGGCACTCGGCCGGGCTGCTGCCCGCGGCGTCGGCGAGCCGCAGCAGGTGGTCCGGCGTGAGCTCGATGGTCTCCGTGAGATCGAGCGGGCACAGGATGGGCAGCGGGGTGCCGGTGCCGTCGAGTTCGCCGTACGCGCGCAGCACCTCCCAGAGCGACTCCGGGTCCACCGCGACGTTCCACTCCGACGTGGGCGTCGTGTTGCCGGGGTGCCAGAAGACGCCGCCCATGATCACGAGGCGGCGCAGGCGGGCGAGGATCCCGGGATCGTCGCGCAGGGCCAGCGCGAGGTTGGTGCACGGGCCGGTCACGAGCGCCACCACCTCGCCGGGGTGCGCGCGGGTCAGGTCGGACCAGGCCTGCGGCCCCGAGATCTCCGACGGTCCGCGGCCCGGCGTGGGCAGCTCGGCGTAGCCGACGCCGAACGGGCCGTGCGTCTCCTCGGTGGTCATCAGCGGCGTCGACAGGGGGGAGTCGGATCCGGGGAACACCTCGATGTCGGTGCGGCCCAGCAGCTCCAGCCAGCCGAGGTTGTTCTCCACGACCTGCGGCGCCGGCACGTTGCCGGCCGTCGAGACGATGCCGAGCAGGTCCACCTCCGGTTTGCTCAGCAGGTACAGCAGTGCCAGGGAGTCGTCGACGCCGGTGTCGCAGTCGAACAGGACCTTCGTTTCCGCCACAGCTTCAGACCCTAGCGCCCGGGTCCGACCGGGATCACGGGGCGGCGCGACGGCCGGTCACCACGGCGACGGCTTGTAGTCCTTGAGGAAGCAGCCGTAGAGGTCGACGCCGTTCTCGCCCTGGACGATCGGATCGTAGACGCGGGCGGCACCGTCGACCAGGTCCAGCGGGGCGCGGAAGCCCTCGTCGGCGAGGCGCATCTTGGTGTGGTGCGGCCGCTCGTCGGTTATCCACCCGGTGTCGACGGCGGTCATGAGGATGCCGTCCTGTTCCAGCATCTCGGCGCTGGAGGTGCGGGTCAGCATGTTCAGCGCCGCCTTGGCCATGTTGGTGTGCGGGTGGCCGGGGCCCTTGTACCCGCGACCGAACTGGCCCTCCATGGCGGAGACGTTGACGACGTACTTGCGGCGCGCGGGAGAGGCGGCCAGCGCGGGACGCAGCTTCGAGATCAGGATGAACGGCGCCACGGAATTGCACAGCTGCACCTCGAGCAGCTCGAGCGGCTCCACCTCCTCGACGGTCTGCACCCACGAGTTGGTGTGCACGAGGTCGGGGAGGAGGCCGCCCGCGTCGATCGCGGTTCCGTCCTCGACCCGCGCGGCGGACGACGAGCCGCCCCGCAGCGCGAGCGCGGTGAGTGCCGCCGGATCGAGGGCCGCGAGGTCGCCCGAGACGCTGCCGGTGTGCCCGTCGAGGGCCTCCGTGAGGGCGGCGGGATGCGCGGAGCTGGCCCGGCCGAAGCGGATGATCCGGCTCGCGAGCTCGGCCGGTACGTCGCCGGCCTCGGCGTCGACCAGCGCGGAGTACGCGCCGGGGGAGCGGCGCACCGTCTGCGCGGCGTTGTTGATGATGATGTCCAGCGGACCGCGGGCGGCGACGGCGTCGGCGAGGGCGCTCACCTGCGACGGATCGCGTAGGTCGATGCCCACGATGTGCAGGCGGTCGAGCCACTCGGCGCTGTCGGCGAGCTCGGCGAAGCGGCGGGCGGCGTCGGTGGGGAATCGGGTCGTGATGGTGAGGTCGGCGCCGTCGCGCAGCAGGCGCAGCGCGATGTACATGCCGATCTTGGCGCGGCCGCCCGTGAGCAGCGCCCGGCGGCCGGTCAGGTCGGTCGTCGCGTCGCGCTTGGCGTGGCTGAACGCGGCGCACTCGGGGCAGAGCTGGTGGTAGAAGGCGTCGATCCGCGTGTACGGCTGCTTGCAGATGTAGCAGCTCTGGGGCCGGAGCAACTCGCCCGCGCTGTCGCCGACGGTGGGCGTGGAGAGCAGGATCCCGGCCGTCTCGTCGTCGATGCGCTCGGCGTTGCCCGTGGCGGTGCGTTCGAGCACGTCGCGGTCGGCGGCCTTGACCTTCGCCCGGGCCGATTTACGGCGCTCGCGCTTGAGCAGTTTGAACATGTGCCCGACGGCGCGCTGCACTTCGATGGACTGGGGGTCGCCGTCGTCGAGCAGCGCGGCGGACTCGAGCACGCGGTGGAACGCGGCGAGATCGTCGGCGGAGATCGGGGCGGTGGGTTCGGGCATGGGGACGATTGTCCCTCATCGGCCGAGGGGCACCGTCGCCTCGTGGGCCGTGAGGTCGACCACCACGCCGTCGTCGGACCAGCGGATGTCGGTGATCGTCAGCGCGTCGACCGCCGGCGGCACGATCCGCGCCCGCAGCGCGGCGATCCACGAGTCGATCGCCCAGGCGATCGGGATCGGCACGGGCACCACGCTGACCGGCATCGACAGGTCCGTGGCGCGCAGCGCGACCCGGCCGTCCCGGACCGACGCGGCCACCACGACGCGCACGTCCACGCCGAGCCCGAAGGCGACGGGCAGCCCGACGGTGACGGCCACCGAGCGGCGGCGCGGAAGCAGGGTGAGGGAGCGGACGACGATCGCGGCGTCCTCGGCCCCGTCCCGGGTGGTGTCCACCAGGTGCCGCATCCAGGACAGCCGCAACTCGGCGGTCGCATCGAGAGACCCGACGGCGATCGCTTCGTCGCCCGGCACCACGTCGATCGCCCGCGCGGACAGGACCAGGACCCGCGGGTCGGCCGCGGCGTGGCGGGTGTCGACGTGCAGCCGCGGTATCCGACGGTGCCGCGCGAGCGGGCCCAGGGCGGGGCGCGGGCCCAGGGTGACCGTCGGCGCGGCGCCGAGCGGCTCCGCGGCCGCGCGCACGATCTCCGAACGGACCCGGGCGCGGGCCCACACCTCCGCAGCGACCAGGGTGAGCGCGAGGAGCACGACGACCGCGATCGCAGCCACGACGGGCATTGGCATCCGGTCTCCCTCCCTCGTGCGGGTCCATTATGCGGTGCCCGTCGGCGGGCCCGTGGGCGGCAGGTGCGCGCTTGCCCCGCGCCCGCCCGGGCGGGCGTGATGTACTCGACCGATGGCGACGATCCAGATCTGCGTGATGGGCGTATCCGGCTCGGGGAAGTCCACGGTGGGGGCCGAGTTGGCCGCCCGCCTGGGCCGGGGCTTCGCCGACGGCGACGATTTCCACAGCGAGGCGAACCGCGCCAAGATGGCGGCCGGGCATCCGCTGACCGACGACGACCGGTGGCCCTGGCTCGGCACCATCGGCGCCTATCTGCGCGACGAGATGATCGCGGGCCGGCCCACGGTGGTGGCGTGTTCGGCGCTCAAGCGGGTGTACCGGGACCGGATCCGGGCGGCGGGCGCGAGCGTCTACTTCGTGTTCCTCACGGGCAACGAGGAACTGCTGCAGGAGCGCATGGGCAGCCGCGCCGGCCACTTCATGAAGGCGGGCATGCTCGCATCGCAGTTGGAGATCCTCGAGCCCCTGGATCCCGACGAGTTCGGGGTCACGGTGAACGTGTCCGGCGACATCCCCGACATCGTGCACGAGGCCCTCGCCGACTTCGCGGCGACGGAGGTCCCGGGCATTGCCTGACGGTCAGCCGGCCTCCGCGTCAGCGACCGGGCAGCGGGTGCGGGTGTAGATCGTCGGCATGCAGAGGTTGCAGTGCGTGCAGCGGTCCGGCTCGCCCGGATGCTCCTGCATGCGCCGCACCAGATCGGGGGTGCGGAGCAGGCCTCGGCCCATCGCCACGAACTCGAAGCCCTCGCTCATCGCCCGGTCCACCGCCGCGCGCTCGGCGATGCCGCCGAGCAGGATCAGCGGCATCGTCAGGGCCGCGCGGAACCGTCGCGCGAGGTCGAGCAGGTAGGTGGGGCGGTACGGGTACTCCCGCAGGAACACCGGGCCGGCGGCGCGGAGGCCGGCCCGCAGCGCCGGGCTCGGGAAGGCGGCGGCGAATTCGCGGCGCGGCGGCGTGCCGTGGAACAGGTACATGGGGTTGAGCAACGAGCTCCCGGCCGTGAGTTCGAGCGCGTCGAGCGTGCCGTCGGCCTCGAGCCGGCGGGCGGTGCGCAGGGCGTCGTCGGGGCTGAGGCCGCCGGGCACCCCGTCGGTCATGTTGAGCTTGGCGGTGATGGCCAGGCGCCCGCCGACGGCCTCGCGGACCGCCTCGGCGACCTCGCGGGCCAGGCGGGAGCGGCCCGCGAGATCGCCGCCGTAGGCGTCGCGGCGGCGGTTGAGGAGCGGGCTGAGGAAGGCGCTGATGAGGTAGTTGTGCCCGAAGTGGAGCTCCACGGCGTCGAAGCCGGCCTCCTCGGCGAGCAGGGCGGCGTCGGCGTGCGCCCGGACCAGCTCGCGGACGTGCGTCGTATCCGGACGGAGAGTGGGACGCAGCGCCAACGGGCTGATCATCCGGCTCGGCGTCACGGGGCGCCGGTGCTCGGCCCCGTCGGCGACGGGACCGGCGTGGCCCAGCTGGGCCCCGGCCGCCGCGCCCTCGGCGTGCATCGCGTCGGTGAGCCGGCGCAGCCCGGGGACCGCCTCGGGGCGCATCCACAGCTGACGGCGCTCGGTGCGCCCCTCCGGCGCCACGGCGCAGTAGGCCACCGTCGTCATGGCGACGCCGCCCCGGGCGAACTCCGCATGGAACTCGATCAGGTCGTCGGTCACGAGGGCGTCGGGCGTGCGGCCCTCGAAGGTCGCGGCCTTGACGATCCGGTTGCGCAGGTCGACGGGGCCGAGCCGGGCGGGGGCGAAGGCGTCCTCCATCCCCGGATTAGAACATGTTCTGCTCAACCGCGGGTCGCGATCGCCGCGGTCACGCCGCCGAGTACGAGTACCCCCGAGGGGAGCTGAGCGTCAGGGGCGGCGCAGCGCGCCGGTGAACATCATCGACTTGTACGGGTGGCCCACCGCGGTGTTCCACTGCGAGACGACGAGCCGCGCGGACTCCATCGTCGACCCGGGCACGAGGTAGCCGCCGTAGAGCTGCGCCACCCGGCCGGCCGCGTGGTCCTCGTCCTGCCACGAGCTGCCCTGCAGCAGCGTCACCGGATCGGACCAGACACCGTCGATCCGGTCGGCGAAGCGCGCGGCGATCCGGTACCCCGCCGCGTCGAAGTAGGTCAGCACCCACGTCCCCTCGACGATCGACAGGCTGAGCTCGCCGTAGCCCTGGCCGAGCGCGAGATCGGTCGGCGGGTTGCCCCACGCCCAGCCCGTGTCCGGCCGCCAGCCCCAGGACTCCCACTCGACGTTGACGCCGTTGCGGAGGGTGCCGAGGGTCTCGGTGCGCATCCGGTGCAGTCGCAGTCCCTTGTCGCGGGTGAGGCCGCCCGTCGAGACGTTGTAGGTGTAGCCGTCGGGCGCGGGGCACAGGGCCCACATGCACCAGGCGCCGTCCGCGTGGCCGGCGTTGTACTGCGCCACCTCCCGCCAGGTGGCGGCACCGTCGTCGCTGCGCCACAGGCCGGTCTGCACGACGGTGTCGAGGCTCTGCATCGTCATCGTGTGCAGGTACAACGCGCCGTCGACGCGGATGCACGTCGTGGGCAGGATCGTCGTGAACAGGCCCGTGTCGTGCGAGTAGTCGAGCAACTGCCGGGCGCGCTCCGGATCGGGGCCGGCGGCGCGACTCATGACGCCGTTGCGGTCGCCGAACAGGCCGACGGGGGAGCGCCACTCGCCGGCGCCGATGCTCAGCCCCTCGAAGGTGTCGCCGAAGACGTAGAGCACCTCGTCGTCGACGCGGCAGGCGACGCCCAGATCCGTGCCGCCGACCCCGAACCGGGTGACGGGTGTGATGTCGCGGAGCTTGCGAAGACGGGTGGGCTCGATCGACTCAGGCACATCGTCAGACTGCCAGACGGGGCGCCGTCGTGCTCCGCTCCGGCGCTGCGGGGACAGGTTCGGGGGAACTGTTCCGAATGTCCGATACGCCGTGGAATTCGTCGCGGACGGGCGCGAACGGGAGGACCATGAACGGTATGGACACGTTCACCGGACGCGAACTGTACGAGGCCTTCCACGCGGACTACGACGCCATCACCGATCGGGATGCGCGGATCTTCGACGCGGAGGGCCGGCTGCTGGCGGCCGGGCGGCTCTCGGGCCTCCGGCTGGACGAATCGGACGGCACCGAGAAGGTCGAGTACAGCTTCCTCTCGCTGCACGACGACGTGCTCTGGGAGCCGACGCACCGGATCGTGCTCGCGCCGCAGCCGGTGCAGTGAGTCTCAGGCCTCGATCGCTCCGGTAGCGATCGGGGCGCCCTCCTTCTCGAACGCCGGTGTGCCGACCGCCAGCGCGAGCGCAGCACCCAGCAGCACGATGTCCTTGAGGATGAACGGATCGGGAGGCATCGGCCCGAGGTCGTAATCGATCGAGGTGACCAGGAACGAGGACGTGCCGACGAACATGCCGGCCGCCCCGAGGACCGCCAGGTCGTTGGCGCGCTGGGAGGTCGTGCCGGCGGCGAGCAGCGCGGTGACACCCAGTTCGACGACGCCGATCGCGGAGGACACCGTGCGCAGCGGCGCGGCGTCGAGAAGCCACGACATCAGCGGGCTGCGACGGACCAGCGGCTCGATCGCGGTGGCCTCCTCGGCCGTGAACTTGGCCACGCCGTTCCAGCCGATGTTGATGACGAGGCCCGCGCGGATGACGTGCAGGCCCAGGATGCCGACGTTCTTCCTCGAAATCTTCACGATGAGAGCGTAGAAGCGCCGGACCTCCCGTACGGGGCGAATACGTCGCGGGGCGTTGCGATGTCATCATTCCGTAAGAACATCCGTCGCCCGGAATCCGATGCCCGGAATCCGTTGCCCGGAAACACGAGAACCCCGGCCGGGGCCGGGGTTCTCGTTCTGTGCGCGGAGGGGGACTTGAACCCCCACGTCCGTTAATAGGACACTAGCACCTCAAGCTAGCGCGTCTGCCATTCCGCCACCCGCGCTGGGAAGCTCGTTCACAGTAATCCACGCCCGCCCGCGAAACCAAATCGCCACGTCGGGACCCCCGCGGGCACGACGGTGCGGTCGGCGCTCCGTGGTACTCATATGGGTGTGGCTACTGCAGTGAACGCGCTCGATGAGGTCGTCGAGACCGTGAGCGCCCTCATCCGATTCGACACCTCCAACACCGGTGAGCTCGAGACCACGAAGGGGGAGGCCGAGTGCGCCCGCTGGGTGCAGGCCCGCCTCGAGGAGGTCGGCTACGAGACGGTCTACGTGGAGTCCGGGCAACCGGGCCGCGGCAACGTCTTCGCCACGCTCAAGGGCGCCGATCCCCGACGCGGCACGCTGCTGGTGCACGGTCATCTGGACGTGGTGCCCGCCGAGCCCGCCGATTGGAGCGTGCACCCGTTCTCCGGCGCCGTGGAGGACGGCTACGTCTGGGGCCGCGGTGCGGTCGACATGAAGGACATGTGCGGCATCATGCTGGCGCTCGCGCGGCAGCTGAAGTCCACCGGCACCGTCCCGCCCCGCGACATCACCTTCGCCTTCCTGGCCGACGAGGAGGCCGGTGGGACGTGGGGGTCGCACTGGCTGGTGCAGCACCGCCCCGAGTTGTTCACGGGCGTCACGGAGGCCGTGGGCGAGGTGGGCGGCTTCTCGCTGACCGTCGACACCCCGTCGGGCGACAAGCGGCGCCTGTACCTCGTGGAGTCCGCCGAGAAGAGCATGTGCTGGATGCGGCTCACCGCCAAGGCCCGCGCCGGGCACGGCTCCTTCGTGCACGAGGACAACGCCGTCACCCTGCTCTCGGACGCCGTGGCGCGGCTGGGCCGGCACAAGTTCCCCCTGGTCCTCACGGACACGGTGATCCAATTCCTGCGGGCGCTCGATCGCGAGTCGACGATCGACATCGACGTGGACGGCCCGGATCTCGAGGGGCAACTCGCCAAGATCGGCGGCCTCGCGCGCATCGTCGGCGCCACGCTCCGCGACACCGCGAACCCGACGATGCTCCGCGCCGGGTACAAGGCCAACGTCATCCCGCAGACGGCCGAGGCCGTCATCGACTGCCGCGTCCTGCCCGGCCGGCAGGCCGCGTTCGAGAGGGAGCTCGACGAGATCCTGGGCCCCGACATCGAGCGGGAGTGGATCACCAAGCTCGACTCCTACGAGACGCAGTTCGACGGCGACCTCGTGGACGCGATGAACGACGCGATCCTCGCGTTCGACGCCGACGGCCGGACCGTCCCGTACATGCTGTCGGGTGGGACCGACGCGAAGGCGTTCGCCAAGCTGGGGATCCGTTGCTTCGGCTTCGCGCCGCTGCGGCTGCCCGAGGAGCTGGACTTCGCGGCGCTGTTCCACGGCGTCGACGAGCGGGTGCCCGTCGACGCGCTGAAGTTCGGCACGCAGGTCTTCGAGCACTTCCTGATGAACTCCTAGAAACCCGAGAACCGCGCAACACGAGAGGATTTCGAGATGACCGTTCCGTTCGATCCGTACGCGGGGCTGCCGGTCCTGCCGGCGCTCACCGTCACCTCCGAGAGCATCGTCGACGGTGCCGAACTGCCCGTCGCGCACCGCAGCGGCATCATGGGCGCAGGCGGCGAGGACGTCTCGCCCCAGCTGTCCTGGAGCGGCGCGCCCGCGGGTACCAAGTCCTACGCCGTCACGTGCTACGACCCCGACGCCCCCACCGCCTCCGGGTTCTGGCACTGGGCGGTCGCGAACATCCCCGCCTCCGTCACCTCGCTCCCCGCGGGCGCCGGCGACGGTGCGCCGGGCTCACTCCCGGAGGGCGCCCTCACGCTCAACAACGACGCGAGCCTGCCGCGGTACGTCGGCGCGGCGCCGCCCGCGGGCCACGGCTCGCACCGGTACATCTTCGTCGTGCACGCGCTCGGCGTGGAGAAGCTGGACCTGCCCGCCACCGCGACGCCCGCCTACCTGGGGTTCAACCTGTTCGGCGCCGCGATCGCCCGAGGCTCGATCACCGCGACGTACGCGCAGGTCTGATCCACCGCGAAGGCCGCGTCCGGAGTCCCCGGGCGCGGCCTTCGTCGTGCGGTCAGGGCGTCAGCGGTCCACGCCCACGGCCTCGGCGATCGAGGCGAAGCCGTCGGCGCGCAGCCGCGCCGCCAGCTCCTTGTGCACGGAACGGGTCCACGTGGGGCCGCCGTAGATGAACTGGGTGTACACCTGCACCAGCGACGCGCCGGCACGGATGCGCTCGTACACGTCGTCGACGGTCTCGATGCCGCCCACGGAGATCAACACCAGGTCGTCGCCGACGCGGGCGGCGAGGCGCCGCAGCACCTCGAGCGAGCGCGCCTTGACGGGGCGGCCGGAGAGGCCGCCCGCGCCGATGGCCTCGACCTCGGCGTCCGGGGTGGACAGGCCGGCGCGGCTGATGGTGGTGTTGGTGGCGACGATGCCGGCGAGACCCAGCTCCACGGCCAGGTCGGCGACGGCGTCGACGTCCTCGTCGGCGAGGTCGGGGGCGATCTTCACCAGCACGGGCACGGTCACGGTGTCGAGCACCGCCTGCAGGAGCGGGCGCAGCGACTCGGTGGCCTGCAGGTCGCGGAGGCCGGGGGTGTTGGGGGAGGAGACGTTGACGACCATGAAGTCGGCCAGCGGGCCGAGCAGCATGGCGCTGATCCGGTAGTCGTCGGCGGCGCCCTCGAGCGGAGTGACCTTCGTCTTGCCGATGTTCGCGCCGATCGGCACGGCGGACGGACCGGCGTCGCGCTTGCGCAGCTCGTTGGCGGCGGCGCCCGCGCCGTAGTTGTTGAAGCCCATCCGGTTGATCAGGGCGTGGTCCGCGGGGAGCCGGAACAGCCGCGGCGTGGGATTGCCGGGCTGCGCGTGGGCCGTGACGGTGCCGATCTCGGCGAAGCCGAAGCCCAGCGCGCCCCAGCCGTTGACGGCCCGGGCGTTCTTGTCGAAGCCCGCGGCCAGGCCGACGGGTGCGGGGAAGCGGACGCCGAAGACGGTCTGCTCGAGGATCGGATCGCGGTGCGCGAGGCCCTGCCGGATCCCGGCCCGCACCGGCGGGACGGCGGTGGTGCCCCGGATCAGGCCGAAGACCCAGTGGTGGATCCGCTCGGGCGAGACGAGGAACAGCACGTTCAGGAGCGATCGGTAGATCGCCTGGGACAGCGCGGACATGGTGCTCACAACCCCTTCGTGGCGTCCGGCGGCAGCATGCCGGACGTTTTGGTGCGTTTGCGGCGCAGCAGGACCCGGCGCGAGCCGTCGGTGTACAGCCGCACGCGGGAGAGCTCCCACCCGCCGAACTCGGCCTCGATGGTCAGCCGCATCGCCGCGGTCACCCGGGAGACCTCCCGCGGCAATCGCAACGGCAGGAAATCGTACTCGTCCTCGTCGGGGGCGCTCCGGGTGCTGCTGGTCAATGTCCGTTCCCTATCGAGTCGGGATCGCCTGGATGCCGGCGCCCGTCGCCGACTGCACGTACAGGGTCCCGGTCTTCGCGTCCACCGCGATCGCGTTGGGCTGGCGGACGGTGGGGTACAGCTTCCGCTGCTCGGGGATGCCGCTGTTCAGCGCGTAGCCCACCACCTCGTTCGTCGCGGTACGGGTGACCCACATCAGCTTGTCGGTCTCGTCGTAGTCCACCGCCCAGGGCGAGCCCTTCTCGGGGTACAGGAACCGCTCCATCAGGGGCGCGGCGGTGTAGCCGATCACCTGGTTCTTGCCGGTGTCCACCGCGAAGACCCGTCCGTCCGGCGTGATCGTCGCGTTCGTGACGCCGCGGCCCACCCGCAGGCCCTTGCCGATCTTGCCGCCCGCCACGTCGACCTGGGTGATCGACGACTGCAGTCGGTCCACGACCACCACGTCGGAGCCGTCCGTGAGGACTCGGCTCGCCTCGACGGGGCCGGTGATCGTGCGGGGCTGGTCGGACACCCGCAGGAGCTTCATCTCGCCCGCCGGAGTTCCCGCGATTCCCCAGACCTTCTCGGCGTCACCGGACTCGCCGCCGTAGAGGCTGACCGTGAGGGCGCCGCCCTCGATGCGCTGCGTGGAGCCCGCGTCGCCGGTGATCGTCATGACGCCGTTGTCCGTGGCCACGAGGAAGTCGCCGTAGGGTTGCTCGCCGTAACTCGGCACGACCTGGTGGGCCCGGGCGCCGGCGTCGATCCGCGCGACCTCCTTGAGCCCGCCGTCGACCGTGTACAGCACCACCTCGCGCCCGGCGAGCGCGGCGAGTCGACGGCTCTTGGCGTCGAACGCGAGGCCCTCGCCCGCGGCGGCGGGTGCGACCGCCCCGGCGGGGGGCACGGC
>NZ_CBCSDV010000003.1:0-220795 GCF_965138335.1 Tsukamurella ocularis
GCGGTGAGGGGGCTGGGGCCTCGCGGCGGCTGTACGGGGCCACAGTCGCCGTGGAGGCGACCGCACCGCGGTCCGGCGACTACGCCATCGTGACCGCCGGTGACGAACCGGACATCGATGGTGGCCGTTCCGGTGGTAACACCTTCGCGGGAGGAGACCGCCCACGACGCGACAGCGGCGTTCCCGCGGGAACTTCTGCCCGTTCATCGGGTTGCAACCCGATGTCGAGTGAAGATCTCCCGCGGGAGGCCGCCCGCGACGCCCGGGCCGGGACCTCGGCGCGGGGCTCGACGCGCTCGATGTCCGCCACGTCCCTGTGTCACTGGCGGTCAGGATTTCATAGCCGGCGTTCGGAAGTCGTGCCGTCCCGCGGCGCCGGTCTTCGCGCTCAGTTCGGCACGGCGGAGACGGGGGCGTCGAAGCGGTCGAAGAACTCCTTGGTGACGGCCACGGCGTTGTCGGAGCTGCCGCCGAGCACGACGAGGGTGGCGAAGGCCAGGTCGCCGCGGTAGCCGACGAACCAGGCGTGCGAGCCACCGTCGACCTCGGCCTCACCGGTCTTGCCGAGGATGTCGCCCGAGCCCCGGATCAGCTCGGCCGTACCGGAGGCGACGACCTCGCGCATCATGGCGCGCACGCCGTCGGCGGCCTTGGCATCGAGCGGGGGGCGCTCCCCGTCGACCGTGGTCGGCTTGCCGAGCAGCAGTTGCGGGGTGACGGCGCCGCCGTGCGCGACGGACGCGACCGCCAGCGCCATGGCGAACGGGCTGACCAGTACCTCGCCCTGGCCGAAGCTGTCCTCGACCTGGTTCACCATGGCCTTGGGCAGCGGGTACTGGCCGGACGAGACGGGCAGGCCGGCGATCGCGTACTCGGGACCGATGCCGAGTTCGGCGGCCGCGGTGTTCAGCGCCTCGGGCTTGAGCTTGGCGCCGAGGAAGGCGAAGCTCGTGTTGCAGGAGCGCGCGAAGGCGCGCTGCATGGTCACGTCGCCGAGCGCGAAGCGGTTGTAGTTGGGCACCTCGCGCTCACCGATGGTGAGCGTGCCCGGGCACGGCACGATCGACTCGGGCGTGGCGATGCCGGCGGAGATCGCCGCGGTCGCGGTGACGATCTTGCCGGTGGACCCCGGCGGGTACAGGCCGGAGGTGGCGAGCGAGCCGAGCTTGTCGGCCTCGGGGTTCTGCGCGACGGCGAGCACGTTGCCGGTGGACGGCTGGATCACGACCATCATGGACTGCCGGTCCCGGCGGGTGTTGACGGCGGCCTGCGCCGCGGCCTGCGCGATCGGCGAGATGCTCACCGAGACGGCGGGTGCCGTCTGCGCCGGGGTGGACGAGAGCGTGGAGACCCGCGCGCCGGTGTCGGCCTGCGCGATCACCTCCCAGCCGTCCTTGCCCGCGAGATCGCCCGTGACGTTCCGTTTGATCGACGACATGAGCGCCGGCGCGAAGGTGCGATCGGTGGGCACCAGATCGGCCTGCTCGACCAGCGTGACCCCCGGCAGCGACGTGACGTCGCCCGCGAGCTTGCGCAGGTCGTCCTGGTTGACCGAGGCGACGGTGTACGGCGCGTTCAGCGAGGTGGCCTGCTCGGTGATCTGGACCGGGTCGAGCCCGGGCAGGATCGGCTGCAGCGCGCGGGTGAGCTGGCCCGCGACGTCGAGCGCCGTCGTCGGCGCCGCGATCTTGGACGCCTCCATCCGGATCCGGGTGATGACGCCGGGCACGAGCACCGAGCCGCCCGACGCCGAGTTCACCGGCGCCTTGTCCGCCGGCAGCGCGCGGAGGACCATCGTCTGGTTCGCGCCGAGGCGCGGGTGCAGCACCGAGGGCGCCCACCGCACGCGCCATCGACCGTTCTCCTGGACGCCGGTCAGCGTGCCGCGGTAGTCCCACGAGCGGCTTGAGCGTCCCTGCTCGGCAGGCAGGTCCCAGACGTACTCGTACTCGACCTCGCTGGTCGCGCCGGTGGTCCGCACCTGCCCGACCTTGAGCTGGACGCCGCGGGCCTGCAGCCCGTCGAAGGCGGCCTGCAGCGCCTTCTTCGCGGTCTCGGGCGAGGTCGTGAGGGCGGCGGCGCCGTCGAGGTCCTTGTCGGCGAGGGCGGCGCCGAAGCGCACGGCGAGCGGCCCCGGGCCGTTGGTGTTCGCCGACGAGCAGCCTCCGGTCGCGACCAGCGCCACGAGGGCGACGATCACGACGGAGCGGCGCATCGGCTTCTTCACCGGCCCAGCGTAGGACGGTGCGCCGTCCGGTTCGGGTTGCCGCGCTGGGCTGTGACCGGTGAGGCTCAGGTGACGCGCCCCGCGAGGTGACCGGAGTCACGCGAACGAACTGACTCGTGAGTAAGATCGCGGCATGACCACTCCGCAGAGCCGCCGCGCCGTCATCGTCTCCGGCGCGCGCACCCCGTTCGTCCGCGCCTTCGGCGACTACGTCCACCTCGACAGCATCGCGCTCGCCGACCAGGCCGTCCGCGGGCTGCTCGACCGCGTCCCCACCGTCGCCGACCGCATCGAGGCCATCGTCTGGGGCGGCGTCATCCTGCCCGCGGGCGCACCCAACATCGCCCGCGAGATCGCCCTCGACCTGGGCCTCGGACACGGCGTCGAGGGCCACACCGTGACCCGCGCCTGCGCCTCCGGCCTCCAGGCGATCACCACCGCCGCCGCGGCGATCGAACGCGGCGAGTACGACGTGATGATCGCCGGCGGCTCCGACTCCGTCTCGAACGCGGCGGTCAACCTGCCGCAGAAGCTGGTCCAGGCGGCCGCTCCCCTCGCCCTCGGCAAGCCCTCGCCCCGCGCCTACCTCGACGCCGCGATCGGCCTCGCGCCGTTCACGGGCCTGCTGCCCAGTCGCCCCCGGATCGAGGAGCGCACCACCGGCGAGGTGATGGGCGAGTCCGCCGAGAAGATGGCGCGGATCCACGGCGTCACCCGGGAGGCCCAGGACGCGTTCGCCGCCCGCTCCCACGCGCGCGCCGCCGCCGCCATCGCATCGGGCCGGTTCGACCGCGAGGTGGTGCCGGTGACCACGCCCGACGGGCGGACCGTGACGCGCGACGGCCTGGTGCGCGAGAACACCGGCGTCGAGAAGCTCGCCGGGCTCAAGCCCGCCTTCGAGCGGGAGGGCACCGTCACCGCGGGCAACGCCAGCCCGCTCACCGACGGCGCCGCCGCGGTCCTGATCATGAGCGAGGAGAAGGCCCGCGAACTGGGCCTGACGCCCCTGGCCGCGATCCGCTCGTGGAGCTACGTCAGCGTCGACCCGGCCGACGAGGTGCTCATCGGACCGGCCATCTCCATGCCCCGCGCGCTGGAGAAGGCGGGCCTCAAGCTCGAGGACGTCGACCTCATCGACATCCACGAGGCCTTCGCCGCGCAGACGCTCTCCGTCCTGGAGGCCCTCGCCAGCCCGGAGTGGGCCGCCGAGCGCCTCGGCCGGGACACCCCCGTCGGCGAGGTCGACTCCGAGAAGCTCAACGTGCACGGCGGCTCGGTGTCGATCGGGCATCCGTTCGGCGCCACCGGCGCCCGGATGGTGACCACGATGGCGAACGAGCTGGCACTCACCGGCAAGGACACCGCGCTGCTGGGGATCTGCGCGGCGGGCGGCCACGGCGCGAGCGTCGTGCTCGAGCGGGTGTAGTCGTGAATTCGGCCGATTTCCGGGTCACGAGGGCAGAATCGGCCTCCTGATGCAGAAATCGGCCGTTTTCACGACCCACGTGCCTCAGGTCACCGAGAGACCGCCGTCGACGCAGAGGTTCTGGCCGGTCACGAACGCCGAGCCCGGCCCGGCGAGGAAGACCGCCGCCGCCGCGAAGTCCGACGGTGCGCCGAGCGTCCCGGTGTGCGCGCGGCGCCGGAAGTACTCCGCCCGTTCGGGATCGGCGAGCACCGCGGTCGTCATCGGCGTGGCGGCCAGCCCCGGCGTCAGCGAATTGGCGGTCACCCCCGACGGCGCCCACGCCTCCGACTGCGAGCGGGTGAGCCCGGCGATGCCCGCCTTCGCCACGCCGTACACGCCGCTGTTGCCGAACGCCCGGTGCGCCTGCGTCGACGCGACGTTGACGATCCGGCCCCAGCCGCGCGCCGCCATCCGCGGCCCGTAGTGCTGGCCGAGCTGGAACGGGGCGTCGAGATTGACCGCGAGGATCTCCCGGTAGAGCGCGTCGTCGATGTCGCCGAGCGGCGGCCGCGGGTTGGTGCCGGCGCAGTTGACCAGGATGTCGACGGCATCGGTCCGGGCGTCGACCTGCTCGATCAGTTCGGCCGTGCCGTGGGCGAGGTCGGCGCTGATCCCGTCGGGCCCGAGCCGGTCGCGGTCGCGGCCCGCCCGGAGCACGCGCGCCCCGGCGCCGTCGAGCGCCTCCGCGATCGCCGCCCCGATCCCCGAGCTCGCGCCGGTGACCAACGCCGTGCGCCCGGTGAGGTCGAACAGTGCTGACACCGAGGATCGCATGGCGCAACACTACGCGGAGCCACGGATAGGCTGGGGCCGTGTTGGGGCTGACGCTGATGGTCAAGAGACTCGCGGGCGCGATCCGCAGGAGCTGGCGCGATCCGTCGACGCGCGCCGCGCTGCTCAGCCTCGTCGTCATCGTCGCCGCGGCGACGGTCTTCTACACGCTCACCGAGAAGTGGTCGGTGATCGATGCGCTGTTCTACGCGGTCTCGGTGGGCCTGCCGATGGGCAGCGGCGCGCTGAGCCCCACGCTGACGCTGTCGAAGATCTTCACCATGGTCTACGCAGTGCTCGTGGTGGGCCTGTTCGTCACCGTCGGCGGCTCGCTGGCGAACTCGATCGTGCAGAACAACACCGAGATGATGTCCCGCCTCGTCGACAAGCGCGCCGACGACGACGAGGAGCGCTAGGTCAGCACTGCCGCCGACCAGATCGCGATGGCGCCCAGCGCCCCAGCCAGCTCGATGAGGATGAGCAGGCCCGCGGCCCTGGTGGCGGCGAGGGCGGCCCGCCAGCCCGCCTTCGCGTCCCCCAGCCGGATCGCCTCGGCGGCGAAGGTTCCGCCGACGAAGCCGATCACCAGGCCCACGACGGGGATCACGAAGAAGCCCACGATGCCGGCGATGCCGCCGACGACGAGCGACCACTTCCCCACCCCGGCCCTGGCCATCGTGCGCCCGCCGACGAGGTACTTCACGCCCCAGGCCAGCACCATCACCGCCAGCGCGGCCGCGAACACCCACCAGGCGCTGCCGCCGGTGAAGATCGCCCAGATCAGGATGCCGAGCGCCACCAAGGACGACCCCGGCAGGACGGGGACGACGATCCCCAGCAGGCCGATCACCATCAGCGCGACGACGGCCGCGTACCCCCATGCGTTCATGAGGTACTAGGAAAGCAGAACGGTCGCGAAGGTCGCCACTTGGCGGAACCCGACCCGCTCGTACGCGCGGCGGGCCGCGACGTTGAAGCTGTTGACGTACAGGCTCGGCAACCGGCCCGAGCGCAGGACCGCGTCGGCGACGGCCGCCGTCCCGGCGCCGCCGAGCCCCTGCCCGCGCAGGTCCGGCCGCACCCACACGCCCTGGATCTGCCCGACGGTCCGCGAGACGGCGCCGACCTCCGCCTTGAAGGCGACCTCGGCACCGTCGAACAGCACGTACGCGCGACCGGCGAGGATGGTGTTGGCGACGCGGCGCCGGTAGGCGCGGCCCCCGTCGGCGCCCCGCGGGTCGATGCCGACCTCGGCGGTGAACATGGCGATCGCGGCGTCCAGATAGCGGTCGAGCTCGGCGAGCCGGGCGGGCCGGACGCCGGCGTGCGAGAACCGGGAGGGCTCGGGCATCGTCATCAGGGGCTGCTCGGGGCGGATCTCGCGGGCGGGCCCCCACGCGCCCTCGAGGCCCTCCCACAGCGGCAGCACCATCTCGGCGCGGCCGACGACCGACGCCGCGGCGCGGTGCCCCCGGCCAGCGCGGCCCGCGAAGTAGCGCATGTCCTCCAGGTCACCGCGCAGCGGCATGAGGTTCGCGCCGGAAAAGCACAGCGCATCGCCCACGTCGCGGTGGGTCCACAGCTCGCCGCCGAGGCGGCCAGGCTCGGTGCCGCACTCCTGGACCCGGCCGGCGACCATGCACGCGGCCACGGGATCGTCGTCGAGGACGGCCAGCACCTTCGGCAGGTCCCGCGGCGGGACCGGCCGTTCGTGCAGCATCCTCAGCACCGGCGGCTCCTCACCCCTGAATCGGTCCGCCGCATGCGACGGGCCGCGTCCTACGACACCGTGACGACCGGTGTTCCGCTCTCACTATCCCCCGACTCCTCGGCGATGCGCAGGGCTTCCTCGATCAGTGTCTCGACGATCTTGGACTCGGGGACGGTCTTGATGACCTCGCCCTTGACGAAGATCTGCCCCTTGCCGTTGCCGGAGGCCACACCCAGATCGGCCTCGCGGGCCTCACCGGGGCCGTTGACGACGCAGCCCATGACGGCGACGCGGAGCGGGACCTCCATGCCCTCGAGCCCGGCGGTGACCTCGTTGGCCAGCTTGTAGACGTCCACCTGCGCGCGCCCGCACGACGGGCACGAGACGATCTCCAGCTTGCGGGGCCGCAGGTTCAGCGACTGCAGGATCGCGTCGCCCACCTTGATCTCCTCGGCCGGCGGCGCCGACAGGGAGACGCGGATGGTGTCGCCGATGCCCTCGGCGAGCAGCGCGCCGAAGGCGACGGAGCTCTTGATGGTGCCCTGGAACGCCGGACCGGCCTCGGTGACGCCGAGGTGCAGCGGGTAGTCGCACTGCGCGGCGAGCTGGCGGTACGCCTCGACCATGATCACCGGGTCGTTGTGCTTGACGGAGATCTTGATGTCGCCGAAGCCGTGCTCCTCGAACAGCGACGCCTCCCACAGCGCGGACTCGACCAGCGCCTCGGGGGTGGCCTTGCCGTACTTCTCCATCAGCCGCTTGTCGAGCGAGCCGGCGTTGACGCCGATGCGGATCGGGATGCCCGCGGCGCCGGCCGCCTTCGCGACCTCGCCCACGCGGCCGTCGAACTCCTTGATGTTGCCGGGGTTCACGCGCACCGCGGCGCAGCCCGCGTCGATCGCGGCGAAGATGTACTTCGGCTGGAAGTGGATGTCGGCGATGACCGGGATGTTCGCCTTCTTGGCGATGATGGGCAGCGCGTCGGCGTCCTCCTGCCGAGGGCAGGCGACGCGCACGATGTCGCAGCCCGAGGCCGTGAGCTCGGCGATCTGCTGCAGCGTGGCGTTCACGTCGTGCGTCTTGGTGGTGCACATCGACTGCACCGAGATGGGGCTGTCACTCCCGACGCCGACGCCGCCCACGCTGAGCTGACGGGTCTTGCGACGGGGTGCGAGTGTCGGGGCCGGGGCTGCCGGCATTCCCAAACCTACGGACATGTGCTGCTTCTCCGGTTTCAGTTGAAGAGCTTGATCGGATTGACGATGTCGGCGGTGAGGACGAGCAACATGTACCCGCCCGCGAGCGCCAGCACCACGTACGTGAGCGGCGCGAGCTTCATGTAGTCGACGGGGCCGCCCTTGCGCCCGGTGACCAGGTCGCGGAGCTTCTCGAAGATCACCACCGCCATGTGTCCGCCGTCGAAGGGCGGCACCGGCAGGAGGTTGATCAGGCCGAGCATGAGGTTCAGGCCGGCGAGGAGCAGGAAGAACACGCTCCACATGTCGCGCTCGGCGACCTCGCCCCCGATCATCGACGCGCCGACCAGGGACTGCGGGGTGTCGAGGCCGCGCTCCTCCCCCTTGATCGCGTCGAGCAGGGCGGGGATCTTCTGCGGCAGCTGGCCGATCGCCACGATCGTCTTGTGGCCCAGGTCCATCGTGAACGCCGCGGTGCCGCCGATCGCGGTGATCGGGTTGTAGTGCTCGGTCACCCCGAGGGTGCCGACGCTGATCCCGATGGTGGGGCCGGAGACCTCGACGAGGTCCTTCCCGTCGACGGACGGGCGCCACTTCTTACTGGTCACGGGGTCGATGACGACCGTGCGCTGCTCGCCGTCGCGCTCGATGCCGAGGGAGATCGCGCCGGTCGAGTTCTGCAGGGCGTCGAAGACGGTGTCGGCGTCGACCGCCGTGCCGTTGACCGAGGCGATGACGTCGCCGCGCACCAGGCCCGCCTGCGCCGCGGGGCTCGGGCGGCACTCGCCGACCGGCCGGCTGGGCTGCTCCTTGGTGGGCTTGGTGGTGGCGTCGGCGACGCAGCCGGTGGCGGCGACGGCCGCGCGGGGGGTCGCGGTCGTCGACGGCAGGCCCGCAGTCACCGCGACCCCGTAGATCAGCAGCGCGCCCAGGATGAAGTTCATGCCCGGGCCGGCGAACAGCACGAACAGCCGCTTCCACGCGGCCTGCTTGTACATCGCCTTCTCCTGCTCGACGGGCGTCTTCAGCTCGTCCAGCAGGGTCATCCCGGCGATGTCGCAGAAGCCGCCCAGCGGCAGTGCCTTGACGCCGTACTCGATGCCGTCCGGGCCCTTCGGGCGCCTGGTCGACCACAGGGTGGGACCGAAGCCGATGAAATAACGACGGACCTTCATACCCGTGGCCTGCGCCGCCCACATGTGCCCGCACTCGTGCCACGCGATCGACGCGAGGATGCACAGCGCGAACGCCGCGATACCCAGTGCGTACATCATGGGCTCTAGGATACCGGGACTGTCGGCCGCGCCGGATCGTCAGAGCCGTCCCCCGGGCATGCCTCCCGATCCCGGTCGGATCAGACCAGCCCGACCAGCTCGGACGCCCGGCGACGGGCCCATTCCTCCGCCGCGAGCACGTCCGCGACATCGCGCGGCTCGGCCTGCCACTGGGCACCGTCGGACACGACCCGCGCGACGGTGTCGACGATGGCGAGGAAGGACGTGCGGCCGTCGAGGAAGGCCTGCGCGACCACCTCGTTGGCGGCGTTGAAGACGGCGGTGAGGCCGCCGCCGCGGGTGCCGGCGTCGCGCGCGACGGCGATCGCGGGGAAGGCCTCGTCGTCGACGGGCGCGAAGGTCCAGGTGTGCGCCTGCGTGAAGTCGCAGGCCGCGGAGGCGCCCGGGACCCGGTCCGGCCAGCCCAGCGCCAGCGCGATCGGCAGCTTCATCGACGGCGGCGAGGCCTTGGCGATCGTGGCGCCGTCGACGAACGTGACCATCGAGTGCACGACGGACTGCCGGTGCACCGTGACGTCGATGCGGTCGTAGGGCACGCCGAACAGCAGGTGCGCCTCGATCACCTCGAGCGCCTTGTTGACCAGCGTCGCCGAGTTCAGCGTGATCATCGGTCCCATCGACCAGGTGGGGTGCTTGCCCGCCTGCTCGGGGGTGACGTCGGCGAGCTCCGCGCGGGTGCGGCCGAAGAAGGGGCCGCCCGACGCGGTGAGGATCAGTCGGTCCACCTCCGCCGCGGTGCCGCCGCGCAGGCACTGCGCGATGGCGGAGTGCTCGGAGTCGACGGGCACGATCTGCCCCTCTGCCGCGCGCTTCAGCACGAGTGACCCGCCCGCGACCAGAGACTCCTTGTTGGCGAGCGCGAGCCGGGCGCCGCTGTCCAGTGCCGCGAGGGTCGGGCCGAGGCCGAGGCTGCCGACGACGCCGTTGAGCACCACGTCGGCCTCGACGGTCTCCACGAGGCGGGTCATGGCGTCGGGGCCGGTCAGCGCACCGTCGAAGCCCGCGGCGCGGGACGGGTCGGCGATGCCGATCCGGACACCGTCGACGCCGGTCGCGCGGGCCTGCCGCGCGAGCAGTTCCGGGTTGCCGCCGCCGGCGCCGAGGCCGACCACCTCGAACCGGTCCGGGTTCTCGGCGATCACCTCCAGCGCCTGGGTGCCGATGGAGCCGGTGCTGCCGAGGATGAGGACGCGGGTGGTCACGGGCTCAGCCTATCGGCGTCGCATCCCGCCCGACGGTCCGCCGTCGACGCCGGTTCGGCAGGGCAGGCTAGCCTTGCATGGAAAGCCGACGAAAGGGACCTCCACGATGGCCAGCACACTCCGCGACGGCGCGGTGTTCCCGATCTGCCTCCGCGAGTTCGACGTGCTGCGGGTGTCGGACGTGACGCCGGGCATGCGCCGGATCGTGGTGGGCGGCGACGCCATCGGGTCGCACGTGCGCGACGGCGTGGACCTCCCGCCCGTGCACAGCACCGGCTTCGACGACGACGTCAAGGTGCTGCTTCCCGACCTGCGGACCGGCGAGTTCCCCTTCGAGGTGCCGAAGAACACCGATCAGGGCCGGGTCGACTGGACCGACGGTTCGTTCGAGCACGCCCGCACGTACACCGTCCGCGAGTTCGACGCCGACGCCGGCGAGATGACCCTCGACTTCGTGCTGCACGGCACGGGCCTGGCGGCCACCTGGGCGCGGCGCGTCGAGGTGGGCTCGAAGGTCCTCATCGCCGGCCCCAAGCACTCGGCCGCGCTCCCCCGCGACGTCGACTGGCTGCTGCTCGCGGGCGACGAGACCGCGCTGCCCGCGATCGGCCGCTGCGTCGAGATGCTGCCCGCGGGGTTCCGGGCCACCGCCGTGATCGAGGTCGCCGAGCCCGGCCACCGGCAGGACCTCGCGACCGACGGCGACGTCGAGTTCATCTGGCTCTACCGCTCGGAGGCCGGCGGCGCCTCCCGGCTCGTCGACGCCGTGCAGGGCGCGGCGTGGCGCGGCGAACGCCCCTTCCTCTGGGTCGCCGGTGAGACCCTCGCCATCAAGCCGCTGCGCCGCTGGGCGAAGAACGAGAAGGGCCTCGAGAAGAACCGCGTGGAGATCACCGGCTACTGGCGGCACCGCGAGGTCGCCACCGTCGACGGCGACGCCGAGCTCGTCGATACGAGCCAGGACGAGAACGTGCTCTCCGAGATCCACGAGCTGACGGAGCTGTTGCCGCCCTTCGCCGTCCGCGCTGCGGTGACGCTCGGCCTGTTCGCCGCGATCGACGACGGCGCCGCGACGCCGGCGGCCATCGCGGCCGCCTGCGACACCGAGGCCCGCGCGACGGAGAAGCTGCTCCGCCACCTCGCGCTCCTCGGCTTCGTCGCGCGCACCGGGGACGGCTACACCCTGACCGCGCGGGGCGAGCTGCTCACCGACCCGGACGAGATGCTCGCCGGCGGCCTCCATCACGCCCAGGTGCGCACCCGCCTGGACATGTCCTTCGTGCACCTCGTCGAGGCCGTCCGCACCGGCACCGCGGTGCCCTTCGAGGGCGGTGACCTCCGCAGTGCCCGCGCTGCGGACCCGCACCTCGCCGAGCAGCTGCACGCCGCTGCGAGCCGGTGGGCCACCTACCGCGCGCCAGCCCTGCCCGAGGCGGTCGACTTCGACGGAGTGCGCACGGTGGCCGTGTTCGGCGACGGCTCCGGCGTCTACGCGGACAACCTGGCGCGCCTGCTGCCCGAGGTGGCCGTCGCGATCGTCGGCATGCCCAGCGTCGTCGAGCGGGAGATCGCGGTGGTCGCGCCCGAGCGCCGCGACCGGGTGACGGCGGCGCCCGGCACCGTCTTCGCCCCGCTGCCGCAGCGCTACGACCTGGTCGTGGGCATCGACGTCCTGCAGACCCTGCCGGATGCGGACGCCGAGCTCCTGGTCACCACGCTGCGCGGCAGCGCCGACCGGGTGGTCTTCGTCGGCAACGTGCTCGACCCCGCCACCACCGACGACCACGAGACCGAGGACGACCTGCGGAACCTGTGCCTGTACGGCGGCGGCCTGCGCACGGCGGACGAACTGGGCGCCCTTGCCGGCGGCGGCGCACACCGCATCGCGCCCCTCGGCTGGGGCACCTTCGTCGTCGAGTACGCGGGCGCCTGACGATCGGGCCGCTAGTCGACGAGGTCCGCCGTATCCAGCTCGATCGGGTACGGCAGCTCGACCCGCAGCCGCTCACCGGGGCCGACGGTGACGGTCTGCGTGTACTCGTCGTCGGCGGGCTCGGTGTGCATCGTGACCGTTCCGTCGGCGTCCACCCGCCAATAGGACGGAATCCCGGCCTCCGCATACTTCGCCGCCTTGAGCGTCCGGTCGGTGACCCGCGTGGACTTCGACGCGATCTCGACGACGAGGGCGACGTCCTCGGATTCACTCCAGTCCACGTTCGGGGCGGCGCCGGGTCTCAGGACCACGATGTCGGGGATGAAGTTCCCACCCGGCACCCTGACGCCGATCTCGTAGAGCACGCGCCAATCGTCCGGCACGGAGAGGCGAAGCGCCATGAACAGATTCCCGCCGATGCGTTGATGGCCCTGTGACGGTGGCGGCGTCATGAGCAGGCTCCCGTCCACGATCTCGTAGCGGTGCCCGTCGTCCGGCAACACGTCCAGATCGGCCTCGCCCCAGTAGTCGGGGAACGAGTACGTCGGCTGAGCCATATCGGCACCTCCTCTCGTGATCGAGACGGTAGATCGTCGGTCTGACAGGTTTCTGGACCTGAGTCTAAGCCGAGATCAGTCCGGCGACACGGCCTCGACGGCGACCACCGCGGACACCGGGATCGGCCCGTAGACGTGCGGGAACAGCTCCTCCACCGCATCACTCGGCCCGCTCGCCGCGCTCCCGGCGCCGCCGGGGGCGGGCGGCTCGTACCGCACGTCGAGCCCCGTCGGGTCGACGGACAGCAGGACGAGGTCCGCGACGGGGACGTCGGCGTAGAAGCGCTCCCGCACGCCCCGCCACTGCGCGGCGGTGGAGCAGTGGACGAAACCGACGTCGGCGAGCGTCGCGCCGCGGGTCGACACCGCGTACTCCCCGGCCGCGCGGGCGGCGTCCCAATCGGTCACGAGGGCGAGATGGAAGATCACCCGCGCCACGCTACCCAGGAATTCCCGCCCCTCGTACGACGCACGGTCGTAGCGGGATAGGATTCATCCGTATCCCGGGCCCCGCCCGGTGCTCAGCTGAGGAAGCGACGAAGGAGAAGCGAGTGGCAACCACCGACCTGGAGCGTCAGACCACCTCGAAGGTCGACGAGGCCGACGTGCCGTCGCGCGATTGGGGCTGGAGCGGTAACGCCCCCAACGCCGCCCGCATCGCCGGCGTGCTGTTCGCCGTGCTCCTGCTGCTGATGAACATCGGCAATCACCAGGGCAAGACCGAGGACATCTTCCTCATCGGCTTCGCCGTGGCGATCCTCGGCGTGATCCTGATCAACTGGATCACCACGCGCCGCAAGAAGTGGAAGTACTGAGCTACTTCTCCTCGGCGGCCAGCTGACCGCAGGCCGCCGCGATCTCCTGGCCCCGCGTGTCGCGCACGGTGCACGACACCCCCTGCGCGATCACGCGGCGCACGAACTCGTCCTGCCGGTCCTTCGGCGAGGCGTCCCACTCACTGCCCGGCGTCGGGTTCAGCGGGATCAGGTTCACGTGCGCGAACTGGCCCAGCTTCTTCCGCAGCTTCTCGCCCAGCATGTCGGCCCGCCACGGCTGGTCGTTCACGTCGCGGATCAGCGCGTACTCGATGGACACGCGCCGACCGGTCCGGTCGGCGTAGTACCGCGCGGCCTCCAGCACCTCCTGCACGCTCCACCGGTTGTTCACGGGCACCAGCGTGTCCCGGAGCTCGTCGTCGGGCGTGTGCAGCGAGACGGCCAGCGTCACGGACAGGCCCTCGTCGGCCAGCTTCCGGATCGCGGGCGCGAGGCCCACGGTGCTGACGGTGACGTGGCGCTGCGAGATCCCCAGGCCCTCCGGCGCCGGCGCGGTGATCCGGCGCACGGCCTGCACCACCCGCTTGTAGTTCGCGAGCGGCTCCCCCATGCCCATGAAGACGACGTTCGACAGCCGCCCCGGGCCGCCCGCGACGTCGCCGTCCTGCATGGCCTTCGCGGCACTGCGGACCTGGTCCACGATCTCGGCGGTCGACAGGTTGCGGTCGAGGCCGCCCTGGCCGGTGGCGCAGAACGGGCACGCCATGCCGCAGCCCGCCTGGCTGGAGATGCACAGCGTCGCGCGGTCGGTGTAGCGCATGAGCACGGATTCGAGCAGCGTGCCGTCGTGCAGGCGCCACAGCGTCTTGCGGGTGGTGCCGCTGTCGGTGGCGATGTGCCGCACGGGCGTCATCAGCTCGGGCAGGAGCGCCTCGCCGACGGTGCCGCGCGCCGCGGCCGGCAGGTCCGTCATCGTGGCCGCGTCGGCCTCCAGCCGTCCGTAGTAGTGCCGGGCGAGCTGATTCGCCCGGAACTTGGGCAGGCCGAGGTCGACGACGGCCCGCTGCAGCTCGTCGTCGGTGAGATCGGCCAGGTGGCGCGGGGGCTTGCCGCGCTTGGGCGCGTCGAATACCAGGGGCAGAGAAGTGCTCATAACTCGACCATTCTCCCACGTCGTCGGCGCTGCGCCGACCAGCGTGATCCGAGCCACCGCGCGTCCCCCGTCATCACCCGCCCGGAGGTGGCAGGATGACGCCATGGCCAAGGACGAAGACCGCGTTCGAGACAGCGAAGAGACGATCGGGAGCCCCGCTCCCGACGTCGACGCGACCGATGCTCAGAACCTGCCCGCGGAGCGGGACGCCGTCGAATCGACCGCCGATCGGGCGACGGGCGCGCCGGCGACGAAGCAGCGCGGCGACACCCGCGACGCGTACGAGCAGGTCAAGCACACCCGGTCGGCATCACTGTGGTCCGGACTCGTCGGCGGCGCCGTCATCCTGCTCGTGCTGCTCGCGTTCATCGTGCAGAACCAGCAGAACACGCAGATCACGCTGCTGTTCTGGGAGGCGAACCTCCCCCTCGGCGTTTCCCTGCTGATCGCCGCCATCCTCGGCGCGCTCCTCGTCGGCTCGGCCGGCGGTCTCCGCATCCTCCAGCTCCGCCGCGCCGCGAAGAAGCTCCGCGACTGATCCGCCGGGTCGCGGTGCGCGTGGGGCACCGCCGATGAAACGATGGACCCATGCGCGCATGGGTCGTCTGGTCGGTGGCGACTCTCGCCTACGTCGTCGCGATCCTGCAGCGGACGTCCTTCGGCGTCTCCAGCACGGAGGCCGGTGAGCGCTTCGGCGCCGCGCCGGCGACGCTGGCGGCGTTCGTGGTGCTCCAGCTCGTGGTGTACGCCGGCATGCAGATCCCCGCCGGCCTGCTGCTGGACCGCTTCGGCTCGCGCCGGCTGGTCGCGAGCGGCGCGCTCCTGATGGCCCTGGGCCAGCTGACACTGGCGCTGACGGAGTCCCTCCCGCTCGCCATCGCGGGGCGCGTGGCCGTCGGCAGCGGCGACGCCCTCACCTTCGTCTCGGTGCTGCGCCTGGTGCCGGCGTGGTTCCCGGTGCGCCGGATCCCGCTCGTCACCCAGCTGACGGGCATGACGGGGCAGCTCGGCCAGGTGCTCTCCGCAGTCCCGTTCCTCGCGCTGCTGCACGGCAGCGGGTGGAGCGCCGCCTACAGCTCCGCGGCGGCGCTCGGCCTGTTCGCGGCGCTGGCAGTGCTCGCGACGGTCCGCGACGCGCCGCCCGGCCGCACGGCGCCGCACGTCACCGTGAAGGTCTCGGAGATCCCCTCGATCCTCCGCTCGACGTGGATGCACCCCGGCACCCGGCTGGGCTTCTTCACGCACATGGGCACGATGTTCTCGGTGACCGCGTTCATGCTGATGTGGGGCGTGCCCTACCTGACGAACGCGCAGGGCCTCTCGTCGGGCGCGGCCGGCGGCGTGATCAGTTTCGGCGTGCTGGCGACGCTGGCGTCCGGCCCCGTCATCGGCTTCCTCACCGGCCGGTTCCCGGTGCGCCGCTCGTGGATGGTGATCACGATCATCCTCGCCAGCGCGGCGCTCTGGACCGTCGTGCTGGTGCGCGACGAGCCCTCGCCGGTGTGGCTGCTCTCGCTGCTGGTGCTGGTGATCGCCGTCGGCGGCCCCAGCTCCGCGATCGGCTTCGACTACGCCCGCTCGTTCAACACGACGCGCGTGCTCGGCACCGCGCAGGGCATGGTGAACATCGGCGGCTTCCTCGCGAGCCTCGTCCTGATCCAGGCGATGGGCTCGATCATGGGTTCCGGCGCGGGCCTGACGTTCGACGGCTTCCGCGCGGCGTGGATGGCGCAGTACCCGCTGTGGGCGATCGCGCTGATCGGCGTGATCGTCACGCGCCGGAAGGCGCGGCGCCGCGAGGGGATCACGCCGCGGCCGCTGCGTGAGGCGCTGCGCCGCCGTGCCTGACCCGGCTCAGGAGCCCATCAACGCGGTGAGCGCGGCCCACACCACCACCGCGCTGGGCAGCAGCGAATCCAGGCGGTCCATGATGCCGCCGTGGCCGGGCAGCAGGGTGCCCATGTCCTTGATGCCCAGGTCGCGCTTGACCTGGGATTCGAGCAGGTCGCCCAGCGTCGCCGTGATCACCACGACGGGCCCCAGCAGCAGGCCCCACACCGGGTTCACGTCGAGCAGGAACTTCAGCACGAGCACGGCGCCGACGGCCCCGGCGACCATCGACCCGGCGAACCCCTCCCAGGACTTCTTGGGGCTGATCGCGGGCACCATCGGGTGCTTGCCGAAGACGACACCGGAGGCGTAGCCGCCCACGTCCGAGCAGACCACGAGGATGATGAGCGCGGCCACCCGCTGCGGCCCGCGGTCCTCCGGGAGCACGAGCATCGCGCCGAACGAGGCGAACAGCGGCACCCAGGCCAGCACGAAGACGGTCGTCGAGATGTCGCGGGTGAAGGAGTTCGGTTCCGCGGTGCTCTGATGTCCCAGCAGCCGCCAGACGATGGCGACCAGCACGGTCGCCACGAACGCGGCGAGCACGCCCTCGGTCCCCAGCGGCCAGCTCAGCCAGATGATGGCCTGCCCGCCGATGAGCATCGGCCACAGCTCCAGGTTGGTGCCGGCGGCGCGGAACCGCTTGACCACCTCCCAGGTGGCGACGGCCATCGCGGCGGCCACGAGCGGCACCCACAGGTGCGGCGCGAAGTACAGGATCGCCACGATGAGCGCGCCCAGGCTCACGCCCACGCCGATGGCGGCCGGGAGGTTGCGCCCGGCGCTGATCTTGCGCTTCGCGGCGTCCTGGCCCTCCTCGGGGGTGCCGGGGCTCGGAGCGTCGGAGCCGACCGAGTCGGGGGTTTCCGGCACGGCTAGACCTCCATCAGATCGGCTTCCTTGCGCGCCACGAGGTCCTCGATCTGGGCGACGTACTTGGCCGTCGTCTTGTCGAGCTCCTTCTCGGCGCGGGCCACCTCGTCCTCGCCGGCCTCGCCGTCCTTGACGATCTTGGCCAGGGTCTCGTTCGCCTTGCGGCGCACGCTGCGGATGGACACCTTCGCGTCCTCGCCCTTGCCCTTGACCTGCTTGACGAGGTCCTTGCGGCGCTCCTCGGTGAGCTGCGGGATGCCCACGCGGATCAGCTGGCCGTCGTTCGTCGGGTTCACGCCCAGGTCCGAGTTGCGGATCGCGGTCTCGATGTTGCCGAGCTGGTTCGCCTCGTAGGGCTTGATCACCACGAGCCGCGCCTCCGGCGTGGTGATGGAGCTGATCTGCGTGATGGGGGTCGGCGAGCCGTAGTAGTCCACGACCACCCGGGAGAACATCGCGGGGTTCGCGCGACCGGTCCGGATCGACTGGAAGTCCTCACGGGCGTGGGAGACGGCCTTCTCCATCTTCTCCTCGGCGTCGAAGAGCGTTTCGTCGATCACTTGGGTCACACGTCCTTTGCTGTGAAATGAGTGGTGGGATCCGGCGTCACGGCCGGACGAGGGTGCCGATCTTCTCCCCCGCGACGGCGCGGGCGATGTTCCCCTCCTCCAGGAGATTGAACACCAGCATCGGCATCTTGTTGTCCATGCAGAGGCTGAACGCGGTCGCGTCGGCCACCTTGAGGCCCTTCTCGAGCGCGGCGCGATGCGTGATCTCGTCGAAGAGCTTCGCGTCGGGGTTGGTGCGCGGGTCGCTGTCGTACACCCCGTCGACCGCCTTCGCCATGAGCACGACCTCGGCGCCGATCTCCAGCGCGCGCTGCGCCGCCGTGGTGTCGGTGGAGAAGTAGGGCATGCCCATGCCGGCGCCGAAGATCACGACGCGGCCCTTCTCGAGGTGGCGTCGGGCGCGCAGCGGCAGGTACGGCTCGGCGACCTGGCCCATGGTGATGGCGGTCTGCACGCGGGTGTCGACGCCCTCCTTCTGCAGGAAGTCCTGCAGAGCGAGGCAGTTCATCACCGTGCCGAGCATGCCCATGTAGTCCGACCGGGCGCGGTCCATGCCGCGGTTCTGCAGTTCGGCGCCGCGGAAGAAGTTGCCGCCGCCGATGACCACCGCGATCTCGTGGCCGCTGCGCGCGACCTCCGCGATCTGCTGCGCGACCGTCGTCACGACGTCGGGGTCGAGCCCGACCTCCCCGCCGCCGAACATCTCGCCGCCCAGCTTGAGCAGCACGCGCTTGTAGCCGTGCCGCACCTGTTGCTCCGTGTCCTGATCCGTCTGCTGTCCCTGGGCCGTGTCCGTCACGACGACCATCCTATGCGGGCGGCGCGGATCCTCGGAGCCGGTCCTCGATCAGGTTGCCCAGCGCGCGCTGTCCGGCCACCGTCGGGTGCAGTCCGTTGGCCTCGGGCTCCTGCGCGCGGAGCTTGATCCCACCCAGCCGCACGTACGGATCGGGGTCGCAGGCGGTGCGGTCCAGCGGGGGCTGGACGTACATGACCCGACGGTCCGCCGCCACCTCGCGGATGAGCCGGTCGAGGCTGCGGTACCAGGTGCGCCAGTGCCCGACGTTCTCCTCCGGGATCCCGGCCCGGTCCAGGCAGGCGCTGTCGGGCGGACCGTCGAGCGGGAACAGCGGGAGGTAGCCGACGAGCACGACCCGCACGTCCGGGGCGGCGGCCTTCTTGATGGCGTCGACGGTCGCCGCGTACTGCGCACGCACGAAGTTCCACCCCTGCGAGCCGGGCAGGTCCTGGGTGGACGCGGCGGCGCAGCGGTCGTCGGGGTTGCCGAGGCAGTGCACGACGATGTTGCCGAAGCCCAGGGAGTTCGCACCGATGATGACGGTCACGAGCCGGGTGTAGGGCCCGACCCCGTACAGCTGCGGGGAGGTGTTCGGCTTCGGTGAGGGCTGGGTGAGGTCGTCGAGGGTGGCGCCCGAGCAGGCCCGGTCGGTGAACGAGTAGGGCTGCAGCCGCTGCGCGAGGACGTGGCCGAGGTCGTCGCCGTTGCGGGCGCACAGGTCCAGCGGCCGCACCTTGGCGTAGGACCCCGAGGCGGCGTAGCTGTCGCCCAGGGAGACGTACTGGGCCCCGCCAGGGAGGTCCGGGATGTAGCTCACCCCGTTGGTCTGGTGGTGCACGTACCCGCTGCCGCCGCCGATCGCCGTCGACGCCCCCACGGCGAGCACGAGGCACGCCACGAGGGCGAATGCGATCGCACGCCGGATCCAGGACACCCCGGCGACACTACACAGGCGTGAATTCGCTCCTGCGACGCGCGAGGTACCCCGACGGCGAATACCCCAGGAAGGCCCGGACCTCGCGGCTCAGGTGCGCCTGGTCGGCGAATCCGGCCGCCACGGCGACGTCCGCGGCGCTCTCCCCGGCCTCGAGCGCGCGGCGCGCAGCGTCGAAGCGCATGAGGCGCGCCGCCTGCTTGATCCCCATGCCGAACTCGGCGGTGAACTTCATCGCCAGGTAGCGGGACGACCAGCCCGACCGCTCGACCAGCTCGGCCACCGTGACCCGCCCCCGGCGCGCGGCGAGGTGCGCCCAGGCCGCCGCGGCGTCGGGCTGCACCTCGCGGCCGGACGTCGCACGACGGGCCAGCACGGCGGCCGCGACGGACTCGCGGTCGGCGGCGGGCGCCGCCGCCACGCGGCCGTACAGCTCGGCGGCGAGTCCCGGCCGCAGGTCGTCGAGCTCGACGGCCTCTCCCCCGAGCTCCGCCGCGGGCGCGCCCGTGAGGGCGCGGACGAGGCTCGGCCGCACGTCCACCTGGACGCCGCGCTGCAGGCCGTCGTGGTGCACGAGGTAGGGCGTCGGATGCATTCCCGAGATGCACAGCCGGAAGGTCGTGCGGTCCGGCAGGCCCGGCCCCGTCAGGTCCAGTCCGTGACCGAGGTCGATGATCATCGTGAGCGACGGCGAGGGTACGGCGAGATGCGTGCCCGGGACGACCCCGCTGATGTCGTAGGCGGCGGCCCGGGCGATCCCGGGCGCCGTCACCCCGCGTACGTACCGAAACTCCACGTGTTGCCCTCCGGATCGGCGACGGAGAATCCCCTCGACCCATAGTCCTCCTCCCGCATGTCCCGCACCAGGCGGGCGCCGAGGTCCGTGGCGCGGGCGTGGACGGCGTCGGGGTCGCTGACGACCACGTAGACGCTGCCGCTGCCGGCCGGGGTCGAGAAGGTGGTGTCCTGCTTGCACGTGGAGTGGACCATGACGCGGCCGCCGTCGGGCCAGAGCATCTCGGAGTGGACGACCTCGCCGTCGCCGTCGCCCTCGACGAGGATGCCCTCCTCGAAGCCGATCGCGCGCAGCCATTCCCGCGCGGCGAGCGGGTCGTCGTAGGTGAGCCCGGGCCAGATGTTCGTGTCTTTGCGTGTCGTGTTCATGCCCTCAAGACTCGCAGCCGACGGCACCGTCGGGCTTGAAGAAATCCGCACGCCTCCGCGCCTCCCGATCGAACACCGTTTCCGACCGCGAACCAGCGGGTCGGGCGGACAGGAACAGTGTTCAATCGGGGTGCGGAAACGACGAGGCCCGCACCGACGGATCGGTGCGGGCCTCGTGCGTAGGACGGAGGATTACTCCTGGCCGACCTCGAAGCGCGTGAAGGCGAGAACCTTCGTACCGGCCTCGTCCAGCACCTGCTGGACCGACTTCTTGCTGTCGGTCACCGACGGCTGGTCCGGCAGAACGGTGTCCTTGTAGTAGGCCACGGTCTTGCCCTCGACGATCTTCGGCAGCGCCTGCTCCGGCTTGCCCTCGGCACGCGCGGTCTCCTCGGCGATGCGACGCTCGTTCTCGATGACGTCGGCGGGGACCTCGTCCCGGCTGGCGTACTTCGCCTTGAGCGCGGCGACCTGCATGCCGGCGCCGCGAGCGGCCTCGGCAGCGGTGTCGCCCTCACCGGCGAACGAGACCAGCACGCCCACGGCGGGCGGCAGGTCCGAGCTGCGCTTGTGCAGGTAGACGGCGGTGGGGCCGTCGTAGCGCGCGATGCGGCGCAGCACGAGCTTCTCGCCCAGCTTGGCCGAAGCGGCCTCGATGCGCGACGCGACGGTCTCGCCCTCGAGCGGCAGCTCGAGCACGGCCTCGACGGTGGCGGCGTCCGACGCGGCGGCAGCCGCGACGATCGCATCGGCCAGCTCCTGGAACTCCGCGTTCTTCGCCACGAAGTCGGTCTCGGAGTTGAGCTCGATGAGCACGCCGCCCTTGGCGGCCACGAGGCCCTCGGCGGTGGAACGACCGGCGCGCTTGCCGACGTCCTTCGCGCCCTTGATGCGCAGCACCTCGACGGCCTTGTCGAAATCGCCGTCGGTCTCGGTGAGCGCGTTCTTGCAGTCCATCATCCCCGACCCGGTGAGGTCGCGGAGACGCTTGACGTCAGCGGCGGTGTAGTTCGCCATGAATTGCGGCTCCTTAGCGTTGTAGGGAAGTGCGACCGGACGCGCTACTCGGCGGCCGGGGTCTCGGTGGCCGGAGCCTCCGTCGCGGGGGCCTCGGCGGCGGGCGCCTCGGCAGCGACGGTGGCGGACTCCAGCAGCTCCTGCTCCCACTCGGCGAGGGGCTCGCCGGCGCCGGCCTCGGGCTTGGCATCGCCGGTGGCGACACCCGCGCGGGCCTGCACGCCCTCGGCCACGGCGGAGGCCACGACCTTGGTCAGCAGAGCAGCGGAGCGGATCGCGTCGTCGTTGCCCGGGATCGGGTAGTCGACGAGGTCGGGATCGCAGTTGGTGTCGAGGATCGCGATGACCGGGATGCCCAGCTTGCGCGCCTCGCCCACGGCGATGTGCTCCTTGTTGGTGTCCACGACCCAGATGGCCGAGGGGACCTTGGCCATGTCGCGGATACCGCCGAGGGTGCGCTCGAGCTTGTTCTTCTCACGCGTGAGCATGAGGATTTCCTTCTTGGTGCGACCCTCGAAGCCACCGGTCTGCTCCATGGTCTCCAGCTCCTTCATGCGCTGAAGACGCTTGTGGACCGTCTGGAAGTTGGTGAGCATGCCGCCCAGCCAGCGCTGGTTCACGTAGGGCATGCCGACGCGGGTGGCCTCTTCGGCGATCGACTCCTGGGCCTGCTTCTTGGTACCGACGAAGAGGACCGTGCCACCGTGGGCGACGGTCTCCTTGACGAACTCGTAGGCCTTGTCGATGTAGGTCAGCGTCTGCTGCAGATCGATGATGTAGATGCCGTTGCGGTCGGTGAAGATGAATCGCTTCATCTTCGGGTTCCACCGACGGGTCTGGTGACCGAAGTGCGCGCCGCTGTCCAGCAGCTGCTTCATGGTGACGACAGCCATGATGCCTCTTTCGTAGTTGCAGTTGTACACGCCGCGACGACCCTCGACTCCGCTGGTCAGCGGCCGAGAGGCGATGCGCGGTGTCCTGGTGTTCCGCCGCACTGCACTCCTTCGAGAAGGAGACCGCGCCGCACGGCAGCGCCCCGAACGAACCAGGGCGCCTCAAGGAACACGCGTAGTCACTCCGCCATCTGGACGGAGCGCAAGAGCAAGTGTACGCCCGCGGCGTCGACCTGCGAAATCGTTGCGATTCCGCAGGTCGACGGTGCCTCGTGCCGACTAGGCGTCGACGGGGTCGGCGCGGCGCGAGGCCGCGCGCTCCTCCCAGAAGGTCGCGTTCACGATGCCCAGCGGCGCCGGGTCGAACTGCGGGTCGATGCCCAGCTTCTGCTGCCGCTCGAAGTCGCGCAGGGCCTTGAAGGCGGCGTTCTGCAGGACCAGGATGCCGATGATGTTGAGCCACGCCATGAGCCCGACGCCGAGGTCGCCCATCGCCCAGGCGTCCTCGGCCGTGGACACCGCACCGATCGTCACGGACACCAGGATCAGGACCTGCAGCAGCATCGTGAGGACCCGGCCGAGCGCCGAGTTGAGCACCGGGATCACCACGACGGCGAAGCGGCCCATCAGGAAGCGCAGGTTGGTCTCGGCCATGTAGTAGTACGCGACGATCGTCGTGAAGCAGAAGAAGGCGAGCGAGATCGCGATGAAGCTGGCGCCGCCGCCCGGGAACACCGTGTCGAAACCCTGCTGCGCGTACGCGGGACCGACGGACGGATCCCCTTCGAGCGCGCCGCCGTCCTTGAGCACTCGGCCCGACGCGGAGCCGCCGTCGAAGACCTTGTACGCGCCCGTCGACAGGATGAGGAAGGCGGTGGCGGAGCAGACCAGGAGGGTGTCGACGTACACCGCGAAGGCCTGCGCCAGCCCCTGCTTGGCCGGGTGGCTCACCTCGGCGGCCGCGGCGGCGTGCGGGCCGGTGCCCTGGCCGGCCTCGTTGGAGTAGATGCCGCGCTTGACGCCCCACTCGATCGCGAGGCCCAGCGCCGCGCCGACGCCCGATTCGAGATTGAAGGCGGAGGCGACGATGAGGCGGAAGACCTCGGGAACGATCGAGATGTTGACGGCCATGATGATGAGCGCCGCCAGGATGTACAGCACCGCCATGAACGGCACGACGATCGCGGCGAAGATCGCGATGCGCTTGACGCCGCCGATGATGACGAAGGCCAGCACGATGACGACGGCGACGGCCGCGATCCACGGCTCGATGCTCCACGCGTTCTCCATGGCCGCGGCCATGGAGTTGGACTGGACCATCGGCATGAGCAGGCCGCACGCGGTCACGGTGACCGCGGCGAAGATCAGGCCGTAGACCCGGCCCGCCAGCGCGTACCGGGTGTGCGCGAAGGCGCGGGAGAAGTAGTAGGCCGGGCCGCCGCGGTACTCCCCGGTCAGGCGGTCCCGCTCCTTGTAGATCTGGCCGAGGGTGCACTCGACGAAGGAGGTCGACGCCCCGAAGAAGGCGACGAGCCACATCCACAGCACCGCGCCCGGACCGCCGAACGCGATGGCGGTGGCGACGCCGGCGATGTTGCCGGTGCCCACGCGCCCCGCCAACGACATGGCCAGCGCCTGGAACGAGCTGACCCCCGAATCCGAGCTCTCGCCCTTCTTCAACTGCCCCAGCATCGCTGGGATCTGGCGCACTTGCACCAACCGGGAGCGGATGCTGAAGAAGATCCCCACCCCGAGACAGAGGTAGATCAGCCCCTTGCTCCACACGTACTCGTTCAGCGTCGCCAGCAGGTCAGACATGGAGCAACAATAAAGGGCGGTACAAGCGCCGGGGGCGCATCGGCGATCTTCCGTTACCCACAAGTAATCCCACCGCAAAGAATCGCGGCGAACCCGCCCCCGTCAGCGCACGAACAGGTCCTCCAGGTGACGGTCGATCGCGGCGAGGGCGTCGGCCGGCTCGATGACCTGCAGCTCCAGCAGGGGCGTCAGCCCGGTCAGCGCGAGTAGGCGGTCCGTCTCCGTCGACGGTGCCCGGTCGGCCGCGATCCTGCCATCGGCGATCGCACCGCGGACGAGCTCCTCGACCTGCGCGCGACCCCGGCGCATACCGTCCCGGGTCCGGGCGCGGATCTTCTCGTCGTGCAGCGCCTCGAGCACGTAGGCGGTGTTCATCCGGCTGGTCGCGCGCGAATCGGGGTGCAGCGGGAGCATCTCGGCGAGCACCACGCGCAGCACGTCGCGCGGGTGCGGATCGGCCCCCAGGACCGCGAGCCCGTCGGCCACGCGCGCCGCACTCCGCTCGGCGGCGAAGTCCATGGCGAACGCGAGCAGTTCCTGCCGGGAGGCGAAGTAGTGCTGCACCTGGCCGTGGGACATCCCGGCCTCCTTCGCCACCTCGCGCAGGCTCAGTCTGAGGACGCCGGATGCGTCCACCACGCGCCACAACGCCCGCGCGATCGCCTCGCGGCGCTCCTGGTGATCGACCTGCTTCGGCATGACGCGTCCTCCCGACCTTCCAATACACTTGAAATAATACAACTGGCTGATAACGTCGGGGTGAGGACACGCCGAGGCCGAACAGGAGGCCGCCATGCAGGAACACCCCAGGGTCACGACCGCGGAGGGCATCGTCGAAGGCAGGCACCGCGGTGGCACCGCGACGTTCCGCGGCATCCCCTATGCACAGCCGCCCGTCGGGGCGCTGCGCTTCGCCGCACCCGCGCCGGTCCCCCGGTGGGACGGGGTGCGCCCCGCGATCGACTTCGGTCCCCCGCCGCCGCAGTCCGGGCCCGGCCCCAAGGCGGAGTCCTCGGACGACGCGGACTGGCTCACCGTCACCGTGTGCACGCCGGACCCCGGCCGGTCGGGACTGCCCGTCCTGGTGTGGATCTCCTGCGGCGGCTACATGGCCGGCACCGCGGCGGATCCCATGTTCGACCCCACCTCGCTCGCGACCGAGGGCCTCGTGGTCGTGATCGTGCAGTGCCGGATGGGCGCCGAGGGCTTCGCGCTGCTCGACGGCGCACCGTCGAACCGCGGCCTGCTCGACCAGATCGCCGCGCTCGAGTGGATCCGGCGGAACATCGCCGCGTTCGGCGGCGACCCCGAGGCGGTCACGATCGCCGGCACGTCGGGCGGGGCGGGATCCGTCGCCGCGCTGCTCACGATCCCGGGGGCGCGACCGCTGTTCCGGCGGGCCATCACCCATTCGGTCCCCGGCCTGCACATCACCCCGGCGCTGGCGACGGAGGTCACGGCCGCGCTCGCGGAGCGTCTCGGCGTCGCGCCGACCGCGGCGGGGTTCGCGGACGTCCCACCGCAGCGCCTCGCCGAGGAGGTCACCGCGCTCTGCGCCGACTCCCCCGCGCACCGCGAGCGGTGGGGCCGCCTCGCCCGCCTCGGCATCGTCGTCTGCCCGGTCATCGACGGGGACCTCGTGCCGCAGACGCCGTGGGAGGCGCTGGCCGACGGCGACGCCGCGGGCATCGACCTGCTCGTCGGGCACATGCGCGACGAGTTCCGGCTGTTCAGCGTCATGATGGGCGTCCGCGGCACCTTCACCGAGGCCGATGCGGCCAGCGCGCTGGAGGTGTTCGCACCCGGCGACCCCACCGCGTACCGCGCCGCGTACCCGGACGCGACCGTGGAGGACATGGTCGAGATCGTGTTCTCCGACGCCACGTTCCGCATGCCCTCGGTGCTGCTCGCCGAGGCGAACGCCGCGGCCGGCGGCACCTCGTTCCTGTTCGAGATGTGCTGGGAGTCCGAGGTGTTCGGCGCCTGCCACAGCATCGACGTCCCGCTCGCGTTCGGGACCCTGGACAGCCCCACGGGCGTTCTGCTCCTCGGCGAGCCCGCGCCCGACGGTGCGCGCGCGGTCTCGGACGAGCTGCTCCACGCGTGGGCGCGGTTCTGCGCCACCGGCGATCCGGGCTGGCCCCGCTACGACGCCGACCGCCGGAGCACCCGGCTCCTCGGCGCCCCGTCCAGGACAGCGCCGTACCCGGAGGAACGCTCGCGCCGCATCTGGCAGGGCCGTCCGCCCGCGCCGTTCGCCCCCGCCTGACCGGACATCAGGAAGGAACAGCGGTGCCCCCACCCGTCCACGTGACCACCTGGCGGCCCACCGATCCGGGTCGCCGGGCCGCGGTGCCCGCGATCTTCGTGCACGGTGTCTTCACCTGGGGCGACGACGACGCCTACGGCTTCGCCGCGCAGCGGCCGCTCGCCGACGAGCGGACCCTGCTGCTCGTGGACCGCCGCGGCTACGGCCGGTCCCCCGACACGGATCGGAGCGACTTCGACACGGACGCCGACGATCTCGTCGCGCTCCTCGACGCGTGCCCGGACGGCGCGCACCTCGTCGGGCATTCCCACGGCGGGCTCGCCGCGATGATCGCCGCGGCGCGGCGCCCGGAGGCCGTCCGATCGCTGGCGCTGATCCAGCCGTCGGCCCTGCGTGCCGCGGCGGACCACCCGGCGGTGCGCGACCTGCTGGCCCGCGTCGACGCCGCGCCCGCCGACGCACCCGAGCCGGATCCCGCGGAGTTCCTCCGGCTCTCGACCGAGGGCATGGGGATGACGATGCCGGAGCCCACCCCCGAGCGACTGCGCGCCGTCGGCACCTCCCTGCGCGAGCGACCGGTGTGGGAGGCCGACCCGCCGCTGGAGCCCCTGGCCGCCGTGCCGTGGCCCGCGCTGGTCATCACGGGCACGTGGGACGACGCGCCCGCGGAGTACCGGCGCTACGCGGGCGAACCGCTACTGGCCTGCGCGGACGCGGTGGCCGGGCGGATCGGCGCCCGGCGCCTGCGCGTGCCCGGCTACTACCCGCACACGCAGCACCCCGCGGAGGTGAACGCGGCGCTGCGTGCGCTGTGGGGCGGTCAGGCCGCGACGGGCGCGGGCTCGGCGGACTCGTCGGCGTAGACGTCCGTGCGCGGCGCGTTGTAGGCGTCCTCGTCGAGGATCCCCTCCTGCTTGGCGACGATGGTCGGGACGAGCGCCTGGCCGGTGACGTTGAGCGCGGTGCGGCCCATGTCGACGATCGGCTCGACGGCCAGCAGCAGGCCGACGCCGGCGAGCGGCAGCCCGAGGGTCGAGAGGGTCAGCGTCAGCATCACGGTCGCGCCGGTGGTGCCCGCGGTGGCCGCGGAGCCGATCACCGAGACGATCACGATGAGCAGGTAGTCGGTGATCCCGAGCGGGACGTGGAAGAACTGCGCCACGAAGATGGCCGCGATCGCGGGATAGATCGCCGCGCAGCCGTCCATCTTGGTGGTGGCGCCGAGCGGCACGGCGAAGGAGGCGTACTCGCGCGGGACGCCGAGGTTCCGCTCGGTGACGCGCTCGGTCACCGGCAGGGTGCCGATGGAGCTGCGGGAGACGAAGCCGAGCTGCGCGGCCGGCCAGACGCCGCTGAAGAACTGCTTCACCGAGAGCCCGTGCGCCCGGATGATCAGCGGGTACACGACGAGGCCGACGATCAGCAGGCCCAGGTAGATCGCGCCCGTGAAGACGCCGAGGGAGCCGATGGCGTCCCAGCCGTACGTCGCGACGGCGGTGGCGATGAGCGCGGCGGTGCCGATCGGCGCGAGGCGGATGATCCACCACAGCACCTTCTGGATGATCGCGAGCAGCGAGGCGTTGAAGGCGATGAAGGGCTCGGCCTTCTCCCCCACCTTGAGCGCGGCGATGCCGATCGCGGCGGCCACCACGAGCACCTGCAGCACGTTGAAGCTGAGCGAGACGGAACCGTCGGACGCCTTGGCCTGCAGGCCGAGGAAGTTGGACGGGACCAGGCCCGTGATGAAGGCCCACCAGGAGCCGGTGCTCGACGGCGCCTTCCCGTCCCCGGTGACCGTGGTGTGCGCGCCGGGCTGCAGCACCAGACCGAGGACGATGCCGATGATCACCGAGATGAAGGCGGTGATCGCGAACCAGAGCAGCGTCTTGCCGGCCAGGCGCGCGGCGTTGGTCACGTTGCGCAGGTTGGCGATCGACGCGATGACGGCGGTGACCACGAGCGGCACGACGGCCACGGTGAGCAGCTTGACGTAGCTGGAACCGATGGTCTTGAGCGTGCCGACGAGCCAGTTCACGTTGCCGTCGGCGGCGGGCGCCATGTTCCGGGCGATCAGGCCCAGCACCACGCCGGCGACGAGGCCGACGATGATCTGGAAGCCGAAGTTCTTCAGCAGCGCGGGCACGCGCGACGGGGTTTCCACAGAGGACATGTCGATGTCCAACGATCGGCGGTGCCTGCGTGTTCCTTTTCGCTCACGCTGAGCGGAATGCCCGCACCACGACGCGCGCCGGCCGCACGTTGCGCCCGGGCACGCTCAGCCCCGGGGCCAGGACCTCCGCGACGGTGCGGTCCTCGTCCTCGGCGTCCGCGGCGACCACGTCGGCGGCCTCCATGACGGCCGGGTCGAAGGCCTCCCCGACGCGGGGGGTCACGACGGTGCCGCCCCGTCCGACGAGGAGGCGCTCGACGCGCGCCGCGACGGCGGCGAAGGCCGCGCGCTCGCGCTCGGACTCCGCGGTGTCGGCGCACGCGGTCGTCTCGCCGAGGAGGGCGAAGAGCTCGACCACGAGCGGCAGGTCGGCGCCCGCCCGGTCCCGGGCCTCCCGCGCGCCCTCCGCGTCCGCCAACCGTTCGACGGTGCCGGCCTGCCGCGCCAGGATCCGGGCCAGATCCTCGACCCGCTCGGCCAGCCGGCCGTCGGGGTCCCCGGCGCCGCTCGCGGCCTCGTCGGTGCTCATGTTCGCCCACCCTAGCGCGCCCCGTGCGCTGCTAATATCCCCGCCATGGGGGTCTACGGAATCGACCTGGGCACGACCAATTCTGCGATCGCGCGCATCGGCACGGACGGTCGCCCCGAGATCGTCCGCGGGCTCGGCGGGGAGACGACGGTGCCGTCGGTCGTCCTGTTCGCCTCGGCCTACGACCACCTCGTGGGCGAGGGCGCGCGGCGGCAGGCCAGGCTCGATCCCGAGCACGTGTGCAGCCTCGTCAAGCGGCGGATGGGCGACGCGCAGTGGCGCTTCCGCGCGCACGGCGAGACCTGGTCGGCGCCGGCGGTCTCCGCGCTCATCCTCAAATCCCTCGCGGGCGACGTCGCGTTCAGCGGCGGCGAGCCGGTGCGGCGCGTGGTCATCACCGTGCCCGCCTACTTCGGCGACGAGGAGCGTCGCGCCACGCTCCAGGCCGGCGCGTACGCGGGCTTCGACGTGGCCGGGGTGCTCTCGGAGCCGATCGCGGCCGCGCTCTCCTACGGCTTCGGCCGGCTCGACGGCGGCCTCGATCTCGGCAAGGGCGCGCCCCGCGAGACGGTGCTGGTCTACGACCTGGGCGGCGGCACCTTCGACGCCACCGTCATCGAGCTCGCGGACCGGCGGATCTCGGTACTCGGGGTCGAGGGCGATCACCAGCTCGGCGGCGCCGACTGGGACGAGCGGATCGCGCTGCACCTGTCGCAGAGGTTCTGCGAGGCGAACCCCGACGCGGAGGATCCGCTCGACGATTCCGCGGGATCGCAGTCGCTGGTGCTCGCCGCCGAGCAGGCCAAGCACGAGTTGACCCTCGCCGATCGCACGGACGTGGTGATCGCGCACGACGGTGCCCGCGCCGTCATCACGCTGACCCGCGCGGAGCTGGAGGAGATGACGGCGCCGCTGCTGCGGCGCACCGTCGACCTGGCCCGGGACTGCCTGCGGACCGCGGAGAAGCGGGGCGTGCACAAGGTCGACCGACTGCTGCTGGTCGGCGGGTCGTCGCGGATGCCGGCCGTCGCCCGCGCGCTGCGCGAGCAGCTCGGCCTCGAGGGCGAACTGCACGACCCGGACCTCGCGGTGGCCCGCGGCGCGGCCCTGTACGGCGAGAAGCTGGAGATGGAGCGCCTCGTCGCGGCCGACCTCGTGACCCGCGGCCTCCTGCCCGACGGCGCGCCCCCGCTGCACGCGCAGGCCACCGAGTTGGAGCACTCCATCGCCCGCGTCGCGGCGTCGTTCCAGCAGCCGGTCTCCCTGGTGCGCCGGATGCTGGAGATCCAGGTCGATACCGTGATCTCCCGCGGTTTCGGCGTGCTCGCGGTGCACGAGGGCGGCGACCTCGGCGTCACCTGGCTCGTGGAGCGCAATCAGACGCTGCCGGTGCGCGTGCGCCGCTCCTTCGGCACGATGCGCGAGGACCAGCAGCAGATCGAGGTCACCGTCGTCGAGCAGCAGGGCCAGGTGGCCTCGCAACGCCTGGGCGACGCGAAGCTGTTGGTGGAGGGCACGATCCGCGACATCCCGCCCGGCTACCCGGCGGGGAGCGAGGTGCGCATCACCTTCGAGATGGGCTTCGACGGGGTCCTGCACGTGACGGCGCACCACGTGGATGCGGACCTGCCGCTGACCCTCACCGCGCAGACCGGGGCGATGCTCTCGCAGGCCGACGTCGAGCGCGAGCTCGGCCAGGTGCAGCGGTCGCGGCGCCGCGACTGACGGGGACGCTCGACCATGACGCCGATGCCGCCCTTCGATCCCAACGACTACCGCAAGCGCGTGCTCGCCGCCGTCGCCCGGCGCGGCGGCCCCGAGCGCACCGATGCCTTCGAACTGTACGACGTGCCGCTCGACGACGCCGCCCGGCTCACCGACGCCGAGGTCGCGGCCCGGCTCGACGAGGTCTGGGGCTTCTGGCAGCGCCAGCGCGACCACCCGAAGTACCGGTCGCTCGTGGCACGGCTCGTCGACGAGCACGCCGAGCGGAGCGCGCCGCTGCGGTCCGCCGCGAGCCGCGCGGCCGAGGCGGCGCGGGTGCGGGCCGAGCGCGACGAGCGGGACGCCGCCCGGTACGAGATCCTCGACACCGCCGTCGCGCGACTCGTCGAGCGCTACGGCGGCGTGCCCGCCGAGAAGGTCCCCGGACTCGAGGAGATCGGCGCGCTCGGCGGCCTCACCGCCGCCGAGGTCGCCACCCGGCTGCGGCGCCACCGGGTGCTCCCGGACGCCGCCCCCGCACCCTCCCCGCAGGCCGCTCCCGGCGGTCTCACGGTGCAGCGCCGGGCGCAGATCCGCGCGCTGCTCACCGAGTGGAGCGAGCTGTGCGGCGAGTCGGTGCCCACACTGTTCGCGCTGCTCGGGCTGGGGATCACGGACGCGAACGACGTGGTGGAGATCCGGGATCGCGCCGCCGTCGTGCACCGCCGCGCCCGGGAGATGGGCCCCGGCCGCGGCCGCGCCGTGCTCGACGAGTTGGGCGTGCACGTGCGCGAGGTGCTCACCGTCGGCCCGCTCGCCGACGCGTACGCGCGCGCCGTGGTCGAGGACGCCACGGAGATGCTGCGCCCGAAGGTCCGCGCCGCGATCCTCATCGAGGACCGGCTCATCGGGCCCGACTACGAGTACCTCGCCGGCGAGGGCGAGGAGCAGGGGCTCGACCGCGCCACCGTCGAGCGGGTNCNCGCCGAGCTCGCCGCCGAGTACGGCGTCGGGGTCGGNCACCCGCCTCCCGGCGCGCCGCCCGNNCGTACGCCGACGCGGCCCGCGCACTGGCACTGCTGCAGCGCCGCGCACTCGACGCTCCCCCGCCGCCCGGCCAGCCCACGCTGCAGGAGGCGATCGACGAGACCCGTCGTGCGCAGGCGGGCACCGCGCCCGCACCGCGCGCCACCACCGCCGCACCGTCGCCACCCGACACGTCGGCCCCGCCCGCCGCACCGGTGCCCGAGCCGCCCTCCGCACCGGCGCCGCCCACGGGCGTGACGGCACAGCAGGTCGACGGGGCNGTGCTGATCACCTGGTCCTCCCCGCACCCGGCGGCCGACTTCAAGGTCAGCCGGCAGCGGCCCGACGGCGGCTGGAACGTGGTCGGCCGCACCCGCGAGACGCGGCTCGAGGACGGCGGGGCGCCCCGCCGCGCGGTACCGGTCTACGCGGTGATCGCCGTGGTCGACGGCGTCCCGTCGGCCGAGGCCCGCTCCGACGCGCGCCCCGCACCCGCGCAGCCCGCCGCACACCGGCCACCGTCGACCCCGGCGCCCGCGACGTCGCCCGCCCCGACCGCGCCGTCGGCCCCGGCAGGTGCCTTCCCCGCGATCACGAACGTGGCGGTCGCGGGCGACCGCCTGACCTTCGACTGGCCGCACGACGTGACGGAGGTGTCCGTCACCGCGCGCGTCGGCGGCCCGCCGCGCTCCCCCGTCGACCCCACGGCGCGGACGTGGAAGGTGACCAACACGCGGTACCAGATCGACGGTGGCGCAATCCTTCCCGCGGAACTCCCCCGGCCGGCGCATGTCGCCGTCGCGGCGTGCCGGCGCGGTCCCGACGGGACGCTGCTCCTCGCGCCCGATTTCGCCCGGACGGCGCACCTGCTGTTGGATTGACGGGTGTCACGACCCCGCGCAGACTCCCGCAGGAACCCCGGAGAACTCCGCCTGGCCCTCATCCTGGGCTCGCTGGCGGCGTTCGGTCCCATCACGACCGACCTCTACCTTCCCGCCCTCCCGGCCGCCGCCGCGGACCTCGGCGCCTCGCAGCCCGCGATCCAGGCGACGCTCACCGCGTGCCTGATCGGCCTCGCGGTCGGGCAGATCTTCGTGGGGCCGCTCTCGGACTCGATCGGGCGTCGCCGGCCGATGGTCGTCGGGATGGCGCTGTTCGTCATCAGCTCCCTGCTGTGCGCGATCGCGCCGTCGGTGTACCTGCTCGACCTCGCGCGGCTCCTGCAGGGCGCCGCCGGCGCGGCCGGCATCGTGCTGAGCCTCGCCATCGTCCGGGATCTGTTCGACGGTGTCGCCGCCGCCCGGATGATCGCGGCGCTCATGGCCGTCGGCGGTGTGGCGCCGATCGTCGCGCCGCTCGCGGGCGCGCAGCTCCTCCGGTTCATGGAGTGGCGCGGCCTGTTCGTGGTGCTCGCCGTGCTCGGGGTGGCGCTGCTCGCGATCGCCGCCGCGAAGGTGCCGGAGACGCTGCCGGCGGCGGACCGTCGGCCGGTGGGGTGGGGGTCGGTGGCGAACGGTTTCGTCTCGCTCGCGCGGGACCGCCGGTTCGTCGCGCTGACCCTGACGGGCGGCCTCGCCTTCGCCGCGATGTTCGCCTACATCTCCACCTCGGCGTTCGTCTTCCAGAGCCACTACGGCTACACCGAATCGCAGTTCAGCATCGTCTTCGCCGTCAACGCGGTCGGCCTGCTCACCACGAACCTGATCGGCGGGCGACTGGTGGGCCGCGTGCCGGTCGCGTCGCTGGTGCGGATCGGGCTCGCGGGCATGGTGATCGGCTCGGTCGCGTCGCTCGCCGCGCTGGCCGCGGCGCACCCGCCGCTGGTGATCGCTGCGCTGTTCGTCACGGTCTCGAGCCTCGGTCTCGTGATGCCGACGGTGGCCGCGCTCGCGCTCGACGACCACGGGGACCTGGCCGGGACCGCCTCCGCGGCGCTCGGCGCGGCGCGCATGGTGCTGGGCGGCGTCGCGGCCCTGTTCGCCGGCATCGGCGGGAACCCGGTGGTACTCGGCACGGTGATGGTGCTGTGCGCGGTGGGCGCGGCGGTGTCGTTCGTCATCGCCAAGCGAACGCCAACCGCCGGCCGGTAACGTGGCCGTATGACCGATTCAGTCTCACGAACCTACCGTTCGCTGCCCGGAATCAGCACCCGCGCGTGGGAGCACCCCGCGGATCGCGCCGCACTCGTCGCCCTGCGCAGCCTCAAGGGCTTCGACACCATGCTCAAGGCGATCTCGGCGCTATTGCGCGAGCGTCAGCACCGGCTCCTGTTCCTCGCGTCGGGCGTGCGCGCGGACGACCGGCAGTTCCGCGACCTGCACGCGATGCTCGAGGACTGTGCGCGCGTCCTGGACACGGACGTCGTACCCGAGCTGTACGTGGTGCAGAGCCCCACGGTGAACGCGATGGCCATCGGCATGGACCGGCCCTTCATCGTGATCAACACGGGCCTGCTGGAGCTGCTCGACGAGGAGGAGAAGCGGTTCGTGATCGGCCACGAGCTCGGCCACGCCCTCTCCGGCCACGCCGTGTACCGCACCATGCTCATGCACCTCATGCGGCTCGCGGGCACGTTCGGACTGATCCCCATCGGCGGCTGGGCGCTACGCGCCCTCGTCGCCGCGCTCATGGAGTGGCAGCGCAAGTCCGAACTGTCGGGCGACCGGGCCGGGCTGTTGTGCGTGCAGGACCCCGACGTGGCGATGCGCGTGCACATGAAGACCGCGGGCGGCACCCGCCTCGGTGAGATGGACACGCAGCGCTTCCTCGCCCAGGCCGCGGAGTACGAGCGCACCGGCGACCTGCGCGACGGTGTGCTCAAGCTACTGAACCTGGAGCTGCAGTCGCACCCGTTCTCCGTGCTGCGCGCCGCCGACCTGAACCGGTGGGTGGAGCGCGGCGACTACGGGCGGATCATCGGCGGCGAGTACCCGCAGCGCGGCGAGGACGACCGTGCCAGCACCGGCGAGGAGTTCCGGACCGCCGCCCGCACCTACAAGGACGGCTTCGACGCCTCCGCGGACCCGCTCATCACCACGCTGCGCGATTTCGGGGCCTCCGCCGTGAACACGGTCGGCCAGGGCGTGACCGACGTCGCGACCGGCGTCGGCCGCAAGATCGACGAGTGGCGCCGCAACTCCACACGGAAGTACGACGAGGGCCGGTGAGCACTCCCCCGTCGCCGGACGAGGCGCCCGAGCCGGACGCGGCGCGCGAGCCCGACGCGGCACCGGAGGCGGCACCGGAGTCGGCACCGGAGTCGGCACCGGAGTCGGCACCGGAGTCGGCACCCGAACCGGTGGCCGCCGACGAGCCGGAGGCCGTCCCGCTGAGCCGGCGGCCCGCCGTCCTGACGATGCTGGCGCTCATCGTGGTGTGCGTGATCGGCAGCCTCCTCATGCGGTCGATGAACGGCTGGCTCAACCAGACCTCGGTGTTCTACGTCGGGCTGCCCGCACTGCTGGCCGCCCTGCTGGTGATCTCGCGACCGTCGACCAGCGCCTACGGCATCGTGCTCAAGGGCACCACGCTGTTCCTGCTGATCGCCACGATCTTCGCCGGCGAGGGCGTGGTGTGCGTCCTCTTCGCCGCGCCCCTCGTCTACGCCGTGGCGCTGCTCGTCGCCGCCGTGATCAACGCCGCCCGCAGGAGCGGACGCGACGCGCGGGTGATCGCCGTCCCCGCGCTCCTGCTCGCCGTCGCATCGGCGGAGGGCGCCGTGCCCGCGCTCACGCTTCCCGCGGAGAACACGGTCACGGCCGAACGCATCGTCGCGGCCACCACCGAGCAGGTCCGCACCGCGGTCGCCGGGCCGCTGCGCTTCGCGACCCCCACGGGCGCACTGGCGCTCGGCTTCCCGCGCCCGCTCGAGGACCATGCGGAGGGCATCGCCCCGGGGGACGCCCGGCACATCGTCTTCAGCGGTGCCCCGCAGCGGGCCGCGCCGCTGCACGGGCACCACTGGGGCACCGCACCGTCGACCCTGACGCTCCGGGTCGCCGCGGCGGGCGACCGGTCGGTGGACTACGTCGCGGAGCGGGACGCCACCCCGATCGCGACCTGGCTCACCTGGCGCGCGTCGACGGTGCGCTGGGAACCGGTCGAGGGCGGCACGCGGGTCACCTGGTCGCTGACCTTCGAGCGGCGCCTCGCGCCCGCGGTGTACTGGACGCCGCTGGAGCGCGCCGTCGCGCAGCGCGCGGCGGACTACCTCATCGGCTCGCTGGCCCTCCCCGGCTGACGTGCCCGCCGATCTCCCGCTCGAGGTGCTCCGCCCCGCGGTGGCCCTCGTCCCGTGGGTCCTCGCGGCGGCCGCGTCACTCGCCGCGGACCGGCGGCGCCGCGCCGGTGCCGCGCTGGCGGCGCTGTGGAACGCCGTGGCCCTGCTCGCGGTGAACGCCGCCGCGGCGCGCGCCGACTGGTGGGCCTTCGGCACTCCCGCGGATCGGGTCACGGGATCGACGTGGGCGGGCGTGCCGCTCGACGTCGTCCTCGGTTGGGCGGTGCTGTGGGGCGCGGTTCCCGTGCTGCTGGGCGCCGTGGTGCGGCCGGCGCTGACCGCGGCGGTTCTCGTCGCCGGCGACCTGCTCGCGATGGCCGCGCTGGAGCCGCTCGTCGTGCTCGGGCCGGCCTGGCTGTGGGGCGAGGCGGCAGCCGTCGCGCTCGCCCTAATACCGGGCCTGGTGCTGGGCGAGCTGACGGCCCGCGGCCGCGCCGTCCGGGTGCGGTCCTGGCTGCAGACGGTCCTGTTCACGACGATCCTCGCGTGGTGCCTGCCGACGGCGGCGCTGGCCTTCGCGGGCCGCGGCTGGGGCGAGGCGCTGACCGCGTGGCCGCGTCCGGTGCTGTCGCTGTGGATCCAGGCGGGACTGCTCCTGGCGATCGTCGCGCAGCGGGCCGTGGCGGAGTTCGCCGAGTACGGCGGCACGCCCTTCCCGTGGGATCCGCCGCCGCGCCTCGTGCGCACCGGCCCGTACGCCTATCTCGCGAACCCGATGCAGGCGTGCGCGACGGCCATCCTGCTCGTCGAGGCGGCGGCGCTCGCCGAATGGCGGCTCGCCGCCGCCGCGGTCGTCGCAGCGGTCTTCGCGGCGGTGCTCGCCGCGCGGCACGAGGACGACGAGCTGACCGGCCGGTTCGGCCCGGCCTGGGACGCCTACCGGCGAGCCGTGCGCCCGTGGCGTCCCCGGCTCCGGCCGGCCGACGGGAACGCCCCGGCCGAGTTGTGGGTATCGGCGACGTGCTCGGTGTGCGCGCCGGTCGGCACGTGGTTCGCCGCCCGCGCGCCCGCCCGGCTGACGATCCGCGCCGCGGAGGAGCACCCGGCGGGCCTGCGCCGCGTTCGCTACACGCGCCCGGACGGTACGGGAACGGCGTCCGGTCTGGCCGCGATCGGCCGCGGGCTCGAACACCTGCACATGGGCTGGGCCATGGCCGGGTGGATCCTCCGCGCGCCGGTTCTCGGCCCGCTGCTCCAGGTGGCGGCCGACGCCCTCGGCGGCGGCCCGCGCGAGCTGCGCGGACGATAGTCCGGCGGCTCAGCGCGGGGGATCAGCGCATCCAGGTCGATCCGCGGCGAGCAGGGCACCGCCGTCGTGAATGCGCCGCGCAGATGGCCGGATTCTACTCCGCACCACTGTCGAGTTCCGGTCTGACAAGGGCGATCGCACCAGGCCTGTGGATGGGACGATCTCCTCCACAGGCGGCCCGTTCCGGACCGGTTCCCGACGGTGCCGTGCGGCACCGTCGAGACATGCGCACCGCGATCCGAGCCGCCCTGGCCCTCCTCCTGGTCGTCGTGGGCGCCGCGCCCGCGACGGCGGCCGGCGACTACGACTGGCCGCTCGATCCGCGGCCCGCCGTCGCCCGGCCCTTCGCGAACCCGGAGAAGCGGTGGCAGCCGGGACATCGGGGCGCCGACCTCGCCGCCGCGCCGGGCCAGGCGGTGTACGCCGCGGGCGCGGGCCGGGTCCATCACGTCGGGCGGGTCGACGATCGCGTCGTGGTGTCGGTGCTGCACCCGAACGGCCTGCTCACCACGTACGAGCCGATCGACGAGCCCGCCGTGCGCGCAGGCGACGAGGTCGGCATCGGGTCGCCGCTGGGCCGCGTGGCCGCGGGGCACGAGGGGTGCCCGGCCACGGCGTGCCTGCACTGGGGCCTGCGCCGCGGCGCGGGGCACGCCGCCGAGTACTTCAACCCCCTGCTCCTCGTCGGAGCCGCCCCGGTCCGCCTGCTCCCGGACGCCGGCCCGTCGGGGTGAATCCGCCGGGCCACCGCGCGCGGACCGTCCGGGAATGCGACGATTCCTCCCGTGACGGACGCGAGCACGCCAGAATCGACCACGGACGACGCGAAGGCGGAACGGCTTCAGGAGGCACAGACGATCGCGTATCCCAGCGGCTCCACGCGGCGCTCCCGCACGGTCCCGCAGGACGATCCCACGCTGGTGGTGCTGTTCGGCGCCACCGGCGATCTCTCGCGGCGCAAGCTCCTGTGCGGCCTCGGCTACCTCGCCGTCTCCGGCCTGGCCCCCGAGCTGCGGGTCATCGGCACCAGCCTCGACGACATGACCGACGACGAGTTCCGTGCCTTCGCCAAGAAGGCGATCGACGAGCTCGGCGCCCGCAAGCTGACCGCCGAGCAGTGGGAGCAGTTCGCGCCCAAGCTGTCCTACGTCAACACCTCCGCCGGGCCGGAGGCCCTGGCCGCGGCGGTCGCCGCGACGGAGCAGGAACTGGCCGACGCCGACGCGGGAGGCGACCGCGAGCGAGTACGTCGCCTCTACTACCTGAGCGTGCCGCCCAAGGCCGCCACCAAGGTGATCGAGACGCTCAACGAGGCCGGGCTCGTCGACCGCTCGCGGGTCATCATGGAGAAGCCCTTCGGGGAGGATCTGGAGTCCGCGCTGGCCCTCAACGACGAGGTGCACAAGACCTTCAAAGAGAAGCAGATCTTCCGGATCGATCACTTCCTCGGGAAGGAGGCGGCGCAGAACATCCTGGCCTTCCGCTTCGCCAACGGCCTGTTCGAGCCGATCTGGAACCGCAACTTCATCGACCACGTCCAGATCGACATCCCCGAGTCGCTGGGGCTCGACGCGCGCGCCGCCTTCTACGAGCCTACCGGCGCGTACAAGGACATGGTGGTCACGCACCTGTTCCAGGTCATGGCCTTCGTCGCGATGGAGCCGCCGACGGCGCTGGAGCCGCGCGCGATCTCGGAGGAGAAGAACAAGGTCTTCCGGTCGCTGGAACCGATCCGGCCCGACGACGTGATCCGCGGCCAGTACGCGGGCTACCGGCAGGAGAAGGGCGTCGATCCCGAGTCCGATACCGAGACCTTCATCGCGCTCAAAGCGCGGATCGACAACTGGCGCTGGGCCGGCGTGCCCTTCTACCTGCGCACCGGGAAGAAGCTGGCGCAGGGCATGCGGATCATCTCCATCGCCTTCAAGGAGGCGCCGAAGTCGATGTTCCCGGCCGGCTCGGGCATCGGCCAGCAGGGCCCGGACCACCTCACCTTCGACCTCGCCGACGAGTCCAAGGTCTCGCTCTCCTTCTACGGCAAGCGACCGGGCCCGGGCATGCGGCTGTCGAAGCTGTCGATGCAGTTCTCCACCGAGGACACCGAGCAGGCCGACGACGTGCTCGAGGCCTACGAGCGCCTCATCCTCGATGCGATCAACGGCGACCACACGCTGTTCACCACCGCCGAGGGCATCGAATCGCTGTGGGAGCGGTCCATCCCGCTGCTCGACGACCCGCCGCCGGTGCGGCAGTACGAGCCGGGCTCGTGGGGCCCGAACTCGATCCACCAGCTCATCGCACCGAACGCGTGGCGCCTGCCCTTCGAGCGCAGCTGGCGCGACTAGGGGCTACGCCCGCGGGTGCGCCTGCTCGTGCGCGGCCCGCAGCCGCGCAACCGAGACGTGCGTGTACAGCTGGGTCGTCGCCAGCGACGAGTGGCCGAGGAGTTCCTGCACGACGCGCAGGTCCGCGCCACCGTCGAGCAGGTGCGTGGCGGCGGTGTGCCGGAGCCCGTGCGGCGCCACCTCGCGCCCGCCCGGCACCGACCCGGTGACCTGGTGCACGACGGTCCGCGCCTGCCGCGGGTCGAGCCGCCCGCCGCGCGCCCCGAGGAACAGGGCACTGCCCGAGCGGTCGGTGACGAGCCCGGGGCGGGCCTCGTCGAGCCAACGACGCAGGGCGGCCCCCGCGGGCGCGCCGAAGGGCACCGTCCGCTCCTTGTTCCCCTTGCCGATCACGGTGAGCACGCGCCGGCCGTGGTCGACGGAGCCGAGGTCGAGCCCGCACAGCTCGCTCACGCGGATCCCCGTGGCGTAGAGGAGCTCCGCGATCGCGAGGTCGCGGACCGCGATGGGATCGCCCTCCGCCGCACCGGAGGCCGCATTGTGCAGCGCCTGGCCGGCGTCGTCGGACGAGAGGACCGTGGGCAGGGTGCGATGCGCGCGCGGCGCCTTGAGCCGCACGCCCGGATCGGAGTCCAGATGACCCCGCCGGGCGGCCCACGCGGTGTACGTGCGGGCGGAGGATGCCTGGCGCGCGAGGGTAGTCCGGGCGGCGCCGGCCGCGGCCCGCTCCCCCAGCCACGCGCGCAGCGTCGCCAGGTCCAGGCGATCCGCCGCCACCCCGCGCTCCGCGGCGAAGGCGAGGAGCGCGGCGACGTCGGCGAGGTACGCCCGCACGGTGTGCTCGCTGCGGCCGCGCTCGAGCCGCAGGTACGTCTCGTACTCCGCCAGCGCCTCGCTCATGCCCCCACCCTAACCCCGGATTGAACACTGTTTCGGACCCGAAAGCCGCAGGTCGCGATGAACAGGAACCATGTTCAATCGGGCAGGGGCGCGTGCGCGGTCTCGCGGCAGCGGAAGGCCACCGGCAGCGCGACCAGGTGCAGCACCACGAGGTAGATCGGGAAGGCGAGGTCGAGGCCGCGTTCGTGCAGCGCGGTACCGATCGCGGGGACGGTCCCGCCGAAGATCGCCGTCGCGAGGGCGAAGGAGGTCCCGGTGGCGAGTACGCGGATGCGCGCCGGGAACATCTCCGCGAGGGCGGTGCCGAGGCCCGCCATCATCAGGGCGGTGATCCCCATGCCGGCGCACTGGACGGCCAGCACCGTGAGGAAGCCGTCGGAGAGGGCGAGGAACAGCGGGATCGTGGCCACGGCCCCCGCCACGAGGAAGGCGTACATCATCGGCTTGCGGCCGATCCGGTCGGAGAGCAGCCCCAGCGGGATCTGCACGAGCCCGTAGACGACGAAGGCGATCGCCGAGATCGTCACGGCGCTCTCCTTGTTCAGCCCCTCGGTGAGGATCGCCCAGGTGGGCACGAACGTGCTCCAGGCGTAGAACACCGCGGCGGTGGTCGAGGCGAGGACGAAGGCCCGCGCGAAGTCGGCGCGATGGCCACTGAGGATCTCGCGGTACGGACTCGCCCCGCTCGGCGCCCCGGGGTCGGCGAGGGTCTCCGCGGCGCTGCGCCGGATCCACCAGGCGACGACCGCGAGCACCGCGCCGGCGAGGAACGGGACGCGCCAGGCCCAATCGGCCATCGCGTCCACGCCCACGATTCCCACCAGCAGCGTGATGGCGAGCAGGCACAGCACCTTGCCGAGGCTGGAGCCCACGTTGACGATGCTCCCGTAGGCGCCGCGCCGGCCCGCGGGCGCGGATTCGACGAGGAAGGCGGTGGCCGTGGAGAGTTCCCCGCCGGTGGACAGCCCCTGGATCAGGCGTGCCACCACCAGGACGACGGGCGCGAGCACACCCACCTGCGCATAGGTCGGGGCGACGCCGATGAGGAGGCTGCCCACCCCCATCATCGCGACCCCGACGGCCAGCGTCGGCTTGCGCCCGTACCGATCGGCCATGCGGCCCATGAGGACGCCGCCGATCGGCCGGGCGAGGAAGCCGACCGCGAAGACGGTGAAGGTCGCGAGCAGGGGCACCACCGACTCGGCATCGCCCGGGAAGAACTGGCGCGAGAAGTAGATCGCGAGGAACGAGTAGGCGCTCCAGTCGAAGTACTCGACGAGATGCCCCACCGAGCCGGTGAGGATCTGCGTGCGCCGATGCGGTCCCGCCGCGGGCGATGCCGACGTGCCGGTCTCAGCCACGGTGCTGCAGTCGACGGCTGAGCCAATTGCCGAAGAACTGCGCGATCTGCACCACGACGATGAGCACCACGATCACCACCAGCGTCAGTTGCCAGTTGTTCTGCTGGTAGCCGTACTGCCGGGCGAAGTCGCCCAGACCGCCGCCGCCGACGTAGCCGGCCATGGCCGACATGTCGACCACCGCGACGAACATGAACGTGTAGCCCAGCGTCAGCGGCGCGAGGCCCTCGGGAATGACGACGGTCGCGAGCGTGCGCGCCTTGCTCGCCCCCATCGACCGCGCGGCCTCGACGACGCCGGGATCGACGGTGACGAGGTTCTGCTCGACGACGCGGCCGATGACGAAGGTCGCCATCACCGTCATCGCGAACGCCGCGGCCTCCACACCGATCCGGGTGCCGATCACCTCCTTGGTGATCGGCGCGATCGCCGTGATGAAGATGATGAACGGGATGGGGCGAATGATGTTGACCAGCACGTTGAGCACGGAGAACACGGCCCGGTTGGCGAGCAGGTTGCCCGGCCGGGTGGCGTAGAGCAGCGTCCCGTAGACGAGCCCCAGCAGGCCGCCGACGATCATCGTGATCCCGACGAGGCGGACGGTCTCGCCGATGGCCTGGACGAAGACGTCCTGTGTGCCGGGCGGGAAGACGTCGTCGAGGAAGGTCGGGTAGGTCATCGGTCGATCTCCTGACCGGTCTGCGGGTCCTTGACGTGCGCGAGGGATCCGAGCTGGGCGACGGCCGCCGCGACCGCGGCCTCGTCGCCGGTCACCGAGTAGGTCAGCGAGCCGAACGGGCGGCCGCCGACCTCGGCGACGCCGCCGTAGAGGACGCGGGCGCCGGTGCCGTGCGTGGCGAAGACCTCCGCCGCATCGAGGGCGTCGGGCTCGTCCCGCACGTCGACGGTGACCACGGTGCCGGGGCGCGCCGCGTGCAGGCGCCGCAGGGTCTCCGGGGTCACGTCGTCGCCAACGGCCGCGTGGATCAGCGACGTGGTGGCGGGCGAGGTGGGCGCGGCGAACACGTCGTACACCGGCCCGTAGTCGACGAGCCTGCCCTGATCGAGGACCGCGACGGTGTCGCAGATGCGGCGGATCACGTCCATCTCGTGGGTGATCACCACGATGGTGGTGCCGAACTCACGGTTGACGCGCAGCAGCAGATCGAGGACCTCGCTGGTGGTACCGGGGTCGAGGGCGCTGGTGGCCTCGTCCGCGAGCAGGATCTTCGGGTTCCGGGCCAGCGCGCGGGCGATGCCGACGCGCTGGCTCTGCCCGCCGGAGAGCTTGTTCGGGTACTGCTTCGCCTTGTCGCCGATGCCCACGAAGTCGAGCAGTTCCGCGACGCGGGCGCGCCGCTCGGCCTTCGACAGGTCACCGAGGGTGAGCGGGTACTCGACGTTCCCGGCCACGGTGCGCGAGTTCATGAGGTTGAACCGCTGGAAGATCATGCCCACCTGGGCGCGCAGCTTCTGGAGGTCGCGCTCGCCGAGCGCCCCCACCACGGTGTCGAGCACCCGCACCTCGCCGGAGGTGGTCGACTCGAGCCCGTTGATGGTGCGGATCAGCGTGGACTTGCCGGCGCCGGACTGGCCGATCACGCCGGTGATGGATCCCTCGGGGATCGCGAAGCTGACGCCGTCGAGCGCCTTGGTCGTGCCGAAATCCCGGGTGGTGTCGACGAATTCGATCGCCACCCGGGCCGGGGCGCTCTCACTCACTTGGGGCCGCTGGCCTTGACCTGCTGCTGCAGCGACTCGGTGAGGCTCTGCAGCTCGGCGGCGGGCTTGTCGACGAGGATGAACGAGTCGCCCTTGTCCTTCTTGAGCTGGTCGAGGACCTTCTGGTCCTTGTAGAGGGCGGCCAGCTTGAGGTAGGTCGCGTTGTCCTTGTCGGCCTTGCGCACCACGAAGGCGTTGATGAAGGGCTGCGACTGCGGGCTCGCCGGATCGTCCTTGGCGATGATCAGGTCCTTGCCGAGCTTGGCGTTCTCGGCCGGGTCGTTGTTGACCACGGCGCCGTCGACGCTGTCGAGGCTGAGCGCGGTCTGGTTCGCATCCACCGGCTTGACCGTGACCTTCGAGGCGGCGGTATCGATGTCGGCCGGGGTCACCTGCCGATTGACGTCGCCCTTGAGCTTGATCAGGCCGGCCGAGGAGAGCACGCCGAGCGCGCGGGACTGGTTGGTGGGGTCGTCGGGGACGACGACGGTGCCGCCCTGCGGGACCTCGGCGACCGACTTGTGCTTCTTGGAGTACAGCGGCAACGGGTAGATCGCGGTCGCGCCGATCGGGACCAGATCGGTGTTGTTCTTCGCGTTGTACTCGGCCAGGAACTGCAGGTGCTGGTACTCGTTGATCTGCAGGTCGCCGTCGTTGAGCGCGGCGTTCGGCTGCTGGTAGTCGCTGAAGTTCTTCAGCTCGACGTCGATGCCCTGGTCCTTGGCAAGGTCCTTGTAGACGCTCCAGAACTGCTGGGCACCGTCGGTGACGCCGATCTTGATCGTGTCGCCATCGGAGCTCGAGCCGCAGGCGGCGAGGCCCGAGGTGAGGGCGATGGGCACGACCAGGGCGAGCGCGAAACGCTTCATCTTCACGGCTTGTGTTCTCCAACTCGACGGGACCGGGGATCTCCCAGCTGCGTGAACGATACCTACCGGTTAGTACATCGGTGGGACAAGCACGGGGTTCGTTCCCGTGCCCGGTCCCGTGACCAGGTTCGACGGTCCGCCGCCGGTTTCGCTCATGAGTGCAGCGAATCATTGCGGGGCCGGTGCGAGCCGCACCGGGACGGATCGGTCACGAATCGAGAAGCCCGCCCGCCCCGTCGCTCGTACTGTCGGTGGGGAACCGAGGACCACCGCGAGGAGAGCATCATGACCGCCCGCAGCACCACCGCCGTCCGCTTCACCGCCACCGCCGAACGGCTCGGCGGGCGGACCCTCGTCCGCCTGCCCGCCGACGCGAGCGCGGCGCTCCCGTCGCGCGGCCAGGTCGCCGTCACCGGCACCCTCGACGGCGCGGACTTCCGCACCGTCGTCGAGCCCGACGGCCGCAAGGGGCACTGGATCGCCCTCGACGACGCGCCGGTCGCGGCCGGCGACGAGGTCACCCTCGACCTCGCGCCGACCAAGGACTGGCCCGAGCCGACGGTGCCCGACGACCTGCGGTCCGCCCTCGACGGCGCTCCCGACACCGCCGACGTGTGGACCGACATCACCCCGATGGCGCGGTGGGAGTGGGTCCGTTGGATCGGCGCCACGAAGAACCCCGCGACGCGGGCCAAGCGCGTGGACGTGACGATCTCGAAGATGCGTTCCGGCAAGCGGCGGCCGTGCTGCTTCGACCTCGCCTCGTGCACGGATCCGGAGCTGATGAAGAACGGCGAGCTCATCGCCCCCGAGGACGCGGAGCTCCGCCCGGCGTGACGCGCGGAGACGCCACCGCCGGCCGGCCCGCGTGGTGCGCGGGCCGGCCNGCGGGGTCGGATCGGTGTGGTGCTGCGGCGGCTACTGTCCGCCCGGCCGACCCGGATCCTGCGGATCCGAGCCGGGCCAGCGCTCGGGGTCCGGCCCGGGCTGCCAGCCCTGCTGCCACCCCTGCGGATCGGCGCCCGGATGTCCGGCGTGCTGACCCGCCTGCGCCTCTCCGTGCGGCCAGGACTGCGTTTCGCCCGGCTGCCACGCCTGCTGCTCACCCGCCTGCCGGTTCCAGGCGTCCGCCCCCGGCTGCCGGCCCTGCGGATGGCTCGGCGCACTGTGCTGCGGCGCCCGCCCGCCGTACTGGTGCTGTCCCGGCTGGTGCTGCCCCGGCGCCTGCGCCGGCAGTCCGGCCGTGGGCGGCTGGGCGGGCTGGCCGGCCTGGGCGGCGAACTGCTGCCCGGTGCCCGGCCCGGCCTGCGGAACGGCCTGGGTGTGCTGCGCCGAGAGGGGCGCCTGCGGCGGGAGCGGCGGCTGGTAGCCCTGGGCCTGCCCGGGCGCCTGGGCGGAACCCTGGGCAGCGGCCTGCTGGGCGGTGTGCGCCAACGGCTGCTGCCCCACCGTCGGATCCTGACGCTGCGCCTGGGCGTGCCGCGCGGTCTCCTTGGCGGCGGCCTCGCGCTCGGCGCGGCGGGCGGGGATCTCGGCCTCGAGCTTGCCCAGCCAGCCGTCCCAGCGCTGCTGCATGGGGCGCACCAGCCCGCCGCCGACGCCGACGACGATGACGCCGCCGACGGTGGCGAGCACGGCCACCAGGACGGGCGTGGTCACGGTGGTGGCGACGCCGATCTGATTGAGGGCGGCGATGATCCCGGCGCCCCAGATGAACAGCGAGGCAATGGTGGCGAGGAGAGGACCGTACGAGGCGCTGCCGAGCGCGCCGCCGACGATGTCCTTCACCGCCTTCGCGATCGCGGCCACGATCACGATGATGAGGATCGCGACGAACAGCTTGGGCAGCCACGCGACGAACCGGGACAGAAGGTCCCCGATGGGATTCGGACCGAAGACACCGATCGCGAGCTGCAGGGTGATGAGGAGGACCGCGTAGTAGACGACCTTGGCGAGCAGCGTCGAGGCGTCGTAGTCGCTCTTCGCGAGCACACCCTGCAGGCCGCTGCGCTCGGCGAGCCGGTCGAAGCCGACCTTGGCGAGGATCTTCGCGATGACCTTGGACAGGATCTTCGCGACGATCCAGCCGAGGATCAGGATCACCAGGAAGGCGGCCAGCTTGGGAACGAAGGTCGCGACGGAGCTCCAGGCGTCCGAGAGCCCCGCCCCGTAGTCGATGGCGAGTTGGGAGGTCATGGGTTCACCTCTCGATCAGCGGTACCCGACACGCCGAACGCGTGGCGGATATCCACGGGAAGGACTTGGGGACCACGCCGGTTACTGGACACCGCCACCCTGGGACCAACCCTAGGCACAGTCCGGGCCGATCTCCCGTCAACACCCCCAACTTCTGCGACAACCGATCGCATTCACGACATTTCACCCTCTCCGATCGCGATCTACTGAGGCGGTTGCAAACTCCCACGGCCTCGTGTCCGCCGGGTCCACGCCTCGCGACGGCGCCGACCGATCAGCCGTCCAGGCGCCACAGCGCGCCGTCGCGGCGGACCAGCCCCTTCGTCTCGAGGAGGGCGAGCTGCCCCATCACCGCCCGCGCGGGGAGGCCGGCGATCACGGCGATCTCCGAGACCGGCAGCGCGGACTTCGCCGGGAGGGCGCCGTGCACCCGCAGCGCCGGCCCGTCGAGGCCGTCCGTCGGGCGGGCGGGCACGGGAAGTTCCAGCGCGAGCTCGCCGATTCGGCCGACCTCCTCGATCACCTCCGCGGAGCGAGTGACCAGGACGGCTCCCTCGCGGATCAGCTGATGGCACGTCACCGAGGTCGCCGCCGTGACGGGGCCGGGCACCGCGCACACCGGCACCCCGCGGCGCCGCGCCCACGTGGCGGTGTTCTTCGTGCCCGACCGGAAGCCCGCCTCCACCACGACGACGCCGCCCGTCGCCGTGCCCACGATCCGATTGCGGTGGAGGAAGCGGTGCCGCGCGGGTACGCCGCCGGGCGGGTACTCCGAGACGAGCAGGCCCGTCTCGGAGATGCGCCGGAACAGTCCGGCGTGGCCCGCGGGGTACGGACGGTCCAGGCCGCCCGCGACGAAGGCGACCGTCGGGCCCTCCGCGGCGAGCGCAGCGCGGTGCGCGGCCCCGTCGATCCCGTACGCGCCGCCGGAGACGATCGTGAATCCCTCCGCCGCGAGGTCGCCGGCGAACTCGTCGGTCACCCGCTCGCCGTAGCTCGACGGCGCCCGCGTCCCCACCATCGCCACCGACCGCTCCAGCAGGTCGTCGAGCCGACCCTTCCCGACCGCCCACAGCGCCACCGGCCGCAGCTCACGGACCTCGTCCTCGTGCTCGGTATCCTCCGACGGCATGCGCTCGGCGAGCCGCCGCAGTGCCTGCGCAGGCCACTCCTCGTCGTCCGGCGTCACCAGCCGACCGCCGAGGTGCGCGATGTGGCCGAGGTCGGCCTCGGTCCGATCCTCCGACGCCCGCCCGACGGTGCCGTCCGCCACGTCCTCGAAGCCGTCGGCGAACTCCTGCCGGCGCACCATGTCCGCCGCGGCGGCGGGACCCACCTCCTCGACGAGTGCGATCAGCGGCCCGCACGGCGGTTCCGCGACCCGGCTCAAGTAGGCCCATGCGCGCCTCTGATCGTCGGTCATCGTCACTCCTTGTCCCGGAACTGCAGGGCCTGAATCACTTCGTCCTCGCCCGGTTTGTCGAGGCCGAGCAGGTCCGCGAGGGTCCACGAGAGCCGCAGGCACCGGTCCGCGCCCCGCGCGGTGATCTTGCCCGTCCGGAGGTACTGCTCGAGCGGTCGCAGCGCCTTCGCCGACAGGCGGAATCGCCGGCGCAGCACCACACCCGGGACCTCCGAGTTGGTGATCCACCCCTCGGCGCCCCACCGGGCCGCCGCGGCCTCTCGGGCGGCTCGGACCCGGGTCCGCACCGTCGCGCTGGATTCCTCGCCGACGCCGTCCTCGTGCAGCGCGCCGGTGCCGGGTGGTTCCATGCGCACCCACAGGTCCACCCGGTCAAGCAGCGGGCCGGAGAGCCTCCCCAGGTAGCGCCGGCGGACCGTCGCCGTGCACGTGCAGTCCTGGTTCCGGGCGGGCGCGCACGGGCACGGGTTCGCGGCCATGACGAGCAGGAACCGCGACGGGTACTTCACCACGCCGTCGCGGCGCGCGAGCCGGATCTGCCCCTCCTCCAAGGGCGTCCGCAGCGCCTCAAGGGAGCGCGGCCCCATCTCAGCGCACTCGTCCAGGAAGAGTACGCCGCGGTGGGCGAGCGACACCGCGCCCGGGCGGGCCAGGCCGGAGCCGCCGCCGACGAGCGCGCTCACCGACGACGTCTGGTGCGGCGCCACGAAGGGCGGCACGGTGATCAGCGGCCGATCGGGGCGCAGATTCCCGGCGATGGAGTGGATCGCACTCACCTCGAGCGCCTCGCGCCGTCCGAGTGCCGGCATGATCCCCGGCAGCCGAGAGGCCAGCATGGTCTTCCCGATGCCCGGCGGCCCCGTCATCATGATGTGGTGCGCGCCGGCGGCGGCCACCTCGAGCGCGTACTTCGCCTCGGGCTGCCCCACCACGTCGGCCAGATCGGCCACCGTCGGATCGCAGTCCTCGGCCACGAGCGGCCCGGGCTCGGCCAGCGTTCCCTCTCCCGCGAGCCAGGCCACCACCTCCGAGAGGTGCGCGGCCCCCAGCACCTCGATGCCGTCGACCAGCCCCGCCTCGTCGAGGTTGGCGAGCGGCACCACGGCACGGGTGAAGCCCGCCTCCTTCGCCGAGAGCACGGCCGGTAGGACGCCGCGCACGCCGCGGACGCGGCCGTCCAGCGCGAGTTCGCCGAGAAGGACCGCGCCGGCGATGCGTCCGACGGCCACCCTTTCCGCGGCGAGCAGGATCGCGATCGCCAGGGGAAGGTCGTAGACCGAGCCCACTTTCGGGAGCGTGGCCGGTGAGAGTGCCACGGTGACCCGGGTGTCGGGGAACCTGATCCCGATGTTGACGATGGCCGCGCGGATCCGGTCGCGCGACTCCTTGAGCACCGTGTCCGGCAGGCCCACGAGGTGCACCGCGGGCAGGCCCGGGCCGATGCAGCCCTCGATCTCGACCACCGCACCGTCGACCCCCGTGATGGCGACCGAGTGCACCTTGCTCAGCGCGGACATCACGCCACCCCCGCCCGGTACTCGAGGGTCACCGGACCGCCGGGCGGCGTGAAGACGGACGCCACGTCGATCCGGACCTGGGCGAAGGCGCCCTCGGTCTCGGCCAGCCAGCGCGAGGTGAGCGCCCGCAGCTGCGCCACCTTGCGGGGCGTGACCGCGTCGAATCCGGTCCCGAAGGCGGTGCCCGAGCGCGTCTTCACCTCCACGATCGCCAGCAGCCCATCCGGCGCGCGGGCGATCACGTCGAGTTCGCCCCGCAGTCCCCCGCCCGAGTACCGCCAGTTCCGGGCCAGCACCGTCCACCCGCGGTCCGTCAGGAAGTCGCAGACNANNNCTTCGCCCGCCNGCCCCGTCTCGTTGTTCCCCATGCGCCGATCCTGCCGCCGGGACACCACAGGCACCGCCGGTGACGACGGTGCCTGTGGAGAAAAGAGGTTATGTACGCAAAGTTGTGGAGAACGGGGCCCGCGGAGCGATCACTGTCGGACGAAGCGCTCCGCCATCGCGGCCACCTCGGACCGGTCGATCACGGCGCCCTGCACCAGGATCCGGAAGACGACCGGCCCCACGAGCTCAGCCGCTGCCACCGCCGGATCACGGTCTCCGACGTATCGTCCCGCCTCGCGGTTGCGGTCGATGACGGCCCGCGCTGCATCGCCCAGCGGGTCGGCCCCGGCGATCAGGGCGGCGACCTGCGGATCGTGCTGGGCCTCGCCGATCAGTGCCCGGTACGCCAGTCCCGCATCGGATTCCGTGAGGAACCGGACCACGGCCGCGACGAACGCTTCGACGTCCTCGAGGGCCGAGCCCCGGGGTTCCACGGCGAGCTCCCCCGCGGCGTCCGCCGCGCTCGCCTCGAGCAGGATCTCGGCCTTCGTCGACCACCACCGGTAGACCGTCTGCCGGCCCACCCCGGCGCGCTCGGCGATGCCCTTCATCGTCATCGCGGCGTAGCCCACGTCGACGAGCATGTCGTCCACGGCCCGCAGGACCGCGGTGCGCGCCTCCTCACTGCGGGGCCGCCCGACCGTGCGCTCGGACTGCGTCATCGCGCCACCGTAGCAGGCGCTCTGCGGGACCGACCGACCCCGGATCCGCAGGTCACACGCGCACCACCAGGGCCCGGGCGAGGGCCGCCGAGCGCGCCTCGACGGCGCAGACGACCGCGGCGAGCGCCGCCACGACCGCACAGAACACCAGACCGGCGGTGCGCAGCCCGACCGCCACGGACAGCGCGCCCACCCCGATCGCGGGGAACGCCAGCATCACGTACAGCCCCGCGAAGAACGACGAGGAGACCTCGGCGCGATGCGCGGGCTCCACCTGCTCCACGGTGGTGGCGATGCCCGCGTTCATGCAGAGGCCGCCGAACAGGCCCAACACCGCGGCGGAGAGCAGCAGCGCGACGAGGGACTCCGCCGCGAGCGCGACGGCGAGCAGCGCGGCCGCCACGACGAGGCCTCCGCAGCCGACCACGAGCGCCGTGCGCGGCACCATCCGGCGCGCCACGAGCTGCCCGATCGCCATGCCGGCGAACGCGAGGAAGACGACGAACCCGGCGAGGGTGTGGCCGGGCAGGTGCAGGAAGCGCGCCAGGAAGATCGCCGAGACCGCGGTGAGCACCCCGGTCACGGCGAAGGCGGACCCGGCGGCGAGCACGGCGCGGACGAACGCCCCGTGGATCTCGCTCGGCACCCGCAGACGCCGCGGGCGCAGCCGCACGCTGCCGGCGACTGCGGTCTTCGGCGCGAACGCCCACAGCCCGGCGAAAGCGACCACCGAGAGCACGAGATGGACGACGAACGGCACGACCAGCGGCGACGTCGAGAGATCCGCGACGGCACCGGCGAGCAGCGTGCCGGTGGCGAGACCGCCGGTGTTCACTGCGACGGCCAGTGTGCCCGCGGCGGCCCGCCTCTCCGGGGCGAAGAGGTCGATGACCGCCGCGGTGCCGGTGCCGCTCATGAGCCCGGCACCGAGGCCCGAGACGACACGCGCCACCACGAGCAGCGGCAGCGACGGGGGCAGCAGGAACAGCAGCGCGCTGACGATCGCCAGTGTCACCGCGACCAGGAGCACGGGACGGCGCCCGACCTCGTCGGACAGACGCCCGAACACGGTGAGCGCCGCGACGACGCCGAGGGCGTACACCGCGAACAGCACGGTGACGGTGAGCGAGCTGAATCCCAGCTGCGCGGAGTAGATCGAGTAGAGGGGCGTGGGGAGGGTGGTACCCATCATGACCACCAGGAACGCGAAGGCCGTGCACACCACGGCCGGTGCGACGCGGTAGGGCACCGCGGTTCGATCGAGCAACATGAGCTATTCCTTCTATATCGAGACAATATGACTCGTTATAAAACGATAGCAGATATTCGAGACACTGTGCACCGTAATTCTCGTCAGACGCCGCAGGCACCGTCCCCGTCGGGAACGGTGCCTGCGGCGAATAGCGTCGGCGCTACGGAGGAGTCACTCCGGTAGGCGGAGCTCCGGCTTGTCGAGCTCCTCGATGTTGACGTCCTTGAACGTGACCACGCGCGCCTGCTTGAGGAAGCGGGCGGGGCGGTACATGTCCCACACCCACGCGTCGGTCATCCGCACCTCGAAGTAGACCTCGCCGTCCGCGTTGCGCGGGATCAGGTCGACCCCGTTGGCGAGGTAGAAGCGGCGCTCCGTCTCCACCACGTAGGTGAACTGGCTCAGCACGTCCTTGTACTCGCGGTACATGGAGAGCTCCATCGCGGTCTCGTACTTCTCGAGATCCTCTGCGCTCACGTCGTCCTCCTCACCTGATGTCATCAGTCGTAACCGCTCCAGATTACCGCGCCGCCGCCGCGTTCCCCGACGACGCGGCCAGCGCGGCCCGCACGTTCTGGTACCGCATGCGGTGCTGGGCGCTCGGACCCAGCTCCCCCAGCGCCGTCATGTGCACCGCCGTCGAGTAACCCTTGTGCACCGCGAAGCCGTAACCGGGGAAATCGTCCTCCAGCTCCGTCATCACGCGGTCGCGCGTCACCTTCGCCAGCACGCTCGCCGCGGCGATGCACGAGGCGGAGGCGTCGCCGCCGATCACGGGGAGCGACGGGACGCCCAGGCCGGGCACGGTGAACCCGTCGATGAGCACGTACCCCGGCCGCACCTGCAGGCCCGCGACCGCGCGCCGCATCCCCATGATGTTGGCCACGTGCACGCCGATCCGGTCGATCTCAGGGGCCGGGATCGACACCACCGACCAGCTCACGGCCAGTTCGATGATCTTCGGGTAGAGCTGCTCGCGCGCGTTCTCCGTCAGCTTCTTGGAGTCGTCGAGGCGCGCCAGCGACGCCGGGATCCGGGCCGGAAGGATGCACGCGGCCACCGTCATCGGACCCGCGCAGGCGCCGCGCCCGGCCTCGTCGATGCCCGCCACCGGCCCCAGGCCGGCGCGGCCGAGCACGGTCTCAAGCGTGCTCAGGCCCGACGATGCCCGCACCACCGGTCGCGGGGGCCATCGGTCGCGCATGTGCCCCTAGCCCTGCTGCGGGTTGATCGAATCCACCGTCTGCCAGCGGCTGAACGGGTAGATGACCGCGACGACCTTGCCGCGGATGTCGGCCTTGGGGATCGTGCCCTGCAGCTCGTCCTCGATGTGGAAGCGCGAGTCGCGCGACATGGTGCGGTTGTCGCCCATCGCGAAGACGTTGCCGTCCGGGATGGTGATCGGCCCGAAGGGCACGCCCCAGCAGGCGTCCTGCTCGGCCTGCTGCTTGGCGGCATCGGCCAGGTAGGGCTCGACGAGCTTGCGGCCGTTCACCGTCACGCCCGTCTCGGGGCGGCACTGGATGGTCTGGCCGCCGACCGCGATCACCCGCTTGACCAGGTCGTTCTCGTTCGGCGGCTGCAGGCCCACGTAGGACAGCGCCTCCTGGATGCCGCGGATCACGGTGTTGTTCGAGCGCACCGGCGTCACGGGGGCGAGGCCCCAGGACTCGGTCGGCGCGCGGAAGACCACGACGTCGCCCGGTTTCGGGTCGCCGGTGAAGTAGCTGATCTTCTGCGTGACGATCCGGTCGCCGGTGCAGCCCTCGCACCCGATCAGGGTCGGCTCCATCGACTCGGACGGCACGTACCACTGGCGGCCGACGAAGGTCTGTAGGCAGAAGCTGAGCACCAGCGCGACCAGCACGATCGCGCCCACCTCGAGCGGCCAGTTGGTCTTCTTGTCCTTCTTGCCGGACGACCGCCGTCCCTTCCGGGTGCTCGCGTCGTCCGTGCCGCTCCCCTCGCCCGACGGTGCCGGCGCGGCGTGGCGACCGCCCGTGCGCGGGGAATCGCTGGGCTCGGGGGTCTCCGGGGAGTTCGTCTGCTCGGGCACGGGTACACACTACCGAGCGGGCGGGTCGACGATCCGATCACCGAGCCGGTGCGTGAGCCGGTCGCCGTCACATGTGCGCGTAGACGATGCGCGGGCGGGCGCCGATCGCGCCGAGGAGCTCCGCTTCGAGTCCGGGCACGAGCGTAAGGCTCGGCCAGTTCCACAGCTCGACCGTGCAGTCGGTGAAGTAGGTGCCGCTCTCGCCCCGCCAATCGCCGATGAGACCTGTGGTTCCGCAGCCGCCACACGTCACCGTCGGCTCGACCCGTCTGTCGTACCACTGCTGGCACCACTCGCCCGTCGGGACCTCAGTGAAGTCCCGTGCACAGCCCGGACACCGCGGGTCCACCATGTTCTCGACGGCGGTGACGCATCCGAAGTCCAGGTCCACTACCGGACGCTCCCCCTGGTAGGACGATCGCCACCTCGTAGTGGCCAACTCCTGCAACGCACCCTCGTCGTACACTCCGCCGTCGAAGTCGGGCGAGGAGTCGATGACGCCGACGTATGCGTGGCCGAACAATTCCATGTTCCGCGGGTCCGCTCGCGCCTCGTCCAGGCACAACCGCGCATCGGCGATCTACAGCTCGGGTCCGCGACGCTCGGCGATCTCCGCGACCGCCTCGGCGCGCGCCCGCCGGCCCGGGTCGCCCGGCGGCGCCACCGAGATCACGGAGATACAGCTCTCACTCATAGTTCCCTCCCCCGAGCGGCGAACCGGCCTCGCCGTCGAGCGTAGGCGAAGACAGACGAGCGCCCCACGGTCCGCAAGGACTCGTGGGGCGCTCGGGAGAGCTACGCGGCGGTCACGCGGACCGCCGGCGGCGCTGGTGTCAGCGCTTCTCCTTGATCTTGGCGGCCTTACCACGCAGGTCGCGCAGGTAGTACAGCTTCGCGCGACGCACGTCACCACGGGTGAGCACGTCGATCTTGGCGATGTTCGGGGAGTGCACGGGGAAGGTGCGCTCCACACCGACACCGAAGGACACCTTGCGCACGGTGAAGGTCTCGCGCACGCCGCCGCCCTGGCGGCGGATCACGACGCCCTTGAACACCTGGACGCGCTCCTTGCTGCCCTCGATGACCTTGACGTGTACGTCAAGGGTGTCGCCGGGGCGGAAGTCGGGCACATCGCTGCGCAGGGACTGCTGGTCAATGAAGTCGAGCGTGTTCATCGCTGGATCATCCGTTTCTTACATGTCTTCGTGAGCAGAGGACCCTGGCGGCCCGTCGCGACTACTGCCGCGGGGGTTCGACCGGTTCGTACTCCTGTCCTGCCGGCCGCTCCGCAGCCGGATACGCCCGGGTAGCACGCAGCCCGGGCAACCTGTTGATTGTGCCAGATCGCCGCCGGTTTCTCGAAATCGTCAACCGCCGGGCCATCGACCGGGGCCGACGGGGTGGCGCCGGCGCGGGCACGACGGTGCGATCGAGCTCCTTCTCCGCGTCCTCGCGGAGGTTCGGCAGCAGGTCCGGGCGGCCGGCCATCAGGTCCTGGACGGCGATCTTGGCGCGGATCAACGGGCGACGCAGCCGGCGCTCGCGACGCAGCGCCCGGAGCATGCGCCGCGAGTCCTGCTCGTACCGCCAGCGGGCCCACGGCGCGCCCGGCCGGGAGAGCCGGATCGCGCCGATCAGTAGCAGTGGGAAGAAGAACAGCCCGATCAACCCGGTCCAGATCTTGCCCTTGAGCAGCACGATCGCGGCGGTGCCGAGGCTGATGACGCCGAAGCCGATCTGCGCGGCCCGCTCGGGTGAGTCCCGGAACCCCGCGAAGTCCACGAGGTCGAGCGGGCGCAGCCCGAGGAGCAGCAGGCCGCTCATCGCGATCGCCACGAACACCGCGTCGACCGAGGCGCGCCCCTCCTCCTGCCAATACACGTCGCGCAGGTAGAGGATCAGCGCGAACTCGTCGAGGATCAGCGCCGCGCCCAACCCGAAGACGCCGGCGAGCACCGCCGCCGTCGTCTGGGTGGCCTTGTCGAAGTTCGCGATGAGGCCGATCGCCGAGCCCAGGCACAGCACCACGCCGAACACCATGTGGTGCAGGTGCAGGCCGCCGGGCGTGACGTTGCCGAACCACCAGCGCACCTTCGCCCGGATCAGCCGGACGCTGATCCGGATCCCCATGAAGCCCACGATCAGCCCGACACAGAAGGAGAACAGCGGCAGCCGTCCCCCTCCGACGATGTCGTTCGCGAACCAGGTGGACATGCCTCCAACCTAGCGGCGCGCACCGTCGCCCCAGGTCGGAACGCCGCGAGCGCACACACCCGCGCACGCGACGCGTGCGCGGGACCTACTTGCCGAAGCCGGCCTTGCGCAGCGCGTCCGCCATCGAGCCCGACGGTGCCGCCTGCCCACCGCCGCGCGACGCCCGGTTCTGGCCGCCGCCCTGGCCGCGCTGACCGCCGCCCTGGCCGCCCTGTCCGCCGGGCTGACCACCGCGCCGCTGGCCGCCGCGCTGCGCTCCCCCGCCACGGGGTGCTCCCCCACCGCGCGGGCCGCGCTCCTTCGGGGCGGCGTCGTCGTTCAGCCGCAGGGACAGGCCGATCCGCTGGCGTTCGACGTCCACGTCGACGACCTTGACCTTGACGACCTGGCCGGACTTGACCACTTCGTGCGGGTCCGAGACGTAGCGGTCCGACATGGCGGAGACGTGCACGAGGCCGTCCTGGTGCACCCCCACGTCGACGAACGCGCCGAACGCGGCGACGTTGGTGACGACGCCCTCCAGCACCATGCCCGGTTGCAGGTCGGAGACCTTCTCGACACCGGCCGCGAAGGTCGCGGTCGCGAAGGCGGGGCGCGGGTCCCGTCCCGGCTTCTCCAGCTCGGCGAGGATGTCGGTCACCGTCGGGACGCCGAAGCGCTCGTCGGCGAGCTCGGCGGCGATGTCCGCGGGCCGCAGCTTCGCCAGCGCGGGGCCGTTGCCGATGAGCTCGGCGAGAGCCAGCCCGGAGCGGTCCAGGATCTTCCGCACCACGGGGTACGCCTCGGGATGCACACCGGAGGCGTCGAGCGGGTCGTCGCCGCCGCGGATGCGCAGGAAGCCCGCGCACTGCTCGAAGGCCTTGGGGCCGAGGCGCGGCACGTCGAGCAGGCCCTTGCGGCTGCGGAAGGCGCCGGCCCCGTCCCGATGCGCGACGATCGCCGCGGCCAGGTTCTCGGTGACGCCGGAGACCCGCGCGAGCAGCGGCGCCGAGGCCGTGTTGAGGTCGACGCCCACCGCGTTCACCGCGTCCTCGACCACGGCGTCGAGGCTCCGCGCGAGGCTGGCCTGCGAGACGTCGTGCTGGTACTGGCCCACGCCGATCGACTTGGGGTCGATCTTCACCAGCTCGGCCAGCGGGTCCTGCAGGCGGCGGGCGATGGAGACGGCGCCGCGCAGTGAGACGTCCATATCGGGCAGCTCCTGCGAGGCGTACTCCGACGCGGAGTAGATCGACGCGCCCGCCTCGCTCACGACGGCCTTCGCGGGCACCCGAGCACCCGACTTCTTGATCTCGCCGAGCAGCTCGGTGGTGAGGGCGTCCGTCTCGCGCGACGCGGTGCCGTTGCCGATCGCGATCAGCTCCACGTCGTGCCGGGCGATGAGCGCGGCGAGCAGCGCCTTGCTCTTGTCCCACTGGTTCTGCGGCTGGTGCGGGTAGATGATCAGGGTGTCGAGCACCTTGCCGGTGCCGTCCACCACGGCCGTCTTCACGCCGTTGCGGAAGCCCGGGTCCAGGCCCAGCGTCGGCCGGGTGCCGGCCGGCGCCGCGAGCAACAGGTCCTTGAGGTTGGTGGCGAAGACGTGCACGGCGTCGTCCTCGGCGCGCTGCCGCAGCCGGGTCCGCGCGTCCACGGTCGCGGAGACCATCAGCTTGGTGCGCCAGGCCCACCGCGCGACGGTGCCGAGCCACTTGTCCGCCGGGCGCCCCTGGTTCGAGATGCCCAGCGTCGCCGCGACCATCGCCTCGTAGTCGGCGTCCTCGCCACCGTCGAACTGCAGGGAGAGCACCTCCTCCTTCTCCCCGCGCAGCACCGCGAGCACGCGATGCGAGGGCATCTGCTCCAGCGGCTCGGAGAACTCGAAGTAGTCGCGGAACTTCTGCGCCTTCTGCGGGTCCGCTCCCTCGCGCACGCCGGTGCGCAGCGTCGAATCGGCCCAGAACTTCTCGCGGACGGTGCCCACCAGCTCGGCGTCCTCGGACGCCCGCTCGACCAGGATGTGGCGCGCGCCCTCGAGCGCCGCCGCCGCGTCGGCGACGTTCTCACCGAGGAACTCCGCGGCCAGCTCCTCGGGGACCAGCGTGGGATCGGACAGCAGGCGCTCCGCGAGCGGCTGCAGGCCGTTCTCGCGGGCGATCTGCGCCTTGGTGCGCCGCTTCACCTTGTACGGCAGGTAGATGTCCTCGACGCGGGCCTTCGTCTCGGCGGCGAGCAGCGCCTCCCGGAGCTGCGGGGTCAGCTTGCCCTGCTCCTCGATGGAGGCGATCACAGCGGCGCGCCGGTCGTCGAGCTCGCGCAGGTAGCCGAGCCGTTCCTCCAGCGTGCGCAGCTGCGCGTCGTCGAGGCTGCCGGTGACCTCCTTGCGGTACCGGGCGATGAACGGCACCGTCGACCCCTCGTCCAGCAGCTGGACCGCCGCGGCCACCTGGTTCTCCCCCACCGAGAGCTCGTCGGCGATGCGGGCGGATACGGATTTCACGGGCGCGCTCGAATTCACGCGGCCACCCTACCGGCGGCCACCGACGAGCTCCGCGATCACCGGCTCCGTGGCGCCGCACACCATGACGGCCTCGTACGCGACGTCGGCCAATCCACCGCCGCCGTCGCGGACGAGGTGGTGCAGCGACGCCATCGCCCGGGCCGACTGGAACCCCAGGACGTAGCCGGTGTGGTCGCCGTCGAGCCTCCGGGCGTGCGCCTCCCGGTCCAGCTGATCGACGGCTGCGGCCAGGCGGTCCGCGTCGCCCCGCCGGGATCCGGGCGCCCGCCGCTCGTCGAGCAGCACCTCGCCCGCCGCGTCGAGCGCCGGATCGGCGGCACGGTCCAACGCCCCGGCGACGAGGTCGACGCCCGCGGCGTGGCGACGGTCCGCGGGCACCGCGGCGACGGCGTCGGCGAGGTCGGGCAGGCTAGTCGAGCGGTGCATCGGCGCCCTCCCCGTCGGCGGCCCACGCGTCGGACGACCACGTCGGCGTGAATCCCGCGGCGCGCAGGTGCGCGCACACGTCGGGCGGCGGTTCGACGGCGCCGACCACCGGCCCGGGCGCGAAACCGTGTGCCGCACAGAAGGTCGCGATGGAGAGCTCGGGCCAGGCCTCGTTGCCCGCGGCGAGCTCGCCGTCGCGCAGGATCACCCCGGGCCGCAGGTACCCGTCGAGCTCCGTGGTGCCGATCAGCCGCCACGGCCGCCCCGCCTCGTCGGCGACCTCGGCGACCGCCATCCGCACCCAGCCCCGCGCCGGCCCGGTCACGGCCCCGCACACCTCGCGCAGCCGCAGATCGAGATCGGCGGGCGCCGCGAGGGGGATCGCGTAGTGGGCGGCGCGGTGGGCACCGTCGGCCCCGAGGGCCCGGCCGAGCATGCCCAATCCGGCCACGGGGGCCATCGAGCCGACGGCGGCGCCGTGACCGGCCGCGAGTTCGGCGGACCGCCGGCCGGCCTCCTCGGCCGCGTCCTCGGTCTCCGCGCGGCCGCGGTCGTCGGCGAGGCCGGCGGCCTGCTCGGCCCCGGGGTCGCCGGGCGGGTGCTGCCCCCGGGCCTCGAGGCGGGCGAGCGCGGTGCGCGCGGCCACGTCGGTCATCCGAGCGCGGGTGTCGTCCACGAGGTGCGCGTAGGCGGCGTGGAAGTCCGCGCGGGCGGCGTCCAGCGCGGCCGCTGCGGCGAGCGCGCCGGACGGTCCGTCCACCCCGAGGACCGCGGCGATGCGGCGCGCCGCGTCGTCCGCGGCGCGGTAGGTCTCGCCCGTCGCGGCGTACGGGCCGGGCTCCTGCGGCCAGAACGCGGGGGCGGTCACCGGACCGCCTCGATCGCCTCGGCCGCGGCGCGGTCCGTCGCCGTGGTGGTGCGGGCGCGCGCCCGGATCCGCGCAGCGAGGCCCCGCAGCTCGGCGACCGCGGCCGCATGCAGATCGCGCGCCGCGGCGTCGGAGGCGGCGGGCACGTCTCCGAGGGCGCGGGCGTACCGGTCGGCGGGCAGCGGCAGGGGCTCCGGCGCGGGCAGGGCCTCCGCCAGGGCTTCGACGGTGCGCGCCCGCCTCTCCCACGCGTCCGGGTCGAGCTCGAGGATCATCGCGCCACCCGGGTCAGCTCGGCACGCCGCTCGTAGTGCTCGCGCAGCGTGCCCACCGCGCGGGCGGCGAGCTCGGCGATCAAGGGCCCCAGACGTTCCGGCGGATGCGCACGGACCGACCCGGGCGCCAACCCGACGTCGACGACGTGGCCGCGCACGTCCACGGTCACCGCGACGGTGCGGTCCTGCGATCGCGCCGTCACGCGGGCGGTGCGGAACTCCTCGTCGAGCCGCGCGAGCTCCGCCTCCCGGCGCTCCACCTCCGCGAGCAGCGCGGCGGCGCCCCTGATCTCAGCCATGATTCCCCCGAATCCGCGGGCGCCCCCACGCCCGCTGCCACCATGATGCCGCGCGGTCGCGGCCCGGGTGCGGGTTCGGCCGCAATCGCTCGCCCGTCAGGCCTCCCAGTCCGGCAGGGAGTCGGCCAGCACCGCGGGCAGCTCGACTCGCACACGGGATCCGCCGCGCGGCGAGTCCTCGATGCGGACCGATCCGCCGTGCGCCCGGACGATCTCGTCGACGACGGCCAGCGCGAGCCCGGTCCCCTGCGCAGGCGGGGCGCCGTCCGAGAACGGCGCGAAGGCCCGCTCGCGCTCGGCGGCGGGGATGGGCGGGCCGTCGTCGTCGACGCGGAGGACGACGGCATCGTCGAACGTGGCGATCCGCAGCACGACAGTCGATTCGGCGTGTCGCGCCGCCTCGTCGACGAGGTACTGCATCAGGACCGTCAAGTGGGTGCGGGCGCCGAGGACGAGGGTCGCCAGGTCGCCCTCGGCGGAGAAGGCGACGGTGGCCGGGATTCGCACGCCGGTCATCACCTCGAACCACGGGAGGATCTCCCGACGCGGCCGCTCACCCGCGCGGAGCCGGGCGAGGAGCAGCACGTCGGCGGCGGTGGCCTGGAGCCGGTCCGCGTCGGCGAGGGCCCGTTGCACGGCGTGGACCGGGTCGGGGCCGCCGGGCCGGGTGGCGGCATAGAGGTCGGCGCGGACGGTAGCGAGGGGGCCGCGCAGGGCGTCCGCGGCGTCGCCGACGAAGTCGAGGCGCCGCTCGGCGCCGCGCTGCCGCTGCTCGAGGGCGTCGTTCAGGGTGCGGGCGAGCCGGGCCAGTTCGTCGTCGCCGGCGGGCTCGTCGACGCGCAGCCGCGGGTCCCCGTCCGCGAGCGAGCGGAACCGTCGCTCCAAGGCACCGACGCGCCGCAGCACCCGATCGGCGGAGATCCAGGCGACCGCGCCCGCCACGATCCCGGCGACGGGCACGGCCGCGATCGCCACCCCGGGCAGGTCGTCGAGGGGCAGCGCGAGAACCACCGCGAGAGCGGCACCGATGAGCACGACGCCCGCGGCGAGCAACGACACCCGCACGCGCACGGAACCTGGTCCCGTCGTGCGCGGTGCCGGTGCCCCTACCACTCGCCCTCCTGCAGGATTCCGATCGCGGCTGTCGCAGCCGTGCGATCGCGATCGCGAAGTATCGAGGGTTGACCTTACCGATCCGCGTGCCGTTCCCGACGCTCTTCGCGCCCGTGGCGCGGGCCTACTCCGGCGGCAGGAGGTCCGGGCGACGCTCCGCGGTCCGCGCGAGCGACTGCTCACGACGCCAGGCGGCGACCTTGGCGTGGTCGCCGGACAGGAGGACGGGCGGTACGGCGAGGTCCCGCCAGGTCTCGGGCCGGGTGTACGAGGGGCCCTCGAGGAGCCCCTCGGCACCGTCGGAGAACGAGTCGTCGTGGTGGCTGAGCCTGTTGCCCAGCACCCCGGGGATGAGGCGGGCGAAGGCCTCTACCATGACGAGGACCGCGGCCTCGCCGCCGATGAGCACGTAGTCGCCGATGGACACCTCGACGACGCGCACGCGGCGGGCGGCGTCGTCGAAGACGCGCTGGTCGATGCCCTCGTAGCGGCCGCAGGCGAAGACGATGTGCTCCTCGCGCGCCCACTCGTGCGCCATGGCCTGGGTGAACGGCCGACCCGCGGGCGTGGGGACGACGAGCAGCGCGTCGTCGGGGCAGACGTCGTCGAGGGCGGGACCCCACACGGTGGGCTTCATGACCATGCCGGGCCCGCCGCCGTAGGGCGAGTCGTCGACGGCCTTGTGCACGTCGTGGGTCCAGTCGCGCAGGTCGTGCACGCCGAAGTCGAGGAGGCCCTTGTCGACGGCCTTGCCGAGCAGCGCCTGCCGCAGCGGCGCGAGGTACTCGGGGAAGATCGTCACCACGTCGATGCGCACGGGGCTACTCCGGATCGAGGAGGCCGTCGGGCGGGTCGACGGTGACGACGCCGCCGGCCAGGTCGACATCCGGGACGATGGCCTTGACGAACGGGATGAGGATCTCGCGGCCGTCGGGCGCCTTCACCGACAGCAGCTCACCGCCGGGCGGGTGCAGGACCTCGGCGATCACGCCCACGTCCTCACCTCCGACGGTGCGCACGGCGAGGCCTTCGAGTTCGTGGTCGTAGAACTCGTCCGGATCGTCGCTGGGCTCCACGTCGGCGGAGTCGATGTAGAAGAGAGTGCCGCGCAGCTCGTCGGCGGCGGTGCGGTCGTCCACTCCCCGCAGACGCACCAGCAGCCTCCCGGAATGGTTCCGGGAGGCCGCCACGGTGTACGTCTGGTTCTGCTTCTCGCGGGGGCGCCGTCCGGTGAGGACGGCGCCGTCCGCGAAGCGGAGCTCGGGCGAATCGGTGCGCACCTCCACGACGATCTCGCCGCGGATGCCGTGCGACTTGGCGACGCGGCCGATCACGAGCTCCATCGGGTCAGCGGACCCGATCGGTGTCGACGACGTCGATCCGGATGCCCTTGCCACCGATGCCGGTGACGAGGGTGCGCAGGGCGGTGGCGGTGCGACCGCTCCGGCCGATCACCTTGCCCAGGTCGTCCGGGTTCACGTGGACCTCGATGACGCGGCCGCGACGGCCGGTGATGAGGTCGACGCGAACGTCGTCCGGGTTCGACACGATGCCGCGCACGAGGTGCTCGACAGCGTCGGCGACGACGGCGCTCATTACTCGCCCTCGGCCGGAGCCTCGGCGGCGGCCTCGGCCGGAGCCTCAGCAGCCTCGGCGGGGGCCTCGTCGGCCTTCTTCTCCGCCTTCTTCTTGGGCGTGGTGGCGGCCGCGGCGGGCTCCTTGTCGGCCGCAGCGAGAGCGGCGTTGAAGAGGTCCAGCTTGGACGGCTTCTCGGCGGCGGTCTTCAGGGTGCCCTCGGCGCCGGGGAGGCCCTTGAACTTCTGCCAGTCACCCGTGATCTTCAGGAGGGCGAGAACCGGCTCGGTCGGCTGTGCGCCGACGCCCAGCCAGTACTGCACGCGCTCCGAGTCGATCTGGATGAGCGAGGGCTCCTCCTTGGGGTGGTACTTGCCGATCGACTCGATCGCGCGGCCGTTGCGGCGGGTGCGCGAGTCGGCGATGACGACGCGGTACTGCGGGTTGCGGATCTTGCCGAGCCGCGTGAGCTTGATCTTGACAGCCATGTGCTGTGGTTCCTTCGTTCGTAGTCACGTGTGCAATTCAGCGATGCGTCAGGATGAACGCACCCGGTTTTGCCGTCTGGTTGCGTGACCGCCGGGCGGTATCTCAGCCGCTGCCGGTCAGCAGCGATCCATTCTGCCACGCCGTGCGACCGGCGCGAAATCGCCGTCGGGGCGGGTTCTCCGTAGAATGGACGAACCAGACCGTGCACGACGTGACTCGCGCCACTTCGGCCCCGATGTTGCGAAAGCAATGGTTACCGGCGGGTAAACTCAACCCTGTCGTTGCCTGCGCGATGCACCGTCAGCCCGGTGTAGACCCCTGCCAGGCCGCGTTCAGCACCCTCGCAGGAACGGACCGCAGACTCAGCCCATGGCCACGCATTTGGAACGACCCACGGCGAGCCCGGTGACCACCGGGCGCACCACGGCCGCCCCGTCTCGCGGCGGCTACCTCTACCAGCTGGATTTCGTCCGCACGATCACGTTCCTCCTCGTGGTCTTCATCCACACGCTGACGAACACCAACGACGAGGTCAACGGCACCGTCACCAACGCGATCGCGATGAACCTGCACTTCACCCGCAACGCCTTCTTCGCGTTGACGGGGCTCGTGCTCGCCTACGGCATCGTGGAACGCGGCGCGCGCCTGAGCCCGGTGCGGTTCTGGCGCAAGCGGCTCACCCTGGTGATCACGCCGTTCGTGCTGTGGGCGTTCGCCTACTGGGCCTACGACATGGTGGTCGGCGGCAACGCCGGCCTGATCCCCACTCAGCTGGGCGACTTCTGGAACAGCCTCAAGTGGGGCGGCACCAACGGCTACCAGCTCTACTTCATCTTCGTCACCCTGCAGATCTACCTGCTGTTCCCGCTGATCTTCGCGTTCGCCGAGCGCACGCGCCGGTTCCACGCCCCGATCCTGGCCGTGAGCGCCGTCCTGCAGGTGGGCATCTACGTCGCGGCGACGTACTGGAACCCGACCACCGGGTGGTGGGGCGAGAACTTCTGGCACCTCTACGCCACCTTCGTGCCGTATCAGTTCTTCATCCTGCTGGGTGTCTTCTCCGCGTTCCACCGGGAGCGGATCGAGGCGGTGCTGCTGCGGCACGCTCCCCTGGTCTTCGCCGCCGCCGCGCTGACAGCGCTGGGCGCACAGGTGCTCTATCGCGTCCGGCTGAGCGACGAGACGGCGCCGATCGTGGCCTCGGCGGTCTTCCAGCCGGCGAACTTCGTGCTGTACGTCGTGCTCGTGGCGGCGGTGTACACCGTGGGCCTGCTGCTCGCCCGCAACCGCCATCGACTGCCGCGCCTGACCCGCTTCGCCTCGTACGGCGCGAAGCGCTCCTTCGGCGTCTTCCTCGTGCACGTGATGGTCCTGTCGACGCTGCTGCTCCCCCGGACGGCCGACGGCGAGCCCTGGCTCACCACGGTGCTCCCGTCGCCCTTCGGCACCGCCGTGGCGTACGCGGTGACGATCGCGATCACCCTCGGCATCGTCGAGCTGCTGAGCCGCGCACCGAAGGCGCAGTGGTGGGTGGGTCGCCCGCGGCCGGCGAAGCGGAAGCTCCCCGCGCCGTCCGCGCAGGCGCCCGCTCCGGCTCCGGCTCCGGCTCCGGCCGAGGAGAGCCTCGTCGGTATCGCCCGCACCAGCACGTCTTGACCCTCCCCTCACTGGAGACCGCAAGCTGATCCTGTGACCGACGACAGCGCACTCTTCACCATCGGCGACGTCGCGGCCCGGACCGGCGCGTCGGTGAAGACGATCCGGTTCTGGTCCGACGAGGGCCTCGTACCCACGGTCCGCAGCACGGCCGGATACCGGCTGTACGACGCGGAATCGGTGGCGCGGCTCGAGCTGGTGCGGACCCTGCGGGCGCTGGGCCTCGACGTGAAGACGGTGCGTGCCGTCCTCGCGGAGCGGGTCGGCCTCGCCGCGGTGGCCGACGCGCACGCGAAGGCCCTCGACGCCGAGATCCGCACGCTGCGGATCCGGCGGGCGGTGCTGCGGTCGGTCGCGACCAGGAACAGCACGACCGAGGAGTTGAGAATCATGCACGAGATGGCGACGTTGTCCGCGGCCGAGCGCCAGCGGATCATCGACGGGTTCGTCGACGAGGCCTTCGCCGGCATCGCACCGGACGCCCCGGGCGCGCACATCGCGAACGGGATGCGGTCCCTGCCCGCCGAGCTGCCCGACGATCCGACGCCCGCCCAGGTGGACGCGTGGATCGAGCTGGCGGCCCTCGTCGCGGACGAGGGGTTCCGGGCGCGGGCCCGGGAGATGGCGGTGACCGGTGCGGCGGCGACCGAACCGCCGGTGATGGTCGATCTGGAGGCCGCCCGCGCGGCGGTCGAGGCCGGGATGCCGCCCGCATCGCCGGAGGCCGCGGCATTGTTGGCGACGCTGCTCCCCGCGGGCACGGACCGGGCCGCGATGGCCGACCAGATGGCGACCTTCACGGACGCGCGGGTGGAGCGCTACTGGTCTCTGCTGGGCGTGCTGAACGCCTGGCCGCCGCGCCCGGCGATGGTGCCGGCGGCGGAGTGGGTCATCGCCGCGCTCCGCGCCCACCCGTCGCGCGGGTGACCGGGGCGGGCTACCGCGCCAGGTCCGCGAGGTCGCCCCGGACCACGACCGCCGACGGTGCCGGCAGTGCCACGTGGGCGAGGGCGACCCGCGGGTCCTCGTCGTAGATCACCAGGTCGGCGGGGGCGCCGTCGTCGATACCGGCGAAGCCGAGCCACTGCCGCGCCCGCCAGGACGCGGCCGCGATGGCCTCCTCGGGCGGCATGACGGCGGCGAGGGCCTCGATCTCGCGAGGCAGGGCGCCGTGCACGTTGAAGCCGCCGGCGTCGGTACCGGCGTACAGGGCGACGCCGGCCTCCCAGGCGGCCCGGAACGTCGCCTTCCGGCGATCGTGCAGCGCCATCATGTGCCGGTGATAGGTCGGGAACTTCTCCTGCGCCGGAGCGGCGATCGAGGGGAAGTTCTCGATCTGGATCATGGTGGGCACCAGGCCGATCCCCTTCTCCACCATGGTGTCGATGGTGTCGGCCGTGAGTCCCGAGCCGTGCTCGATCGCGTCGACGCCGGCGGCCAGCAGGCCGGGTAGCGCGTCCTCACCGAAGACGTGCGCGGTCACCCGGGCGCCGGCGTCGTGCGCCACGGCCACGGCCTCGGCGAGCACGTCGTCGGGCCACAGCGGCGCGAGGTCGCCCGCCGACCGGTCGATCCAGTCCCCCACCAGCTTGATCCACGGGTGGCCCTCGGCGGCCCGCCGGCGCACGGCATCGACGAGCTGCGACGGGTCCTCGAGCTGCTCGCCGAGCCCGCGGGTGTACCGCTTGACCAGCGCGATGTGCCGGCCCATCCGGACGAACCTCGGCAGGCCCGGCTGCCCGTCGAGCGGCGACGTGTCGAGGTCGGAACCGGGTTCGCGGATCACGGTGACGCCGACGGCGACGTCCTCCAGCGCCAGCGCCCGGCCGCGCACGAGGTCGGGCTCGCCCTCCTCGACGATGCCGACGTGGCAGTGCGCGTCGACGAAGCCGGGCACCGCGAACCCCGTCAGCTCGGTGACCGGACCGCCGGGCGGATCGAAGCGCACGGCACCGTCGGACACCCAGAACTCGCCCTCGCCGCCGGGCAGGACGACGCCGGAGAAGTGCAGATCACTCACCCGGGCAACCCTACGTCGTGAAACCGGGCGATTTCGACGGTACGAGGCCATTTGTGGCCTCGTACCGCAGGATTCCGCCGGTTTCGCGACGCACTACCGCTTCTTGCGGAGCTGCTCCTCGAGCGCGGCCATGTCGATGCCCTCCAAGCCGGGGGGCAGCTGGTCGAGGCCCTTGGGCATGCTCGACAGGTCCATCCCGGCGGGCATGCCGGGCATCCCGGGGAAGCCGCCGCCCATCTTGGGCGCCGCGGGGCCGGTCTGCCGGGCGCGGTTGTTCTTCTTGCCCTGCTTGCCCTTCTGCTTGCGCTTGGACAGCCGCTTGGGGGCGCCGCCGCCGAAGCCCGCCATCTGCGACATCATCTTGCGCGCCTCGAAGAAGCGGTCCACCAGCTGGTTCACGTCGGTGACGGTGACGCCGGAGCCCTTCGCGATGCGCAGCCGCCGCGAGGCGTTGATGATCTTCGGATCCGCGCGCTCGGCGGGGGTCATGCCGCGGATGATCGCCTGGATCCGGTCGAGCTGGCTGTCGTCGACGGCGGCGAGGGCGTCCTTCATCTGGCCCGCGCCGGGCAGCATGCCCAGCAGGTTCCCGATGGGGCCCATCTTGCGGATCATCAGCATCTGGTCGAGGAAGTCCTCGAGGGTCAGCTCGCCGGAGGTGATCTTGGCGGCCGCCTCCTCCGCCTTCTGCTGGTCCATGTGCTGCTCGGCCTGCTCGATGAGCGACAGCACGTCGCCCATGCCGAGGATCCGCGAGCTCATCCGGTCGGGGTGGAAGACGTCGAAGTCGTCGAGCTTCTCGCCGGTGGACGCGAACAGGATCGGCTTGCCGGTGATCTCGCGGACCGAGAGCGCGGCGCCGCCGCGGGCGTCGCCGTCGAGCTTGGTGAGCACGACGCCGGTGAAGTCGACGCCGTCGGCGAAGGCCTGCGCGGTGGTCACCGCGTCCTGGCCGATCATGGCGTCGAGGACGAACAGCACCTCGTCGGGGTCCACCGCGTCGCGGATCGCCCGGGCCTGGCCCATCAGCTCCTCGTCGATGCCGAGGCGGCCGGCGGTGTCGACGATGACGACGTCGTGCTGCTTGGCCCGGGCCTCCGCGATGCCGCCGCGCGCGACCTCGACCGGGTCGGCGGCGCTCACGCCGAGGGCGCCCTCGCCGCCGACGGACGTGCCGGGGTGCGGCGCGAACGTGGGGACGCCGGCGCGCTCGCCGACGATCTTGAGCTGGTCGACGGCGCCCGGACGCTGCAGGTCGCAGGCCACGAGCATGGGCGTGTGGCCCTGCTTCTTGAGGAAGGCGGCCAGCTTGCCGGCGAGCGTGGTCTTACCGGCGCCCTGGAGGCCCGCGAGCATGATCACCGTCGGCGGGGTCTTGGCGAGGTTCAGCCGCCTGGTCTCGCCGCCGAGGATGCCGACGAGTTCCTCGTTGACGATCTTGACGATCTGCTGCGCGGGGTTGAGCGCGGCCGAGACCTCGTGGCCCTTGGCCCGCTCCTTGACCCGCGCCACGAAGGCGCGCACCACGGGCAGCGCGACGTCGGCCTCGAGCAGCGCGAGCCTGATCTCGCGCGCCGTCGAGTCGATGTCGGCGTCGGTGAGCCGGCCCTTGCCGCGCAGGTCCTTGAGCGCGCCTGTGAGCCGATCGGAGAGGGATTCGAACATTGCTCCAGACTATCGGGTCTGCTCGTCCTCCGGTGGCGCAGGCGGTGCGGCCTCCGGCAGAACCGCGATGACCGCCTCCTCGGCGACCGCCCGCACGGCCGCCTCGTCGCCCGGCACCGCCAGGCAGAAGACGTCGACGGCGGTGGCGCCGAGCGTGGCCAGCTTGGCCCAGCGGATGTCGAGGCCGGCGTTGTCGAGGGCGCCCGCGACCCGGGCCAGCAGGCCCGGCGTGTCGCCGGACCGGACCTCGAGCACGACGGTGCCGGGCGCACCGTCGAACCAGCGCAGCCGGGGCGGNGCCGCCACCCGCAACGGGGGTGCGGCGGCGGCGCCGNCGGCCGGGACCGCCGCGGCGCGCTCGCGGCGGCGGAGCTCGGCGAGCACGTCGGCCCCGTCGAGGGCGGCGAGCAGCCGCTGCCGGACCAGCGCGGGATCGGGCGGGTCGCCGAAGGTCGGGACCACGACGAAGGTGTTCACCGCGGACTCCCCCACGGCGCCGACGGTGGCGCTCTGCACCCGCAGGCCCGCGAGCGCGAGCACGGCCGCCATGCGGGCCAGGACGCCGCGCCGGTCGGGCCCGACGACGGCGACGGTGAAGGTGTGCGGCCCCAGCGTCGGCGCCGGGGTGATCCGCACGTGCGTCCCGCCCGCGGCGGCGAGCGCCGCCACCTCCTCGGACACGGGTCCGGGCTGCGGCGCGGGCTCACCGTCGAGCACGCGGTGGGTGCGGCGGACGAGCTCGCCGATGAGGCGCGACTTCCAGTCGCCCCACACGCCCGGGCCGGTGGCGAGCGAATCGGCCTCGGCGAGGGCGTGCAGCAGCTCCAGCAGCACCCGGTCGTGGCCGATCTTCTCCGCGACCATCTCGATGGTCGCGGGATCGTCGAGATCGCGGCGGGTGGCGACGGCCGGCAGCAGCAGGTGGTGGCGCACCATCGCGGCGAGCAACGCGGTGTCGAGCTCGGACAGGCCGAGCCGGGCGGCGATGGCCTCGGCGAGCTCGGCGCCGATCACGCTGTGGTCGCCGCCGCGGCCCTTGCCCAGGTCGTGCAGCAACGCGCCGAGCACCAGCAGGTCGGGTCGGGCGACGTCCGTGGCCCGGTTGGCGGCGTGCGCGGCCGTCTCCACGAGATGACGGTCGACGGTCCACGTGTGCACGGCGTCGCGCGGCGGCAGGTCACGGACGGCGCCCCACTCGGGCAGCAGGCGGCCCCAGAGGCCGGTGCGATCGAGGGCCTCGATGACGGGTACCGCGCTGCGGCCGGCGCCGAGCAGCGCGAGCAGATCGGCGACGGTCTCCGCGGACCAGGGACTCCGCGGCGCGGGCGTGACCTCGGCGAGGCGCGCCAGGGTGGACGCCGACATCGGCAGCCCCGAGGCGGCCGCCGCGGCGGCGACGCGGATCGTCAGGCCCGCGTCGCGGTCGGGCCGGGCGTCGCGGGCGAGGGTGACCTCGCCGGCGTGCTCGACGACCCCCTCCGCCAGCGGCCGGCGGACGGGCGGGCGGCGCAGCCGGGAGAAGCCGCGCCGCGGTAGGGCGTTCTGGGCGGTGCGGATGCCCACGTCGACGGCGTACGCCACGGTGCGGCCGCTGTCGCTGATGGTGCGGGCCAGATCGAATCGGTCGCCGAGGCGGAGCGCGGCCCCGATCTCGTCCGCCTCCTGGGCGCGCACCTGGTCGCGGGCGCGGCCGGAGATGCGGTGCAGCTCGGTGCGCACGTCCAGGAGCCGGGCGTAGGCGGCCGCCAGGTCGTTGCCGGTGGTGCCGCTCGGCGTGGCCGTCGGCGTCGGGATGCCGTCGGTGAGCTGGGCGAGGGAGAGGGCCTGCAGCAGTTGCACGTCGCGCATGCCGCCGCGACCGTTCTTGAGGTCGGGCTCGGCGCGGTGGGCGATCTCGCCCGAGCGGCGCCACCGTTCGCGGGCCTGGTCGACGAGGTCGTCGACGCGGGAGCGGATGTCGGCCCGCCACTGGCGGCGCACGCCGCTGATGAGCAGGTTGGTGATCTCCTCGTCGCCCACGATGTGCCGGGCGTCGAGCAGTCCGAGCGCGGCGGTGAGGTCCGACTGCGCGACGCGGATCGCCTCGGGCACCGTGCGGACGCTGTGGTCGAGCTTGATGTGCGCGTCCCACAGCGGGTACCAGATGTTCTCGGCCACCGTGCCGACGTGCGCCGGGTCGAGCCCGTCGTCGTGCACGAGGAGCAGGTCGAAATCACTGTAGGGCAGCAGCTCCCGACGCCCGAGCCCACCGACGGCCACCAGGGCGAGTCCGCTGTCCGGGCCGATGCCGGCGGCGGCGCCGTGCGTGCTGAGCCACACCTCCGCCAGGTCGGCGAGGGCGNCGCGCAGCGCGGCGGGGNCNAGGCGGTGGGGGCCCGCCGCCCGGTCGAGAAGGCGGGCGCGGGCGGCGNCCAGCTCCTTCGCGCCGCCCTGCGCCCCGCCGCTCTGCTCTCCCCCGCCGGGCGCCACGCCCTGCGCCCCGCCGCCCTGCGCCCCGCCGCCGGGCGACACGCCCTGCGCGCCCGGCGCGATCGCCCTGTCCGGCACCGTCATCGTGCGTTCCTACAGGGCCTCGTTGCCGCGCTCGCCGGTGCGCACGCGCACGACGGACTCGACGGGGGTGACCCAGACCTTGCCGTCGCCGATCTTGCCGGTGCGTGCGCCCTCGACGATCACGTCGACCACGCTGTCCACGACGGCGTCGTCGACGACGACCTCGATGCGGACCTTCGGCACGAAGTCCACGGAGTACTCGGCGCCGCGGTACACCTCGGTGTGCCCCTTCTGCCGGCCGTAGCCCTGCACCTCGCTGACGGTCATACCGAGGATCCCGGCCTGCTCGAGGCCCGCCTTCACGTCCTCGAGAGTGAAGGGCTTGACGATCGCGGTGACCAGCTTCATATGAGTTTCCTTCGCTTAAGTCGGTTGTGGATTCAGCTTAGATCCGGTCACCTCAGACCAGGTCGTACGCCGTCTCGGCGTGCTCGGAGTTGTCGATGCCATCGGCCTCGGCCTCCTTGTCGACGCGCCAGCCGAGGGGCTTGAGCGCGAGGGCGATGACCGCGGTGAGGATCGCCGTGAAGGCCAACGCGGCCGCCGCGATCACGATCTGCACGACGAGCTGCTTGTAGTCACCGCCGTAGAACAGGCCGGTGTCCTTGGCCAGGAAGCCGAGCGCGACGGTGCCGATCACACCGGCCACCAGGTGCACGCCCACCACGTCGAGCGAGTCGTCGAAGCCGAACTTGGACTTGAGCCCCACACCGAACGCGGCGGCGACACCGGCCACGACGCCCAGGATGATGGCGCCCACGGGGGTCACGTTCGCGCAGGCCGGGGTGATGGCGACGAGGCCGGCGACGACGCCCGACGCGGCGCCCACCGTGGTGGCGTGGCCGTCACGGAACTTCTCCACCGCGAGCCAGCCGAGCATCGCGGCGGCGGTGGCGGCGGTCGTGTTGACCCAGGCCAGGCCCGCGGTGGCGTTCGCGCCGAGGGCGGAGCCGGCGTTGAAGCCGAACCAGCCGAACCACAGCAGCGCCGCGCCGAGCATCACGAACGGGATGTTGTGCGGGCGGTAGGACTGCTTGCCGAAGCCGAGACGCTTGCCGACGATGATCGCCAGCACGAGACCGGCGATACCGGCGTTGATGTGGACCACGGTGCCGCCGGCGAAGTCGATGGGCGCCACGGTGGCGTGGCCGTCGGTGGTGCCGAACAGCTTCGCGGCGATCCCGCCCTCCGCGCCCGACAGCAGGCCGCCGCCCCACACCATGTGGGCGAGCGGCAGGTACACGATGGTCGTCCAGATGCCGGTGAACAGCAGCCACGTCCCGAACTTCACGCGCTCGGCGAGCGCGCCCGAGATCAGCGCGACGGTGATCACCGCGAAGGTCAGCTGGAAGCCGGCGAAGACGATGGCCGGGAGGCCGCTGCCCGCGGCGTTGAGCACCACGAGGGTGTCCTCGCCCGACGTCTTCGTCTCCATCAGCTGGTCCAGGCCGAAGTAGGTGAAGGGATTGTCGAACATCCCGAGGTAGTTGCCCTCCCCGGAGAACGACATCGAGTAGCCCCACAGCACGTAGATCACGGAGACCAGGCCGAGCGAGCCGATCGACATCATCATCATGTTCAGGACGCTCTTCTGGCGGGAGAGTCCGCCGTAGAAGAAGGCGAGCGCGGGTGTCATGAGCAGCACCAACGCCGCGGACATCAGCATCCACGCGGTGGTGCCGGAGTCCACCTTGCCGAACAGTTCGTCGGGCACAGAAGCCAAGAGCACGGGAAACCTCCTCGGGCGCGCCGCCGTTGCGGCGCGAGTGAGAACAGCTTCTGCCGTGACCGTTTCCCGGTGGAGGCGCTCGTGTTGCCCGTGTGTAACCGGTCGGCCCCGGTTCGGGCCGCCCGGTTACGCGCAGGTTTCCTACGGTGCCGCTACCCGACGTCGGTGTAGCGCGCGATCGGCGCGCCGAGACCGGTGGTCACGAGGGCGGGGATGCTGGTCGTGACGAAGAAGTTCCACCCGCGCGAGCAGGCCTCGAAGCACTCGGATTCCGCGGTGAGGCCCACGTGGGTCAATCGCAGTTCCGTGCCGTCGGGTCCGGGCGTGACCTCGAAGACCACGTCGGTGTCCGTCCACTCCCGGTGGTCGTCGATGAAGGTGAGCTCGGCGTCGACCGCGTGCCACACCAGCCGGTGCGGCGCCCGCACCTCGGTGAGCTGGAACCGGCAGAACCGGATGCCGGTCTTGGCGCGCGCGGTCTCGCCCGGATAGCGGACGTCGTCGGTGAAGACGAACTCGTCGTCCAGGTCGGCGGTGTGTCCGATGAGGTTCCGGCTCCACCACTCCCGGACGTCGGTGAGCGCGTCGAACACCGCCTCGGGCGGCGCGTCGATCGTGGTGGCGGCGGTGAGGTACTCGGTGCGCTGAGCGGTGCCGGGCATGATGTCGACCTTTCGATGAGGAGTCCTACACCTCCTCGTCGAACAGTCGGGCCCGATTTCGACGTCGGCGTCGGACTGATCTCAGGATGTCGAGTCCCGGGGCGGTGGAGGTGTTCCACGGACGCTCCGGTGCCGCAGAACTCGACATCGTGAAGTGCATCGCTACCGCGTGGCGCGCCCGATGCCCCGGTCTCCCAGCCAGCGCTCGATCTCGTCGCCGGCGAGCGCCGCGGCCGTCCGCTCGCCCGCGGTGAGGGCCGCGCCGAAGTGCTTCCCACGCACGCGCACGTGCTCGACGTCGTCGGTCCCGAACGCCGCGACCATCGCGCGGGCGTCGTCGGGGAAGCACGCCTGATCGCCCGTGATCTCGACGAACAGCGTCGGCACGATGACGGCGGGGGCGCAGCGCAGGAAGCCGGCGTTGCTGCTGAGCGCCGACCACGTGGACAACCACGCGTCGGGGGTGGTCAGACGTCCGAAGCCCACGACGCCGTAGTCGGTGAGGTCGGGCCGCGAGCCGAACAGCGAGCCGTAGGGCCGATCGTTCGGGTCGAGCGACGGGTCCGTGCAGCGCAGGTCGGCGTCGGTGCGGTGCACCGTGATGAACTCGGTGGCCAGCGCGTCGCGGCGGTCGGCGGGGTCGCCGGTCTCCGCGAACCGCTGTTGGGCGGCGCGGGCGCGCGCCACCCGCTCGCGGGCGAGGGCGTCGATCCGCTCCACCCGCGCACGCTGCGCCGCGCGGTAGCGCTGCACGAACTCCGGCGGGTAGGCGCTCGGGGCGGGCGCCGGCGCGTAACCGTTGTCCGGGTTGAACGGGTCGAGCTCGGGCAGGATCGACCGCGGGTCGCTCTCGTCGGCGACCGACGGGTCGATCATGCGCAGCAGCAGCTCACCCTGGCCGGGGTGCGGCGCCATGAACACCGCCAGGTCGGGCGCGGGCATCCGCGCCTCGCGCAGCTTCACGGGCTTGCCGCTCGGGGTCCGCGCGAGGCGTTCCTCCGCGGGCAGGCCGGCCTGTTCCATGTAGAAGGCGGCCAGTGCGCCGCCGCCGGAGTGGCCGACGGCGATCACGGTGGCGAAGCCCTCGTCGCGGAGAAAGGCGTGGCCGGCGGCCATGTCGAGCAGGGTCTGCTCGTGCAGCAGCGTCAGGTCGTTGCCCTGGGTGCGGCTGCCCTGCGTCCAGACGGCGACGCCGCGGCGCAGGAACTCGGGCACCAGGACGTGGTGGGTGAAGTCCTGCCGGGGGTGCATGAGGAAGGCCACGGCGGTGGCGCCCGGCACGGTCCGCAGCACGCCGGCGACCTTGGCCCCGTCGACGGTGCTCAGCTCGACCGGGGTGCTCACGGTACCGTCGGGCACCGCCTCGGCGTCCAGGTAGCGGCCCGCGCCGAGGCCGGTCGCGGCGCCCGCGCGCTCGGCGGTGGTCATCGGTCCACCACCCGGAGCGCGTCCTTGTCGTGCTGCGCGACTCGCGATTCCTCCAGGCCCGCGAGGGCGCTGTACCAGACCGCGTGCCGGCAGCCGGTGGCGCGGCGATCGATCGCGATCTCCTCCGGCCGGGTGATCCGGAAGTACGGACCGACCCGCACGATCTCGTTGCTGGGTTCGGCGCCGGCGACCGCGACGACGCCCTCGTTCTCGGGCACGTCGAGTACGTAGATGCGGCTCATCGGACCTCGGCCTCCTCGTCGGCGTTCCACGCGGCGTCGCCGGTCGCGTCGCCGGTCGCGGCGAGCCCTGCCGATACCCGCTGCCGCTCCTCCCACTTCTCGGCCTTCTCCACGATCAGCTCGGCCTTGCGCAGCAGGAGGGCGTCCATCGACGGGGCGCCGCCGGAGACCACGTCGCACAGCGCCTCCAGGGTGAGGGCGGCGTCCAGGTCCTCCTGGGGCGTCACCGGGCGCAGGGCCCGGGTGATCTCGATCATGTAGCCGTTGGGGTCGTGCGTGTAGATCGACTCGATGGTCTCGTGCATCACCTGCATCTCGCACGGCCACGCGGAATCGTCCAGGCGGCGGCGGTATTCCAGCAGGTCCTCCTCGCTGTCCACGTGAATCGCGAGGTGGCGGGAGTTCTTGAAGAACTCCGGCGTGCCCTGGGGAAGGCGCGCCCACGAGTCGCCGGGGGCGCTCTGGTCGCCGAAGGGCTCCAGCCCGAAGTAGTAGAAGAACGCCATCCGGTCGCCGTTGCCGATGTCGAAGAAGAAGTGGATGAAGTCGGGGTGGTTCTCCGGCCCCCAGCCGGCGGCGCAGATCGAGTGGACGATGGGGAACTTGAGCACGCCGTTGTAGAAGTTCACGGTGCCCACGGGGTCGAAGGTGGGAAAGGCGGCGTGGTCGACGCCCTGGACGCGATGCTCGGAAGTGCTGGCGGACATGTCTTCTCCTTATCCGTGGCGGTGTGGTCAGGCGCCGGCGGCGGCCGGGGCGGCGGCGTCGGCGCGCAGCAGGGAGCCGGCGCCGGGGATGTCGACGGTGGCGCCCACGGAGCGCAGGATGCGATAGGCGCCGGCGGTGGCGGCGGTGATCACGGGGATGCCGAACTCGTCCTCGGCGGCCTGGACCAGGTCGAGCGAGGGCATCTGGACGCACGCGGAGAGCACGAGCGCGTCGACGCCGGTGAGGTCGAGGCTGCGCGCGGCCTCCATCACGCGGTCGCCGGGGATGCAGCCGACCTCGGCGTTGTCGGCCACCTCGAGGGCGCGCCAATCCGTCACCGTCAGACCCTCGTGCTCGAGGTAGGCCATCACCTGCTCGGCGAGCGGGCGCAGGTAGGGGGTGACGACGGCGATCCGCGTGGCGCCCATGTCGTTCAGGGCGTCCACGAGGGCGCCGGCGCTGGAGAGCACGCGGGCGTCGCTGCCGCCCTCGGAGAGCTGTTCGGCGATCTTCGCCTCCACACCGTGGTGCTCGCCGAGGCCGGTGGACATGATCGCGACGAGGCAGGCGTAGAGCATCGCGTCCACCCCCGCGTCGCCGAGCTCGATGACGCAGCGCTCGCGCTGGGCGTTCATGGCGCGCAGCTGCTCCGGCGAGACCTTCTGCATCCGCATGCGGCTGGAGTGGAAGGTGAACGTCTCCTCCGGGTGCCGGCCGAGGATCCGCGGCATCTCGGTCTCGACGGTGACGTTCGAGCTGGGGACGACCAGTCCGATCCGGATGGGCTTGGCGCTCATGGTGCTCCTCTGCGTGTGTTTCGTCGTTCCCCTCCAGTATTCGACGCTCTCGTAAAATTGTCAACACTGATGTTCATCGATCGACACGGGCGCCACGGACCGTGCGGATAGACGACACTCGCCCGGCCGTGCGGCCGGGCGAGTGTCGTGTGTTCGGTGGTGGGAGCGGAGGTCAGATCAGCGGTTCCAGGCGGTCCAGGCGGTCCCGGATCTCCGAGAGCAGCCCGGCGGGCCCCGAGGCCCCGTCGCCGGACTCCGGCACGCACAGCATGCGGCGGGCCAGCGCGGCGACGGTGCCCACGATGGCCTTGACCTCGACGGCGTCGGCGGGCCGCGCCCACCAGGCCACCCAGTTGCACATGCCGAGCAGGCTCAGCGCCGCGGTGCGGGCGTCGACGGGGACGAACTCCCCCTTCTTGACGCCCTCCTCGATGATCGCGATCGTCTCGCGCAGCACCTGCCGCTTGGCGCGCGCGTGCACCGCGCCCGCCTCCTCCGGCAGCATCATCTCGGACCGGTCCAGGATCCGGAACTGGCTCGGATGCTCGGCGCGCTGCTGGACCAGTTGCTCCGTGAGCAGCGTGATCTTCTCGGTCGGCGCCAGGTCCGAGCGGTTGCGCAGTTCCTCGATCACGTCGGCGAGATCCTTGGAGACCCGCTCGACGAGCATGACCAGCAGGTCTTCCTTGCTACTGAGGTAGTGGTACAGCGCCGGCCGGGAGACGCCCACCGCGTCGGCGATGTCCTGCAGGCTGGTCGCGTCGTACCCCTTGACCGCGAACAGGTCCGTCGCCGCGTCCAGCACGTCCCCGACGATCAGATCCCGCCGCCGCGATCCGCGGCCCGGTTTCTCCACTGTCGACATGTCGACGACCCTATCCCGCGGCGCGCCCGGTCGCCGGGACGGTCATGCCGTGAGCACCACCGCGTCGGCCCGCCCCACCGCGACGGCGGCGGCCGCCTCGGCGCGCAGCGCGCCCGGGACCTCCACCACCACGGTCTTGCCCGCCCAGCGGATCCGCTCCGCCAGGTCGATCCGCGCCCCCACCGCAGCGGGGTCCGACGGTCCGCCCACCACGACCACGGGCCCGGGAGCGGCGGCCGCGTCCGCGACGACGGCGTCGTGCCCGGCCTCCCAGGCCGCGCCGCCGTTCCACGCGACCCGGGTCGCGTCCTGCAGATGTTCCTCGCCGACCACCTTCGACGGTGCGCGCAGCGCCTCGGTCTCCAGGGGCAGGCCCAGGACCCAGTCGTCGACGGTGCTCCAGTCCCCCTCCGGCTCGGCGCCGAGACCGCGCAGCGCGACGGTGGCCGCCTCCGGGAACTCGGCCGCGTAGTGCTCGATCCCGAGGTTGCCCGCCCGGGTCATGTACGACAGTGCGGTGGCCTCCGGCGGCGCGCCCGCGCGGTCGCGGAAGCTGGTCCACCAGTTCTGCGACCGCGCGGCGAGGTGTTTGAAGCGCTGCACCGAGGGGCGACGGGCGGCCTCGTAGGCGGCGAAGGCCGCGTCGGTGTCGGCGTGCGCGGCGAGCGCGGCGGCGAGGGCGATGGCGTCCTCGATCGCCAGCTTGGTGCCGGAGCCGATCGTGTAGTGCGCGGTGTGCGCCGCGTCGCCGATCAGCACCACGTTGCCCGTGGACCAGCGGTCCAGGGTCACCGTCGGGAACTGCGCCCAGCGGGTGCGATTGGCGAGCAGCTCACCGCCGTTCAGCTCGCGGGCGAACACCCGCTCGAGGTGTTTCAGGCTCGCGGTGTCCGACTCCCCCGCGGGCGTCGCCGCGGCGTTGGCCGCGAGTCCCGCAGCCTCCCAAGTGATGTCGTCGGCCTCGATCAGGAAGGTGCTGCGGTCGTCGGAGTAGGGGTACGCGTGCACGACGAAGAGCTCGTCGCCCTCGCCGCGCCAGGTGAAGTTGGCGTTGTCGACGGCGAAATCGGTTCCGCACCACATGAAGTGCAGGCGGCCGTAGTCGACGTGCACGCCGAGCCCGTCCGCCACGGCGTCGCGGACGGCACTGCGCGCGCCGTCGGCGGCGACGATCACGTCGGCCGCGACGTCGTCGAGGGCCGCCTTCACGCCGCTCCGGATCTCGACGCCCACCTCGAGCGCCGCCTTGGTGAGCACCTCGAGGAGCGCGGCCCGGCCGATGGCGAGGTTCCGCGCGCCGTGCAGGCCCACGTCGCCGGCGTCGGTGCGCAGCACCAGCGAGTGGCCGCCGTGGCTGGCCTCGCGCATCCGGTCCGCGGTCTGCGGGTCGACCTCGGCGAGGTTGCTCATCGTCGCCTCGGTGAGGCCGACGCCGAAGCCGAAGGTCTCGCTGCTGCTGTCGGTCCGCTCGTACACGGTGACGAGGGCGTTCGGGTCGGCGAGCTTGATCAGGCGCCCCGCAGCGAGGCCGGCGGGGCCGCCCCCGATGATCGCGACGGTGCGGCCGGAGTTGGTGTGGGTGGTCATGGCGGACTCCTATCGGGCGGTGGCGGACTGGTCGGCGGCGAGCTGGTCCGCGATGCGCTCACGGAGGTCCTTCTTGGACACCTTGCCGACGTTCGACAGGGGGAACTCGGTGACGACCTCGATCCGCTCGGGGAGTTTGTACTTGGCGAGCCCCTGGCCGAGCAGGAACTCGCCGAGGGTGGCGACGGTCGGGGCCTCGGCACCGTCGTCGACGATGAGGTAGGCGCAGGCGCGCTCGCCGAGCACAGGATCGGGCATCGCGACGAGCGCGGCGCTGACGACGTCGGGGTGGCGCAGGATGACCTCCTCGACCTCCTCGGCGTGGATCTTCTCGACGCCGCGGTTGATCACGTCCTTGATCCGGCCCTCGATCGAGTAGACGGTGACGCAGCCGATCACGTGGGCGCGGGCGAGGTCGCCGGTGCGGTAGAAGCCGTCGGGGCTGAACGAATCACGGTTGTGCCGGTCGGCGCGGTAGTAACCGCGGATCGTGTACGGACCGCGCGCGCAGAACTCGCCGATCTCGCCGGGCGCGACCGGATCGTCACCGCCCACCTCCGCGATCCGGATCTCGTCGGCAGGTGAGACGGGCGCGCCCACGCTGTGGTGCCGCACGTCCTCGCCCGCGCCGGCGGGCGTCACCAGGAACATGCCCTCGGCCATCCCGAACATCTGCCTTACGGCGATGCCGAGCTCGTCGCGCAGCCGCTCCGAGACCTCCTCGGGCAGCGCCTGCCCGCCGACCACGAAGTCCACGATCGAGGTCAGGTCGGTGGTCCGGCTGCGCGGATCCTCGAGCAGCCGCACCGCGACGGCGGGCGGGACCAGCGGTAGCGACGTCGGGCGCTCGGCGGCGATGAGGTCGAGGAGATCGGACGTCCGCGCGGACGGGGCGAGGACCAGCTGGGCTCCGGCGAGAATCGCGGGCTGCACCGCGAGCCCGATCCCGGCATTGTGCATCACGGGTAGCGGGTACAGCAGCTTGGTGTCGCCGTCGTAGCCGAGCGCCTCCGCCCAGGCGAGCGAGTTGTGGACGTACTCCTCGTGCTGCCGGGCCGCCACCTTGGGCAGGCCCGTGGTCCCGCCGGAGAGTTGGAAGACGGCGATCTGCGCGGGGTCGACCGCCGGCGGCGCGGGAGCCGTGGCCCCGAGTTCGGACAGTCGCTCCAGCGTGGGCGTGTCGCCGATCGCGTCCCCGCGCGCCACGACGACCACGGGCAGTGCCCCGGAATCGTGCAGCGCGCGAGCGACGGCCAGGGCCTCGCCGGCGCCGTGGTCCGCCTGCACGATCGTCGCGCGGGCGCCGACGTGCTGCGCGAGCAGGCCGATCTCGCGCTCACCGTGCTGCGGGAGGGTGCACACCGGGCGCAGTCCCGCGATCAGGGCGCCCAGGTAGGCGACGACGGTCTCCGCCGTGTTCCCCATCTGGAACATGACCGGCTCGCCCGGCTCCAGGTCGGTGCCCGCGAGCAGGCCCGCACCGAACGCCCGTGCCCGGCCGAGAAGCTCGCCGTACGTCCACCTGACCTCCGGCGTGATGAGGCCGGGACGGTCGGCGAACCGAGCGAGCGCGTCGGTCAGTTCGTCGGGCAGCGACCTGCCGCGCCACAGGCCGTCCGCCCGGTACCGGGCGACGACCTCGTCGGGGTAGGACACCAGCCCGGCTTCGTGCGCCGAGCGGACCGGGGACTGCAGTACGTTCTCTGACATGCTCGTCAATTTATCAACGTGACTGTTGACACACAAGGGGTCGGCGGAGTTTTCTTGACATTGCCGACGAAACTTCACCATCGGCGTAACCTCACTCGCGAACGCCGGCCGTCAACCGCCCGCGTCGACCATCCAAGGAGCACCGCATCATGACGACCACCTCCGCAGTTTCCTCCACGACCATCGACGCCGCAGGCGTTCCGCTCGCGGCACGCGTCGCCGAGTCGGCAGGCGAACCGCGCGCCCTGATCGTCGCGATCCACGGCGGCACTTACGATTCCGAGTACTTCCACGTCGGCGCGGACTCGCTGCTCACCCTGGGCCCGGAGCACGGTTGCACGGTGGTCGCGATCGACCGGCCGGGATACGGCGGCAGCGCGACGGTCCCCGCGGAACGGCTCGGCTTCGACGAGCAGTCGACGCTCCTGGCGGCCGCGGTCGACGGTCTCCGCGCGCGGTACGACCTGCCGACCGTGCTCGTCGGCCATTCGATCGGCGGAATGCTCGCGCTCCTCACCGCCACGAAGACCGCCGTGGCGCCCGCGGGCGTGGAGATCAGCGGCCTCGGCGAGCTGTGGCAGCCGGGGATCCGGGAGATGTGGGGCGGCCTGCGTGGCGACGCGCCGTCGATCGCGCTACCGCCCGAGGCGCACGCCGGCGTCATGCTGGGACCGGAGGGCACCTACCCCGCGGCAGCGATCGCCCGCGACGGGGAGCTGCTGCGCCCCATGCCGATGCCGGAGCTCTGCGACGTGGTGGACTGGACAGACCGCCTGCCCGCCGTGGGCGNGCCCGAGGGGCGGGGTGTCCGCTATCCCAGCAGGGCGTCGACGAAGGCCGCCGGCTCGAACGGGGCGAGGTCGTCGGCGCCCTCGCCGAGCCCGACGAGCTTCACCGGCACGCCGAGCTCGTGCTGCACCGCGTACACGATGCCGCCCTTGGCGGTGCCGTCGAGCTTGGTCAGGACGACGCCGGTGATGTCCACGACCTCGGCGAACACCTTCGCCTGCGCGAGGCCGTTCTGGCCGATGGTCGCGTCGAGGACCAGAAGCACCTCGTCGACCTTGGCCTTCTTCTCCACGACGCGCTTGACCTTGTCGAGCTCGTCCATCAGTCCGGTCTTGGTGTGCAGGCGGCCGGCGGTGTCGATGAGCACCACGTCGACGCCCTCCTCGGTGCCCTTGGCCACCGCGTCGAAGGCGACGGCGGCGGGGTCGGCCCCCTCCTTGCCGCGCACGACCTCCGCGCCCACGCGCTCGCCCCACGTCTGCAACTGGTCGGCCGCGGCGGCGCGGAAGGTGTCGGCGGCGCCGAGCAGCACGCGCCGGCCGTCGGCGACGAGCACGCGCGCCAGCTTGCCCGTGGTGGTGGTCTTGCCCGTGCCGTTGACGCCCACGACCAGCAGCACCGACGGCGCCCCGGCGTGCGGCAGCGCCCTGATGCTCCGGTCGTACTCGGGGTGCAGCTCCTCGATCAGGACCTGGCGCAACAGTGCGCGCACCTCGGCCGCGCTCGAGACGCCCTGCGTGGCGATCCGATCGCGCAGCTTCTCGACGACGGCCATCGTCGTCGGGGTGCCGAGGTCGGCGAGCAGAAGCGTGTCCTCGATCTCCTCCCACGACTCCTCGTCGAGGTCGCCCGCGCCGAGCAGGCCGAGCAGCGACGCGCCGACCGTCGACTGCGAACGCGCGAGCCGGCCCTTGAGCCGGTCCAGGCGGCCCGCCGTCGGGGCGATCTCGTCCAGCTGCGGGGCCGACGGTGCCGCCGCCGGCGTCTCCACCTCCGCGGGCACCGCCGGCGCAGCGGGCGCCTCCGGCTCGGTGGGCGCCGTCGCCTCGGCCGGCGCCGTCGCCTCGGCGGGCGTGGGCGCGGCGACCGGCGCCTCGGGCTCGGCGGACACCTCGGGCTCAACGGGCGCCGCGGGCTCGGCCGGGGCCTCGGGCTCGGCGGTCGGGGCGGCGTCCTCGATCAGTTCGATCTCGGTGGGCGCCTCCGGGGCGACGTTCGCGATCCCGGGATCGACGTCCTCGGCCTCGGCGAGCCGCGCGTCGGCCTGCGCCTGCGCCGCCTCGGCGGCGGCCTGCTCGCGCGATTCCTGGAGGTCCTTGAGCGAGACCTTCGGCTCCTGCTCCGGCGCGGGCACTGTCTTCGGGGCGGGCGGGGCGGTCGGCACCAGCGGGACGGGCTCGGCCTCGCGGGCGCCCTCACTGAAGGTGAAACCACCGCCGGCCTTGTACCCGCCCGACTTGTCGAGGCTCTTCGGCTCGGTCGGCTCGTCCTTGAGCGAGACGCGCCGCCGCTTGTTGAGGTAGAAGCCGGTCGCCAGCGCCGCCAGGACGACGAGGACGGCGACGACGGCGATGATGATGGCGATGGCCGAAGTACTCACGCCTCGACTGTAGTCAACGCCCGATCAGCGTCCGGTGCCGCTGCGGGCGGCGGGGCGGCGCGCCCACCGCGGAGCGTGCTCGGGCAGTGGGCCGATCGCGACCATTCGGGCGGTCACGCCCTGCAGCACGGGGAACCGCCGGAGCAGCCGGAGGGGCAGGGGAAGGCGCGAAGCTTCGACGGCCCGGACCGGGCTCGCGGCGAGCGCCCGCGCGAGGATCATGCGGTGGATCGCCCGTTGCACGCCCTGGATCAGCGCGGTCGGCAGCCACCGACGGCGCTGGACCCCGCGCAGCAGTCGGCGCGGGACGGCACCGTCGGACCGCAGCGCCGGGCCGACGATGCGAGCGGCGGCCACCGCATCGGCCACGGCGAGGTTGATGCCGACCCCGCCGACGGGCGACATCGCGTGCGCGACGTCGCCGATGAGGAGCAACCCGTCGGCGTACCAGCGGCGGAGGCGGTTGAGCTCCACGTCGAGGAGCTTGATCTCCTCCCACGAGGCGAGCGCGTCGAGGCGGTCGGTGGTCCACGGGAGCAGCGCCGCGAGGTCCCGCCGGAATACCTCGATGCCGGCCGCCCGGAGCGCCGCGTCGCGACCCTTGGGGATCACGAATGCGCATTGCCAGTAGTCGCCGCGGTCGATGGTGATGGCGAAGCGGCCCGCGCTCAGGCGCCCGAAGACCCCGTCCGGGTCGGTGGGCTCGCGCGGCAGCCGGAACCACAGCACGTCCATGGGAACACCGAAGCGGCGCGGCGCGAGCCCGGCGGCGGCACGCACCGTCGACGAGCGTCCGTCGCAGGCGACGGTCAGCGCCGCACCGAGGTCGTGCTCGGCCCCGGTCGCGCGGTCGCGGTAGCGCACTCCGACGACGGTGCGCCCCTCCCGAAGCAGGTCGATCACCTCCGCGTCGCGGACGAGGGTGAAGGTCGGCTCCTCGGCGGCCGCGTCGGCCAGGAGGTCGAGCAGATCCCACTGCGGGGCGAAGGCGATGCGCCGGTGCGTCCCGGGCAGCCGGCGGAAGTCGGCGACCGCCGCCTCGCCCGCGTCGAGCCGGACGGTCATGCGCTCGACGTCGCGATGCGGCATCGCCGCGAATCGCTCGCCGAGCCCGAGCACGTCGAGCAGCGTCAGGGTCGAGGCGTGCACCGTGTCGCCGCGGAAGTCCCGGAGGAAGTCGGAGTGCTTCTCCAGCACCGTGACTCGCACGCCACCGCGGGCGAGCAGGAGACCGAGCACCATCCCGGCGGGGCCTCCGCCGACCACCACGCACCCGTTATTCATCATGTGTTGAAATCTACGCCGAGTGACGCGCCCGGGCAAGGGCTCCCGGCGGGCCGCCGTCGCTCGGCCGCGGCGCGACGATTCAGCGGGGAGTCCTGATAGCGTCACGCTCGAGTCGGACACGGGGAACCCGGTGGGAATCCGGGACTGGCGCGCAACGGTGTGAGGCTGCGATCCGCAGCATCGAGTCCGATACCGGCCGACTCGCAGTTGTCCACCGCCGCCCCCGCGCACGGGGCGGCCGACGAATCGAGTCCGACCATGCGCTCCCTCGCCCCTCCCCTCGCCGTGTCCGTCGCGACGGCCGCCCTGCTCACCGGCTGCGGCACCGCCCCGACGACGCCGGCCGCGAGCCCCTCGCAGCGGTTTCCCGTCAGCGTCACCACCTGCGACTTCACGTCGGAGGTGCGGGCGGAGCCGCGCCGGATCGTCACGATGAACCAGGGCGCGACCGAGGTGGCGCTCGCCCTCGGCGTCGCGGACCGCATGGTGGGCACGGCCTACCTCGACGACGCCGTCGCGCCGCGCTTCCGCGCGGACTACGACCGGATCCCCGTACTGGCCGCGAAGTACCCGACGCAGGAGAAGATGCTGTCGGTGCGGCCGGATCTCGTCTACGGCTCGTACAACTCGGCGTTCGGCGAGAAGAACGCCGGCGCCCGGGCGCGCCTGCAGGGCCAGGGCATCGCGACCCTGCTCGCCCCGGCCGGCTGCGCGAAGAAGCCCGAACGCGCCTCGTGGGACCTGATCTGGGACGAGCTGACCGCCGCCGGCAGGGCGTTCGGCACCGAGGACGTTGCGGCGAAGCTCATTGCGACACAGAAGGCCGAGCTCGGCGGTGCCGCGCTCCGGCGCGCCGCGCGGGGCCAGCGGATCTTCTGGTGGGACTACGGCGCGCCGTCCGGGCTCAACGTGGGTGCCGGCAAGGGCACGCCGCAGCTGCTCATCGAATCGGTCGGCGGCGTGAACGTCTTCGCCCACCTGCCCGGCAACTGGGCCGAGGTCTCCCTGGAGAACGTGGTCGGTACGAACCCCGACGTGATCGTCGTGGCCGATACGACGGGACACCCGGCGCAGGACCGGATCGAACAGGCGCGCAAGGATCCCGCCCTGAGCCAGCTCCGTGCCGTCCGCGAGAACCGGTTCGTCGCGATCCCGTTCTCGGAGACCACCTCCGGCGTCCGCCTGCTCGACGGCGCCCGGCGCGTCGCCGAGGGCATCCGGGCGCTGCCGTGACCGCGATCCTCGTCGGCATGTCCGCCGGCGTCGACCCCGACGGACTGACCGCCCTCGCCCGGAGCGCCTCCGCCGAGGCGGCCTTCCTCCAGGTCCACGACCCGGCGCTGGTCGACGTGCTCACCGCGGTCGCGGAGCGCGGCGCCACGGACGTCCTGCTCATCGGCGCGGGCTGGGCGCAACCCGGCCCGAAGCGGTCATGGTTGCGCCGGGTGGCCGCGCACTGGCTCCGGGGCTACCACGGTGCGCCGACCCTCCGGCTCGCGCCGCAGCTCCTCGCCGCTCCCGACGTCGAGCTGCTCGCCGCCGCGATCGCCGCGGGCGGAGCGCCGATGACGGAGGACGCCGCGCCCCTGCACTCGCCGGCGTGGGAGGACGTGCCGAGGCACCGGCATCAGGTGCTCGTGTGCCGCGGCCCGCGCTGCTCCGCCCTCGGCGCGTCGGCACTGACCTCCGCCTTCGGCGACGAGCTGCGGCGCGCGGGCCTGGGCGACGACGACGCGCTGGTCACCGTCACCGGGTGCCAGTTCCCCTGCAATCACGCGCCCGTCGTCACGGTGCAGCCGGACGACGCCTGGTACGGAGGCGTCACCGTCGACGAGGTGCCCGGCCTGGTCGATGCGCACCTGCTCCGGGAGGAGCGCGCCGCCCACCTCCTGCTCCCCAGGGAACGGTCCGCCGCCCGACGGTCCGAGGAATATTCGGACCGCAGTCCACAGTTGAAGCGGCCATGAAGAAGATCGGCTTCCTGTCCTTCGGTCACTGGACCGATTCGCCCGGCTCGCGGACCCGCAGCGCGGCAGACGTCCTGCACCAGTCGATCGATCTCGCCGTGGCGGCCGAGGAGGTGGGCGCCGACGGCGCGTACTTCCGCGTGCACCACTTCGCGAACCAGCTCGGCTCCCCGTTCCCGCTGCTCGCCGCCATCGGCGCGCGGACCTCGCGGATCGAGATCGGCACCGGCGTGATCGACATGCGCTACGAGAACCCGCTGTACTTCGCGGAGGACGCGGGCGCCGCCGACCTCATCGCCGGCGAGCGGCTGCAACTCGGCGTGAGCCGCGGATCGCCCGAGCAGGTGATCGAGGGCTACAAGTACTTCGGGTACCAGCCGTCCGAGGGCAAGACCGACGCCGACATGGGCCGCGAGCACACCGAGGTGATGCTCAAGGTGCTCGAGGGCGGCGGCTTCGCGCAGCCGAACCCCCGCCCGATGTTCCCGAACCCGCCCGGGCTGCTGCGGGTGGAGCCGCACTCCCCCACGCTCCGGGACCGGATCTGGTGGGGCGCAGCTTCGGACGCCACCGCGGAGTGGGCGGCGAAGCTCGGCATGAACCTCATGAGTTCGACGCTGAAGACCGACGAGTCGGGCGAGCCCTTCCACGTGCAGCAGGCGAACCAGATCCGGAAGTTCCGCGAGGCCTGGGCCGAGGCGGGACACGATCACGAGCCCCGGGTCTCGGTGAGCCGCAGCATCATGCCGCTGATCGACGACGAGAGCCGCGCCTACTTCGGCCACGAGCGCTCCAGCGACGACCAGTTCGGGGTGATCGACGACTTCCGCGCCGTCTTCGGCCGCACCTACGCCGGAGAGCCGGAGCACCTCGTCGAGCAGCTCCGCGACGACGAGGGCATCGCCGAGGCCGACACCGTCCTCGTGACCGTGCCGAATCAGCTGGGCGTGGCGTACAACACCCGCCTGCTGGAGTCGCTGGTCAAGGACGTGGCTCCGGCGCTCGGCTGGCGCTGACCGCGATCACCCCCGCCACCACGCCGCGGACCTGCGAGGCCCCGGGCGAGAGCTCGTAGGCGTGGTGGTGGCAGTACCCGCTCAGCTCGTACCACGCCGCCGCGAGCACCCGACCGGTCGCCGTCTCGTCGAGCGCCTTGAGCACCGCGATCCGGGCCTTCATCGTGGCGCCGGTGACGTCGACGCCGGTCAGCTCGCGGCAGCGCGCATCGATGAGCGACTCCACCTCCTGGCGGGCGAGAAAGGCGGCAAGCCGGGCGCTGTTGCCGGCCCCGGCCGACCCGCCCGAACGCAGAAGCTCCTCGGCCCGCGCGAGCAGCCCGGGGGTCACCGTCCCTCCAGGACGTCGTCGACGGTGCGCCGGAGGTCCTGCAACGCACCCGCGAGGTCCCCGGCACCGCTGTGCACGCCCCGCGCGCAGATCTCGATCGTCGGGAACCGCCAGTCGCGCCGGGACTTCCATCCACTGAGGTTGCCCCGGGGATCGTCCAGGACCGTGAGCGCGACCTTCTGCTGCGTCGTGAGGGCCGACTCCCACCGCGATTCGGACTCGTCGTACGGAATCCCCCGCCGGGAGCTCTCGGCGTAGAACCGCTGCTGCGCGGCCGCTTCCACCGCGAGCCGGAAGATCCCCGGGACCGCCTTGCGCTTGACCACATCGTCGAGCGCCTCGTCGCGGACGAGCGCGGTCGCGTCCACGATGTACCGGTGCGCCGGCGTGTTCGCGGGCTTGGTAGCGACGATCGATCCGGGCTCGCGCACGACCTCGATGAGGTTCGCGGGGATCGAGGCGTTGCGGATGGCCTTCGCCAACCGGTCGTCGTGCGAGAACACGATCACCTGACGCTCAGCGGCGAGATCTTGCAGAACGTCGAGGAATCCGGCGACCTTCGCCGGGTCCATCGCCTGGATCGGATCATCGAGCACCAGGAAGCGGAACGGGCTCGCCGCCGCAGTCGCCCGCGGGATGAACAGCGCCAGCGCGAGGGCGTGCAGCTCGCCCTGGCTCATCACAGAGAGCGTCCCGGCCGGCTTTCCGTCGACGGTGCCGCGCAGTTCGGCGCGCCGCCGCGTGGCGCTGCCCTCCAATTCGATGGTGCCGAGGTCGACGTCGGATTCCTGCCGCAGCCGGGCCCAGATCGCCCGTGCCTGGTCGACGATCGGCGCGAGCCGGCGGCCACGGAGCGTGCCCGCGTTCTCCTTGAGCCACGCGGAGGCCGACTTCGCCGCCGCGAGAGCCGCGTCCTGTTCCTGCGCAGCGGTCTCGGCCACGACCCACGCGCCGACCTCCTGTGCCACCGGCGCCCAGGCGTCCTCGAGCTCCGACGCGAGGTCCGCTGCGATCGGACGCAGGCGCCCGCCGACCTCCGCCAGCGCGCCCAGGCGATCGGTCAGGTGATCCGGCCACTCCGCGGACGAGGACGGCAGCGCACGGGCGGCGGCGACTGCCGCGTTCCACTCCGCGACGACGTCGAGGGCGTGCCCGTCGACGGGACGCAGCTGCTCGAGGCCGGCGACCAGGTCCCGCGCTGCGCGTTCGGCGTCCGCGAGGCGGACCTGCGCCGCGCGCTGGTCCGCGAGCTGCGCATCGGTATCGGCGAGTTCGACCTCGACCCGGCTGCGCCACGCACCGTCGAGTTCGCCCGCGGCGCACACCGGGCACGGCCCGTCGCCGGTGTCGGTGTGCAGGGCCAGGGCGTCCCGCAGCAGGGCGTTGCGGCGCTGCGCCACCGCCGTTGCGCCGGCGGAGGCGGCGACCACGCCGCCGATCGCGCTACGGAGGGCGGAGGCCTCGGCGTCACCTGCCGGCGACGACACGGCGGCGCACGTCCGCAGGGCCGCGACCGCGGCCGCCTGCGGCGTGGCGCTGCCCAGGGTGATCGCCGTGATCGCGGCGAGGTCGTAGGGCTTGCGGGCGATCAACCGCGTGACCTCCCCGGCGCGCGCGTCCTCGCACGCGGCGAGCGAGCGCTTGAGCACGGCGCGATCGGCGTCGGCGGCCTTGCGGAGCGGCTCGAGCTGTTTGATCAGCGCCTTGAGTGCCGCCTCCGCATCGGCCACCGCGTCGAGCCCGAGCATGCGGTTGAGCGCGTCGTACAGACCGGACGGCCCCTCCTCGAAGATCCCACCGAGCTCGTCGTACGAGAGCAGCGGGCGGTACACCGCGAGCGGCTGCTCCCAGCCCAGCTCCGCCACGCCGGTCTGCTTCTCCGAGACGACCTGGGCCCAGCGGCGCGCCTCGTCGAGCTCGGCGTCGTCGGCCCACTGCGCCCCCACTGTCAGCGACCGTCCGCCACCTGCCTGCTGCATCGCGAAATCCGCGGCGATACGGACCGCTCCCGCGTGGAGGTTCCGCCAGGCGCCGGCCCACTGCTGTGCGCTGCGCTTCTCCTTCCACCGGTAGCTCGTCCCGGTGAGGGCGTACTCCAACGCCTCGGCGAAGCTCGACTTTCCCGAGCCGTTCCGGCCGCTGACCACCGTGATCCCCGGCCGCGCCTCGAACTCGAGGCGCGCCTCCGGGCCGATCCCGCGGAACCCGGCGACGGTGATCGTGCGCAGGAAGGCGACCACGGGATCCGGTACGGCCTCCGGTTCCTCCCCTGTCCCGGGGCGCTGCGGCGCCGGCGCGCCACCCGCCTGCGCGAACAGGTGCGCCTCACCCTCGAGCGCGGCCGCGACCAGGTACATCGCCTGCTCACTGATCGCCTCGTCCGCATCCAGCAGCTCCCACACCTCGCGGATCGTGTCCTGCTCGATCGCTTCCTCTACGGCCCCCATGTCGCCTCCCCTGCGGCTGGTTGTTGAGGCAACAATGGCATACGGCACCGACAGGATTGTGCGGTCCCGGTGACCCACCGACGAACGTCGCGCCTCAGCGCGACCGGCGGTCGGTGCGGTACCGCATCAGCACCCGCGTGAAGCCGTTCAGCACCGACGTGGTGTCCATGACGTACTCGAAACCCGCCCGCTCGAAGAGGGCACGGGTGCCGACGTAGGCCATCGTCAGGTCGACCTTGGCACCCTTGTTGTCGACGGGGTAGGCCTCCACCACGGAGGCACTGTTCGCGCGCGCGAAATCGACGGCGCCGGCGACCAGCTCGTGGCTGATCCCCTGCTTGCGGTGCCCGGGCCGCACCCGCACGCACCACAGCGACCACGGTTCCTCGTGATCGTCGACGTGCGGGATGCGGCGGTTGGTCGCGAAGCTCGTGTCCGCCCGCGGGTGGATGGCCGCCCAACCGACGGGTTCGGCACCGTCGTAGGCGAGTACCCCGGGCGGCGGGTCCTCCGCACACAGCCCCCGGACCCGGTCGAACCGGTCGGGCCCGCGCAGTGCCTGGTTCTCCTTCGAGCCGATGCGGTAGGAGAGGCAGAAGCAGTTGCTGGAGGTCTGCTTCTTGGGGCCGAGCACGGCCGCCACATCCTCGAAGACGCTCGCCGGACGCACGTCGATGCCGCTCATGCCCGGAACGCTAGCCGAGGGCGGGTTCCGGCGGTCAGTACTTGCGCAGGTGCAACGGCCCCTGCCCCGTCCATCGGGAGCGGAGCAGCGCGATGACCGCGTCGAACAGGCCCGCCAGCTCGGCGGTATCGTCACCGAGGCAGCGCAGGACGAATCCGGGGCCGGCGAGCGCCGTGAGCCCGCTGCGGACACCACCGACCGCCTCCGTCAGAGCGTGCACCTCGTCCCGGAGGTCGTCGTCGATGCGCGGGTCCACCGCCGTGAGCGACCCGACGTGCGTGTGCCCGTCGAGGATGCCGAGGCCCGAGGGGTCTGCGAGCCCGGGCTCGATGAGCAGGTTGTCGACCGCGAGCAGTGCTCCGCCGCGGTGGATCTCGGTGCGCATGCGCAGCTCGTCGTAGCGGAACCGCGCACCGTCGGGCGACCAGCCCGGCGTGATGATCTCCGCGAGGACGAGCGAGGCCGACGGATCGAGCTCGACGGTGCAGGTCTGCCGGTAGGTGGCCTCGCGGTAGAGGATCAGCGCGTCGGGCACGTACTCGAGGACGGCGCCGGCCCCGAGCCGGATCCGCATGTGCTGCGCGGCACCGCCGCCGGGCGTGCGATAGACCTTGGTCGCCGACTGCGTGGTGACCACGGCGTGGGCGCCGGCCTCGAGCTCGATGTCGTTCGCGTAGGTATCGCCGCGCAGGCACCCGCCGCCCGGGTTCACCACGTGGTAGGTGACTTGACCGGAATCGTCGAGGTACAGGGGCCGCAGGGTCTGCAGGGTGCCGGCGTGCCGCTGCGCCACGGCGACGGTGCGCTGCCCTCGCGGTGCGAGCGTCAGTGCGAGTTCGCCGGTGAGCGCGGGCACGGCAGCGCCGGTCACGCGAGGTCGAGCATGAGGACGTCGCGGCGGATCCAGTCCAGCACGCCGTCCAGGCCCTCGTCGGTCTTGAGGTTGGTCATGCAGAACGGGCGGTCGCCGCGGAAGACCTTGGAGTCGGCGGCCATGACGGACAGGTCCGCGCCGACGTACGGCGCCAGGTCGGTCTTGTTGATCACGAACAGGTCCGACTTGATCATGCCCTGCCCCGCCTTGCGCGGGATCTCCTCGCCCTGCGCCACGTCGATGAGGTAGATCGAGAAGTCCACCAGCTCGGGACTGAAAGTCGCGGAGAGGTTGTCACCACCGCTCTCGATGAAGACGATCTGCAGATCCGGGTGCGCGGCCACGAGCCGCGCCACTGCGGCCTCGTTCATCGACGTGTCCTCGCGGATGGCGGTGTGCGGGCAGCCGCCGGTCTCGATGCCGACGATGCGGTCGCCGGGCAGGACGCTGTTGCGCGCCAGGATCTTCGCGTCCTCGGTGGTGTAGATGTCGTTGGTGATGGCCGCCATCGACACCTCGTCGGCGAGGTGGCGGGTGATGCGCTCCACGAGCTGGGTCTTGCCCGCGCCCACGGGGCCGCCGACACCGATCCGGATCGTCGTCATGGAATCTCCTTCTAGCTCATGAACATCCGCGCCCGCTGGCGCCGATGCCGCATCTGTGCGATCTCGAGCCCGGGTGATGCGGCGCCCAGGTCCTCATCGGTCAGGGTCATCGCGGTGGCGACGGCGTCGGCCACCACGTCGTGCATCGAGCGCTGCACCCGCTGGCCGGCGGTCTGTCCGACGGGGATGGCGCGCACGGCGTTCTGGGTCAGCGAGGTCACGGCGGCGAAGAGGTGCGCTTCGATCGCCGCGGCGGGCGGCGCGTCCACCGCGTGCGCCAGCAGCGCGAAGGCGACGGCGGGGTGCCCGTGGCAGCGGCCCGCGTCGAGCTCGGTGAGGTAGTCGCCGAGGAAGGACTCGGGTGCGACGACGGTGCCCACCTCGGCGGTGCGCCGGCCGATCGTCGCGGCCGCGGTGCGCACCTGCTCGGGCAGCGCGAGGGCGGCGAGCAGGCGGTCGAGCTTCCAGACGAGGTCCAGGTCCCCGAGGTGCAGCGCGTCGTAGATCATCCGGATCGCGAGGCCGTCCGTGTAGGCGAGCTGCCGGGAGACGTAGGCGCGCAACCACGCCGCGAAGGTGGCCTCGTCCGTGATCGTGCCGTCGGCGAGGTAGGCCTCCATGCCGAAGGAGTGGCTGAACGCGCCCGTCGGGAGCGCGGAGTCGCTCAGTTGGAGGAGCGGCAGCAGGTATCCCGGCGACGACCCGGACCCGGTTGAACACTGTTCCTGTACGCCGTCACCTGCGTTTTCGCCGACCGTAACGGTGCTCAATGGGTGTGCTCCGCGTGGCGGAAGGGCGTGGGCAGCACCCGGTCCTGGCGGTCGAAGGGCACGCCGTGGTGGGTGAGGTAGTCCTCGACGGTGTGGTCGTACTGCACCACCATGACCTCGGCGCCGTACTCGGAATCGGCGTCGAAGAACTGGGCCTGCAGGTGCCGGTTGCCGAGACCGTGTGCGGTGCAGCCCATCTCGGTCACGGTGCGCGGGGCGATCACGAGCACGTCGGTCGCGAGCACCTGCACGGCGATGATGTTCTTCTCGTCGCGGTGCAGGATGTCGCCATCGCGAAGGTCGCCGTCGGGGCCCGCGGGCGCGGCGAGGCGCAACCCGATCTCCCGGTCGTGGTCGGTGCGCACGCGCTGGATCCGTTTGACCAGATCTCTTCCCGCGAGCGGTACCCGCTCGATGTGGACCGCGCCCAGCTCGGCGGGGTCGAGGTCGGCGAGATTGCCGGAGACGGTCTCGATGATCACTTCTCGCCTCTCAGAACAGGAAGTAGCGCTGGGTCAAGGGCAGGGACGAGGCGGGCTCGGAACGGACGGGCGTCCCGTCGACGGCGACGACGTAGGTCTCGGGGTCGACGGTGATGTCCGGCGTCGCGCCGTTGTGCGGCAGATCCTGCTTGCGGAGCGTGCGGATGCCCCGGACCGGCAGGGTGCGCTTGCGCAGGTCGAGCTCGGCGGCGACGCCGGATTCCGCTGCCGCGGTGGACAGGAAAGTGATCGCTGCGTCGTGAACGGCCTGCCCCATCGACCCGAACTGCGGCCGCATGGTGCGCGGCTGCGGCGTCGGGATCGAGGCGTTGGCGTCGCCCATGAGGGCGGTGGCGATCTGACCACCCTTGATCACCAGGTCGGGCTTGACCCCGAAGAAGGCGGGGTTCCAGAGCACGAGGTCGGCGAACTTGCCGTCCTCGACGCTGCCGACGTACTCCGCGATGCCCTGCGCGAGCGCCGGATTGATCGTGTACTTCGCGACGTACCGCTTGATCCGGGCGTTGTCACCGCCGTCGGGGTCACCGTCGAGCGGACCGCGCTGGCGCTTCATGGAGTCCGCGAGCTGCCACGTGCGGGTGATCACCTCGCCGACGCGGCCCATGGCCTGGGAGTCGGACGAGGTGATGGAGATGATGCCCATGTCGTGCAGCACGCCCTCCGCGGCGATGGTCTCGGGACGGATCCGCGAATCGGCGAAGGCCAGGTCCTCGGGGATGTCGGCGTTGAGGTGGTGGCACACCATGAGCATGTCGAGGTGCTCGACGATGGTGTTCTCGGTGAACGGCAGCGTCGGGTTCGTCGAGGCGGGAAGCACGTTCGGGTGCCCCGCGATGGCGATGATGTCCGGCGCGTGCCCGCCGCCCGCGCCCTCGGTGTGGAAGGTGTGGATCACCCGGCCGTCGATCGCCGCGACCGTGTCCTCCAGGAAGCCGCACTCGTTGAGCGTGTCGGTGTGGATCGCCACCTGGACGTCGTACTCGTCGGCGACTCGCAGGGAGTTGTCGATGGAAGCGGTGGTCGAGCCCCAGTCCTCGTGCACCTTGAGGCCGATGGCGCCGGCGCGGATCTGTTCCGCGAGCGGCTCGGTCGCGCCGGCGTGGCCCTTGCCGAGCAGCCCGATGTTCATCGGGACGTCGTCGAGCGCCTGCAGCATGCGGGCGATGTGCCAGGGGCCCGGCGTCACGGTGGTGGCGTTGGTGCCGGCCGCCGGCCCGGTGCCGCCGCCGATCATGGTGGTGACGCCGGAGTTGAGCGCGGTGTCGATCTGCTGGGCACTGATGAAGTGGATGTGGGTGTCGATGCCGCCCGCGGTGAGGATGCGCCCCTCCCCCGCGATGATCTCGGTGGCGGCGCCGATGGTGATGGTCACGCCGTCGGAGATCTGGGGGTTGCCCGCCTTGCCGATCCGGAGGATGTGACCGTCGCGCAGTGCGACGTCGGCCTTGACGATGCCGGTGTGGTCGATGATCAGGGCATTGGTGATCACGGTGTCGGGGATGTCGTGGTCGCGGGTGAGCACGCCGTTCTCGCCCATGCCGTCGCGGATCACCTTGCCGCCGCCGAAGACGACCTCCTCCCCGTGGACGGTCAGGTCGCGCTCGACGACCGCGAAGAGCTCCGTGTCGGCGAGGCGCACGGCGTCACCGACGGTGGGGCCGTACAGGTCCGAGTACTCACGTCGACTCAGTTCGAAGCTCACCGGTCTCCCCCGTTCCCGGCTGCGCCGGCGGGGCCCGCGGCGCCGTCGAGCGGGCCGTTGACGCGGTTTGCGAGCCCGTGGACCTCGCGCGTTCCGGCGAGCGCGACCAGGCGCACCGTCTTCGGGTCGCCGGGCTCGAACCGGACGGCGGTGCCGGACGGGATGTCCAGACGGTGCCCGTACGCCTCGGACCGGTCGAAGTCGAGGGCGCGGTTGACCTCGGCGAAGTGGAAGTGCGAGCCCACCTGGATGGGCCGGTCGCCGGTGTTGACGACGCGGACGGTGCGCGTGGGGCGGCCGTCGTTGCACAGGATCGGCGTAGGCGCGAGACGGAACTCTCCGGGGATCATGGCGCGCCTACCGGATCGGGTGGTGGACGGTGACGAGCTTGGTGCCGTCGGGAAAGGTGGCCTCCACCTGCACGTCGTGGATCATCTCGGGCACGCCCTCCATGACGTCGTCGCGGGTGAGGATCGTGGCACCGTAGGCCATGAGGTCGGCGACGCTGCGCCCGTCGCGCGCGCCCTCGACCAGCTCGTACGTGATGATCGCGACGGCCTCGGGGTGGTTCAGCTTGAGCCCGCGGGCCTGGCGACGACGCGCCAGGTCCGCGGCGACGACGATGAGCAGTTTGTCCTGCTCGCGGGGCAAGAGGTGCATGAGAATTCACTCAAATCCCTTGCCCCGGCGGCCGTCAAGCCAGATCGTCAGGCGCAACAGGCTGGAAACACGAAGTTAACGCATGCCGCCGCGGGACAGCTCCGGCGGCGCGGACGGCGGCGACTCCGCGAGCCGGTATCGGATCAGCCGGGAGCTGTTGAGCACGACCGCGACCGACGAGGCGTTGTGCAGGATCGCGGCCAGCACCGGCGAGAGTGCGCCACCCGCTCCGATGAGCAACCCGACCGAGTTCACCGCGATGGACATGCCGTAGTTCTGCCGGATCACGTCCACGGCCCGCCGACCGAGGTCGACCACGTCGAGGACGTTGCGCAGATCGTCGCCGGCCAGGGCCACGTCGGCGGTCTCCACTGCCACGTCAGTGCCCGCGAGGCCCATCGCGATCCCCACGTCCGCCGCCGCGAGCGCGGGAGCGTCGTTGACGCCGTCGCCGACCATCGCGACCACATGGCCCTCGTCCTGCAGCGCCCGGACTTCGGCCAGCTTGTCCTCGGGCATCACTTCCGCGCGCCATCGCGTGATGCCGAGCTCGGCGGCGATGGCGGCCGCCGTCTCCGGGTGGTCGCCCGTCAGCATGACGACGGTGGCGATCCCCGCGGCCGCCACGGCGGCGAGGGTCTCGGCGGCCTCGGCGCGCACCTCGTCGCGCAGGCTCACGAGGCCGGTCAACGCCCCGTCCACCGCGAGCAGCAGCGGCGTCTCGCATTCGGCGCGGAGCCGGTCGACCCACCGCGCGGCGTCGGCTCCCACGGCTACGCCGTGCTGTTCCAGGAGAGCCGGGCTGCCCAGCAGGAGCACGCGGCCGTCCTCGGCCTGGGTCCGCATGCCCAGTCCGACGATGACCTCGCACTCCGCGTGGCTCGGGATCTCGATGTGGCGCTCCTCCGTCGACCGGATGACGGCCTCCGCCAGCGGATGCCGGGAGTGGATCTCGGAGCTGGCCGCGTGCGCGAGGACCTGCTCCGGGGTCCAGTCGTCCAGGAAGGAGACCACGTTCGTCACCACCGGCCGGCCGGTCGTCAGCGTGCCGGTCTTGTCGAAGACCACCGCCGTGACCGAGCCGGCCGCCTCGAGGTGGGAGCCGCCCTTGATGAGGATCCCGCGGCGCGCACCGTTGCCGATCGCCCCGCTGATCGCGGTCGGCGTCGAGAGTCCCACGGCACAAGGGCACGCGATGAGCAGCATCGTCATTGCGCGCCGCAGGTCCCGAGTGAGGAGCAGGGTGAGCCCGGACAGGACGAAGGACCCGGGAACGAAGCGGCGGGAGAAGTTGTCCCCGACGGTCTGGATCGGCGCCCGGTCCCGTTCCGCCTCCTCGACCCGCTCGATGATGCGGCCGATCGCGGTGTCGGCGCCCACGGCCGTGGCCCGCACAACCAGGCGGCCCGAGACCACCACTGCGCCTGCGTGCACGGGCGCGCCCGGTTCGATCGTGACGGGGAGCGTCTCCCCGGTCAGTGCCGCCTGGTCGACGACGGCGAGCCCATCGACAACGACGCCGTCCACGGGCACCGCCACGTGATCGTGCACGATCACGATGTCGCCGACGTCGAGCGCGTCGATCGGGACCTGTACCTCGGCCCCGTCGGCCAGCCGCAGCCAGGCCGTATCGGTGTTGCCGCGCAGTAGGTCCGAGATCGCGCGCCGGGTGCGGCGCAGCGTGAGGTCCTGGAGGAACTCGCCGATGTTGAGGAGCCACAGCACCGTCAGGGCGACGACGTTCTCGCGCAGGAGGAGACTCGCGATCGTGGCCGCCGAGACGAGAGCGTCCGTGCCGGCGCGTCCGCCACGCAACGATCGCAGGGCCCCACGCAGGAACGGGTAGCCGGTGAAGACGGTGATCGCGGTCGCCGCCGTCCGAGTCCCAGGCCCGAGCAGGGGCGTCCGGCGAAAGCCGTAGCGACGGAGGCCGAGGAGCACCAGGGCCGTGGCGCCGAGACCCATCCGGAGCAGATCCGCATTGGTCACGTCCGCCGAGTGCGGCGCGTGCCGGGCGACGAGGGAGGCGTCGGCGGCGAGCCCCTCCGCGGCGGCCTCAGCGATGCGTGCGGGATCGACGTCGCTGCGATGCCAGACCACGAGGGAACCGGTGTGGCTGTAGGCGTGCGCCGCTCGCACGCCGGGTATCGCCAGCACCGCGTCCTCGACCGCGATGCGGCGCTGCGGTGCCGCTCCGACGAGATCATCGAGCACCCAGCGCAGCCGGCCGGCGGCCTGCGAGACGACACGCCCCGCCGGCTCGGACAGCGCGGTCATCAGTGGTCGTGGTCGTGCGCGGCGCCGGTCGCCGGTGGGGTCGACTCCTCACCGACCCGCTCCTTCGCCTCGGCCAGGATGTCCGCGGCGTTCAGTCGCACGTTCTCGGCGACCTCCTCGGCCTTGCGGCTGCCCTTGAGCCCCAGTGCCGTCGCGGCGACCGCTCCCTCGCGCAGCGGCGCCTTGGCGAGCGCCTTCTTGGTCGCGTCATACGCCGCGGCGCCGACGAGGCCGGTCACGAGCGCGGAGCCCGCCTTGAGGAGTACCGCCTGAACCGCCATCGGACCGTCCCTTCGTCAGGCGACGTCGCGCCACCTATCGAACATCATTTCCAACAGCGTACCGCGCTCGGCGGGCCCAACGGAACGTAACGCACAACACGGTGGGCTGTCCTGCGCTTGCTCCTGGGACGAGGCGGCAGGACGCCGCGTGTCAGCCCTGCGGGACCTTCACTGCGAGCACGGGACAGGTGGCGTCGAGCAGGATCCGCTGCGCCGACGACCCGAAGAGCAGCTTCCCGGTCGCGGTGCGGTGCTTGATCCCGATCACCAGGACCGAGGCGTCGAGCGCGGTCGCGGCGTCGACGACGCCGCCCACCGGGTCCTTCTCGAACTCCTTGGGGCGCTCGACGGTGACGGTGAGGCCGCGTGCGATGGCCTCCGAGACGTCGGGAGCGTCACCGTCGAGCAGGAAGACGACGATCGGCTCCCCGGGCCTGCGCTCCGCCTCGCGGTAGGCGGCGTCGAGCGCGGCGGCACTCTCGGGGGTGGTCGAGTGGGCGACGAGAATGGTCATGGTCAGACGTCCTTTCCGGTGCGAGCGGTGACGACCTGGCGTGCCTTGATCAGGAGCACGGCGATCAGCAGGCCGTAGAGGGTGATCGAGATCGGCGAGGAGACGAAGACCGAGTAGTCGCCGTCGGAGGAGAGCAGGGCGTCCCGCAGGCTGGTCTCGGCGAGCGGCCCGAGCACCATGCCGATGAGCAGGGGCGCGACCGGGATGTCGTACCGCTTGAAGACGAACGCCAGCAGGCCGATCGCGAGGAACAGCAGCAGGTCGAACATCGTCGGCGAGGTCGCGTAGATGCCGAGGCCGCAAAACACCACGATGCTGCCGTACAGGTACGGCGCGGGGATCAGCAACAGCTTCGCCCACAACTGCGCGAAGGGCAGGTTGATCACGAGCAGCACGACCATCGCGATGAAGAAGCTGGCGAGCAGCGCCCACACCAGGTCCGGCGAGTTGTCGAACAGCAGCGGTCCGGGCTGCAGGCCGTACTGGCGGAACGCGGCGAGCATGATCGCGGCGGTCGCCGAGACCGGGAGCCCCAGCGAGAGCAGCGCTCCCATCGCCATGCCGGTGGTCGAGTTGCCCGCGGCCTCCGGTGCGGCGAGGCCGCGGGGCGCGCCCTTGCCGAACATCGGGACCTTGCGGCGGCGGTCGAGGCGGCGCTCCACGTCGTAGGCGAGGAAGGTCGGGACCTCAGAGCCGCCGACGGGGACGACACCGAACGGCAGGCCGATCGCGGTGCCGCGGCCCCACGCGGGCAGCGCCTCCCTGAACTCGGCCTTCGAGAGCCACGCGCGCCCGGCCTTGGCGCCGAGCGCCTTCGGGGCGGGGTCGCGGCGGATCCGGGAGGCCACGATGATGATCTCGCCGAGGGCCAGCATGCCGACGGCGACGATCACCAGCGAGATCCCGTCGAACAGGTTCGCGGAGCCGAAGGTGAAGCGCTCCGTGCCGGAGATCTGGTCGATGCCGACGGTCGCGAACATCAGGCCCATCACCAGCGAGGCGAGGCCCTTGATCACCGATTCCGAGACCACCGAGGAGATCGCGCCGAAGGCAAGCAGCGAGAGCGCGAAGTATTCGGCCGGGCCGAATTTCGTGGACAGGTCCGCCATGAACGGGGCGAGGAAGACCACGAGGATCGAGGCGATCATGCCGCCGATGAAGGCGCCGATCGCGGCGATGGCCAGCGCCTGGGGCGCCTTGCCGTTCTTCGCCATCTGGTGGCCCTCGAAGGTCGAGGCGATCGACGAGGCCTGGCCCGGGGTGTTCATGAGGATGGCCATCGTCGAGTCGCCGAAGAGGCCGCCGAAGTAGACGCCGGAGAACAGGATGAAGGCCGCGGTCGGATTGAGCGCGAAGGTCATCGGGAGGAGGAGCGCCACCGCCATCGAGGAGCCGAGGCCGGGCAGCACGCCCACCGCGGTGCCGATGAGGCAGCCGATGATGACCCACATGAGGTTCGCGGGCGACAGGGCGCCGGCGAAGCCGTCGAGCAGGAGTCCGAACTGGTCCATGGCTACAGTCCTCCCAGGATTCCGGACGGGAGTGGGACGTCCAGCAGGACGCCGAAGATCAGGAAGACCACGCTGGAGAGCAGCAGCCCGACGGAGACGTCGAACAGGGGCCGCTTGCTGTTGAAGGCCCGTGTCACGCACCAGAACAGGAGCGCGGCGGCGAGGATCCAGCCGAGGACGTCGAGGAGGACCGCGAACGCGATGAGCCCGCCGATGAGCCAACCGGCGGCGGCCCAGTCGGTGTAGGTGCGGAATTTCGTCTCCGAGCGAGCGAGCTCGTCCGGGTGGCGGACGAAGTGCACCGCGAGCGCGGCGGCCAGCGCGTAGCCGACGATGGCGAGGAGCCACGGGAAGAACGTGGGGCCGGGGCTGTCATCGGACTGCACGTCCATGGTGAGGTTGCCGATGACGACGAGGGTGCTGGCGATCGCGAGTATCGCGGGGACGATGAGCGCGCCGAGCCCGTTGCCGGTGCCCGGGGCCGCTTCGTCCGCTTCTTCCGTCTGCGTTGTCATTTGCCCAGCTCCTGGTACAGGCCGGCGATGACGCGGTCCTCGTCGGCGATGAAGGTGGTCAGGTCGGGCCCTTCGAGCCACGCGCGCGTCCACTTGTTGGTGCGCTCGGCCCCGGCCCAGTCCTGCGTGCGCATGACCTCGTCGAAGACGTCGCGGATGTTCTTGACGTCGGCCGACGAGATATCGGGCGGGCCGAACAGGGCGCGCCAGTTGGCCAGCGTCACGTCGTAGCCGAGCTGGCGGAGCGTCGGGAAGTCCACGCCGTCGATGGGCTCCTTGGCGGCCATGGCGAGTCCGCGGAGGCGTCCGGATTCGATCTGGTCGATGAGGTCGGCGTACCCGGAGAACGCGGCTTTCGCCGTGCCGGTGACCAGGGCCTGGGCGACCTCGCCGCCGCCGGCCTTGGGGATGTAGGTGGTGTTCTTGGGGTCGATCCCGGCGGCCTTCGCGAACTGCGCCATGACCAGCTGGTCGAAGCTGCCGCCGCCGGTGAACGGGATCGAATGCGGGTTGCTCTTCCACGCCGCGACCAGGTCGTCGACGGACTTGTACGGGGAGTTCGCGGGGACCACGAGCACGTCGTACTCCTCGAAGATCCGCGCGATCGGCGTCACGTCGGTCATCTTCACCGCGGACTTCGTCTGCTGGACCCCGGCGACGAGACCGGTGCCGCCGACCATGACGACGTCCGCGCGGCCCGGCATCGAATGCAGCCGCGACAGGCCGATGGTGCCCGCCGCGCCGGGCACGTTGACGACCTGGATGTTGGTCGCGATCTTCTGCTCCCGCATGATCGCCTGCGACTCGCGCATGACGAGGTCCCAACCGCCTCCCGCTCCGGCGGGCGCGATCAGCGTTGCCTTGTTGCGGATGTCGGCGGAGAGGCCTCCGCGCTGGAAGGAGTAGTACACGGCCGTCGAGACCACCACGACGGCGATGATCGCGTAGACGGCCAACGCGAGGCTGTTACGTTGCCGCGGTGGTGCTTTCGCCTGCTCTGTTTCGTCCGAGCTGTCCGACACGACCCTGACCTCCTCGTCGAGCTGATGAGGACGCCAGATTATCGCCGCACAAACACCCGCCGACGGGAACGGAAAATCTCAGTAAAGAACAGAATGCGCGAAATGCGCAGAACTCACCGGCGGCGATCGGTTCAGGCGACGGAGTCCGAGACCTCGAGTTCGACCGCCGCGAGCCCGAAGTCGTGGCACGGATCGTTGACCTGAGGGCAGTTCGAGATGAGCACGAGGATGTCGATCTCCGCGCGCAGCACGACCTTCCGGCCGACCGTCGACTCCCCCTCGACCGCACCGAACGTCCCGTCGGGGGCGACGGGAGCGAACACGTAGAAGTTCACGTTCCCCACGAGGTCCCGCATACCCAGGCCGTGCCGGCTGCCCTCGATGAGGAAGTTCTCGACGCACGCGTGCTCATGCTTGGTGTGATGGCCGTAGCGCAGGGAGTTGGACTCCTGCGAGCACGCGCTGCTGAGCGTGTCGTGTCTGCCGACCTCGTCGTGGACGATCGTCACCATCGGGCGCGATTCCTGGTCGCGGATGACGGTGCCCTCGCCCAGGTAGATGTTCCGCTGGCCGGTGATCGTCTGCTGCGTGCTGTACCGGATTCCGTGGTCGTGAGCGCCGTAGAAGAGGGTGTCGATGGACGGCTTGCCGTGCAGGTCGGTCATCGTGAGGGTGTGCCCGGCGGGAACGATGCCCGACCAGGGGGCCCGCGGAGGGAGCGTGGTGATCATCGGAAAGGTCCTTGCGGTGTCGGGGTCGGCGAATCACCGCGCGGCGCGGTGCACGTCCTCGGAGTTCGCCACGGCGCGTCGATATTCGGGGGACGCATCCCCATCGGCGATGAGGGCGGTCAGATCGTCGTCGGTGCGCCAGGCGAGCAGCTCGAGCAGGCCGGTGTCGAAGGTCGGCGACGGGTCCAGCGAGTGAGCGGTATTCGCGATGGCGACGATGCAGGGCAGGTGCAGGACCAGCTCGACCGACTTCCCCGGCCCCGCGCTGCCGGCGGATTCGAGCGCGCCGTCCGCGGCGACCCTGACACCGTGGAAGAAGGAGACCGACTGCCCGACGTCGGCGGCGGTCAGCCCGAACTTGGCGGCGGCGCACGTCAAGAGCTCGCGCCCCGCGGGGCTGGTGGAGTACACCTCCCCCGCGCCGTACTTGGCGATGTTGGCGGCCAGCGTCGTGGTGCCGCAGAGAGCATCGTGATGCCCCGAGTCGTCGACGACGATCGTCGCGAGAACACACCCGTGGTCGGACAATAAGGGGCTCCCGGCCCCCAGGTAGACCTGCCACATCACTGCGACGGTGTCTGCGACATCGAGCCGCTCCCACGGGGCGTCCGCTCGCCACAGGAGCATGTGCGCACAGGCGGATCCGGCGATGTCCGTCAGACGGATTCGGGTGCCGCGGGCCAGCGCTTTGACCGCGTAGCGACCGCCGGGAACGTTCTCCGCCCACGTGAGATTGTCGGCGTACACCCCTGCGGGCGGGTCCGGCCATTCCGTAGGCGGAACCGTCGGCATGCCCACGATACGAGTGTCGGCCTGGGCACGCGCGCGGTCACGCGCGCCCAGGGTGGCGGCAGCTGTGCCGGTTGTCGCGGTCATCGCGGCCGAACCGGGACGACGGCGGGCCGACCATGGACCGGCGCCGAGCCAGCGGGTGGAATCGCCCGCCGCCGATCCAGCCGGGACCGACGCGAGCCACAGTGTCGGGGTTCTGTGATTGCCATCTGCAACTCCCGGTGTGCATCGTGCGCCTAAGTCACACAATAGATACCTATCAAGTGATAGAAAACGCCCTTTTCGGGTCAACTGGATTGCGCTGCTGTTGCAAACAGGTTAACCAATGCTACGAACATGTTTCGCGCGCGTATTCTGACCCCGTGGCGGCGGCGAGCGGCGGGCCAGAATCCGCAGGTAGGCCGGGGCGGCCGCGGGTCCACGACCCGCGGCGGCCCGGCGCCACGGCGGTGGACGAGATCCTCGACGCCGCCGCGGAGCTGTTCACTCACCGCGGCTACGCAGCCACGTCGACGCGGCAGATCGCTGAGGCCGTCGGCATCAGGCAGGCCTCGCTCTACCACTACTTCCCCACCAAGGGCGAGATCCTGACCGCGCTGCTCGAGGCGACGGTGCAGGCACCGCTCACACTCGCACGCTCCGTGGTGTCGGCCGACGGTGACGCCCTCGACCGGCTGTTGACGTTGGCCCGGTCCGACGCCGAGCAGCTACTGGCGGCGCGGTACAACCTGGGCGCGCTCTACCACCTGCCCGAACTGGCGGCCGACGAGTTCGCCGAGTTCCGCGCCGACAGGGCGGAGCTGGCCACGCACTACCGTTCCCTCGGGGTGGCTGTTCTGGGCGACGACAGCGACCCGCGCGCGCTCCTGCCGTTCCGGCTCGTGGAGTCCGTGATCGGCCTGCGGTCCGACGGTGCCCTCGGTTCTGAGTCCGGCGCCGCCGCGGGCGTTGACGGTGGCGACGTGGTGGACGCGATCTGTCGGGCGATTCAGCGGGTGCTGGCGTAGCCGTCGGTCACGGCGCCTTCGAGATCGCCAGCGTCGCCCACTCGATCGCCTTGTCGCATTCCGTTACCAGATCAACGGTGGGCTTCCCCGCACTGCCTATCCGAAAGCTTGAGTGGACCATTGCGCGCTGCGACATAAACGACGCGAAGCATCCACCATCCTCAGTTGAGACGATCACCACCCGGCCGTCCACAACACGATCAGCCTGCCATGGGCGGTAGCTCTGCTTCGCCTTATACGCCTCGGTTGACCGCTCATTCCCCACGATCTGGCTATATCTACCCGCTCCGTCCGAGGTCTGCCAATGACATCCTCGATAGTTCGGAGACTCGGAGATCGCGGCGTCTGCGAGCGTACGAGGGTCCGCACCCAGCGCCCGCATCTCCTCGTCCGAGTACGCAGCACAAGGCTCGAAGGTGGTGCCGTCATTCCGCTCGTTCGTACGCCCCCCAAACCTCGGCGTGAACGGCAGAGCATCCGTGGAAGCCTTTGAGATCTGCGTCCCAGCGCCTTCCGCTGGGATCGCCTGCCCCGCCACAGCAACGGTGCAGCCCGACAGCAACATGGTGGTGATCAACGAGACGGTTAGCCCACGAATCACGCCCATCTCACCGCGCCAATCCCCGCAACGTTCTCGAGCTCTGTGTCACCGATGTCCTTGGCGATCTGCCGCAACGCCGCAGCGATAGTGCGCGCTTCAGCAGCTTCGCGCCTGAGATTCTGCTCAACCGAATGCTCATGGTCGTGCACAGCCACGTTAATGTTATATGTCGCGGCGCGCCCCTCAACGGTGTTGCCAAGGTGATTAACCCTACCGACGTCCACCAGCGAATCCGCTATCACGTCAAGTCGGTTTGCGTGCCTATCGTGGGCCTTGGCAAGCTCCTCGATCGGGTCACCGTCGAGAACCATGCTCGGACGGTCGGCGATGCGCTGCCGCGCCTCGTCACGGATCTTGTCCGCTTCGGGATTCCCCACGATTCCTCCGATCGCCACCGGCAGGCGTGCACACGCCCTCATCAATTGGACGCACCAGCGCGACGATCGGTTCCGAGAACCTTCCATGGACGACGCAGGGGCGCGACCGTTGCGGCCGCGCCCCTGCGATCGTCTCGCTCAGTCCGTCTGGACCTCGCTGCGGTCGCCCGACCACAGCGTGTGGAAGGTGCCCGGCTTGTCGACGCGCTTGTAGGTGTGCGCGCCGAAGAAGTCGCGCTGGCCCTGGACCAACGCAGCGGGCAGACGGTCGACGTTGAGCGAGTCGAAGTAGCTCAGCGCCGTCGCGAAGCCCGGGATCGGGACGGCGGCCTGGGTGGCGGTGATGACAACGCGGCGCCACGCCTCCTCGCCGTCGCGGATGGCCTGCGCGAAGTACGGGGCCTCGAGCAGGGTGTTGAGGTTCGGGTTCTCGGCGTAGGCATCGGCGAGGACGTTGAGGAACTGGGCGCGAATGATGCAGCCGCCGCGCCAGATCTTGGCGACGGCGCCCTTGTCGATGTTCCAGCCGTACTTCTCGGCGCCGGCGATGATCGCGTCGAAGCCCTGGGCGTAGGCGACGATCTTGGAGGCGTAGAGGGCCTTCGCGACGTCGTCGACGAAGGAGTCCTCCACCCGCGGCGCCGTGGGGCGCTCGATGCCGAGCGCGCGGACCGCGTCGCGCTGGTTGCGCTTGGAGGAGACGGCGCGGCCGAAGACGGCCTCGGCGACGCCGCCGACCGGCACGCCCAGGTCGAGGGCGGTCTGCACGGTCCAGACGCCGGTGCCCTTGCTGCCGGCCTGGTCGGTGACGATGTCGACGAAGGGCTTGCCCGTCTCCGCGTCGACGTGCTTGAGGATGTCGATCGTGATCTCGATGAGGTAGCTGTTGAGCGGCCCCTCGTTCCACGTGGCGAAGAGGTCCGAGATCTGGGCGGGCGTGTAGCCGGCGACGTTGCGTAGCAGGTCGTAGGCCTCCCCGATGAGCTCCATGTCGGCGTACTCGATGCCGTTGTGGATCATCTTGACGAAGTGGCCGGCGCCGTCGGTGCCCACGTGGGTCACGCACGGCTCCCCCTCCGCGACCGCGGCGATCGACGCGAGGATCGGGCCGAGGGTCTCGTACGACTCGGCGGTGCCGCCGGGCATAATCGACGGGCCCTTGAGCGCGCCCTCCTCGCCGCCGGAGATGCCCGCGCCGACGAAGTGGATGCCCGTCGGCGCGATCTTCGACTCGCGGGCGATGGTGTCGTGGAAGTTCGCGTTGCCGCCGTCGACGATGATGTCGCCCGGCTCGAACCGCTCCTGGAGCTGCTCGATCACCGCGTCCGTGCCCGCGCCGGCCTGCACCATGATGATCGCGGTGCGCGGCTTCGCGAGGCTGGCCACGAACTCGTCGATGGTGTCGCTGGCAACGAAGTTCGCCTCGGGGTGGTTCTTCACCACGTCGTGCGTCTTCTCCGGCGAGCGGTTGTAGATCGCGACAGTGTTGCCCTCCCGGGACGCCAGGTTGCGGGCCAGGTTCGAGCCCATCACCGCCATCCCCACCACTCCGATGTTCGCCTTGGCGTCGTTGCTGCTCATCGCTTGTTCGTCCCTCTTCCTCGTGGTGGTTCACACTCGGCGTCTACGTTACGTCCCCATGCCCGACGGTGACCGTTGAACCTGACGTGCGCGACCGCACCCACCATGTCGGTCGTGTCGACTAAGTTCATAGAACCAACCCGATGGGAGCCGAAGTGTTCGATGACGCAACAGATCTCCGTTTGCGCCTAGAGGCGATGGAGTTTCTGCGCCGGGTGACGAACGACCAAGAGCATCCCGTCACACGCGACATGCTTCTGCATGACTTCAAATTCGATGGTGAGCCGTTCAAGCTCATCGACCCGACACGCGGCATCCGGAAGCCCCGACAGCTGCAGCACGCACTCACGATCATGACCAGCTACAAGACAAAGAGCGCGTTCAACTATTCAGACGAGATCGGTGAAGACGGGTTCCTTCGCTACAGCTGGAAGGGCGTCGACCCGAACGACGCCGATAACGTAGGACTTCGAAGCCTCATCGGCACTCACAAACCTCTGACGTGGTTCTTCGGCGTCGCCCCGGGCGAGCTGCAGGCGATCTTCCCTGTGTACGTAGTCGGCGAAGAACCTGCCGACCGACGCTTCGTCGTCGCTTTCGCCGACACCGCCGAGATGTACCGGCCCGACTCCCCTGTCGAGGCTGCAATCCGCAAGTACATCACACGCGAGGTCAAAACCCGTGTCCACCAGCCAGTCTTTCGGTCCCGCGTCCTCCGCGCCTACGAGGACCACTGCGCGGTGTGCAACCTCAACCATCGTGAACTTCTCGACGCCTCTCACATCATCCCCGACAGCGAGGACGGCGAGCCCGTCGTGTCCAACGGACTCAGCCTATGCAAAATCCATCATCGCGCTTATGATATCGGAATTCTCGGCATCACGCCCGACTACCAAGTCAAGATTCGAAAAGATATCCTCGTCGAAATCGACGGCCCTATGCTCGAGCACGGCTTGAAGCAGCTTCATGATAAGAAGCTCATGTTCCTTCCAGCCAGACGTAGCCAGCTCCCGTCACCCGACCTGCTAGCTTTTCAGTACGAGAAATTTCTGACGGCATAGCACACAAAGTTCGGCAACAGTAACCTCACGTCGACTCGACCAACTTACCCAAACAGAGGGAAATGACCCCACCAAGAAGCCGAGTCCCCATTATTGGGATCGCAGAAATCGAAGCACTCAAGAATTAGGGATACACTCAATCTGCAATAGCGGAGCAGTTCGGCGTAACGAGACAGTATATTTCATGGATAAAACATGCCTACGGCGGCAAAATCACTCCTCGCGAAATAAATTGCACGCGAATTTCCTTTTAGAGTGCCTACCCCACACAACCAGGCGGTCCAATACAAGCGTCTCCGCGATCATGCAGAGTACTACGCAACCCGCGGGCAAGGCATGTCCGAATGGAAGACGACACGACTGGATTCCTGGTACCGGAAGCTCCATCGCGAAAATCTAGTCGTCGAGTACGACCCAAGCAACCCTCCCGAGCGGGAGTCAACGCCCAAGGTGGGTTCACCTATCGATTGCGGATTCCCGAGGACGAAGGACTCCTAGTGCGCCGAAACGAATTTCGCCAACTCTCGGAACAAGGATTGTCGATTTGGAAGCTTCCCAACCTAGATTTGTGAGCGAACACCTACGTCGACGCGCGAAAACAAAACATTCGCAATCGAATGAAGTCAGTGAAGCGCACCCTTCACCAACAATAGTCGACTGACACTCACTAAACTATCAGAAATTACCTCAGAAGAGGTCGCCCTTCCTGCTTCAGACGTCAATGCCGGCAACGTGGCACACAAGCACGTGCGGCAAGCCAGCCTACCCGACCGATAGCGGGTCGATAAGCAACCCCCGAAGCCTTTGATCCGATCAGAAGGCTCCGCTTTTGCAGTGACTCTATGGCCGCCAGTCATGTCATCTCCCCCTGACAAGAACGGGGGAGAGGTGCCAGAATCACCGTCATGCACTCTGCCGCTCCGCAACTCGTCGTCGGCGCGATCATCGTGGACGACTTGGAACAGCCAACCAAGGTTTTCGCGGCGCGGCGAACAAGCCCGGCAGCGCTCGCCGGCCTCTGGGAGTTCCCTGGTGGGAAAACAGAGGAAGGCGAGACCCCAGAGGCTGCTCTCGTCCGCGAAATTCACGAGGAGCTCGGCGCGACTGTCTCCATCGGTCCGGAAGTACCCCATACATCGGGCGCATGGCCGATCTCGGAGAAGTACGAGATGCGGCTCTACTTCGCTGCCGTCGCTGACGGAGAGCTCGCATCGGGCGACTCCCACGACGAAGTGCGTTGGATGGCACCCGGCGATCTCGGATCCGTCGATTGGCTGCCTTCAGACGCAGGCGCGATCGAGACTATCCAGGAACACCTTTCGACCTGGATTGCTTAGATCTGCAGCACAAACGGGCCGTGGATACCGCGGACAGCGGTGAGGTGTGCCACGTACCTCGTATCGCGGATGTTGCTCGCATAGATCGAGAGGCACTCGTCGACCTCATCGGGCTCGATGCAGGGGACGCCCCGCCCATCGCGAATCGCCGTGATGCACAATCCATCTTCACTCCAGTCGAACCAGACCTCGCGTGCGTTGGGCGACGCTTCTGCCACCAGCCCGACGATCAGGTCCACAACGAGCCGGTTGATCTCACGTTCCTTCGTGGGGCCAGGCGCGAGGCCGAATGCTCGACCCAGGTCTCGGTCGAGAACCACCGGTGTATCCACGACCACCTCCGTGCGTTGATCCGGCCGCGACCTGACGTGTCCGAATTGTCACTCATGGTCACGGTTTCATAGTGCCTGAACGGGCCCGCTCTCACACCGGCAGCGCGCCGAGCTCCTGCCCACGAATCCGCTGACTGATGACCTGGGTGATGCCGTCACCGCGCATCGACACGCCGTAGAGCGCGTCGGCGACTTCCATCGTCGGCTTCTGGTGCGTGATCACGATGAGCTGCGACTTATCGCGCAGCTGCTCGAACAACGAGATCAGGCGGCGGAGGTTGGTGTCGTCCAGCGCCGCCTCGACCTCGTCCATCACGTAGAACGGAGACGGCCGCGCACGGAAGATTGCGACCAGCATCGCCACGGCGGTCAGGGACTTCTCGCCGCCGGACAGCAGGGACAGGCGCTTCACCTTCTTGCCCGGGGGCCGGGCCTCCACATCGATGCCGGTGGTCAGCATGTCCCCCGGCTCGGTGAGGATCAGCTTGCCCTCGCCGCCCGGGAACAGGGTCTTGAACACCTCGACGAACTCGCGCTCCACGTCCACCCAGGCCTCGGTGAACACCTGCAGGATCTTGGCGTCCACCTCCTCGACCACGCTCAGCAGGTCCTCGCGGGCCGACTTCACGTCCTCGAGCTGTGTGGAGAGGAAGTTGTAACGCTCCTCCAGCGCCGCGAACTCCTCCAACGCCAGCGGGTTCACCCGCCCGAGCGTCGTAAGATCCTTCTCCGCGAGCTTCAAACGCCGTTCCTGCACCGCCCGGTCGAACGGCAGGCCCTGGGGCTTCACCACGGTCTCGCCGCGCTCGCGCGCCGCCTCGTACTCCTCCAGCTCCAGCGAAGACGGCGGCAGCGGTACGTCCGGTCCGTACTCGGCGACAAGGTCATCGGGCGACATCGCGAACGACGCCACTACCTGCTCCTCGAGCTGCTCGATCCGCAGCGCCGCCTGCGCCCGCGCCACCTCGTCGCGGTGCACCGCATCCGTCAGCTGAGCCAATCGAGCAGTCAGGGCGGAGCTCTCCTGCCGCGCGACGTCCAGCGCACCGGCGCGCTGGGCACGTGATGCCTCCAGCGCGTCACGGTGCGCGGCAGCCCTCGTCACCGCGCGCCCGAGCCGCGAGGACACCAGCGCAGCGCCCTCCGCCACCGACGAAGCCACCGCGGCGGCAGCGAGCCGAGAAGCCGCGGCCGCCTCAGCCCGCTCCCGCGCAGCCCGCTCGGCAGCGGCGGCCCGTCGAAGCCCCTCGGCCTTGCCCCGCACGCCGGCCGCGCGCTCCTCGGCGGTCCGCCGGGCGAGCCGGGCCTCCATCTCCACCGAACGCGCCGCGGCCAGAGCGGCAGCCTCCGCATCCCGCTCGTCCGTCCCCACGGACACCGACTCGTCCGGCAGCGATTCGGCGAGCCGCAGGCGCTCCTCGTGCTCCACCAGCGCGGTCCGGGTCTCGTCTCGCGACGATTCGATCCGCGTACGCTGCGCCACCAGGCGCTCCGCCTCGTCGCGCGCGCTCCGCGCCGCCTGCCCCAGCCGGGCCAGCTGTTCGTAGATCGCGCCGAGCTGCGCGTCCGACTCGTGCAGCGCCGCCAGCGCCGACTCCGTCACCTCGCGCCGCGACTCCGCCTCCGCAACAGCTCCGGCCAGCGCTGCCGACAGCGACTCCACCGACCGTCGGGTCTCCCCCAGCGTCGCCTCGGCGGCGTCGATCGACTTCTGCACCTCCAGCGTCGACTGCCGCGCCGCGGAGCCGCCGGTCAGCACCCCGTGGGAGATGACGTCACCGTCGGACGTCACGGCCCGCAGCTCGGGACGCGAGGCGACCACCGCCAGGGCGTCGTCGACGGACGCGACGAGCACGTATCCCGCCAGCGCCGCCGTCACGGCCCCCTCCAGCGACGACGGCGCCTCGACGCACGACACGGCCCAGACGGCACCGTCGGGCAGGGGGCCCGTGGGCGCGGTGCCGGGCGTGACGCCCTCGATGACGACGGCCGCCCGGCCCCCGTCGGCCTCGCGCAACCGCGCAACGGCCGTCACGGCCGCATCGACAGAGCCCGCCGCGACGGCCTCCGCCACCGGGCCCAGCGCCACCGCGACGGCCTTCTCGTAGCCGCTCCGGATCGACAGCCGCGAGGCGACCGCAGCGGTCACGCCGTCGACGTGCTCGACGACCCAGGCGGCACCGTCGCCGCGGTCCAGGTTCATCGACAGCGCCTCGATGCGCGCGACGAGCGAGGCCACCTTCTGCTCGGCCTCGCGCTCAGCGGCCCGCAACTCCTCGACGCGGGCCTGGGCGGCGTGCAGCGCTGCGGAACTGCGTTCGTGGTGCTCGTCGAGCGAGGCCTCGGAGGCGTCGAGCTCGGCGATCTGCCCCTGGACCTGCTCGAACTCAGCTTCGGCGGCCTCGGCCCGCTCGACGGCCTCGGCGATGGCGGCGGTGAGCCGCCCGGACTCCGCCTCCACGGACTCGGCGCGGGTGCGCAGCGTCTCCACCTGGCCGGCCAGTCGCGCGAGCCCTTCTCGACGGTCCGCGATCGCCGCGACCGCAGCCATGTGCGCCTTCTCCGCATCCCGGGCGGATTCCTCGCGCGACGCAAGCTCCTCCGTCGCCTCCTCGAGGATCATGGCGGCCTCCTCGAGGGCCTCCATGAGCTCGGCCTCCTCCTCGGCGACGCGCTCGGCCTCGGCCTCCAGCTCGTCGGGATCGCGGCCGGGGGGGTGCTGCACAGGTTCGGAGAGCAGGCGGGCACGCTCGGAGGCGATGCGCTCCGTCGACGAGACGCGCTCGGCGAGTGCGGAGAGCGAGAACCAGCCCTCCCCTGCGGCCTTCACCGCCGGGTCCAACGCGGCCACGGCCTCCGAGTGCTCCGCGACCAGCGCATTCGCTTCGTCGAGCTGTTCGGCCACCTCATTCTGCTCGAGACGCACCGCCGCCTCGTTGCCGCTCTGATCGGCCAGCTCAGCACGTCGCCGCACCAGGTCATCGGCGGCGAGGCGGAGCCGGGCGTCCCGCAGGTCCGCCTGGATCGTCTGCGCCCGACGCGCGACCTCGGCCTGCCGCCCGAGCGGCTTGAGCTGGCGGCGCAGCTCCGTCGTGAGGTCCGTGAGGCGGGCGAGGTTGGCCTGCATCGAGTCGAGCTTGCGGACCGCCTTCTCCTTGCGGCGGCGGTGCTTGAGCACGCCGGCCGCCTCCTCGATGAAGGCGCGACGTTCCTCGGGCTTGGACTCGAGAATCGCGGCGAGCTGCCCCTGCCCGACGATGACGTGCATCTCGCGGCCGATGCCGCTGTCGGAGAGCAGCTCCTGGACGTCCATGAGGCGGCACTTGGTGCCGTTGATCTCGTACTCGCCGGCGCCGTCGCGGAACATGCGCCGCGTGATGGAGACCTCGGAGTAGTCGATGGGCAGCGCACCGTCGGAGTTGTCGATGGTGAGCGTGACCTCGGCGCGTCCCAGCGGCGCGCGGCCGGAGGTGCCGGCGAAGATGACGTCCTCCATCTTGCCGCCGCGTAGGCCCTTGGCGCCCTGCTCGCCCATCACCCAACGCAGGGCGTCGAGGATGTTCGACTTACCCGATCCGTTGGGCCCGACGACGCAGGTGATGCCCGGTTCGAGGCGCAGAGTCGTCGCCGAAGCGAAGGACTTGAAGCCCTTCAACGTCAGCGACTTGAGATACACGATTGTCGAGAATACCCTCCGCGCCCGGCCGGACCCGATGGGCGCGCGCGGTCAGTTCTCCCAGATCGACCCGAGGCGATGGGCCGTGGCCTGCGTGAACCGTGCGGAGCCCGATTCCGCGAACAGGATCGCGGAGCGCACGCCCTCGCCGAGGAAGACGAGCGAGCTCACGCACTCCGCGCCGTCACCCGCGAAGACCTCCACCGATCCGCGATCCACGACGATGCGCAGCCGCAGGACGTCGCCGTCGAAGGGCGCCGCGCGGTAGCCGCGCTCCCCGTACCCGGCGCGTCGGCGGTCGATCAGCACACGCTGTGCCAGATCGTCGTAGGCGATGAGGATCTCGTTGCCGGTCTCGGTGCGGAGCACGAGGCCGACACGCTCCGCGTCGCCGTCGGGCAGGGAGATCGTGAGTTCGATATCGGCGGAGTCGAGGTCGGGCAGGAGCGTCAGCTCCTCGTCGCGCCCGATCGTGACCTCCCCCAGGTCGACGGTGGCCGTGCGCAATCCGGCGAACTCGGCCACCGGCATGGCGCGGACCCGCAGGTCATCGGCCAGGGTGAGCTCGCGCGGCACGGTGAGCTGGCCGCACCAGGAGTCGCGCTGCGAGACGATCGGGTGGTCGAAGCCGCCCATCCAGCCGAAGGCGATGCGGCGGCCGTCGGGCGAGGTGAAGCTCTGGGGCGCGTAATAGTTGCCGCCCCAGTCGGCGGGCCGGAAATCGGTGCGCTGCACGAAGTCCTGCCCGGGAGCCCAGTCCCCCACCACGTATCCCGCGTTGTGGCCGTTGCGCAGGCCGTAACCCTGTGGCTTCGGCCCCATCGGGCAGTACACGATGACCCACGCGTCACCCAGCGGGAACATGTCCGGGCATTCGAGCATGAACGCGTTCGGGTCCGGGTCACGGAAGAGGACGCGATCGAACTCCCAGGCCGCACCGTCGGTGGAGGTGTAGAGCCAGACCTCGCCGCGCTCGTCGGCGGAGGAGACTCCGAACACCATGTACCAGGTCTCGCCCATGCGCCAGACCTTCGGGTCGCGGAAGTGCGGCAGTTCCGGCGGGCCCGTGACCACCACGCCCTCCTTGACGAAGGTCGTCCCGTCCGAGGATCTCGCCATGCACTGGACCTGGAGGTTGCCCTCGTCCTCGCTCACGCCGTTCCGCCAGCGGTGGCCCGTGTAGTAGACCACCAGCTCGTCGCCGTCGACGATCGCCGACCCGGAGAAGACGCCGTCGCGGTCCTCCTCCAGGCTGGGAGCCAGTGCGATCGGTTCGTGCCGCCAGGTCACCAGGTCGGCGCTGGACACGTGCCCCCAGTACATCGGGCCCCACTGGGCGCTGTACGGGTGGTGTTGGAAGTACACGTGGTAGCGGCCACCGAAGTGGCACAGCCCGTTCGGGTCGTTGATCCAACCTGCGTTCGCGGCGATGTGCGTGCGCGGGTACCAGCGGTCCCCACGCCGCGCGGCCATATCCGCCACGGCGGCCTCGGCGCGCGCCAGCTCGGCCTCCATGCTCGAACCGGTCACGTCCCCGCCCCTCATGCGTCGGCCTTGGCGGTGTCGAGCGGCTCCTGCCCGTCCCGGTAGAACGGGTCCCCGTCGACCTCCTCGTCGTCCTTCTTGAGGATGAGGTAGCCGATGGTGCCGGCCACCGCGACGGTCGCGGCGATGATGTAGAACGTGGGCTGGTAGCCCAGCTCGTCGCGCAGCGCGCCCAGCGGCGGCGAGAGGATGACGACGCCCACCTGCGAAGCGATCTGGAAGCCGACCATGTACAGCGTCGCCGACAGCTTCGCGTTGAAGTGCAGGGTGAAGTAGCGGAACACGCCGAGGATGCACAGCGGCACCTCGAGGGCGTGGAACATCTTGACGACGGAGACCGTGACGGGATCGCTAAACACCGCGGTACCGAGGATCCGCACGGCCATCACCGTGAAGCCCAGCAGCAGGATCGTGCGCACGCCGACCTTGCGCATGAGCACCGGCACCACGCCCATCATGGCGGCCTCGAGGAACACCTGCACCGAGTTGAGCACGCCGTAGACCTGTTCGCCGCGCTTCACGTCGTCGAAGAGGTGGGTGTAGAAGTCCGGGAACATCTGCTGGTCGTACACGGTGTAGAAGGTCCAGGTGAACAGGACCACCAGGATCACCTTCCACAGTCGCCCCATCTTCAGCAGTGCGACCATCTCGCCGAGCGAAGGGGTCGTCGGCTCGATGTGCGACGCGGCGCCGGCCTTCTCGTCCTTCCAGAAGATCTGGACCACGAGGCAGGCGATACCGAACGCCGAGCCCACCAGGAAGTTCAGGTGCGGATCGATCGCGAACAGGAAGCCTGCCACCAGAGCCACGATCGCGTAACCGAAGGAGCCCCACATGCGGGCCTGGCCGTATTCGAATCCGAAACGGCGGCTGGTGCGTTCGCTGACGGCCTCGAGCAGGCCCGCCGCGGCGAGGAAGCCGAAGGAGAGGTAGATCGCGCCCACGATCACGCCCGCCATGAAGGCGCTCTTGAGCAGCGGTTCGTAGACGAAGATGAAGAACGGCCCGACGGCGGCCATCGCGATCGACGCGAGGATCACCAGGTGCCGCTTGAGACCGAGCTTGTCCTGCAGAGTGCCGTACCCGAACATCACGATCAGCGCGGCGATCGAGTTGGTCGAATACACCGTCCCCTGCTCGGCGCCGCTGAGCCCGAGCCCGCCCTCCTCCGGGTTCTTCAGCAGCCACGGCGAGAAGAACGACCACCAGATGCCCCACGAGGCGAAGAACAACAGGAACGTGACCGAGGAATGCAGGTAGGCCCTGTTCTTCAAGGCCTGGGTGAACGATGCCATGGGGGTCCAAACTCTCGCCGTGATCCGGACGATCATCACGTCCGGATGTGACGAAGACTACAACGAAGAACGCCTCGTTCACAAGGAGTTAATCGTTTTAGCGAATCGTTTTAGCGAATGCATGAAGGGTCGCTCAGGACGAGCAGCGGAAGTCGCCCGGCTCAGGCCGACGCGACCGAGCCCCGCACGACGAGCTCCATAGGCACTTCGTGGACGACCGGGTCGAGGTCGCCCGACACGAGCAGGTCGACCGCGCGCGCCCCCATCTCCCGGTGCGGCAGCGCCACCGAGGTGAGGCCCGGCCGCATCCATCCGGCGAGCTGGGAGTCGTCGAAGGCGACGATCGAAACATCCTCCGGCACAACGAGCCCCGCCTCCGCGATGGCCTGATACGCCCCGAACGCGGTGCGATCGTTCGCGCAGATCAGCGCCGAGGGTCGCGTCGAACGCAGCAGCTCGGACACCACCCGGTACCCCTGCTCGGGTACCCACTCGCACTCGATGACGCCGGCCAGCTCGACTCCCCCGGCCGCGAGCTCCTCCTCGATCCCCTGCAGCCGTTGATGTCCGGCGTAGATGCCGTCCGGGTGGAGGTCCGACACTTGACGGCCGCCGATGTGGTGGATCCCGGCACGATGCCCCGCCGCAAGGAGCGCCGCGGCAGCGGTCCGCCCGGCCGCGCGCTCCGCGGGGATCACCGCGGGCCCCGTGAGTTCGGTCGGCAGGCAGTTGAGGAAGACGTGCGGGACGGTGGAGAGACGTGCGGGCGGGACGACCTCGCGCGTGTACATGGCGCCGTACATCAGCCCGTCCACGCGCCGGTCCAGCATCGCCTCCACGAGATCCGCGCCGTCAGAGGAGTAGTCCTCGGTCTCCGCGAGGATCACCATCCGCGACGTCGCCCCGGCCTCCTCGACGGCGCCGCGCACCATGTACCCGGCGTAGGGCTCGGACCCGATCGTGTCGGAGACGAGCCCGAGCGTCATCGTCGACCGGGCTCGAAGGCTGCGGGCCGCGAGATCGGGGCGGTAGCCGAGCCGTTCGCTCGCTGCCCGGACCCGGTCCGCGGTCGACTCCGTGATCCGCATGCCCTCCTTCCCGGAGAGCACGAACGACACCGTCGTCACCGAGACGCCCGCCTCCCGGGCGACGTCGGCGAGGGTGACGCGGTGCGACCTCACGATGCGACGGTCAGAGGACGGCCATCGCCACGATCAGACCGAGCGCGACGTGCGACGCGGCGATCACGCGGGCCTGCGGGAGAAAGACCTCGGAGTACATGAGCTCCTCCATGTCGACGCCCGTGACCAGGTCGAGGACGCGCACGCAGACGATCTGCGCGACGATGCCGACCACGCCGTAGACCAGCGAGTACACGACGCCGGCCCAGAGATCGCCGCCGCCGGTGTAGTTGGCGTAGATCGCGACCACGATGATGAAGGCCATCGAGAGCATGCCGGCGCCGGTGATGTACGTGGCGTTGGGCTTGCCGGCCTTGACCAGGTCGCGCAGCTTGCCGGGCGTGGAGAGATCGACGGCGTAGAAGCCGATCACCATGAGCAGCAGGCCGACGAGGGCGTACAGACAGATCGCGCCGATGCCCTTGCCCAGGGTGCCCAGGTCCGCGGCGGCGAGGAGGGTCGTGTTCATGATGCGGTCGTGCCTTTCGGAGTGATGCGGTGCGGGATGAAGGCGGCACCGTCGTCGGTGATGAGGCCGGAGGTCTCGCGGATGCCGATGCCGGCGGCCTCGTCGCCGACGACCCAGGCGCCGATCACGGGGCGGTAGCCGTCGAACTCGGGAAGCGGGTCGAGCATCTGGTACACGTAACCCTCGGCGCCGTAGACGCCACCGGTGGCGGTCTCGCGACCCGCGTCCACGATCGTGAGGTTCGCGCCCTCGCGGCCCAGCTTGGGCTTCTTCACGTACTCGGTCAGGAAGCCGGGGCTGTCGATGAAGGCGGGCAACAGGTTCGGGTGGTCGGGGTACATCTCCCACAGCACCGCGAGGATCGCCTTGTTGGAGAGGATCGACTTCCACAGCGGCTCGATCCACGTGGTGGCGGGAATCGATTCGACGACCCGCTTGCCGAAGTCGTCCTCGAGGATCCACTCCCACGGGTAGAGCTTGAACACCGAATGGATCGGGGCGTCCTCGAGGTCGACGAAGGTCTTCAGGTCGTGGTCCCAGCCGATGTCCTCGATGGGCAGGCCGACGGTGTCGAAGCCGGCCTCGGCGGCCGTCTCCTGCAGGTAGCCGGTGGTCACGTGGTCCTCGCCGGTCGCATCGGCGCCGGACCAGGTGAAGTGCAGCTCCGACGGCGGGATCACGCCCCGGATCTCGCCCCAGCGGGCCACCAGCGACTCGTGCAGCGAGTTCCACTGGTCATAGCCGCCGTCGTCCCACGAGCGCTTGTCCGGCGCGGTGTCCTGGAACCAGTACCACTGCACCACAGCGGCTTCCAGCAACGAGGTGGGCGTATCGGCGTTGTACTCCAGCAGCTTCGCGGGCCGTCGGCCGTCGTAGCGCAGGTCGAAGCGGCCGTAGACGTGCGGGTCCTGCCGCTTCCACGACTCCTCGATCGCGCCCCACGCCCACTCGGGGATCCCGAAATCGGCGTAGCGCTCGGTGAGGATGACGTTCTCGACGGCCTTGAGGCACATCGAGTGCAGCACCTCGACCTGGGCCTCGATGGCGAGCACCTCGTCCATGTCGAACTCGTAGAACACCGACTCGTCCCAGTAGTTCCGGCTGTCGCCGGCACCGTCGCGCGCGGGGTGCCGAACACCAGGCCCTGCGATTCGACGGTCCGCTGCCAGCCCGGGCGGGGCGTTCCCCGCATGCGCCGCACTAGGAGCCGCTCGATCCGGAGCCGCCCTTGGAGCTCCCGCCCTTGCTGGAGGTGCCCAGGCCGCCGCGATCGATGTTCTTGCCCGTGGAGCCGCTCTTGCTGCCGGCGTTCGTCCCGCCCGACTTCGATCCGGCGGCGGGCGGCGCGGGCTTACTCGCCGCATTGGTCTGGCCGTTGGTGCCGAAGGAGGTGGTCTTCGCGGGGTCCACCGCCGCGCCCGACGAGGTGCGGAAGGAGGTGTTGGCGGGGCGGTCGTAGCTGCCGCCGGTGAGCCGGCCGTTGTTGTACGTGCCGCCGTAGTTGTACCGGTAGCTCAGGCCGTTGAGCAGGATGAACCCCGTGACCGGGTTGTAGGTGCCGCGCGAACAGTAGTCGTCGGAGACCACCTGGCCGCCGTCGACGGTGCAGTACGCCGTCTGCGAGTTGACGTTCTGCGCCCCGTCGTTGTCGGGGATCGCGACGTAGAGCAGGGCGATCGCGCCCACGACGCCGACGCCGACCCCGGCGCCGATCATCTGCTTGCGGCGGCGGCTCTTCTTCGCGGCCGCGGCGGCGGCCTCGGCGGCCTCGCGCTGCTCGTCGTCGGCGCGCTGGCGCTGCGCCCGCTGCCGGGCTCGGGCCTCGGCCACCGTCTCCGGTCGGGCCTGCGTGTTCTCGTCCTGCTGGCGCATCCGTCCGGGGCGGCGCGGCGTCTCCCCGGTGTCCGGGAGGTGCAGCTCGGGCGGCATCCCCGGGACGGGCAGGTAGTTCGATTCCGGCCCGGGGATGTCGCCCACCGGGCGGTTCTCAGGGATGGGCGGCTGCATGCCTCACCTCTCCTCGAACGATGGGAGCCCACCTCGTGCGGGCCCGAACAGTTCCACGACCAGATCGACCCGGCCCGGGGTGTGCCCCGATGACAGGCGTTGCAGCAGAGTGTCGCATGTGGAGCGGTCGCCCTCGACCACGACGCGCACGCGTCCGTCCGGCTGGTTCGCAGCGTAACCGAGCAGGCCCAGCTCCAGGGCCTGAGTCTTCGTCCAGTACCGGAAGCCGACGCCCTGCACGTGACCGTGCACCCACGCCGTCATCCGGGCCTGCTCGTCGGGCACGCGCTACTCCGACGTGATGTCGAGATTGACCGTCGTGCCGGCCTTGAGCGTGCGGCCGACGGTGCACACCTGGTCCACGGCGCGGCGGGCGACGGTGATCAGCCGCTCCTGCGCGGCCTCGTCGAGCTCGGACATGTCGAGTTCGAGGACCTCGTTGAGCTCGGGGTAGACCTCGTTCTCACGGTCCGCGTCGCCCGAGACGCGGACGGTCGCGTCGTAGTCCTCACCCAGGCGGCGGGCCAGCACGTGGTCGGTCGACATGCCGCTGCACGCGGCCAGGGCGATCTTGAGCAGCTCGCCGGGGGTGAACACGCCCTCCACGTCCGCCGAGCCCACGAGCACCTCGGCGCCCCGCGAGCTGCGCCCGGTGTAGCGGCGCACGCCCGTGCGCTCGACCCAGAGTTCGGTGGACGGTGCCTGCGCGTTCGTGTCGTCGGCCATGGCCCCAATCTACGGCAGCACCGTCCGCGACCAGCGTCCGGCGGCCCGGCTCGGCCGCCCCTCGCGGCGGGAGACCGGTAGCGTTGCGGACATGCGCGTGCGGTGGTGGTCGTTCCTCGGGACCGTCCTCGCTTATGCGGCCGCGGCGACGTGGGCGGCCATATCGGGGCCCGACCCGTTCCCCACTCATTTCGGCCTGTCCGGGCAGCCGGATTCGTGGTCCCCGCGCGCCGACGCGGTGTCGCTGCACGCGGGCATCGCGGCCGGTGTGGCCGTCCTGTTCGCGGTCCTCGCGCTGGCGGCGCCGCGGCTCCCGGCCTCGGTCATCAACACACCGCGGCGCGACTACTGGTTGTCCGCCGCGCACCGGCCCGCGTTCGACGACATCGTCTCCGGCTTCCTGCTCTGGGCGGGTGGCCTCTTCCTCGCCCTCCAGGGCGCGACCTTCGTGGTGACGATCATCGATCCCACGGAGACCGCCGCGAAATCGACGCTCGTGGTCCTCTTCCTCGTCGCGCTGGCGGGCTCGATCGGCTACCTGATCTGGCTGCTCACCCACCCGCCGATGCGGTCCTCGACGTCGCAGCGGGGCGGCCGCCCCACCCGGAGCAATAGTCGTTCGCCACGGTAACGTTATGCCCATGCGACCTCGATGGTGGATCTTCCTCGCCGCGGTCCTGCTGTGCGGCGCCGCGCTCGCCTGGGCCGCGACGTCCGGGCCCGACCCCTTTCCGACGCATTGGGGTGCGGGCGGGACCGCGGACGCCTGGCGACCGCGAGGTTCGGCGGTCGGACTCCTGGCCGTGGCGACGGCGGGCATCTGCGTGTTGTTCGGTGCCCTCGCCGCCTGCACGTCCGCCATCCCGGACAGCCTGGTCAACCTGCCCCCGACCGCTCGCTCGTACTGGCTCTCCCCCGACCACAGGCCCGCGCTCGATGCGCTCCTGCAGCGGTATCTGCTGACGGTGGGCACTGCTGTGCTGGTCCTCGTGACCGTCTCGGTGACGAGCACGATCGTGCGTCCGGACGGGAGCCGGATCATCGATGCGGGCATCTGGGTCGTCCTCGCGGTGATCGCCGTTAGCAGCGGCCACCTGCTCTGGCGGCTGGTCCGGCCGCCGGCGGATAACCTGGCCGCATGAGCGCCTCCACGGAAACCGGCCCGTTCTTCCACGGCACCACCGCCGACCTGCGGCCCGGCGACCTGCTCAGCGCGGGCTTCGTCTCGAACTACCGGCCCGACGTGGTGATGAACCACATCTATTTCACGGCCCTGCGCGACGGTGCCGGGCTCGCCGCGGAGCTCGCCTCCGAGCTCAAGTCCGACGGTGCCGCCCCGCGCGTTTACGAGGTGGAGCCCACGGGCACGTTCGAGGACGACCCCAACGTCACCGACAAGAAGTTCCCGGGCAACCCCACCCGCTCGTACCGCAGCACCGAGCCTCTGCGCATCGTCGCCGAGGTGACCGACTGGACGCGGCTGACGCCCGAGGCGCTGCAGATGTGGCGCGACACCCTGATCTCGAAGGCCCCCACCGATCGCGGCGAGATCATCAACTGAGCGGGTGAGCCGGACGTGACGACGAACCGGCATGTCGGTTCGCGCCCACGTGGAAGCGATCGATCAGCCGATCCGGTCGGAGCACCCGGGCGCGACCTCACCACCACGTAGCGTGGCCATGAGCACCCGCCTGAGCGCAGCGGCGAAGGCATCCGCGTCCCGCGCGCCGAGACGCGCGTAGCTGAGCACCAGCCCCGGCACCTCGTGCGCGGCGGCCTGACTACTCAGTGACCTCGTGCGCCAGCCGGCCGACTCGAGCGCGCGGACCACCTCGTCGTCGTCCCGCCCCGGCAGCAGGACGCACAGGTGCAACCCCGCCTCGACGCCCGTCACCACGAGCTCCGGGCACTCCCTGCGCAGCGCGGCGACCAATCGCGAGCGACGGTCGCTGTACACGCGGGCGGCGCGCGCCAGGTGCCGGTCCATCGCTCCCGCCGCGATGAACTCCCCCAGCGCGTCGGCGGACAGCGCCGACGGTCCGCGGCGGTGCACCGCGAGCCAGCGCTCGACGGGCCGGCGCAGCCCGGCCGGGGGAAGGCACCAGGCGACCCGCAGATCGGGAGCCAGCGACTTGGACGACGTCCCCACGTAGGCGACGTGGTCGGCCGCACCGGGGATCGTCAGCAGAGCGGGCAGCGGGGCGACGCCGTAGCGGAACTCGCCGTCGTAGTCGTCCTCGATCACCAGCGACCCCGTCCGCCCGGCCCACTCCACCAGCGTCACCCGACGCTCGACGCTCATCCGGTGGCCGACGGGGTACTGGTGTGCGGGCGTGGTGAACACGATCGCGGGTTCGTCGCCGAGCGCCGCCACGGAGAGCCCGTCGGGGTCCGCGGCGTGGAATCGCACGTCGAGCCCCTGATCGCGGGCCATCAGGAGCGCTCCGCGGTAGCCCGGGTCCTCCATGTGCACGACGACGGTGCGCCCCGGCGACGCCTCCGCGAAGGCCGCGTACAGCGCGGCGATCGCCGATCGCGAGCTGTCGAAGAGCAGCGGTCGGGCGGCGGCGATGCCCCGGTGGCGCCGCAGGTGCCCGGACAGCGCGGCCACCAGCGTGGGGCTGGGCTCCTCCCACGGATTGACCCCGGCCATCCCTCCGGCCGCCGCCCGGACCGCACGCCGCCACGCCCGCTCGTCGATCAGCGCCGCGTCCGGGATGCCCGGCCGCAGGTCGCGCCGGGTTCTCCCCTGCCTCGGCGGCACGACGGACTCGGACGGGTCCTCGTCTGCGCCGCGCGTGCGCGCTCCGGCGCGCGCGGCCACCGCGGCACCGTCGCTGATCCGCGTACCCGAGCCGTGCCGCGAGACGATGAATCCCGCCGCGGCGAGTTCGTCGAACGCCCGCACGACCGTGCCGCGGGAGACCCCGGCCTGCTCTGCCAGGGCGCGCGTGGACGGGAGCCGGTCACCGTCGGAGAGGGCGCCGTCGGCGATCCGGTCGACGATCACCCGCACCAGGTCGGTCACGCCCGTGATCCGACCGAGGACGAGGGGGCCGGAGGTGGCGGTGCGGGCCATGCGACGAGCATAAGTGGTCCCATGGAATCGACGAAAGTGGCTCTTCCACACGATCCTCATAGACGCTGAAATGACTCTCATGGCGACCTACAGACAGTCCGATCGGCTCCGCGACGTGCGCTACGACGTGCGCGGCCCCATCCTCACCGAGGCGATGCGACTGGAGCGCGAGGGGCACGACGTGCTCCGCCTCAACCTCGGCAACATGCGCCCGTTCGGCCTCGACGCGCGGCCGGAGATCGTCGACGCGGTGGCCGCCAATCTCGGTTCGGCGCAGGCGTACTCCGATTCGCGCGGCATCCCCGCGGCCCGCGAGGCGGTCGCCGAGCACTACCGCCGGTGCGGTATCGACGCCGCGTCCGCCGAGCACGTCTTCCTCGGCAACGGCGTCAGTGAACTCATCACGCTCACCCTGCAGGCGTTCGTGAACCCGGGCGACGAGATCCTGGTACCCGCCCCCGACTATCCGACGTGGACGGGCGCCGTGAACCTCACGGGCGGCGTCCCGGTGCACTACGAGGCCGACGAGTCGAACGGGTGGAATCCGTCGATCGAGGACATCGAATCCAAGGTGACGCCGCGGACCACCGCGCTCGTGATGATCAATCCGAACAATCCCACGGGCGCCGTGTACAGCGAGGAGACGGTGCGCGGGATGGCCGACATCGCGCGACGTCACGGCCTCGTGCTGCTCAGCGACGAGATCTACGAGGAGTTGGTCTTCGGCCGCGCCCGGCATCACCATGCGGCCCGCGCTGCCGGCGACGACGTGCTGTGCCTGACGTTCGGCGGCCTGTCGAAGGCCTACCGCGTGTGCGGCTACCGCGCCGGCTGGGTCATGGCGACGGGCGCGCTCGCCTCCGCGGCCGACCTGCTGGAGGGCATCACCCTGCTCTCCAACATGCGGGTCTGCCCGAACGTGGCGGGCCAGCACGCGATCCCGCTCGCACTGGAGGCGGGGCGGCCGGGTTCGCCCCTGTCCGGCGACATCGTCGATCCCGGCGGCGCACTCGAGCGCCGGCTCGCGGTGACGGCCGACGCACTGAACGCGATCCCCGGCGTGAGCTGCGTGCCGCCGCGCGGCGCGCTGTACTGCTTCCCGCGGCTGGACCGCGCGATGTTCGGCATCGACGACGACGAGGAGTTCGTCCTCGACCTCCTCCGAAGCGAGCACATCCTCGTGACCCACGGGACGGGCTTTAACTGGCCCGAGCCCGACCACTTCCGGATCGTCTGCCTCCCTGAGGTCCCGGTCCTCGAGCGCGCCGTCGCCTCCATCGGCGACTACCTCGACCGCCGGCGGCGCATGGCCGCATGTGGCTGCGCTCCGAGGCCGGCGGGTGTCGCGTCACCCCGCGTTCCGCACTCGGTAGGTCACATGGAAGACCCGGCTCGCCGCCCGCGCATGCACCTGTTCCAGGTCCAACCGGCCGACGCCCTCGAAGACGCGGGCACCGCCGCCCAGGGTGAAGGGCACGACGTGCAGACGGATCTCGTCGACGAGCCCGGCAGCGAGGTACTGATTGATCGTGCCCGGCCCGCCCTGGATGAGAACGTCCCCCTCGCCGGCAGCCTCGCGTGCGGCGGCAAGAGCCGCCTCGATGCCGGCGTCGGCGAAGTAGTAGACGGTGCCGCCGGCCATCGGGCGGGGCTCGCGCGGATAGTGCGTGAGGACGAAGACCGGCCCGTGGAACGGCGGATCGTCACCCCACCAGCCGTCCCAATCGCCGTCCCACTCCCCTCGCACGGGCCCGAACATGTTCCGCCCCATGATGTGCGCCGATGCACGGGACATCTGGTCGATCTCGGACCGGTTCTCGTCCGCATCGTCGAACATCCACGCGTGCAGCCTGCTGCCCCATCCGTCCCCCCCCGTCGTCGCCGAACGGGCGCTCGCGGGTCTGGTGGGGCCCGGCCCCGTAGCCGTCAGCGGAAACACTCTGATTGGCGATGACGATGCCCATGACCGTCTCCTCCCGTCGCAGCGCGGCGCCACGATCGCTCGTAGTGAACTCGCCGGGCGCTCTGTCGTCGCTCCGCGAACGTCATTGATCCGCCAGCGGGCTGAACTGGATGCCGGCCAGCTGCCACCCACCGCCGGACCGGACCCACGTCTGCGACACGCGGGTCGCGATCCGCACGTCATGGCCCGACGAATCGGCGTGGTTGCGTTGTACGGACCGCACGATCGCGGCGTCGCCGAAGAGCCGCACGTCCATCTCGTCGACGTCGAGCGTGTGGTATCTGAAGTGCTCGTGCCGGCTGATCCATTGCCCCTTGTCGAGCAGGAATCCCTTGGGTCCGATCGAGAGGAACTCGGCGTGCAGCAGGTCCTCCAGAACGGCGCGATCGTCTCGGAGTTCCGCATCGTCGAACGCCTTCTGCGTTGCCGCCACGACTGCTTCGTCACTCATGTCCGGTCTCCTTCCCCGTCCTCGGCGGGCCGGACCACCAGGATCGCGCGCTCCCGGATGGATGAGCGTCGGTCAAACGGTTGACCTTCGCCTGCTGGCGATGAGGCGACGCCCGGACTAGAATATTGGAGTCACTGTAATTTTCTATCAGCTTCAACTTCTCCGTGAGGACGGTGCACAGTGCCCGAGCAACTCGGTCTGCGCGCGCGGAAAAAGCTGGAGACCCGGCGACGGATCCAGCGGGAGGCACTACGGCTGTTCGCCGACCGGGGCTTCGAGAAGGTGACGGTCGCCGAGGTGGCCGATGCCGCCGACGTCTCCCAGGCGACGGTGTTCAACTACTTCGACACCAAGGAGGACCTCGTCCTGGACGGGATGTCCGCGTACGGGCACAGCCTCGTCGCGGCGTTGGCGGCCCGGCCGCCGACGACGTCGGTACTGGACGCGTTCCGCAGCCATCTCCTCGAACCGCGGGGGATCCTCGCCGACGACGATCCCGGCGCGATGGACGATCTCGTCCGCGTGCGCGGCATGATCGCGGCGAGTCCCGCCCTGCAGGCACGCGAGCACCTGATCGCCGACGGTATCGCCACCGAACTCGCCGGACTGTTCGCCGACGACCGGGCGGACGGCGTCCGCCCCTTCTTCCTCGCCACCGCCGTGGTTGGCGTGACTCGCGCGATCACTCGTGAAGTCCATCGACTCGCCCTCGAGGGCCTGCCGGGGACGGCGATCGCCGCGATCGTGCTGCCCCAGGGCGCCGCTGCCGTCGACATCCTCAGCCGTGGGCTATCCGATCAGGCTTCCCCATGACCGACGTCCTTCCCAACAACCTCCGGAGCCGGGTGACCACACTCGTCGGGCGGCAGGCCGAGTTGTCCGAACTCAAGCGCATCCTGACGAGCCGCAGGCTGATAACGATCGCGGGCCCCGGCGGCATCGGAAAGACCAGGCTCGCCGCGGAACTCAGTGAGTGGATCGTCCGTTCCCCCGTCGATCCGCCGGGCGGGGCCCGCGAGCTCCAGTGGGTCGACCTCAGTCCGGTCACCGCCGCCTCCGAGGTCGCCGACGCGTGCGCACGGGTCCTCGGCGTACACCTGCGATCGGATCACCGCGATCCGTTGACCGACCTGGTCGCCCGGGTCCACCACCGGCACCCGGTCCTCGTACTCGACACCTGCGAGCACCTGCTGGGCCCCGTCGCCGATCTCGTCGAGCGCCTCCTCCACGGATGTCCGGGCGCATCGATCCTCACGACGAGCAGGGAGCCGCTGGGCGTTGCGGGCGAGGTCGTCTGGAGGGTCCCGGCGCTGCAGCCGGACGACGCGGCGGCCCTGTTCGTGGAGCGTGCCCGACTGGTCTCGCAGGACCCCGGCCTGTCCCGGTCGGATCCCGTCGTCCGCGCGATCTGCACCCGCTTGGACGGGCTTCCCCTGGCCATCGAACTCGCGTCGTCCTGGACGCGAGTCCTGACCGCCCGCCAGATCCTCGATGGACTCGATGAGCGGTTCCGGCTGCTCACCGGGGGCTCGCGGCGCGGCGACCCCCGGCACCGAACCCTCGAGGCGTCGATGCGATGGAGCCACGACCTCCTGGAGCCGGTAGAACGCGTCACGTTCCGGCGCCTCTCGGTGTTCGTGGGCGACTTCAGCCTCTCCGCGGCCGAGGAGGTCGCCGGCGGGTCCGCCGCGCGCGACGACGTGGAGGGCGCCGAGGTCGTCGAGGTGCTGGCGAGACTCGTCGACAAGTCCCTCCTCGAGATCGTGCGCGTCGGCGACCAGGTCCACTATCGGATGTTGGAGACCGTGCGGACGTTCGCCGCGGCGGCACTCGCCGACGCGGCCGAGGTCGCCAGCATTCGTGACGCCCACCTCGTGTGGTGCCTCAGCCGAATCGAGGCGATCGACGAAGAGCTCGGATCCGACCAGGAATCCGCCATGCGCATGTTCTCCGAGGTGCATGCCAACGCGGTCGCAGCCCTCGACTGGGCCCTCCGCACGCCGTCGGGTGCAGACCGGCGCCGTCGGGGTCGGCTCCTCGCGCACCTCATGACCGTCCCGTGGTTCCTCCGCGGCGATGGACGCCGCGGTGGCCTCCTCGTGCGGCGGGCGATGGCCGCGGCCAGTGGCCCCGACGACGATGTGCAACAGCTCCTCGCCGGCGACGCCGCGGTGCTCGGCATCCTCGCCGGCCGGTTCGGGCTCGCGGCCGAGCCCACTCCCGACGAGCCGTCCACCCGGCTCGAGCGTCTCGGACGGGCGCGTTCCGGCCTGGCGCACGCCTACGAGAACTTCTTCCTCGACCTCGAGGGAAGCCGTCGAGAGGCTCTTGCCGCCTCGTACTCCGCTCGCGACACCGGCGACTCCTTCACCGAGGACTTCGCCGTCGTTCTCGCCGCGTACACACTCACCGCCGGCGACGACCACCACCAGGCACGACGACTCGCCGCGCCCGCTGCCGAGCGCGCACGCGACCGCCACGACCGGTTCTGCGCCGCCTTCGCTCAGAGCGTCGAACAGTACGCCGCCATGTACGACGGCAGGCTGACCGAAGCCGTCCGACTCGGTCGGGAGATGACCGACCACATCGCGCCCCTCGGGCACTACTTCGGTGCCGGGTTCCTGACCGAACACCTCGCGTTGGCGCTGTGCCTGACCGGCGATCTGGACGAGGCACGACACGTGCTGGCGCCCATCGTCGACGTATTCACCTCGACCGAGGAGATCGACGTGGTCGCACTCCCCGTTCCCATGGGTCACATCTGCCTCCGCGCCGGCGACTGGGCCGGAGCAGCCGAATGGTTCGAGCGCGGACTCGCCGGCCTCGACAGCCAACGGCCGGACTGGACCGTCGCCCGCAGTCTGCCCGGCGCCGTCCACGCGCTCCGCCGACTGGGCCACGTCGGCGAGGCATCCGATCTGGCGCAGCGGGGACAGGACCTCGGCATCGAGACGCCCGACTTCGTCGCGAGCCTCACCGCGCAACGCGCCCACCTGCTCGCTGCCGACGACCCTCTGGCCGCGATCCTCCACCGTCGCGCGCTGGGGTGTCGGCTGCGCGCGGGTTCGCGCACCTTCCTCCCCGACAGTCTCGACGCATTGGCCGCGGTGCACGCCCCTGACCAGCCGGGGACCGCGGTGCACCTGCTCGCCGCGAGCACCGCTGCGCGGGAGACGATGAACTATCCGCGCGCCGTCGGCGACCTCCCCGATCACGACGAGCTCGTCGAGGATTTGCGGAAGGCTCTCGATCCCGGCGAGTTCGACGAGGCCTGGGCGGCCGGCAGCAGGACGAGCCTCGACGACGCCTGCGAGCTCGCCCAATCGGGCCGACGCCGGCCCACCCGGCCCAGCAACGGATGGGCCAGCCTCACCCCGACCGAGCTCGCCGTCGTTCGACTCGCCGCCCAGGGGATGACCAATCCGGAGATCGCCGAGGAGTTGGTCGTGAGCCGGGCGACGGTCAAAACGCACCTCTACCACGTCTTCACCAAGCTCGACGTCAGCAACAGGACCGAGCTCGCCTCGATCGCCCACACCCGACTGGCCGAGGATCCGAACGGGTCGAATCGGGCGAGGGACTGACGCCCGGCCCTCCTGTCGGCCGTTCCATGCGGATTCAACCGTCGACGGCCACGAAGATCGGCCGGATGGCCGACTCCCCTCGGGGCGGCCGACGGTAAGCCTGGTCCCATGACTACGAATCCTCTTCCGCACCGCGACCGCGGAGCGTTGTCCGGCGCGCTCACCGGAATCTTCTTCGTCGGCGCCATCGTCGGGGCGATGCGGATCGCGAACAGCCCCATCCCACGCCCGGGCGCGCCGGCGCCGGACGTGCGAACCTACTACTCGGAGAGCCGAACCGCGGCCAGATTCAGCGCTGCGGGGCAGTACATCTCCATCCTGTGCCTCCTGCGATTCATTCGGTCCATCGCCGACCTGGCCCGACCAGGAGACCCGCGCGACGCCGTTCTCCGGACGGCCGCCACCGCAACGGGAATCGCATCGGCGGTCGCCCTGACGGCCTCTGCGAGCACCCACGCCTACCTCACCACCGACCACGGGCACGACGACCCGGGCACCCGGGCGCTCGCGCGCAGAGTGTTCGTGATCGGAGGTCCCGTGCACGGAGTCGTCTACGGGCTCTTCATCGCGACCCTCGGCGTGCTGGGGCAGCGACGCGGCCTGTGGCCCAGGACCGGACTCTGGATCGGGATCGGATCCGGGCTCGCGGGGATCCTCACGCCCGCGTACTTCAGGTACGAGCAGGCCGGGTGGCTGATCCCGATCGGCCGGTTCTCGGGCTACGCGCTGAGCGCCGTCGCCGGGATACGCCTGGCTCGCGGCGGATTCCACGGAGCCGGCCAGGCAGACGTCGAAGCGGAGATCACCCGATGAGGATCAGCATCGGGGTGTCGAACCCGTCCTTCCCCGACGGCCCCGTCCACGGGCTGACGCGGATCGCCACGCAGGCCGACGACAGTGCCATCGACACGCTGTGGCTGCCCGACCACCTGGTCCAGGTCGATCCCACCGCCCCGCCGGGCGACGTCGCGCACCTGGAGGCGTACACGGCCCTCGGCTGGCTCGCCGCCCGCACGGACCGGATCCGGCTCGGCGCCATGGTCTCCCCCGCTCCGTTCCGGGAACCGGCGGTGCTCGTCGCCGCGGTGACGACCCTCGCCGTCCTGTCGGCGGGCCGGGCGTGGCTGGGCCTCGGTGCCGGGCATCACGCGGGTGAAGCGACGGACCTGGGCCTGCCGTTCCCGGCCGTCGCGTCGCGGATGGACCGCACCGAGGACGCACTGCGCCTCGCGCGCCGGATCTGGGCGGGCGACGAACGCCCGTTCCGCGGCCGGACGATCGACATGGAGCGTCCGCGGCTCTCGCCCCTGCCCGCAGTACCGCCTCCGATCCTCGTCGGCGGCGCGGGCGAGAAGCGCACCTTGAAGCTGGTCGCGCGGTACGCCGACGCCTGCAACGTCTTCGACCTCCCCGACGACGGCAGGACGGTACGCCATAAGCTCGACGTCCTGGCCGGTCACTGCGCAGCGGTCGGCCGTAGTCCCCGCGAGATCCAGGTGACGCTCAGCTCCCGGCTCGGCCCGGACGAGACCGCGGACGAACTCGTCGCGCGAGCGCGGCAGGCCGCGGGCTGGGGCATCGATCACCTCATCCTGGTCACCTCCGCCCCGTGGACCACCGCGAACGTCTCCGTCGTCGCGCGCGCGTGCGACCGGATCGCTGACGTCCGAGTCCGCCCCTGGTGGGCCGGTCTCGCCTCCGAGGACAGCGAGGGCTGAGGCGGGCTTCGTCAGCCGCGAGGCGCCGTCTGGCATGTCGGGCAGAAGTGGGAGCCCCGGTTCATGAAGGACTCGCGCCGCATGATGGTGCCGCAGCGGCGGCAGGGCTCGCCGTCGCGTCCGTAAGCGTCCAACGACCGCGAGAAGTAGCCCGACTGACCGTTGACGTTCACGTACAGCGAGTCGAAGCTGGTGCCGCCCACGTCGAGGGCCTGCCGCATCACGGCGGTGGCGTCGTCGATGAGCCGGCCGAGCGCGGGCTTGGTCAGCGCGGAGGCGCGGCGGCGGCCGTGGACACCGGAGCGCCACAGGGCCTCGTCGGCGTAGATGTTGCCGACGCCGGAGATCACGGTCTGGTCCAGCAGCACCCGCTTGATCTCGGTGTCCTTGCGCTTCATCCGCGCGACCACGGCATCGCGGTCGAACAAGGGGTCCAAGGGATCCCGCGCGATGTGCGCGACGGACTCCGGTACGAGCGTGCCGGCTACCTCCGCGAGCGGGTCGACGGCCCAGCCGCCGAAGGTGCGCTGGTCGACGAACCGGAGCACGGCACCGTCGGACAATCCGGCCCGGATGCGCAGGTGCCGGTCGTCGCCCGGGCCCACCAACATCTGCCCGCTCATGCCGAGGTGCACGACGATCGCGGCGTCGGCGGGGGCGCCGCCGCGCGCGAGCGGCAGCCACAGGTACTTGCCGCGTCGCTCGGCGGATTCCACCTCAGCGCCGGTGATCTGGCCGATCAGGTCGGCCTCGCCGGCGACGTGGCGCCGCGCGGCGCGGGGGTGCAGCACCTCCACGGAGGTGACGCCGCGGCCCACCAGGTGATCGACGAGACCGCGGCGGACGACCTCGACCTCGGGCAGCTCGGGCATCAGGCCGACTCGGGCGCCTGCGCGGCGTCGGCATCCGCCGCGCCACCGGCCGCCGCGCCACCGGCCGCCGCGCCATCGGCGCCGACCTCGACATCGCCCTCGTCCAGCGACTTCCAGGCGGCCGCGGCGGCCTTCTGCTCGGCCTCCTTCTTGGTGCGGCCCACGCCCTCGCCGAGATCGCTGGAGTCGACCACCGCGACGGCGGTGAACTCCTTGTCGTGGTCGGGTCCCGTCGACGTGATGCGGTACGCCGGAGCGCCGAGATCCCGCTCCGCGGTGAGCTCCTGCAGGGAGGTCTTCCAGTCGAGGCCGGCGCCCATGGACGACGAGGCCGTCAGGAGGGGCAGGAACAGCCGCAGGACCACCTCGCGGGCGGTGTCGATCCCGTGCTCGATGTGCACCGCGCCGAGCAGGGCCTCCATGCCGTCGGCGAGGATCGAGTCCTTGTCGCGGCCGCCGGTCAGCTCCTCGCCGCGGCCCAGGTACAGGTGCGCGCCGAGGCCGCCCTCCCCCAGCCCGCGGGCCACCCGCGCCAGGGCGTGCATGTTGACCACGCTGGCACGGATCTTCGCGAGCTCGCCCTCGGGCTTGTCGGGATGCGTCGTGTAGAGCCACTCGGTCACGGAGATGCCGAGCACGCTGTCGCCGAGGAACTCGAGCCGCTCGTTGGTGGGCAGCCCACCGGCCTCGTAGGCGTAGGAGCGGTGCGTCAGCGCCAGGGTGAGCAGCTCGTCGTCGAGGCCGACCCCGAGGGCTTCCAGCAGCGGAGCGCGGTCCGTGGCGGGCGGCGCGGGGAGGCGCTTGCTCACTGGGTGTCGGCCTCGCCCTCGGTGGCGAACTTCGCGAGTCCGGCCCAGCGGGGGTCGATCTGCTCATGATGATGGTCGGCCGGCAGGTCGGCCAGCTTCTCGCCGCAGCCCTGGCACAGGCCCGGGCAGTCGTCGGAGCAGGTGGGGTCGAGGGCCAGCTCCATGCCGACCGCGTCGATGATCGCCTGCTCGAGATCGATCATGTCGTCGTCGATGCGGTACATCTCGTCGTCGTCCGTCGTCTTCGCCGTCTCGCTGTCCGGGTAGGCGTACAGCTCGGTCAGGAAGACGTTGAGCGCGCCCGACAGCGGGTCGAGGCACCGGGCGCATTGGCCGGCGGTGTTGGCGCTCACGGTGCCGGTGACGAGGACGCCCTCGGACACCGCCTGCACCTGGAGGTCGAGGTCGACCTCCTCACCCTTCTCGATGCCGATCAGGTCGACACCGATGCGCTCGGGCGCGGCCACCGTGCGGTGCACCTGCGCTGAGGTGCCCGGCCGGCGCCCGAAGGCGCGGACGTCGAGTACGTACGGCTTACCGGCCGGCTGGCGCACGGCGGCATTGGGTTCGTTCACAACAATCCTCGGGAAACTCGTCAGGTCAAGCCAAACACCCGATTGTACGTCAAGCCGCCTACCGCGCGTCGACCCGTGACTCGGCGAACTCCTCGAGGTATCCGTCGGTGGCGCCGTGATCGCTGTAGTCGTGCACGCCGGCGGCGGTACGGAGCTGCTGGCGACCGCGGTTCACCGACCGCATGGTGGCGCCCAGCACCTCTTCGAACTGGGAGAGCTTGGTGTCGACGTAGACGTCGCACTCCCCGCGCAGGCGGTCCGACTCGGCGTGCGCCGCGTCGATGATCCGGTCCGACTCGGCCTTGGCGGCGGCCACGACCTCGGTCTCGGCGACGAGGCGCTCCTGTTCCGTGATGCCCTCGGCGACGGACCGCTGGTACGCGGAGTTGCCGTCGGCGACGAGGCGCTCGGCTTCGGCGCGGGCGCGCCCCGTCACGGCCTCGTACTCGCGCTGCGCGCCCCGGCGGATCCGCTCGTCCTCGGCGCGGGCCTCGGCGACCATCCCGGTGGCGTGCTGGTGAGCCTCGGCGACCATGCGGTCGGCCTGGGCCTTCGCGTCCGCGAGGAGGCGGTCGGCCTCGGCGCGCGAGCGACTCAGGGTGGCGTCGGCCTCGGAGTTGGCCTGGGTCACCGTGGTGTCGTAGTGGGTGCGAGCCTCGCTGATCAGGCGATCCTTCTGATCGAGCACGTCCTGCGCGTCGTCGAGATCGGCCGGGAAGGCGTCGCGGATGTCGTCGAGGAGCTCGAGCACATCACCGCGGGGCACGAGGCACCCGGCGGTCATGGGGACGCTGCGCGCCTCCTCCAGGATGGCGCCCAGCTCGTCCAGTGCTTCGAATACGCGGTACATACACCCATTGTGACGGGTGGGACCGATGTTTCGCCGTAACGGCGGCGCCGCGTGTCGAGTCCTGGAGAAATCAGCCGATTCCTGCCCTACGAAGCCCGATCCGGCCTCGTACGGCGAGATTCGGCCGATCTCACGACAGCTTGGCCGCCAGCGCGGTCTGCACGTTCGCCGGGATCAGGGCGGAGACGTCGCCGCCCAGCTTCGCGACCTCCTTGACCAGCGAGCTGGAGACGTAGGAGAACTCCGGCGCGGTGGTGAGGAAGGCCGTCTCGACGCCGGTGAGATGCATGTTCATGCCGGCCATCGGCAGCTCGTAGTCGAAGTCCGTCGAGTTGCGCAGCCCCTTGAGGATGCACGCCACACCGTTGTCGCGGGCGTAGTCGACCAGCAGGCCCGTCCACCGGTCGACGGTGACGCCGGGCAGGTCGGCGACGTTCTCCTCGATCAGCGCGATCCGCTCGTCGATGGAGAACATGCCCTGCTTGTTGGGGTTGACGACCACGGTGATCACCAGCTCGTCGAAGATCCGCGCAGCGCGGCGGAAGATGTCCAGGTGGCCGTTGGTCATCGGGTCGAACGATCCGGGGCAGCACGCCTTGCTCATGCCCGGTCATCCTGCCAGACGGCAAGCTCCACCCGCGTCTCCCCGTAGTCGCGCGTCAGATCGAGGTCGAAGCCCTCGGGCCACGTCGCCGCGGGGGTCCGCGCGGAGCGCTCCACGACGACGTGGGCGCCCGGCGCGAGCCATCCCGCAGTCAGCGCGGCGAGGTCGCCGTCGACGGTCTCGGCCGGCACGTCGTACGGCGGGTCCAGGAAGACGAGGTCGTGGGGCTGGGCCGGGAGGTCGAGGAACGCCCGCACGGCCCGACGGTGCGCCGTCGCCCCCGGCAGTCCGACGGTGCGCGCGTTCTGGTTGATCACCCCGACCGCCTTGGCGTCGGCGTCCACCAGCACCGCTCGCGCCGCGCCCCGGGAGAGGGCCTCGAAGCCGAGCGCGCCCGACCCCGCGTAGAGGTCGAGCACCGCCAGATCGTCGAAGTCGAGCCGTGACTGCAGCGCGCTGAACAGCGCCTCGCGAACACGATCCGACGTGGGCCGAGTGCCGCGGGGNGGCACCGCGAGCCTGCGCCCGCGTGCCGCCCCGGCGATGATCCTGGTCACCGCACCACTGTAGTCACCGGCCGGACTCAGCTCGCCTTCGCGAGCTTCGCCTCCTCGATCTGCGCGAGGCGCGTGGCGTCGGTGTCCGGGCCGGGCACCTCGGTACCGCGGATCGAACAGCCCTTCGTCTCCTGCAGGAAGGGCAGCGCGATGAGGCCGACCACGCAGGCGCCCATCATGTAGAAGGCCGGGAACTGGAGCCAGCCGGTGTTCTCCACCACCGCGTCGTTGACCAGCGGCGCCGTGCCGCCGAAGGCCGCGGTCGCCACGTTGTAGGAGATCGCGAAGCCCGCGTACCGCACCTGGGTGGGGAACATCGCCGGGAACGTCGCGGTGATGGTGGACAGCTGCGGGATGTACAGCAGGCCGAGAACCACGAATCCGAGGATGGCCCAGCCGAATCCCTGACCCATCAGCCAGAACATGGGCCACGCCATGACCAGCAGACCGATCAGCGAGAGCCACCACATGGGCTTGCGCCCCGTCCGATCGGAGAGTGCGCCGAAGAACGGGATGCACAGCGCCATCAGCACCTGGCCGATCAGCATCAGGATCGACGAGTCGGACTCGGTCATCCCGATGGTGCCGTGCAGGTAGGTCGGCATGTACGCGATCAGCGTGTAGTTCGCGATGTTGAGAGCGATGACCAGGCCGAACATGATCAGGATGGGGCGCTTGTAGTCCCGCACCAGCGAGACGAAGCGCTGCCAGGCGGAGCCCTGGTGCTCCTGCTCCTCGGCCATCTCCTCGAACACCGGGGTGTCATCGAGCTGGTGCCGCAGGTACCAGCCCACGAAACCCAGCGGGATGGCGACGAAGAACGGAATGCGCCAACCCCAGTCGTACATCTCGTCGCGCGTGAGCAGTTGCTGAAGGAGCAGGACGAACGCCGTGCCGCCCGCGAAGCCGCACATGGTGCCGAACTCCAGGAAGCTGCCATACCGGCCGCGCTTGCTGTCCGGCGAGTACTCCGCCATGAAGGTTGCGGCACCGCCGTACTCGCCGCCGGTCGAGAAGCCCTGCACGACGCGGAGCGTGATCAACAGGATCGGCGCGAGGACGCCGACCTGGGCGTGCGTGGGCAGCACACCGATCAGAGCGGTGGCCGACGCCATCAAGAGGATGGTGGTGGCCAGCACGACCTTCCGGCCCAGGCGGTCGCCCAGCGGCCCCCAGACGAACCCGCCGAGCGGGCGCAGCGCGAAGGACACCGCGAAACCGAGCAGCGTGCCCAGGGTGCCGAGCGTCCCCGGGAAGAACGCCTGCGTCAGGTAGGCGGTGGTCGCGGCGTAGACGCCGTAGTCGAACCATTCGGTGAAGTTGCCCATCGCGGATGCCGCGATGGCCTTGTGCAGCTTGCTCTTGCGCTGCTGTTCAGTCTCCTGCAGTCCCGCCACGGAGAGCGGGGCCGGTACGGAGGGCATTTTTGAGTTATCAGGCATGCAGATCAGCCCCTGGCGTTGGTCACCGTGCGGACCGGGCTTGCCTGTGGCTAGACACTGCTGGGCCCACCGGACGTGTGATTACCGCGCATTCGACGTTAACAGAATCAACGACCGCTTCTCGACCAGACGGTTCACCTGGTGGACACCGCTTCACATCCTCCCTGGTAACCCCGTGTTCGCCGCCCGGGAACCGGACTGCGGCATCGTTTCCGCAATGCCCCTCAGTGATTCGCAGTTCTCGCGTCGTTCGCTCCTCAAGGCCGGCACCGCCGGCGCCCTCCTGATTCCGGCCGGTTCGCTGCTCTCCGCGTGCGGCAGCTCGTCGGACGGCGCGGCGGCGTCCTCGTCGCCCGGCGTGGTCCGCGGCCGGCCGTCCCTCACGCACGGCATCGCGACCGGCGACCCTCGCCCCGACGGTGCGCTGGTCTGGGCCCGATCGGACGCGCCGGCACGGATGATCGTCGAGACGGCCTCGTCGGAGTCCTTCGGCAACCCGCGCCGGTTCGAGGGGCCGCAGCTGACCCCGTCGTCCGACGGTGCCGGCCGGTTCCGCATCACAGGCCTGGAGCCCGGCCAGACGGTGCACTACCGCGTCACCCTCGAGGGCGAGAACGGCGCGACGTCTGAGCCCGTGGCCGGCACGTTCCGGACGGCACCGTCGGCGAACGGGAACGTGAGCTTCGCCTGGTCCGGCGACGTGGTGGGCCAGGGCTGGGGCATCAACCGCGACGGCGGCATGGCGATCATGGGGGCCATCGCCGATGCGCGGCCCGACTTCTTCCTGCACTCGGGCGACGCGATCTACGCCGACAACCCCGTGCCGGAGACGCAGAAGCAGAACGACGGCAACACGTACCGCAACGTCACGGCCGAGGCCAAGAACCAGGTCGCGCAGACGCTCGACCAGTTCCGCGGCAACTACGCCTACAACCTGACCGACGAGCACTACCGGCGGTTCGCGGCGACCGTGCCGCAGCTGATCCAGTGGGACGACCACGAGGTGGTCAACAACTGGTTCCCCGGCGAGAGCCTCGCGGGGCAGAACCGCAAGGGCTACACCGAGACCGACGTGAACAAGCTGGCGGACTTCGCGTATCAGGCGTGGCGCGAGTGGCAGCCGGTGCAGCCCACGGAGGCCGCCGACGGGCGCCTGTACCGCAAGATCTCGTACGGCCCGTTGCTCGACGTCTTCGTGCTCGACATGCGCAGCTACAAGGACCCGAACCCCGACGCGTGGGCCACCTCGAACGACGCCGGCATCCTCGGCGACAAGCAGACCCAGTGGCTCATCGACGGCCTGACCTCGTCGAAGGCGGTGTGGAAGGTGGTCGCGAACGACCTGCCGCTGAGCATCGTGGTCCCCGACGCCGCCACCAATCCCAAGGACGGCGGCCCGAAGTCGATGGAGGCCGTCGCGCAGGGCGATAACGGCGCGCCGCTGGGCCGGGAGATCGCCTTCTCCCGCATCCTCTCCCGCACCAAGGACGTGAAGAACGTGGTGTATCTGACCGCCGACGTGCACTACACCGCCGCGATCTCGTACCACCCGGACAAGGCGGCGTTCCAGGACTTCTCGCCGTTCTGGGAGTTCGTCTCCGGCCCGCTCAACGCCGGCGCCTTCCCCGAGAGCCCGCTCGACGGGACCTTCGGGGCGCAGTACGAGTTCGTGCACGCCCCCGACAAGGCGAACGTCTCCCCCGCCGAGGGCTTCCAGCACTTCGGGCACGTCAGCATCGACGGCGGCACCCGCGCCCTGACGGTGCACCTGCGCGACGCCAAGGGCGCCTCGCTCTACACCAAGGAGCTGGCGCCCGCGTAGCGCTGCGCGGCCGCATCGGATCCCGCCCCCGGGTAACGGAAGCGCTGGGCGGGGTGATCGGCCGCGAGCCGGTCACCCTGCCCGAACAGCTTGTGCCGCAGAGTGCCGGGGACGTAGGTGTCCGGGTACACGCCCCGTCGGCGCAGCTCCGGGACGATGAACTCGACGATGTCCTCGAAGGTCCCCGGCGTGATCGCGTAGGCGAGGTTGAAGCCGTCGACGTCGGTCTCCTCGACCCACTCCTGCAGCTCGTCGGCGACGCGTTCGGCGGAACCGACGAGCACGGGGCCCATGCCGCCGATGCGGCCCCACTTGCCGATGTCCTCGACGGTCCAGTCCTTGCCCGACGGGTCGGCCTGCTGGAAGTTGGAGACGGCCGAGATGATGGCGTTGGACTGCACGTCGCCCACCGGGTCGCTCGGGTCGTAGGCGCCGAGGTCCACGCCCATCCATCCGGACATGAAGACGAGCGAACCCTCGATGCTGGCGTAGCGGTGGTACTCCTCCAGCTTCGCCTGCGCCTTCGCCTCCGTCTCGTCGGTGACGATGGTGAGCAGCGTGTAGACCTTGGCCGAGTACGGATCGCGGCCGTTCGCGACGAGGCCCTCGCGGATGGTCCGCACGACCTTCTTCAGGATCGCCTTGGTGGGCGCCGCCACGAAGATCGCCTCGGCGTTCCCCGTCGCGAACGCCAGCCCGCGCGGCGACGCCCCGGCCTGGTAGATGACGGGCGAGCGCTGCGGCGAGGGCTCACCCACGTGAATGCCGGGCACGTCGAAGTACTTGCCGCGGTGATTGATCGGGTGCACCTTCGACGGGTCGGTGAACACGCCGGTCTCCCGGTCGCGGATCACCGCGTCGTCCTCCCACGATCCCTCCCACAGCTTGTAGAGCACCTCCAGATACTCGTCGGCGTGGTCGTAGCGCTCGTCGTGCTGCAGTTGGTCGAGCTGCCCCATGTTCTTCGCCGCCGACGGCAGGTACCCCGTCACCACGTTCCAGCCGATCCGGCCGTTCGTGAGGTGGTCGAGCGTCGTGAGGCGGCGCGCGAAGGGGAACGGGTGCTCGAAACCGGTGCCGGCGGTGATGCCGATGCCGAGGTGCTCCGTCGCGCCGGCGATGGCGGAGGCCAGCAGGATCGGATCGGAGACGGGGACCTGCGCGGCGTGCTTGATCGCGGCGTCGCCGTTGCCGTTGTAGGCGTCGTAGATGCCCAGCACGTCGGCGATGAAGATGCCGTCGAAGGTACCGCGCTCCAACAGCTTCGCCAGGTCCGTCCAGTAGCTCAGTTCCTTGTAGCGGTGCGACTGGTCCTTCGGATGCCGCCACAGGCCCGGGGACTGGTGGGCGACGCAGTTCATGTCGAAGGCGTTGAAACGGATCTGACGGCTCATGAGGGCCGACGCTAGGCGGCGCGCCCCCACCCGCCCAGGCTTGCACTCAGCGTGACGCGAGCGTCCCCTCGCCGGCCCGAGGGGCGGTACGGCGGACCGTCAGGCGAGGTTGAGCTGCCAGGACACGCCGAACCGGTCCCCTATCCAGGCGAAGGCCTGCGAGAACCCGTACTCGCCCAGCGGCATGTAGGTCTTCCCGCCCGCACCGAGGGCCGCCGTCAGGCGCTCGAGTTCCTCGCGGTCGTCGCAGTCCACGAACAGTGACGTCGACGGGGTGAAGTCGAAGGCGTGCTCGACCGAGCTGTCGCTGACCAACACGTGCTGCCCCTTGATCACCAGCTCGGCGAGCTGAATGCCGTGCTTCGGATCCGCGTGCGGCACGGAGCTGAGCACGGCCCCGTCGAACGTCGTGACGTACAGGTCGATCGCCTCCGCGGCGACGGCGCCCTGGAACATGAGGAACGGACGAATCATGGTCATGCGCCGAGCCTACGTCCGGCGCGGGCCGTAGGGTGCGGGCATGACGTCGGTGGTCGTGGTGGGCAGCGTGAACCTGGACGCGGTCACGGTGTGCGAACGGTTCCCACAGCCGGGCGAGACCGTGACGGGCGTGTCCGTGGCCTTCGGGCAGGGCGGCAAGGGGGCGAATCAGGCCCGCTCCGCATCCCGGTCCGGCGCCGCGACGGTGTTCGTCGGCGCGGTCGGCGACGACGGCGCGGCGGGCACGGTCCTGGACTCGCTCGCAGGGGCGGGGGTGGACGTCTCGCTGGTCACGCGCACCGCCGGCAGCACCGGTTTCGCGAACGTGACCGTCGACGGCTCCGGCGAGAACCACATCGTCGTGGTGCCCGGCGCGAACGCCGAGGTCCGCGTGAGCGACACGGCCCGGAGCGCGATCGCCGACGCGGACGTCCTGCTGTTGCAGCTCGAGATCCCGCTGGCCGCTGTCGTCGACGCGGCCCGCGCGGCACGCGCGGCCGGCACCGTCGTGCTCCTCAATCCCAGCCCCGTGCAGTCCCTCCCCGACGAGCTCGTCGACCTCCTCGACGGCGTGATCGTCAACCGCGACGAGGAGAAGGACCTCGCGGACGTCGTGCGCCGCGTGCCGCACGTCGTCACGACCCTCGGGGGCGACGGTGCCCGCGCGACCGGCCCCGACGGCACCGTCGACACCCCGGGCTTCCCGGTGGACGTGGTCGACACCACCGGCGCCGGCGACGCCTTCGCCGGGGCGCTCGCGGCGCACTGGGGCCTCCCGCCTGCCGAACGGCTGCGCCGCGCGAACGCGGCGGGCGCTCTCACCGCCACGGCCGCCGGCGCCGCGGCCGCCCCGACCGCCGACGAGGTGGACGCCTTCCTCGCCGCCCAGGAGACCGCTCGATGACGATCACGACCCACGACGTGCCCGGCGCGGGCCACTACGCCCTGACCACCGGGCCGGACGGCGGCCTGTGGTTCACGCTCGTCGGGAGCGGCGAGATCGGCCGGTACGACGTGGCCACCGGGGAGACGGTGCGCTATTCCGTCGGTCCGGACACCGGCCCCACGATCATCACGACGGGGCCCGACGGCGCCCTGTGGTTCACCGAGTACCGCGCCCACCGCCTCGGCCGGATCACCGTCGACGGCGAGGTCTCGCACGTCGACCTCCCGCCCGGCAGCGGGCCCTTCGGTCTCGCGACGGGGCCCGACGGCGCGCTGTGGTTCACCGCGACCGCCACGCACCGGATCGGGCGGGCGACCGTCACGGGTGAGGTGACCGAGTTCGACCTGCCGATTCCGGGCGCGTTCCCCTCCGCGATCGCCGCCGGCCCCGACGGGGCGCTGTGGTTCCCCCTCAACCAGGCCGACGCGATCGGCCGGATCGACACCGACGGGAACGTCACCGTGGTCGGCCTGGACTCCCCCGGCTCCGCGCCCGTGGGCATCGCCGCCGGGCCGGACGCGGCGCTGTGGTTCGTCGAGATCGGGGCGGGACGGATCGGCCGGATCACGCCCGACGGTGCCGTGGCGCACTACCCGCTGCCCGACGCCGCCGCCCGCCCGCACGGGGTCTGCGCCGGTCCCGACGGCCGCATGTGGTTCACGGAATGGGCCGGCAACGCCGTCGGCTCGGTCGACGCGGAAGGACGAATCCGCAGGTACGAGCTGCCGGTGCCCGCCGCGGAGCCGCACGGCATCACCCTCGGCCCCGACGGTGCGCTGTGGGCCGCGCTGGAGGCCGGTTCGCTCGCGCGACTGGCCCCGCCGCAGCCCTGATGTGACCTATCTCACATTGACCCGACTCGCTGGGGATACCCCCGCGTTCCAGTGACCGATTTCCGAGCGCGGGTGACTTCCGCAATGCCTGTTGTTAGCGTCGAAAGCGATGAGCCCGTCTCACAAGAGCGATCCCACCGCCCCCGCAAAAACGGGGGTCACCACCCGACGCCCGTCGATCGACGACGGAATCCGACTGTGGGAGATCGCCCGGGATACCGAGGTTCTCGATCTCAACTCGACGTACGCGTACACCCTGCTGTGCCGTGACTTCGCCGACTCGTCGATCGTCGCCGAGCGCGACGGCGCCGTCGCCGGTTTCGTCACGGGGTACCGCCGCCCCGACCGCCCGGACACCCTGTTCGTGTGGCAGGTGGCGGTGGACGCTGCCCATCGCGGCCACGGCATCGCCTCGCGTATGCTCATCGATCTGTTGGATCATCTTGCGGTGGAGGGCGTTGCACGCCTGGAGACCACGATCACCGCATCCAACACGGCGTCCCAGGAGCTCTTCGGCTCCGTGGCGAAGAAGCGCCGTTCCACCCTGACGGTGCGCGATCTGTTCGCCTCGCACCACATCTCCCCCACTGAATCCGACCCCCACGAGCCCGAGCAGCTGTACATCATCGACCCGGCCTGACCGGCCGGGCCGCTGCCGGCCCACTAGGAGGATCACGATGTCCACCCTGACCGACGAGAACACCAGCACTGCCGATTTCGAGCAGCCCTCGATCTTCAGCACCCGCGAGTCGCAGGTGCGCAGCTACTCGCGCGGTTGGCCTGCCGTCTTCGATCGCGCCGAGGGATCATGGCTCATCGATCGCGACGGCCGCCGCTACCTGGACTTCTTCGCGGGCGCCGGTGCCCTCAACTACGGGCACAACCACCCGAAGCTGAAGCAGGCCCTGGTCGAGTACATCTCCGAGGGCCACATCACGCACTCGCTCGACATGTCGACCGTGGCGAAGGGCGAGTTCCTGCAGACCTTCGAGGACAAGATCCTCAAGCCGCGCGGGCTCGACTACAAGGTCCAGTTCCCCGGCCCGACGGGCACCAACACGGTGGAGGCGGCCCTGAAGCTGGCCCGCAAGGTCAAGGGCCGCGAGTCGATCATCAACTTCACCAACGCCTTCCACGGCATGACGCTGGGCGCGCTGTCGGTGACCGGTAACTCGATGAAGCGCGGCGGCGCCGGTATCCCACTGGTGCACGCCACGCCGATGCCCTTCGACAACTACTTCGACGGGGTGGCACCGGACTTCCAGTGGTTCGAGGCCGTGCTCGCCGACTCCGGCTCGGGCCTGAACAAGCCGGCCGGCGTCATCGTCGAGACCGTGCAGGGCGAGGGCGGCGTCAACGTCGCACGCCCCGAGTGGCTCCGCGCGCTGGCCGAGCTGTGCGAGCGGCACGACATGCTGCTCATCGTCGATGACGTCCAGATGGGTTGCGGCCGTACGGGTCCGTTCTTCTCCTTCGAGGAGGCCGGGATCACCCCGGACATCGTGACCCTGTCGAAGTCGATCGGCGGTTACGGCCTGCCGATGGCACTCACGCTGATGAAGCCCGAGCTCGACGTGTGGGGCCCCGGCGAGCACAACGGCACCTTCCGCGGCAACAACCCCGCGTTCGTGACCGCCAAGCACGCGATCGACGAGTTCTGGTCGGACGACGTCCTCGAGAAGGAGACGCTCCGCAAGGGCGCGCACATCGAGAAGCGCTTCGCCGAGCTGTGCGCCGAGTTCCCGGACCAGCTGAGCCACCGCGGCCGCGGCATGGTGCAGGGCCTGGTCTTCACCGACGCCGACAAGGCGGGCGAGGTGTGCGCCGCCGCCTACGAGCAGGGCCTGCTCGCGGAGACCTCCGGCCCGTCGGACGAGGTGGTCAAGCTGCTGCCGCCGCTGACCATCACCGATTCCGACCTCGACCTCGGACTCGACATCCTCGCCACCGCGACCCGAAAGGCACTGTCCGCATGATCGTCCGTACCACCGATGAGATCACCGGCACGGAGCGCGACGTCGCTGCCGGCCACTGGCGCAGCAAGCGCATCGTGCTCGGCGGCGACAAGGTCGGCTTCTCGTTCCACGAGACCGTGATCGAGCCCGGAACCGTCAACGAGTTCCACTACGCCAACCACGTGGAGGCCGTGTGGCTCGTGGAGGGCGAGGGCACCCTGCTCGACCGGGAGACCGGCGTCGAGTACCCGCTCGCCCCCGGCACCATGTACCTGCTGGACGGCAACGAGCGCCACACCGTGACCACGAAGACCCGCATGCGCATGCTGTGCGTCTTCAACCCGCCCGTCGTCGGCACCGAGGTGCACGACGAGAACGGCGTCTACCCCCTGGTCGCGGTCGACTGATCCTCCCCCTCCGATGCCCGACGGTGCCCCGCACCGTCGGGCATCGGTCGTCCGGAGGGTATGCGCGCTGTGCGCCGGGACCGAACCGGTGCGCGCACGGCTCCGATGCACCAGACTGGAGCCATGACGTCGCTCGCCGATCTGGCCACCGCCCTGAAGTCCCTGCACCGCAAGGGCGATCCCGTCGTCCTGCCCACCACCTGGGACGCGTGGTCGGCGAACACCGCCGTCGCCGCCGGCTTCGCCGCGCTCACGGTGGGCTCGCACCCGATGGCCGATTCGATCGGCAGGCCCGACGGCGAGGGCATGTCCTTCGACGAGGCGATGACCCGCGTCGCCCAGATCACCGCCGCCGTCGCGGTGCCCGTGTCCGTCGACATCGAGTCGGGCTACGGGCAGGCCCCGGAGCGGATCATCGAGGGGCTCCTGGGCGCCGGCGCGGTGGGGCTCAACATCGAGGACACCGTGCACTCCGAGGGCGGGCGGTTCCGCGACGCGCAGGAGCACGCCGATCTGGTCGCCGCGCTGCGCGCCGCCGCCGACGCTGCGGGCGTGCACGTGGTGATCAACGCCCGCACCGACATCTTCAAGAACCAGGTGGGTGAGGCGGAGGATCGCGTCGAGCGCGCCATCGCGCGGATGCGGCTGTGCGCGGACGCGGGCGCCGACTCGCTCTACCCCGTCGCGTTCCACGACGCGGCCACGCTCCGTCACCTCGCGGACGCTCTGCCGCTCCCCGTCAACGCGATCGCGAATCCTGCGACCGACGATCTGGCCGCGCTCGCGGCCGCCGGCGCGGGGCGGATCAGCTTCGGGCCGATCTGGCAGATGGCGCTCACCGAGCGGTCGAACGAACTGCTCGCCCGCTGGCGCTGACCGTCAGGCCTCGCGCGACGCCCTGGACGCGACCAGCGCCAGGGCGTCGTCGACGCACCGAGTGACGAACGCGTCGTCCGGCGGCGCGCCGCCCACGAGGACGCGGAAGTAGATCGGCGCGGCCACGGCCTCGAGCACGTCGCGCGGCACGATCCCGCCGGGGATCTCACCGCGGGAGACAGCCCGCTCGATCAGGGGCGCGTTGCTCGCGAACCGCGCGTCCCAGAACCGGACCCGCGCGGCGTCGACCTCGGCGTCGTGCGACATCGCGAGTGTGGTCCCCACGAGCCGCGCCAGTCCGGGTTGCTCAAGGAGCGCGATGATCTGGCGCGCGACCTGGAGCAGGTCCCCGCGCAGGTCTCCGGTGTCCGGGGCGGGATTGCCCTGCGCCGCCAGTTCCGTGACGGCGTCGGCGACGAGAGCGGTCGGCGTGGGCCACCGGCGGTAGACCGTGGTCTCCGCGACACCGGCCCGGGTCGCGACCTCCGCGATGCGCAGGCCCTCGAAGCCGTGGTCGGCCACCTGCGCGAGCGCCGCCGCCAGCACCGCTTCCCGGACGCGCGCCGACCTCCCGCCCGTGCGCCGACGGGGCGCCTCGTCCTGGTCCATACCCCAGTTCTACGCGACCGCGGCCGTCATGCCGAGGCGAGGTAGGCGTCCACCCAATTGCCGAACTCGACGGCGAGGTGCCACTGGTGCTCCGTGACGTACAGGCCCGGGACCGCCGCAGGGAAGGCGACCCGGAGCCGGCTGCGGAACCCGCCGCCCGGGAGCGTGCGGAACTGGTGGCGCACGCCGCCGATCATCTCCCCCGTCGCCAAGGAGGCCGTACCGGCGACCTCGAGCGGGTACGTCGGGTCCCGCGGGATCGGGACCGCCCCGACGTCCGCGTAGTCGACGAAGAACCGCAGGGGCAGCACCGCTCCGCCGGTCACCTCGATCACCTCCTGCCGACCGTCGCGGCCGGTGACGATCACGTAGTGGTCGGGGCACGCGCCGGTCCACGTCGGTCGATCGTCGGTCGTTCGCTCCCGCGTGAACCACTCGGCCATCCCCTCGGCGGTGCCTCGCGGCGCCGTGATCTCGGTGTCCGCGATCGCCCATCGCCCACCCGACGCCGCCTTCGCGACGAGCGTCGCGGCACCCGCGATCGCCGTCTCCGGGGCGAGCATCTCGCGGATGCGGTCGGCCCCGAGTCGATCGCGCGTGCGAGCGAGATCGGCGCGCGCGGCGGGGAGATCCGACGGCGCGACAGAGCCGCGGTCGACGAGCGCGCGCAGTTCCCCTGCGGCCACGCCGGGGTGGTCGCGCAGCAGGCGTACCGCGGCGATCGGCACGCGACGGCGCTCCCACGCCCGGACGCTCGCCTGCGACACCGGTACGCCGGCCAGTCGCGTCCGGATCCCCGGCTGCCCGGCGGGTTCCGCGATCACCCGGCCCGCGCCCGTCGTCGCGACGACTGCCGCGAACCCCGCTCCCGCGGCTCCCGCGAGGAACCGCCGCCTACTCGGGTGGACACCCGGCATCGTGACCTCCATCTCTTAACGCTTCCATTCATAGCGTTAAAAGTTAGAATGGGGTGACAGCGATCACGTGTCAAGACCCGAGGAGCAGGCGGCCACGCATGACGGACCACGACGGCATCAGGACCTTCATCGACGACCGACGGGTCGCACCCGATCACGTGAGAGCATGGGAGGAGCGGCGCGTGCGCGCCGTGTTCCGCAGGCTCGCATCGGGACTCGGACCGCGAGGCACGGCCGAGCTGCTTCCGGAGCACCCGATCGCGGACNCGCTGCGCGCCCNGATNGCCGCGCAGCGCGAGGCCCTCACGGCGATGAAGACGCGACTCGGGCACGCCGGCATGTACTCCCTCCTCCGGCGCGAGCTCGCGCTCTCGGAGCTCACCACCCGCGCCAGCGTCGCGGCCAGCCGCGGCCGCACTGCGACCTCGGTGACCAGGCTGGAGGCGCCCGGCGTCTCCGCCGAGCGATTCGCCGCGTGGTTCGACGACCTGACCGCATCGAATCGCGAGGCCGCGATGCTGGCCGCCTGCCCGGATCACTACCTGCTCCGGGGCCTGCCCGACGGTCGACAGGAGGTCGTGGAGACCACCGGCGGCACGCCCACCGCGTCCCGCTTCCTCGTCGACTACACCCGCACCGACCGCCTGAGCACCGCGGCCGATCCGGCATACCCGATCCAGATCGCCGGCCTCGCGCTACTGGACGACGGGACCCGCATCGGCGGCGTCCGACATCAGCTGCGCGACCGCGACGGCGCGCTCGAGGCGCTGCTCACCGTTGAGTTCCCGGCCCTCGTCCCGGCGCGCTTCCTACGCCAGCACCAGTGGCACCTCGCCGTGGAGTTCGGCAACTGGATCTCCGCGGCCGCCCGCGAACTCGGTTGATCGGTCGGTCGAAACCTGTCGGAGGCCCGGTCTAGTGTCCGGCGGTATGACCAATCCAGTCGATTTCACGGTGCGCGGCCGGCACGAGGTCGCCGTTCCGGCGGAACGCGCGACGATCCACCTCACCGTCCGGCACGTCGGGCCCAGGAAGAAGCGCATCTTCGAGGCCACCGCCGCCGGCACGGAACAGCTGACCACCGAACTGCGATACCTGCACCATCCGGACAGCGGACCGGTCACCGACTGGACCGCGTCGGATCTCGAGGTCGGCGCGCACCAGCGCTGGACCAATGAGGGAGATCGGCTCGACGACGAGCACTACGCGAGCATGCGGATCACCGCCGAGTTCTCCGACTTCGATGCGCTCAATCGGTTCACCGGGGCGATCGCGCAAGTCGACGGTGGCGCGATCGACCGCACCCGCTGGAGCATCACGGAGGCGAGCCTGGCCGCTGCCGAGGCGGACGCGCGGGCGGGCGCCGCTCGGGACGCTCGGGACCGCGCTCAGGTGTACGCCGATGCCCTCGGACTCGGCCCCGTTCGGGCCGTGTCCATCGCCGAACCCGGCCTGTTGCGCTCGTCATCCCCGCGATCACCTCTGGGCGGCGCACCCGGCGCCCCGGACGGCGACGCCGGCGAGATCCTCCCGGCACCACTCGGCGCGGAACCCGCGCCCCGCCGGTACATCGAGCAGACGCCCGAGGACATCTCCGTCGCCGCCTCGGTCGAGGCGCGATTCGTCGCGGACCCGAGCACCTGACCCATCGGGTCGGCGAACCTGCCTCGTGCCCGGCTACCGCGCACCGTCGACCACGAAGGCGCTCCCGCGCTCCCGGTCGAGGTAGGTCTCGGACTTGTTGCGCAGGAAGAAGATGTAGACGAACAGCGAGATCCCGATGGTGATCGTGACGTAGGCGATGAACCACGGCACGTGCCCGGACTTCTTGGCGGCCTCATAGATCAGCGGCGCGGTGCCGCCGAAGATCGAGTTGGCCAGGGCGTAACCGATCCCCACTCCGAGGGCCCGGATGTGCGAGGGGAACAGTTCCGCTTTCACCAGCGCGTTGATCGACGTGTAGCCGGTGATGATCACGTAGCCGAAGCACACCATCGCGAGCGAGGCGATCGCGACGTGCAGCGTCGGCAGGTAGGTGATGAGGAAGTAGGTGTAGCAGACGCCGCCCACGCCGAAGAAGACGAGCATCGGCTTGCGCCCGATTCGGTCGCTGATCATGCCGCCGATCGGCTGGATGAGCATGAGGAAGATCAGGCCGATCAGGTTGACCCACGTCGCGGTCAGCGCGTGGTCCGAGTACGCCGTCTTGACGATCGCCGGGGCGTTGACGCTGTAGACGTAGAAGGCCAGCGTGCCGCCCATCGTGATGAGGAAGCACAGCACCAGTTGCCGCCAGTAGCCGGTGAGCAGCTCGCGCATGGTGCCCGAGCTGGTGTCCTCGCCGTCGCGGATCGCGGCGAGCTGCTCCTCCGAGAGGGATTCGTCCATCGTGCGGCGCAGCCAGAAGACGACGATCGCCGCGATGCCGCCGACGAAGAAGGCGATGCGCCAGCCGAAGTCGGACACCTGGGCCTTGGAGAAGATCCCCAGCAGCACGAGCAGCATGAACTGCGCCAGCACGTGGCCTCCGACGAGGGTGACGTACTGGAACGAGGAGAAGAAGCCGCGCCGCTCCCGCGTGGCGGCCTCGGACATGTACGTCGCGCTGGTCCCGTACTCACCGCCTGTCGCGAAGCCCTGCACCAGGCGGCACAGGACGAGGATCACCGCGGCCGCCATGCCGATCGTCTCGCGGCCGGGCACGATCGCGATGATGAACGAGCACGCGGCCATGAGGGAGACGCTCATGGTGAGCGCCGCCCGGCGCCCCTTCCGGTCGGCGTACCGGCCGAAGAACCACGAGCCGACCGGTCGCATGACGAACGTGACCGCGAAGATCGCGTACACGTAGACGGTGGAGTTCTTGTCGGCCTTGTCGAAGAACTGGCTCTCGAAGTACGTCGCGAAGACCGTGTAGACGTAGACGTCGTACCACTCGACCAGGTTCCCCGAGCTGCCGCGCAGGGTGTTCCAGATCGCTCGCCGGGTCTCCGCCCGCGACGAGACGGGCGTCGTCGCACTCGATTCCGTCATGATGCCTTCCGTCCTAGACCTCGTCGGCGGAGCGGCCCGTGCTCCGGTGGCCGAGGGCGGCCACCGTGATCATCAGGGCGATCATCGCCGCCGCCACCACCGCGAACACCCACACGCTGCCACGCTCGTCGAGAATGGGAAGCAGAACGAACGGAAGAAACGCGGTCACCAGCTTCGACAGGGAGTACGCGGCGCCGGCGGCGGTCCCCCGGATGGCCGTGGGGTAGGAATCCGCCAGATAGACGTGGTAGGCGTTGGAGAACAGGTTCGACGCGAGCGTGTAGAGGAAGCCTGCCACGACGATCTGCACCGGCGCCGCGGCAAAGCCGAACCACAGACCGAAGGCGGCCATCAGGCCGGCCGAACCGATCACGAGGTACCGTCGCTCGATCCGCTCGACGATCGGCACAGCGAGCGCCGCGCCCAGCGGGTAGCCGATGTAGGACAGTGCCACGAACAGCAGCGAGGTCTGGATCGAATAGCCCTTGGCCAGGAGGACGAGCGGCGCGATGGTGCCGAACCCGTAGTAGCCGAAGACCTCCAGCGCGGAGACGATCCACAGCATGACGGTGCGCCGGCGGTAGGGCGGCCGGAACAGCGCCCGGACCGTGATCGACCGGGACGTCACCGGGCGGAGCGCCCCATCGGGTTCGGCGAGCACCTTCCCCTCCTGCACCGCCCGCGCCTCCAGACGCCGCACGATCGCGTCGGCCTCGTCGTACCGGCCTTGCGCCTCCAGCCAGCGCGGCGACTCCGGCAGGCCCCGTCGGACCAGCCACACGAGGAGCGAACCGAGGGCGCCGAAGACGAACAGCAGCCGCCACCCCTGCACCTCGGCCCCGCCGAGATCGAACACCTGCGGGGTGAGCCAGCGCGCGGCGAAGCCGACGACCGGAACGCCGAGGAAGGAGACCACGTACGCCAGTGAGATGTACTTGCCGCGCACGTTCTTCGGCAGGATGTCCGAGAGGTACGAGTCGGCCAGGGCGAACTCGCCGCCGATGCCGATCCCGGCGATGAACCGGGTGACCACCAGGAAGGCGGCGTTCGGGCTGAACGCGCCGACGAGCGACATCGCCGAGTACAGCGCGAGGTTGATCATGAAGGCGGTGCGCCGGCCGTACCGGTCCGCGAGGCGGCCCATGAACAGCGCGCCGATGAACTGGCCGATGAACGCGGACGCGAGCAGCAGCTTGAGCTCGTCGGGGCCGAGCGCGAAGTCCTTCTTCAGCACCGTCGCGATGGTCGCCGCGAGGAAGTTCTCGTACTGGTCGAAGAACAGCCCCAGCCCGATCACGCCCACCGCGGCGAAGTGCAGCCGCGTCATGGGCAACCGGTCCAGCCGCGCCGCGATAGACGGTGCCTGCGAGGTCTCGGTGGTCATCGTCGAAATATACTTCGATAAACGAATACACCGCTGTCCGGGCGGTGGCCGCCGGGCGAACGGCCGGTGCGATCCCGCGCGCGGACGCGCGACGTGGAGTTGAATCACGGGAGTGATCGTCGATTGCGCCCACTACCTGGGTGGCGCCCGGCAGGCCGAGGAGACCCTCGCGCCCCTGGACGCGGCCCGCCTGTGCACCGAGAACGGCTTCGTCTGGCTCGGGTTGTTCGAGCCGACCCCCGCGGAGATGGAGTCCGTCCGCGAGGCCTTCGACCTGCACGAACTCGCCGTCGAGGACGCGCAGGACTACCACCTGCGCCCCAAGGTCGAGGACTTCGAGGCCTCGGTGAAGCTCGTCATCCTGCGGACGGCGCGCTACGACGACGCCCGCGAGGAGGTCGACTTCGGCGAGATCAGCGTCTTCGTCGCGAAGAACTTCGTCATCACCGTGCGGCAGGGCGTGGCGAGCGAGCTGCACGAGGCACGTGCGCGGCTCGAGCAGAAGCCCGAACTGCTCGCGCTGGGCACCGACGCCGTGCTGTGGGCGATCCTCGACCAGGTCGTCGACGGCTACGAGCCCGTGGTCGCCGGCCTCGAGCACGACATCGAACAGATCGAGGCGACCGTCTTCTCCGGCGCCGTCGCGCCCACCGAGCGGATCTACCTCCTGCGCCGCGAGGTGACGAACTTCTACCGCGCCGCGCACCCCCTGCTCGCGGTGGTCAACGCCGTCGGCAAGAGCCTCGGCGAGGAGCGCCTCTCCCCCTACCTGCGCGACGTCTACGACCGCCTCCAGTTGGTCAACGAGGAGGTCTCCGCCCAGCGCGACCTGCTCGGGACCATCCTGCAGGCGAACATCGCCGTCGTCTCGGTGCAGCAGGCGCACTCCGCGGCGCGGCAGAGCTCGACGATCGAGCGGCTCACGATACTGTCCACCATCTTCCTGCCGCTCACCTTCATGACCGGCTTCTTCGGCCAGAACTTCGGCTGGCTCGTCGACCACATCGGCGGCCCGTGGCAGTTCCTGATCCTGGGCGTGTGCGGCCTCTTCGTGCCGCTCATCGCCCTCAGCGTGTGGCTCCGGCGCAAGGACGCGATGCCCGAGAATCCGCTGGGCTCCACCGACTGATTCTGCGCATCGACGTAGCCTGGAACCGTGCGCACTGCGATGCCCGCCTGGGAGCCGGCGGCGGCGACCACGCCGGACCCGGATTACGCCGATCGGCTCGATCGGGCCCGCGCGCTGCTGCGCGGCCGCCGCATCGTCGCGCTCACCGGCGCAGGCGTCTCCACCGCATCCGGCATCCCCGACTACCGCAGCCCCGGGGCGCCCCGTCGGACCCCGATGACGCTCCAGCAGTTCCTCGGCTCCGCCGAGTTCCGGCGCCGGTACTGGGCCCGCAACCACCTCGGCTGGCGGCACATGGACGCCGCGCTGCCCAACGCCGCGCACCGCGCGCTGGCCGGCCTGCCCGGCGTGACCGGGGTGATCACGCAGAACGTCGACCTGTTGCACCTCAAAGCCGGCTCGCGCGGCGTGATCGACCTGCACGGCAACTACGCGCAGGTGCGGTGCCTGACCTGTGAGAACCGCATCAGCCGCCACCGCCTGCACGCGCAGCTCGAGCCACTCAACGCCGGCTTCGTCGCCCGCGTCGCCGGCCGCGGCGCGCTCGAGGTGGCCCCGGACGCCGACGTCGTGGTCGAGGACACGACCGACTTCACCATGGTCGACTGCGGCGCGTGCGGCGGCATCCTCAAGCCCGACATCGTCTACTTCGGGGAGTCCGTGCCCAAGCCGCGCGTCGAGCGCGCGTTCGCCATGGTCGACGGTGCCGAGGCGCTCCTGGTGCTCGGCAGCTCGCTCACCGTGATGTCGGGCCTGCGCTTCGTGCGGCACGCGCACCGGCGGGGCACGCCCGTCGTCATCGTCAACCGCGGGCGCACGCGGGGCGACGAGCTGGCCGACGTCACCGTCGACGTGGATGTGGCGACGGCACTGCACCACCTCGCCGCCCCCTGATCCCTGACACCGCACCGCACCGCACCGCACCGAGAGGATCCCCTGTGAGCACCGCCGCCGACCTGTCGCTCGAGGACCGTGCCCGCCTGCTGACGGGCGCCGACTTCTGGACCACCGCCACGGCCCCCGGGGTGCCGTCGATCGTGCTGACCGACGGCCCGCACGGCGTGCGCCGCCAGGTGGGCGATTCCGACCACCTCGGACTGAACGAGGCTGCGCCCGCGACCTGCTTCCCGCCGGCCGTCGCCGTGGGGTCGAGCTGGAACCCCGACCTCGCGCGACGGATCGGCGCGGCCGTGGCGGCGGAGGCGCGGGCGCTCGGCGTCGCCGTCGTGCTCGGCCCCGGCGTGAACATCAAGCGGCATCCGCTGTGCGGCCGCAACTTCGAGTACTACTCCGAGGACCCGCTCCTCGCGGGCGCGCTCGGCGCCGCCCAGGTGCAGGGCCTGCAGGGCGGCGGCGCGGGCGCCTCGGTCAAGCACTTCGCCCTCAACAACCAGGAGACGGAGCGTATGCGGATCAGCGTCGACGCCGACCCGCGCACCGTCCGCGAGATCTATCTGCCCGCCTTCGAGCGCGTCGTGCGGGACGCGGCGCCCGCGACCGTGATGTGCTCGTACAACCGCATCGGCGGCGTCTACGCCTCGGAGAACGCCTGGCTGCTGACGACGGTGCTGCGGGACGAATGGGGCTACGACGGCCTCCTCGTCTCCGACTGGGGCGCCGTGCACGATCCCGTCGCCGCGGTGCGCGCCGGACTCGACCTGGAGATGCCGCACGGCCCCGCCAGCACGGCGCGGATCGTCGCGGCGGTGCGGTCCGGCGAGCTCGACGAGGCCGCGGTGACCCGCGCGGCGCAGCGCGTGATCGACCTGACGCGGTGGGCACCGTCGGACGACGAACCCGCGCCGGACCTGGACGCGCACCACGCACTCGCACGGGAGGCCGCGGCGGAGTGCGCCGTCCTGCTGCGCAACGAGAACGGCGCGCTCCCCCTCGCGCCGGGGGCCGGCCCGGTCGCCGTGATCGGCGAACTGGCCCGTACCCCGCGCTACCAGGGCGGCGGGTCGAGCCACATCAACGCCGCCCGGGTCGACGTGCCGCTCGACGAGATCGCCGCGCGCGGCGCCGGCCTGGGGTTCGATGTGGAGTTCGCGGCGGGCTACGGATCGGACGACGACGACCCTGCCGCGCTCCGCGCCGAGGCGGTCGCGGCGGCCGACCGGTCCGCGGTAGCCGTGGTCTTCGTCGGTCTCACCGAATCCGAGGAGTCCGAGGGCTTCGACCGACCCGATCTCGCGATCGCCCCGCACCAGGTGGAACTGCTGCGCGCGGTCGCCGCCGCGGCGCCGCGGACCGTCGTCGTACTGGTCGGCGGCGGGGTGGTCGAGCTGGAGCCGTGGCACGACGAGGTGGACGCGATCCTCGAGGCCTTCCTCCTCGGCCAGGGCGGCGGGGCGGCGATCGCCGACCTGCTCGTCGGGCTCGCGGAACCGTCGGGCCGGCTCGCGGAGACGATCCCGCACCGCCTGGAGGAGACGCCCGCGTTCGGGAACTTCCCCGGCGAGCTGGGCGCCGTGCGCTACGGCGAGGGCCTCCTCGTGGGCTACCGCTGGTACACCACCCGGCGGATCGCACCGCGCTACCCGTTCGGGCACGGGCTCGGCTACACGACGTTCGCGATCGACGACCTCGTCGCCGAGGTCACCGGCGCGGACACCGCGACCGCGACCGTCCGGGTCACCAACACCGGCGACCGCGCGGGCAGCCACGTGGTGCAGCTGTACGTCGGCGGCGGGCCCGGCCCGGTGTTCCGCCCGCGACGATCCCTGGCCGCGTTCCGCAAGGTCGCGCTCGACCCCGGCGCCTCGACTACGGTCACGCTCGCGCTGCCGCGGCGGGCGTTCGCCCACTGGGACGCGAACCGCGGCGACTGGGTGGTCGCGCCCGGCGACTACACGCTCGAGGCGGGCCGCAGCAGCGCGGACATCGACGTGGACTCCACCATCGCGCTCGACGGCGACGTGATCGTCGAGCCGCTGGGAATGGAGTCGACGATCGCGGAATGGGCGGCGCACCCCGTCGCGGGCGAGGGCTTCCGCGCGGCGCTGGCCGGATCGACGGGCGGCATGCCCGTCGACCAGTTGCTGGAGCTCGCCGGATCGATGCCGCTCGGCAAGGCACTCGACATGCTGCCCGGTCCTGCCGGTGACGAGGCGCGGGCGCAGCTGGAGGCCGTGATCGCCGGGCAGTGATCGCGTTGACGATCGGGACCGCTCTGCTCAGAGCAGGCGCGCGGTCAGAGACCGGCGCGCTCGAGTGCCTGCGCGGCCTCGTCGCCCTGGGCGACGTCCCGGGCGGAGCAGCACAGCAGGTCGGCGCCGGCCCGGACCGCCGCAACCGCCCGGTTCCCCGTGGAGCCGTACGCGGCGAGGCCTCCCGCCTCCAGAGCGTCGGTGATGATGGTGCCCCGGAACCCGAGCCGCCCGCGTAGGTGGGTCTGCAGGATCGTCCGGGACATGCCGGCCGGGTTCGCCGGGTCGAGGGCGGGGTAGACGGCCCAGGACGGCATCACCATCCGCACGCCCGCCGCAATCGCGGCGGCGTACGGCGCCATGTCGACCGACTGCAGGGTCGCAGCGGGCAGGTCGACGGTGACCGTGGTCAGGTCCGTGTTCGCCCCGGACGAAGCCGCGCCGAGACCCGGGAAGTGCTTGGCGCACGCCGAGACTCCCGCGCCCTGCGCGGCCTGGATGAAGGCTGCGGCGCAATCCCCGACGACCTTCGGGTCGGACGAGAAGCTCCGCTGCGTGCTGTCCAGGAAGTCGCCGGCGGACCGATGGACGCCCAGTACGGGGGCCAGGTCGCCGTTGATCCCGGCCCCGCCCAGGACCGCGGCGGCCGCTGCGCCCTGCGCTCGGGCTGCCGCCGCCGGGTCGGCCGACGCGCCCACCTGCTTCGCGGACGCCGCGGGACCGCCGGGCACACGGTTGACCCGGCCGCCCTCCTGGTCGGTGAGGAGCGTCAGCGGGCCCTTCGCCGCCCTGCGGAACTCGGCCGTCACCTCGCCGAGCTGGGCCGCCGAGGAGATGTTCTCCGAGAAGAAGATGATGCCGCCCACGCGCCCCTGCGAGACCTTGGTCAGCAGTTCCGCGGGCGGCGTGAGACCGCGGTAGGAGTACACGACCTTCTGCCCCGGAGCGGGCGCCGCGGCGACCCTGCCCGCGGCGACCGTTGTGAGGGTCGACAGCACGGCGCCCGTGCCCGCGACGAGGAACGCTCTACGGTCGAAGTCCACCATGCCCATGGAGGGTACGCAATCATCGCCCGCGCTGCTCACAGCGGATCCGACGGTGCCGGGACCCCGCCCGTCGTAGCGTGAGGCCATGGAGACCCGCAGCGAGGCACTGTTCCGGCACGAGCTCGGCGCCCATCTGCGCCGGCTGCGGCACGAGCGGGGCGAGCGACTGGCCGACACCGCCGAGCGCGCGGGGATCTCACCGCAGTACCTCTCGGAGATCGAGCGCGGCCTCAAGGACCCGTCGAGCGAGATGCTGGCCGCGATCGCCGGGGCGCTCGGCACCGGCGTCGGCGCCGTCGCGGTCGAGGTGGGCCGCCGCCTGGGTGCCGCCCGCCCTGTCCTGCGCCTCGATCTGACCGCCCGGCCGGCACCCGCGCCGGGCCCGGTCTCCCCCGCCCCCACCGCTCCGGGGCCGCGCCTGCTGGCGCTGGCCGCATGAACCGTCGGGCCGTGCGCCGTCAGGCCTCCTCGATCACCTCGTCGATGAGGCCGTAGGCGACGGCCGCCTCGGCGGTGAAGACCCGGTCGTGATCGGTATCGGCCCGCAGCTCGGCGGTCGTCCGCCCGGTGTGCCGCGCCAGCACCTGTTCCATCTGCGCCCGGACGCGGATCACCTCGTCGGCCTGGAGGATCAGGTCGGGGATGGTGCCGCGCCCCTGTGCGGAGGGCTGGTGCAGCACCACCCGCGCGTGGGGCAGGCCCATCCGACGGCCGGGGGCGCCGCCCGCGAGGAGGAGCGCGCCGACCGCGACGGCCTGGCCGACGCACGTGGTCGCGATGGCGGGCCGGATGTAGCGCATCGTGTCGTAGATCGCGAGCGCCGCGCTGGGATCGCCGCCCTCGCAGTTGATGTACAACTGGATCTCGCCGTCGCCGTCGGAGGCGAGGAAGAGCAGCTGCGCGACGATCGCGTTCGCGACGCCCGCGTCGATCGCGGTGCCGAGGTAGACGACCCGCTCCGACAGCAGGTGCGAGTAGACGTCGGTGATCCGCTCGCCGTTCGGCCGTCGATCGATGACGTTGGGGATGGTGTAGGTGCTCATCGGACGGCTCCCGTCAGGTCGAACCCCGCGCGCCGCCGGACCGGCACGACGGTGTCGAACGAATCCACGATCTCGTCGATGAACCCGTACTCGCGGGCCTGCTCCGCCGTGTACCAGCGGTCGTGCAGCGAGTCCTCGAAGATCTGCTCCAGGGGACGGCCGGTGTCCTCGGCGATCAGGCCCAGCACGGTGTCCCGGGTGTGCCGCAGGTCGCCCGCCTGCAGTTCGATGTCGACCGCGGTGCCGCCGATGCCCGCGGAGCCCTGGTGCATGAGGACGCGGGCGTGCGGGAGGGCGCGGCGCTTGCCCGGTGCGCCGGCCGAGAGCAGGAACTGCCCGGCGCTGTACGCGATGCCCAGGACCAGCGTGGAGACGTCGCACGGGACGAGCCGCATCACGTCGCGGATCGCGAGCATCGACGGGACGGAGCCGCCGGGCGAGTGGATCCACAGCGCGATGTCGGCCGAACCTGCGGAGGCGAGCGAGAGGATCTGGGTGGCGAGGAGGGAGCCGTTGTCGTCGTCGAGCGGACCGTCGAGGATCACGACCCGGCGGTCGTAGAGCTCGCGGCGCACGCCCTCGGTGAAGTGCGGGACCTTCGGGTTATCACTCATGCACCCATGATTGCGCCGACTCCGGGCCGTGGACAGACGAATCCGCCTGGGGCGGAACCGCTCACGGCAGTTCCGCTCCAGGCGGATCGGTGGGGGCCGGTCAGCCGGCGGAGTAGGCGGGCTCGCTGCGGAAGCGCGAGACGCGACCGTCGATGCCGAGGACGCGCCACAGCACGCGAGAGACCGGGTTCATCAGCTTCGTCTTCTCGGCCAGCAGCCGCACGTCGCCGAAGACCTCGCGCTTCATCGCCTGGGACTCGGGCGAGCGCCAGTACATCTCCTTCCACACCTCGCGGGGGATGTCGAAACGCTTGCGGAACTGCCGCGGCGGCACCGCGATCGCCGTGAGCAGCGAGCGCATGACGAGCGGCAGCGCCAGCGAGAGCAGGAACCGAGGAAAGGCGCCGCGCGTGGGGATCCGGTGCTCCAGCAGCTGATGAGCGAAGGAGATGTGCCGCGCCTCCTCCGCCACGTGGAGCTGCATGACCGCGGTCATCGTGGGGTGCTGTTCGATGCCGGAGCGCAGGAACTGCTTCTGCACGTGGTCGATCGGCTCCTCGCCGCCGAGGACGCCCATGTAGAAGATCATCGGGAAGGTGGTGGCCGCCAACGGGATGAGCGGCGACAGGCGGCGGAACCACAGCGGACCGCCGGGGACGTCCATCCCGATCCGATTGACGAACTCCTGGAACATCAGCGTGTGCTGACACTCCTCCTTCGCCTCGTGCGTGGCGTAGCGGAACTCCGGGGAGTTGTTCGGCTGCAGGGCGGTGTACTGCATGATGCCGCGGATCAGCACCGACTCGAACTGCAGCCCCACCTTGGCCACGTTGGCCTGGCGCCACATGCCCATCTCGATCTGCTTGGCGCGCGGCTGCGCCCGGTACCACTCGGTACGACCGATCGGATCGAAGCGGGAGTCGAGGATCCACCGCGGATCGTCCGGCGTCACCGCCAGCTCCGGCGAATCCCAGTCGATGTCGACGTAGGGGTCGAAGTTGCGCTGCACGGAGGCCTCGGACAGGTCCTGCAGGGTCTGCTCGTACTCCGCCTGCCCCGGGAACGGGCGGCCGCGGGTGCGACCCATGTGGGTGATGTGCAGTGCCACGACGGACTCCTCCTGTTGGGCTGACACAGTTCTGACAAAAATGTACCACGATGATGGACACTTCCTACCTGAATGTATGAATCCGCTGGTGGGGCATGTAGGGTCGCCGGTGGTCACCCGGGACACCGGGTCCCATACGTACGTCGTCCCTGATCGCCGAGGCCGGAGGCTCCATGACCACCATCCACCACACCGCGACCGCGTCCGTCCCCGTGAGCACCGCGTTCGCCCACGTCGCGGACTACCGGACCGTGCCGCAGTGGTTCTTCGGGATCAGCCGGTTCGTCCCGCAGGGCGAGAAGGACTACGGCCTCGGCGCCACGTACGACTCCGCCGTCAAGATCGGCCCGAAGGAGATCGGTTCGGTCGTGCGGGTGACGGAGTTCGAGGAGGACCGTCTCATCACGCTGACCTCGATCGCGGGCTTCAAGACCACCTCGCGCTGGACGTTCAGCGCCGCCGGCGACGACGTCACCGAGCTCGCCGTCGAGTTCACCTACGAGCTTCCCGGCGGACTCGCCGGCAAGGCGCTCGGCATGATCATCGAGCCCTTCGCCGTGCAGGCCGTCAAGGCCTCCGAGGCCGCCCTGCGGCGCGACCTCGAGGGCGCCCAGGTCTGAACCGGCCCGCTCCGGCCGGCCCCGTCGGTCAGCCGGTGGGCAGGCCTTCGGCCGCCAGCCCACGAAGCGTGGCGGCGACCGTGTCGAGCGGCGCGAGGTCGCGGCGGACCCGGGAGAGCGAGACGGCCCCGTCGAGCGCCGCCAGGACGGTGGTGGCGAGCGCGTCCGCGCGGTCCCGGGAGGCCCCGTCCGCGGCGAAGGCGTCGGCGACCGCGCGGTGCCAGCCGTCGTAGACGGCGGCAGCTTGTCCGGCCAGCTCGTCGCCGCCGGGCCCCGGATTGACCGCCGCCGCCACGATAGGACACCCGGCACGGAAGTCGCTGTCCACCAACACCTCCCGCCAGAACCGCACCATGCGTTCGATCGCCGCCGGCGCCCCGCCCGCCGCGGCCCGCTCGATCATCCCCGTGTAGGACTCCCCCGCATGCTCCACGGTGCGGCGCAGCAGTTCCGCGCGCCCGCCGGGGAAGTGGTGGTACACCGACCCGCGCGGCGCGCCGCTCCGCGCGAGCACCTCGTCCACCGACAGACCGACAGCGCCGCGCTCCCGCATCACCGCGATCGCCGCATCGAGCATGCGGCGTCGGGTCTCTCCGTGGGGTGGCATCGTCGCTCCGTCAGTCCGCGGGCCCAGGATCGCCGCACAGCCCGGCGATCCCGTGGAGGTTGGCCTCGATGCCCGCACGCCACTCGGCGAGCCGGTTGTCGATGATCCGGCCCTCCTTCTCGGGCATGCGCTCGATCGCGTAGCTCAAGCCCGAGCGCCCCGGACCCATCCGGCCCCACTGCCGGACCAACGTGCCGGCCCGGACCGGCTCCACTTCGAAACCCCACGACGCCATCACGTCGCCGTCCGGACCCTGCACGTTCCACACCCACCGACGGCCGTCCTCGACCTCGACGACCGTCGAGTCGGTGGACCAGTCACCCAGCGCCTCGTGGCTGTTGTGGCCGCGGAACCGGTTCCCCACTGCGACCTGCGCGCCCTCGATCCACTCGACCGAACCGAGCTCGGCCGAGAACCGGGCGGGCATGCCGACGTCCGTGACCAGTTCCCACACCCGCTCGGGCGGCGCCGCGACGACGAGCGTCTCCTGCACGGTGGGCGTATCGCGGTAGCGCATGACGATCCCCTTCCCAAACTATGTTCGGGACCATAGTCTAGGACGATCGCACCGTCGAGAGGGGAAGAAATGCGCGTCGGAGTCGTCGTACAGCCGCAGGAACCGGATGCGGTCGAATTCGTCCAGGCCGCCGAGGCGATCGGCGTCGACTCGGTGTGGGCTCCCGAGATCTGGGGCTACGACGCATTGACGGGCCTCTCGTACCTGGCCGCGCGCACGAGCACGATCGGCCTGGGTACCTTCGTCGTCCAACTGGGCTCGCGCACCCCCGCCATGCTCGCGGGATCCGCCCTCAGCCTGCAGCAGCTCTCCGGGGGACGATTCACGCTCGGCGTCGGCGTGTCCGGCCCCGCTGTCATGGAGGGCTGGCACGGCGTGCCGTTCGGCAAGCCGGTGCGGCGCACCCGCGAGACCATCGACATCGTCCGGATGATCGGACGCGGGGAACGCCTGCGCTACGACGGGCAGGAGTACCGGTTACCGCTGCCCGACAGCCGTGGCGCCGCGCTGGTACCCGCGCTCCTCCCCGCGGAACTGCCGATCTACGTGGCCGCCATGGGGCCCGCGAACCTTCGGCTCACCGGCGAGGTGGCCGACGGGTGGCTCGGCAACGCCTTCATCCCCGAGCTCGCCGACGTCTTCCTCGGCCCCCTCGCCGAGGGCGCCGCCCGCGGCGGACGCGGATTGGACGCGCTCGACCTCGTGGCTCCGGTGGCCCTGGAGATCACGGACGATCCCGCGCGCACCGAGGAGCTCATCGCCCAACACGCCGCGGGCTACGCGTTCACCATCGGAGCGATGGGCTCGGGCAAGGAGAACTTCTACAACCGGGCCTTCGCCCGCCTCGGCTTCGCCGACCGCATCGACGAGGTCGCGCGGCTCTGGCAGTCGGGCGACAAGGACGCCGCCCGGGCGGCCGTGCCGCTCGAACTGGGCGGCCTGACGAACATCATCGGTAGTCCCGCACGCGTCGCGGAGCGGGTCGCCGCCTACCGCGGAGCCGGCGTCGGCACTCTGCTCGCGAAGGTCTCCGGCACCGTCGATGAGCGGATCGAGGCCCTGCGGGTCCTGGTCTCCGCTGCCCGATCCTGACTCCGCGGGGTCAGCGCACCGGCACCAGATCGTCCGCGTGGACCACGGGTCGCCGCAGGCCCTCCGGCAGGTCGGTGGTGTCGCGGCCGAGCATCGTCTCGAGCTCGGTGTGGTCGTAGGCCGCCACGCCCCGGGCCCGGACGGCGCCGCGCAGGTCGCGTAGGTTCACCACGTCGCCGCCGGAGAAGGTGCCCCTGACCGCCGTGACGCCGGCGGGGAGCAGCGAGCGACGCCGGTCGACGACCGCGGCGACGGCACCGTCGTCGAGGGTCAGGTCGCCGTGCACGTCGGCGGCGTGCCGCACCCAGAACCGTCGCGCCGAGAGGCGCACGGCGCGGGGACGGAAGACGGTGCCCACATCGGCACCGTCGAGCGCCCGGTCGGCGAGCGCCGCGGCGGTGAGGAGCACGGGCACGCCCGCGTCGGCCGCGAGGCGGGCCGCCGAGAGCTTCGACGCCATGCCGCCCGTGCCGAGCGCGCCGCCCGAGCCCGCGACGACCCCGTCGAGGTCCTCGGGCCCGTCGACGGCGGCGATGAGCGAGGCCGCGCCCTTGCGGGGGTCCCCGTCGTACAGGCCGTCGACGTCGGACAGCAGGACCAGGGCGTCGGCTCCCGTCAGGTGCGCGACCAGGGCCGCGAGCCGGTCGTTGTCGCCGAAGCGGACCTCGTTCGAGGCCACCACGTCGTTCTCGTTGATGATCGGGACGGCGCCCAGCGTGCGCAGCCGGTCCAGGGTGCGCTGCGCGTTCGCGGCGTGCACCCGTAGGCCGATGTCGTGCGCGGTGAGCAGCACGAGCGAGACGATGCGTTCGTAGCGGCGGAACGACGCGCCCCAGGCGTTGGCGAGCTGCAGCTGGCCCACCGAGGCCACGGCCTGCTTGGTCGCGAGGTCCGTCGGGCGGCGCTTGAGGCCCAGCGGAGCCATCCCGGCGCCGATCGCGCCGGACGAGACGACGATGACCTCGGTCCCTCGGTCGAGTCGCGCGACGACGGCGTCGGTGAGGGCGTCGAGCCGATCGGAGGCGAGCCCGTGCTCCAGGTCGGTCAGCGCCGAACTGCCGATCTTCACGACGAGCTTGCGGGCACCCGCGACCACGGCGCGCATGTCGCCGGCGAGAAGGTCGGAGCCCGCGAGCGCCCCCGACGCTTCCGTCATTCGTCGTCCTCGTCGTCGCTCGCCAGGCCGCGACGCACGTCGTGCTGGTGGCGGCGTTCGGCCGCGCCCACGCGGTCGTTCTGCTCGAGCCGGATGTCGGTGCCACGCCCCGTGACGGGCACGTCGTCGATGGTGCCGAGCGAGGGCTCCCAGTTGAAGCACACGTCGCCGATGGTGACCGGGGCGCCGGGCTCCGCCCCGAGCTTGATCAGCTCCTTCTCGACGCCGAGCCGGTTGAGGCGGTCGGCGAGGAAGCCGACGGCCTCGTCGTTGTCGAACGGGGTCTGCTTGATCCACCGCTCCGGCCGCGGGCCGCGCACGATGAAGCCGCCCGGCTGATCCGGGTCGGAGATGACCTCGAAACCGGACTCGTCGATCGCGATGGGACGGATGACGGGCCGCCGCGCGACGGGGGTGCCCAGCTCGGCGCGGTACTTCTGCACCAGATCGGCGAGCGCGAAGGTGAGCTCGCGCAGGCCGGTGTGCGCGACCGCGGAGATCACGAAGACGGGCCAGCCGCGCGCCTCGAACTCGGGGCGCACCATCTCGGCGAGCTCCTCGGCGTCGGGCACGTCGGCCTTGTTGAGCACCACGATGCGCGGGCGCTCGGAGAGCTCGCCCAGGCCGGTGTCGGCGGCGAGCGCCGGCTGGTAGGCGGCCAGCTCGGCCTCCAGCGCGTCGACGTCGCTGACGGGGTCACGGCCCGGCTCCAGGGTCGCGCAGTCCACGACGTGCGCGAGCACCGCGCAGCGCTCGAGGTGGCGCAGGAAGTCCAGGCCGAGGCCACGACCGGTCGACGCACCGGGGATGAGGCCGGGCACGTCGGCGATGGTGAAGGTGGTCTCCCCCGCCGAGACGACGCCGAGGTTCGGCGCCAGGGTGGTGAACGGGTAGTCGGCGATCTTCGGCTTCGCTGCCGAGAGGACGGAGACCAGCGACGACTTGCCCGCGGACGGGAAGCCGACGAGCCCCACGTCGGCGACGGACTTGAGCTCGAGCACCAGGTCGCGGGCCTGCCCCTCCTCGCCGAGCAGGGCGAAGCCGGGGGCCTTGCGGGCCTTGGAGACGAGGGCCGCGTTGCCGCGGCCGCCGCGGCCGCCCTGGGCCGCGTCGAAGCGGGTGCCGGCGCCCACGAGGTCGGCCAGCATCTTGCCGTCGGTGTCGAGCACGACGGTGCCGTCCGGCACCTTGAGGACGACGTCCTGACCGGATTTGCCCTCGCGGTTGCCGCCCTCGCCGGGCTTGCCGTTGGTGGCCTTGAGGTGCGGACGGAAGTGGAAGTCGAGCAGCGTGTGCACCTGCGGATCGACCTCGAGGATCACGGAGCCGCCGCGGCCGCCGTTGCCGCCGTCGGGGCCGCCGAGCGGCTTGAACTTCTCCCGGTGGATCGAGGCGCAGCCGTGGCCACCGTTACCGGCCGTGACGTGCACCGTCACCCGGTCGACGAACCTGGACATGGGGAACCTCTTTCTACCTGTGTGCCTGCGCCGGTGGGCGCGGGCGGAAAAGCCGAAGGCGGGCGGGTCTCACAGTGAGGAGACCACGCCCGCCTTCGAGAAAACCGTGTGCTGCTGCGGACTAGGCCTCCACAGCGACCGGCACGATGTTGACCGTCTTGCGGCCACGCTTCGTACCGAACTCCACCGCACCCGCCGCGAGGGCGAACAGGGTGTCGTCGCCGCCACGACCGACGCCGACGCCGGGGTGGAAGTGGGTGCCGCGCTGGCGGACCAGGATCTCGCCGGCGCTGACCTTCTGGCCACCGAACCGCTTCACGCCCAGTCGCTGGGCGTTGGAATCACGACCGTTGCGCGAGCTGGACGCGCCCTTCTTGTGTGCCATCTGGCTGCTCCTGTACTAAAAGGTGTTCGTTGTCTGGGTTCGCCGGTCAGGCGATCGCGGTCACCTTGACGACCGTCAGCTTCTGCCGGTGGCCCTGACGCTTGTGGTAGCCGGTCTTGTTCTTGAACTTGTGGATCCGGATCTTCGGTCCCTTGACCTGATCCACGACCTCGCCGGTCACGGAGATCTTCTCCAGCGCCGCGGCGTCGGTGGTGAGGTTCGCGCCGTCGACGACCAGAGCGACGGGCAGCTTGACGCTGCTGCCGACCTCACCGTCGATCTTCTCGACCTTCACCAGGTCGCCGACGGCGACCTTGTACTGCTTGCCGCCGGTCTTGACGATCGCATACGTGGCCATCTTCGGACTTACCTCTTCTTACACATCTCGTAGTTCAGCGCGCGCCAGGTGCGCGGCTCGTATCACGCGGGTACTCCGGAACACGCACGCACGAGCGCGCCGCCGGAAAAGCGACCTTCCCAGGTTACGGGACGGCCGGCAACAGGGTCAAACCGGCTGGTCCGCCTTGTCGGCACCGTCACTCTCGGGCCCGCCCGCCGCGGGACCCGCGGGGCGAGCGGCGGCACGCCGGCGGGCCCGCTTGCGCGCGGGCTCCGCCACCGAGGCACCGGCACCGTCGACCGCCGGGGTGGAGACCGCCGGGGCGTCGGGCGCGGGGGCCGCGNTGTCGACGACGATCGTCTGCGGGGCGGCCGATGTGGTGGTGGGCGCCTTGCGCGCCACCCGCCGACGCCGGGGCGCCGACGGTGCCGCCGCCTCGGCCGGCTGCTCGGGCTCGGCAGGCGTCACGGGCTCGGAAGGAGTCTCGGACTCGGCGGGCCGCGCGACCGAGGCCCCGGGCGCGTCGCTCCCCTGAGCCTCGGCGACGACCTCGACGACCTGCTCGACGGCGGCCCGGTCGGCGGTCGTGGCCTCGGACGGAGCCTCGGCGACCTGCGCCTCGGGGGCGCCGGCGCTCTCGGGCGCGTCGTCGTCGTGATGCGCCGCCATCGCGCGGAACATCGGGTGCTCGCCCTTGTGCACCGCGGGCTCCTTGGCGGCCGCCGCGGGCGGGGCCGACGAGGCCTGGGCGGCACCGTCGGACTTGGCGCGCTTGCGCTTCTTGCGACCCGAGCCCTCGGCCTTGTCGCCGGAGCGGCCGCCGTCCTCGCCGCCGCCCGACGACTCGACGGGCGCGTCGTGGACGATGATGCCGCGGCCCGCGCAGGCCTGGCACGGCGTGGAGAAGGCCTCGACGAGGCCGGTGCCGATCCGCTTGCGGGTCATCTGGACCAGGCCCAGCGAGGTGACCTCGGAGACCTGGTGGCGGGTGCGGTCGCGGCCGAGCGCCTCGGTGAGGCGGCGCAGCACGAGGTCGCGGTTGGACTCGAGGACCATGTCGATGAAGTCGACGACGATCATGCCGCCGATGTCGCGCAGGCGCATCTGCCGCACGATCTCCTCGGCCGCCTCGAGGTTGTTCCGGGTGACGGTCTCCTCGAGGTTGCCGCCGGCGCCGGTGAACTTGCCCGTGTTGACGTCGACGACCGTCATGGCCTCGGTGCGGTCGATGACGAGCGTGCCGCCCGACGGCAGCCAGACCTTGCGGTCCATCGCCTTGGCGAGCTGCTCGTCGATGCGGTAGGTCGCGAAGACGTCCGGCGCGTCGGCGTGGGCCTTCTCGAACTTCTCCACGCGGGGCATCAGGTCGGGCGCGACGGTGGACACGTACTTCTCGACGGTGCCCCAGGCGCGGCCGCCCTCGATCACGAGCTTGCTGAAGTCCTCGTTGAACAGGTCGCGCACGACCTTGACCAGGAGATCGGGCTCCTCGTAGAGCGCCTTGACGCCCTTCTGCGAGGAGGCCTCCTCGATCTCGGCCCACTGGGCCTGCAGCCGCGCGACGTCGCCCGCCAGTTCCTCGGCGCTGACGCCCTCGGAGGCGGTGCGGATGATCACACCGGCGTCGGCCGGGACGATCTCCTTGAGGATCTCCTTGAGGCGCTTGCGCTCGGTGTCGGGCAGCTTGCGGGAGATGCCGGCGGAGCCGCCGCCGGGCACGTAGACCAGGAAGCGGCCGGCGAGGGAGATCTGCGTGGTCAGGCGGGCGCCCTTGTGGCCGACCGGGTCCTTGGACACCTGCACCAGCACCTGATCGCCGGGCTTGAGGGCCTGCTCGATCTTGCGGGCGTTGCCGTCGAGGCCGGCGGCGTCCCAGTTGACCTCGCCGGCGTACAGGACGCCGTTGCGGCCGCGGCCGATGTCGACGAACGCGGCCTCCATCGAGGGCAGCACGTTCTGCACGCGGCCCAGGTAGATGTTGCCGACCATCGACGCCGAGCTCGACGACGTGACGAAGTGCTCCACCAGCACGCCGTCCTCGAGGACGGCGACCTGGGTGTAGTCCTGCGGGTGCGGCACGGTGTGGCCGTCCTGCCCCTCCGACGGGCCGACGCCGGTGCGCTCGCGCACGACCATCACGCGGTCGACGGCCTCGCGGCGCGCGAGGAACTCCGACTCGGTGAGGATCGGCGGGCGGCGGCGCACGGTGTCGCGTCCGTCGCGGCGGCGCTGACGCTTGGCCTCCAGGCGGGTCGAGCCGCTGATGCCGCGCACCTCGTCGCGCCGCGTCCGCTGCCGCGGCTCACGCTCGTGCACCACGGTGTTGGGCGGGTCGTCGGTCGGAGCGGTCTCCGCGCCGTCCTCGCCCGTGCCGCGCCGGCGCCGCCGACGCCGGCGGCGACGCGAGCCACCGTCGGTCACGTCCTCGACGTCGTCTCCGTCGGACTCGTCCGCCGAGGCCTCGTCGGCCTTACCACCGTCGGCCTGGTCGGCTGCGGCGTCGTCGACGGTCTTCTCGGCGGCCTGTGCGGCGTCGCCCTGGGCGGGCGCACCGGACTTGTCGCCGTCGTTCTGCTCCTGGCCGTCCTGCTCGTCGGCGTTCTCGCCGCGACCGCGACCGCGGCCCCGACGGCCACGGCGGCGGCGGCGGTTGCCGGCCCCCTCGTCGTCGCCGTTCTGCTCACCGGCCTCCTCGGTCGACGGGGTGGCATCGGCCTGCTCGGTGTCGGGCTCGGCGTCCGCGGTGGCGGGCGCCTCCGCGGCTGCGGCGACATCGGCCGTGTCGTCGGCGGGAGCGGTGTCCGGGGCCGCCTCGGCGTCCTTCTTCGCGGCGCGCGCCTTGCGCGGCGCCTGCTCGACCTCGGGCTGCAGGAACAGCGGGGCGTTCGCGTCGAACGACGCCGCCGGCGCCTGGTCGGCGACGGGCTCGGCGACCGCGGCGGCCGAGAACAGCGACGGGGTGCTCTCGGGGGCCGGCTGCTGCGCGGGCTGCTCCGCCGGGGCGGACTGCTCCGCGCTGGGCTGCTCCGCGCCGGGCGCCTCGACCGCGGGCTCGGGCGCGGGTTCCGCGGCGTCCGTCGCCCCGGCCCCCGCCGTCTCCGCGATGCGATCACGCACGCGCTCGGCGGCGCTGCGGTCGATGCTCGAATGCGCGCTGCGCGCGACGAAGCCCAGCTCGCCGAGGTGCGCGAGCACCTCCTTGCTGGTCAGGCCCAGCAAACGCGCCAGCGCGTGGACGCGCAGCTTCTGCGGGAACTCCTCCCGAGCTTCGTTGTTCTGTTCTTCCGGCGACGTGTTGTCGGCCACTCAATATCTCCTACCGACCCCCGGGCGCGATCACTGCTGGTCGCGGCCACGCGGGGGCGTGTCATGTGGTGCGGGCGAAGGAGTTCTCCTACCGCCCCACGTTTGTCAAGGTCTGCACGTGTCTCGTGCGTGGCGCACGCTGGTTCGACGTTCTGCGAGCCAGCCGGGCCGGTCGGCGCTGCACGGTTGCGCGCGCCGACGTGCGTCCGAGGTCAGTATCCCACACGCCACAGGCAGTGCGGAAAAGTATCGGGCCCGCGCCGCGCGATGTCGCGCGGGCGGGCCCGTGGGATCGGGGGTATGGAACGGGTTCCTGCAGGTCAGGCGAGACCGGGGAACCAGAGGGCGATCTCGCGCGCAGCGGACTCGGGCGAGTCGGAGCCGTGCACCAGGTTCTCCTGGGTCTCGAGGCCGAAGTCGCCGCGGATGGTGCCGGGCACGGCCTTCTCGACCGGGTCGGTGCCGCCGGCGAGCTGGCGGAACGCGGCGATCGCGCGCGGACCCTCCAGCACGGCGGCCACAACGGGCCCCGAGGTGATGAACTCGAGCAGGGAGCCGAAGAACGGCTTCTCCTTGTGCTCGGCGTAGTGGCCCTCGGCCACCTCGGTCGAGACGTGCTTGAGCTCGAGGGCCGCGATGGTGAGGCCCTTCCGCTCGATGCGCGCCAGGATCTCCCCGGAGAGGCCGCGCCGCACGCCGTCGGGCTTGATGAGAATCAGAGTCCGCTCAGTCACGGCAACAGCGTAACGGGCCTCACTCGGCGATCGGCTCCTGCCCCGGGAGGCGGCCCTCCGCCATGCGCTGCTTCACGTCGCGCTCGATGTAGGCGATGTACGCCCAGACGATGCCGAAGACGACGCCCACGGCGCCGATACCCCAATGCACGACGAAGCCGGCGATGACCGCGACCTGCAGCGCGAGGAAGGCCGGGATGGCCCACGGCTTCTTGACGACCATGCACCCGGCGAAGCAGGCCGCGGCCAGGATCAGCACGTACGCGACCTTCAACCCGGACAGTCCCGGCGAGAGACGGATCACGACCGGCAGCGCCAGCAGGATCACGATCAGCTCGAGGATCAGCGTGCCGGAGAGGATGCCGCGGAAGCTCTTCCACGGGTCCTTCGGCGGCGGGGTGAACCTGGGGTTGGATGCGGGGGTTCCCGTCACTGGGGTTCCTTTCCGAACAGCGAGCGCGCGGCGCCGGCGGTGACCACGGAGCCGGTGATGAGGACGCCCACGCCCGAGGCGGGCCCGTCCTCGTCGTCGGATTCCTGGTCGGCGAGCGCGACGGCCGTCTCCACCGCGTCGACCATGGTGGGCGAGGTGACGACGCGGTCCTCGCCGAAGATCTCCTCGGCGATCGCCGCGAGCCGTTCGACCTCGAGCGCGCGGGGCGAGCCGTTGTGCGTCACGACGACGGTGTCGAGCACGGGCTCGAGCGCCGTCAGCACGCCGACGGCGTCCTTATCGGCGAGCACGGAGACGACGCCGATCAGGGTGCGGAAGCCGAACTCGGTCTCGATCGTCCGGGCCAGCGCCTGCGCGCCGTGCGGGTTGTGCGCGGCGTCGAGCAGCACCGTCGGGGCGCTGCGGACGCGCTCCAGCCGGCCGGGCGACGCGGCGTTCGCGAAACCCTCGCGCACCGTGTCGATGTCGAGTTGCTGGTCGGCGCCGGCGCCGAAGAAGGCCTCGACGGCGGCGAGGGCCACCGCGGCGTTGTTGGCCTGATGCTCGCCGTGCAAGGGCAGGAAGACGTCGTCGTAGACGCCGCCGAGGCCCTGCAGGGTCAGCTGCTGCCCGCCGACGGCGACGCGGCGCTCGACCACCGCGAACTCCGAGCCCTCGCGCGCGACGGCGGCGTCGGCCTCGACGGCCTTGCGCAGCAGCACGTCCATGGCCGCGGGCTCCTGCTTGCCCACGATCATCACGGTGTCCTTCGGGATGAGCCGCTCGGGGGCGCGCTTGACGATGCCCGCCTTCTCCCCCGCGATCGACGCGAGGTCGGGGCCCAGGATCTCCACGTGGTCGAGGCCGATCGGGGTGATGACGGCGACCTCCGCGGTCACCACGTTCGTGGCGTCCCACGTGCCGCCGAGCCCGACCTCCACGACGGCCACGTCGACGGGGGCCTCGGCGAAGGCCGCGAAGGCCATGGCGGTGAGCACCTCGAACTTGCTCATCCGCGGCCCGTCGGCGGCCTCGGACTGCGCATCGACGAGCTCGATGAAGGGCTCGAGCTCGCGGTAGGTCTCCACGTACTGCTTCGCGGTGAGCGGCGCGCCGTCGATCGCGATGCGCTCGGTGGCGAGCTGCAGGTGCGGGCTGGTGATCCGGCCGGTGCGGCGCGAGAAGGCCAGCAGCAGAGCGTCGATCATCCGCGCCGTCGACGACTTGCCGTTGGTCCCGGCGACCTGGATGGACGGGTACGCGTCCTGCGGCGAACCGAGCAACTGCATCAGCGCGGCGATCCGCGTGAGCGAGGGCTCGATCTTGGTCTCCGGCCAGCGCTGGTCGAGTTCCGCCTCGACCTGCGCCAGTTCGGCGAGGTCGTCGGGGTCGGCGGCGAAGGCGGGCACCGTCACGCGGCGCTCCCGCCGAGCTGCGCGATCCGGGCGGTGAGGCGCTCGACCTCCTCCTGCGCGACGGTCTGCCGCGTGCGGATCTTGTCGACGACCGCGTCGGGCGCCTTGGCCAGGAAGGCCTCGTTCCCGAGCTTCGCAGTGGTCCCGTCGAGCTCCTTCTGCGCGGCCTTGAGGTCCTTCTCCAGGCGCGCCCGCTCGGCTCCCAGGTCGACGGTGCCGGACGTGTCCAGCTCGACGGTGACGGTGCCGCCCACGAGGCGGACCTCCAGCGAGGCGGTCGCCGCGAAGCCGTCCTCCGGCGGGGTGAGCCGGCACAGGCTCGCGGCCGCGGCGGCGAGCGAGGTCAGGCCCGCCTCGTCGAGGCCGCTGAGGCGCGCGGCGACGCGCTGCCCGGGCTTGAGCAGCTGGTCGCTGCGGAAGCGACGGATCTCGGTGACCAGCCGCTGCAGATCCGCGAAGCGGCGGGCGGATTCGACGCCGTCGGCGGGGATCTCCCCCGGGGCCCAGTCGCGCGTCGGCCAGTCGGCGATCACGAGCGAGGTGCCGCCGGTCAGGGCCTTCCACAGCACCTCGGTGACGAACGGCATCGTCGGGTGCAGCATGCGCAGGACCACGTCGAGGGCCTTGCCGAGCACGAGGCGGGTGTTGTCACCGAGGGCCGCGTCACCGGTGTCGTCGGCGGCGTGCAGCTGCAGCTTGGCGACCTCGAGGTACCAGTCGCACAGCTCGTCCCACGCGAAGTGGTACAGCGCCTCGCAGCCCTTGCCCAGTTCGTTGTTGTCGAAGGCCGCGTCGGCCTCCGCCTGCACGGCGGCGAGCCGGTCGAGGATCCAGCGGTCGGCGTCGGTGAGCGACGCGCGGTCCGGCAGCTCGCCGACGCGGGCGTCGTTCATCAGCGCCAGCTTGGTGGCGTTGAACAGCTTGGTGGCGAACTTCCGGCTGCTCGCGGCGGCGTCGGCGCCCACGTTGAGGTCGGCGCCGGGGATGGTGCCGCGGGCCAGCGTGAAGCGCAGCGCGTCGGCGCCGTACTCGTCGACCCAGTCCAGCGGATCGATGCCGTTGCCCTTCGACTTCGACATCTTGCGGCCGAACTCGTCGCGCACCAGGCCGTGCAGCAGCACCTCCTGGAAGGGCACCGTGCCGGGCGCGCCCGGTTCCTCGCCGACGAAGGTGCCGAACATCATCATCCGGGCGACCCAGAAGAAGATGATGTCGTAGCCGGTGACCAGGGTGGACGTGGGATAGAACTTCGCCAGGTCGGCGGTCTGCTCGGGCCAGCCCATGGTCGAGAACGGGAACAGGCCGGAGCTGAACCAGGTGTCGAGGACGTCGGGGTCCTGCTCGTAACCGGCGGGCGGCACGTCGTCGGGGCCGCAGCACACCACGTCGCGGTTGCCCTCGGCGTCGGCGGGGCCGTACCAGACCGGGATGCGGTGGCCCCACCACAGCTGGCGGGAGATGTTCCAGTCGTGCATCTCGTCGACCCAGTCGAAGAACCGCGGCGCGAGCGACTCGGGGACGATGGTGGTGTCGCCGTTGCGCACGGCATCGCCCGCGGCCTTGGACAGCCGATCGACCTTGACCCACCACTGCATCGACAGGCGCGGCTCGATCGGCTCCCCGGAGCGCTCGCTGTGGCCGACGCTGTGGCGGTACGGCCGCACCTCCTTGACGATGCGGCCCTGTTCGGCGAGAGCCTCGCGGATCGCCTTGCGCGCGGCGAACCGGTCGAGGCCGTCGAACGGCGTTCCGGTGCCGACGATGTGGGCGGTCTCGTCCATGATCGTGGGCATGGGCAGGTCGTGCCGCTGGCCCAGCGCGAAGTCGTTCGGGTCGTGCGCGGGGGTGATCTTCACGGCGCCGGAACCGAACTCGGGATCGACGTAGTCGTCGGCCACCACCGGGATGCGGCGGCCGGTGAACGGATGCTCCAGCGTGGTGCCCACGAGGGCGCGGTAGCGCTCGTCGTCGGGATGGACGGCGATCGCGGTGTCGCCGAGCATCGTCTCCAGTCGCGTCGTGGCACAGACGATGTGCGGCTCGTCGTCGTCGAGCGAGCCGTACCGGAAGGAGACCAGCTCGCCGTCGACCTCCTTGTGGTCGACCTCGAGGTCGGAGATGCCGGTCTGCAGCACGGGCGACCAGTTGACCAGGCGCTCGGCCCGGTAGATCAGGCCCGCGTCGAAGAGCTGCTTGAAGATGGTCTGGACGGCGCGCGAAAGCCCCTCGTCCATGGTGAACCGCTCGCGGGACCAGTCGATGCCGACGCCGATCCGGCGCATCTGGCCGGTGATGTTGCCGTGGCTGGCCTCCTTGAAGGCCCACGCACGCTCGAGGAACTTCTCGCGGCCGATCTCGCGCCGAGTGGTGCCCTCGGCGGTGAGCTGCTTCTCCACCAGCGACTGGGTGGCGATGCCGGCGTGGTCGGTACCCGGCAGCCACAGCACCTCGTAGCCCTGCATCCGCTTGCGGCGGCACAGCGCGTCGGTGATGGTCTGGTCGAGCGCATGGCCGAGGTGCAGGCTGCCGGTCACGTTCGGGGGCGGCAGGACCACCGAGAACGCCGGCTTGGGCGAGGTGTTGTCGGCCGTGAAGTACCCCGCGTCGACCCAGCCGCGGTAGATGTCCGCCTCTACCGCACCGGGCTCCCAGGCGGCGGGAAGTCGGTCTGCGGCGGTGCCCGGACCGGCCGGGGCGGCGTTCTGCGGCTCAGTAGTCACCCCACGATTCTAGTCAGCGCACGCGCGCGACTTCCGCGGGGCTTTTGCCCGTGCGCGACGTTCCGGAAAACGAGTGGCGCGTTGACCTTCCCGCCCCGCAGGATGGGACGAATGGGACATCTCGAAGCGACGCACGTGGAGTACTACCTGCCCGACGGGCGGGCGCTGCTCGGCGACGTCTCGTTCCGGATCGGCGACGGTGCGGTGGCCGCGCTCGTCGGCCGCAACGGCGCCGGGAAGACGACGCTGCTGCGGCTGCTCGCGGGCGAGCTGGAGCCGCACGGCGGCGCGGTGACCTCGAGCGGCGGGGTCGGGGTGATGCCGCAGTTCATCGGCTCGGTCCGCGACGACCGTACGGTGCGCGACCTGCTGCTCTCGGTGGCGCCGCCGCGGCTGCAGTCCGCCGCGCAGGAGCTGGATGCGGTGGAGCTGGCGCTCATGGACGACGACGGCGACGCGAACCAGATGCGGTACGCGACCGCGCTCACCGAATGGGGCGACGCCGGCGGATACGCGGCCGAGACCCTGTGGGACGCGTGCACGATCGCCGCGCTGGGCATCCCCTACGACCGGGCGCAGTGGCGCGGCCTGACCTCCCTCTCCGGCGGCGAGCAGAAGCGCCTCGCGCTGGAGGCGCTGCTGCGCGGCGACGCCGAGGTACTGCTGCTGGACGAGCCGGACAACTACCTCGACGTGCCCGGGAAGGAATGGCTCGAAGAACAACTGCGGCAGACGCCCAAGACGGTGCTGTTCGTGAGCCACGACCGGGAACTGCTCTCGCGGGCGGCCACGCGGATCGTCGCCGTGGAGCCCGCGCCCGGCGGCTCGGACGCGTGGGTGCACGGCGGCGGGTTCGCGACCTTCCACCAGGCGCGCGACGAGCGCTTCGCCCGGTTCGACGAGCTCCGCCGACGCTGGGACGAGCGGCACCACCAGCTGAAGAAGCTGGTGCTCACGCTCCGCGAGCAGGCGAAGTTCAACGACGGCATGGCCTCGCGGTACCAGGCCGCGCAGACGCGGCTGCGTCGGTTCGAGGAGGCCGGTCCCCCGCCCGAGCCGCCCCGTCGCCAGGAGATCACCATGCGGCTGCGCGGCGGCCGCACCGGGGTGCGGTCCGTCACGGCGAAGAACCTCGAGCTCACCGGGCTCATGCAGCCCTTCGACCTCGAGGTCTTCTACGGCGAGCGGGTCGCGGTGCTCGGCTCCAACGGCTCCGGGAAGTCGCACTTCCTGCGGCTCCTCGCGGGCGAGGACGTCGCGCACACCGGCGCCGCGACGCTCGGCGCGCGCGTGGTGCCGGGGCACTTCGCCCAGACCCACGCCCATCCGGAGCTGCAGGGTCGCTCGCTCGTGGAGATCCTCCGCCACGAGCACGCGGCCGACCTCGGCCGCTCCATGCCGGCGCTGCGCCGGTACGAGCTGCACGGCCAGGCGGATCAGCGCTTCGAGAGCCTCTCGGGCGGGCAGCAGGCGCGCTTCCAGGTGCTGTTGCTGGAGTTCGCGGGCAGCACGGCGCTGCTCCTCGACGAGCCCACCGACAACCTGGACCTGGAGAGCGCCGAGGCGCTGCAGGACGCCCTGGAGGCCTACGAGGGCACGGTGCTGGCGGTGACCCACGACCGGTGGTTCGCCCGCTCCTTCGACCGGTTCCTGGTGTTCGGGTCCGACGGTGCCGTCCGCGAGGCGCCGGAGCCCGTCTGGCACGAGGCGCGGGTGCAGCGCGCCCGGTGACCCGTGCGGGCTCCGCGCGCCGTGATCGGAAACGACTGCGCCCCCGGCCGATTCGGCCGGGGGCGCAGTCGATACGTGATTACGCGCTCTTCTCGCGGCGCTCGTCGCGGGAGCGCTTGCGGGGCACGATGGTGGGCAGCACGTTGTCGCGCACCGTCTCCCCCGTGACGACGACCTTGGCGACGTCGTCCCGCGACGGGATGTCGAACATCACGGGGTTGAGCACCTCTTCCATGATGGCGCGCAGGCCACGGGCACCGGTGCCGCGGTGGATGGCCTGATCGGCGATGGCGCCGAGGGCGTCCTCGTCGAACTCGAGCTCGACGCCGTCCATCTCGAAGAGGCGCTGGTACTGCTTGACGAGCGCGTTCTTCGGCTCCGAGAGGATCGAGACGAGCGACTCCTTGTCGAGGTTCGAGACGGAGGCGATGACGGGCAGACGACCGATGAACTCGGGGATCAGGCCGAACTTGATGAGGTCCTCGGGCAGCACGTCCGCGAAGTGATCGACCGTGTCGACCTCCGCCTTGGTCCGCACCTCGTTGCCGAAGCCGAGGCCCCGCTTGCCGATGCGGTCGCCCACGACCTTCTCCAGCCCGGCGAAGGCACCGGCCACGATGAACAGGACGTTCGTCGTATCGATCTGGATGAACTCCTGGTGCGGGTGCTTGCGGCCGCCCTGCGGCGGGACGCTCGCCTGCGTGCCCTCGAGGATCTTCAGGAGCGCCTGCTGCACGCCCTCTCCCGAGACGTCGCGGGTGATCGACGGGTTCTCGCTCTTGCGGGCGATCTTGTCGACCTCGTCGATGTAGATGATGCCCGTCTCGGCGCGCTTGACGTCGTAGTCGGCGGCCTGGATCAGCTTGAGGAGGATGTTCTCGACGTCCTCGCCCACGTAGCCGGCCTCGGTGAGGGCGGTCGCGTCCGCGATGGCGAAGGGCACGTTGAGCATCTTCGCCAGCGTCTGCGCGAGGTAGGTCTTGCCGCAACCGGTGGGGCCGAGCATGAGGATGTTGGACTTCGCCAGCTCCACGCCCTCGCCGCGGGCGTCCTTGCGCTCGCCGGCCTGGATCCGCTTGTAGTGGTTGTAGACCGCCACGGCGAGGTTCCGCTTGGCCGAGTCCTGGCCGATGACGTAGTTGTCCAGGAAGTCACGGATCTCGACGGGCTTGGGCAGCTCGTCCAGCTTCACGTCGCTGGTCTCGGCCAGTTCCTCTTCGATGATCTCGTTGCACAGGTCGATGCACTCATCGCAGATGTACACGCCGGGACCCGCGATCAGCTTCTTGACCTGCTTCTGACTCTTTCCGCAGAAAGAGCACTTCAACAGGTCTGCGCCGTCCCCGATCCGTGCCATGCCCTGTGCCTACTTCCCTTGCCGATGACCCACCTGCCGTGTTGCTCAGCAGGTGGCGTCTGTGTACGACGGTACCCGCGAACTTCCGTCCCGGCGACCGATATGAACAGCTTGCTAGAGGTGGCACCGGGGGCCGCGGAACCCGCTCACGCGGCGTGTCGCGACCCCCGGTGTCCTGCCGTCGAACTACTTCGCCGACGCCTTGCGGTACGGGAACACCGTGTCGACGATGCCGTACTCCTTGGCCTGGTCGGCCGTGAGGATGTTGTCGCGATCCGTGTCCTTGCGGATCTGCTCGACGGTCTGGCCGGTGTGGCTCGCCAGGATCTCGTCGAGGCGGTTGCGCGCGCGCTCCATCTCGGCCGCCTGGATCTCCAGGTCGGAGACCTGGCCGCGCATCGAGCCGCCCGTCCGGGGCTGGTGGATGAGCACCGTCGAGTTGGGCAGCGCGGCGCGCTTGCCCGGGGTGCCGCCGGCGAGCAGGATCGCGGCGGCCGACGCCGCGGTGCCGAGCACGACCGTCGCGACGTCGCAGTGCACGTACTGCATCGTGTCGTAGATGCCGAGCGCGTCGTAGAGGCTGCCGCCGGGCGAGTTGATGTAGATCGTGATGTCGCGGTCCGGGTCCTGCGACTCGAGCACCAGGATCTGGGCCATCACGTCGTTCGCCGAGACCTCGTCGATCTGGTTCTTGAGGAAGATGATGCGCTCGTCGAAGAGCTTCGAGTACGGGTTGGTGACGCGCTCGTTGCCGTTCGCCGCGCGCTCGATGAACGACGGGACGTCATAGCGGTTGGTGGCGGGGACGTGCAGGCCCTGGGCCGACATCGTGGTGGGGTAGTAACCCTCGGTCATTTCCAATGTCCTCTCGCTACTTGACGGAGCTCGCGCGGCTGACGACGTGATCGACGAAACCGTAGTCCCGGGCCTCCTCGGCCGTGAACCACTTGTCGCGGTCGGCGTCGGACTCGATCCGCTCGATCGACTGGCCGGTGAACTGGGCGTTGAGCCGGTTCATCTCGATCTTGGTCTTGCGGAACAGCTCGGCCTGGATCGCGATGTCGGCCGCGGTGCCACCGATGCCGGCGGACGGCTGGTGCATCATGATGCGCGCGTGCGGCAGGGCGTAGCGCTTGCCCTTGGTGCCGGCGGCGAGCAGGAACTCACCCATCGAGGCGGCCATGCCCATCGCGTACGTCGCGACGTCGCACTCGACGAACTCCATGGTGTCGAAGATCGCCATGCCGGCGGAGATGCTGCCGCCGGGCGAGTTGATGTAGAGGTTGATGTCCTTGGTCGGATCCTCCGCCGACAGCAGCAGCATCTGCGCGCAGAGCTGGTTCGCGATGTCGTCGTTCACCTCGCTCCCGAGGAAGATGATCCGCGACTCCAGGAGGCGGCTGTACACCGAATCGTTGAGGTTCAGGCCGGCCATTCCGGCCCGCATGCTGGGGTTGGAGGTCATCCGCTGCTCCCTGCCTTTCTTTGCTGTCATCGACACTAACGAACGCGCAGGGCCGGTACGTCCCCCGGCACGCCCGGCTCCGCTGAGGGCAGAAACGCCCCGCAGCCGGTCCGGCTGCGGGGCGCTCCGCGGGGTTCTACTTCTCGTCGGCCTCGGAGGTGATCTCCTCCGCCTCGGCGACCACGGCCTCCTCGGCAGCGGCCTCCTCGGCGAGCTCCTCGCCGGCGTCCTCGCGGTCGAACAGCGCCTTGGTGTCGACGGGGTTGCCGTCGGCGTCCTTGACCGTCACCTCGAGCACGACGTCCGCGAGGCCCTTGCCGCGACGGACCTCCTGGAAGAGGGCGGGCAGCTGACCGGCCTGCTGGATCTGCTGGATGAACTCGGCGGGCTGCATGCCGTAGCGCTGCGACTGGAACAGGATGTGCTCCTGCAGCTCCTGCTGGTCGACCTGCACGTCCTGCGCGTCGGCGATCGCGTCGAGGAGCAGCTGCACCTTGACCTGCTTCTCGGCGGACTCGCGCGCCTGGGTCTCGAACTCCTCGCGAGTGGTGCCCTGCGCCTTGAGCGCGGTCTCGAGGAGCTCCTCGTTGTGGCCCACCTGGTGCAGCACGTCGTGCACGTTGGCGTCGGCCTGCTCCTTGACCACGGCCTCGGGCAGCGGCACCTCGACGGCCTCGAGCAGCTTGTCGAGCACGGCGTCGCGGATGTCCGCGGCCTGGCCCAGCTTCTTGTTCTGCTCGACGCGCTCGCGGAGGTCGGCGCGCAGCTCCTCGACGGTGTCGAACTCGCTCGCCAGCTGGGCGAACTCGTCGTCCAGCTCGGGCAGCTCGCGCTCCTTGACGGAGTCGACGACGACGGTGACGTCCGCCTCCTTGCCCGCGAACTCGCCGGCCACGAGGGTGGTCGGGAACTCCTTGGACTCGCCGGACTTCAGGCCGACGATGGCCTCGTCGAGACCGTCGATGAGGTTGCCCGAGCCGACCTCGTGCGAGAGACCGGTGGTCTTGGCGTCCTCGACGTCCTTGCCGTCGACGGTGGCCGACAGGTCGATGGTGACGAAGTCGCCGGTCTCGACGGCGCGGTCGACGCCCTTGAGGGTGCCGAAGCGGGCGCGGAGGCCCTCGATCTGCTCGTCGATGTCGGCGTCGGTGACCTCGAGCGACGGGACCTCGACCTCGATGGCCGAGTACTCGGGCAGCGTGATGTCGGGGCGGACGTCGACCTCGGCGGTGAACGAGAAGGTCTCGCCGTACTCGAGCTTGTCGATGTCGATCTCGGGCTGGCCGAGGGCCTTGATCTCCGAGTCCAGGACGGCCTGGCTGTACTTGCCCGGCAGCGCGTCGTTGATCACCTGCGAGAGCACGGCGTCGCGGCCGACGCGCGCCTCGATCAGCTTCGCGGGGGCCTTGCCCTTACGGAAGCCGGGGATGTTGACCTGCTGCGCGAGCGTCTCGTAGGCGCGATCGAAATCGGGCGCGAGCTCGTCGAAGGGAACCTCGACGCTCAGGCGGACGCGAGTCGGGCTCAGCTGCTCGACGGTGCTCTTCACTCGTTCTCCTCGGGTTGGTATCAGCGGGAACGCCGCGTGATGTGCGGTTTCCTGCGGGCAGCACGGGGCCCCGTCGGGCCCACGGCACTCGGGCAAGCGTACGCGACGGCGTTCGACCCGCGACAGCCCGGGCGGGGGCTCCGACACACCTGCCGGGCGCGGGCGGACCGGCGATCGACCATGATGAGCGCATGATCGTCGTCGGACTCGTCCTCGCCGCTGTCGCGGCGCTCGTGCACTGCTTCATCTTCTACCTCGAGTCGATCGCGTGGACCTCGCCGCGCTCGCGGGCGACCTTCGGCACGACGGAGGAGACGGCGGAGGTCACCCGCCCGCTCGCGTTCAATCAGGGCTTCTACAACCTCTTCCTGGCGATCGCCGTGTTCCTGGGACTCGCGCTCTTCGGCCCGCAGCGCGCGGTCGGCGCGACGTTGGTGCTCGTGGGCGTGGGGTCGATGCTCGCGGCGGCATCGGTGCTCGCCCTCTCGGACCGGACCAAGCTCCGCGCCGCCGCGATCCAGGGCTTCGCGCCGCTGCTCGCGACGGTGTTCCTCGCCGTCGGGCTGGCGGCGTAGCGCCGCGGCACTCCTCCGTCGGCGATCGCGGCGACCCGGACGCGCGGAAGTCCTACCCTGAGACGGTGGAACTGACGCTGCGCGCGATGGAACGCACGGACCTGAGGTTCGTTCACGGCCTGTTCAACGACCGGGCGGTGATGTCGTACTGGTTCGAGGAGCCCTTCGACGCGCTGGCCGAGCTCGAGGACATCTACGAGCGGCACATCCACGACGAGCGCGAGCGGCGGTTCATCATCGAGTACGACGGGCTGCCGGTCGGACTGGTGGAGCTGGTCGAGATCAACGTGATCCACCGGAACTGCGAGTTCCAGATCATCGTCGCCCCGTCTGCGCAGGGCAAGGGCTACGCAGCGCCCGCCACCCGCAAGGCGCTCGACTACGCGTTCCGGATCCTCAACCTGCACAAGGTGTACCTCTACGTCGACGTCGCCAACGAGAAGGCGGCACACGTCTATGAGACGTTGGGATTCACCGAGGAGGGCCTCCTCCGGGAGCAGTACTTCTCGAACGGCCGTTACCGCGACGCGCGACTCATGGGCATGTTCCAGCGCGACTTCCTGGCCACGGACTCGCCGGTCGCCTGATCGCGCGCTCCCAACCGCACATTGTGATGTGCCTCCCATCGGCGCTCCGGTGTGAGTCGATGCGGCTGCACAGCACTGGTGGCACGCCGTCGGTAACCATGGGGAATGACCACCTCGACGGAGCAACAGCCCACGAAGCAACAGCCCCGCCCGGTCGTCTCCCGGGACGCCGCGATCGGACCCGACGCACGCCTGTCCTGGCTCCTCGCAGGCATGGCGGGCATGGTCGGCGCGGTGGCCTTCCTGCACTCGGCGGGCTACTTCGTCACCTTCATGACCGGCAACACCGAGCGCGCGGTCCTCACGTGGTTCAAGGCATCCGACGCGCAGCAGGTGGCCGGGGCGGGCGCGCTCGCCGCGACGGCGCTGATCGTCGCGTTCGTGACCGGCGTTGTCGTGGCGTCGATCTGCCGCCGCTACTTCTGGCAGAACCACGCACACGGGCCGACGGTGCTCACCACCGCCGGACTCCTGGTCGCGTCGGCGACGGACTTCGTCCTGGACGGTTTCGCGGAGCCGGAGGTGCGGTTCGTCCCCATCCTCATCATCACCTTCTCACTGGGCGCGCTGAACACCTCGTTCACGAAGAACGGCGAGGTCTCGGTGCCCCTCTCCTACGTCACGGGCACGCTGGTCAAGCTCGGTCAGGGCATCGAGCGGCACGCGACGGGCCACGGCACCGTCTTCGACTGGCTCGGCTACGCCCTGGTCTACGCGGGCTTCGTCCTCGGCGCCGCGGTCGGCGGCATCATCGGATCGTTCGTCACCGGTCCGCAGGTGATCCTGGCCGCCGGTCTGCTGTGCGGCGCGATCACGCTGGTGACGTTCCTGCACTCGGATCGCCGGAAGCTGCTGGGCTGACCTGCTCCGGCACACCCCACCGGTCCGGGTTCAGCCGGATCTCGATCCCGCTCGCAGGGATCTCCGTCCCGCCGGCGGCCGGCCTGGTCCGGACCGGCTCCCCCGTCTCCGCATCCACGAACACCAACGGCGCCCCCTCGGGCTGCAGGTGGGCGTCCCCGAATTGGATCAGCGCGAGGAACACCGGCAGCAGGTCCTGCCCCGCGGCCGTGAGCCGGTACTCGTCGCGGGCGCGGGCGCCGGGCTCGCGATACTCCGCCACTGCGATGAGATCCGCGGACGCGAGCTGTTTGAGCGCGCGCGAGACCGCGGGGGCGGAGGTCTCCGTCCTGGTCACGAGGTCGTCGAAGCGCGACGTTCCGTAGAGGAGTTCGCGGACCACGAGAAAGACCGTCTTCGTGGTGAGCAGGTCCAGCGTGCGGGCGGCGGAACAGCCGTCGCCGATCGCCCACCGGCTCCGGTCGCGCAGTCGCTCCTCGAACTCCATGCCCCGATCATAACTAACGCTTGCGTTAGTCAGGAGGCGATGCTTGAATCAAGCTGACTAACGTAGTCATTACTCAGAAGGAGTCGCCATGGTCGCCATCAAGGACGCCGTCGTCGTGGTCACCGGAGGCCGACGGGGCCTCGGGGCCGCATTGGTCGACGGGGCGCTGGCCCGGGGAGCGCGGAAGGTCTACGCGACCGGTCGCGCACCGTTCACCGATCCCCGCCCGACGGTCGTGCCCGTCGAACTCGAGGTCCGGTCGGCGGCGTCCGCCGAGGCCCTCGCGCGACTCGCGTCCGACGCCGAGATCGTCTTCAACAACGCCGGAATCATGACGCCCACGCCGCTCGTCACGGGCGATCCACGCGAGATCGAGGCGATGTTCGACGTGAACGCCTTCGGGCTGCTCCGCGTAGCGCGAGCGTTCGCACCCGTCCTCGCCGCGAACGGCGGAGGCGCCCTCGTCGACATGCACTCGGTGCTGTCGTGGCTCGCGGGCTCCGGAGGGTACGGCGCCTCCAAGGCGGCCGCATGGTCGATCACCAATTCACTGCGGGCCGAGCTCGCGGGGCAGAACACCCAGGTCGTCGGGGTACACGCGGGCTTCATCGACACCGACATGGTGTCGGAGATCCCGCTGCCCAAGGCGACGCCCGAGGCGATCGCCGCGGCCATCCTCGACGGTCTCGAGGCCGGCGACGTCGAGGTCCTCGCCGACGAGATCACCGCCACGACGAAAGCGGCCCTGTCGGGCCCCGTCGAGGCCCTGGCGTTCCCTGCGGGCGCCTAGCCCACCCCCGTCGACACGAAGGAACCACCATGCCGCTCTGGAACATCCACCACACCCCCGACGTCTTCACGGACGCCGAGAAGCAGTCCCTCGCCGCCGCGATCACCGACCAGTACGCGGCGATCGGCCTTCCCCGCTTCTACGTCGTCGTGCTCTTCCACGAGGTCGCCCCGCAGGACTTCTTCATCGGCGGCGAGAACGCCCCGACCGCGGTTCGCATCGCGATCGACCACATCGCCCGGCACGCCTCCGACTCGGAGAACCGGACGCGGATCGCCGAGTGGGTCCGCGCGATGGTCGCCCCCTCGCTGGAACGACACCCCGGCCTGCAGTGGGAGTTCCACGTCGACGACACCAGCGAGGAGATGTGGATGATCAACGGCCTCGTGCCGCCGCCGGCATGGTCGGAGGCCGAGCGGGACTGGGCGAAGACGAACCGGTCCGCCGCGTACTAACGCTATTGCGGTCACCGCGAGCACAACCGGTGACGCGGCGGGCGTCCGCCGATACGTTCCGGACGGTGAGTACCGCCACCGTCGACGACTTCCCCGCCCCGTCCGCACCCGACCGCTCCCAGCTGCGGCGCGTGATCGCGGCGTCGCTGCTCGGCACCACGGTGGAGTGGTACGACTTCTTCCTCTACTCGACCGCGGCATCGATGGTGTTCAACAAGCTGTTCTTCCCGGACACGAGCTCATTCGTGGGCACGATGCTCAGCTTCGTGACCTTCGCGGTCGGCTTCGTGATGCGCCCCGTCGGCGGTCTCGTCTTCGGGCACATCGGCGACCGGATCGGGCGGCGGCAGACGCTCGCACTCACGATGCTGCTGATGGGCGTAGCGACCGCGCTGATGGGCGCGCTGCCCACCGCCGAACAGGTGGGCGTCCTGGCGCCGATCCTGTTGCTGCTCCTGCGGATCGTGCAGGGGTTCGCGCTGGGCGGCGAGTGGGCGGGCGCGGTCCTGCTCGCCGTCGAGCACGCACCCGAGGGACGCAAGGGCCGTTTCGGCGCGGTCCCGCAAGTCGGCCTGGCGCTGGGCCTCGGGCTCGGCACCGCCGTCTTCGCCCTCCTGCAAACAGTTTTCGATGACGACCAGTTCCTCCGGTTCGGCTGGCGCATCGGCTTCGTGGTGTCGATCGTGCTGGTGGTGATCGGCATCGTCGTGCGGCTGGCGGTCGACGAGACCCCGGCGTTCGTGGCGGCGCGGGCCACGCTGGACACCACCCGTACTCCCCTGCGCCAGCTGCTCGGCGATCCGGTGCTGCGCCGCAACACGATCGCGGGCTGCCTCGCGCGCTGGGCGGAGGGCAGTGCGTTCAACACATGGGGCGTCTTCGCGATCACCTACGCCACGGCGACGCTCGCGATGAACAAGGTGGACGTCCTCCTCGCGGTCACCGCGGCGGCGCTCGTGATGGCCGTGGTGATCCCGTTCGCGGGCGTCCTCGCGGATCGATTCGGCCCTGCGCGCGTGTACGGGACGGGCGTCCTGCTCTACGGCCTCGCCGTGTTCCCCGTGTTCGCACTGTTCGGCACCGCGTCGATCGTGTGGTTCACCGTGGGCCTCGTCATCGTCTTCGGCCTGATCCACGGCGTCTTCTACGCGGCGCAGGGCACCTTCTTCGCGAGCCTGTTTCCCACCGAGGTCCGGTACACGGGTCTGTCCGTCGTCTACCAGTTCTCGGGGATCTACGCTTCGGGCCTCACTCCCCTCATCCTCACCGCCCTGATCCACAGCGCCGACGGTGCGCCGTGGACCGCGGCGGGTTATCTGGTTGCGACCGCATTCGTCTCGCTCGCGGCCACGGCGTGGATCCGGCGCGTCGCGCAGCCCACGAGGACTACGCTCGGCGGATGACCCGCTCCGACGACGGCGACGAGTTCGTGGATTCGTTGGTCCTGCGCGACATGACCGACGGCTCCGCCGACTTCCACGCCGAGGACATCGCCTTCCTCCGTCGCAATCCGCAGGTGCTCGACAAGCTCGCGGATCCGCTCGAGGTGAAGCGTCGCTACCTGTACGTCCTGTTCGGTGTCGCGGTCGTACTGGCGGCGATCTCGAAGGTCTTCGAATACACCGGACTCTTGGATGCGCACCCCGTCCCGCACGACCTGGCGACCAACGTCCTGTTCTCGATCTCGATCGAACTGCTCGGGGCCGCCACCGTCGCCTTCCTCCTGGAGCTGGTCTTCGAGAAGCGGATCCGCCGCAACCAGAACCTGGTCGCGAAGCTGCTCCGGGAATCGTCGCCGAACAACGAGCAGCACGGGGACGCCTGAACCTCGCGCTGCGGACGCAAAACCGGCGGGCACCCTTCTGTGATGCATGCCACACTGCGTCCATGACAGCCCATATCCGCGAGTTCCACGACGACGACCTGGACACCATCGTCCGGCTCTGGGAGGCCGCCTACCACCGTGGAACGCCCCCGGTGTACTCCATGGCGGAGGTGATCGCCTCCTGCCAGCAGGACCACGCGATGGTCGCCACGGAGGGCGATCGCGTGGTGGCGGTGGCCGTCGGCCGCGCGGCGCACGCGCAGGGCTGGATCGTCTTCTTCGACGTCGCGCCCGATACCGATCCGACCGTCGCGGGCCTGGTGCTCGACGCGCTGGAGCGGCGGATGGCCCCGCTCGGACTCGGGAAGCTGTCGGTGCTGACCGCCGGCGACGACGACGCCTCCGCCGCGCTGTCGAAGAACGGCTTCGTCGTTCGGGATCCGGTCCGCTATCTGGAGCGGCCGATGCCCGTGCAGCGGCGCGAGCTCGACCTGCTCAAGGAGGTCGGCGGGCGTCTGCTCCCGCGGCAGCTGTGGGACCGCGTGAGCGGCATGCGACGGGAGAAGGAGATGCTCGAGCAGCGTCTGGTGACCCCGCTCGCCCGGCCCGACATGGCCGAACGCTTCGGCGTCATGCCGCCGCACGCGGTGATGCTCTTCGGCCCGCCGGGCACCGGGAAGACCACCTTCGCCAAAGCGGTGGCCTCGCGCCTGGACTGGCCCTTCGTCGAGCTCTTCCCGTCGCGGCTCGCCGACTCGCCCGGCGGCCTCGCCGGTGCGCTCCGCTCGGCGTTCGAGGCGATCGCCTCCCTGGAGCACGCCGTGGTCTTCATCGACGAGGTCGAGGAGATCGCCTCGCATCGGCGCGGCGATCCGCCGTCTCCCACGCAGGGTGTGACCAACGAGCTGCTCAAGCAGGTCGCCGAGTTCCGCGATCAGGAGGGTCGACTCCTGGTGTGCGCCACCAACTTCGTGCGCGCTCTCGACGACGCCTTCCTGCGGCACGGGCGATTCGACTACGTCATGCCGATCGGCCTGCCGGACGCCGACGCCCGCTCGGCCATCTGGGGCCGTTACATCCCCGTGCACGTCGTGGGCGCGGTCGACGTCGCCGCCCTCACCGCCGCGAGCGAGGGAATGACGCCCGCGGACATCGAGTACGCGGCCCGCCGCGCCTCGCAGGACGCGCTCGCGCGGGCACTCGACGCGCCGGACGGCTCCCCCACCGAGGAACTGAGCACCGACGACTACCTGGCCGCCCTCGCCGCGACCCGAGCCACCGTCTCGCCCGCCGTCGCGGCCGAATTCTCCGAGGACATCGAGACGTACGCGCGGCTCTGACGTCCCTGACCGGCCGGTACTGATTGGGAACACAGGATCGCTGTCTGATACAGTTTCGAACAAGTTCGTGAGCGTGACTGTAAACCGCTCAGTGAAACAGAGGCCGGGGCGCGTTACAGGTGCCACCGGCCTCGCCCATATCCCGAGTCATTCGCGCGTCACTCGACGATGCTGACCCTGTGCCACTGCCCCGTCGCGAGGACCTGCGCCAGCCGGGCCGCGTCACCCGCGCGCTGATACAAGAACAACGAGCCATCCTCGACAACGACGCCGCCATCGCCACGAAGGTCCTCGCGAAGGCCCGGCTGAACGACGTTGTACTTTCCCCAGGTGATCGCACCGTCTGTATGCATGGTCCGATCATATCCGCGCCCGCGTGGCTGTAACCCGCCCTACCAGCACCAGGCCCGCTGCGCACCAAACGTTCTCGAATCCCGCTCTCGACTCTTCCTCCGCGCTCGCCGCCCTTCTCCGCGATCGCTCGCCGAGTCCGCCGCGACGTGCAGGCCTAGGCTCGGAGACATGCCCCGTCCCGCCCGATCGAACGAGCCCAACCCGGCACCGTCGGCGGCGGTGAACGCACGGACCGTCCCGGAACTGGACGCCCTGATCTGCTCCTGCCGGGCGTGCCCGCGCCTGGTGGCGTGGCGCGAGGAGGTGGCTCGCGTCAAGCGGGCGGCGTTCGCCGACGAGGTCTATTGGGGCCGACCGGTGCCCGGGTTCGGGCCGGTGGACGCGCGGATCCTGATCGTCGGTCTCGCGCCGGCGGCGCACGGCGCCAACCGCACCGGCAGGATGTTCACCGGCGATCGGAGTGGTGACGTCCTGTTCGCCGCCCTGCACGCGGTCGGGCTCGCGAACCAGCCGCACGCCGTGTCCATCGACGACGGTACGGAGCTCCACGACACCCGCATGAGCTCGCCCGTCCGCTGCGCACCGCCGGACAACAAACCGACCCCGACGGAACGCCGAACCTGCGCACCTTTCCTCGCCCGCGAACTCGCGCTGCTCCCCCGACTCCGCGTCGCGGTGGTGCTGGGCGCGTTCGGCTGGCAGGCGCTGTTCGCCGTCCTGGTCGAGGACGGCTGGCGGGTACCGAGGCCGCGGCCCGCGTTCGGCCACGGCACCCGCGTCGACCTCGTGCACCCCAACGGCCGCGCGCTCGCCGTCCTCGGCTGCTTCCACGTGAGCCAGCACAACACCTTCACAGGGCGCCTGACACCCACCATGCTGGAAGACGTTCTCCAGCGCGCGCGGACGATCGCGGGCGACGATGCAGCGGAAGGGGTGACGGTGGCCGTCCGAGTGAAGCGGGTGTACGAGACGGAAGCCGCGGGCGACGGCGAGCGGATCCTCGTCGACCGGCTGTGGCCGCGCGGGATCAGCAAGGACCGCGCCGACCTGACGCAATGGTGCAGGGCGATCTCACCGTCCACCGAGCTGCGGAAGTGGTACGAGCACGATCCCGCGAAGTACGCCGAGTTCGTCGAGCGGTACCGGGCGGAACTCGCCGAGCCCGAGGCGGCCGCCGCGTTCGAGGGCCTGCAGGCCCGGGTCGAAGCGGGACCCGTCACCCTGCTCACCGCCTCCAAGGCCGAGGACATCAGCCACGCCCACGTCCTCGCCGCGCTCCTGACCGGGCGCGACCCTCTCCTTCGTTGACAGATCGAACTTCTCCGACCGGCACCGTCGGGCCCGCCCCGGCTGCTAGCGTCGCGCCGTGGCCGCGCTGTCCTTCCTCGACCGAGAGCACTCCGTCGCACCGCTGAACTACAACCGGTGGTTGATCCCGCCTGCGGCGCTGGCCATCCACCTGTGCATCGGTCAGGTGTACGCGACGAGCGTCTACAAGGACGCGCTGGTCAAGCACTTCGACACCAACAAGACCATGATCGGCATCGTCTTCTCCGTCGCCATCGTGATGCTGGGACTCTCGGCGGCGGTCTTCGGTACTTGGGTGGATCGAGTGGGGCCGCGGCGCACCATGTTCACCGCGGCGAGCTGCTGGGGCGCGGGCTTCCTCATCGCCGCGGCCGGCATCGCGACCGGCCAGCTGTGGCTCGTCTACCTCGGGTACGGCGTGGTCGGCGGCATCGGCCTCGGCTTGGGCTACATCTCGCCCGTCTCCACGCTGATGAAGTGGTTCCCCGACCGGCCCGGGCTCGCGACCGGTATGGCCATCATGGGGTTCGGCGGCGGCGCCATGGTCGCCTCGCCGCTCTCGAAGGAGTTGATGACGTTCTACGGCGGCGCCGACGCCGGCGGCAGCGCGGTGACCAAGCTCTTCATCACTCTGGGCATCGCCTATTTCGTGGTGATGATGATGGGCGTCTTCACCATTCGCGTGCCCGCGCCCGGCTACGTCCCCGCGGGCTTCGACCCCGCCGGCGTCGCCTCCAAGGCGATGGTGAGCACCGGGAACGTCTCGGCCGCCAACGCGATCAAGACCCCGCAGTTCTGGTTGCTATGGATCGTGCTGCTGTGCAACGTGACCGCGGGCATCGGCATCCTCGAACAGGCCGCCGACATGATCCAGGACTTCTTCCGCAACGGCAGCGGCGTCTCCACCGTCACCGCGACCGTCGCCGCCGGTTTCGTCGGGCTGCTGTCGGTGGCGAACATGGCGGGCAGACTCGGCTGGTCGACCACGTCGGACTACATCGGCCGCAAGCCGACCTACATGATCTATCTCGGCGTCGGCATCCTGCTCTATCTCGGCCTGGCGACCGTCGGCGCCTCGTCGACGGCGTTGTTCGTGCTGTTCTGCGCGGTGATCATCTCGTTCTACGGCGGCGGCTTCGCAACGGTGCCCGCCTATTTGAAGGACCTCTTCGGCACCTACCAGGTGGGGGCGATCCACGGGCGCCTCCTGACGGCGTGGTCCACGGCGGGCGTGCTCGGCCCGCTCATCGTGAACCGGGTGCTCGACTCGAAGAAGGATCGGGTCGACGAGGCCGGACGGGCGATCCCGCTCGAAGCGGCCGACTACCACCTCGCGCTGTACATCATGATCGGCGTCCTCGTCGTCGGCTTCCTCGCCAACCTCGCCATCCGCCCCGTCGCCGACCGCTGGCACGAGACGGGCACCGTCGTCGATGCCGTCGACGCCGCGCACGCACCGAAGGAGTCCCGATGACCGACACCGGAACCGACGAGCGGCACCCCGTCCAGCTCGTCGTGACGTGGACGCTCGTCGCCATCCCGTTGCTCTACGGCCTGTACAACGCGATCGACGCAGCGCTGCAGCTCTTCCAGGGCTGACCGGCGGGCGTTCTCAGCGGGCGCGGCGGAAGAAACCGCGACGGGGCCGGCGCGGCTCCGGCGGGATGAGTGCCTCACGGAACCGGTCCGCGAAGCCCGCGATCGCGCGCTGCTCGTCGTCGAGGAGCCGACGGTTCCCGCTGGTCACCTCCACGGCGATCGGTGTGCCCGGGCCCACGCCGAGGTCGGCCCAGCAGAGCGAGAGGTTCTGTGCGAGGAGTCGGCGCTCGCCGACGATGAGGTAGATCCTCGAGACGTACCGCGAACTCTCCCAGCTCAGGCGAGCGGCGCGATCGGCGTCGAGATAGCCGTGCGCGACGAAACGCTCCAGGTACACGCGTCCGACCGTACGCCGCTCACGCGGCTTCCGGGGCCTTCCCGGGGGCGTCGGTCACGGGCGGGGTGAGCGACCAGACCGTCAGGTACGCGAGGCCGAAGAACGCGGCGACCGCGGCGGCCACCCCGGTGGACTGGACGTAGGAGAACGGCGAGGTCACCCAGTCGAGCGTCGCGACGACGACGGCGTCCGGCCGCGTCACGAGGTCCCACGAGTTCCACCGCTGGAAGCGACCGATCACCACGCCGATAGCGCAGAGCCCCACCGACACCACGACGGCGAGCCACCCCCACCACACACCGAACTCACGCTGCAGTCGGCGGTGCACCAGCAGCATCGAGACGACGCCGAGCAGGATCCCGGTCCATGCCGCGAAGCCGTACTGCAGCACGTGCCGCCACATGTTCTCGCCGTCACCGAGATGCACCAGGTCGGTCACCAGGTACGGCGAGTTGGGCAGGAACGCCAGCCAGCCGAGGCCGAGGGGCACGAGCGCCCAGCGACGGCGGACCGTCGCGAAGCCCATCGCGAACAGCATGGGGATCCACGCGAGGAAGAGGTTCCAGATGAGGAACCGGCTCGGGTAGGTGAGCGGAGCCGCGGGATCCGTGGTGCCGAGGACCACGGTGAGCGCCGTCGTGGCGAACAGGGAGGCCAGCAGCAGCACAGCGCGCGTTCTCGTCATCAGATCAGTTTGCCAAAGCACCCGGAGTCGTTAACAAAGGTCAGGTCTGACCATGCGGGACTCGTGGCACGACCACTCCTCGTCGAACTGCACGGCACCGTCGAGCTCGAAGCCGTGCTTGCGGTAGAAGGCGAGCGCCCTGGCGTTCCCCGTCGCCAGCCACAGGTAGGCGCCACCCGCACCGATCACCGCCTCCATCAGCGCCGCGGCGACGCCGGTGCCGTGGTGTTCCGGCAGGACGTTGAGGGACCAGAGCTGGGTGTCCGACGGTGCGCCTTCGTCGCGCGCGGTGCCGCCCGTCGCGAATCCGACGATCCGCGCGGTGACCGCATCCACCGCGCAGCGCGTGCGCACGCCCGCGTGCGCCTGGTGGTTCAGGTCCGCCAGAATCCGCTCCCAGCGTTCAGTGCCGTCGGCCACGGTGAGTGCATCGAGTCTCGCCTGGTCGACCATGCCCGGGTACGTCGCCTTCCACACCCTCACGTGGACGGACGCCAACGCCGCGGCGTCGTCGGGGCGCGGCGGCCGGGTCACATACCCGCCCGGTGGGTCACTCATCGGGGCCACGCTAGCGCAACACCGCAGCCGCGCGGGCGCGACGAAATCCCGTTGCCGCCGGCTGTCGGTCTCCGTACCGTCGGTGCCGACTCCGCCCACGTCGCGTCTACCCGGTAAGGCCGCGACCTACCCGCGATGGTGAGGGTGGCCGCCCGTTCGAGCCGGGCCGGAGCCGGAGGGCTCACATCGACGCGGGCGTAGTCGGGGTCCTCGCCACGGGTACTCTCTTACCTGGTCGCGCGAGCGATCACGGGATGTGGCGCAGCTTGGTAGCGCATTCGCTTTGGGAGCGAAGGGTCGCAGGTTCAAATCCTGTCATCCCGACAGAGGGGCGGCACCGCCGCGGTCGGGCACCCGGCCGGGTAACGATCCCACCCCGGTGCGCGATACACCCGACGAACCAGACACCTCGATTCGTCGTGCGCGGTGTCGTTCCGACGACACGCGCCCCGATCCATCGCTGCCCGAGCCGATGTACCGGCGACGATCCCGATCCAGGAGGGACCAGCCATGCGCAGCGGAACCGCACTCGCCGACCGCTACCGACTCCTCCGGCTCATCGCCACCGGTGGCATGGGCCAGGTGTGGGAGGCGATGGACACGCGGCTCGACCGCCGCGTAGCGGTCAAGGTGCTCAAAGCGGAATTCTCCGAGGACCAGGAATTCCTGGCCCGCTTCCGCAACGAGGCCCGCACCACCGCCGCCCTCAACCACCCCGGCATCGCCGGCGTCTACGACTACGGCGAAACCGCCGACCAGACCGGCGGCGCACCCCTGGCCTACCTCGTCATGGAACTCGTCAACGGCGAACCCCTCAACGCCGTCCTGTCCCGCCTCGGCCACCTCAGCCAAGCCCAGGCCCTCGACCTCCTCGAACAGACCGGCCGCGCCCTCCAAGTCGCCCACACCGCCGGCCTGGTCCACCGCGACGTCAAACCCGGCAACATCCTCATCACCCCCACCGGGCAGGTGAAGATCACCGACTTCGGCATCGCCAAAGCCGTCGACGCCGCACCCGTCACCAAGACCGGCATGGTCATGGGCACCGCCCAGTACATCTCCCCCGAACAGGCCTCCGGCGAGGACGCCACCGCCGCCTCCGACGTCTACTCCCTCGGCGTCGTCGGCTACGAATGCCTTACCGGCCACCCGCCGTTCACCGCGGAGACCGCCGTCGCTCTCTGCGTCCAGCACATCCGGCAGGAGCCGCCTGCGCTGCCGGGGTGGGTCCCCGCCGCCGTCGACGACGTGATCACCCGGGCCCTCGCGAAGGAACCGCGGCGGCGTTTCGCCGATGGTGGCGAGCTTGCGGAGGCGATCACGCAGGCCCGGCAGTTCCCGACGCACCGCTCCCGGCCGGTCCGAACCGCGGCGTACGCGCCGACGGTGCGCCGCCCCGTCGGGTCGCGCCCCATCGACCCGCCCGTCGGGCCGCGCACGGTCNCGCGGCCGCAGACGCCCCCGCCCTTCGGATCCGCCGCACCCACGCAGCCCCACNCCGGCCGCTCCGTTGCACCCACGCAGCCCCACGCCGGCCGCTCCGCCGACAGCCCTTCCTCCGCCCGAGCCTCGTCCGCCGGACGCCGACGCAAGCGGTCCGCCGCGGCCGCCGGCGCGCTGGCGGTCGCCGCGATCGCGCTCGGCGGTGCGATCGCCGTGAACACCTCGGGCGATGACGGTGCCGGGACCACGGCGGGTCCGACGGCAGACAACCCCGGCGGACTGACCACGGCGCGGGAGATGGCCGAGCGCCCGTCCGACCGGGTCGGCCCCGCGCCGCTGACGCGACCGACGGACGTCCCTCGGACCACGACCACCACCGTTCCGCGGCCCACCAGCACGCCGACCTCGCCGACCAGTACCTCTACCTCGACGACGCCGACATCGAGCACCACCACGACGACCACGACGACCACCACCACGACGACGCCGACGACCACGTCCTCGACCACGACGACGAGCGCATCGTCGTCGAAGGCCCAGCAGGATTCACTCGTCTAGCGGCCGCCGGACCCCCAACACCGCGTAGACGGCGATCCCGACGACCAGAGCCCAGAAGGCGGCGCCGACGCCCGCCACCGTCGTGCCCGAGGCGGCGACGATGAACGTCACGGCGGCGGGCACGCGGGCGGATTCGTCCGCCATCGCCCCGGCGCACGCGGCGGCGAAGGCGCCCACGAGCGCGACGCCGGCCACCGCCTGGATCACGCCGTCGGGTGCGGCCAACACCACGGCGGTCAGGCCCGTACTCAGCACGCCGAGAACGAGATTCGCCGCGCCCGACGAGACGCCGGCGATCCATCGCCGCGAACGGTCCTCCCCCGCATCGGGTCCCGCGGCGAGCGCCGCGCTGATCGCGGCGAGGTTGATCGCGTGCCCGCCGAAGGGGGCGCCGAGGACGCTGCCGACGCCGGTCACGGCGAGCGAGGGGCGCCAGGGCACGGAGTACCCGTAACTCCCGAGGACCGCGGCCCCGGGGATGTTCTGCGAGGCCATCGTCACGATGTACAGCGGCAGCACGACGCCGGTGAGCGCCTGCAGAGTGATCGACGGGGTGGTCCACTCGACGTGCGGGATCAGCTCCGCCACCGCGGGGACGGCGTCGTCGCGCACCAGCGCCACCGCGATGACCACGAGCGCGGCCACGAAGGCCAGCGGCACCGCCCACCGCGGGCGGACCTTGAGCAGCACCAGCCACACCAGCAGCACGGGCGCGACCGCCCAGGGATGCTTCGCGAGCGAGGTCACCGGGGCGATGCAGAGCGGCAACAGCACCCCGGCCAGCATGGCCTGCGCGATCGGTGTGGGGATCCGCTGCACCCAGCGCGCGAGCGCCGGCCAGAGACCGGTGAGCACGAACAGCACGCCGCACACGGCGAAGGCGCCCACGGCCGCCGGCCAGCCGCCCGCGACGGCGCCGGTCGTGGCCAGCAGCGCGGCGCCGGGCGTCGACCAGGCGCTGATGATCGGCATTCGGTACCGCCACGAGAGCAGCGCCGACGCGGCGCCCATGGTCACCGTGACGGCCAGGAGGCCCGACGCCGCCTGGCCGGGCGTCGCGCCCATGGCGCGCAGGCCTGCCAGCACGACCGCGAAGGCGGACGTGTACCCCACCAGGGCGGTCACGATGCCGGCGCCGACCGGCACCATCGTTCCGTTCTCAGAACGTTCCATGAACAGAACGTAGCATGGAGGCATGCCCTCCCCCGACGTCGGCCGACGCCTCCGCGAGCTGCGCACCGAGCGCGGACTCAGCCTGTCCGAGCTGGCGCGCCGCGCCGGGGTGGGTAAGGGCTCGCTGTCGGAGATCGAAGCGGGCGGCCGCAACCCGACGGTCGAGACCCTCTACGCGCTGTGCGGCCCGCTCGACGTCCCGCTGACGGCCCTGGTCGGCGAGTCCCCCGGCGCGCACAGCGTCGCCGACGGGGGCATGCGCTCCGCACTGCTCTCGGTGCGACACCTTCCGCACGTCACCGTCGAGGTCTTCCGGCTCGAGTTCCCCGCCGGTTCCGATCACGTCTCCCCCGGGCACGGCCCGGCCGTCCGGGAGCATCTCACCGTGGTGGACGGTGCCCTCACCGTCGGCCCGGTGGGCTCCGAGATCACCGTGCAGCAGGGCGATTCGCACTCGTGGACCAGCGACGGTCCGCACCGGTTCGCCACCGTCGACGGGGCCGAAGCCGTCGTGGTGATCACCACGCCGCGCTAGAAGGTCTCCGCGCCCCGCGTGCTCACGACCATGCCGTGGCCGGTGGTGCGGTTCGTGAACGCCGTGCCGTATTCGTTGGCGACGATGAACCATCCGCGCGCGGTGTAGGTCTTGTAGTCGAGCGTCACCGGATCGATGGCGCCCAGGTTGCCGAGGACGTAGGAGAGCTCGCCGTCGCTGGTGACGTTGACGCCGTTGGCCTCGTCGCCCGACCCGGTCCGCGGCCGCGGCTGATCGAAGACGAGCTGGCAACCGGCGCTGCTCGCACTGACCTGGCAGCGAGTCCGGCCACTGCGGGTCTGGATGAAGGTGAAGCCGTTCCCGTTGTCGGGCAGGGGGATCGCCGTGGCGGCGGCACCGGACGCGGGAGCACTGCTGGTCGACGGGGCCGTGGTCGTCGTAGTGGTGACCGGCGCGGGCGTGGCGGGAGCGGGCGTCGCGATGCCCGGTCCGACGCCGCCACGGATGACGGTGACGCCGGCGCCGTTCCCGGTCACCGTCGCCGAGCATCCCGCGAGGAGCGCGCAGCCGCACGCCACCACCGCCGGCACGAATCGTGCGCGCATCCGGACCTCCACAACCTCGTCACTACTGCCCCAAGAGTAGACTCAGTTCCCTTCAGTTGCACGAACGCTGCGACGTCGGTAAGGCCCGACCGCCTCACACTCCGGCCGAGCCGGGCCGGCTTCGCCGGGCCGGGCGTAGCGTCACGATCGTGAATCTGCTGCTGCTGTCGCTCAATGCCGGCGCCCTCCCCGACTTCCTCCGCCGGCACACCGGCCGTGAGCCGAGCGCCCTGCGGATCGGCTTCATCGACGACGCCGGCGCGCCGTACGCCGACCAGCCCTTCGGCTCGTTCGAGTGGACCCAGCTCACCGACCTCGGGTTCCGACTGACCCGGATGACCCTCGCGACGTACACGGACGCGGCCGACTTCGACTCCGACCTGAACACGGTCGACGCCGTGTACCTCTCGGGCGGCCACACCTTCGTCCTCCTCGGCGCGCTGCAGCGCAACGGCATCGGCGACGTGCTCGCCAAGCGCATCCGCGCGGGCCTCCCCTACATCGGACTCAGCGCCGGGTCCGTCGTGGCCGGGCCGAACATCGAGCCGGTCGCGCCGCTCGACGACCCCGCCGAGGCGCCCGGGGTCACCGATTTCACCGGACTGGGCCTGGTCGACACCGTCGTCATCCCGCACGCGGACGGCGCCCTCCCGCCGTACCCCTCGTCGATGATCGACGACGTGGTGCGCACCTACGGCGACCGATTCCCGCTGACCCGCGTCAACGACGATCAGGCGCTCCTCGTCGAGAACGGCGTCGCCACCCTCGTCCCCTCCGCGATCACGTAGGCGGTCGCGCCGCAGAGCGCGTCACACGCCCTCGTTCCCGCCTCCGCGCGCCTTTGCGAGCGTTACGATCGACCGATGACCGGCATGCTCTCCGACGTATTGCCCTCGGTCTGTAGCGCTTTCGGCATCGCCGGAGAGAACCCGCTGGGCCTGACCGTCGAGCGGGACATCGTGCTCCTGCTCATCGACGGGCTCGGCGCGGAGCTCCTGCGCCGCCACGCCGAGGACGCGCCGACACTCGCGGCCCACGTGCGCTCCACGCTCGACGCGGGCTTCCCCGCGACCACGGCCAGCAGCCTCTCGAGCCTCGCCCTGGGCGCGCCGTGCGCGGCGCACGGCATCGTCGGCTACAGCTTCGGCGTGCCCGACGAGCACGGCCGGCGCCTGTTCAACTCGCTCCGCTGGACCATCGACGGGGCGAGCGGCCCCGATGCCCGGGAATCGCACCCGCCCCGCGAGCTGCAGCGCCGCCGCAGCCGGCTCGAGGACCTCGCGGACGCGGGCGCCGAGATCCACTACGTGGTGCCCGCCTACCAGGAGACCTCCGGGCTGACCCGGGCCTCCTTCCGCGCCGCGGGCGTCCTGCATCCGGCCTCGCACCTCGACGAGGTGCGCGCGGGTGTGCTCGCCGTCGCCCGGCACGACTCGGCGACCCGACGGTTCGCCTACGCGTACACCGGCCTGCTGGACGCGGCCGGGCACATGCACGGGCCCGGCTCCCCCGAGTGGCTCGGCGTGCTGCGCGCCGTCGACGCGATGTTCGAGGATCTCCTGGCGGACCTGCCCGGCACCTGCACGGTGCTCGCGACCGGAGACCACGGGATGATCCAGGCCGAATCTCTGGTGAACCTCGACGTACTGCCGGCGCTGCAGCGCGGCGTCCGGATCATCGCCGGCGAGGCGCGGGTGCGGCACGTCTACCTCGCGCGGGGGCACCACGTCGACGACGTCCTGGCGCGGTGGTCGGAGACTCTCGGCGCGCATGCGCTCGTCGCGACCCGCGAGCAGGCGCTCGACGAGCACTGGTTCGGTCCCACGCCCCCGAACCCGGTGGTCGCGCACCGCATCGGCCACGTTCTCGCGGTCGCGCAGGGCGGATCGGTACTGGTGACGCCCAGCCAGGAGCCGATGGAATCGCGGATGCTCGGCCATCACGGCGCGTGGACCGTCGACGAGCAGGCGATCCCGCTCATCACGTCGCGGTGATCCCGCGACGCCGTAACGGGACACGAGCGAATGCCCCTTGTCCGATTCTTGCAGAAACGTCACGTAGGATACCGAACAAACACGACGACAGCCCGGGGTGAAGACGCTCAGCCCTTGCCCGACATCAGGGTGGTGCCCACCATCGAAACGACGAAGACGCCGCAGGTCGCCGCGCCCGAGAGGGCGGCGGCGAAGCCGAAGCGCGAGCAGACCGCCGACCTCACCCGCGTCCTCCTGTTCCTCGGCGTGGTGATCGCGCACTGCGTCACGACGATCAACTTCACCCCGGACGTGATCCGGCAGACCGGGCTGATCTCGGCGGCGCTGCACCTGACGCGGTACGGATTCGTCGCCGTAACGCTCTTCGTCCTGGTCCTGAGCATGCGCGGGCGCAGCATGACGGCCCGCGAGTTCTGGCGCAAGCGCTTCGGACTCATCGTGGGCCCGTACCTGGTGTGGACGCTGACCTACTCGATCACCGATCACCTGCTCATCGCGGGTGACCCGTTCCCCTCACCCGGGCGCTGGCTCGGTGACCTGGTGCGCACCACCTTCACCGGCGACGCCAAGTACCAGTTGTACTTCCTGCTGATCTCGATGCAGATCTACCTGTTCTTCCCCGCGCTGCAGAAGCTCGCGCGCAAGCTCGAGGGGCACCCGTGGACGGTGCTGCTCACCGCCGGCGCGATCCAGCTCGGCTTCTTCGCGTTCTACCAGTACACGCCCCGCCCGCCCGGGCAGCCGTGGGAGACGCTGTTCAACCACATGTGGAAGCTGCTGCCCATGTACGTGCTGTTCGTGGCGATGGGGATGCTGGCCGCGCAGCACTACGAGAAGGTGGGCCCGTGGCTCCGGTCGCACGCGCTGCGGCTGATCGCCATGTGCCTCGCGGCGGGCGCCGTCAGCCTCGTCGTCTACCTGCGCGACACCGAACCCGGCAACGTGCCCGACGCCGCGACCGCCGCGTGGAACCCGCTGTACCTCCCCTGGTACGTCGCCGCGACGATCCTGATCTGGCTGGCCGCGATGATGTGGGACGATCTGCGCGCCTCGGGCCGGCCCGTCGGCGAGCGCGTCGTCTCCTACGCCACGATCCGTGCCTTCGGCGTGTTCGCGGTGCACCCGCTCATGCTCGACATCCTCAGCAAGCTCGGCTTCTTCGAGCTGCTGGGCACCTGGTTCCCCGCGTCGGCCCTGCTGCGCACCGCGACACTGTCCGTCACGGTGCTCGCGATGTCGTTGCTCTTCGTGGACCTGGTGCTGCGCACCCCGGTCAGCCGGTGGATCGTGGCCCGCGACCGCGTCTGAGCCGTTCCCGCGTCAGTACCAGGTCGACGGTGCCGTCTGCGGCTTCTGCAGCCAGAGCGCGTCGGTCGGGGCGCTCGCCGCGCCGGTCTGCCAGCGGCGGATCGCCTCGTCGCGGAGCACCTGGTCGAACTGCTCGTTGCGCATCCGCTGGTCGACGTACAGCAGCGTCTGCACGCCGGCGAGGAAGGGCACCGTCAGCAGCTGCGCGATGGCCGAGCCGACGCCGGTGATCGCGAGCGCGGGCACCGTCATCCCCGTCAGGTTGTCGGCACCGTCGATGCCGCCGACCACCGCGCCGACGATCCCGAACGGGATCGAGATGATGGCCGCGACGATGCCGGTGAGGAGGTAGGTGAGCAGCAGGATGCCGAGGACACGCCAGAACCCGGGCTGCTGCAGTTCGTAACCCCGCTTCAGCGCGGCGATCGGGCCGAGGCGCTCGAGCACCACCGCGGGGTACGCGAGTGTGAACGTGGGCACGAGGGCCAGGTAGCCCACGACGAGGACCAGGAGGAACAGGAACGCCACGAGGACCGCGACGACGGGCCCGGCGTCTCCGGCGGCCACCGCGAGCACGACGACGAGGCCGGTGACCAGCGCGGCGGGCAAAAGGATGGCGAGGAACTGCAGGAGGCTGAGGCCGATCAACGGCAGGATCCGCGGCCCGACGGCGCGCACCGCCTCACCTGCGGACATCCGCTCGCCCATCACTGCGCGGGACACCGCGACGGTGAGGATACCGGTGAGGAGCAGCGTGCCGATCGTCGCGATGAGCGAGATCGCGAAGCTGAACCCGGTCGACGCGGCGAGGGTACGGAAGAACTCCGCGTCCTCGGCGTCCGGATCGACGGCGACGTTCGTCAGGGGAAGCTGGGCGAGGAACAGGACCAGCTCGGTGAGCACCACGAACACCGCGGTCACGCCGACCATGACACCCGGATTGGTGCGGATCGCGCTGATCGCCCCGCCGTACAGCGCACCCAGGTCGAGGGGGCGGAGCGGGACGATGCCGGCCTTCACGTCGGGCGCGGGCGCGCCCCACCCGGGCCCGGGCTGCTGCCCGTATCCCGGCTGGGGGTATCCCTGCTGGAAGCCCGGCTGCGCGTAACCCGGCTGTGCCTGGGCGTACTGCTGCGCCCACGGGTCGCCGTACGGGTACTGCGGCGGGCCCGGCTGCTGGTACCCGTACTGCGGGTCGCCCTGGTGCGGATCCGCGGGCCGCGCCCACTGACCATCGGGGCCGTAGCTGGGCTGATTGCCGGTTCCGTCAGGGTTCACAGCACACATCCTGCATTGCGAATGCACTCTTTTCAACTTCGCCCGAGCGTCCTCTCCGTAGGGTGGAACGCGACCCGGCTTTCATCTGAGCGACCGATCGGAGAATCCTGGTGACCGGGGCGACGGGCCTGATCGGAAGGCGCGTGGTCGCGCAGCTCGCCGCCGGCGGCGTGCCTGTCCGCGCGACGAGCCGGACGCCGGACACGGCTGGCCTGCCCGACGGCGTGGAGGTGGTGCGCACGTCCACCCCGGCGGCCGCGCTGCTCGACGGATGCTCGTCGCTGCTCATCGTGGCGTCCGCGCTGGGCACCGAGCAACGGGAACGGCTCGCCGATCTCGTCGCCGCCGCGAACGCCGCGGGCACCGGCCGCCTGGTTCACCTCTCCACGGCCTCGGTCACCGATCCGCTGAGCCCGACGGGCGCGCACCACCGCGCGCTGGAGGAGATCAGCGCGGCCTTCGCCGGGACGCGGCACGTACTGCGCCCGGTCCCGTTCGCGCTGAACACCCTCCACTGGTGGGGCTCGACGGTGCGCGCCGGCCGGTTCGCGGAGGTGCCGTACCTCGACGTGCCGATGGTGCCCGTCGACGAACGGGACGTCGCCGACGTGGCCGCGGCGCTCCTGCACGGCACGCGCGAGCCCGGCGGTGCGCTGCACCTCACCGGACCGCAGGCACTGAGCTCGCGCGAGCAGCTCGGGCTGCTGGCTGAGGCCCTGGGAACTCGCCTCGATGTGCGCGAGATCGAGCCGGACGAGGTGCGCCGGCGGCTCGCGGCCGTCGGCGTGCCCGCGCCCGCGGTCGACTCGCTGCTGCGCTCCTTCGAGGTCGCCGCATCGGATCCACCTGCTCCGAACGACGTGGTCGAGAGGATCACCGGACGACCGGCCCGCACCTACGCGCAGTGGGTCGCCGACCACGTCGAGCAGTTCCGTTGAGCCTGGTAGCCCCGGTCGATGAGGACAGGATTCCGCCTCCGGCGCCGCATGCCGTAACATGTCTCGCGCGCCGGATGCGGCGCACGCGGGCGTAGCTCAATGGTAGAGCCCTAGTCTTCCAAACTAGCTACGCGGGTTCGATTCCCGTCGCCCGCTCAGATCGAAAGCCCCGGCCATGGCCGGGGCTTTCGTCGTCTTCCGGGCCGCGCACAGTTCGACGGGGGCCGAACTGTTCCGGCAGCATGCTGAGGGCATGCACCCCGCCCGGCGGCGCACCGTCGCCCTCCTCGCCCTGTCCGCCGCGTTCGGCCTGATCCAGTTCGACGCGACGGTCGTCAACGTCGTCCTGGGATCCCTGACCCGCGACCTGGGCGGCGGGCTCGGGCTCGCGCAGTGGGCGGTCGACGGGTACGCGATCCCGTTCGCCGCCCTGATGCTGCTCGCGGGGCCGGCGGCGGACCGGTTCGGGCGGCGACGGGTCTGCGTCCTCGGTTTCGCGCTGTTCGCGCTGGCCACCGCGGCGTGCGCGCTGGCCCCGGGCTGGCCCGTCCTGATCGGCGCGCGCATCGTCCAGGGCGTCGCGGCCGCGATGATCCTGCCCAGCTCGCTGGCGATGATCGGCGAGCTCTACCCCGGCCCGGCGGAGCGGGCGCGGGCGCTGGGGATCTGGGGCGGGATCGCGAGCGCGGGCTTCGCCGCCGGGCCGCCGATCGGCGGGGTGCTCGCCACCGGTGCGGGCTGGCGCGCCGTGTTCTGGGTCGGCGCGCCCATCGCGATCGTCGCCGGCATCGCGGTCGCCCGGTCCGTTCCGGATTCGCCGCGCCACACCCGCCCGCTCGACGTCCGGGGCGCGACGCTCGGGGCCGCGACCTTGGCCCTCGGCACCGCCGCCCTCATCGAACTCGGCCAGGGCCGCGCGCCGCTCGCGGTCGCACTCGCCGCGGCCGCCGCGGCCACGACCTGCGCATTCGTCGCCGCCCAGCGGTCCGCGCGCTGCCCGATGATCCCGCGCGGCATGCTCGCCCGCGGACCGTTCCGCGGCGCCGTGGTCACGGGCCTGGTGTTCAACGTCGCGCTGTACGGCGCCCTGCTCGTCGTCGGCCTGGCACTGCAGGACGTCCACGGCTTCACCGTGCTGCAGACCGGCGCGGCGATCCTGCCCATGACGATCCTCGTGGCCCTGGGTTCCACCGCGAGCGGCTTCGTCACCGCACGCACCGGCCCCCGCGCGCCGATGGTCGCCGGATTCGGATGCGCGGCAGCGGGCGCGCTGATCGTGGCGGCCGGGGCGGCGCACCCCGCCGCGATCATCACCGGCATGGCCATCGTCGGGCTCGCCTCGCTCGCGATGCCCGCCATGACCTCGGTCGCGCTGGCCGCCGCGCCGCCGGAACACGCGGGCCTCGCCGGTGCGGTCCTCAACTGCGCTCGCCAGGCGGGAGGGGCGCTGGGGGTCGCCGCGTTCGGCGCCCTCTACAACGCCGCGGGCCGCTCCTCGCCGGCGTTGGCGCTGACCTTCGCCGTGGCCGCGGCCATACTCGTGGTCGGAGTGGCGACGAGCATCGGCGCCACCACGAGCCGGCGAGAGGACCTCTGCGATGTCGGGTGATGCGGACCTGGCCGGCGTCGGCGAGCTGTTCGCCGACCGCACCCGGAGCCGGATCCTGCTGTCGCTGTTGGGCGGCCGCGAGCTCGCCGCCGGCGTCCTCGCCGACGAAGCGGGCGTCTCCCGCCCCACCGCGAGCAGCCACCTGCGCAAGCTGGTCGACGGTGGGCTGCTGGCCGTCCGCGCCGAGGGCCGCCACCGCTGGTACCGGATCGCCGGGCCGGAGGTCGCCGATCTCGTGGAACGCCTCGCCGCGCTCGCGCCACCGCAGCCGGTCTCCTCGCTCAAGGCCGCCACTCGCGCCGAACGGCTCCGCACCGCGCGCACCTGCTACGACCACTTCGCCGGGCGCCTCGGCGTCGCCCTCATGGGCTCGCTCCTCGACCACGGCCGGGTCACGGGCGGCGACGGGCTCTTCCACGACGACGGTGCCGACCGCCCGGCCTCCGCCGGCCGGGAGATCGACTACCGACTCACCGACGACGGGCGGGCCTTCCTCGGCGACCTCGGGGTCGCGCTGCCCGACGGTGCCTCCCGCCCCCTGGTGCGGTACTGCATCGACTGGACCGAGACGCGGCACCACCTCGCCGGCGGCGCGGGACGGGCGGTGTGCGACCGCTTCTTCGCGGCGGGCTGGGCCGAGCGGTTGCCCACCTACCGCGCCGTCCGCATCACGCCGGCCGGCGCGCGGATCCTCGCCCGCCGCTTCGCGATCGACTGGCCCGCCTGAGCGCTACCGCAGCAGCGACGCCGTCATCGCCACGGTGACCACCACCAGCAGGCCGACGTACCAGCGCGCGTGCGCGCGGTCGGACAGGCGCGGGCCGCGGCGGCGCAGCAGCACGATCACGGGGAGCGAGCCCACGAGCAGCGCGGCGGCGGCGCGGAGGTCCACAGCGCCCACGAATCCGGCCCCGGCGCCTGCGGGGCGCCCGCCGGAGCACAGCAGGAAGACCGCCGTCGCGGGCAGCGCCACCGCGAGGGTCAACGGGTTCGCCAGCGCCGTCGCCACCGCCATCCGGTGACCGTTGCGCCGCATGAGCGGCACCGTCACCACACTGCCGCCCACGCCGAGGAAGGCCGCGACCGAGCCGATCGGGATCCCTGCGCCCGGCCCGATCGGTCGCGCACCGTCGACGCCCTCCTCCAGGAACCCGGGCCGAACGGTGACCGCGACGATGGTCAGCAGCAGGTACGCGACGAAGCCGACGGCGATGGCATCGCCGGGCACGTGCCGCGCCGCCACCGCCCCGAGCACGCCGCCGACCGCGAGAAGACCGAGCAGGCGCCGGCTCCCCCGCAACTCGGCCACGACGGCACGCGGGGTGGAGGCCGTTGCGACCGCGGCGGCGACCACCATCAGCACCGAGGACGTGGCGACCGCGACGCGCGTCGCGTCGTCGCCGAGGGCGGCGTCGGCCCACACCAGGACGGGCACCGCGACGAAGCCGCCGCCGAAGCCGAAGAGGGCCGTCGTGACGCCCGACGCGACGCCGACCAGAACCAGGATCAGTGCACTCACTGCTCCGAGTCCACCGGACCGCGCGGCTTCCGGCAATCGATGATCGGTACTGAACCATCGAGTATCGGTAGCCTGACGTCATGCGGAACGTTCCCGTCGCAGCGCTGGAGGACCTCCCGCGCGATGTGCTCGCCGTCGGCACGGACTACCCCGACGGCTACGTGCAGGCCCGGCACCACCACCGGCGCGCGCAGTTCCTGTACGCCGCGACCGGGATCATGGAGGTCGACACCGCCGACGGCACGTGGACGGTGCCGACCGACCGCGCCGTGCTCATCCCGCCCGGTGTGCCGCACGGCGTCCGCTACTCCGGCGTGAGCACGCGCAGCCTGTACGTCGAGCCGGCCGCGGCGCCGTGGTGGCCCGCGCGGTGCACCGTGGTCGACGTGACGCCGCTGCTCCGCGAGCTCCTGCTCGCCGCCGTGGACCTCGAGGCGGAGTACGACGAGGCTGGCCGCGGCGGTGCGGTCGCATCGCTCCTGTTGCACGAGATCGCCGCCCTGGCACCGCTCCCGCTGCACGTCCCCCTCCCCGCCGACCCGGAACTGCGCGCGCTGTGCCGCGCCTACCTCGCCGCGCCGGACGTCGCCGTGGGCAACGCCGAGTGGGCCGCCTGGTGCGGGCGCAGCGAGCGCGCGTTCACCGCCCGGTTCCGCGCGGCGACCGGGTCGAGTCCCGCCGCTTGGCGCCGCCGGGCACGGCTGCTCGCCGCACTGCCCATGTTGCGCACCGCCACCGTCACGGAGACCGCCGGACGCCTCGGCTACGCGACCCCCGCGGCGTTCACGGCCGCGTTCACGGCCGAGTTCGGCACGCCTCCGTCCCGCGCTCGGAGCGCATAGGGTCTCCCCATGACCGCACCACTGCTGATCGAACGCGACGGCCCCGTCGTCACCTGGACGCTGAACGACCCCGCCGCGCGCAACCCCGTCTCCGACGAGGCGATGATCGAGGCGATCGAGCGCGCCGTGGACGCGGTGAACCGCGACGACGAGGTGCGGGTCGCGATCCTCACCGGCGCCGGCTCGGCGTTCAGCTCCGGCGGCAACGTCAAGCACATGCGCGACAAGGAGGGCATGTTCGGCGGCACCGCGGCGCAACAGCGGCAGGGCTACCGGCACGGCATCCAGCGCATCCCGCGGGCGCTGTACCACTGCGAGGTCCCTACGGTGGCGGCCGTGAACGGCCCGGCGATCGGCGCGGGGTGCGATCTCGCGATGATGTGCGACCTGCGGGTCGCGTCGACGAAGGCGGTCTTCGCCGAGAGCTTCGTCAAGGTGGGGCTCATCCCCGGCGACGGTGGCGCCTGGCTGCTGCCGCGCATCGTCGGCATGGCGCGGGCCACGGAGATGGCGCTCACGGGCGAGCCCGTGGACGCCGCGACCGCCCTCGATTGGGGGATGGTCTCCAGCGTGGTCGAGCCGGACGAGCTCCTCACCGCGGCGCGTTCCCTCGCGGACCGGGTGGCCGCGAATCCGCCGCAGGCGCTGCGCATGACGAAGCGCCTGCTCCGCGAGGGCCAGCACCAGAGCCTCGACGCCTTGCTCGAACTGTCCGCCGCGATGCAGACCATCGCGCACGCGACGGCCGATCATCACGAGGCCGTCGGCGCGATGCTGGACAAGCGCCCGCCCCGGTTCACCGGGAACTGAGCTTCCCCGCGGAACGGAACCCGACCACAGGTAGAACACGTTATAGTCCGCGCATGGCGCAGGACTGGGACGCGACGGCGGACGTGGTGGTGGTCGGGTACGGCGGCGCCGGGGTCGCCGCGGCGCTGGCCGCGCGGGAGTCCGGCGTCGACGTGCTCGCACTCGACCGGTATCTCGGCGGCGGCGCGACGAACCTCTCCGGCGGGATCGTGTACGCGGGCGGCGGTACCCGGATCCAGCGGGCGGCCGGCGTCGAGGACGACGTGGAGAACATGTTCTCGTACCTGCGCCGCGAGGTGGGCAACGCGGTGTCGGAGGAGACGCTGCGGCGATTCTGCGAGCAGTCCCCCGCGATGATCGACTGGCTGCTCGATCACGGCGTGCCCTTCGACCCGTCGCTGTGCCCGTTCAAGACGTCCTACCCCACCGACGACTACTACCTGTACTTCTCGGGCAGCGAGAACTCCGGCGGCTTCCGCGACGCCGCCACCCCGCGCCCGCGGGGCCACCGCGCCCACGGGCCCGGCGTCTCGGGCAAGAAACTGTACGGCCCGCTGGCCGCATCGGCCGCCGCCCGCGGCGTCCGCGTGCGGACCGGCACGCGGGTCACCGGCCTCGTCGTGGAGGACGGGCGGGTCGCGGGCGTCGAGGCCGTCACGATCGAGAACGCGCCGGTCGCGGTGCGCCAACGGTTCGCGCTCCTCACCCGGATCTCGGCGAAACCGGGCGTCTACCACCAGGGCCTGCGCGCGACGATGCAGCGGCTCCTGGCGCGGATCGAGCGCCGGCACGGCCGGCCGATCCGCGTCCGCGCCCGCTCCGGGGTGATCCTCAGCACCGGCGGCTTCATCGCCAACGGCGCGATGGTGCGCGAACACGCGCCCGGCTACCCCTGGGCGCAGGGCCTCCCGCTCGGCACCGCCGGCGACGACGGCAGCGGCATCGAGCTCGGCCGCGCGGTGGGCGGCGCGACGGACCGGATGGACTCCCTGTCGAACTGGCGGTTCATCGCCCCGCCCAGCGCCTACCTGGCCGCGCTCGCCGTCGACGCGGACGGGCGGCGGATGGTCGACGAATCCCGGTACGGGGCAGCGCTGGGCGCGGCGATCGCCGAGGCCCCCGGGCACCGCGCGTGGCTGCTCGTCGACGCGGACCTCGCAGCGCGGGCGCGCGGGCAGCTGAGCGACCAGACGGTGTGGTTCCAGCGGCTCCAGCTCGAGCGCCTGCTCCGCATCGGCAGCGTCTCCGCGCCCACCGTCGAGGAGGCCGCCTCCCGCGCCGGAGTCGACCCCGCCGGGCTGCGGCGCACCGTCGACGCGCACAACGAGGCGATCGCGCAGGGCCTGCCCGACCCGCTCGGCAAGCCCGACGAGCTGCGCCGGCCCGCCCTCACGGCTCCGTTCACGCTGCTCGACATCTCGTTCACCGACCGGAAGACCTACCCCATGCCGATGCTCACCCTGGGCGGCCTGGTGGTCGACGAGGAGACGGGCGCCGTGCGCACCGCGGCGGGCGAGGCCGTCGACGGGTTGTTCGCGGCGGGCCGCACCGCCGTGGGGATCTGCTCGAACTCGTACGTCAGCGGGCTCTCCCTGGCCGACTGCATCTTCTCCGGCCGCCGCGCCGGATCGCACGCCGCCGTGGCGTCGTCCGGAGCGCGCGACGGGGCCTAGTCGCCCTCCCCGACGGGGAGCGCGGGGGCCATCACCCAGAGGACCCGGGCGCCGTCGGGCCCGGCGGCGAAGACGTGCGGACGCGCCGGATCGAAGGTCATGGCGTCCCCCACCCGCAGTTCGACGTCCGGCTCCGGCGGGAAGGCCAGCCGCAGCGTGCCGCGCTGCACCAGCACGAAGGACACCTCCGCCGGGAGGGCGTAGGCCTCGTCGCCACTGCCACCGCCCGGCGCGATCTCACTGAGCAGCACCTGGACCCGCCGCTCCCCCGAGGGCGTGAGCAGGAACTCCGAGAGGCCGTCGCCGCCGAACCGCACCGGAGGGTAGGCGTCCGCGCGGACGATCGAGCCCGCGGCGCCGCCGTCGAACAGCGAACCCACGGGCACGTCGAGCGCCGCGCACCACCGCATCAGGACCGCCATCGACGGTGCCGCCAGGCCGCGCTCCACCTTGGACAGGTAGCCCTTGGTGACCCCGACGCGCTCGGCGATGCCCGCGAGCGTGAGACGGCGGGCGCGGCGGGCGGCCTTCAGCGCCGCCCCCACCTGATCCGGCACGGGGAGAACGGCATCCGCCCCCGGAGCAGTTGCATCCAACAGATGTTTCCTTTCAGGAAACTCGGGTTGACAAGTCGGTCGACATCCCACACTATGTGATCCGGCCCACAATTGCAGCACCTGCGAGAGGATCCATTCGTGTCCGACGAAACCCAGCGCCCGTCTCAGCCCCGCGGACCGGTGGATGCGAGCCTCGTCCCCCGCTACTGCGGGCCCGAGACCTTCGCCCGCCTGCCCCGTCTCGACGAGGTCGACGGTGCCGCCGTCGCGGTCCTCGGGATCCCCTTCGACTCCGGGGTGAGCTACCGCCCGGGCGCGCGGTTCGGCCCCGGGCACATCCGGGCGTCGTCGAAGCTGCTGCGCCCGTACAACCCCGCGCTCGACGTCTCCCCGTTCGCGGTTCACCAGGTCGCCGACGCGGGCGATCTCGCGGTGAACCCGTTCGACATCGTCGACGCGCTGAGCACCGTCGAGACCGAGATCGCGCGGCTCCGCGGCGCCGGCTCCACAGTGCTCACCCTCGGCGGCGACCACACCCTCGCCCTGCCGATCCTGCGCGCGGTCGCCAAGGATCACGGCCCGGTCGCGGTGCTGCACTTCGACGCACACCTCGACACCTGGGACACCTACTTCGGCGCGCCCTACACGCACGGCACCCCGTTCCGCCGGGCCAGCGAGGAGGGGCTGATCGACCTCGAGCGGTCCATGCACATCGGCATCCGCGGCCCGCTCTACGGCGAGCAGGACCTCACCGCCGACGGCGTGCTCGGCTTCCAGGTGGTCCGCGCCGACGACTACGAGAACAACGGGCTCGAGAGCGTCATCGACCGCATGCACCGCCGCCTCGCCGGGCCCGACCGGTCCGGCGGCCCCGTCTACGTCTCCGTCGACATCGACGTCCTGGACCCCGCGCACGCACCCGGCACCGGCACCCCCGAAGCCGGCGGCATGACGAGCCGCGAGCTGCTCAACACACTGCGCGCCCTCGTCGGCACCGACGTCGTGGGCGCCGACGTGGTCGAGGTCGCGCCGCCCTACGACCACGCCGAACTGACCGGCATCGCGGCCGCCCACGTGGCGTACGAGCTGCTCTCGGTGCTCGCGGTGAACGCCCGATGAGCGCCTTCACGGACAGTCTGCTCGCCCGCAAGTCCGTCGACCGCATCCTGGCCGACAGCGCCGCCGCGCACGAGGGGCCCCAGCTCAAGCGCTCGATGGGCCTCGGCCACCTCACCGCGCTGTCGATCGGCGCCTCGCTCGGCACCGGCATCTTCGTGATCCTCGGCGAGGCGACGCCCAAGGCCGGGCCCGCGGTCATCGTCGCCTTCATCCTGGCGGCGGTCACGGCGTTGTTCTCCGCGCTCTCGTACGCCGAGATGGCGGGCACCATCCCCGTCTCCGGCAGCTCGTACTCGTACGCCTACGCCACCATCGGCGAGTTCTTCGCCTGGGTCTGCGGATGGTGCCTGCTCCTCGAGTACGGCGTCTCCGTGGCGGCGGTCGCCGTCGGCTGGGGGCAGTACATCAACGAGTTGCTGCGCACCCTGTTCGACATCGAGCTCCCGACCGCGATCGCCGCCCCGCCGGGCGACGGCGGCATCGTGAACATCCCCAGCATGGTGGTCGTGGCCCTCGCCTGCCTCGTCCTCGTCGGCGGCGCGACCGAGAGCGCCCGGCTCAACACGGCGATGGTCGTCCTCAAGGTGTGCGTGCTGGTCTTCTTCTGCGCCATCGCCTTCACCGCTTTCAAGTCGGGCAACCTCAGCCCGTTCATGCCCTTCGGCGTCGACGGGATGACCGCCGCCGCGGCGATGGTCTTCTTCTCCTACATCGGCTTCGACGCCGCCTCCACCGCCGGCAACGAGGCGAAGAACCCGACCCGCGACCTCCCGCGGGCGATCATCCTGTCCCTCGGCATCATCACCGTGCTCTACTGCCTCGTCGCGCTCGCCGCCGTGGGCGCCACGCCCTGGCAGGAGTTCGGCGGCACCGAGGCCTCGCTCGCGAAGATCCTCACGGACGTCACGGGCCAGACCTGGCCCGCGGTGATCCTGTCGATCGGCGCGGTGATCGCGATCGCCAGCGTGGTGCTCGCGGTCATGTACGGCCAGACCCGCATCCTGTACACGATGGGCAGCGACGGCCTGGTCCCCCGCGTCTTCGCGAAGGTCAACCCCCGCACCTTCGTGCCGGTCCGCAACATCGTGATCGTCAGCGCGATCATCGCGATCCTCGCCGGATTCATCCCCCTCGGCGAGCTCGCGAACGCCACGTCGATCGGCTCGCTGTTCGCGTTCGCCCTGGTCAACCTCGGCGTGATCCTGCTGCGGATCAACCGCCCCGATCTGCCCCGCGCCTTCAAGACGCCGCTGTTCCCGCTGATCCCCGTGCTGGGCATCGGCTTCTGCGGATACCTCATGCTCCAGCTCGAGGCGCGGACGTGGATCGCCTTCGCCGTGTGGTCCGCGGTCGGCCTCGTCGTGTACTTCGCGTACGGCTACCGGCACTCGCGGCTCCGTCGCGACACCGCCGCCCTCGCGAAGGGCGCGCGATGACCGTCACCGTCGGGATGTACCAGGGGCCGGAGGGCCTCGGGCCCGCGCCGGACGTCGCACGGAACCTGGCGGCGATCGACGATGCCGCGGCCCGTGCGGCCGCGGCCGGGGCGCAGGTCCTCGTCACGCCCGAGATGTCGGTGACCGGGTACGACATCGGCCCGGCCGCAGCGGAGCTCGCCCGCCCCCGCGGCGGCGAGTACCACGACGCCCTCGCGGCCATCGCCGGCCGGCACGGCGTCGCGGTCGTCGCCGGCTACCCCGAGCTCGCCGACGGCCGGGTCTTCAACGCCACCACCGTCGTCGCGCCCGACGGGGCCGAGCTCGCGCACTACCGGAAGACGCACCTGTTCGGCGACCTCGATCGCGCCATGTTCGAGCCGGGCGACGAGCTGCCCGTGCAGTTCGACCTCGACGGTCTGCGGTGCGGGCTCCTCATCTGCTACGACGTGGAGTTCCCGGAGGCCGTCCGCGCCCACGCCGAGGCGGGCACCGATCTGCTCCTGGTCCCGACGGGCCTCATGGAGCCGTTCGGCCGCATCGCGGAGCAGGTCGTGCCCGTGCGGGCCTTCGAGAGCCAGCTGTACATCGCGTACACCAACCACAGCGGGCGGGAGACCTCGCTCGAGTACTGCGGCCTGAGCACCGCGGCGGGCCCCGACGGCGACGTCGTGGCCCGGGCGGGGCGCGACGAGCAGCTGCTGACCTTCACCGCCGACCCCGAGGCGCTCCGCGAGGCGCGCTTCGCGAACACCTATCTGCGCGACCGGCGCACCGACCTGTACTGAGCCCCTCCACCCCAGGAGCCCACATGACCCAGCCCGCCATGCCCGCCCACGGACCGTCCTCCTCGGACGCCCCCCTCACGATGTTCGGCCCCGACTTCCCGTTCGCCTACGACGATTGGGTCGCACACGCCGACGGTCTCGGCTCGGTGCCCGACGAGGTCCGCGGCACCGAGGTCGCCGTCATCGGCGCCGGCCTCGCCGGCCTCACCGCCGCCTACGAGCTGGCCCGCATCGGCCTGAAACCCGTGGTGTACGAGGCCGACCGGATCGGCGGCCGGATGCGCAGCGAGCGCTTCGACGGCTACGCCGACGACCTCGTCGCGGAGATGGGCGCGATGCGCTTCCCGCCGTCGTCGACCACCCTGCAGCACTACCTCGACCTCGCGGGCCTGCGCACGGAGCCCTTCCCCAACCCGCTCGCCGAGACCACCCCCAGCACCGTCATCGACCTCAAGGGCCGGAGCCACTACGCCCGCACCACCGCCGACCTCCCGCCCGAGTTCGCCGAGGTCGCCCGCGCCTGGGACGCGACGCTGGCCGACTACGCCGACGCCGCCGAGCTGCAGGACGCGATCCGCGCGCGCGACGTCCCGCGCATCCGCGCGGTGTGGTCGCGCCTGGTCGAGGAACTCGACGATCAGACCTTCTACGGCTTCCTCACCGCGTCGAAGCACTTCCGCTCCTTCGCGCATCGGGAACTGTTCGGGCAGGTCGGATTCGGCACCGGCGGCTGGGACACCGATTACCCCAACTCGATGCTCGAGATCCTGCGCGTCACCTGCACCGCCGCCGACGACGAGCACCGCGGCATCGTCGGGGGCGCGGACCGGCTGCCGAAGCACCTGTGGGAGGGCGTCTTCGACGGTGCCCGATCCGTGCGGGACCTCAACGGCGGGGAGCACCGCCCCGCGGTCACAGCGATCCGCCGCACCGCGGGCCCCGGCGGCGCCCCCGCCTACACGCTGACCGATGCGGGCGGCGAGACCCGCACCTACCCGGCGGCGATCTTCACCGGCCAGGCATGGATGCTGCTCAACACCATCGACTGCGACGACGACCTGCTGCCGATCGACCACTGGACCGCGGTCGAGCGCACGCACTACATGGGCAGCTCGAAGGTCTTCGCCCTCGTCGACCGCCCGTTCTGGCGCGACGTCGACCCCGCGACGGGGCGCGACACGATGTCGATGACGCTCACCGACCGGATGAGCCGCGGCACCTACCTCCTCGACCACGGCCCCGACCGGCCCGGCGTCATCTGCCTCTCCTACACCTGGTCCGACGATTCGCTCAAGGTGCTCCCGCTCGACGTGAACGCGCGGCTGGACCTGATGCTCAAGTCGCTCGGCGAGATCTACCCCGGCGTGGACATCCGCAGCCACATCATCGCCACGCCCAAGACCGTCTCGTGGGAGACGGAGCGGTACTTCATGGGTGCGTTCAAGGCGAACCTCCCCGGGCACTACCGGTACCAGGAGCGGCTGTACACGCACTTCATGCAGGATTCGCTCGACGCGCGGCACCGCGGCTTCTTCCTGGCCGGCGACGACATCTCGTGGACCGCGGGCTGGGCCGAGGGTGCGCTCCAGACGGCGCTCAACGCCGTCTGGGGCGTCGTGCACCACCTGGGCGGCAGCGCACCGTCGACCAACCCCGGCCCGGGCGACGTCTTCGCGGACATCGCTCCGGTCCGGCTCGGCGACGAGCGGGGTACGCGCGCCTAGCGTTTGGCGATCGCCGTCACCATGCCCCCGGCGCCGGGGATCATGGTGACGTTGCGGTGGCGGGGCTGCTCGGCGGGCGCGTCGGTCATCGCGAGGTCCACGCGCAGCAGGATCTGGGTGACGACGGCCCGCAGCTCCGCCATCGCCAGCCCCGCGCCGAGGCAGCGGCGCGTGCCGCCCCCGAAGGGCATCAGCTTCTGCGGCGAGGGCCGGACGCCGAGGAAGCGCTCGGGGTCGAAGGCGAAGGGCCTCGAGTACAGGTCCTCGCGGTGGTGCAGCAGCAGGATCGAGATCAGTGCGATCACCCCGCGCTCCACGACGAAGGGTCCGAACCTCCAGTCCGACAGCATCTCCCGCGCGACCACCGGCACCACGGGACGGCTGCGCATCGACTCGTTGATGAGCGCCTCGATGTACGCCTCGTCGCCGGAGCGCGCGGCCTCGACGGAGCGGCGGTACACCGCGGGGTTGCGGGTGAGCCGCTCGAAGGTCCAGGCGACGGAGTTCGACGTGGTCTCGTGCCCGGCGAGGACGAGGGTCAGCAGCTCGTCGCGGATCTCGCTGTCGGCCAGGGGCGCACCGTCGTCACCCCGGGCCGCCATGAGCACCGTCAGGATGTCGGAGCGGCCGGCACCGTCGGGCCCGTCGGCGCCCTCGCGGCGGCGCTCGGCGATCACCGCGTAGATCGCACGGTCGAGCGGGCGGAGGATCATCTTCAGCACGCCGCGCGGCTCGGGGCTGCGGGCGTTCACCAACTGCACCGCGGTCGCGAGCGGGTGCGTCGAGAGGTGCAGCAGACGGATCATCGACGTGCGGACCGCGCTCTCGGCGGCGGTGGCGCCCGCCTCGTCCTCGATGCCGAAGACCGCGGACATGATGACGTCCAGGGTGATCTGCTGGCCGATGTCGGCCAGCGCCACCGGCTCCCCCGTCCGCCAGTCGTCGATGCGGCGCGCCGTCGCGGCGTCGATCCGCTGCTGGTACTCGGTGACCGCGCGGCCGTGGAACTGCGGCAGCAGCAGGCCGCGCTGTTGCTTGTGTCGCGGGCCGACGGCGGTGAGCACCGAGTCCGGGCCGACGATGGGCCGCAGCGGCGAGAACCGGGTGGCCGAGGGCGCGTCGTCGGGCCGCGACATCAGGGAGGCGATGTGCGCGGGATTCGAGACGAGGACCACCTGGCCCGGGCCGCCCGCGAACTCGGACCGGAAGACGTCGCCGTAGCGCTCCGCCGCCCGGAAGGTCACGTCGCCCTCGCGCAGTGTGTAGGAGAGGGAGGCCCGCAGCGGCCCCATCGGCAGGGACGGCGCCGCGCGCAGGGCGGCGGCACCGGCGGCGGCGACCGGGCCGGCATCGTCTCCGTTACGGCCGTCCAGGCCCGGTCGCGCGGGATCGCGCAGGTGCCAGGCGGGCTCGGGGATCGACAGGGTGCGCGCGACGGCGCCGCCCAGCCCGCTGCCGACCCCGGTTCGGAAGGCTCGTGTGATCGTGGTCATGGCGTCCTCCTCCATCGATTGTGCACGCCGACGCCGACGCGCGGGTGGGCCGTCGCGATCATCACGGCACGACGATGCCCCGGGGGCCGGTCCGGCGGTCGCGGGCGGCCATCGCGCGGTGGATGTCCCGCGCGCCGAAGTCGAGGCCGTCGCGGTCGTGGGTGAGCCACAGGACGCCGACGACGAATGCTGCGATGACGAGAACGGTGATCATGGCCTTCTCCTTCTCCGGTGCCCGGTCGGTGTTCCGGGTCGCCTACGACGCTACGAACCGAATCGACGCAGGTCAGCGTGCCCAGGACGGAATTCGGGGTCCACCCCCGGACGGGCGCACGGATCCGTCCCAGGGTGGACGACCGCACCGCGCCGCGCGACTACGATGCACACCATGCGCTGGCTGCGGTGGTTGGAGGCGCGGTACGCGCGCGCCTTCGCCGCGATCGGTTACGAGTATCCGCCGTACTACATGGTGATCACCGAGGCGGCGATGTTCGCCCTCGTCGTCGAGGCGATCGTGCCGCGCGTCCTGGCGGGCCCGGAGGGCATCCAGTGGTTGTTCCTGGCGGTCGCCGCCGTCCTGTCGCTGGTCCACTCCGTCGCCACGCTGGTGCGGACCGACAATCTCTCGCTCACCGCGCACTCCGTCACGACCCTCGTCTCGGCCGCGCTGTTCTGGGCGGTACCCGCGACCCTCGACGTGGTGCCCCTGATCCTGGTGCTCGCGATCACGCAGGTCGCGGCCGTGACGCCGACGCGGGTGACCGCCGTGCACCTGCTGGCGTACGAGGCCGCGGTGATCACCGCCGGTGCGCTCGGCGCGATCCACCAGGCCTGGCTGATCGCCCTCACCGTCGCCTTCGGTGCGGCCGTCGGCCAGTTGATGCAGAACCAGCTCCTCCTGCTGCGCGCGGAGCGCCGGGCCCAGACCACACGCGCCGCGCTCGAGCGGGCGGCCATCGCCGGCGACGTGCACGACGTCGTCGCGCATTCACTGGCGGTGGTGCTGCTCAACGTGACGGCGGCCCGCCGGGCACTCGAATCCGACGACGATCGGGACGAGGCCCTCGACGCCCTGCGCGACGCCGAGACCCAGGGCCGCGTCGCGATGAAGGACATCCGCACCACCATCGAGCTGCTCCGGTCCGACAGTGCCGAGACGGCCCAGCCCGGCCTCGCCGACATCCCCGAGCTGGTCGCGTCGTTCGAGCGCGCCGGGCTCGCGGTGGAGCTGGAGCACCGCGCCCCGTCGACCGGGCTCACGGCGACCGCCGGGCTCGCCGCCTTCCGCGTCGTGCAGGAGTCGCTCGCCAACGCCGTCAAACACGCCCCCGGCGCGCGCGTCGCCGTCCGCGTCGGACCGGACGCGAACGGTCGGCTGGGTGTGCGGGTCTCGTGCCCCGTACCCGACGGTGCGCGGCGCGCGCCCGGCGGTTCCGGTTTGACGGGCATGCGGGCCCGCGTGGAGAGCGCCGGCGGCACGCTCACGACCGGACCCGTCGACGGGATGTGGCTCGTGGCCGCCGCCCTCCCCACCGGGACGGGCTCCGGCGCAACCGGTTCGACCGAAGGAGACCGCCCGTGACCGACCGCCCGATCCGCCTGCTCCTCGTGGACGACCAGGATCTCGTGCGCCTCGGGCTGCGCCGGATCCTGCGCCGCCGGGACGGATTCGACGTCGTGGGCGAATGCGCCGACGGTGACGAGGTGCTCGCCGCCGTCGCGGAGACGGCCCCCGACGTGGTGGTGATGGACCTGCGCATGAAACGGGTCAGCGGGATGGAGGCGACCCGTCGCCTCACCGCGTCCTCGGGTGCGCCGCCGGTGCTCGTGCTGACCACCTTCCGCGACGACGACCTGCTCTCCGAGGCGCTGCGGGCGGGTGCGTCCGGCTTCGTCCTCAAGGACTCGCCCGCGGAGGAGCTGATCCGGGCCGTGCGCCTCGTCGCCGCCGGGGAAGCGGTGCTCGACCCCGCCGTCACCGGCCGCGTCCTCGAGACCTACCGCACCGCCGCGCCGGCGCCGGCGGCACCGTCGGGCGAACAGTCGCGACTGACGTCCCGCGAGGTGGACGTGCTCGCCCTCGTGGGCCGCGGCCTGTCCAACGACGACATCGCCGCAGAGCTGGTGATCTCGATCGTCACCGTGAAGAGCCACATCGGCTCGATCTTCACCAAACTGGGCGTGCGCAACCGTGCCGAGGCGATCGTTTTCGCGTTCGACAACGGCATCGTCCGGCCGGGCGGCTGACGGTCCGTCGAGGCGGTTGAGCTCTGGCGATGGAACACTGTTTCGGCGGCGGAACCCGCAGGTCGCCGCCGCCGAAACAGTGGTCAATCGGGAGGAGGGCGCTACTGGCGCTCGATGAAGACCGGCTTCTCCTTGTTGGCCGCCGCGGTGCGGGCGATCACGTGGTTCTTGCCGCGGATCAGGCCCAGCTGCAGGGCCTGCTCGACGGGGAAGGACAGGCGCGAGCCGCTGTACCAGGTGTTCTCGAACAGCGCCTTCGAGGCGGCGACCGCGTCGGGCGAGCGCTCCTTGAGCTTCTCGACCAGGTCCAGCGCGTCCTTCATCGGGTCGGCGGAGACGCCGGTGACGATGCCCCAGTCCAGCGCCTGCTTCGCCGAGAACATCTCACCGGTCATGGTGAGGCGCTTGGCGACGTCGATGGTGGTGAGCTGGGCGATCGATGCCGAGATCGACATGTCGGGGATGAGGCCCCACTTGGCCTCGAGGATCGAGAAGTCCGCCTCGGACGAGGCGTAGCGGAAGTCCGCGCCCAGCGCGATCTGCAGGCCGCCGCCGTAGCAGTGGCCGTGCACCACGGCGATGACGGGCGCGGGCACGCTGCGCCACGCCCAGCCCGCGGCCTGGAAGTTGTTGGCGGCCGAGATGCGCTTCGGCACGAAGTTCATGAGCAGGCGGCGCTGCTCCTTGCCGGCGGAGGCGAAATCGAGGCCCGAGCTGAACGAGCTGCCCTCGCCGGAGAGGATCACGGCGCGCAGGGAGCGGTCGTTCTTCGCGCGGTCGGCGGCCTTCGCGAGGTCGTCGATCATGTCCAGGGTGAGCCCGTTGTGCTTCTCGGGACGATTGATCCGCACGTGGGCGACCTCGTCGCGCACCTCGTAATCGATGTTCGACATCCGCTTCTCCTCGTTTCGCCTCGCCTTGGCCGTCGTCTGCAACCCTAGCCGCCGCGTCGGTCCCCGTATGGGAGGGCACGGCTGAAGTAAAGTGACGCTCATGGCGGTCACGTTGCACATCACGGGGGAACCCGAGTCGGACGCGGTGCTCTCCGAGCATCCGTTCGCGCTGCTCGCGGGCATGCTTCTCGATCAGCAGTTTCCGATGGAACGCGCGTTCGCGGGTCCGTGGAAGGTCCTCGACAGGTTCGGCAGCATCGATCCGCGCGACATCGCGGTCGCCGACCCGGCCCGGTTCGAGGAGCTGTGCACCACGCCGCCCGCGATCCACCGGTACGGCCGTGCCATGGCCGCGCGCCTGCAGGCCCTCGCGCAGATCGTCGTCGACGAGTACGACGGGCGGGCCGAACGGATCTGGACCGAGGCGACGTCGGGCGCCGATCTGGTGCAGCGGATCGAGGCGCTCCCCGGCTTCGGCGCGCAGAAGGCGAAGATCTTCGCGGCGCTCGTCGGTAAGCAACTCGGGGTGAAGCCGCGCGGCTGGGCGACGGCGGTCGGCGACTACGGCAAGGCCGGGTTCCGCTCGGTCGCGGACGTCGTCGACGGCGAGTCCCTGCAGAAGGTGCGGGCCCACAAGAAGGAGATGAAGGCAGCGGCGAAGAAGGCGGGCGTATGACGGGCCCCGGACCGTACGGCGGCCAGAACCCGAATCAGCCGGGGCAGGCCTACTCGCAGGCGATCCCGCTTCCGACCCCGCCGCGCGGCCCCGCCGCGCCGGGTC
>NZ_CBCSDV010000004.1:0-219511 GCF_965138335.1 Tsukamurella ocularis
GGGCGGAAGCCCCGCGTGCGGCGCCCAGCCCCCGAGGCGGCGACCAACTCGTCCACCGACGGGCCGGCCGGGACCGGTGTGGTGACGATCTCGTCGCGCCAGTCCGCGAGCAGCGACGCGAGCGCGAACTCGGTCTGATCCGCGGTGGTGACGGCGCCGCCCGCGGCGAGCGCCTCGATCAGGTCGTCGTCGCGGCGGACTGCGGCGACGTCGACCGGAGCACCGTCGTCGGTGACCCGGTCGATGAAACCGGTGTCGTCGCTGCCCAGGTCACGGGGAGCGCCGGGCCGCATCGGGCGGATCGGCGGACCAAGACGGTGAGCGGCCGTGCGCTCGGGGTCGTGCGGGTCGAAGCGCCCGCGGTTCTCGCCCCGCTCGTCGTTGTCGTCGGCCATGTCAGTTCTCACCTTCTTTCGCGATCTGGTTCTTCAGCTTGGTCAGCGCGCGGTGCTGAGCCACGCGGACGGCACCGGCGGTGCCGCCCACGGCCTCCGCGGTCTCCTCGGCCGACAGGCCGACGACCACGCGGAGGATCAGGATCTCGCGCTGCTTCTCGGGGAGCGTGCTCAGCAGTCGGGCCATGTCACGGCTCGCCTCGGTGGCGAGCGCGTGGCTCTCGGGCCCGCCTTCCAGCGACGCTCTCTCTGGAATCTCGCCCACGGGGTCGGATTTGTTACGCGAGGCGTTCCGGAAGCCGTCCGCGACCTTGTGCGCAGCGATGCCGTACACGAACGCCATGAACGGACGCCCCTGGTCCTCGTAACGGGGCAGCGCCGTCATCACAGCCATGCACACCTCCTGCGTGAGATCCTCAGCCGACAGCGAGTGACGCTCGCCGCCCCCGACCCGCGCACGGCAGTACCGCACGACGAGGGGTCGGATGGTGTCGAGAACATCTGCGAGCGCAGACCTGTCGCCGCGCGCTGCCTCGCGCACGGCCCGGTCGAGCTCCTCACCTGTCAGATTCATCGCCAGCCTGCATTCCGCCGTTACACCCCTGCCAGATCCGCGCCATCACGAATCCATTCCTCCTCCAGAACAGCGGCGATCCGCGCCGCAGCCGCCCCCCGCTCCTGTCCTGACGTGCCGCTCATCATTTTCGCACCGGCCCACCTTAGAGGATTCAGTGCCGACTCCGTGGCGACCTGGTACGCGCGCTCGACGAGTTCGCGGGCCCGGCCGGCCTCCCCCGAGGCCATCGCGGCGGCGCCCGCGATGAGGAGCGTCTTCGCGTGGTGACGCGGCCGGCCCGGCCCCGGATCGGCCGTGAGCAGGGCCTCGACGGCGACCCCCGTTCCCTCCGCGTCCCCGGAGTAGACGGCGAACTCGGCGGCGACCCAGTCCCGGCGCAGGCGCGCGCGGGGCACCGTCCACCACGGCGGCGGCACCGGCGGAGCGCTCGCTCCCCCGGCCCGCGCGGCTGCTTCGGCGTCGTACGCCGCGAGGTGCTCGTCGGCGCGGGCGAGGAGGCGCGCACTCAGCGCGTACCGCCCGGTCCCGAGCGCGTCCGCCGCCAATCCCACCGTCGCATCGATCGTCGATGCCACAACCAGCCCGTACGCCGGTTGCCCATCCGTGCCCACCGCGGCGGCGAGGGCGGCACCGTCGGGGACGGCGGCGGCGCGGTGCCGGCCGGACTGCCGCAGCATGGACGCCTCGAGGCACCGCGCGGCGGAGGCGAAGGGGCCGTCGGCCACCCCGGCGGTCAGGGACCGCGCCGCGGCGAACCGTCCGGCGCCCGCGAGCGCCACGGCCCGGAGCCACGCCCGCCCCTGCGGCCCGTCGGCGGGCCCGACGGGACCGCAGTCCGCACCGAACGCGGCGGCGAGGAGCACCGCCGAGGGGGCGCCCGAGTGTCCAGTTTCCAAAGATTTAACCTTCCAGAATTTGCAGCCCGACAATGGATCGGCGGCGCTCTTGACGGGCGACGACGTTAACGTCGTGTTAGAGGATTCCGGTCCCTCAACGGGGTCCGGGCACGCCCGCGTTACACCGTACGATAATTCAAAACAGTAGCACTACCTGCAGAAACCCGCCCCATGACACGCGCTTCGCGGCCGTAATTCCACAGCTGCACTCCGATCCGATGAATGAACACGACGTTAATTCTCACGCTGATCGAATCACCCCCCGGATACCCGGGAACGGGTTGACCTTCGTCTAGCGAACTGCCTACGGTGAGTGCGCGAGAGGAACAACGACGTTTCCACGCCCGCGAGAACGCCGAGTGTCTGGAGAATGCGCATGCCTCAACCCAACGAGCTCCCCGGTCCCAACTCGGACTTCTGGGACTGGCAGATGCATGGCGTGTGTCGCGGGGTCGACAGCTCGGTCTTCTTCCATCCCGACGGTGAGCGCGGCCGCGCCCGCGCCCAGCGCGAGCGGCGCGCCAAGGAGCTGTGCCGCACCTGCCCCGTTCTCGTCCAGTGCCGCGCGCACGCGATCACCGTGGCCGAGCCCTACGGCATCTGGGGCGGCCTCTCGGAGTCGGAGCGCGCCGCCCTCACCGCGAAGTCGCGGGTCAAGACGAGCCGCATCGCGGGCTGAGCCGCACTCCCCCGGAACGCCGGAGCGCCCCCGACCTCGCGGTCGGGGGCGCTCCGTTTCGGTCGAGCCGGGGTCTCCTAGTGGGAGTGTCCCGCGTGCGCGTCCTCGGCCTCCTCGGCCGGCTTGTCGACGACGGTGGCCTCGGTGGTGAGGATCATCCGCGCCACGGACGCGGCGTTCACCACGGCGCTGCGGGTGACCTTCACCGGGTCGATGACGCCGTCGGCGATCAGGTCGCCGAAGGCCAGCGTGGCGGCGTTGAAGCCCTTGCCGGTCTCGGTGACCTCGTTGACGATGACCGCGCCGTCCTCGCCCGCGTTGGTGGCGATCCAGAACAGCGGGGCGGTCAGCGCGCGACGGAACGCGCGCACGCCCAGCTTGAAGTCGCCCTCGGCGCCGTCCTCGAGGTCGGCGAGCTGCGCGCTGACCTTGACCAGTGCGGTGCCGCCGCCGGAGACGATGCCCTCCTCGACCGCGGCGCGCGCGGCGGAGACGGCGTCCTCGACGCGATGCTTGCGCTCCTTGAGCTCGGTCTCGGTGTGCGCGCCCACGCGGATCACGGCCACGCCGCCGGCCAGCTTCGCGAGGCGCTCGGAGAGCTTCTCGCGATCCCAGTCGGAGTCGCTGTTCTCGATCTCGGCCTTGATCTGCGCCGCGCGCTGCTTGACGTCCTCGGAGGAGCCGGCACCGTCGACGATGGTGGTGGCGTCCTTGGTCACCTCGACGCGGCGGGCGCTGCCCAGCAGGTCGATGCCGGCCGTGGCCAGCGAGAGGCCCAGGTCGGTGTTGATGACGGTGCCGCCGGTCACGATGGCGAGGTCCTCGAGGAAGGCCTTGCGGCGATCACCGAAGAACGGCGCCTTCACGGCGACGGCGCGGATGGTCTTGCGCAGGGTGTTGAGCACCAGGGTCGACAGGGGCTCGCCCTCGACGTCCTCGGCGACGATGAGCACCGGCTTGCCGGTCTCGACGATCTTCTCGAGCAGCGGCAGGAAGTCGGGCAGCGACGTGATCTTGTCGCGGACCAGCAGCACCAGGGCGTCGTCGAAGACGACCTTGCGCTCCTCGAGATCCGTGACGAAGTTCGGGGAGATGTAGCCCTTGTCGAACTGCACGCCCTCGGTGACGACCACGTCGGTCTCCACGCCCGAGCTCTCCTCGACGGTGACGACGCCGTCGGCGCCGACCTTGCCCATCGCGGCGCCGATCATCTCACCGAGCTCGGCGTCGCGCGAGCTGACGGTCGCGACCTGCGCGATCGCCTTCTCGCCGTCGACCGGAGTGGCCTGCGAGATCAGGATCTCGGAGGCCTTGTCCGCGGCCGCGCCGATGCCCTTGCCGAACTCCATCGGGTTGGCGCCGGCCGCGACGTTGCGCAGGCCCTCCTTGACGATCGCCTGCGCGAGCACGGTGGCGGTCGTGGTGCCGTCGCCGGCGATGTCGTTGGTCTTGGTCGCGACCGACTTCACCAGCTGGGCGCCCAGGTTCTCGACCGGGTCCTCCAGCTCGATCTCCTTGGCGATGGTCACACCGTCGTTGGTGACGACGGGGCCGCCGAAGGCCTTCGCGAGCACCACGTGGCGGCCGCGGGGGCCGAGGGTGACCTTGACGGCGTCGGCGAGTTCGTCGACACCGGCCTCCAGGCTGCGGCGCGCCGACTCGTCGAATGCGATTTGCTTAGCCATATTTCAAAGCTCCTCAAGCTCTGCTGAAACGGCCGGACCGCCCGTCCCCGGCGGTTTCCCAGGGGCCGGGCGGTCCGGAATTCGCACGTGTGCGCCGTTACTTGCCGATGACGGCCAGGACGTCGCGCGCGGAGAGCACGAGGTACTCCTCGCCGTTGTAGTTGAACTCGGTGCCGCCGTACTTGCTGAACAGCACGGTGTCGCCCTCGTTGATGCCGGTGGGAACCCGGTTGCCCTGCTCGGTCACGCGGCCCTCGCCCACGGCGACGACGGTGCCGGTCTGCGGCTTCTCCTTGGCGGTGTCCGGGATGACCAGGCCCGACGCGGTGGTGGTCTCGGCCTCGGTGGCCTTGACCAGGATCTTGTCGTCAAGCGGCTTGATGTTCACGCTCGCCACAGTTCGCCTCCATGTGTGGAAAATCTTCGTCTCATGTTGGGTGGCCCGAAAGTCACAGCCGTCGTCGCGGGTGCCGGCGTCACCTTGTATGCGCGGATGTCCCCGCACACACGAACCACTTAGCACTCTACCGATGGGAGTGCTAGCACTCAAGGGCGGTCTTCCGACAACTCAGTGCGTGAGGTGCTCCACCATCAGAACCTGCAGCTCACCGACGAGGAAGCCGAGGATCGCGCCCACCATGATGAGCGTCTTCTCGTCCGCTTGGAAGGCGGGGCGCAGCACGCCCTCGAACTCGTCGGGGGTCATCGCCGCCATCTTCTGCACCATCGTCGTGCGGATGTCGAGCTTGGTGTCGAGGTAGTCGTTCGCGTCCGCGAGCATCACCGGCATCGACGCGACGAAGTCCTCCGCGCCCGCCCGCGACATCGGGCCGATCTGCGTCATGTCCAGGCCGCCCGCGACCTTCCCGACCTGCCCGCCGACGGCGCCGCCGACCATCCCCACGGCATCGGCGACCACGCCGACGAGGTTCCCGGCCGTGAGCGGCCCGACGCCCATCCTGTCGAGGCCGAAGCTCTGCGCGTTGCTGCGCAGCGCCTTCTCGACGCTCGGCATCTCGTCCTCCATGGCCTCCCGCAGCACCGCGGCCACGACCGTCACCAGTTGATCGCGCTGCGGACCGGTGAACAGCGAGCGCACCAGCCGCTCCGCGGTGAGCACGCGGGTGGCGATCAGCGCGCCGTACTCCTCCGAGACCGGGATGCGGTGCTTCTGGAACAGGCCCTGCCACGGGATGAAACCGAGGTACTTCTTCGGCTCCTTGGGATTGAAGATCAGCCGCAGCGCCGCCCAGTCCGTGAACCAGCCGGTGAACAGGCCGAACAGCGGCATGATCCAGGGATTGCGGAAGACCGCCCAGCACGCCGCCTGCAGGAGACCGATGAAGAAGCCGAAGACGAGGCCGCTGTTGCGGATGAACGCGAACTCGCGCCGCCCGACGTCGAGGAACATCTTCTCCAGCACGTCGGGGTCGGCCAGCACCTCGCGCGTGACCATCTCCTTGAGATCGAAGACCTCGTCGATGTTCTCCCGGATCGCCACGACCAGCTTCGGCACCAGGTCGCGCGCGATCACCTGCGCGCGCTGGATCACCAGGTCGCGCGCCGCCGTGGGGAGCAGGTTCCACAGGGCGGGCTGGTACTCCGCGGCGACGACCGGCACGATCCGCGCGACCTCGCGCCGCAGCTGCCGCTCCATCCGGTCGCCCAACTCGTCCGCGTCGACCTTCTCGAGGATGTCCGACGCCGAGACCAGCCGGTCGGTGAGGGTGTCGCAGAGCACCTCGACCATCTGCGGCGCCCGCTTCGGGATGATGCCCTGCCACCCGAGCTTGCCGATGCCTTTGAACTGATGCGGCCGGAACATCATCCGGATGGCCACGACCTTGGTCCCGTAGCCGATGAGGGCAGCGATGACCGGCATGGACAGGTAGATGAGCCAGTTCCGCTGAACGTCCGCAGTGATCTCGGCCCAGGTCTGCATGGCGTCACCCTACGCACGGCGATCGGTAAACGTGATGTGAATCACACGAGGGACAGGTATCCCGTGAGATGCGGCGCCCGCTCCAGGACCTCCTCGATCCGCGTGTCCCGCCGACCCGCGGCGCGGTCGAGCCGGCGGCGGGTCGCGTCGTCGATCGGGTAGAAGGCCTCGAGCACGAGGCTCTCGAGGATCACGTCGTGCGGGCCGCCGAAGGTGGTGAGGGTGCTGACGAAGGCGAGCTCGGCCCCGTCGTCGTCCCGCATCCGGAAGGGGACGAAGACGCCCGGCGCGGGATCAGGGTCGACGGTGTCCGTAGGCGCCGGGTAGTCGTTCAGCTCGCGGTACAGCTCGCCGAGTCGCGGGTCCGCGGTGCGCTCGTACGAGCGGCGCACCCGGGCGAGCACGGAATCCCGCACCTGCGCGTGGTTGAGCAGCCGCGGCGCGAGGCCGTCGGGATGCAGCGTCAGCCGCAGGACGTTGAGCGGGGCGGCGAGCAGCGCCGCATCGACGCCCGTGACGAACAGCGCGGCCCCGGCGTTGGCGGTCACCAGGTCGAATCCAGCACCGAGGACGAGGGCGGGGTACGGGGCGTGAGCGGCGAGGACGGTCTCGAGCGCCGCGCGCACCGGACGCATCGGCGCGTCGTCGAGTCCGTGCGCGGTGTAGGCGGGAGCGAACCCGGCGGCCAGCAGGGCCTCGTTGCGGGCGGCGAGCGGCATGTCGAGGTGCTCCCCCAGCGCGGCGACGAGGCGCCGGCTCGGTCGCGCGCGGCCGGTCTCCACGAAGCTCAGATGGCGCGCCGAGACGCCCACCGCCAGCGCGAGGTCGAGCTGCGTCCGGCGCCGCCGCACGCGCCAGTCCCGGATCAACTCGCCGCACGTCACGCCACCGACGGTAGCCCGCGCGGTAGGCGCCCGCTTTACCTCGAAGGTAATCGACGCCCCTGCGCCGCAGCGGAAGACTCCGCACCATGACGACCACGATCACCACCTCCGACCCCCTCTCCCCCGCGTTCACCGCGATGGCCGCGGGCCGCATCGCCTGGGGCGCCGCCGCCGTGCTCGCTCCCCGGACCAACCTGCGGCTCGCGGGCGCCCCGTCGCTCGGCGCGCCGCACACCGACTACCTGATCGGCGTGTTCGGGGTGCGGGCCCTCGCGATCGGGCTCGGCTACGTCACCGGTGACGTCGCGACGCGGGCCCGGTGGCGCCGCCTCGGCCTGCTCATCGACGTGGTCGACACCGCCAACGGGCTCGCCCGGTTCGCGGCCGCGGACGACGCCGAGTCGCGCCGCGCCGGCCGCCTGATGGTGGCGATCACCGGCGCGTACGCGACCGTCGGGCTGGCGGACGCCGTCGCAGGAATCGTCCGATCCCGTCAGGCGGCCCGCCTCGGGCGCTCCGACCGGGCCGCATAGGCGGCGCCGACTCCGAGGAGGGTGACACCGACCAGCAGGAAGGCGATCACCCGCACGGCCCCGTCGAGGGCGGCGAGGTCGAAGAGGAAGAGCTTCGCGACGGCGCCGCCGATGAGCGCGAGGCCCGCGACGGTCCCGGCGGTGCCCCAGGCGTGGCGGCGTTGCAGCAGCAGGTACGCGCCGGCCGCGATCCAGGCGACGGTCGCGATGCCGTGGCCCCAGCGGGCGCCCTCCGCACCCCCGAGCGCCCAGCCGAGGTTCGCGAACAGCGCGGTGGCCGCGCCGAGGGCGGCGACGCCGCAGGCGGCGCCGACGAGGTTCCGGGAATCCGCGGGCACCCGCGGCACCAGGCGCCACGCCGCGACGACGGCGAGGACCAGCGCGAGGGCCGCGGTCGCGAGGGCGGGGGCGGTACCCGCGCCGCGCCGCGCGGCGTCGTCGAGCAGGGTCACCGTCGGGCCGTACCGCTCGAGCGCGGCCGCGAGGCCGACGCCGCCGAGGGCCGCCCCGGCCCAGCAGGCCGACGGTTCGCGGCCGGCCGCGNCCAGTGCGCCGATGCCGAGCGCGAGGACGACCGCCGGCAGCGACGCGGACGGGGTGGCGACGAGGGCGCCGATGAGCGCGGCGAAGGCGGCGACGCCGAACCACACGCCGCGGACGGCGGGCGCGGTGCCGGGCATCAGGCCGAGCGCGACCGTCGCGGCGACCAGGGCCAGGGCGCCGAAGGCCGCGGCCCAGTCGGGCGCGCCGATCAGCGCGAGCAGCACGGGCGCCGACGAGACGATCCCGGCGGAGACCAGGGCCCAGGACCGGCCGGCGCGGGCCTGCGGGTCGGCGGCGGCGAGCAGGCCGACGACGGCGCCGAGCACGGTCGCGCCGAGGATCGGCAGGGCGTCGGACGGCCCGGCGGCGAGCGCGAGCACCGCGAGGGTGAGCGACGTGCCGGTCGAGCGGACCACGTGCAGCCACGGCCAGGCGGCGGGCCGGGAGACGCCGATCGAGGCGATCGCGAGGATGAGCGTGAACCCGGCGAGCAGGTAGGCGTCGTCGGCGAGCGGCGGCGCCAGCAGGTACACCGGGGCGTAGAGCGCGACCCCGAGCCACTGGCTGCGCCAGCGCATCGCCAGCGCGAGGCCGCCGAGGGCGATGAGGCCCGAGAGCGTGAGGCCGACGACCGGCGGCACCCACTCGTAGATCCCGGTGACCGCGACGGTGTCGAGGTAGGCCGCGGCGACACCGGTGGCGGCGAGCGCGGTGGAACCGATGCGGCCGCCGGGCCGGCGGTGCAGCCACAGCGCGGCGCCGAGGAGGCCGGCGGCGAGCNCGGCGNCGAGGCCGACGGGGACGGCGGGGCCGAGCAGGCCCGCCTGCGCGGCGAGGACGAGGAGCAGCGCGACGCCGATCAGCGTGACCAGCACGCCCGCGCCGGCGAGCCGCGGGCACGGGCCGCTGCGCCTGGGTGATGAGGACGGGGACGGCGGCGGGCCGCTGCACGGCGGCGAGCTCCGCCTGCATCCACTGCAGCCGCTGGACGGTGATGGCGAGTTCGGTGGACAGCCGGGCGAGCCGGGCGTCCGTCTGCGGGGCGTTCTGAGGCATGCCCTTACGCTGCCGCGCCGGAACGCGGCGCGGCAGCGTAGGACTACTCAGTGGGTGGCGGTACTTCCCACCTCGGCGGGTGCCTCGTCGAGGTCCGCGGCGGGCGCGGCACCGTCGGACCGGCCCGGGCGGGCCAGGGCGAGGACCGTCACCGTGCCCGCGAGGCCGACGAGGGTGAGCCCGACGACCACCGCGATGGCGGTGATCATGCCGGGCAGCAGCTGTCCCGGCAGGGCCTCGCTGCCCGCGCTGGTGGTGATCGCGGTGACGACCGCCATCATCACGGCGCCGCCCACCTGGATGAAGGTGTTGAGCAGCCCGGAGGCGAGACCCTGCTCGTCGTCGTCCACGCCCTCGGTGGCCTGCGAGTTGACGGCGGGGAAGGTGAGGGCGAAGCCCACGCCGAGCAGCAGGATCGTCGGGAACAGGAACAGCCAGTAGCTGGCGCCCGCCTCCGCCCGGAGGAACCAGACGTATGCGCCGAGGAAGGCGGTGAGGCCGACCGCGACGAGGACGGTGCTGTTCACCCGGTCGAGGACGGCGTCGATCTTGGTGGCCGAGGCCACCACGAGCAGGCCGGCGGGCAGGAAGGCCAGCGACATGGCGACGGGGCTCCAGCCCAACGAGTCCTGCACGTACAGCGTGACCAGGAACTGGAACGCCGCATAGCCGCCGAACATGACGAAGCCGGCGAGGTTGGCGTGCACCAGCCGGACGGAGCGCAGGATGCCCAGCCGGACCAGCGGGTGCCGGTGCTTGGCCTCGATGACCACGAAGGCCACCGCGAGCAGGGCGGACACGGCGAACAGGGTCAGCACCGTCGGCGAGGTCCAGCCGAGGTGGGGCGCCTGGACCACCGTGTAGACGAGGATCAGCAGAGCGCCGGTCGAGGTGACGGCCCCGGCCACGTCGAAGCGCTTGAACGCGAAGGTCTCCGACGGTGCGGTGCGCGGGATCACCTTCCAGCCCAGCACGACGAGCGCGAGCGCGACCGGGCCGGGGAACAGCAGGGTCAGCCGGTAGGAGACCTCCGTGAGGAGGCCGCCGAAGACGAGCCCCATCGAGAAGCCGGAGGCGCCGGCCACCGTGTAGATGGAGAAGGCCTTGTTGCGCGCGGGCCCCTCGGCGAAGGTCGTGGTGATGATCGACAGGCCCGCGGGAACGGTGAACGCCGCGGCCACGCCCTTGACGAAGCGCAGCGCGATCAGCGCGGCGGGCAGGTCGATGAAGGCGGTGGCGACGGAGGCGACGCCGAAGACGAGGACCGCGCCGAGGAAGACCGGGCGCCGGCCGATCAGGTCGGCCGCCCGGCCGCCGAGAAGCAGCAGGCCGCCGTAGCCGAGCACGTAGCCCGAGACGATCCATTGCAGCGCAGACGGTTCCATGCCGAGCGCGGATTTGATGGAGGGCAGTGCCACACCCACCATCGAGATGTCGAGGGCGTCGAGGAACAGGGCGCCGCAGAGGACGAGCAGGAGCAGCCAGGTGCGGGACGTCCACCCGGACGCGGTGGTGACGTGGAGCTCTTCCGGCCCGGGGTTCGGGGTCGACGGTGCTGTCGGGGGTTCGTGTGTCGTGGTCACTCCGCAGACTCTATGCGTGCGCATTAAATGTGTCTACATTTAATGCGTAGGAATATTTTGCGTCGGTCCGGTGTAGACTGCGGGCATGAGCGTCAAAGGCGACGTCGTTCCGGTCGACGCGAGTACCTGCACCCCCGCGGATGACGCGCTGGCCGAGCAGTGGCACCGGCTCATGCGCGACTACTCCCGCATGACCTGCGCCCTCGACCGTGCGCTCTCGGCGCACCAACTCACCTCGTCCGAGTTCGAGGTGCTGGAGCAGCTGGAGCGGGCCCGATCGGGTGCGCTCGACGGTGGCGAGAAGGTGCGGATGGCCGACCTGGCCGAGCACGTGCACCTCTCCCAGTCCGCCCTCTCGCGCCTGGTGGCGCGCCTCGAGAAGGACGGCCTCGCGACCCGCAGCATGTGCGAGAGCGACCGCCGGTCGGTGTTCACCGCCATCACCGACAGCGGCCGCGCGCGCTACGACGCGGCGCGGNCGACCCAGCGCGCGGTCCTGCGCGCCGAGTCGGCCGAGTGCGAGATGCGGGAGTACCTCTGCGGCGAGGAGTGAGCCGCCGCCCGGCCCGACCGTCCGTCCGGAGGTCTACTTCGCCGCGGCCGGAACCTCCTCCTGCGCAACGCTCTCGGCCTGCTCCACCTGCGGCTTGGGAATCAGCAGCGCGATGACGCCGGCGAGCAGCGCGGCGACGGCGGCGACCACGAAGATCGTCTCGAAGGCGCCCTGCGTCGGGATCACGTGGCCCGCCATGGTGACCGACTTCGCGGAGATGATCGCGGCGGCGACGGCGGAACAGATCGTGGTGCCCAGCGAGCGCATCAGCGCGTTGAGGCCGATGGCGGCGCCGGTCTCGTTCTGCGGCACCGACGACATGATGATCGTCGGCATGGCCGCGTAGGCGATCGCGACGCCGACGGTGCCGACGATCGACGCGAGCGAGAGCTTCCAGGCGGCGTCCATGAGGAAGTAGGCGAGCACGTAGCCGCCGGCCACGACGAAGGCGCCGATGGCGAGGGTCACGGCGGGGCCGACCTTCGTGATGAGGATGCTGGAGACCGGCGCGAAGATCATCATCATGATGCCGCCGGGCATCATCCACAGGCCCGCCTCGAGCATGCTCTTGCCCAGGCCGAAGCCGGTGGCGGTGGGGTACTCCATGATCTGCGGGACACAGAGCATCATCGCCATCATGCCGAAGCCGATGGTCACGGTCGCGATGTTCGTGATGAGCACGCGCGGCCGCGCGGAGGTCCGCAGGTCGACGAGCGGATCGTCGTGCCGCATTTCGTAGGCGCCCCACGCGAGCAGCACGATCAGGCCGCCGACGAGCAGGCCGAGGGTGGTGCCGGAGGTCCAGCCCCAGTCGTTGCCCTTGGAGACCGCGACCAGGGTGGCGACCAGTCCGACGGCGAGGCCGATCGAGCCGATCACGTCGATGCGGCCGCCGACGCCGGGGGCACCGTCGGGCAGGACGAACAGGACGGCGGCGAGGATGAGCCCGGCGAGCACCGTCGAGACCCAGAAGAGCATGTGCCAGTCGTAGGTCTGCGCGATCCACGCCGACAGCGGCAGGCCGATGGCGCCGCCGACGCCGAGGGTCGCGCTCATGGCGGCGACGGCCGTCGCGGTCATCGCCGGGGGCGTGACCTCGCGCATCATCGAGATGCCGACGGGGATGAAGGCCATGGCCAGGCCCTGCAGCACGCGGCCGACGAGCATGAGCAGGAGCCCGGTGGACAGCGCGGCGGCGAGCGAGCCCGCGACGAGCAGCGCAGCGCTCAGGATGAGGACGCGGCGCTTGCCGATCATGTCGGCGAGGCGGCCGCCGATGGGCATGGCGACCGCGGCGGCGAGCAGCGTGGCCGTGATGACCCACGAGGCGTTCGCCGTCGAGGTGTTGAGCAGCTGCGGCAGCTCGGGCTGGATCGGGATCACGAGCGACTGCATGAGCGCTGCGACCATGCCGCCGAAGCACAGGATGATCACGGTCACGAGCGGGTGGTTCCGGCGGGAGCCGCTCGATGCGAGCGCGCCCTGCCCGGTAACGGTGCTGGTCACGAGGACCACCTCTCTACGTGGGAGAACGACTGAATGTGTGTAACATACATATCGTTGAACTGTGCAACCATATGCCTCGTGTCCGCACCGTGCAACACGGACATTCCGCCGGCCTGACAGAATCGGCGGATCGATCCTCGAGGGAGGAAGCATGGACGACGCGGCGCGCCGCCTCGAGCGGGAGATCAACGCCCTCGGGCGGCACATGCGGGCGCGCCCGCGGTCGATGGAACTGCACCTCGACCGCTCCGCCTACCTCGTGCTCCTGCTCCTCGACTACGCCGGGCCGAGCACGCTCAAGGAGATCGCGCACGAGCTCGAACTCGAGCAGTCCACCGTGAACCGGCAGGTCAACAAGGCCATCGAGCACGGACTGCTCGAGGCCGACGGTGCCGTCTCCGGCCCGAAACGCATCCGCGCGACCGCGGCGGGGAGGGCGGCCTTCCAGCGCGACCGCGACGTCAAGCTGCGTGGCATCGGCTCGATCATGGCCGACCTCGAGGAGAGCGATCGCGAAGCGCTGATCTCCGGTCTCACCGCGTTGAACGCGGCCCTGGCCGCCCGCGCCGGGGAGCCCTGAGCCTCAGAGCTTGGTCAGGGTGACCGAGAGGCCCGGGTCGGTCGCGGCACCGAGGTCCGTGGGCGTGGGATCGGCGTCGATGACGTGCGCACCGAGCGCCGCGATCATGACGCCGTTGTCGGTGCACAGCCGCGGCTTGGGCACGCGCAGTTCGATGCCCGCGGCGTCGCAGCGCTCCTGCGCCAGCGAGCGGATGCGGGAGTTGGCGGTGGCGCCGCCGCCGAGCACCATCGTCTCGACGCCGACGTCCTGCGCGGCGCGGATCGCCTTGAAGGTCAACACGTCCGCGACGGCCTCCTGGAACGAGGCGGCGATGTCGGGCACGTTGAGCGCGCGGCCCGCGGCGTTCTCCGCCTCGACGTGCCGGGCGACGGCCGTCTTGAGCCCGCTGAAGGAGAAGTCGTGCCGCGCGTCCTGCTGCCGGGTCATGGCGCGCGGGAAGCGGATCGCCCGCGGGTCCCCCTGGCGCGCGAGCTCGTCGATGACGGGCCCGCCGGGGTAGCCGAGGCCGAGCAGGCGGGCCACCTTGTCGAAGGCCTCACCCGCAGCGTCGTCCACGGTGGTGCCGAGCTCGGTGATCGGGGCGCCCAGGTCGGTCACGTGCAGCAGATGCGTGTGCCCGCCGGAGACCAGCAGCGCGACGCAGGGCGGCATGGGGCCGTGCTCGAGGGTGTCGACGGCGACATGCCCGCCGAGGTGGTTGAGGCCGTAGAAGGGCACGTCCCACGCCGCCGCATAGGCTTTCGCGGCCGCGACGCCCACGAGCAGGGCGCCGGCGAGGCCGGGGCCGATGGTGACCGCGAGCGCGTCGGGCCGGTCGACGCCGGCCGCGGCGAGGGCGCGGCGCATCGTCGGGACGATGGCCTCGAGGTGCGCGCGCGAGGCGACCTCGGGCACGACGCCGCCGTAGCGGGCGTGCTCGTCCTGCGACGAGGCGACCTCGTCGGCGAGCAGTCGCGCCGTCTTCGACTCCGGATCCCAGTCGACGATGCCGACCCCGGTCTCGTCGCACGAGCTCTCGACACCCATGACGATCATCGCTGTCCCTGCGCTTCCCGCTTCATCGTGTACGCGTCCGCCCCGGACGGCCGGTAGTAGTTCTTCCGCACCCCGACGGTGGCGAATCCGTTGCGCTCGTACAGGGTCCGGGCAGCGTCGTTGTCGGTGCGTACCTCGAGGAAGACGGCGCCGCCGTGCCGGTCGGCCTCGTCGAGGAGGGTGCGCAACAGCGCGTAGCCCACTCCCCTGCCCTGGTACTCGGGATCGACGCCGATGGTGAGGACCTCGGACTCGGGGAAGAAGGTATTGCCCAGCAGGCCTATTCCGGCGTAGCCGACGAGCCTGCCGTCCGCGTTCTCGTCGCGGGCGGCGAAGAAGCGCGTGTGCCGCTCGGGCACGAACGCCGAGGCGGGCCAGGGGCTGTCGCCGGCGAAGAGGACGGTCTCGAGTTCGGCGCAGCGCTCCGCCTCGTCGGGACGCAGCGGTCCGATCGGGATGTCAGGCACGCGATGCCATTTCGACGGCATCGGGGCGGCGCAGGTACAGCGGCACGAGCGGCTGCGGCGCGGTGCCGAGCAGGTGCCGGCCGACCGCCACGAGGCTCGACGGGGTGGGCGCACCCTCGACGACGCGCGCGCCGTCGGTCTCCAGCTCGGCGGGCTTGATCACGCCGGGGCCCGCGGTGCGCACCCCGTCGACGTACCGGGCCCAGTAGACCTCCTTGCGGCGGGCGTCGGTCACCACGAGCACATCGCCGGACTCGCCGCGCGTCAGGGCGTCGGCGGCGATGGCGTCGAGGCTGCACACGCCGTGCACCTCGATCCCCAGCGCGTCGCCGAAGGCGGCGCCGGTGGCCATGCCGACCCGCAGCCCGGTGAACGGGCCGGGGCCGCAGCCGACGATGACCGCGCCCAGGTCCTCGCGGCGCAGTCCCGCCTCGGCGAGGCACTCCAGCAGGTAGGGCACGAGCACCTCGGCGTGGCCGCGTGCGTGCGTGCGGTCGCGGCGGGCGAGCACGGCGCCGGTGTCGGAGTCGACGATCCCCACCGTGAGCGCCGGCGTGGCGGTGTCCAGGGCGAGCACGTACATACCTGCAGGTTACCGCCTCGGCGTCCCAGGCCCCGAATCCGCGAGGGCCTCACTGCGGGAGCATCAGGCCGCGCACGACGCGCGCGATGACGGCGCGCATCTCGGCCAGCGCGGCGTCGGAATCGTCGGCGCGGGTGATGTACAGGGCGGATTCGTCGAGCATGCCGAGCAGCGCATGCGCGAGCGGCCGGGTCGGCTCCGCGGCGATGTGCCCCTGCTCCATCGCCGCCGCGAGCAGCGCCTCGATCACTGCCAGCCCGTACTTCTCCCCGCGGGCGCGCCAACCGTCCCAGCCGAGCACCGCGGGGGCGTCGATCATGGTGATCCGCGTGACCCCGGGGTCCGCGATGGCGGCCATGAAGGTGTCGACGGCGACGAGCATGGTGTCGACCGGCCCGAGATCCTCCGCTGCCGCCACGGCGGCCCGTCCGGCGGCCCCGATGCTCTCCTCTTCCACCGCGTCGAAGACGGCCTCGAACAGGCCGCGCTTATCGCCGAACTGGTGGTAAAGCGCGCCGCGGGTCACGCCCGCCGCCTCGACGATCGCCTGGGTGCCGACGCCGGCGTAGCCGTGGTCGGCGAACAGTCTCCGCGCCGCAGCGATCAGGGCGGCGCGGGTCGCGGCGGTGCGCTCCGCCTGTGTGCGACGGCCGGTCCGTTCCTCACCATTGACTTCCATACAGGTTGCACGTAACTTTCATACCGAGTGTTCGTAACTACGCTCCGACCTTAGCCCCCGACTCCCCGGACGGTGCACCATGCGGTGGTTCTACCTGGTCATGATGGTGATCGGCACCGTGGTGCCGTGGGCCTTCTTCGGCGGCTTCTTCGCCGCCGAGGGCCTCGACCTCCCCCTGTTCCTGACGAGCCTCTTCCCCAACGGGGCAGCCGCGGGCTTCACCGCCGACGTGCTGCTGTCGATCGTCGTCTTCCTCGTCTGGTCGGCGACGGACGCGCAGCGGGTCGGCGTCCGGCGCTGGTGGCTCGTGCTCCCCGCGACCTGCCTCGTCGGGCTGTCGCTCTCGCTCCCCCTGTACCTCTACCTGCGCGAGACCGGGGCCGACCGAGAAGCCACCGGCGCCGCGCCCGCACCGTCAGGAGTCCCCGCATGAGCCTCGCCTCGCTCCCCACCGGCACCGTCGACTTCCACGTCTACGGCCCCGAGACCTCCGACCGTCCGCCCGTGCTGTTCGTGCACGGCGCCGTCGTCGACCTGCAGCTGTGGGACCGCGTCGCGGGCGCGCTCGGCGCCGCCGGACACCGTTGCTGGTCGGTCACGTGGCCGCTGGGCTCGCACCGCATCGCCTGCCCGGACGCCGTCGCCGACGGTCCGCGTGGCGTCGCCCGGATGGTCGCCGACTTCATCGAGGACCAGGGCCTGCAGGGCTGCACACTGGTCGGCAACGACACCGGCGGCGCGATCTGCCAGTTCCTCCTGCACGAGCGGCCCGAGCTGATCGGCCGGGTGGTGCTCACCGATTGCGATGCCTTCGAGGTCTTCCCGCCGCAGCCCTTCGCGACGTTCTTCGCGCTGCTGAGCCGTCGCGCGCTGGTCCGCCCGATGATGGCGATGTTGGGCTCGACGGCGCTGCGGCACTCGCCGGTCGGCTTCGGGCTGCTCGTCACCGATCCCGACCCGGGCGTGACCTCATCCTGGGTGCGGCCGACGCAAGTGGCCGCCAAGATCCGCGCCGACCTCGCGGCGCTGCTGGCCGGGATCGATCCGTCCGACCTCGCCCGGGTCTCACCGACGATGCGCGACTTCCCCGGCCCGGTGACCCTGGTCTGGGGCACGGCCGATCGCTGCTTCACACCCGCGTTGGGCCGGCGGCTCGCCGCCGCCTTCGGGGACGACCGGCCGGGTGGTACCCGGTTCACCGAGGTCGACGGTGCCCGCACCTTCGTCTCCCTCGACGAGCCGCAGGCCGTCGTGCGGGCGGTCACCGAGATCGCCGCGCTCCCCGCGCGCTGACTCCGTCCACTGCGTGGCCGGTGAGGCGGCCGGTCAGAAGGGCGGGGGTTCGTCCGGTGGTGGGTGGTGCGCCGGGTCGCGTCCGGCGAGGACGGTGTCGAGGTGGTGTTCGACGGGGCTGGCGTGCTCGCGTTCGTCGCGTTCCCGGGTGAGGGCGTCGAGATGCGCGGCGCGGAGTCGTTCGCGCCGGTCGTGTTCCTTCTGCAGGCGGGTGGGTCCGCGGGGTGCGGGCACCTTCCGTTGCACCGTGACCGCGGGTGTGGTCCAGGTGATGCGGGTGAGGTCGGGGAACAGGCCGAGGATGGTGCGGGTGGGGTCGACGATGATGCGTTCGCCGGTGGGGCCGATCCAGAGGATGCGGCCGTCGGGGAGGTGGGCGTCGGTCCACAGGCCGGCGGTCTTGAGCTGGTGGTGCGGCACGCAGAGGGGTTGGCCGTTGCGGGCGGTGGTGGCGCCGCCGCGGGTGGGGTCGCGGTGGTCGTACTCGCGGGCGTGGTCGAGTTGGCAGCGGGAGGCCGGGCGGGTGCAGAGCGGGAACACGCACCGCGGGTACAGGAGTGCGAGGTAGCGGGTGAGGTCGGCGGAGAAGCGGTATCCGCTGCTGCCCTGCGCGATCACCAGCGCCCGCGGGCTCACCGCGCTGGGCGCCGACGAAACCGCTGGCGTGATGGAAGCTGCTGACGCGGCTGAGGCCGCTGGCGTGGCGCGGTTCTGGTCGACTGCGGGCAGAGCTGTCCCCTGAACCTCGATCGCGGGTTCGCCGACCTCCCCATTCGAATCACGTTCTGTACGCTGCACTTCCGATTCACATGGAGGCGCCGGATCATGCACCTCGGATCCGGATGCGGGCGCGGCCTCCTTGGACTGGGGTGCGTCGTCCGACACGAACTCGGGGCCGTCGATCACGGCGAGGTCCGCGTGGCAGCAGCGGGCGGCGAGCAGGATCCCGGCGGGCTCACGGTGGGCGAGGTCGATACCGGTCGCGCGGAACCACGCCGACCGCGGTTGCCGGGGCGCAGGGCCGGCCGCGGGTTCGCGACCGACCGGCACCGGCACCGGCATGACATCGGCGTCGTGCGGTGCGGCGTCGTCCTCGTCGGCATCGCTCTTGTCGGCATCGCCCTCGTCGAGGACGCTCCACTCGGTGGCGCTCGACTCGGTGGCGCTCGACTCTGCTTTAGCGTGTTCCGCCGCAGCGTGTTCCGCCGCAGCGTGTTCCGTCCCAGCGGGCTCCGGGTCGGCGGGCTGGGCGGTGTCGGGGAGTTCGTCGCCGAAGGGACGGAGCACTGCTTCGCCGCGGGCGGCGAGGTCGCGGGCGTGCTGCGCGGTGACCGGGCCGTGCCCGATCAGGAACCCCGCATCCGCGTCGCCCGGATCGGTGAGGGTCTTCTCGTTGACCACCACCTGGATCAGGGTGCGGTACCGGATCACCACCCGCACGCCCTCGTCGTCGGTGTCGTCGCCGACCGCGCGGGCCTCCCGCCACGGACAGCCCGGCACCGCGCACCAGCACCCCAGCGTCGCGTAACCGCGGGCCAGCATCATCAACCCGTCCGCCCGCCGCTGCGGCACCGTCCGCGGATCCGATTCGCACACCGTGCCGGCGATCTCATCGACCCGCACCCCGAGCTCGAGGCCCTCGTGCGCGGTCAGCAGCGCGTACGCCGCGGCCATCCCGTCCTCCGCCGGACGGAAGGTCACCCGACGATCCTCCTCCGCCATCCGCCGCCGACGCTCCGCCGCCACCGGATCGATCTCGTACACCAGATGATCCGCCGCCTCCCGCAGCGCCGGCACCGACACCAACGCCAGCGGATCCGCGGTGAGCAGTTCCCCCAGCCGCTCGTCGAACTCGATCGCCTGCCCACCGGTCAACGCCCGCGCGCGACTGAGTGCCTCCATCCCGCCCCGCGGGGAGAGCACGTTCCGCCCGATCAGCCCGAAACACCCGCGGCAGGCGTTCGACGAAACCCACCGCCTGTTCGATCACCGTCTCCGTCGCCGACGGCCCGATCCGTAGCGCCACCGAGATCTCCGCCTTCACCGCCTCGTAGGCCAGCGACAGCTCCCGCCGCACCGCGTAGAAATCGGCACCACCGATCGGATCCGACGACAGGAACGCCGACTCCCGCTCCCCGTACCGATCCCGGAACAGCGCATACACCGACGACACCGTCCGGCAGAACGCGACGTTCTCGCACCGTCGCTGCTCCAGCAGCACCGCCCCCAGCGCCCCGGAACCCGCGGCACCGTCGGCCAACCCCGCAGGCACCAGGGCCTCCGGGAGGTTCGCCAACGCGCCGGATCCGTCCATACCTCCATCGTACTCCTGTTCGATGGTATCGCAAGAGCCGAACATGATGGGAACTCTCGACCTCGTCGGTGTCGGAGCGCACCATGGAGTCATGAGCGAGAACACCGAAACCCCTCCCGACTGGGCGCCGCTCGTCCGCGGCCTGCACACCCGGTTCCGCACCCGCGACTTCACTGCCGGCCTCGAGCTGGTCACCGCGTTCGCCGCCGAGGCCGAGGCCGCCAATCACCACCCGGACCTCACGCTGCGGTACGGCACAGTCGACGTGCTGCTCTACAGCCACGACGCCGGCGGTGTCACGGACCGAGACCGGAAGCTCGCCGCGCGGTTCTCCGAGATCGCCCGCGAGCGGGAGGTCGGCGCCCACCCCGGCGAATCGTCGGTCGTCGAGCTCGGCCTCGACACGGCCGACGCCGCCGAGATCGCGCCGTTCTGGTCCGCGGTGCTCGGCGCCGAGGTGCAGGACGACGACGGCGACCTCGAGGTCCGCGCCCACGGGGCCGACGCGATCCTGTGGTTCCAGCGCACCGAACCCCACGAGGCGCCGCGGCAGCGCTTCCACCTCGACGTCTGGGTCGATCCGCGGGAGGCCCGCGGCCGTATCGACGCCGCGGTCGCGGCGGGCGGTCGCCTCGTCTCGGACGCGCACGCGCCGAGCTTCTGGGTGCTCGCGGACGCGCAGGGCAATCACGCCTGCATCTGCACCGTGGCCGGCCGGCCCTGAGTCGACACCCCGAGCCGACCGCGGGCGTCAGGCCCCGCCGACCCACTCCCAGGTGACGGTGCGGACGTCGGTGCCCTCGGCCCGCCGCAGGCGGACCATGAGGTGCCGGTCGGCGAGGCGTTCGGCCACGCCCTCGCCCCACTCCACGACGACGACGCAGTCCTCGAGATCGGTGTCGAGGTCGAGGGCGTCCAGCTCGTCGAGGCCGCCGAGCCGGTAGGCGTCCACGTGCACGAGCCCCGGACCGCCCGGCGACCCCGGCCGGTGCTCGCGGGCGATGATGAAGGTGGGCGAGGAGACGCGCCCGGCCACGCCCAGACCGGCCGCGATCCCGCGAGTCAGTGCGGTCTTGCCCGCACCGAGCGGGCCGTCGAGGATCACCAGATCGCCTGCCGTCAGCTGCGCGGCGAGCTCCCGGCCGAGGGCCTCGGTGTCCTCGACCTCCGGCAGGACGCGCTCGCCCCCGGTCGGCGCGCCGCTCATGCGGGCACCGCCCGCGCCACGAGGTCGGCGATCGCCCGGGCCACCCGCGGGGCCGACTCCAGGATGAGCATGTGCCCCGTGTCGGCGAGCACGATGAGTTCGGAGTCGAGCTCCTCGGCGAGTGCCTTCGACTTGCGCAGCGGCGTCATCCAGTCGTGGTCGCCGCACACGACCGACGTCACGATGCGGCGCAGCACCGGCAGAGCGGCGCGCTCGTCGTAGTCCTCCAGCGCGGGCATGAAACCCGCGTAGGTGCCGAGCGGCGCCGACAGGCTCATGGTCGACGAGAACTCGGTCATCGTGGCGCTGCGGTCGCCGGGCGCGTAGGCGCCCGCGGTGACGAACGGCGTCGCGATCGGTGTGATCATCTCGCGGCCGCGGCCCACGACCGAGGGCAGGAACCGGATCGCGGCGCGGACCACGTCGAGCACCGGATTGCGCAGCGCGGCCGCCAGTCCCACGTCGGTGAGGGCGTGGGAGGCGGTCCCCAGCAGCGAGGCGCCGACGACCCGCGGGCCGATCAGCTCGGGGTGCCCGGTGGCCAGCGCGCAGATCGCCATGCCGCCCATCGAATGCCCGACCAGCACCACCGGCCCCGTCGGGATCAGGGTGCGGATGACGGTGGCGATGTCGTCGCCCAGCAGGCCGACGGTGCTCTGCTCGGGAGAGCACGCACCGGAATCCCCGTGGCCTCGGCAGTCGGGGAAGACCATGCGCACGTCGTCTCCCCAGCGCGCCTGCAGCTCGTTCCGCACCAGGACCCATGAGGCGGTCCGCAGCGTGAAGCCGTGCACGAAGAGCACCGTCACCGGGGCGTCGCGCGGGCCGACCTCGCGGACGTGGAGCGGCACCCCGTCAGCGCTCATCACGATCGATTCGCGGTCGGACCGGAACACCAGGTCGGCGGGCGCGACGGGATCGTCGCCCGCGCCCCGGACGCCGAGAACCCTTGCCGCGGCGGCGATCCCCGTCAACGTCGCCACGGCGACGCCCGTACCGAGACCCGCCAGCAGCGCCGGTCCGGGCAGGCGCTCGGGGATGTGGACACGGCCGCGCTTCTCGTCGTTCACTGCTCCCCCGGGTACGTCCGAACGGCGCGCCCACGCACGCCGGTGAGGACCTCGTAGTCGATGGTGCCGAGCCGCTCCGCCCAGTCGGAGGCGCGGTCCGCGCCGGGCGCGTCGCCGAAGAGCACGGCGGTGTCGCCCTCGGACACCCCGCCACCGTCGGGGCCGAGGTCGATCACGCTCTGGTCCATGCAGACCCGCCCGACCTGCGGGAACCGCCGGCCGCCGATCGCCACCTCGATCCGGCCGCTGAGCGGCCGCCACACACCGTCGGCGTACCCCGCGGGGATCAGCCCCACCACGGTGTCGCGCGGTGCGATCCAGCTGTGCCCGTAGCTGACGCCGTCGCCCGCGCGGATCCGCTTGATCAGGATCACCGGCGCCGCGAAGGTCATCACCTGCCGCAGCCCGAAGTCCCTGCCGGGCACCGGGATCCCGCCGTACAGGGCGATGCCCGGGCGCACCAGGTCGAAGTGCAGGTCGGGCCGGGTGAGCGCGGCGGCCGAGTTCGCCGCGTGCACCCGAGTGGGCGCGAGGCCGTGCGCCCGGGCGTCGGCGACGGTGGCGGCGAGCGCATCGCGCTGCACGTCCAGGAACGGATGCTCGGGTTCGTCGCCGTGCGCGAGGTGGGTGAACACGCCCTGGAGGTGGACGTGGCCGGCGCGCTCCGCGTCCACCAGGGCGTCGCGCACCGCGACCCATTCGGCGGCGGAGACGCCATTGCGGTTCAGGCCCGTGTCGACCTTGACGTGCACCACGGCGGGCCGGCCGACGGCCCGCGCCGCGGCCACGACGGCGGCCAGCTGGCGCGGCGAGCTCACGCCCAGCCGGACGTCGGCGTCGATGGCGCGCTCGTACCCGCTCGTGCTGAGCCAGCTCAGCAGGGGGACGGTGACGCCGCCCTCACGGAGAGCCACGGCCTCGTCGACGGTGGTCACGCCGATCTCGGTGGCGCCGCCGGCGAGGACCGCGCCGGCGACGGGCAGCGCGCCGTGGCCGTAGGCGTCGGCCTTGAGCACCGCCATCGTCGCGGCGCTCGGCGCGTGCTCGGCGACGATCCGCGTGTTGTGCGCGACCGCGCCCAGGTCGATCTGCGCGGTGAGGCGCTCCAGGCCGGACGCGGGAATCGATGTCTTCATGGCGCTGCTCAGCCTAGCCGCGCAGCACGTCGCGCAGGACGCCCGGCACCGCGGCGCTGATCGCCGCGGCGTGCGTCGGGGCGCCGTCGGCGGCGCGGGCCGCGGCCAGGCCGTGCACCCGCGCGGCGCAGGCGGCCGCGTCGAGCGGGGCCAGGCCCGAGCCGAGGAGCTTGCCGACGATGCCGGTGAGCACGTCGCCCGAGCCGGGCGTGGCGGCCCACGCGGAGCCCGCGGTGTCGGCCACGGCGGTGCCGTCGGGCGCCGCGATCACCGTGACGTGCCCCTTGAGCAGCACCGTCGCGTCGAGCTCCCGGGCCGCCTCGCGCACGGCCGCGATCCGGTCGTTCCCCACCGGTCCCACGAGTCGGGCGAACTCCCCGGCGTGCGGCGTGAGCACCGTCGGCGCGGTGCGGCCGGCCAGCAGGCCCGGGTGCTCGGCCAGCAGGGTCAGCGCGTCGGCGTCGAGCACCGTCGGGAGGTCCTGGTCGAGGACGCGGGCCAGACGGTCCGCGGCGGCACCGTCGACCCCCATGCCCGGGCCGGCGGCCCACGCCTGGACCCGCCCGGCGTCCGCGACGCCGTCGCTCGCGACCGCCTCGGGCCAGGCGGCGAGCACCGCGGCGCGGGCGGTGCCGGCGTACCGGACCATGCCGGACGTCGCGCGGATCGCCGCGCCCGTCGCCAGTACCGCGGCGCCCGGGTAGGCGTCGCCGCCGGCCACGACGCCGAGCACGCCGAGGCTGTACTTGTCGTCGCCCGGGCCGGGGACGGGCCAGCGCGCGGCCACGTCGGCATCGGCGTAGGCGCGCAGCTCGCCCGCATCGAGCGTGAGGCCGATGTCGATGAGCTCGACGCGGCCGCAGTGAGCGGGCGCGAGCGCGTGCACGGGCTTGAGCGCGCCGAAGGCGACGGTGACCGCGGCGGCGACCGCCGGGCCGTGGACGACGCCGGTGCGCACGTCGACGCCCGACGGGGTGTCAGCCGCCACGATCGGCGCGCTGATCCCGGCGACGAGGTCCGCGGCCTCGGGGCGGAGCGCACCCCGCGCGCTGATCCCGACGATGCCGTCGACCACGAGGTCGGGGCGCGTCGGCGCCGCGACGATCCGCCCGCCCGCGCGCCGCAGCGCCCGGAGCCCGGCGGCGTGGGCGCGGTCGGGCGCGAGCAGCACCGCCTCGACCGCGACGCCGCGGCGGCGGAGGACCGCGCGGGCGTGGTCCTCGGGGCAGGGGTCGGTGCTGCTCACCGTGTCTCCTAACTCCCGCTGACCGCGAACTCTGCACCGGTGCCCTGGTCCGCGGATTCGCCGGGCGGGCACGGCTCGCCCGCGGGCGCCGGGTCCTGCGCGCCGGTGGTCGAGGGCTTGGCCGGGGCGGCCGGCGCGGTGGGCACGACGGGCGCGACGGTGCTCGGGGCGACCGACGGGGTCGCGCCGCCGCCGGTCGACGGGGCCGTGCCGTCACCGCTCGACGGAGTCGCGCCGGACGGGGACGCGGGCACGGGTGCGATTCCGGTGTCGTTCTGCGTCGTGGGCTTCACCTCGACCGGTTTCGCGTCGCCCGCTCCACCAGTACCGTCCTGGCCCTTGCCACCGGCACCGGCGCCGTCCTTGCCCACTCCGTCCTTGCCTACACCGTCCTTGCCATCGACGGCGAGCTTGCCGTCCTCGCCGACCGTGAGCGTGACCTTCTCCGTGGTGCCGTCCGGCTTCTTCGCCGTGACCTCGACGGTCTTGCCGTCGGGGCTCAGCGTGGCGGTGACGGTGCGGCCGAGGGCGTCGACGCCCAGCACCTTCTCGCCCTTGCCGTTCTTCGCGTCCGCGGCGCCCTTCTCGTCCTTGTCGCCGGTCTTGTCCGCGGACCTGTCGGCGCTCTTCTCCCCGTTCTTGTCCCCACTCTTGTCCCCCAGGCGCAGCTGCTCGGCGATCTTCGGGAGCAGCTGCGAGAGCCAGGACGGCGTGCCGCTTCCCGCGCCCGTGCCGGTGCCCGTGCTCGGTGTCGCGATCGAGGGGGTGGTGCTCGCGCCGTTCGTGGTGGCGGGCGTCGTGGAGCCGGTCGACGTCGGGCTGGTGCTGGACGGACTCGCGCTGGACGGGGTCGCGCTGGTCGGGCTGGAGGACGTCGGGCTCGCGCTGGACGGGCTCATGGAACTCGGGGACGTGCTGGACGGCGACGACGTGGTGGGCGACCCGGTGCCGCCGCCCCCACCGCCTCCGCTGGTGACCGGCGACGCAGTGGTCGGGCTCGTCGGGGTCTGCGTGGTGGTCGCCGTGATCGTGCCGAACGACGGTGCCGGGAACGCCGAGGCGTCGATGCCCTTCGCCGCAGCGGGCACCGCCGCGTAGGCGGCCTGGACGGCGGAGACCGCGGCCGCGACGACCTGATCGAAGCGGGCCAGGTCCTTCGCCAGCTGGGCCTCGAACCGCTGCACCGTCTCCTCCGTCGCGTTCGCGCTCGTGATGGTCCCGGCGGGGTTCGCGACGGCGACGACCAGTCCGCCCACGATCTTGGCGGCGTTCCAGTAACCGACGTCGCCGAGGCCGAACGCCTCCTTGTCGAACTCGCTGAGGTCGGAGACCTTCGTCGCGACGGCGGCCACCACGGCGTCGGGCACGGCCTCGGCCGCGGTGGCGGTCCGCTCCAGGGTCGTGGCCACCGGCTCGCTCCGGGTGTGGTGGGCGTCCAGCGTGGCCACGGCCTGTGCACCCGCGTTGTCGGGCCACGCCGTCCGCACGGTGGCCTTCGCCGTGGCCTGGTCCGTCACGGCCTGCCGGGCCGCCGTCGCCTGCTGCCGCAGCATGACCGCATCGCCCCGCAGCGACGCGAGGTCGATGCCGCGCTCGTTGTCGTAGTTCCGGCACACGTGGTCCCGCCAGTCGGGCCACTGCTTGCTCGAGATCCGCTTCGCCAGGTCGAGCATCTCCCGGAAGTACTGCAGGCAGCTCGCACCCCCGTCGAGCATCTGATCGACGGTCTGCTCCGCCACGGATCAGGCCCCGGTGACCGCGGCGGCGCCGCCGTCGTCGGTGGTCCTGTGCGCCGACGCGGAGGTGGTCAGGCCGGTACCGCAGGCGCGCGCACCGACCTGCCAGGCGTCGACGCCCTGCGCGATGCCCTGCAGCGCGGCGGCGTAGGCGGCACCGTCGGACGGGTACTTCCGGCCGAAGTCACCGGCCTCCGCGGTGAAACCGCGGATCCGGCCCGCGGCGGTCCCGAGATGGTCGGCCACCGTCGAATAGCTGCCCCCGGCCCTCGATACGGCGGCCGGATCGATCTTCGTGCCCATGCGATCCCCCTCGCTCACACGTCCCCTTACTCATTGGACGCACCAGCCGGTGGATCGGTTCCCGCGAACCGCGTCAGATCGCGCCGGCGGACCGCACCGCTGCGAGCAGCCCGTCCGGGCGGGCGGCGACGGGGAGCGGTTCGACCTGCGCGAAGCCGCAGCCGATGTCGCGGGAGGCGCCGTCGGCCTCGGCGCTGTCGCCGACCATGAGCACCTTCTCCGGGGGCAGGCCCAAGGCGGCAGTGGCGGCGCGGAAGACCGCGAGGTCGGGCTTGGCGTGGCCCACCTCGAAGGAGAGCACGAACTCGTCGACGAGGCCGGCGATGCCCTCGCGCTCGAACGCGGGGCGGATGTCGTAGCCGATGTTGGAGAGCACGCCCACCTTCAGGCCGGCGTCGCGCGCAGCGCGGAGCACGGCGGCGGTGTCGGCGTAGACCGTCCAGTTCAGCGGGTTCGAGAACTCGCCGTAGAGCCGTTCCCGCTCGCTCGCGTCGGCGACGCCGGAGTGCTCGAGGACGTGCAGGTAGGCGCCGCGGTGATCGGCGGAGGAGAGGTCGCGCGCGTGCCAGGTGCGCAGCGCCGCGCCCTCCATCGGCACCGGGAGGCCGACGGGCACCGTCATCCGGTGCAGGAGTTCGCGCTGGGCGGCGTCGTCGAGGACGCGGCCCCGGTCGTCGGTGAGCCCCGCGAACCATGCCGGGTCGGGCTCCAGTCGGAACAGCGTCCCCGAGAAGTCGAACAACACACCCTCGTAACCGGTCATACCCACACGCTACCGGCTATGAAAACGTTTCGACAAGGAACTCCGGGAACGGCGTCGTTCAGGAGATCAGACCCGCGAGCCGCTCGGCGGTGCCGCGGGCGACCTCCTCGGTGGGCGCCTCGACCATGACGCGGACCAGCGGCTCCGTGCCGGACGGGCGCAGCAGGATGCGGCCGGCCTCGCCGAGCGCGGCCTCCTCCGCGGCCAGCGCGGCGACCAGGTCCGACGAGGCCATCGCCGCGGCCTTGTCGATCACGCGCACGTTCACCAGCACCTGCGGCAGCACCGTGAGCACCGACGCCAGCTCGGCGAGCGACGAGCCTGTCTGCGCCATCCGCTCCATGATCTTGAGCCCGGTGAGCACCCCGTCGCCCGTGGTGCCGAGCGCGGGCAGCACGATGTGCCCGGACTGCTCGCCGCCCAGGGCGTAGCCGCCGGTGCGCAGCTCCTCGAGCACGTACCGGTCGCCCACCGCGGCGGTCCGCAGCGTGATGCCCGCGGCCTTCATCGCGAGGTGCAGACCGAGGTTGCTCATCACCGTGGCGACCAGCGTGTGATCGGTGAGCTCGCCCGCCTCGTCCATCGCGATGGCGAGGATCGCCATGATGGCGTCGCCGTCGACCGTCCGCCCGGCGGCGTCGATGGCGAGGCAGCGGTCGGCGTCACCGTCGTGCCCGATCCCCAGGTCGGCCTCGTGCGCGAGGACCGCCGCCCGCAGGCCCTCCAGGTGCGTCGAGCCGCAGTCACGGTTGATGTTGAGGCCGTCGGGGGCGTCGTGAATGGCGATCACCTCGGCGCCCGCGTCGCGGTAGGCCTTCGCGGCCACCGTCGAGGCGGCGCCGTTGGCGGCGTCGACGACCACCTTCAGGCCCGCGAGGGAGACGTGCACCGCGGACTCCAGGTGCGCCACGTACCGGTCGACGGCGTCGAAGGCGCGCTTGACCCGGCCGATCGCGGCCCCCGTCGGGCGCGGCGGGGCGGGGTCGTCGAGGGCCGACTCGATGGCGTCCTCCTGCGCGTCCTCCAGCTTGTGCCCACCGCGGGCGAAGAACTTGATGCCGTTGTCCGGCATGGGGTTGTGCGAGGCGGAGATCATCACGCCGAGCGCGGCGTCGTACTCGGCCACCAGGTGCGCGACGGCCGGCGTGGGCATGACGCCGACGAGCAGCACGTCGACGCCAGCGCTGGTCAGACCCGCGGAGACGGCCGCGGAGAGCATCTCCGACGATGCCCTCGGGTCCCAGCCGACCACGGCGAAGGGCCTGGTCCGGCCCTCGAGGTCGTGCGCTCCGAGCACGGCCGCCGCGGCCGCGGACAGCCGCAGCGCCAGATCGGCGGTCAGATCCTTGTTGGCCAGGCCGCGCACACCGTCGGTCCCGAACAGACGCCCCATGGGTCATACCTCGCAGGTCAGAAGAGGAGAAGGGTGGAAACGAGACCAGGGCAGGCGCCCGCACGGATGCGGGTGCCTGCCCTGGTGAAAGCCAGCAATCAGCGCTTGCTGTACTGCGAAGCCTTGCGGGCCTTCTTCAGGCCGTACTTCTTGCGCTCGACGGCACGCGGGTCACGCGTGAGGAAGCCGGCGCGCTTGAGCGCGGGGCGATCCTCGGGCGAGACCTCGATCAGCGCGCGGGCGATGGCGAGGCGCAGCGCGCCCGCCTGGCCCGACGGGCCGCCACCGCTGAGGTTGGCGGCGATGTCGAAGGACTCGAGGCGCTCGACGGTGTTGAGCGGGTCCTTCACCAGCTGCTGGTGCAGCTTGTTGGGGAAGTAGTCCTCGATGGTGCGGCCGTTCAGCACGAAGTTGCCGGTGCCGGCGGTCAGGCGCACGCGGACCACGGCCTCCTTGCGGCGGCCGACGGTCTGGATGGGGCGCTCGATGACGACCGGGCCACGGGGGGCGCGGGTCTCGGTCGAGGCCTCAGGGGTCTCGGAGGTGTACTCGTTCGGAACGACCTCGGCGGACTCGTTGTTCTCGATCGTGTCGCTCACTGCTGCGCCACCTGCTTGATCTCGTAGGGAACCGGCTGCTGCGCGGTGTGGGGGTGGTTCGGGCCGGCGTAGACCTTCAGCTTGCCGCCGATGGCGCTGCCCAGCTTGTTCTTCGGGATCATGCCGAGAACAGCCTTCTGCACCACGCGCTCCGGGTTCTTGGAGCCGAGCACCTCACCGATCGAGCGCGAGCTCAGGCCGCCCGGGAAGCCCGAGTGACGGTAGTGCCGCTTGTCGGTGAGCTTGGCGCCCGAGAGGGCGACCTTCTCAGCGTTGATGATGATGACGTAGTCGCCGCTGTCCACGTTGGGGGCGTAGGTCGGCTTGTGCTTGCCGCGCAGCAGGTTGGCAGCTGCGACGGCGAGGCGGCCGAGCACCACGTCGGATGCGTCGATGACGTGCCACTGGTGGGTCACGTCACCCGCCTTCGGGGTGTAAGTAGGCACAGGAGATCCTCTGCTCGATGGTTCGGTGCCGGTCCATGCGTGACGAAGGCACTCCCGGCGACCAACGGAGACCCGGGACCCGACTCCGCATCACCCTCGATCTTCCGATCAGAGGGCAGCACGGCGCCACACACCAGCGGACCAGAGTACGCGGGTGCCCCGCCGCAGGTCAAAACGGGCGCGTCCGGATGCCCGGGCCGCCCGCCCGGCCCGACGGTGCCGCACCTCAGGGTCCGGTAGGGGGCTTTCCCGGATGTGGCGGGGCACCGTCGGGAAATAGCTTCGACGACATGACCACTCCGACCGTGGCGGCGCCCGCCGCGCCCGCGACCGACGCCCCGCCCCCGCGCTGGACCACCGCCCAGCTGATCGGCTTCCGCCTGCTCTTCACCCTGGGCGGCGGCCTGATGATCCTGTCCGTCTTCGGCTGCCTGCAGTTCGCGCCCGTCATGTCCGTGGTGCAGGAGCCGTTCGCGCGACTCGGCGCACTCGTCACCGGCACCGCGCTGGAGCTCCCCGAGTTGAGTACCTCGGGCGATTCGATGGGCATCTGGCAGTACCACATCGGGTGGGCCGTCGTGGCGGTCGTCATCACCGCCGTCTGGACGGTCCTGGACCGGCGCCGCGGCGACTACCGCAGCCTCGGCGGGCTGCTGTGGCAGGTGGGTCGCATCGCACTGGCGAGCGGCATGATCTTCTACGGCCTGGGCAAGGCGATCCCCACCCAGATGGGATACATGCAGCTGCCGACGTACGCGTTGCAGCCCGCGGGCGACATCAGCCGGATGAACATGCTGTGGGGCTTCATGGGCGCCTCCGACGGCTATTCGATCGTCACGGGCCTCGTCGAGCTGGTCTCGGGCATCCTGCTGCTCTCGCGCCGCACGTGGATCCTGGGCGCGCTCGGCTCGATCGTCTCCATGGTGCAGGTGCTGCTCATGGACAGCTTCTACAACGTGCCGGTGAAGTTCCTCTGCTTCGAGTTCCTGGTGATCGCGATCGGCCTCCTCGCGCCGCAGTGGCTGAACCTCATCCGCGCGGGCTTCGGCCGCGCGACGGGACCGATGCCCGCGATCTGGCCCGCCGCGGGCGCCGACCGCACCTGGCTGCGCCGCACCGGGAAGACCGCCGCGGCGCTCGCCCTGATCGCCATCACGGGGGTCGGCCTCGCGGCCGGGATCATGGTGAAGTCCGCGCTCTCGGAGACACGCGGCGACATCGACGGCACCTGGCACGCGACGTCCTTCCGGGTCGACGGTCGCGAGGCCGCCCTCGCCACCGACCCGGCGTGGATCAACGTCGCCATCACCTACCGCGGCCGCGGGATCTGGGAGGCCGCCGGCGAGTCGTACAACTCCTTCGTCACGCAGGACTCCACCGCGCGGGTCACGCCCTGGCTCCTCGACGTCAGCGACACCGCGCTGACCATCAAGGCTCGCAAGTCCGGCCCGGAGACGGTGCTGCAGTACACGCAGCCGGACCGGGACCGCCTGTCGATCACCGGACGGGTCGACGGCCGCGAGATCGTGGCCGCCTACGAGCGACGCCCGATGAAGCGCGACTCCGAGCCGCTGCGGTTCACCCACCCCATGCCGGACACGGACGCACCGAGCCTCGACTTCCCCTGAGCCCCCGTTACATCTGTCACTAGGAGTGATCGTGAGCCGGACTTACGATGACGGCATGAGCGCACCCCAGAGCCCCCTGGACCAGTCCGCACCGTCGAACCACCCCGGGCCGGGGGTGCCGCCCCTGCCCGTTCCCCCGGTCGGCCCGCCCGCCGGGCCGCCGGCGCCGGAGCCCGTGTGGTCGAGCGCGCAGAAGCTGGCGTTCCGGCTGCTGTTCGTGCTCGGCGGGGGCATCCTGCTGTTCTCCGTGTACGGCAACGCCGGACTCGCCGTCGTGTGGAAGCTCACCGGCATCTGGTGGCTGCTCGCGCAGATCGGCAGCTACGTCAGCCGCGGCGAGGGCGTCGACATCGTGATCTCCGGCGGCGGCGACAACATGTGGCAGTGGTGCATGCACCTCGGCTGGATCGTCGTGGGCCTGGTGATCGTGGCGGTGTGGACGGCGCTCGACCGGAACCGCCCGAACTACCGCTCACTGCTGGGGCTGCTCGGTGTGTTCGCGCGGTTCGCGCTGGCGCTGTCGATGCTGTTCTACGGCATCGCCAAGGTGCTCCCCACGCAGATGGGCTTCATGGCGCTGCCCGCGAACCAGCTGCAGCTCACGGGCGACACCAGCCTGTTCACCACGCTGTGGGGCTTCATGGGCGCGTCGATCCCCTACATGGTGGTCACCGGCCTCATCGAGCTGACGGCGGGCGTGCTGCTGCTCTGGCGGCGCACGGCGATCCTGGGATCGCTCCTCGCGATCGTCGCGATGGGGCAGGTGTTCCTGCTCAACCTGTTCTACGACGTGCCCGTGAAGATCATCGCGGGCGAGCTGCTGCTCATCGCGATCGCGCTCACCGTGCCGTACGCGCCGAACCTGTTGCGGGCGGCGCTCAATCGCCCGGCGCCCACGCCGGTGCCGCCGCTCCCCGTCGCGGGCGCGAGCCGCTCGTGGGTCCGGATCACGGGGCAGGTCCTCAAGTTCGGCGTCGCCGGGCTCCTGATGATGGTGCTCACCGCGAGCGGCGCGCTCATGACCTACGTGATCCACACGCCGCGCTCGGCCCTCGACGGCGTGTGGCGCGCCACGTCCTTCACCATCGACGGTGCGCCCGCCGGGCTCGCGCAGCGCGGCCCCGCGCCGTGGTCGAACGTGGCGATCACCCTGCGCGGCAGCGACTCCAACGCGGCGCTGAAGCAGCTCGGCTCGGCGTACGACAGCGTCGTGACGCAGGAGCCCGCCGGCTACACCACCTCGTGGCTGCTCGAGGTGGAGGGCGACGTGCTCGAGTTGCGCAAGAAGGAGGACGACGCTCCCCTGCGCGTGACCGCGCGCGTCGACGGCGACCGGCTGCGGCTGAGCGGCACGGTGGACGGCAAACGCATCGAGGGCGTCTACGAACGCCGATCCATGGAGCGGGACCGGTCGCACTTCCGGCTCGTCCAGCCCGACGACCCCGGTACCGCAGCACCCGAACGAGGAGGTTCCTGACATGACACGACCATTCCGCTTCGCGGTGACCGCACTGCCGGTGCCGCAGCTCGGCGACTGGGCGACGTACGCCCGGTCCGTCGAGTCCGACGGCTTCGACGTGCTCGCGCTGCCCGAGAACTACCCGCTGCCCGACGGTTTCACCTCCGCGGCGGTGGCGCTGGGCGCCACCTCGACGCTGGAAGTGACGAACTACGTGGTGGCCTCGCCGCTGCACGACCCGAAGCACGCGGCGTGGCAGGCGCATTCGCTCGCGACGATCAGCGGCGGCCGGTTCCGGTTCGGCATCGGCACCGGCCGGCCCGACGTGGCCGCCGACGCCGCCGCGCTCGGCGTGTCCTTCGGCACGGGCGCCGAGCGCCTGGCCCGGGTCGTGGACACCCTCGACGCGCTCGCCGCTCTCGACGGTGCCGGGCACACCCCGGTGCTCATGGCCGCGGGCGGGCCCAAAGCTCTTGCCGTGGCGCGGGAGCGGGCCGACACCGTGGCAGTGGCCGCGCCGCCGACGTTCACGCCCCAGCAGCTGGCGGAGCTCACGGCGCCGCTCCGGGACCGGGTGGAGCTGGCGACCTCGATCTTCGCGGTGAACGGCGTCGCGCCCGACTACGTGAGCGCGTTCATCGGCGGCGACCTCGACGCCCTGCGGGCCGTGGACAACCCCGCGCTGGTGGACGGCTCCGTGGACGAGATCTGCGAGACCCTGATCCGCCGCCGCGAGGAGTACGGCTTCTCACTCATCGCGCTCGGCGGGCACACGCTGGAGGCGATGCGTCCGGTGGTCTCGCGCCTGGCCGGAACGTGACCCGCCGACGGTGCCACTCCCCCACCGTGCAGGCGCATGATGGAGGCATGCGCCCAGAACTGAGGTCCGTGCCCGGTACCGCCCCGCGGGGCGTGGTGTTCGGCGATCCGCACGTCACGCCCGACGGGACGACGGTCATCACCGTCTCCCGGATCCGGCGGAGGCGCACCGGCGAGGACCGCGTCTCCGCGATCGGCGTCTACACCGTGCGGGACGGGCAGGCGGTGTGGTCGCCGGCCGTCGACGCGGACCGGATCGCGCTGCTCGGCGTGGCCACGGGTCTCATCGCCGCGACGCTGGCCTCGCTCGCCGTGCTGCGACAGCCGCCGTGGCCGCTGCTCACGGGGACGATCACGGTGCACCGGGACCGCTAGGCGGCTCCGGCTCGGCCACCATCGCGACCTGCACCAGCTCCACGCCCCCGGGCACGCGAGACCCACGTGCCGCGGCCCGGCGGCTGCGGCGACATCTTGACGGCGCCGAGCACGCTGTAATTCCTGGCAGGAGCCAGTCATCTTGAACCCGCGGAAAGTCTTGGCCCACTCGCGAGCATGGCGCTCCGAGCCCGATGACCATCAAAGAGGATGGCCCCGACATAACCTCATCGAGCACCCCGGCAGGGGAAGCTCGTGCCTTGCCGATGATAGTGACCGCTGGCCGGTCCCCTGAGCGGATGCATCCCCTCAGACCGACCGACAGTTCGAGCCCCCGGGAGTCCCAGACCGGGTCGAAAGGCGGCCACGACGTCGGTAGCACAATAGACCGAGATATCGTAATGACGTACGGGCGGCGTAGCGCATTGAGCTCACCTCTCATCGGTTCACTACGCCCGTCCCAGGATACGGTCAGCGTCGAAGCGCCTGGCTCGTGGTAGCGCCCCTCGTGGTAGATTTGAGCTACAACACAATCTACCGATCAGAAGCGGGGCAATCACCCATGAGATTCGTCGTGGTTGATCGATTCGCCACTGCACATTCAACCAAGAATCGACCCCACGTCGTCCTCGAACGCAATAACTGGGACGATTTCGGACTCAGAACACTATTCGATACCACACTGTACATTCCGAACCAAGCCCCGATCAGCCTCGGAGGCGTAAAGGTCTTGAAGCGTGGGCAAACCGTCGGCTCGACGCCTGTTCCTCCCAAATTTACCGAACTGCAATCAAACTTCTGCTCTCTAGGGCAGGACTCGGACTACTACCGAAAGCTCGAACAGGTACCTCCCGCCATCGCTGCCGAGTACCTTGCCGCCATTCGCGACGCCGCCTCTAACAGAACCATACGAGCCGCTTTCGAGAACGAACCCGGTTGGAGAACGTCGCTTCTTCGCTTTGGAGAAGCAGAGAACGCACTCGTAGTTGGCGCAGACATCGCACAAGGAAACCGTCGACCCAACGGAGTCGCTTCTTTCAGGTTTAACTGGATTCACCACGGCGGGGAGACACCGATAGATTTCGCGTTCGACGATTCCGGCCCGCTGCCCGGGCGATGCAACGTTCTCGTAGGCTACAATGGCGTGGGCAAGACAAGCCTTCTCGCCGACCTCGCCCTCGCGGTCAGTAAGGTAGGGCTCACCAAGAACGAAACGCCGATCTCGGCCCTCACAGGCGAAGATACAACCTTCGGCGCCGTCATCGCAGTCTCTTACAGCGCGTTTGATACTTTCAAAACCCCGGCGCACGATACGGAAGGTGCGACAAGCAAATTTGGATACACGTACTGCGGGTTGAGAAAACTTGACAAAGCGCCGCCCGCCGACGACAACTACGACACCATGAAGCATGCTATTGCGCCTCCGAGGTACGAACTTAAATCAATAAACGAGATCGACCTGGAGTTCACTGCGGCACTGAACGAGGCCAATGCCACCATCGCTAGTCACACAAATCTACTTTCCGCCTTTAAGGTCTTGTCGCGCGAGCCATCGTTCGGCCGAATCGGCGTAGATCTCAATCAGCTCGGGCAAGGTAGCGAAACAGTCAAGGCACTTGAAAGCTTCGGCGCACTCAGCACGGGTCACAAGATTGTACTCAACATCGTAACCCAGCTCGCAGCCCATTTACGACCACGCTCGCTCGTCCTAATCGATGAGCCCGAAACACACCTCCATCCGCCGTTAGCTGCCGCTCTCCTTCGATCCGTACAGGTCTTGCTTGAATCAACTGACTCATTTGCCGTGATCGCTACCCACAGCCCAGTTGTGGTTCAAGAAATTCCAGCAAAATTCGTCACCGTCATCGAGCGGGTGGGCAGAGAAACATCTACTCAATCCTCGGAGATTGAAACGTTCGGCGAATCGATTGGCACCATTACGCGATTTGTGTTTTCAATGGATTCAAGCGCCACGGACTACCAGGGGGTCTTGTCGCGACTAGCAGCTGGCTATAATATCGACCAAATCGATCGAATGTTCCACCCGGGGATAAGCACACAGGCTCGCGCCCTCGTCTTGAACTACATGCATCGTGATCAGCGCGACTAGGCCAACGGTCGACGGCGAAGCACTCTACAATGAGGTCGCGTCCCGTCGAATGAACAGAGCTCGTCTAAACGAGCTAGCAACCATCGTATTCCAAAGATACCGCCAATACTCCAATTCTGAAGGTATGTGCACTCCAGCCTTGTGGCCAGGTACCGACAAAGCTCTACTCTCGGGGAATTGGACCTACCTGTCGTCCGACGGGCGACTCTCTGATCTTCACCCCCATCTGACGAGACTCACCAGAGGGTATTGCTTCCTCTGTGGAGACAGGAAGGCCGGCGAGGTTGACCACTATCTTCCAAAATCATCCTTTCCAGAATTTTCAATATTGCCATTGAATCTAATTCCGGCGTGTCATGAATGCAATAAGACGAAGCGCGCCAAGTATACATCTACGCAGCCGTACCTCTACTTTCATCCGTATCTCATGAACTTTCCCAGCCATCAATTCTTGAAGGCAGAGATAACCCTGATCAATACGGTGGCTATAGAGTATCGCATCGATACGAGCGTGAAAAGCCCAGAGGTTAGGGCCCTGGCACATCAGTTCGACGACCTGAAACTTGGAGAAATTTATAGCGACCAAGCTGTTCAGTTCATGAACGATCAGCTCAATTCCTACCATCAAGACTATCGCAATGGCGGAGCGCACCTTATGCGCAAGAACCGACGCAACGATGCGAATTCAGCTCTCGCTTCTCGTGGCCCGAACCATTGGAAGCCGGTATTACTCAACGCACTGGCCGACAATGACGAATTCTGCGACGGCAGATTTGGGCTACTGGGCGCGGAAGTTCCTCTCGACCTCTGAATGATCCCGTGTGATGCACCCTGCGGCGCACGCAATCGTCGCTGTTCGCCTACTCATGTCGCTCAACGGCGATAATTAGACCAGATTCAGCTGGAGGCGAATCGCGTGTGAGAGGTGTGCGCGCCGGAACCAAACGGGTAGGCGGACTGCATGAGTCAGAAATTTGTCGCCTCCTACAAGGGCGAATTATCGCCACACCCGGGCCCTACAAATATTGCATCGTTGTATCTCTACCTGGTGGGCTAGCTCTTTAGGCTACCCTCCTTTGATTCTCTGCACTAAGCGCCACCACTCGCGCTCTTTCGCGAGGTACACCTCAACCCAATTGGGCAGATTCCCCCTCTCGCCTTCAATCGTGAGATCCTCGGCGAGTCGTCGCGTGGCTGATCGGCGTCAAGATTCACGATTCGACCCCGCTCTGCCCAGGCGAGTACTCGTAGGGTATCGCACTAATGCCAGCAAGCCGCATCAAGAGCACACGCCCGCCGACGAGTCCTCCGCGTACGAGAGAACATCGGCGCGCGCCCCAAGCGAGTCGGGGAGTGCCGGTGATCAGGCTTCGTCGCGGGCGCCGAAAACGCTGGGCGCCAGCACTGTCCAGCTGCGCGACCGGCACTGCCGCTCACCGGGTGGACCAACCACTGCGCCCGCAGTTCGCCTTGCGTCCCGCGGGCGCGACGAACCAGTCGCAGTTCGCCAGCGCGGCCGTCGACCGCGCGGCTCCGTCCGGAGCGCGTCCGCATCAATCATCCCCGCGTAGTCGATGGCAATGCACTCCGACTTGCCAGACTTCTCGAGCCCCCAGCCATGCGGTGAAAGCAGGTGCTGCAGTCCGGAACCGCCAAGGTTTCGCCAACTTCTGATAGACAATCGACCTATGTTGACAACATTAGCAATAGTCGGAACTATCGCATCGGTGATCGCAGCGTTCGCATCAGTGCTCTCACTGCTGCATTCACGGTCCGGTGGTCCATTCCTAGTCGAGGCGGTCGGCCCTGACGCGCTACGGCTAACACGACGACGGTGGCCTCCTGTACTGTTGGACTCCGCCAAGCAGAGCCTTAACGATATAGAGCTCCTACCGATCGCAAGGGCAAACATCGGACACGGCGTCTATCTCGGCAATAGGGACTCAGCCGATCGCTCGATCATCTTTGACGTCCGCGAAGTTCCCCTCGGGGACCTCCTAAACGTCGAGTATCGTCGCGTTTTCACGCTCAAGAGAGTGCCGACGACCGAGCACATTGAGAAGCGCGCTCAGAGCTCACTACACTCACAAACGTGGTTCTTCGCTCGCCCTTAGAAGCGCTGCTCATTCGCTGAACGAACGGACAGCGGCGAGCGTTCAACCAATAGAAGGAGCGGCCCATCTGCTGGACTAACCGACCTTAGACGAGGTGCGTAGGCCCTTCCACTCCAGCCCGGCCGGCGTCCCACCCGATCGCGTTGGCAGACGGTCCGGATGGTTGCCCGGCCAGCATGGCCGGCAGCTCTTGCCTGTAGAACGCGACCGGCAAGGTCGACTCGGAGTGCTGGTCCATGGTCTCCGCAGCCGACAACCGACATCGCGGCTGATGGCGGGCCTCCGGCAAACCATCAGGTTCTCTATGGCGCAACATCCGGGTCTCCAACTCGATCATGCTGAAGGGACTACGGCGTCACGGGTTCCGCTGGGGCGGATTCGCGCTTGCGGGCGCGGCGGCGGGTGATCACGGTGATGGCGATGGGGATGATGATCGTCAGCGCGGAGCCGATGAACAACACCTCGAGGTGGTCGCGCAGCAGCGGGATGCCGCCGAGGAAGTAGCCCAGCAGCACGATGCCGTCGCACCACAGGATCGAGCCGAGCACCGAGAACAGCGTGAACTTGCGGTGATCCATCTTCGAGAAGCCGGCCAGCACCGGCACCAGCGTGCGGACGATGCCGATGAACCGCGCGAAGAGCACCGTGAACGGGCCGTACTTGTCGAAGAAGGCGTACGTCTTGTCCACCGGCCCCTGCCCGATGAAGTTCATGACCCTGCCGCGCATCACCTTCGGGCCGGCGTACCGGCCGAGGGCGTAGCCGCACTGGTCGCCGATGATCGCCGCGATCGGCAGGAACAGCAGCAGCTGCCACAGCTGCGCGAACGGGGTGGGCTGCGCCGCGAAGATGCCCGCGGTGAACAGGATCGAATCCCCCGGGAAGATGAAGCCCACCAGCAGACCGGTCTCGATGAAGATCAGCAGCACCAGGCCGATCAGGCCCGCGGAGCCGAGGAAGCCGGCGACGTCGAAGGGGTTCACATCGCCCGAGTATCCACGCGGCGGGCATCGCGATCATGAACGCCGGGCGAACGGCGCCGCAACCTCCGCCGGGCGGGCGGAGCAGCCGCCCGGCGGGGCGGTCAGCCCACGTCGCGCGCGTGCGTGCCGTCCCCGTCGAGCCCCCACGACACGATGCGCTGCGGACGGATGCGGATGATGTCGCCACTGAATCCCCCACCCGCGCCCGGGAGCAGCTGCCCCTCGCCCCGGATCTCGATCCCGTGGGCCTTCGGCGGCGTCACGGAATCCACCGTGTCCACGATGAACGCGACCTGCGGCTCGCGCCGCACGTTACGCCACTTCTGCGTCGCGGCGAGCGCGTGCCCGACGATGTCGATGGCCGTCCCGTCGGGGCTCAGATGCACGCCCACCGGCCGGATCTGCGGGCCGCCCGCCGGGCCGATCGTGCTGAGCCGGCCGATCGGCTGGCTGCGCAGGTAGGTCAGTTCCGCACTGGTGAAGGTCATCGGGTGTCCTCTCGTCGCATTCCCGTCTAGTATATGCATGCATGCACGCAATTAATTCCGAGCAGGACGGCGACCTCCCGAACGCGCTGGTGGCACTGCTCGAAGTGCTGCACCCGCCGAGCGGCAGCGGGCTGCTCGCGCTGCTGGACGAGGCGCACCTGACCCCCTCGCAGCTCAAGGCGCTGCTCGCGATCGACGCGGAGCCCGAGACGCTCACGGTGAAGGCGCTCGCCGAGCGCGTCGGGCTGTCCGAGGCCGCGATGAGCCGCTGCGCCGACGGCCTGGTCGAGCGCGGCCTCGTCGAGCGGAGTCGGCACGGCGCGGACGGCCGGGCCAGGTCGATCACCGCGACGGCGTCGGGTCACGGGCTCGCCGCGCGGATGGCCGCCGTCCGGCACGATCGGATCGCGGCCTTCGCGCAGTCACTCGCGCCCGCGGACCGTCGGCGGCTGGCGGAGGCGATCGACGCGGCGCTGGGCCGCTGACGGTCAGTCGCCGCAGCAGCCGCCGGCGCCCGCCCCGGCGCCGTCGACCTCGCGCTTCTCGCGGGTGATCCGGTTGCGCTCGGCGAGCTCGTCGTCGGCGGGATAGTCGACGCGCACCAGCGTCAACCCGCAGGCGGCGGCCACGTTGATGGCGCTGGAGCGCTCGCGCTCGTCGAGGAGCCCGGCGACCCAGTCGGCGGACCGTCGGCCCTCCCCGACCGCGGCGACCGCCCCGACGAGGGACCGCACCATCGACCAGCAGAACGCGTCGGCGGAAACCTCGGCGGTGAACACCCCGTCAGCGTCGCGGCGCCAGGCGAAGCGTTGCAGCTCGCGGACCGTCGTGGCGCCCTCGCGGCGGCGGCAGAAGGCGGCGAAGTCGTGCAGGCCCAGCAGGCGGTCGCTCGCCTCCTGCATCCGCTCCAGGTCGACGGGCCGGCGCCACGGCGCGGTGTCGCGGGCGCGCAGCGGGTTCGCGCCGAAGGGGGCGTCGGTGAGCCGGTACTCGTAGTGACGGCGCAGCGCCGAGAAGCGGGCGTCGAACTCGGGCGGGGCGGGGCTGATCCCGGTGACCCGGACGTCCTGCGGAAGCATCCGCGCGAGCCGGCGGACCAGGCCGTCGGGTAGCGCGACGTCGGTGTCGAGGTGCGCTACCTGGCCCGTCGCGTGGACACCCGCGTCGGTGCGGCCGGCGACGGTGAGCTGCACGTCCGTCCGCAGCACGGTGCCGATCGTCTCTTCCAGCACGCCGCACACCGTGCGCTGCTCGGGCTGGCGGGCCCAGCCGCTGAAGTCGGTGCCGTCGTAGGCGATGTCGAGGCGGTAGCGAGTCATGTCGCCGACAGACTCTACCGGTGCGCGGCCGGCGCGAGGCCCGCCGCCAGGCCGTCGAGGTAGCGCGTGAGCGCGGTGTCGAGCAGCACGTCGGCGTCGTACGGGTAGCTCGTGTGCAGCATCTCCGCCATCACCGGGAAGCGGTCGGCCGGCGCCGCGTCGCGCAGCTCGTCCAGTTGGGTGTCGATCCACTCGTCCTCGGTGACGCCCGTCGCCGCGCGGTCGGCCAGCTCCGGCTCGATCGTCGCGCCCAGGCCGCGCACCAGGTTGAGCAGGCACAGGTACTCGGTGAAGGCCTCGCGCTGCGCGAGCCCGGCGGCGCGCAGCGCGGCGAGGAGGTGCTCCGACATCGGCATCGCGCCGGGCAGCACCGCCGGCCGGGTCATCGACATGGCCGCGGCGAGCCACGGGTGCGCCTTCATGGCCTCCCACAGGGCGCGGAGCAGCGCCTCGACGTCGGCACGCCAGTCCGTCGTGCGGGGCGGGATGGGCAGGTCGGCCAGCACGCGGTCCAGCATCGCCGACTGCAGCTCGTCGCTGCTCGGGACGTACCGGTACACGGCCATCGTGGGGATCTCGAGGGCCGCCGCGAGCCGGCGCATCGAGACCGCCTGCAGCGACTCGGCGTCGGCGATGGCGACGGCCGCGGCGATCACGTCGGCGGCGGTCAGCGCGGGGGCGCGCGGGCGGTCCGGCGCGAGCACGACGCTCCCCCGGCCCGGGGCGGAGTCGATGAGCCCGTCGGCCTGGAGCAGGGCCAGGACCTTCGAGGCCGTCGCCATCGCCACGCCGTGATCGCGCATGATCGCCCGGGTCGACGGTGCCCGGTCCCCCGGCCGCAGCCGGCCGGACGCGATGCGTTCGCGGAGCACCGCCGCGACCTCCTCGGCGCGGGTCACCGGTTCCCCGCAGCACCAGGTGCACTAGTGCACTTCCTGCGAATCTCCACGTCAACACTGTAGCGCGATGCATTCGATACGGCGTACGTTCGCCCTATGAATCAGCTCCGAGTCCTCATCAGCGGCGCCTCCATCGCCGGTCCCGCCGCCGCCTTCCTGCTCGCCCGTCAGGGCCACCGCGTGACGATCGTCGAGCGCGCACCGTCGCTGCGGGCGGGCGGCCAGACCGTCGACCTGCGCGGCGCCGGCCGCACCGTGATCGACCGGCTCGGCCTCGGGCCCGCCAGCACCGCGCGGCTGCTCGACCAGCGCGGCATCGTCAAGGTCGACGGCCGCGGGCGACGCGGCGCGTCGATGCCCGTCGAGGCCTTCGGCGGCAACGGCGTGGTCTCCACCCACGAGATCCTCCGCGGCGACCTCGCGGAGGTACTGGTCGGCGCGGTCCCCGCCGACGTCGAGTACCTGTGGGACGACACCGTGACCGCGATCGAGCAGGACCGGGACGTCGCGCGCGTGACCTTCGAGACCGCGGCGCCCCGCGAGTTCGACCTGGTGATCGGCGCCGACGGCCTCGGCTCCGCGGTGCGTCGCGCGGCCTTCGGCCCCGACGCCGCCGCGCTCGAGCCCATCGGCCTGCGGTACGCGTGGTTCACGGCCGCCATCGACGAGGACACACGCGGGTGGTACCTGATGCACACCGCCCGCCGTGGGCGCGTGGTCTCGGTGCGCCCCTCGCGCACCGGCGGCACCGTCAAGGCCGGCCTCGCGATCCGCGGCACCGACGCCCACCGGCTGCACCGGGACGAGCAGTTCGCGCTGTTCGAGCGGGAGTTCGCCGACATCGGCTGGGTCGCACCGCAGTTGCTGCGGGCCATGCGCACCGCGGACGACTGGGCGTACCAGGATCTCGCGCAGGTGAAGCTGGAGGCGTGGACCCGCGGCCGCGTCGCCCTCGTCGGCGACGCCGGCTACTGCCCCACCCCGCTCACCGGGCTCGGCACCACGCTCGCGCTCGTGGGCGCGTACGTGCTCGCCGGGGAGCTGGGCCGGGCGGGCGGCGACGTACCGCGTGCGCTCGCTCGGTACGACGCGGTGATGCGGCCCTTCGTGACGGCGGCGCAGGAGCTGCCGCCCGGCAGCCCCGCGGGGTTCGCGCCGATGGGCCGGATCGGCGTCGCGCTCGGCGATCTCACGTACCGCACGGCCACGACGTGGCCGATGCGGCTGATCTGGGCCGCCCAGTTCGCGAAGGCCGATGGGATCGACCTGCCGGACTACTGAGCCGGCTCACGATGTCGCGTTCTGCGGCGGTACGCGTGCGCCTGCGCACCTCCGCGTGCGCAGAACGCGACATCGTGAGCGGCGTAGCGTCGGGAGGATGAACGAGACCGCGCAGACCGTCACCGTGACCACCGATCTCCCTCCCGCCGTCCTGTTCGAGGCCCTCACTCGGCCCGCGGTGCACGCGGCCGCCGACGGCTCCGGGATGCTCCGCGGCGTCTCAGCCGACAGCCCCGAGAAGATCACGGGCGTCGGCGACGTCTTCGGGATGGAGATGACCGCGGAGGACGGGCGGGAGTACTCCGTGGACAACCACGTCACCGTGTTCGAGCCGGACACCAGGCTGGCGTGGCTGCCCGCCGGGCGCGGGAAGGACCCGGTCGGCGTCGAGTGGACCTGGGAGTTCACCCCGCACACGGACAACGGGATCGACGGCACGCTGATCGCCGTCACCTGCGACTGGTCGCGCGTGACGAACGAGGCCTACCTGGCGCGCTTCACCCTGCCGCGCGTGTCGGCGGAGAAGGTGCGGGCCACCGTCGACGCGGTGATCGCGGCGACGCGCGACTGACCCGCGAGTAGGTAGCACCGCACGCAGCGGAAGTCCCAGGTCGACATCCGGGCTAACGCTGTTAAGTCAGAGACGACGGAACCCGCCGCACCTGGCGGTGCGACGGGTTCCGTTGTGACGTGCGGGTGACTACTCCGAGTCGGAGGCGTCCTCCTGCTGCGACTTCGGCAGCGAGTAGCCCGCGGCCTCGGCCGAAGCCTCGTCCGCGAACCAGATCTCGGCGACGGTCGACTCGAAGAAGCGGGTACCGGGGCGGTGGTACAGCTTCGAATCGGCGTTGCCCTTGATCGGGAAGCCCTCGGGAGCCTCGTTGACGTCCTCGAGCGGCGCGTGCGCGCCGGCGGGGAGGTCCGAGCCCTCGGCCGAATCCGCGGCCGGAGCCTCGGTCTCGGTGATCTCCGCAGCCTCGACGGCGGCGGACTTGGCAGCGGCCTGCGAGGCGGCGACGCGGGTGGCGCGCGACGCCTCGGTGGCGGCGAGCTGCTCGGTCACGATCTCGATGACCGCCATCGGGGCGTTGTCGCCCTTCCGGTTCTCGGTCTTGATGATCCGGGTGTAGCCGCCCTGACGGTCGGCGACGGCCGGAGCGATCTCCGCGAACAGCACGTGCACGACGTCCTTGTTGCGGATCTCCTTCATGACCTCGCGGCGGTTGGCCAGCTTGCCGTGCTTGGCATGGCTGATCAGCTTCTCCGCGTAGGGACGCAGGCGCTTGGCGCGGGACTCGGTGGTCTCGATGCGGCCGTGCTCGAAGAGCGCGGTCGCGAGGTTCGCCAGAATGTGCTTCTGGTGCGAGGCCGAGCCGCCCATCCGGGCGCCCTTAGTGGGCCTAGGCATTGTTTCTCCTGTGGGTGTTTACGAGCTCTTCAGCTCAGAGCTGCTCGGTCTCGGCGTAATCCTGGTCGCCATCGGCGTCGCCCGAGAACGACGGCTCGTCGCTCCAGGTGCCGGTGGCCGGGTCGTACCCGTCGACCTGCGACGGATCGAACGACGCGGGGCTGTCCTTGAGGGCCAGACCCAGCGCGTGCAGCTTGACCTTGACCTCGTCGATCGACTTCTGACCGAAGTTGCGGATGTCGAGAAGATCGGACTCGGTGCGGGCCACGAGCTCGCCCACGGTGTGCACACCCTCGCGCTTGAGGCAGTTGTACGAGCGCACCGTCAGGTCGAGGTCCTCGATCGGCAGCGAGAACGCCGCGATGTGGTCGGCCTCGGCCGGCGACGGCCCGATCTCGATGCCCTCGGCCTCGACGTTGAGCTCGCGGGCCAGGCCGAAGAGCTCGACCAGGGTCTTGCCGGCCGAAGCCAGCGCGTCCCGCGCGGTCATCGAGTTCTTGGTCTCGACGTCGAGGATCAGGCGATCGAAGTCGGTGCGCTGCTCGACACGAGTCGCCTCGACCTTGTAGGTCACCTTCAGCACGGGCGAGTAGATCGAGTCGACCGGGATGCGGCCGATCTCGGCGCCCGACGCCTTGTTCTGCACGGCCGGCACGTAGCCGCGGCCCCGCTCGACGACGAGCTCGATCTCGAGCTTGCCCTTGTCGTTCAGGGTGGCGATGTGCAGATCGGGGTTGTGGACGGTGACCGACGCCGGGGGGACGATGTCGCCCGCGGTGACGGCGCCCGGGCCCTGCTTGCGCACGTACATGGTGACCGGCTCGTCGTCCTCCGACGAGACGACCAGGCCCTTGAGGTTCAGGATGATGTCGGTGACATCCTCCTTCACGCCGGGGACCGTGGTGAACTCGTGCAGCACGCCGTCGATGCGGATGCTGGTCACGGCCGCGCCCGGGATGGACGACAGCAGCGTGCGGCGGAGCGAGTTGCCCAGCGTGTAACCGAAGCCCGGCTCCAGCGGCTCGATGATGAACTTCGAGCGCGCGTCGGAGATGACCTCTTCGCTGAGGGTGGGTCGCTGCGAGATGAGCATTGAGTATTCCTTCTCTCTGGGCGTCCGCTATTTGACGCCCGTAGAAGGCCGCCGGCGGCTGTTCCGCCGGCGACCGTGCACTACTTACTTCGAGTAGTACTCGACGATGAGCTGCTCCTGGAAGGGCACGACGATCTGCTCACGCTCGGGCACGCGGTGCACGAGGATGCGCAGGGTCGACGGAACCACCTGGAGCCACGCCGGCGCGGTGCGCTCGCCGAGGGTCTCACGCGCGATCTGGAACGGCGTGGTGCCCAGCGACTTCGGACGGACGTCGATGATGTCGTACTGCGAGACGCGGTACGAGGGGACATCCACGCGGACGCCGTTCACCGTGAAGTGACCGTGCGTCACGAGCTGACGCGCCTGACGGCGGGTGCGCGTGAGGCCGGCGCGGTAGACGACGTTGTCGAGGCGGGTCTCGAGGATCTGCAGCAGAGCGTCACCGGTCTTACCGGTGGCGGCCTTCGCCTCCTTGTAGTAGCGCGAGAACTGCTTCTCCATCACGCCGTACATGAAGCGGGCCTTCTGCTTCTCCTTGAGCTGCAGGAGGTACTCGGACTCCTTGATCCGCGCGCGGCCGTGCTGGCCGGGCGGGTACGGACGACGCTCGAACGCCTCGGAACCGCCGACGAGGTCGACGCCCAGACGACGGGACTTACGGGTGACAGGGCCGGTATAACGAGCCATGGTTTCTCTCTCCTACCTTCCCTAGACCCGACGCCGCTTGGGCGGACGGCAGCCGTTGTGCGGCTGCGGCGTCACGTCGGAAATGGTGCCCACCTCGAGGCCTGCGGCCTGCAGCGAGCGGATTGCGGTCTCGCGGCCCGAGCCCGGGCCCTTGACGAAGACGTCGACCTTCTTGACGCCGTTCTCCTGCGCCTTGCGGGCAGCGTTCTCGGCGGCGAGCTGCGCGGCGAAGGGGGTGCTCTTGCGCGAGCCCTTGAAGCCGACGTGGCCCGAGGAGGCCCAGCTGATCACGTTGCCGCTGGGGTCCGTGATCGAGACGATCGTGTTGTTGAACGTGCTCTTGATGTGAGCGTGGCCGTGCGGGACGTTCTTCTTTTCGCGGCGACGCGAAACGCCCTTCTTCGCGCCCGTGGCGCGCGACTTCGGAGGCATTACTTCTTCTTTCCGGCGATGGTCTTCTTCGGACCCTTACGGGTGCGAGCGTTGGTCTTGGTGCGCTGGCCACGCACGGGCAGGCCACGACGGTGGCGGATGCCCTGGTAGCACTGGATCTCGATCTTGCGACGAATGTCGGCCTGCACCTCGCGGCGCAGGTCACCCTCGACCTTGTAATCCGTGCCCTCGATGAAGTCACGGAGCTTGGTCAGATCCTCGTCGCTGAGGTCCTTGCTGCGCAGATCCGGGCTCACACCGGTCTCGGCGAGAATCTCAGTCGCGCGGGTACGGCCGATGCCGTAGATGTAGGTCAGTGCGATCTCCATGCGCTTCTCGCGCGGGAGGTCGACACCCATGAGACGTGCCATTCTTGGCGGTTTCCTTCTTCTAGTCGGAGGTCTGCTCCCCGTCCGTCCCCGGTGGTTCCGGCGCTTTCACGCCGGCCGAGGCCCCGGCCTCCGAGCCGGGGGTTGACAGGGGCTCGTCTGCCCCTGCTGGTGCGGAGAGGTCATCGTGTGTTCAAGCGGCGAACCGCTCGAAGCGCACTGATCTAGCCCTGACGCTGCTTGTGACGCAGGTTGTCGCAGATCACCATGACCCGACCGTTACGGCGGATCACCTTGCACTTCTCGCAGATCGGCTTGACGCTGGGGTTGACCTTCACGTCAGTCCTATCCAGTTGTTCTCAGTGTTTTTCCGCACCGCCACCGGTAGCCGGAGGGGTGCCACGACACGCACGACGAAGCCGCGCACGCACGCGATGATCCAGTGTACGCTTCGCGGCCGTCGGCCCCAAATCAGCCGCCGACCGCACGCGGAGTGCCCGCGCGCAGGGACTCTCATGCTAGCCTCAGGAACGACCGGTGAATGCACTATTCACCACTGAAGATCCGTGATCTGATCCCTCGATCCCGATAGGACCCGCGATGCGTCTGTCCCTCCCCCGCCGCCTGGGCGTCGCCACGACCGTCGTCGCCGGCGTCGCGACCTCCTTCCTGGTCTCCGCCGCCCCGGCGACGGCCGCCCCGCGCGTCGTCGTGGGCCCCGGCTCCGAGATCGACATCGTGCAGAACGAGACGGCCGACGGCATCGAGGTGGCCGCGTGCACCCTCGGCGTGCTCGCCACCACCCCCGACGGCCGCCGCGTGGGCGTCACCGCCGGGCACTGCGGCAAGGTCGGCCAGGAGGTCACGGTCCCCGCGCCCGGCCAGGCGCGCGCCCTCATCTCCGTCGGCAAGTTCGAGAAGTCGTCGAACCCGCCCACCAAGATCGTCGACGGCCGCGAGGTCTCGACCAACATCTCGCACCCCGACTGGGGCACCGTCTCCTTCAAGCCGGGCGTGCCGCTCGCCAATCGCCTCGGCAAGGCCGCGCCGCGCTCGCTCGGCAAGGCCCGGATCGGCGACAAGGTGTGCAGCCAGGGCCGCACCAGCGGCTGGGTCTGCGGCGCCGTCACCGACGTGACCGCCAACCGCTTCCGCACCGACCTCAAGCTGCGCTCCGGCGACAGCGGCGCCTCGCTGATCCGCCTGTCCGACGGTGCCGCGCTCGGCATCCACGCGACCGGCTCGTCCGAGCCCGGCCGCGACGGCTCCGAGGTCTCCGACTACTGGGACCTGGGCTTCGTCCTCGCCCAGGCCGGTAGCCTGCGCCTGGCGGTCTAGCACCGCCGGGCCGGGCCGGGCGCGCACCGTCGCCCCCGGCCCGCTCGAACCCCGAACACGAAGAAGACCCACCCCGCGGGGTGGGTCTTTCTCGTATCAGGCTGCGCTACGCGGTCACTTGTACCGGTAGACGATGCGCCCGCGCGTCAGGTCGTAGGGCGAGAGCTCCACGACGACCCGGTCCTCGGGCAGAATACGAATGTAGTGCTGCCGCATCTTGCCGCTGATGTGGGCGAGCACCTTGTGCCCGTTCTCCAGCTCGATGCGGAACATTGCGTTGGGGAGCGGCTCGACGACGCGGCCCTCCACCTCGATGGCTCCGTCCTTCTTCGCCATACCCTCCACGATCCTGTTGTCTTCAGCGGACGCCGTGTGCGACCTGTGCCCCTCCTGAGCGGACGGGCGTGCGGCCGAACGCCGCGCTACCCGACTATTCTACGCGCTCAGGACTCGTCCGACGAATCCTGCCCGGAACCGCCCCCGCCGCTGACGAGGTGCAACGCGAGTTCGACCGAGTCGGGGACGAAGTCGGCGGGGTCCGCCGCGACGGCGGCGAGCAGATCGGCCGGCGCCATCCAGCCGCCGCTCTCGACCTCCTCCGGCTGGTGCACGACGGCACCGTCGTACGTGCAGACGTACTGGAAGCAGACGAACCGGGTACGCGCATCGGCGTACGCGCGCACCCCGACGGGCCGCAGCGCGGCCCCGTGCACCCCGAGCTCCTCGAAGGCCTCCCGCGCGGCACCGTCGGCGGGCTCCTCCCCCGCCAGGAGCACTCCGCCCGCGCAGAAGTCGCGCAGCCCCGGGTAGACGTCCTTGATCGGGGTGCGCCGGTGCACGTAGATCCGCCCGGCGGAGTCGAAGACGAGGATGCCGGTGGTGCCGTGCCGCAGGTTCTCGGCGCGCACGCGGGACCGGGGCGCCGCGCCCGAGGGGCGCCCGGCGTCGTCGTACAGCGCGACGATCTCGTCCACGGCCCGGCCTCCTTTTCTCCACAGTATGAGCCAAACCCTGGACACCGCAGCGCTCGTGCACTTGTATCGGGGCCATGAGCAATCCGGACAGCCCGAACTGGCATTTCGAGACCACGCAGATCCACGCCGGGCAGACGCCCGACGGGGCCACCAACGCGCGTGCGCTCCCGATCTACCAGACCACGTCGTACACGTTCAACAACACCGATCACGCCGCGGCGCTGTTCGGGCTGGCCGAGCCGGGCAACATCTACACCCGCATCATGAACCCGACGCAGGACGCCGTGGAGCAGCGGATCGCCGCGCTCGAGGGCGGCGTCGCCGCGCTGCTCGTCGCCTCCGGGCAGGCCGCGGAGACGCTCGCGATCCTCAACGTCGCGGAGTCGGGCGATCACATCGTCAGCTCGCCCTACCTCTACGGCGGCACCTACAACCTGCTGCACTACACCCTCGCCAAGCTGGGCATCGAGGTCAGCTTCGTCGAGAACCCGGACGACCTGGAGCAGTGGCGCGCCGCCGTCCGCCCCAACACCCGCGCCTTCTTCGCGGAGACCATCTCGAACCCGCGCGGCCACGTGCTCGACGTCGCCGGCGTCTCCGGCGTCGCGCACGAGAGCGGGGTGCCGCTCATCGTCGACAACACCGTCGCGACCCCGTACCTGCTCAACCCGCTGGCACACGGCGCCGACATCGTGGTGCACTCGGCCACCAAGTACCTCGGCGGCCACGGCTCGGCGATCGGCGGCGTCATCGTCGACGGCGGGAACTTCGACTGGACCCAGGGCCGGCACCCGAACTTCACCACCCCGGACCCGTCGTACCACGGTGTCGTCTTCGCCGACCTGGGCGCGCCCGCCTTCGCGCTGAAGGCCCGCGTCCAGCTGCTGCGCGACCTCGGCCCCGCGATCTCGCCGTTCAACGCCTTCCTGCTCTCGCAGGGCATCGAGACGCTGAGCCTGCGCGTGGAGCGGCACATCGAGAACGCGCAGAAGGTCGCCGAGTACCTCGCCGGCGCCGACGGCGTCACCGACGTCATCTACGCCGGGCTGCCCTCGTCGCCGTACCACGAGCGCGCGAAGGAGCTGCTGCCCAAGGGCGCCGGCGCGATCGTCGCCTTCGAACTGGCCGGCGGCGTGCCCGCGGGCAAGGCCTTCGTCGACGCCCTGCAGCTGCACAGCCACGTCGCGAACATCGGCGACGTGCGCTCGCTGGTGATCCACCCCGCGTCGACCACGCATTCGCAGCTCACCGAGCAGGAGCAGCTCGAGGCCGGCGTCACGCCGGGCCTGGTGCGCCTGGCCGTGGGCATCGAGCACATCGATGACATCCTCGCCGACCTGCAGGTCGGCCTCAAAGCCGCGGCGAACGCGTCCTAGGGGCCGGTGATGCGCGCGCTGCGGTGGTTGCGACGGACGGTCCGTTCCGCCCTCCGGGACGACGGTGCCTGGACCACCGCCGTGCAGCGCGGTTGTACGTAGCCCGGTGACACCGACAGCACCCCCGAGCGCTCAGCTCGGGGGTGCTGTCGTCTCAGCCCTCGAGGGCCGCGCGGACCTGGTTCTCCAGCGCGACCGTCGCGGATCTCGGCAGGTCGATGAGGCCGTCGAGCTCGGCGCGGGCGCGCTGGTAGGCCTGCTGGCGCTCCGGGCCGGTGGCGGAACCGTCGAGCGCGACGGCCAGCAGGCGCTGCGCCTTGGCGAGCCGCTCCTGCTCCAGCGGCGTGAAGTCGCCGCGGCGGCGGCGCTTCGCCTCCTGCTCCGCCACGTCGAACGCCGCGGCGTAGGCGTGCACCGCGTCGCGGTACTGCTCGACGTCGCCGGCCGCGGCACCGTCGGGCCCCTCGGGGCGGAGCAGGTCGGCCCGACGCTTGGCCTTGTGGAAGTCGACGGTGAGCGGCTCCCGCATGTCGATCATCATCGGATGGTCGAGGATGGTCGCGAGGTCCGTCTCGTAGCCGAACCAGCGGGTGTCGACGGCGTCGTGCTCGGCGACGGCGCGCTCCAGTTCCCGTTGGACCTGCGCCGCGTCGATCCGCCCCATGCCCTTGGCCTGCGCGAGGGCGACCTTCGTCTCCTGCTTGATGCGGTACCGCTCGAGACGGCGGGTGGCGCGGCGCTCGTTCCACGCCGCGACCGCCCGCGCGCCGCCCGCGAGAGAACCTCCCAGGGGGAACACCAACCACCAGAAGTTCCTGGCGAACTCGAGCACCTGGTCCACACGACCAGCGTACTGACCGCCACGAAGGACCGAGGACTACTTCTGCAGCTCCGCGTTGGCGACGATGACGTCGTGCACGTACTGGGCCAGGCCCGGCGCGACGTCGTCGTAGTGCTTCGTGAAGCGCTCGTCGGCGAGGTACATCTGCGCGAGGCAGACCTGCATCGCGTAGTCGCAGTCGTAGAACTTCTCGATGCTCGCCCGGTGCCGCTCGGCGAGGGCGTTCCCCTCCTCGGAGCCGGGAGCCACGCCCCGCGCCAGGCCGTCCGCCAGGGCCGCCTCGAGGGCGTCGGTCTCGGCCTTGATCGCCTTCCAGTCGTCCTTGGTGAAGCCGGCCTCGCGCTGCTTGCTCTGCTTCCACTGGTCGGTCTCGCCCCAGCGCTGCTCGGCCTCCTCGGCGTACTCCTCGCCCGGCCAGTTGTCCCCGAAGATCTCGGTCTGCTCCTCGGCGGTCAGCTGGATGCCCTGCTTCTTGCTGTTCATCATGTCCTCCACAGCCGCGACCATCCGGTGCAAACGGTCGATCCGCTCGGACAGCAGCTTGTGTTGCTGCTCCAGGTGCGCCACGGCATCAGCGGACGGATCGTCGAGCAGGGTCGCTATCTGCTCGAGCGGGAAGCCCAGCTCGCGGTACGTCAGCACCTGATGCAGGCGCTCGACGTCGGCGTCGTCGTAGACGCGGTAACCGGCCGACGTGCGCCCCGACGGGACGACGAGACCGATCTCGTCGTAGTGGTGCAGGGTGCGCACGCTGATACCGGTCAGTCGCGCGATCGTGCCGACCGTGTGCTGTGCGGGTCTTCCTTCGTTCACAGCGACCACACTCGCGCCTCACGTCGCGTGAGGGTCAAGCCGGATTGCATCGGCGCAGGTCAGGGACGGGGCGTCAGGATGCGGGGGCCGTCGGCCGTGACGGCGACGGTGTGCTCCCAGTGCGCCGCGCGCGCACCGTCGTCCGTGACGACTGTCCAGTCGTCCTCGAGGACGGAGGAGTCGGGGGTGCCGAGGGTGAGCATCGGCTCGATCGCGAGGGTCGAACCGACGACCAGCAGCGGGCCCTTGCCCGGGTCGCCCTCGTTCGCGAGGAAGGGCTCCATGTGCATCTCGCGGCCGATGCCGTGGCCGCCGTAGCCGTCGACGATCGCGAGGTCGCGGCCCAGGCGCGCGGCCTGCGCGTAGGTGGCGGTCTCGATGGCGTGCGAGACGTCGGTGAGGCGGTTGCCGTCGAGCATGGCGGCGATGCCCGCCTCCATCGCGAGGCGCGTGGCCTCGGACAGGTCCTCGTCCTCGGCCGAGAGCTCGCCCACGCCGAAGGTCCACGCGGAGTCGCCGTGCCAGCCGTCCAGGATGGCGCCGCAGTCGATGGAGACGAGGTCGCCCTGCGCCAGCACCGTCTCCCGGTTCGGGATGCCGTGCACCACGACCTCGTTGACCGAGGAGCAGATCGAGCCCGGGAAGCCGTGGTAGCCCTTGAACGACGGGATCGCACCGGCGTCGCGGATCACCGTCTCGGCGACCTCGTCGAGTTCGAGGGTGGAAACGCCGACGCGGGCGGCGTCGCGGACCGCGACGAGCGCGCGGCCCACGACGGCGCCCGCGGCGGCCATCGCGTCGAGCTCTCCCGCGGAGCGGAAGGGCACGGTCTTCTTGCGGCGGAAACGACTCACTTGTCGAGCTGCGAGGTCACGCGGCCCAGCACCTCGTCGACGGTGCCGACCGCGTCGATGTGCGTGACGAAGTCGCCGTAGTAGGCGAGCAGCGGCGCGGTCTGGTTCTCGTACACGTGCAGGCGGTTGCGGATGACCTCTTCGGTGTCGTCCGCGCGGCCGCGGGCGAGCATGCGCTCGACGACGGTGTCCTCGGGGACCTCGAAGGAGATGACGGCGTCGAGCTTCTGGCCGCCCTCGGCCAGGATCTCGCCGAGCGCGTCCGCCTGGTCGGTGGCGCGCGGGAAGCCGTCGAGGATGAAGCCGTTCGTCGCGTCGGGCTCCGTCAGGCGCGAGCGCACCATGTCGACTGTGACCGAGGACGGGACGAGCTCGCCGGCGTCCATGTACTTCTTGGCCTCGACACCGAGGGCGGTGCCCTCGCTGATGTTGGCGCGGAACAGATCGCCCGTCGAGATGTGCGGAATGCCGTACTTCTCCGACAGCCGCTCCGCCTGGGTGCCCTTGCCCGCGCCGGGAGGGCCGAGAATAACGAGTCTCACTTGAGGAATCCTTCGTAGTTTCGTTGCATCAACTGACTCTCGATCTGCTTCGTGGTGTCGAGCGCCACGACCACGATGATGAGGACCATCGTGCCGCCGAACGGCAGATTACTCAGGTTCGAGCCGCTACCGGTGAGTTCGATGAAGAGGTTCGGGAGAATCGCGATGATGCCGAGGTACAGCGAGCCGGGCAGCGTGATGCGCTGCAGCACGTAGTTCAGGTAGTCGGCGGTCGGCTTGCCGGGCCGGATGCCCGGGATGAAGCCGCCGAACTTCTTCATCTCGTCCGCGCGCTCCTCCGGGTTGAAGGTGATCGCGACGTAGAAGTAGGTGAAGAAGATGATCAGCGCGAAGTAGATCACGATGTGCCAGGTACTGCCGGGGTTCACCAGGTTCGTCTGGATCCACTGCACCCAGCCCGCGGTCGAATCGCTCGCGACGAGCTGGATCACCAGCTGCGGCAGGTACAGCAGCGACGAGGCGAAGATGACCGGGATGACGCCGGCGGTGTTCACCTTGAGCGGCAGGTAGGTCGAGGAGCCGCCGTACATCTTGCGGCCGACCATGCGCTTGGCGTACTGCACCGGGATGCGGCGCTGGCCCTGCTCGACGAAGACGACGGCGACGAGGATCAGGAAGACCGCGAAGCAGACGAGGCCGAAGGCGAGGCCGCCCTGGCTCTGCAGGATCTGCTGGCCGTCGGCGGGCAGGCGCGAGGCGATGCCGGCGAAGATGAGCAGCGACATGCCGTTGCCGATGCCGCGCTCGGTGATCAGCTCACCGAACCACATCACCAGGATCGCGCCGGCGGTCATGGTGGCGACGATGACGGACAGCGAGAAGATGCCGTTGTCGTCGAGGATGCCGGGGCAGTCGGGCAGCAGGTTGCCGCGCGAGGCCATCGCGACGATCGCGGTGGCCTGCAGCAGCGCCAGCGCCACCGTGAGGTAGCGGGTGTACTGCGTGATCTTCGCCTGGCCGGCCTGGCCCTCCTTACGAAGGGTCTCGAAGCGCGGGATGACCACCATCAGCAGCTGGATGATGATCGACGCCGTGATGTACGGCATGATGCCGATCGCGAACACCGACAGCTGCAGCAGCGCGCCGCCGGAGAACATGTTGATCAGCGAGTACACCTGGCCGCTGTCGCCGCTCGTGGCCTTGTCGACGCACTCGGTGATCGTCCCGAAGTTCACACCGGGCGACGGCAGGGTGGCGCCGAGCCGGTAGAGCACGAGGATGCCCAGGACGATCAGGATCTTCCGCCGCAACTCCGGGGTCCGGAAGATCGGGACTAGGGCCGAAAGCACACATCCTCCTGGCAGCCGGGNGGCCCGGACGGGCCGCCCCACGCTCGTGGACACGTGCTCCGCGCGCGGCGGAGCACGACGTCCTCATGGGTAATCCTGCAAACGTATGAACTCTAACAGCCGCAGTCATAGCGGCTGTTCACGGCGGGTACCGACCGGCAGGAGACAGGCGGGAAGCCGTGGGGGCGGCGAAACGAGAGCCGCGGTAGGCNCCGGTGACCGGCGCCTACCGCGGCGTCCACGTTGCGCAGCGCGAGGACTAGGCCTCGGCCGACGGCTTCAGCTCGGTGGTCGAACCACCGGCGGCCTCGATCTTCGCCTTGGCGGCGCCGGTGACCTTGGTCGCCGTCACGTCCACCTTGACGTTGATCTCGCCGTCGCCCAGCACCTTGACGACCCGGTTCTTGCGAACCGCACCGGCGGCGACGAGCTCGTCGATGCCGATGGTGCCGCCCTGCGGGAACAGGCGGGCGATGTCGCCCACGTTCACCACCTGGTACTCGACGCGGTTGCGGTTCTTGAAGCCCTTGAGCTTCGGCAGCCGCATGTGCAGCGGCATCTGACCGCCCTCGAACGCCACGGGAACGTTCTTGCGCGCCTTGGTGCCCTTGGTGCCGCGACCGGCGGTCTTACCCTTCGAGCCCTCGCCGCGACCCACACGGGTCTTGGCCGTCTTCGCGCCCTTGGCGGGACGGAGATCGTGCAGCTTGATAGCCATTGCTTACACCTCCTCCACTTCCACGAGATGCGAAACGACCTGGATCAGGCCGCGATTGACGGGGGTGTCCTCACGGACGACCGACTTGCGGATGCCCTTGAGGCCCAGGGTGCGCAGGCTGTCGCGCTGGTTCTGCTTGAGCCCGACGAGGCCCCGCACCTGGGTGATCTTCAGCTCTGCCATGACTTACGCTCCCTGACCTGCACGGGCGCGGAGCATGCCGGCCGGGGCCACGTCCTCGATGGGCAGGCCGCGACGAGCCGCGACCTCCTCGGGACGCTGCAGCTCCTTGAGAGCGGCCACGGTCGCGTGCACCACGTTGATGGCGTTGTCCGAGCCGAGGCTCTTGGCGATGACGTCGTGGACGCCGGCCGCCTCGAGCACGGGACGCACGGCGCCACCGGCGATGACACCGGTACCCGGGCTGGCGGGACGCAGCAGCACGACGCCGGCCGCGGCCTCACCCTGGACCGGGTGCACGATGGTGTTGCCGATCATGGGGACGCGGAAGAAGTTCTTCCGGGCCTCCTCGACACCCTTCTGGATGGCCGCAGGAACTTCCTTGGCCTTGCCGTAACCGACGCCGACCATGCCCTGGCCGTCGCCGACGATCACGAGGGCGGTGAAGCTGAAGCGACGACCACCCTTCACGACCTTCGAGACACGGTTGATGGTGACAACCTTCTCGATGTAGTTGCTCTTCTCGGCCTCGTTGCGGCCACCGCGCTGATCGCGGTCGCGGCCACCACGACCGCCGCGGCGGTCGTTCGAGTTCTCGTTGTTCCCGGCGGGGCCGTTGTTGCCGCCGTCACGACGCTGACGTCCGGGCATCAGGCTGCCTCTCCTTCGATGGAAAACATGGTGGTGTAGGTCATCAGAACGTCAACCCGCCTTCGCGAGCGGCGTCCGCGAGCGCGGCGATCCGGCCGTGGTACTTGTTGCCACCACGGTCGAAGACGACGGCCTCCACACCGGCTGCCTTGGCGCGGGCGGCGATGAGCTCGCCGACCTTCTTGGCCTGGGCCGACTTGTCGCCGCCCGCGGCCTTGACGTCCGCCTCCAGCGTCGACGCCGCGGCCAGCGTGTGGCCCTTGAGGTCGTCGATCAGCTGGACGTGGATGTGCCGGCTCGAGCGCTTGACCGCGAGCCGCGGACGGACCGCGGTGCCCTCGATCTTCTTGCGCAGGCGGAAGTGACGACGAGCCTTCGACGTGCGACGACGAGTCGAGACGTCCTTGCCCGCCGGGATGCGCTTCTTGTTCTCAGTCTGAGTTGCCATGAGTTACTTACCCGTCTTTCCGACCTTGCGACGGATCTGCTCACCCTCGTACCGCACGCCCTTGCCCTTGTAGGGATCGGGGCGACGGAGCTTGCGGATGACCGCCGAGACCTGGCCGACCTGCTGCTTGTCGATGCCGGACACGGAGAACTTGGTGGGGCTCTCCACCGCGAAGGTGATGCCCTCGGGCGCCTCGATCGGGACCGGGTGGCTGAAGCCCAGGGAGAACTCGAGGTCCTTGCCCTTGAGCGCCACGCGGTAGCCCACGCCGTAGATCTCCATCTTCTTGGTGTAACCCTCGGTCACACCCGTCACCATGTTGGCGACCAGCGTCCGCGACAGACCGTGCAGCGCCTTGTTGCGCCGCTCGTCGTCGGGACGGGCGACCACGATGGCGCCCTCATCGTTCTTCGACACCGAGATCGGCTCGGAGACGGTCAGCGCCAGCTGGCCCTTGGGGCCCTTGACGGTGACGTCCTGGCCGGCGATCTGCACGTCGACGCCCGCGGGAACGACCACGGGGTGCTTACCAATTCGCGACATAAGTTTCTGTCCCCTTACCAGACGTAAGCGAGGACTTCGCCGCCCACGCCCTGCTTGGCTGCCTGGCGATCCGTGAGGAGGCCCGAGGACGTGGAGATGATCGCCACGCCCAGGCCACCGAGGACCTTCGGCAGGTTGGTGGACTTCGCGTACACGCGCAGACCGGGCTTCGACACGCGGCGCAGGCCGGCGATCGAGCGCTCACGGCTGGGGCCGTACTTCAGCGACACGACGAGGTTCTTGCCCACCTCGGCGTCCTCGGTACGGAAGTCGGTGATGTAGCCCTCGGCCTTGAGGATCTCGGCGATGTTCGCCTTGATCTTCGAGTGCGGGAGCGTCACCTCGTCGTGGTACGCCGAGTTGGCGTTGCGCAGACGGGTCAAGAAGTCTGCGATCGGATCAGTCATGGTCATGACAGATTCGTCTACCTTTCTCGCAGCGGTTCCCATGCATCGCCGGCGGTCTGGTGCCCTGACGAATCAGGGCCTGGAACGTCCGACGGTGGGCCTACTACGAAGCAAACCGTCCTGCAATACCGTTGCACTGCAGGGATTCCGGACCGGCGAACCGGTTCGGGGAAGTGCGCCGGCCGTGCTCGAAGCACGACAGGCAACCTCACTAGTGTAGAGAAAGTGCCGGTCAGAGTCGAATCGGCGGCTCTTGTCCCCCGGCGCCGGGCGGCCTAGCGTGAGGATCATGTCCTCGGTGAACGATCTCGTCCGCGATCCCCGGCTCTATCAGGCGGCCGCCGCCGGGCAGGCGACGGACGCCGCGCTGTGCATCCGACCCATCCCCTACATCGCCGCATGCCTCGACGACGTCGGCTGGCCCGACGGTGGCCGTTGGTTCTTCCCCGTGGTCAAGGGCGCGTCGGCGCTCGGGCTGGCGGCGGCGCCGCGGTGGCCCGGCCTGGCCCGGTTCACCGCGATCATGCTCACACTGTACTTCTGCACGGCGGTCGGGATGCACGTGCGGGCCCGCGACCTGCGGCTGAACTTCGCCGCGGCCTCGTCGCTGCTGCTGTTCTACGGCGCGCTCGCCGCGACCGGCCCCCGGGTCAGTTCACCCGCAGCGTCGTCGTGACCGGCGTGGGGTTCTGCGTCAGGTCCAGGACCGGGCAGTGCGCGTCGACCGTCTCGGTGAGCTCGCGGTAGCGCTCCTCGGTGTCCGGCCCGGTGATGTCGACGGTGACCCGCACCGCGGTGAAGCCGGGGCGCACGGTCTCGTCGAGGCCGAAGAAGCCGCGCACGTCGAGGTCGCCCTCGGCGCTGAGCTTCAGCTCGTCGATCGTGACGCCCAGCTTGTCGGCGTAGAAGCGGTAGGTCACCACCTGGCACGACAGCAGCGCCCCGAGGTAGGCCTCGACGGGATTGATCGCGGTGTCGTCGCCGCCGAGCGTCGGCGGCTCGTCGACGACGAGGGTGTGCCGGCGCGNGNGACGGACATATGTTCCGCGAAGGAATCGACCGCCCGAGCCAGGAGTGACCCATGACCGCATCCGCCACCGGANNCGTCGCCGCGAACACCACGTGCGCGTTGGCGGTGTTGCGGGTGACGGCCTGGTCGGTCGCGTCGATGATGGCGGCGAGGGTTCCGGTGGCGGATGCGGTCATGGGTCACTCCTGGCTCGGGCGGTCGATTCCTTCGCGGAACATATGTCCGTTCCCGCGGCGGCACAGCGGTTGCGTTCAGCGTGATTCGCTGCCGATACGCTGACCGCTGTGTCCACCTTCCTCACGGTCGCCCTGCTCGGGGTGCTCACCACGGTCGGCCTGGTCGGGGCCGTCGTCTCCGACGGTGCCGTCGCCCTCGTCTGGGCGATCGGGACCGTCGTCGTCGCGGCGGTGCTCGCCCGACGGCTGCGGACCGCGCCGCCGGGGATGGGCCTGGTCGCCGCGTTCGTGACCGGCATCCTCGTCGTCTCCGCCGGCCTACCCGCCGCGCTCGCGCTCACGGAGACCGGCGGGCGCGGGCAGGCACCGTCGAACCGGGCCGGAGCGGGCGTCGCGCCCGGCTCCGCGAGCCCGGTGGCGGACCCGTCCACCGAGCTCCGCCGCGCCGTCGCCAAGGCCGGCGAGATCCAGCCCGGCGGGGCCGACTCCCTCCTCGAGATCGACATCGACGAGAACACCACGCGGGTGACGACGCTGGACCTGTCCGCCGGCCAGCGCGTCTCCGCGTACTACTCCCACAGCAGCGAGGAGTGGTACGAGCCGACCCGGAATTCCACGAACGACCGCGCCGACGCCGCCTTCCGCGCGTCCGACATCGCGGCGCTCGACCTCACCGCGACGGCCGAGAGAGTGACGGCGGCCGCCGACCGGATCGGCATCGACCGGAGCTCGCCCCATGCATCCGACGGCATCGAGATCGAGCGGCGGAGCGGCGACAAACGCCTGGTCGCGACCTTCGGGCTGTCGGGCGTGGACGTCGAGACGGACGCCGCGGGGAACCTGCCCGACAACCTCGCGCTCGCGAAGGTCGACGGGCTCCTTCCCATCGCCGAGCGGTTGCTGCGCGCCAACGGCCTCGATCCCGCGCAGCCGGTGATCGACGAGCTGCAGTACCGCGTCTTCGCCTCGAACGTCGGCTCGGTGGGCAGCGGGAAGGGCACCGTCGAGATGCGGATCTCGGGCGGGGGTCGCTCCGGCACCCTCAAGGAGACCGTCGGCAGGTTCCCCGAGGTGAGCCTCACCCCGTCGCGGTCGACGAGCAGTTCGGCGTTCGCTCTGCGCGCCGTGTCGCCCGCCGGGATCGAGCGGGCGCGGGCCGACCTCGTCCAGCGGTTCTCCGTGCTCCCGATCGACGCGCACGCCCTCGGCATCGAGGTCGACGAGGACAGCCGGGCCCGCGCGTCCGACCGGACCGCGCCGCCCGTGATGGAGGTCGGCCTCGGTCCGGGCTCGAAGGCGAGCGCCTACTACCGCCTCGACGGCACCTTCCTGCGCACCGAGTAGGCGCCCGTCGGCTAGGTCCGCGCGGCGGTGAGGCGGCGGACCGTCGCGACCTCGGCGTCCCGATAGGGGCGGCCGTCGGGCCAGAGCAGGTCGTGGAACCACTGCTGCGGTTGCCGCGCCCCGACGTAGGGCTGCTTCCACGAGTCCCACGGGTAGTAGGTCTGGCTGCGGCCGGCGACGAAGCCCCACTGGTAGGCGTCGATGCCGAGTTCCTTGCAGATCGGCAGGATCGTCTCGATGGTGCTGCCCTGCGGCCGGGCCATGTACTCGGTGAGGAGCATCGGGCGGCCCTGCTTGGCGAGGTCGGCGGCCATGGCGCGGAACTTCTCCGGCGGGTCGTAGCTGTGGAAGCTGATGACGTCGGACTGCTCCAGCTGGATCGCGCGGATCTCCGGGCGGGTGTCGGCCCACACGCCCGAGGTCAGCGGCTGCGTCGGGTTGCCGGCGCGGGCCCACGCGAAGGCCTGGGGCAGCAGCTTCGCGACGCGGGCGACCTTGTCGGGCGGGTTCAGCGGGTACGAGTCGGCGAGGTTCTCCGGCTCGTTCCAGACGTCCCACGCGACCACGCGGGGGTCGTTGGCGAACGCCTTGACCACGCCGGTCGCGTAGGCCTGCAGGGCCGCGGTGTCGGCGCCGGTGAGGCCCGCGGCGCCGGGGCTCTGCACCCACGTCGAGTTGTGCACGCCGGGCGTGGGCTCGCGCTGCACGCCGGGCTTCGGGTTCGGATCCCAGCACGAATCGAACAGCACGAACATGATCTTGATGCCGTTGTTGTGCGCGATCGTGAGGAACTGGTCGAGGCGCTGCACGAGGCCGGTCGGATCGGCGGTCCACAGCTGGTCCTGCAGGAAGACCCGCATGGTGGTCATGCCGAGGCCGCGGGCCCAGCCGAGCTCGAGGTTCATCCGGTTCGGGTCGAAGGTCTGCGCCTGGAACATCTCGAACTGGTTCCCGGCGTTGGCGTTGATGTAGTTGGCGCCGACCATCCAGGGGTTCTGGGTGCGCCACTGCTGCGCACGCTCGGGCGTCCACCGCGCGGCCGGCCCGACCGGTGTCGTCGCGCCGGGGGTCGTCGCGCCGGGGGTCGTCGCGCCGGGGGTCGTCGGCCCTACGGTGCCACCCGCCCCCGTCCCGGAGCCGGGGTCGGCGGCAGCGCGGGCCGCCACCATCACGGCCGGCAGCGCGGCGGCAGTCCCCAGCAGAACCCGTCGAGTCACAACAGTCACATCATCACCATACGCAACAATGGTCACAGGACGGTGAAGGCGGGGTGAGGGCGCGCGTCGCGAAACCCGCCGTCTCCGAGCGCGCGACGACGTATTCGCGGCGTCACGCAGAATTCGGTCGGTTTCTGAACGGGTCTCAGCTCTCGATGGCCTTGCGGGCCTCGGCCTCCAGCTCGGCGCGGAAGCGGGGCGGCGCGGGGAGCACCCCGCGGTCGACGAGCTTGTCGACGGTGCTCACCACCTGGTTGAGGTACGCCGCCCGCTCGGCCGCGACGCTCGACGACGCATGCCGGTACAGCTTGAGGCCGCGGTCGAGGTCGCGCACGTCCTCGTCGGCGAGCCCGGCGGAACCGGTGCTGCGGGCGTGCCGGTCGGCGGCGTACCAGCTGGTCCGCAGATCGGTGACGGCGTCGACGTACTCGGCGCCGGCCGGCTCGCCGGGGTACTCGTCCGTGCGCAGGGCGCTCGCGTGCTCCAGCGCGTCGTGGAAGGCGATCACCTTCGGTGAGCTGAGGTCCCACATCGCCGGGAAGCGCAGCAGCATCTCCGGATCGAGTTCGTACGCCGCGTATTCGCCGAGCACGGTGTCGTGCCGGCCGGCGGCGCGCTCCCATAGCGCGCGGCCCGACGGCGCCGCCGGCTTCGCCCGCGGGCGCTCTGCGCGGGGCCGCTCGGGGGCGGGCTGCACGTCGACGAATCGCAGCGGATCGTCCCGCCGCACCGCCGACGGGTCGCCGTGGCCCGCGAGCAGCACGACCATGCCGACGATGAGCGCACCGGCCAGGAACAACAGCCCGATCGGGCCGACGAACCGGGTGCCGATCAGAGCGACCGCGGCGACGCCGAGCGCACCCGCGATGACCGTATTACGCATCGGAATCACCCACGCCCTCAGCGTAGCCGTCAGGCCGCGAGCGCCCGCTCCCCCACCGGCGGGACGGCGACGACACCGCCGGGCGACGGGGGCCGCGCGATCCGCGCGTAGGCGGCGGCCATCACCGCCACGGTGCCGAGGAGCGCGACGGCGGCGAAGTAGCCGCTCTGCGCCATCGACACACTGAGGTAGCGGATGGCGAGGAGGATCGCGACGAAGGCGAGAGACCCGCCCACGACGGTCGCGATGCGGCGCGGGTGCCAGCCGTCCTCGGGGCGGACCAGCGCGGCCTCGAGGGTCAGCGCGAAGACCAGGCCGGCGACCAGGTCGACCCCGTAGTGGGCGCCGAGGCCCAGCGTCGCGGAGATCGTGAACACCCACCAGAGGACGCCGAACGCCTTGAGCAGCCGCGGCCCCCGCAGCGCGTGCAGCAGGATCGCGGTGGCCCAGGCCGTGTGCAGGCTGGGCATGCAGTTGCGGGGCGCCGCCTGGCTGAAGTAGGCGGAGACCGGCTCGAGCGAGGTCGGCACGACGTGCGGCCAGATGTTCATCCAGCCCGCGCCGGCGACCTCGTTGCCGAAGGCGTACGCCGGGCCGACGACGGGGAACAGGAAGTAGACGACGGGGCCGATCGCGCCGATGAGGATGAAGGACCGCACGATGTGGTGCCGCGGGAAGCCCTCGGTGGAGCTGCGGCGCAGCTGGAAGAACGCCACGACGGCCGCGCCCACCGGCAGGTACGTGTAGACCTTGGTGATCAGCCACAGGTACCAGCCGTGCTCGTGCACGAACCGGCCCATCACCCACGACGGGCTGCCGAGCGCGCGGTCCGCGACCTCGACGAAGTGATCGGCGACGTACGGCAGCGCCTCCATCGTGAGGCCGAGCCACACGGCCGAGCACGCATTGGCGACGATGAGGATCCCGGCGACGCCGGCGGCCTTGTACGCGGCGACCCGCTCGCGGCCGGTGAGCCGCAGGCCCGCGTAGGCGGCGAGGGCGACGAGTCCCCACATGACGCCGTTGCCGAAGTGCAGGGACGTGCCGGCGGCGAACCGCTCCGCGTTGAACAGGATCTCCGTGCCGACGACCACGCCGATGAAGGGCAGCCGCAGCCGGGCGGGCATGCACATCAGCGCGAGCGCGAGGGCCGCGACCTTGACCTCGCCGGTGACGGGGCGGCCGACGAAATCCTTGGCCAGGCCCTCGACGGGGCCGGCCAGGCCGTAGACGGTCGCTGCCGCCTGGATCGCGGCGACGAAGACGACGACGGCCAGGACCGCCCACATCCACGGGCTGTTCCGGAACCCGCTGCGGGTGTGCTCACCGCGCGGACCTCGCGGGAGCGCGAAGTCTGCACGCACCAACATGAGATGACAGCATAGTTAACGAGCGGGTAACTCTGTGAATCCGTTGGGCGTTTCGTGACGAGAATCGCCCGCGCACAGCGCCGCGGGGCGGCGCCGCCCGCCGGGACGGCCGGGCCGCACCACGCCGCGGGGCCGCCGTGGCCGCCCCGCGGAGACGGCGAAGGGCGCGCACCCCGTCGAGACGGGATGCGCGCCCTCGCGCGACATCTGCTCCCGGGTCAGGCCCGGGATTCACTCACCAGCTGCTCTTGTGCACACCGGGGAGCTCGCCGGCGTGCGCCATGTTGCGCAGGCACACGCGGCAGAGGCCGAACTTGCGGAACACCGAGTGCGGGCGACCGCACTTGTTGCAGCGGGTGTACGCGCGGACGGCGAACTTCGGCTTCTTGTTGGCCTTGTTGACCAGCGCCTTCTTTGCCATGGCTCAATTCTCCTTGAAGGGGAAGCCGAGGTGCTTGAGCAGCGCGCGGCCTTCCTCATTGTTGGTGGCAGTGGTGACGACGGTGATGTCCATACCGCGCGGGCGGTCGATGGAGTCCACATCGATCTCGTGGAACATCGACTGCTCGTTCAGGCCGAACGTGTAGTTGCCGTTGCCATCGAACTGGTTGCCGTTCAGGCCGCGGAAGTCGCGGATACGGGGCAGCGCGATCGAGGTGAGGCGATCGAGGAACTCCCACATGCGGTCGCCGCGCAGCGTGACGCGCGCGCCGATCGGCATGCCCTCACGCAGCTTGAACTGCGCGATGGACTTGCGGGCCTTGCGGATCTCCGGCTTCTGGCCGGTGATCAGCTCGAGGTCCTTGACGGCGCCGTTGATGAGCTTGGCGTCGCGGGCGGCGTCGCCGACACCCATGTTGACGACCACCTTGACGACGCCGGGGATCTGCATCACGTTGGCGTAGTCGAACTCGCTGTTCAGCGCGTCCTTGATCTCGGCGCGGTAGCGCGCCTTCAGGCGCGGCTGGGTCTTCTCAGAGGTGGTCATCTCAGATGTCCTTCCCGTTCTTGCGGGAGATCCGCACGCGCTTGCCGGTCTCCTCGTCGGTCCGGTACCCCACGCGGGTGGGGTTGCCGTCCGAGTCGACGACCATCACGTTGGAGACGTGGATCGGGGCCTCGCGGACCTCGATCCCGCCCTGCGCGGTGGCGGACGTGCTGGTGTGCTTCTTGATCCGGTTGACGCCCTCGACGAGGACCTTGTCAGCCTTCGGGAAGGACTCGACGACCTTGCCCTTGGCACCCTTGTCGGGGCCCGAGATCACGATGACGGTGTCGCCCTTGTGCACCTTCATGTCAGAGCACCTCCGGAGCCAGCGAAACGATCTTCATGAACTTCTTGTCGCGCAGCTCACGGCCGACCGGGCCGAAGATGCGGGTGCCACGAGGGTCGTTGTCGTTCTTGATGATGACAGCGGCGTTCTCGTCGAACTTGATGTACGAACCGTCCGGACGGCGGCGCTCCTTGGCGGTCCGCACGATGACGGCCTTGACGACCTCGCCGCGCTTGACGTTGCCGCCGGGGATGGCGTCCTTGACGGTGGCGACGATGATGTCACCGATGCCGGCATAGCGGCGCGAGCTTCCACCGAGCACGCGGATGCAGAGGATTTCCTTAGCACCCGTGTTGTCGGCGACCCGCACTCGCGATTCCTGCTGAATCACTAGAGAGTCTCCTCAGACCTGGATCTTCATGCGCGCCGGATTACCGACCCGGACACGCGCGGTCCGTCACATGCGGCACAGGGCCGCAGGCAACCCGTCCATGATAGGGGAAGCCGCAGGTCGCTGTCGAATCGTGCCCGGTCAGCCCCTCGGCCGCCGCTCGCGGTGGCCCGACGGTGCCGCCCGACCGGCCGGTAGCTACACGGCGCGTTCGCGATGCCGTAACTTCATTCTGTGCAGCTCTCCGATCTGCCCGTGGGCGGCGTCGCGCGACTGCGGGGGACCTCCGCCCTCGCGCTCGCGTCCGCCGCGGAGCGCCGCGGCCCACAGGACCCGGTGGTGCTCTTCCCCGGCCTCACGCAGCCGCTGCCCTCCTCCCCCGGCGCGATCATCGACGACGTGCTGACCCGCGAGGTCGCCGTCGCCTTCGAGGTCTTCCCCGCCTGGCTGCCCGAACCCGCGCACGCCCCCGAATCCGCCGGGATCCTCGACCGGTGCGCCGCCCGCGAGCTCGCGCACCGGCACGACGGCGGGCCCGGGATCGGCACGGCGCTGGGCGCGCTCGCCACCGCGGCGCTGCGGCCCGAATCGTCCCGCGGCTTCGCCGACCTCCCCGCCGCCGACCGGCGCGACGCCCTCGAGTACGCCCTCACCCGCAGCTATCACGCCCCGTCGTTGGCGCTCGCGATCGACGTCGACCGGCCGGTGGCACCGCACTCCGGCGAGGCCCTGTCCGCGGCGGCGCAGTGGCTCGCGCGGGGCGAGAGCACCGTCTGGCTGCTCGGGCCGGGCGCGGCGCCCCTGGACCGGTTCCCCGTCGTCGACGGTCCGCCCGTCGCCGACGAGCCGTGCCGCGGGCCGTCGGAGTTCACCGCCGGCCTCGAACCGCTCCCCGCGTTCCCACCGGTCGCGGGCCGGCCCCACCCGGCCAGCGCCGCGGAGCAGCGACTCGAGCGCGGGCTCGCGGACCAGGCGTGGGCGGCCGCGCGGCACTGGAACTACGCGGTCGACCTGGGGCCGCTCGCCCGGCCGGTCCGCGTGGACCTGCTGTTCCCGCAGCCCCGCCTCGTGGTGGAGGTCGACGGCCCGGACCACCGCGGACACGAGAAGTACGAGGCCGACCGGCGCCGCGACGCGGATCTCATGCTGGCCGGCTTCCGGGTGCTGCGGCTCACCAACGCGCGGATCCTGGGCGACCTCGCGGAATCCGTGTCGATCATCCGTACATTGGTGACTGCAACGGGATCGGGCCACGGGAGGGGTGCGGTATGAGCGAGTCGATCGCGGGCCTCACGGGCACGGAATCCGCTGTGCTGCTGGTGCTCGCGTCCGCCGTCGAGCCCGTGCGCAACCCGGACCTCCGGCTGCTCGGCCCCGCCCTGGAGGCGCCGTCGCGGCGCAAGCTCGTCGCCCGGGGCCTGCTCGACGTGGAGGTCGGGGAGCGCCGCGCGCTGCTGCTCTCGCTCACCGATCGCGGCTGGGCAGCCGCCGCCGAGCTCCTCGAATCGCCGCCCCCGCCCCGCGCGACGCCGCAGTTGCGCGCCCTGTTCACCTTCGCCGCCGGGATCGGCCGGTACCTGCGCCGCGAGTCGCTCGCGCTGGGCGAGGTGGTCACGCCCGCCGAGGCTCCGGCACCGTCGGCCCCCGTCGCCCCGACCGACGGTCCGCCCGTCGCCCCGACCGACGGTCCGCCGTCCGCGCGGGTCCGCGCCGCGTACCGCGCGGTCGCGGCGCTCGGCGCCTGGGTGGCCCTGCGCGACCTGCGCGCCGCGCTGCCCGGCGTGCCGCGCGCCGTCGTCGACGAGGGCCTGCGGGCCCTCTACCCCGAACCCGGCGTGCACATCGTCGCCGAGGACAACCTCAAGGCCCTCACCCCGGACGACCACGCCGCCGCGCTGCAGCTGGGCGGCCGTCCCCTGCACGCGATACGGATCACCCGATGACCCTCTCCGATGTGCAGCGCGCCGCGCTGCGTTCCGTCCGCCTGAGCTGGGCGCCCACGTACGAGGAGGTGTGGGACTCGGCGGTCGAGACGCAGAACACGCACGTCGACGGCCTGCACACCGACGTGTGGGAGGACCTCGAGGACGCCCTCGGCGACGCCGTCGCGTCGACCGGCGCCTCCCCCACCGGCCTGGTGATCACCGGCAACGCCGGCACCGGCAAGACGCACCTGCTCACCCGGTTCCGCTCCGAGGTGCAGGCCGCGGGCCACTACTTCGTACTGCTGGAGCTGTTGGACGCCTCCGACTTCTGGCGGGCGGCACTGACCTCGCTGCGCAGCTCCCTGCTGCGCCCCGCCCGCGACCACGAGACCCAGCTGGCGCAGCTGCTGTGGCTGCTCTCCGACGAGGCCGGGCTGTCGCGGGCCCACCGTCGCGAGTTCTCGGGCGACGCGGTGCCGACGCCGGAGGGCCTCGACGCGCTGGTCGCGGCCATGAGCAAGCGCCGCCCGCAGGTGCGGCAGTACCACGGCGTGCTCCGCGCACTGGTGCTGCTGGCCTCCCCCGACACCCGCCTCGCCGACCTCGGCTCCGCCTTCCTCGACGACATCGAGGTCGAGGAGACGGCGGCCGAGCGGCTGCACTGGGGCCTGCCCGCGCACGGATTCCCCGCGGTCGAGACCGTGCGCGCGGTCTCGGCGTTCATGGCGGAGACCGCCGCGACGGTCTTCGCGGTCGACCAGATCGACACGCTGCTCGCGCAGTCCGCGGCCACCCTCACGGCCCCCGACGCCGCCGAGAGCGAGGTCATCGAGCAGGTCGGCCACGGCCTCATGTCGCTGCGGCAGGGCCTGTACCGCACCGTGACCGTCGCCTGCATGCTGCCGACGGCGTGGGAGACGCTCTCGAGCCGGGCGACCGCCTCGGTCGCGGCCCGGTTCCGCGTGGTGGGCCCGCTCAAATCGCTGCCCGACGGTGCCATCGCCCGCGCCATCGTCGAGCGGCGGCTGAGCGCGGCGTACCGGTCGAAGGACTTCGCGCCGCCGCACCCCACCTGGCCGGTCGCGCCGGAGGCCTTCGCCTCCGCGGTGCACCACACCCCGCGCGACCTGCTCACCAAGGTCGACGCGCACATCCGGGCGTGCGTCACCACCCGCACGGACTTCGAGCTCGCCTCCTTCGACGACGGTGCGCCGCGCACCGTCGCGACGCCCCCGGCGACGCCCGCGGCGGTCCGGGACGCGCCCGCGCAGCCCGCCCTCCCCGAGACCACGCCCGAGGAGCTGCTGGCCCGCCTCGACGAGCAGTTCGACGCGCTGCGGATCCGGGCCCGCGTCGGCGACGTGGCGACCGACCAGGCCGTCGCCGACAAGCGGATGGGCGGCCTCATCGAGGCCGGCCTGCGGGCCTGGACCCGCGAGGACGGGGGCGACGGCTTCCAGATCGAGCGCGGCAACAAGCAGCTCGACGGCCGGCTGCGGCGGCGCCTCCCCGGCCGCGTCGAGGACGAGCAGCACTGGGCCTTCCGCGCGATCCCCGCGGCCAACGCCGTCGCGACCACCAACCGGGTGCAGAGCGCCGCGACGGCGGCGGGCGTCGCCGCCGGAATGGACCGGCGCAAGCTCTTCCTGCTCCGGTCCACGCCCTGGCCCACCAGCCCGAAGGCCTCGTCGGTGATCGCGGACGCCGTGGAGCGCGGGGCCGAGCTGCTGCCCCTCGACGAGGCCGACCTCGCGACCCTGGACGCGCTGGGCCGGATCATCGCGAACGCGCCCGAGGGCCTCGACGAGTGGCTGGCGGCGCGCCGTCCCGCGCACGGGCTGCGGATGTTCGCGGGCCTGGACCGGAAGCCGGCCGCCGAGCGCCCCGCCGCCCGCCGCGCTCGCGGCCTGATCCCGGGCGACGCGGTGGGCCGCGTCGGCGGGCTGTCGAGTTCCGTCGCCGACGTCATGTTCGGCGGCCCGCCCGCGCCGCGCCCCGAACCGGCGCCCGAACCGGCGCCGGAGCCCGCTGCCCGAGCCACTGCCCGGCCCGCGGCGGCGGCACCGTCGGACCCCGCGGGCATCGCGGTCGGCCTCGGCCCGGACCACGGGCCCGTCGCCCTGGACCCCGCCGACCTGCGCAAGCACACCGCGATCTTCGCGGGCTCCGGCTCGGGCAAGACGGTGCTGATCCGCCGGCTCATCGAGGAGTGCGCGCTGCGCGGGGTCTCGGCGATCGTGCTCGACCCGAACAACGACCTCTCGCGGCTCGGCGAGGCGTGGCCGCAGGAGCCGTCGGGCTGGTGGGAGGGCGACGCCGAGCGGGCGCGCACCTACCTCGCCGATACCGACGTGGTGGTGTGGACGCCGAACCGGCCGTCCGCGCGACCGCTCGTGCTGCAGCCGATCCCGGACTTCACGGCCCTGCGCGCCGGGATGGACGGGGACGACGGCCCGGGCGGCACGGAGGCGCAGGAGGCCCGCGAGGGCTTCGCGATGGCGGTCGAGGCGTGCGCGAGCGCGCTGGAGCAGCACGTCGGCGTGGGCGGGGCGCGCCGCGAGCAGCAGCGCGCGATCCTGCGCGAGGCCCTCGACGCCTACGGCCGCGAGATCGGCCGCGCCGACATCCGGGCGTTCGCCGAGTACCTCGGCGCGTGGGACTCGACCCGCAGCACGCTCGGCAGCGCCGACAAGCTGGCGCCCGAGCTCGCCGCGAACCTGCAGGCGGCGCTCATCAACAACCCGCTGCTCGGCGGCCGCGGCGAGGCCGTCGACCCGGCGACGCTGCTCACCCCGCCGGACGGCAAACGCGCCCGGGTCTCGGTGATCAGCCTCATCGGCCTGCCCGACGAGACGCAGCGGCAGACCTTCGTCGCGCAGCTGCAGCTGGCGCTGTTCTCCTGGATCAAGCGCCACCCCGCGGGCGAGAAGCCGCTCGGGTGGCTGCTGGTGATGGACGAGGCGCAGCAGATCGCGCCGTCGGGGGCCGTGAAGCCGTCCACGGAGTCGACGCTGCTGCTCGCCTCGCAGGCCCGCAAGTACGGGCTCGGGCTGGTGTTCGCGACGCAGGCGCCGAAGGGCCTGCACGACAAGATCGTCGGCAACAGCGCGACCCACTTCTACGGCAAGCTCAACGCGCCGGTGCAGATCCAGGCCGCCAAGGACGTGGCGGCGGCCCGCGGCGGGCGGCTCGACGGCATCGGCGCCCTGGGCGCGGGCGACTTCTACCTCGGCGCCGCGGCCACGACGGTGCGCCTGCACGCGCCGATGTGCCTGAGCCATCACGCCGCGAGCCCGCCCACCGAGGACGAGGTGCTGCGCATCGCGCGGGGCTCGTGACGGTGGGCTCCTAACCGGCTCGGCTCCCCGCCGGCCGCTGCACGTGCGTCCACGACGGCAGGCCCACCAGCGCCCACAGGTCGGCCGCGGGCTCGGCGCCGAGTTCGCGGCGCGTCACCTGCGCGTACCGCTGCACCGCGGCGCGCGCCTGGCACAGGTCCCCGGCGGCGAGGTGCGCCCGCGCCAGCGCGCGGTGCGCGTCCGCACAGAGCGGGTCGCGCCGCACCGCGGCGGTCGCCGCCGCGACGGCACCGCGCCCGTCGTCCGTTCCGTCCATCGCGCACCTCCGATTCCCCGGATCCATTGGACCCCGGTGCGCGGCGCGGCGAACGAGTAGCCGACTACGTGTTTTCGCGGCGTGGCCGCACCCGCCGAGGCGTCAGCCCGCGGGGCGGGTGGCGCGGCGGCGCGGCTGCTGGGCGCGACCCTGCCCCTGCGGACGCCCCTGGCCGGACGGGGCCTGGCGCGCGCCGGAGCGCTGCTGGCCGCCCTGGCCCTGGCGACGCTGCTGGCCGGCCTGGCCGCCCTGGCCGCGGCCCGCACCGTCGGACCGCTGACCGGTGCCCTTGCCGCGCCCGGCGCGACCGCGGCCCGGGGCGTGACCGCCACCGGCACGGCGCTGCTGCTGCGGCGGAGCGACGGGCTCGGGCTTGACGTACGGGGCGACGTCGCCGACCAGGTCGACGACGACCGGCGACGTGGCCGTCACCGCGACGGGCCGGGCGGTGATCGCGGCCTTCTTGAGCAGGGTCTGGGTGTCCTTGCGCTGCTCGGGCGTCATCACGGTGACGACGGTGCCCTCGTTGCCGGCGCGGGCGGTGCGGCCGCTGCGGTGCAGGTAGGCCTTGTGCTCGGCGGGCGGATCGACGTGCACGACGAGCTCGATGTCGTCGACGTGCACGCCGCGCGCCGCGATGTCGGTCGCGACCAGCACGCGGGCCGTGCCCGTGCTGAACGCCTCGAGGTTGCGGTCGCGCTGCGGCTGGCTGAGGTTGCCGTGCAGATCGCGCGCGGGGATCCCCTGCTCGGTGAGCTGCTTGGCCAGCTTCTTGGCCTGGTGCTTGGTGCGGGTGAACAGGATCCGGCGGCCGGTGCCCGACGCGAGGGTGCGCACCAGCGCGGACTTGTCGTCCTTGCCGCTGACCTCGAAGACGTGGTGGGTCATGGCGACGACCGGCGAGTTCTCGGGATCGACCGAGTGCGAGACCGGATCGGTCAGGAACCTGCGCACCAGCTTGTCGACGCCGTTGTCGAGCGTCGCGGAGAACAGCATGCGCTGGCCACCGGCCGGGGTGGCGGCCAGGATCCGGGTGACGACGGGCAGGAAGCCGAGGTCGGCCATGTGATCGGCCTCGTCGAGCACGGTGACCTCGACTCGGGACAGGTCGACGAGGCGCTGCCGCATGAGGTCCTCGAGGCGGCCGGGGCAGGCCACCACGATGTCGACGCCCTGGCTGAGCGCCTGCTCCTGGCGGCCCTGCTTGACGCCGCCGAAGATGGTGGTCACCCGGAGGCCGGCGGCGCGGGCCAGCGGCTCGACGGTGGCCGTGATCTGGGTGGCCAGCTCACGGGTCGGCGCGAGGACGAGGCCGGACGGCTTGCCCGCGGGGGCGCGGTGCCCGGCGATGCGCGCGACCAGCGGGATCGCGAACGCCAGGGTCTTGCCCGAGCCCGTCTTGCCGCGGCCCAGCACGTCGCGGCCGGCGAGCGTGTCGGGCAGGGTGTCGGCCTGGATGGGGAACGGCGTGCTGCGGTCCATGTCGTGGAGGGCGGCGACGAGGTTCGAGGGGACGCCGAGGTCGGCGAAGGAACGAGTGGACACAGGGGTGCTCACGGTGTGGCGATACCTAACGGTGGTGGGTGGCGAAGGCGGCGGTGGCCGCATCCGTTCGCCGCAAGAAAAGAACCGGGAAGTGGTCTCGAGCCGAAGTCGGCGAGTCGGGGCCCGGGTGCCCTACGACGGCGCGGGACGTGATCGTCCCGCATACTGCACAGCATAGCAAACCTGTTCGCACCGGGGCGCATACTCGATGGTGGACGTGCCGACGCTCACATGCTGTGCGTTGACACCCTCGTGGACCACGGAGGCCGTTCATGAGCGACAATGCAGTCATACGGCGTGCACGTCGACGCACGCCACGGGGAGGCAGAGACATGACCGCACGTACGACGATCCATCCGTTCCGCGGCCGCGCGGGCGCGACCCTGGCCGTGGGAGCCTCGCTCCTCGCCCTCGCGGGGTGCGGCTCGGTCGCGGGGACCGGTACCGCCGATTCGCAGGACGTGGCGGCCTACCAGAGCACGATCGCGTCCTCCCGGGCGGCGGCCGCCNCCGCGGCCGGCAAGTCGGCCTGCGCCTCCTGGCAGTCGGGGTACGACACCCGCGTCGTCGCCACGCGCGCGACCGCCGCGTTCACCAAGGACCCCAAGTGGAACTGGGACTCCATCAGCGGGGTGCTCAACGCCGAGTTCGCGGCGCTCGAGACGGAGACGGGCAAGCTGCCCTCGATCATCTCGACCGCGCAGCCGTCGGCGACCGTCCACACCGCGATCGTCGAGTACAAGTCCAAGCTGGACGCCTACACCGCCGCCATGCGCTCGGATCAGGCGGCGCGCGCCACCGGCGAGGCGACGTGGGAGAAGACCAACCCCGCCGCCAAGGTCCTCGACACCGCGGTCAGCGGCGTGCGCCGGGCCTGCGTCTGACGGAAGTCCGCACCAGACGCCGGCGGCCGGCGTCGGACGGCAGCCCCGGACGGCCCCGCCGGACGACGAGAAGGCCCCCGTCCCTCCTCGCGGAGTGGACGGGGGCCTTCGTCGTCTGTGCGGTGCGGGGGGCCTACTTGGCCTTCTCCAGCACCTCCACCAGGCGCCAGTGCTTGCTGGCGCTCAGCGGACGGGTCTCCATGATCCGGACGCGGTCGCCGACACCGGCGACGCCCTCTTCGTCATGCGCCTTCACCTTGGAGGTGGTGCGAATGATCTTGCCGTACAGGGAGTGCTTCACGCGGTCCTCGAGCTCGACGACGATGGTCTTCTCCATCTTGTCGGACACGACGTACCCGATCCGGACCTTGCGGCTGTTCCGCTCCTCGGTGCTCACATTGCTTCCGTTCTCACTCATGCGGCGTCACCCTCCGGGCCCGAGGCCAGGCCGAGCTCCCGCTCGCGCAGGATCGTGTAGATCCGGGCGATGTCGGTACGCACGGTGCGCAGGCGACGGTTGTTGCTCATCTGCCCGGTGGCCATCTGGAACCGCAGGTTGAACAGCTCCTCCTTGGCCTCGCGCAGCTTCTCCACCAGCTCGTCCGCGGTGAGACCGCGGAGATCAGCGGCGACGGTGTTCGACATCAGAACTGCTCCTCTCGGGTCACGATGCGGGTCTTGCAGGGGAGCTTGTGCTGGGCGCGGCGCAGGGCCTCGCGAGCGGTCTCCTCATTGGGGTAGGTCATCTCGAACAGCACGCGACCGGGCTTGACGTTCGCGACCCACCACTCGACCGAACCCTTACCGGAACCCATGCGGGTCTCGGCCGGCTTCTTCGTGAGGGGGCGGTCCGGGAAGATGTTGATCCAGACCTTGCCGCCACGCTTGATGTGCCGGTTGATGGCGATACGAGCGGACTCGATCTGACGGTTGGTGATGTAGGCGGGCTCGAGAGCCTGGATGCCGTAATCACCGAACGTCACCTGGTTGCCGCCCTTGGACTGGCCGGAACGGCCGGGGTGGTGCTGCTTACGGTGCTTGACGCGACGGGGGATCAACATGGCGTCAGCCCTCCTGGTTCGTTGCAGCCGGAGCAGCCGCCACCGGAGTCTCCTCCGTTGCGGCGCGACCGGCCTCGGTGCTGGTGGCGGTCGTGCCCGACGCGCCGCTGCGACGCGGGCGCTGCGGGCGCTCACGACGCGGGCCGCGACGGTCGTCGTTCGACGGTGCCGCCAGCTCGCGCCGGCCGCCCACGACGTCGCCCTTGTAGATCCACACCTTGACGCCGATCCGCCCGAAGGTGGTCTTCGCCTCGTGCAGGCCGTAGTCGATGTCGGCGCGCAGCGTGTGCAGGGGCACGCGGCCCTCGCGGTAGAACTCGCTGCGGCTCATCTCCGCGCCGCCCAGACGACCCGAGCACTGGACCCGGATCCCCTTGACGTTCGGCTGACGCATCGCCGACTGGATCGCCTTGCGCATCGCGCGGCGGAACGCCACGCGGTTGCTCAGCTGCTCCGCGATGCCCTGTGCGACGAGCTGGGCGTCGGCCTCGGAGTTCTTCACCTCGAGGATGTTGAGCTGCACCTGCTTCTTGGTGAGCTTCTCCAGCTCCGAGCGGATGCGATCGGCCTCGGCGCCGCGGCGGCCGATGACGATGCCCGGACGCGCGGTGTGGATGTCCACCCGCACGCGGTCCCGGGTGCGCTCGATCTCGATCTTGCTGATGCCGGCACGCTCGAGGCTGTCGGTCAGACGCTTACGGATCTGGACGTCTTCCTTGACGTACTCCGAGTACTGCTTATCGGCGTACCAGCGGGACTTCCAGTCCGTGGTGATGCCGAGGCGGAAGCCGTGGGGATTGATCTTCTGACCCATGCTTACGCTCCCTTCCGGTTCCGGCTGGCGGCGGGCTTCTTCGACTCGACCGACTCGACCACCACGGTGATGTGGCTGGTGCGCTTGCGGATCCGGTACGCGCGGCCCTGGGCCCGCGGCTGGATGCGCTTCATGGTCGGGCCCTCGTTCGCGTACGCCTCCGAGACGACCAGGGTGCGCGGGTCGAGGCCCAGGTTGTTCTGCGCGTTGGCGATCGCCGACGCGAGGACCTTGGCGACGGGCTCGCTCGCGGCCTGCGGCGCGAACCGCAGGATGGCGAGCGCCTGCTCGGCGTCCTTACCGCGGACCAGGTCGATGACGCGACGGGCCTTCATCGGGGTGACGCGCACGAAACGCGCGGTCGCCGATGCGGTCGGATTGGCGGTGGTGGCTGCTTCGTTGCTCATTAGCGGCGCTTACCCTTCCGGTCGTCCTTGATGTGGCCCTTGAACGTCCGCGTCGGGGCGAACTCGCCCAGCTTGTGGCCCACCATGTTCTCCGAGACGAACACCGGCACGTGCTTGCGACCGTCGTGGACGGCGAAGGTGTGACCGATGAAGTCGGGGATGATGGTGGAGCGACGCGACCAGGTCTTGATGACCTGCTTGGTGCCCTTCTCGTTCTGGACGTCGACCTTCGCGAGGAGGTGGTCGTCGACGAACGGGCCCTTCTTGAGGCTGCGTGGCATTCTCTAACTCCCTCCTAGCGCTTGTTCTTACCGGACTTGCGGCGACGGACGATCATCTTGTCGCTCGCCTTGTTCTTGCGGGTGCGGCCCTCGGGCTTGCCCCACGGGCTCACCGGGTGGCGGCCACCGGAGGTCTTACCCTCACCACCGCCGTGCGGGTGGTCGACCGGGTTCATGACGACACCACGGACGGTCGGGCGCTTGCCCTTCCAGCGCATGCGGCCGGCCTTGCCCCAGTTGATGTTGCTCTGCTCGGCGTTGCCCACCTCGCCGACGGTGGCGCGGCAGCGCACGTCGACGCGACGGATCTCGCCGGAGGGCATACGCAGGGTCGCGTACGCGCCCTCCTTGCCCAGCAGCTGGATGCTGGCACCGGCCGAGCGGGCCATCTTGGCGCCGCCACCGGGACGCAGCTCCACGTTGTGGATCACCGTGCCGGCGGGGATGTTCCGCAGCGGCAGGCAGTTGCCCGGCTTGATGTCGGCGTTGGGGCCCGACTCCACGATGTCGCCCTGCTTCAGGTCCTTGGGCGCGAGGATGTAACGCTTCTCGCCGTCCAGGTAGTGCAGCAGCGCGATGCGCGAGGTGCGGTTGGGGTCGTACTCGATGTGCGCGACCTTGGCGTTGATGCCGTCCTTGTCGTGGCGACGGAAGTCGATCAGACGGTAGGCACGCTTGTGGCCGCCACCCTTGTGCCGGGTGGTGATGCGGCCGTGCGCGTTACGGCCACCACGGCCGTGCAGCGGGCGGACCAGCGACTTCTCCGGGGTCGAACGCGTGACCTCGTCGAACGTCGAGCCCGACGAGCCGCGGCGACCCGGAGTGGTCGGCTTGTACTTGCGGATAGCCATTTAGCTCGCGCCTCCGAAGATGTCGATGGGCTTGCTATCGGCACTCAGGGTCACGATGGCGCGCTTGGTGCTCTTGCGCTGACCGTAACCGGCACGGGTGCGCTTGCGCTTGCCCTGGCGGTTCAAGGTGTTGACGCTGTCGACCTTGACGCCGAAGACCTTCTCCACGGCGATCTTGATCTGCGTCTTGTTCGCGTCCGGGTGCACCACGAAGGTGTACGTGTTCTCCTCGATGAGGCCGTAGGCCTTCTCGGAGATCACCGGCGCGAGCAGGATGTCCCGCGGGTCGGCGGGGATGGTTGCGGTAGCCATCAGGCGTTCGCCTCCTCGGTCTTCGTGGCGCTCGCGATGAACGAACCCAGAGCCTCGCGGCTGAACACCAGATCATCGGCGTCCAGGACGTCGTAGGTGTTGAGCTGGTCGGCGTAGATCCACTTCGCGTTCGGCAGGTTCTGGACGCTGCGCTGCGCGGTCAGGTCCTCGCGGCCGACGACCACGAGGAACTTCTTGCGCTCCGACAGCGCGGCCAGGAACAGGCGGGCGGTCTTGGTCGACGCCTCCTGGCCGGCCACCAGCTCGGTGACGACGTGGATACGGTCCTCGCGAACCCGGTCGGTGAGGGCACCGCGCAGGGCGGCGGCCTTCATCTTCTTCGGGGTGCGCTGGCTGTAGTCACGCGGCTGCGGGCCGTGGACCGTGCCACCGCCGTTGAACTGCGGCGCGCGGGTCGAGCCCTGACGGGCGCGGCCGGTGCCCTTCTGGCGGTACGGCTTGCGGCCACCGCCGCGGACCTCGCCGCGGGTCTTGGTGGCGTGCGTGCCGGCGCGCGCAGCGGCGAGCTGCGCGACGACCACCTGGTGCATCAGCGCGATGTTGGGCTCGACGTCGAAGATCTCGGCGGGGAGCTCGACGGTGCCGTCGACCTTGCCGTCGGCGGTCTTCACATCAAGAGTCAGCTTGCTCATGCGCGAGCACCACCCTTCACTGCGGTACGGACCATCACGAGGCCGCCCTTGCGGCCGGGGATGGCGCCCTTGATCAGCAGGACGCCGGCCTCGGCGTCCACCTTGAACACGGACAGGTTCTGCGTGGTGACGTTGTCCGAGCCCATGCGGCCGGCCATCCGGACGCCCTTGAAGACGCGACCCGGGGTGGCGCAGCCACCGATGGAGCCCGGCGCACGGTGCACGGCCTGCACACCGTGGCTGGCGCCCAGGCCCGAGAAGCCGTGGCGCTTCATGACGCCCGCGTAGCCCTTGCCCTTGCTGACGCCGGTGACGTCGACGAAGTTGCCGGCCTCGAACACGTCGGCGCCCAGCTCCTGGCCCACCTCGTAGTCGGCGGCGGCATCGGCGTCGGCGAGCCGCAGCTCGGCGATGTGGCGACGCGGGGTGACACCGGCCTTGGCGAACTGGCCCGAGACGGGCTTGTTCACCTTGCGGGGGTCGATCGCGCCGAAGGCGAGCTGGACGGCGTCGTAGCCGTCGGTGGCCTGGGTACGGATCTGGGTGACCACGTTCGGCCCAGCCTTGACGACGGTGACCGGGACGACCCGGTTGTTCTCGTCGAAGACCTGGGTCATGCCGAGCTTGGTGCCCAGGATTCCCTTGATCTTGTTCTCAGTCATATCGTTTCTCCGCAGCCGCTTACTGGATGTTCACGTCGACGCTGGCCGGCAGGTCGATGCGCATCAGCGCGTCGACCGTCTTCGGCGTCGGGTCCAGGATGTCGATCAGCCGCTTGTGCGTACGCATCTCGAAGTGCTCGCGCGAGTCCTTGTACTTGTGCGGCGAGCGGATGACGCAGTACACGTTCTTCTCCGTCGGCAGCGGCACGGGACCGACGACACGGGCGCCGGTGCGAGTCACGGTCTCGACGATCTTCCGAGCAGACGCGTCGATCGCCTCATGGTCATAGGCCTTGAGCCTGATGCGGATCTTCTGTCCCGCCACGCTGTGTCCTCTTCCGTCAAGTGTTCAAACGTATTGCCAGACACACGGACAGCTGAATCACCTGCGGGAACGTATCCCGCTTGAAGTCGATCGACGCTGTTCATGTGTCAAATTGCTCCGGTCCACGCGGTCGGGCGTGTCGCGCTGGCGCTCATGCTCCGCCGGGTGTTCCGGTGGCTCCCTCGAGGGGTGCCGGGGCGATACCAGTCGGATGGACGACCCACACGGGGGACCGCGCCGCCCGACAAGGCAACCCGACCAGTATGCACTGCTCGGGCCGCATCTTCAAATCGAACCGGTCGATCCCGTCGCTGCGATTCGCGTCACACCCGCCCCCGGGCCGCGCTCTGGAAGAATATCGGCATGACCGAACGGAGCGTCGCCCCGAGGCCGGGCGCGCTGCTCCTGGCCGTGCTGCTGTGCGCCGCCGTCGTGCTGAGCGCCGGCTGCGCCGTCGTCCCGTCCGGCGACTCCGCGGCCTCCTCGTCCGCGGCGGCCTCGAAGCCCCGGGTCGTGCAGCGCCCCGTCGCAGCGGTGCGCGACGACGCGATCCGGTACCGCTACCCCGCCCCGAACGCGGACCCGCGGCAGAACTACGGCAACCTCTACCTCCCCCGCGGCTTCCACGCTCCGCGCAGCCTGCCGGTCGTGGTGCTGATCCACGGCGGCGGGTGGAAGAACCGCTCGAGCGCCGGGTACATGGCCGACGTGGCGCGGGCGCTGCAGGCGCAGGGCCTCGCGGTGTGGAACGTCGAGTACCGACGGGTCGGCTCGGGCGGGGGCTGGCCGACGACCTTCACCGACGTGGGCCACGCCGTGGACTTCGTGCCCACCCTGGCGGAGACCGCGCCCGCCCTGGACCCGGCGAACGTGATCCTCGTGGGGCACAGCGCGGGCGGCCAGCTCGCCGCGTGGGCGGCCGCCCGCCGCACGCTCCCCGCGGGTTCGCCGGGAGTGACCTGGCCCGCGGGCGGCGGCCCGACGGTGACCCCGCGCGTGTTCGTCTCCATGGCCGGAGTGCTCGACATGCGCACCAGCTCGCGCCTCAACGACCACGTGCGCAAGGCGCTCGGCGGCATGCCCGACCAGGTGCCGGACCGGTACGCGCTGGCGAACCCGATCCAGCGGATCGACCCGCTGATGCCGTCCGTCGCGATCCACGGCTCGGAGGATTCGATCGTGCCCGCCGGGGAGTCGAAGGACTTCGTCGCGGCGGCGCGGGCCCTGGGCGCCCCGTCGCTGTTCGTCGAGCTCGACGGGGCGAGCCACGGCGCCCCCGTCAACGTGCGCTCGCCGTACTGGCCCCGGATCCGGGAGACCATCGTGCGGCTGGCCGTGGAGGGCTTCGACCCCCTCGCCGCGAACCCACCGCGCTGACCCGCGCCCGCCCCGGGAGGAGCGCGGACCGTCGACCTTACTGTGGAGTAAGATAACGGCCATGACCGACACCTCCACGTTCAAGATGTGGCGCACGCTCAGCGACAAGCCGCTCGGCAAGCTGGCCTTCTCCGCCGCCGCCTCGCTCAAGGCGCCGTACTTCGCCTCCGTCACCCCGTACATCTCCGAGATCGAGTACGGGCGCGCCGTCGTCCACGGGCCGAAGTGGTGGTTCGTGCAGAACCACATCGGCACCTTCCACGCCATCGCGGCCTGCAACCTGGCCGAGGTCGGCATGGGCATGGTGATGGAGGCGTCCACGCCCGGCACCCACCGGTGGCTGCCGAAGTCGATGAAGGTCGACTACCTCGCCAAGGCCGAGTCCTCCCTCATCGCGACCGCGACACTGGGCGAGGAGGTCGACTGGGACGCCATCACCACCGGCCGCGAGGTGCCCGTGGACATCGCGATCCGCGACAAGAAGGGCACCGAGGTGGTGCACGCGAAGATCACGACCTGGGTCACACCCAAGCCCGCGAAGTGAGCCAATTCATCACCTCTGGTCACTTGAGTTAACCTGCGCATCATCGATCACTCGGTTTACAGGCGGTGTGGCGTGTGGCACGCTACCGTCGCACAGTCTTGCGCCGACCCGAGGAGGATCATGCGCCGCACCATCACGTCGATCGTGAGGACCACCGCCGCATCCGCGGCCGTCCTCGGCGGCGTCGTCGCGCTGCTCCCCGCCGCCGCGCAGGCGGAGCCGGTCGCGACCGTCTCGCCCGGCAGCTCGGTCCTGACCGTCACCAAGCTGGTCGGCAACGTCGCCGACGGCCGCGGCTGCACCGTCGGTTTCGTCGGGCAGCGGCCCGACGGCACCCGCGTGGGCCTGTACGCCGGGCACTGCGGCGCACAGGGACAGCAGGTCGTCGTGAACGGGCGGATCGTCGGCGTGAACACCGGCTCGTCGGCCCCCGCGCTGACCAAGTCCGACACCTTCGTCGTGCCCGACGCCCCCGACTGGGGCGTCTTCACGCTGGACCCCAAGCTCGCGAAGGCCGCCCCCGGCGNCCGCGTCCGGCCCACCTCGGTGGGCACCGCCCGCGCCGGCGACCAGGTGTGCAGCCAGGGCGTCTCGTCGGGCTGGCGCTGCGGTTCCGTGGTGAGCGTGGACGGCGGCTACATCGCCACCACCATCCCCGTGCAGGTCGGCGACAGCGGCGGCCCGCTGATCCGGTCCTCCGACAACGCCGCGCTCGGCATCGCCAGCCGCGCCGCCACCTTCGACGGCCCCCTCGCCCGCAACGGCTCGCTGTTCTACGACCTGGGCTCGACGCTGCGCGCGACCGGCACCTCGCTCGTCGTCGGCTAGCGGCCCGCACCGGACGGACGGGCCACCCGCTCGGCTCGACTCTCGGATTCCGTCCGATTCGGACTCGCTGTGCGTACCGGACGGAATCCGAGAGTCCGCTGTGCGCTACTCGCTGAACCAGAGTCGCGACGACTGCGGCGCCCAGATCAGTAGCAGCACCGGCACCGTGACGACGACACCTATACAGCTCGCGATCATCAGGAGCGCCCCGACGGTCGCCGCCCACAGCGCGCCCTTCGTGCGCTTCGTCAGCAGCATCGCGGCCGCGACACCCGCGCCGACGACGCCGGCGATGAACCCCACCATCAACGCGACGTCACCGCCGTCGACGTGCCCTTCGAGGCCGCCGATGATCCCCAACAGCGCGAGCGGCGCGAAGACCAGGCACAGCACGCCGGCCACGAGGACCTGCCACGGCCGCTTCGCCGGGACGGGCGCGGCCGCGACAGCGGGGAACGACGGCTGCGAGCCGTAGGGCGCCACCGGGGCCGACGGCCTGATGTACGTCGCCTGCCCGTACTGCGCGGGCGGCGTCGCCTGCCCGTACGGCGGCGGGGTCGGCANCGTCGGGGCCTGGGGCGACGGGGTCTGGGCGCGCAGCGGCGGCGGCGTGGTGCGCGGCAGCGGACCCGACCCGAGGTGCGCGGCCTCGGCCTCGAGCGCGCGGACGAAGTCGGCGCAGGTGCGGAACCGGCGGGCCGGGTCGGCCGCCATGCCGGTGGCGAGCGCGCGGTCGAGTGGGGCGAGGCGCGGGTCGGTGTCGGCGGCGCGCGGCACCTCGCCGCGCATCTTCCGGCTGATCACGGCGCCGGGCGTGGTGCCGGCGAAGGGGCTGCGGCCGGTGAGCAGGGTCAGGGCCGTGGCGGCGAGCGCGTACTGGTCGGTGCGGCCGTCGACGGCCTCGTCCGCCAACTGCTCCGGCGCCGCGTACGTCACGGTGCCCACCGCGGTGTTCGTGGCGGTGAGGCCGGCGTCGTCGTCCATGCGCCGGGCGATGCCGAAGTCGGCGAGGAGCACGCGGCCGCCCGCGTCGGCGCCCGACTCCGCGAGGAGGATGTTCGCGGGCTTCACGTCGCGGTGGATCAGGCCCTTGGCGTGGGCGTGGTCGAGCGCGGACGCGACCTGGGTGATCACGGAGACCACGTCGGCGACGGGCAGTCCGCGCGGGTGCCGGTCCCGGATCAGCTGGTCGAGGTCGACGCCGGCGACGTAGTCCATCGAGAGCCACAGTTTGCCGTCGGCCTCGCCGCGGTCGTGCACCCCCACGATGTTCGGGTGGAACAGCGTGGCAGCGAGGTCCGCCTCGCGGTTGAACCGCACGCGGTAGGACTCGTCCGTGGAGAGGTCCTGCGGGAGGATCTTCAGCGCCTCCTCGCGCGGGAGCCGCGGGTGCGCGACCAGGTAGACCTCGCCCATCCCGCCCGCACCCAACCGGCGGACCACCCGGAACCCGGCGAATTCCGCACCGGCCTGCATCGACATGCGCGAATCCTAGCGGCCGCCGCGGGCGCCTCCGGGCATACCTCCCGAAACCGGCCGGATTTGCGATCGCGCCGCGAATACTGCGGCGCGACCGCGATTTCCGCCGGTTTCGGGAAGCGCTACCGGGCGATCAGTCGCGCCAGAGCGTCGCCGGGTCGACGGCCGCGGGGTTCGGCGCCTCGGGAGTACCCGCGGGGGTACGGGAGAAGCGCGGCGCGGGCATCGGCGCCATCGCTCCCCCGACCTCCTGCAGGTTCTGCCGGGCCGCCATGTGCGGATGCTCCGACGCCTCCTCGAAGGTGAGGATCGGGGCGACGCAGGCGTCCGAGTCGAAGAAGATCTCGGCCCACTCGTCGCGGGTCCTCGTCTTGATCGCGGTCTCCAGCGCGGCGCGCAGCTCCGGCCACCGGGCCTGATCGAGCTGGTAGGGCAGGTCCTCCTGCTTCAAGCCCAGCTTGCTCAGCAGCTCGGCGAAGAACTGCGGCTCGATCGCGCCGACGGAGACGTACTTGCCGTCGGCGGTCTCGTAGGTGTCGTAGAAGGGCGCGCCGCCGTCGAGGGTGTTCACGCCGCGCTCGTCGCTCCAGATGCCCTGGCCCCGGAAGTCCCACTGCATCTGCCCGATGAGCGAGGCACCGTCGACCATGGCGACGTCGATGACCTGCCCCCTGCCCGACGTGTTCCGCTCGTAGAGCGCCGCGAGCACGCCGAACACGAGGAACATCGAACCGCCGGCGAAGTCGCCCACGAGGTTGAGCGGCGGCACCGGGCGCTCGCCCCGGCGGCCGATGGCGTGCAGCAGGCCGGTGATCGAGATGTAGTTCATGTCGTGGCCGGCGCGCTGGGCGAACGGGCCGTCCTGGCCCCAGCCGGTCATCCGGGCGAAGACGATGCGCGGGTTGCGCTCGAGCACGACGTCCGGCCCGAGACCGAGGCGCTCCATGACGCCGGGGCGGAAGCCCTCGACGATCACGTCGGCGCGGTCGATCAGCTCGAGGATGGTGGCGATGTCGTCGGGGTTCTTCAGGTCGGCCTCGACGATGGTGCGGCCGCGCTTGACGCCCGACGGCTTGCCGGTCAGGCCGGCCACGCCGACCCCGGGACGCTGCACCGAGACGACGTCGGCGCCCTGGTCGGCGAGGAGCATCGCGGCGTGCGGCGCAGGTCCGAGACCTGCGAATTCGACGACCTTCAGCCCGACGAGGGGCCCCTGGTGAGAAACAGTCATGGGTGCAGGTTATCGGGATCGTAGGCTGGGCGGGTGACCTGGCTCTCCATTCACGATCCCGACGACGCCGCTCGCGCCACGCTGATCCTCGCGCACGGCGCGGGCGGCAACCGCGACCAGGCGATGCTCACGGCGCTCGGCGCGGAGCTCGCGCAGCGCGGCGTACGCACCGTCCGCATCGACCTGCCGTTCCGGCGCAACCGGCCGAAGGGGCCGCCGTCCCCCGCGGGCCAGCCGGCGGACCGCGCCGCCTTCGCGGAGACCGCGCGCATCCTCGAGATCGACGGCCCCGTGCTGTGGGGCGGGCACAGCTACGGCGGGCGGATGGCGTCGATGGCCGTCGCCGAGGGCCCGGACCGTCCCGACGGGCTCGTGCTCCTCTCCTACCCGCTGCACCCGCCCGGCCGGCCGGAGAAGGCGCGCACGGCGCACCTGCCGGACATCGCGATCCCGACGGTGCTGGTGCACGGCCGGCGCGATCCGTTCGCCTCGCCCGAGGAACTGGCCGACGCCGCGGCCCTCATCGCCGGCCCGACGACGATCGTCGAGGTCGCAGCCGCGCACGACCTGGCGCCCGCGAAGTCCGGCGCGCCCGCGAAGGCCGCCGACGCGGTGATCGCTCTGCTCGACGCGTAACACTCGCAAACACTCCGACGATCCCTGAGCGAAGGCAATTATCTGAGCAAAGGAGATCACATGATTCACACCCGCTCCGCCCTCGCCCTCGCCGCCGGTGCAGCACTCGCCGGCGGCCTCGCCCTTCCCGCGGCCGCGCAGGCCGCACCGGGGGCACAGCTCCCGATCTGCACCGCGCCGGACGGCGGCGCGAGTGTCTCCGTCGGTCACAGCCTCGGCAGCGACGGCTACCTCCACCCCGTTCCCGGCAAGATCGACGTCTCCGTCGGCCCCGGGGGCCGCGCGTTCCCTACGGACACCCGCACCGACCTCCGCGTCGCGTGGACGAACCGCGCGACCGGCGCCACCGGCGTGGTGAACGGCACCAAGATCCTCACCCCGCAGGACCGCGCGATGTGGTTCCCGCACGTGGCGACCGGCGCCGGCGTCATCGAGTTCACCGGCACCGTCACGCCGCGCGTGCCCGGCGGCGCACCGTCGGCCTGCACCGGCGTCTTCGAGGTGAAATAGGGCCCGGCCCGACCCGATCGGCGGCTACGCGAAGGCGTAGTCGTCGATCGGGAAGGTGCGCGCGTCGCGGCGCGCGCCGAGCACGGAACTGGGCCGCAGCAGCGTGGCCTCGCCGTGCGGATCGAAGTAGTAGCTGCGGCTGCCCTCGCACGCGCCGAGCTGGAAGACGGACCGCTCCAGCCGGCCACTCATCCGCTCCAGGAAGCGGGCGTTCGCCTGCTCCGTCACCTCGACGGTGCGCGCGCCGGTCCGGTCGATCTCGTCGAAGACGCGGCGCAGGTGCACCATCTGCGCCTCGATGGTCCAGAAGTAGCTCAGGCCCGTGTAGCTGTAGGGGCTGTGCAGGCTGAAGAAGTTGGGGAACTTCGGCACGGCCATGCCCTCGTAGGCCTGGAACCGGCCCTCGCGCCAGAATTCGCCGAGGTTGCGGCCGTCGCGGCCGGTCACGTCGATCGCGGGGAAGTTCTTCTCCCACAGCGAGAACCCCGTCGCAAGCACGAGCGCGTCGAGCTCGTGGACCGTGCCGTCGGTCATCTCGATGCCGTGCGGCAGCACCTGGCGGATCGACGAGGCCTCCAGCGTCACGTTGTCGCGGTTGAAGGTCGGGAAGTAGGCGTTGGAGAAGGTGGGCCGCTTGCAGCCGAACGAGTACGACGGGGTGAGCGCCGCGCGGGTCTGCGGGTCGCGCACCTGCGCGCGCAGGTGGGCCTTGGCGAGCACGGCCGCGATGTCGTTGAACCGGTGGCCGTACTTGTAGTTGAGCACGCCCACCGTGCTCAGCACCTCGAGTGCCGTCGAATTCGCCAGCCGCGCAGCGCGTTGCGTGATCGGCAGCCGCCCGAACAGCGCCTGCACCGGCGCCGGGACCTCGAAATCGACCTTCGGCACCACCCAGATCGGGGTGCGCTGGAACACGGTGAGGTGCCCGGCGACCTTCGCCAGCTCCGGCACCAGCTGCACGCCGGTGGCGCCGGTCCCGATGACCCCGATCCGCTGCCCGGTGAGGTCGGCGTCGTCGTCCCACTTCGCGCTGTGGATGACGGTGCCGGCGAAGTCGTCGATGCCCTCGATGTCCGGCAGCTTGGGCTGGCTGAGGAAGCCGGTGGCGGTGATGAGGTAGCGGGTGCGGAGCTTCTGCTCGAGGCCGCCGTCGCGCACGACGGTGACCTCCCACTCGGCGGCCCGCGGGTCCCACGCGGCGGCCGTGACGTCGACGCCGAAGCGCATCAGCCGCCGCAGGCCGTACTTGTCGGCCACGTGGCTCGCGTAGCCCTTGAGCTCGGAGCCGGGGGCGTACAGGCGCGACCAGTTCGGGTTGGGCTCGAAGGAGTACGAGTAGGTCACCGACGCGATGTCCACGGACAGGCCCGGGTAGTGGTTGACGTGCCACGTGCCACCCAGGTCGTCCTCGCGCTCGAGGATGAGGATGTCGCTGCGGCCGCGGCCGAGGAGTTCGATCGCGGCGCCCATGCCGCCGAACCCCGCGCCGACGATGATCACGTCGTGAGCCATGTCCACTCCCTTTCGGCGAACGGGACGTCAGTTCCCACCACGAAATCTACACCACTGTAGGACCGAGGCCCGGCCCCGTCGCTCGGCGCTGAGAGCGGGCTCAGAACGGGAGGCCCCCGGCCCGCGCGACCAGTAGGAGCGCGCCCACCACGGCTCCCCCGCCGGTCAGCGTCGCGAACAGCACCACCCACAGGCCGCCGGGGATCCGGGTCAGCCGCGCCAGCTGGTCGGCGTCGCTCTCGTGGCCCCGGCCGCGGCGTCGCACCTGCTGCAGCTCGACGACGGCGCGCGGCGCCCCGACCAGGAGGAACCAGGTGCCCAGGTGGGCCAGCGCGACCTTGGCCTCCGGCGGCGCCCACCAGGAGACGGCGACGACGACGGCTGCGGCGAGGAGCACCACGTACAGGCCGAAGAAGTTGCGGATCTGCACCAGCAACAGCGCCAGCAGGAGCACGGCGGCCCAGAGCGCGGCCAGCGCGTAGCCGCGGGCGAGGAACACGGCCGCGACCAGGCCGATGACCGTCGGCGCCGGGTAGCCGGCCGCGAACGTGGCGACCGTTCCGGGCCCCCGCGGCCGTCCGCGCGAGACGGTGAGCCCGGACGAGTCGGAGTGCAGCCGCACCCCGCTCAGCCGGCGTCCGCACAGCATCGCGACCACGGCGTGCCCGCCCTCGTGCGCGATGGTCACCACGTGCCTGGCCCGGCGCCACGCCGGCCGCCACAGGACCAGCACGAGCGCGGCGACGGCCGTGCCCAGCAGCACCGCGGGCCCGGGGACGGGCTGGCGATCGGCCACGTCGGCGACGACGCGGTCCCAGGCGTGGGCGAGGGCGTCGGGAAGGGCGGAATCCACCCGGTGCACGGTAGTCATGGCCGCTGAGTGCTCGCTGAACGCGGGAGTCAGGGCGGGCCGCGGGCCGCTCCGTGTGAGGAATCGGTCGCTGGGCGGGCACAATCGCACACACGCCCGGCCGATAACCTGGACCCATGAGCCTCACCCCCCATTCGAGCCGCAGTCAGATCGTCACCGTCACCGAGGTGATCGACGAGACGGCGCTCGCGAAGTCCTTCGTCTTCGACGCGGAGTGGGATTACCGGCCCGGACAGTTCGTCACCGTCCGCGTCCCGTCGGAGCGGACGGGATCCGTCGCCCGCTCGTACTCGCTGTACACCTCCCCCTTCGACGACGCCAAGCCCGGCGTGACCGTCAAGCGGACCGTCGACGGGTACGCCTCGAACTGGCTCTGCGACAACATCGCCGCCGGCGACGAGCTCGAGGTCCTACCGCCGTCCGGCGTCTTCGTGCCCGAGAGCCTCGACGTGCCGCTGCTGCTCCTCGCCGCGGGCAGCGGCATCACGCCGATCATGTCCATCCTGTCGGCGGCGCTGACGGCGGGGACGCAGCCCATCACGCTGCTGTACGCCAACGCCGACCCCGAGGCCACGATCTTCCGCGCCGAGATCGCGCGACTCGAGGCGGAGCACGAGCGGCTCACCGTGATCTGGTGGATGGAGTCCGAGCGTGGCATCCCCGACGCCGACATGCTGTCCGCGCTGCTCACGCCCTACCACTCACGCGCGACGTACCTGTGCGGCCGCGACGAGTTCATGGCCGCCTGCAAGGAGGCCGCGAAGGTCATCGGCACCCCGCGCGAGCTGGTGCACCAGGAGATCTACGCCTCCCTCACCGGCGACGCCTTCGCCGACATCGTCCCGCACGAGGTGGAGGTCACGGCCGACTCGCCCCAGGTCACCGTCCACAACCTGGGCGCGAGCTTCACGGTGCCGTGGCCCGCGGGCGAGTCGCTCGTGGACGTGCTCATCAACAACGGCCACGACGTGCCGTACTCGTGCCAGTCGGGCGAGTGCGCCACGTGCCTGTGCAAGCTGACGAAGGGCACCGTCGCGATGGCGGTGACCGACGGACTCGACCCCGACGACGCCGACGACGGCTACATTCTGGGGTGCCAGGCGAAGCCGACGTCGCCGGAGTTGGAGGTCGAGTACTGATGCGGATCCGCGGAGCGGTGCTGGAGGAGATCGGGCGCGCGCGTCCGTATGCGCAGTCGACGCCGATCTCGGTGGGCGAGCTCGAGCTCGCGCCGCCGGGCCCCGGCGAGCTGCTGGTCCGCATCGAGGCCGCGGGCCTGTGCCATTCGGACCTGTCCGTGGTCGACGGCAACCGCGTCCGGCCCGTGCCGATGCTGCTGGGCCACGAGGCCGCGGGCATCGTCGAGGCGCTCGGACCGGGGACCGAGGGGGTCGCGGTCGGCGACCGCGTCGTCATGGCCTTCCTCCCCCGCTGCGGCGAGTGCGCGAATTGCCGTACCGACGGCCAGCTTCCGTGCACGCCGGGCAGCGTCGCCAACAACGCCGGCGAGCTGCTCGGCGGCGGCCGCCGCCTCTCGCGCTCCGGGGAGGACGTCCATCATCACCTCGGGGTCTCCGGCTTCGCGACGCACGCCGTGGTGGACACCCGCTCCGTCACGCGCGTGGATTCCGATGTGCCGCCGGAGATCGCGGCCGTCCTGGGCTGCGCGGTGCTCACCGGCGGCGGCGCGGTGCTCAACGCCGGCGCACCGTCGGGCGGCGACGACGTGATCGTCATCGGCCTGGGCGGGGTCGGCATGGCCGCCGTGCTCACCGCGCTGTCCCTGCAGGCCGACGGTGCCGTCGGCCGCGTGATCGGCGTCGACGCGCAGCCCGCGAAGCTCGACGCCGTGCGCGCGCTCGGTGCCGACGCCGCCTACACGCCCGAGGAACTCGCCGCCGAGGGCGTCCGCGCGCCCGTCGTCATCGAGGCCGCCGGGCATCCCCGCGCGTTCGAGTCCGCGGTTGCCGCGACCGCTGTCGGCGGCCGGACGGTGACCGTCGGGTTGCCGAACCCCGCTGCACGGTCGGAGATCAGCCCGCTGGTGCTCACCGCGGAGGCCCGCACCATCATCGGCAGTTACCTCGGCTCCGCCGTGCCGCAGCGCGACATCCCGCGCTACGTCGAGCTGTGGCGCGCCGGTCGCCTGCCGGTGGAGAAGCTCATCTCCGGCGTCATCACGCTCGACCAGATCAACGAGGGCATGGACTCCCTGGCCGACGGTGCCGCCGTCCGCCAGGTGATCCGCTTCTGACACCTACTCCGGCGGGGATGCGGGACGCGGCCAGTCCGTCGGGCGCTGCTGGGCGTCGAGGCCACCGTCGGCGAAGACGACGGAACCGACGCAGTACCCGGACTCCGGGCCGAGCAGGAACTGCGCCAGCGCGGCGATCTCCTCCGGCCGCCCGGCGCGGCCGGCGGGGATCAGCTCGAGGAAGGCGTCCATCGCTGCGCCGAGCTGCGGGTCGGCGCGACCGGCCTGCGTCATCGGGGTGTCGATGAGCCCCGGCGCGATGGCGTTGAGGCGGATGCCCTGCCGCACGTACTCGGCGGCGTGCGTGCGGACGAAGTACGCCAGCGCCGCCTTCGTGGCCGGATAGGCCAGGATCGAGGCGTACTCGCCGTACGAATCCGCGAGGTCGGCGGCGGCGTGCTCGTCGCCCGCGAGGCACGTCTCGGCCAGCTCCAGGGGCCACCCCGGTTGGGTGGTGGTGGAGTTCGAGCTCACCAGCAGCGCCGACGACGGCCCGCGCGCCAGCAGCGGCCGCAGCCCCACCAGTAGGTCGACGGCCCCGAAGTAGTTCACCGCGACGACCGACGCGCCGGACCGCCCCGCCGCCGGGCCGAGCCCGGCGAAGGCCGCGAAGCCCCCGAGCGGTGCGGAACCCACGAGCTCCCCGATCCGCGCGACCGCCTCGAACCGGCCGCCGGGCGTCCCGAGATCGGCCTCGACGTCGGTCCCGCGCAGATCGACGCCGATCACCCCGTGCCCCGCGGCGTGCAGCCGCTCCGCGGTCGCCGCGCCCAACCCCGACGCCGCCCCCGTCACCACGTACATGCTCATGACTGTAGATCCTTCCCCCAGCGAACGGCCTTCCGGCAAATCGGGTGACATCCGCCCCTGTCCGGTTTAGCGTGAACCCACGCCGACGAGAGGAGACGACACCATGACCGCCGACGGTATCGCCGACAAGTTCAAGGAAGCACTCGAACGCAAGAACGCGTCGAATCGCAAGGGATCCGCCCACCTCGATGGTGCTGCCAAGCCGCAGACCCCGCACGGGTCGGAGAGCCACCAGCAGCAGTTCCGCCGCAAGAGCGGATAACCGCACGACGCCCGAGGCCCGGCGACCCCAAACGGAGGCGCCGGGCCTTCTGCGTACGGGGCGGCCGCGTGGTGACCGTCACCTCCTGCCATCGGCGGCGTATCGGGGCATCCGATAGACTTGCGATCGCACTACGACGGTCGCACGAGGAGGGTGTCATCGACCTTCCGCTGCTCATCCCCGTACCGATCGTGCGCCGCCCGGAGCCGATGGGCGCGCCACCGGAAGACCCTGCCGTCCATCAGGTCCGGGCCGTGATCGCGTCGATCCTCGGGTCGCTCCGCGGTGGTCCGCACCTCCCGGAATCGGGCCTGAACTGGGCCGCCGCCTACCTCACCCGCGGCCCCGAGCCGCTCCTCGTCGCCACCACCACCGACGCCGGCTGGCTGCCGCTCGGCACCATCGTCCCCGCCGGCGTGCGCGTGCTGTGGAACGTCCCCACCGCGGCCGCGTGGTCCACCGTCGACGACCCCGTGCGCCAGCTGGTGGAGTTCGCCGAGGCCGAGGGCTACACGATCCACGGGGTCGCCACCACGCATCCCAGCCGCGCGCATCACATCCCGAACGGCCCGTGGAAACTCGTGGGCGAGCGCCATCCCGGCCCGGTGCTGCCGCACCGGCTGACGCGGTTCGAGCTCGTCGCCTCCCCCGCGCGCGTCGCCCACATCCGCGCCCTGCATCCCGACGAGGCCGACCGGCAGTCCCGCGCCCTCCTGCGCGACCTGGAGCGGGTCACCGTCGAACCCGAGTACGCGATCGGCGTCGACGAGGCCCGTACCGAGGCCCGTCGGTACCTCGCGGCGGGGCACGACGTCCCGCCGGCCGTCCTCGACCAGTTGCTCCTCGACCAGGAGGCGCTCGGCGACGCCCTGAGCCTGACGCGGATCCCGCCGCGGTCGCTGACCGCGGGCAGCGGCCCGCCCGACGGGGCCGCGCTCCGGTCCCGGCTCGTCGAGCGGGCGCTGGTGGAGGTCGCGATCTCGGCGGCCCGGCACGACCTGGAGTCCGCGATCTACGGCTGGACCTTCGCCCGCTACCTGGCCCGCTGAGCGGTCCCGGCGCGCGTCACGGGTAGGTCTTGTACCGGTCCCAGTGGCGGACGCACAGGTACTGCGCGGCGTAGAGGACCAGCTGCTGCCGCTCCCACAGCGGGAAGGCCCGCTCGTCGTTGTAGAGGTCGCGCGTCGCGCCGGCGGTGCTCGCGGGGTTCCGGTCCAACGCGGCGCACGCCCGGTAGCCGAAGCGCACCATCTGGGCGTCGGTGGTGCGGTCGCCGAACGGCTTCGTGAAGTCGTGCAGGTTCTTCGAGGCCACGACGAACCGGCCCTCGTCGAGCCGGCCGTCCGCCTGCGCGGGCGCCTGCACCAGCGCGGCGCACCCCAGCGCAGCAAGGCCCGCCACCAGCACCCTCATCAGCTTCGGCATCCGTGTTCTCCTCGCCTCCGGTGGGTCGGGCCCCCACCTCTCGAAGGATTATCGCCGACGGCGACCCGCTCCGGCAGGGAATCCCCGAGCCCGCGGCGGGCGGCACCGTCGGCCCCGGAGAAGGAACCCGGAAACGCGGAACGGCGCCCCTCCCCGAAGGGAGGAGCGCCGTTCACGGCTGACTACCGAAGATCAGGCGATGATCTTGGTGACGCGGCCGGCACCCACGGTGCGGCCACCCTCGCGGATCGCGAAGCGCAGGCCCTCGTCCATGGCGACCGGCTGGATGAGCTTGACGCTCATCTCGGTGTTGTCGCCGGGCATGACCATCTCGGTGCCCTCGGGGAGGGTCACGACGCCGGTCACGTCCGTGGTACGGAAGTAGAACTGCGGGCGGTAGTTGTTGAAGAACGGGGTGTGGCGGCCACCCTCGTCCTTCGACAGGATGTACGCCTGGCCCTCGAACTCCGTGTGGGGAGTGGTGGTGCCGGGCTTCACGACGACCTGGCCGCGCTCGACGTCCTCACGCTTGAGGCCACGGACCAGCAGGCCGACGTTGTCGCCCGCCTGGCCCGAGTCCAGCAGCTTGCGGAACATCTCGATGCCGGTGACGGTGGTCTTCGTCGACTTCTCGCGGATGCCGACGATCTCGACCTCCTCGTTGACGTTGACGATGCCGCGCTCGACACGACCGGTGACGACGGTGCCACGACCGGTGATCGTGAAGACGTCCTCGACGGGCATGAGGAAGGGCTTGTCGGTCTCACGCTCGGGATCCGGGATCGACGAGTCGACCGCGTTCATGAGCTCGAGGATCGACTCGGTCCACTTCTCGTCGCCCTGCAGGGCCTGGTAGCCCGACACGCGGACGACGGGGGCGTCCTCGTCGAACTCCTGCGAACCCAGCAGCTCGCGGACCTCCATCTCGACGAGCTCGAGGATCTCCTCGTCGTCGACCATGTCGCACTTGTTCAGGGCGACCAGGATGTAGGGCACGCCGACCTGGCGGGCGAGCAGCACGTGCTCGCGGGTCTGCGGCATCGGGCCGTCGGTGGCGGCCACGACCAGGATCGCGCCGTCCATCTGAGCGGCACCGGTGATCATGTTCTTGATGTAGTCGGCGTGACCCGGCGCATCGACGTGAGCGTAGTGGCGCTTCTCGGTCTGGTACTCGACGTGCGAGATGTTGATCGTGATGCCACGAGCCTTCTCCTCGGGCGCCTTATCGATCTGATCGAACGCCGAGGCCTCGTTGAGGTCCGGGTACTTCTCGGCCAGAACCTTGGTGATGGCAGCCGTCAGGGTGGTCTTGCCGTGGTCGACGTGACCGATGGTGCCGATGTTCACGTGCGGCTTGGTCCGCTCGAACTTCGCCTTCGCCACTTTGTGTCCTCCTGGACGTAGTGCTTGCCGGGCCGGTTGCCCCGCAAGGGTGTATTTGTTACTGGTTGTTCGACGCCGAGGCGCCAGGCGCAAGTGCGCCACGCTCCGGAGAGCGGGGAGAATTACTCCCCGTTCACCTTCGCGATGATCTCCTTCGACACGTTCGCCGGAACCTCGGCGTACGAGTCGAAGACCATGGAGTAGTTCGCCCGGCCCTGGGTCTTCGACCGGAGGTCGCCGATGTAGCCGAACATCTCCGACAGCGGGACCTGAGCCTTCACGAGGCGGGCACCGCTGCGTTCCTCCATGGCCTGGATCTGGCCACGGCGGGAGTTGAGGTCGCCGATCACGTCACCCATGTAGTCCTCGGGGGTCGTGACCTCGACGGCCATGATGGGCTCGAGGATGACGGGACCGGCCATGCGCGCGGCCTCCTTGAAGGCCTGCGCGCCGGCGATCTTGAACGCCATCTCGGACGAGTCCACGTCGTGGTACGCGCCGTCGAGCAGCGTGACCTTGACGTTCACCAGCGGGTAGCCCGCGAGCACGCCGTACTGCATCGCGTCCTGCGCACCGGCGTCGACCGAAGGGATGTACTCCTTCGGGACGCGGCCACCGGTCACGGCGTTGACGAACTCGTAGGTGGCGCCGTCCTCGGCGTCCTCCAGCGGCTCCAGCTTGATGATGACGCGCGCGAACTGGCCCGAGCCACCCGTCTGCTTCTTGTGGGTGTACTCGTGCTTCTCGACGGGACGGCGGACCGTCTCGCGGTAGGCCACCTGCGGCTTGCCGACGTTGGCCTCGACCTTGAACTCGCGACGCATGCGGTCGACGAGGATGTCGAGGTGCAGCTCGCCCATGCCGCCGATGACGGTCTGGCCGGTCTGATCGTCGAGCTCGACGGAGAAGGTGGGATCCTCCTCGGCGAGCTTCTGGATCGCGACGCCGAGCTTCTCCTGGTCCGACTTGGTCTTCGGCTCGATCGAGACGTTGATGACCGGGTCCGGGAAGGACATGGACTCGAGCACGATCGGGTTCGCCGGATCGCAGAGGGTGTCACCGGTCGTGGTGTTCTTCAGACCGATCATCGCGTAGATGTGACCGGCGGTCGCATCCTCGACGGGCATCTCCTTGTTGGCGTGCATCTGGAAGAGCTTGCCGATGCGCTCCTTGTTGCCCTTCGTGGCGTTGAGCACGCCCGTGCCCGAGTCGATGTGACCCGAGTACACGCGGACGAAGGTCAGCTTGCCGAAGAACGGGTGCGCGGCGATCTTGAAGGCCAGGGCCGCGAACGGCTCGTCCTTGCTGGGCTTGCGCGTGAGGATCTTCTCCTCGTCGCCCACGGCGTGGCCCTCGATGGAGGGCACGTCGAGCGGGCTGGGGAGGTAGTCGATCACGGCGTCGAGCATGGGCTGCACGCCCTTGTTCTTGAACGCCGAGCCGCACAGCACGGGGTAGAGCTCGCGCGAGACGGTGAGCTTGCGGATCTGAGCCTTGATCTCGTCGATCGAGAGCTCCTCGCCGGCGAAGTACTTCTCCATCAGCGACTCGTCGGACTCGGCGACGGTCTCGAGCAGCTTCTCGCGGTACTCGGCGGCCTTGTCGGCAAGGTCGGCGGGGATCTCCTCGATGGTCGGCTCGGCGCCGATCTCGACGACACCGCGCCAGGTGATGGCCTTCATCTCGAGCAGGTCGACGACACCGTCGAACTCGTCCTCGGCGCCGATCGGCAGCTGCAGGACGAGCGGCTTCGCACCGAGGCGGTCCTCGATGGTGCGCACGGTGAAGTAGAAGTCGGCGCCCAGCTTGTCCATCTTGTTGACGAAGCAGATACGCGGGACGTCGTACTTCTCAGCCTGACGCCACACCTGCTCCGACTGGGGCTCGACGCCCTCCTTGCCGTCGAAGACGGCGACGGCGCCGTCGAGCACGCGGAGCGAACGCTCCACCTCGACCGTGAAGTCGACGTGCCCGGGGGTGTCGATGATGTTGATCTGGTTCTTCTTCCAGAAGCAGGTCACGGCTGCGGAGGTGATGGTGATACCCCGCTCCTTCTCCTGCTCCATCCAGTCGGTGGTCGAGGCACCGTCGTGGGTCTCACCGATCTTGTAGTTCACGCCGGTGTAGAAGAGGATGCGCTCGGTCGTGGTGGTCTTACCGGCATCGATATGCGCCATGATGCCGATGTTGCGGACCTTCGTGAGGTCGGTAAGCACTTCCTGTGCCACGGTGGTAAGCCTCGTTCTCGTTAAAGGATGGTGGGAACGCCGCCGCGAGAGCGGCATCCGGTGCTCCGGTGTCCCGCGGACCGGCCGGGCGGGCCGGCCCGCGGGATCAGATCACCAGCGGTAGTGCGCGAACGCCCGGTTGGCCTCGGCCATCTTGTGGGTGTCCTCGCGACGCTTCACGGAAGCGCCCAGGCCGTTGCTCGCGTCGAGGATCTCGTTGGCGAGCCGCTCGACCATGGTCTTCTCGCGACGCTGCCGCGTGAAGGTCACCAGCCAGCGCAGCGCGAGGGTGTTGGCACGACCGGCCTTCACCTCGATCGGCACCTGGTAGGTGGCGCCACCGACGCGACGGCTCTTCACCTCGAGCGACGGGCGGACGTTGTCGAGCGCCTTCTTGAGGGTGAGAACCGGATCGGTACCGGTCTTCTCCCGGGTCGCCTCGAGCGCGCCGTAGACGATGCGCTCGGCGGTGGACTTCTTGCCGTCCAGCAGCACCTTGTTCACCAGCTGCGTGACGACCTGCGAGCCGTAGACGGGGTCATTGACGACGGGGCGCTTGGGCGCCGGTCCCTTACGAGGCATCAGCCCTTCTCCTTCTTCGCGCCGTAGCGGCTCCGCGCCTGCTTGCGGTTCTTGACACCCTGGGTGTCGAGCGAACCGCGGATGATCTTGTAGCGAACACCCGGGAGGTCCTTCACACGACCGCCGCGGACGAGCACCATCGAGTGCTCCTGAAGGTTGTGGCCTTCGCCGGGGATGTACGCGGTGACCTCGACCGAGCTCGTCAGGCGGACACGGGCGACCTTACGGAGAGCCGAGTTCGGCTTCTTCGGGGTCGTGGTGTAGACGCGGGTGCACACGCCACGACGCTGCGGCGAGCCCTTGAGGGCGGCCACCTTCGTCTTGGACGCCTTGTCCCGGCGGCCCTTGCGGACCAGCTGGTTGATAGTTGGCATAGAAGCGCTGTTTCCTTCGTTTCGGCTGTCGCCGACCGCACGGCCGGCTTGTTCCTACTGCTGCGGTTGTAGCTCCGGGCAAGGCGCACGCCCCACGAATGGAGTGGACGACTTCCGCAGCGCGGCCCCACCGGCTTCGACGACTCGCGCCGTTTCCGCTGGTCAGTCCCGTTTCCGGGAAGTAGCTACCCGCCTCGCACGTACCCCGAGGTCGGGCGTGTCGCGTGTCTGTGGGCGGTTCCGGAGGTCCGGCCTAACCATGGACACGTGAGAATAGTCCTGGTTACCCAGGCACGGCGACCAAGCTTACCCGCCTGAACTCACACTGGTCAAAATGCATCGCCTACAGGCCACGATAGTCGCGGACCGACACCCGTGGGCCGCGGCGTTCGCGGTCGACGCCCGCCCGGACCAGCAGCCGGATCACCCGCCCGCGCTGGCCGCGGTAGGGCTCGAGCACATCGAGCATTCCAGGATCGTCCAACGCCTCGCCCGCGAGGGCTATTCCCACGATGCGCGGGAGGTGGTAATCGCCCACCGGAACGGCGTCCGGATCGCCGCACGCCCGCCCGAGCAGGTCCCCGACGGTCCACGGACCGATGCCGGGCAGAGCCCCGAGTCTCGCGGGGCGGTGCTCGACCTCGACGGCGCTCGCCCCGATGATCGTGCGCATCCGGACCGGCTCGACGCCGGCGCGGTGCCATTCCCACGCGGGGATCGCGGCCCACTCGGCCCGCGGGGGCGGAACCCGCAGGTCGGGCATCCCGGACGGCCCAGGCGCGACGGTGCCGAACCGTCGGACCAGGTACCGCCACGATCGCCACGCCTCGGCGCCGACCACCTTCTGTTCCAGGACGGTCGGGACGAGGGTCTCCCAGATCCGGTGGGAGCGGGTGAGGCGCAGCCCGGGTGAGGCGGCCACGGCCCGCTCGACGACGGCGTGCCGCGGGCGCAGGGCCGACGGGTCGTCGTCCGCGCCGGCCAGCGCGGGGGCGTGGTCGAGGAGCCAGTCCGCGCCGCTCCCCCACGCCTGCGCGGTCACCGCGCCATCGGCCAGGCGCAGCCGGACGGTCCCCGGGCCGTCCGGGGTGTGCACGGCGCGCCACAGCGCACCGTCGGGCGTGCGCGCGTAGGCCGGATCGCCCGCGCCGCGACGGAGCACGCCGACGGTGCCGTGCAGGTCGAGGGGGTGGGCCGGGACCCATGAGCGTTCTGCCGTCACCCGGCGAGGCTACGCCGCCCGGTGCCGGTACTTGTGCTCGTAGACCTGGGCGCGGCGACGGTGCTCCTCCAGCTGTTTCCCGCTCTCGATGGTCGGGTCGATGTCGTTGTCGGCGAGCAGCTCCTGCAGGTAGATCGACCGCAGGCCGCCGATGAAGACGATGGCCGGCAGGGCCATCATCGCGACGAGCGCGAACTTGACCCAGGCCGGCGAGGGCAGCGCCAGGGCGAACACGAGGAAGGGCACGAACATCAGCGCGCCCCGGATGAAGAAGCGGCGGTTGTGGCCGGGGCCGGTGGCGTCGTTGACCACCCAGTCGTGCATGGAATCGGGCAGGCGCATCCCCATGAGGTACTTCACCCGCTGGACGAGGTTCGGTGTGGTTCGAGGCGTGTGCGTGGACATACCTCGAGGCTACGCCGATGTGATACCGGTCACAATCGCCCGGAAGGCGCTCACCGCTCGGCGCTGCGCCGGTATGCGAGCGCGGCCGCCCCGGCGAAGACCGCGAACCAGACGACCACGTTGATCACGGCCCCGAGCAGCGGCGTGTGCGCCCCGGTGAGCGTCTCGCCCCCGGTCAGCGGGTACCGCGCGAGTGCCGTGATCCCGTACATCGGCGTGCACTGCGCGAAGGTGAGCATCCCGCCCGAGAGCGGGAAGAAGACGTTGCCGCCGAAGGCGAGCACCGTGAGCAGCAGCCCCGGGACGTGCATCACGATCTCCGGCCGCAGGGCGAGACCCAACGCGAGCCCGAGCGCCCCGAACAGCGCGGAACCGAGCCACGCGATCAGCAACGAGAACACCCAGACCTGCGGCTCCGCGTGCGCGCCCGTCACCGCGGAGAGCACCGCCAGCACCACGACGGGCAGCGCGGACATCGTCAGGGCGCTCACCACCTTCGAGGCGATGTACCCGGGCGGGCGGAGGGGCGTGAGCCGCAGCGTGCGCACCCACCCCGTCGATCGCTCGGCCGCGACCTGCGCCGCGGTCGTCGTGGCCGCGGCGGCGGCGCCGTACAGGGCGAGGCCGATCATCATCCAGGCGGCGAAGTCGCCGTGCGCGAACCGCGCGTCCGGCCCCGCCTGGGCGTGCAGCGCCAGGTACAGCACCACCGGCAGGACCGTGGTGATGATGAGGGTCTGCCGGTTGCGCAGCTGGCGCCGCACGTCGAGCAGCAGGAACCGGGGCGTGAGCCCCCAGAGCGTCGTGGTGGCGGTGGTGGTCATGCCTTCTCCTCGGTGAGCTGGAGGAACGCCTCTTCGAGACCGTGCGTGAGGGTCTCGACGTCGCGGGCGTCGGTGCGGGTGAGCAGGAATCGGAGCGCGTCGTCGGAGGCGCGCGGGTCGCCGTCGACGGCGAAGACGGTGCGCTCGCCCCGCACCTCCGCCACGCGCAGGCCGGGCACGGCATCGACGAGGGCGGCGGCGCCGTCGGAGCCGAGGACCGCGGAGACGCGGCGGCCGGTGGCGGCGGCTCGGACGTCGGCGGTGGCGCCATCGGCGACGATCCGCCCGCCCGCGATCATCACCACCCGGTCGGCGAACTGGTCCGCCTCCTCGAGGTAGTGGGTGGCGAACAGCACCGTCGCGCCCCGGCGGGCGTCGGCGCGGACGGCGGACCAGAACCGGCGCCGCGCGTCGACGTCCATGCCGGCGGTGGGCTCGTCGAGGATCAGCAGGTCGGGTTCGGCGAGCAGGGCGAGGGCGAACCGCAGGGCCTGCTGCTGCCCGCCGGAGCACTTCCCGACGGTGCGCCGCCGCAGGTCGTCGAGCCCGGCGCGCGCGATCGCGGCATCCGGGTCGGAACCGGGGTGCAGTGCCGCGATCAGGTCGACGGTGTCCTGCACGGTGAGGGTGGGCAGGAGGCCGCCCGACTGCTGCACGGCGGCGACGGTGCCTGTGTGCGAGGCGGTGCCGGAGTCCGGGGCGATGAGGCCGAGGATCATGTCGATGGTGGTGCTCTTCCCCGCGCCGTTGGGGCCGAGGAAGGCGACCACCTCGCCCTGCCGGACGGTGAGGTCGATGGCGTCGACGGCGGTGAACCGCTCCCCCGTCGCGGTCGGATAGGTCTTGGTCAGCGATCTGAGTTCCAGTGCCGGTGTCATGGCGTCGACGATGCCCGTGACCTGCGCCGATCGGATCCACCCGCGGGTGGAGTCACGGGTGGAGATCGCCCCTGTGACGCGACTCACAGGCGGAGTAGATTCACTGCCATGCGCAGACTGCTGTCCCTGCCCCTCGCGGCGGCGTTCGCGCTGTCCGCGGCCGTTCCCACCGTCGCCGCGACGCCCCCGCCGGGCGCGCTGCTCGGCGAGTTCGCGCAGAACCAGCTCGAGAACTGCGCCGCGATCTGCCCGTACGCGCTACAGGGCGCGGTCGGGGTACCCGCGGGCCTGCTCGCAGCGCCGGGCGCGGCGCTGGCCGCGGCCCCGGGCGGCCCGTTCCGGGCGTTCGGGGCGGGCGCGGCGGCGGTGACCGGGCCCGCGGACGCCGCGATGACGGGGATCATCGGCAACGACCTGAACCAGGTGGTGCCGCGGTTCCAGAACGGCGTGGTCATCGGGCTGCTCGACCTGATGCGGATCGGGGGCGGGACCGGCTCGGTCGGGGCGCTGCGCACGGACCTGTTCGCCGCGCTGCAGGAACCCCTGCCGCCGGTGGCCCCGACGCCGCCTCCGCTCACGACGCCGGCCCCCTTCCCCAGCGCGCCGGTGCCGCAGGGCCCGGTCGAGGCGGCGGCGGTGCGGGGGACGAACGTCTTCTTCGCGGCGGCCTTCTCCGTTCCGGAGCTGTCGCTCCTCGGGGCGACGCAGACCGCGAACGCCGCGGCGACGACGCTCGCGGGGACCGGCGACCCGGTCGCGGCGGTGCAGGCGGGACTCGACGCCGCCGGCGCCGTGGCGGCGGAGAACACGCGGATCCTGGAGCGGGCACTCTCGTCGCCGCCGACCAGCGAGTCCGGCACGAGCGCGCGGTCGACGAGCTCCGACGATGCCGCGGGCCCGGTTGGCGCCGGAGGCGCCGGGCAGAGCGCGGCGGCCGGCGTCGATCCCGCCGGCTCGGGATCCACCGGCGCCGACTCGTCCGGCACCTCCGATCCGTCCGGGGTGACGGGGCTCGCCGGCGACGCGGACTGAGCCCTCGCGAGCCCGCCATCGCCGGCCCGCCTTCGCCGCCCGCCATCGCCGGCTCGCTGTCACGGCNGGCGATGCCGCNCGCTCAGGCCGACGCGGCGGCGCGCGCCTCGATGCGCGCGCGGACCTCGGGGCGTCGCAGGGGCGGCACCGTCTTCGGCGGCTGCCGGCGCGCGGGCAGCGCGTCGAGCAGCTCCTCCGTCGCGGCGGTGACCGCGGCGACGGCCTTCTCGAAGGCGTCGCGGTTGGCGTCGCTCACCTTCTGCACGCCCGAGACCTTGCGCACGTACTGCCGCGCGGCGGCCTCGATCTCCTCGTCGGTGGCGGCGGGTTCGAGTCCCCGCAGTTCAGTGATGTTCCGGCACATACGACCGACGCTACGCCTGCGCGGGCGGCGCGACCATCCCCTCGACGACCCCGACGGGGCGCCGATCTCCTACCGGAAGTCGTAGTCGACCAGTGGAAAGCGGTCCTGGGTGCGGACGGCGTCCCGCACGGAGGTGGGCCGGAACAGGGGCGCCTCGCCGCGTCCGTTGATCCAGTAGGAGTTCGACGAGGCGCAGTTCCCCAGGCGGAACACGGAGTCCTCCAGCAGCCCCTCCATGCGGCCGAGGAATCGCGTGTTCGCGGCTTCCGTCACCTCGAAGACCCGGGCGTCGCGCCGGTGCAGCTCGCCGAACAACCGGCGGATGTGCCGCATCTGGTACTCGACGGTGTTGAACCACGACAGTCCGACCCAGGAGTAGGGGCTGGCCAGGGTGAGCAGGTTGGGGAACGCGGGGACGGAGACGCCCTCGTAGGCCTGGAACCGGGTGTCGCGCCACCACTGCCCGAGATCGACCCCGTGCCGCCCGATCACCTGCAGTGCGGGCAGGTTGGTCTTCCAGACGTCGAAGCCGGTCGCGAGTACGAGCGAATCCACCTCGGTCCGCGTGCCGTCGACCCCGACGATCGCGTCCTCCTCGATCCGGGCGATCCCCTCGGTGACGAGTCGCACGTTCGGTCGCGCGAGCGCCCGGTAGTAGGCGTTGGAGACGGTGGGCCGCTTGCACCCGTAGTCGTACGACGGGGTGAGGGCGGCCCGGAGTCGCTTGTCGCGCAGCAACAGGAACCGGTGCACCCCGGCCGCGTGCTCGGCCGAGACGTTGAGGCGGCGGAACCAGCGGTAGCGCCACATCGCCACCACCATCAGGAACTCCATGAAGGAGTCGGTCGCCCATCGCACCGCGCGCTGCGTGACCGGAAAGCGGGCGAACAGTCGCCGCACCGGCCGCGGGAAGGGGATGTCGAGCTTGGGCATCACCCAGATCGGCGTGCGCTGGTAGACGGACAGCTGCGCCACGGTCTTCGCGAGCTCCGGAATCACCTGCACCGCCGTCGATCCGGTACCGATGACCGCCGTCCGCTCGCCCGCGAACGCGTGCTCGGGATCCCATCGCGCGGTGTGGATCACCGATCCGCGGAAGCGATCGATGCCCTCGATGTCGGGGGTCGCGGGCTGGGAGAGGAATCCGGTGGCGCACACCAGGTATCGGGCGTGCACGACCGCACCGTCGGCGAACACGACGCCCCAGCGCCCGGCCTCCTCGTCCCACTCGGCGCGGCGCACCTCCACACCGAAGCGCATGTGCCGGCGCACGTCGTACTTGTCCGCGACGCGTGTCGCGTACGCCTTGAGCTCCGGTCCGCGCGCGTACATTCCCGACCAATCGGGATTGGGTTCGAACCAGTACGAGAACGTGGTCGACGGGACGTCCACGGTGAGCCCGGGGTACCGGTTGACGTGCCAGGTCCCGCCGAGATCGTCCTCCCGGTCCACGATGAGCAGACTCCCGTAGCCCAGTTCCTTGAGCGCGATCGCGGCCCCGATACCACCGAAGCCCGCGCCCACGACCAACACGTCGACGTGTTCCTCCTCCGGACCGCTCATCGGCGCGTACCGCCCTGTGCGACAACGCCGGTGCGGGTATTCTGGGGCGCATGGACCTGCGCTCCGCACACGTGCTCATCACCGGCGCCAGCGGCGGTCTCGGATCGGCACTCGCCGAGGCCTTCGCCCAGCGGGGCGCCCGGCTCACCCTGAGCGGGCGGCGCACCGACGAGTTGCAGCGGCTCGCCGCAGCGGTGGGAGGCCGCGCGGTCACGGTGGACCTCGAGGATCCGTCCGCTCCGGAATCCCTTCTCTCCCGGATCGAACCGGTCGACGTCCTGATCGCCGCCGCCGCCGTGCCCGCATCGGGACTGCTGTGGGAGTACTCCACCGAGGAGCTCGATCGCGCGTTGACGGTGAACCTGCGCGCGCCGGTGCTGCTGGCCAAGCTCGCTGCCGAAGGAATGCGCGAGCGCGGTGCGGGTGGGCATGTCGTCTTCCTCTCTTCGCTGTCCGGCAAGTCGGCGTCGGCGCGGATGGCGCTCTACAACGCCACCAAGTTCGGGCTGCGCGGCTTCGCACTCGCCCTGCGCGAGGACCTGCGCCCGGACGGCATCGGCGTCTCGTCGGTCCTGCCGGGACCGGTGCGGGACGCGGGCATGTTCGCGGACGCGGGGGTGCGGGTCCCGCGCGCCGCCACCCGGACCGCCGCCCAGGTGGCGAAAGCCACTGTGCGGGCGGTCGAGTCGAACCGCGGGGAGGTCGTGGTGGCACCGTTCGCCCTGCGCGCCGCGACGACGCTGGGCGCGCTGGCGCCCGGGCTCTCGGCGGCGCTGGCGCGACGCACCGGCAACGATGCGCGGATGGCCGCGGTCAGCGCCGGGCAGCGGCGCAAGCGCTGATCCGCACTCACTCCGCTCCGTCGCCACCCGCACCGGAGTCGTCGCTCGACGAGCCCGTACCGGCATCACCGCTGCCGGAGTCATCGGACGATCCGCCCGCGGAGCCCGTATCGCTCGAGTCCGCGCTGCCCGCGTCGTCGGCCTGCGCGTCGCCGGTGTCCGGCTCGTCGGCCTGCGTGTCGCCGCTGTCGGTGTCCGGCTCGTCGGCCTGCGCGTCGCCCGTGTCCGGCTCGTCGGCCTGCGCGGCCTGCTCCTGATCGCCGCCGGTATCGGACTGCGCTCCCCCGTCTTTCGCCTTGTCCTCGGCCAGCTTCGCCGAGAGCTCCTTCCACGAGACATGACCCGATGCGCTCGGCGCGGGATCCGGTTCGTCCGCTGCGGTATCCGTAGCGGCGTCGGATTCGCCCTCGTCGGCGGTGGCCGGCTCGTCGGCGGTGGCGGGCTCGTCGGCGGCCGCCTGCTCGNCGGCAGTAGCGGGCTTCTCCGCGGTCGCCGACTCGCCGGCCGGTTCGGTCTCATCGGCGGTCGCGGTCGGCGCGATGCCCACCATCTCGAGGAAGGACTTGTGCGCGCCGCTCGGGGTGCGCGCCGCCGGAGACTCCTGCACCTCGTCCTCACCCGCCGTTTCCGTGGAGCCCTTCGCCCCCTTGGTGTCCTTGACGTCCTTCGCGTCGGGGTCCACCGACGACGACTCCTCGACATCGGCTACCGCCGTGGCGCCGGCGAGCCGCGAGAGAGCCGAACCCGACGACGTCGGGCCGTACGAAGGGAGGTCGAACGAGGAGGCGATGCTGTCGATCAGCCCCTGGAAGTCCTTGCCGATGACGCCCGCGGCGCCGCCGAGATCCTCCGGCTTGGGAATGATGGTCTGGAAGCCGGTCGCGACCGTCTCGATCGACTTCCAGATCTCCTCGACGTCGATGAGGTCGCCGCGCAGCGCCTTCTGGATGGAGGCGTCGAGATCCTTCCACAGCCGCTGCTGTCCCTCCGCGCTCCACAGCGAGAGCGCATCGACGTCGTCCGCGTCCGGGATACCGGGCGGCCGCCCGACCCAGTTCTCGTCGGTGAACTCCTGCCCCAGGTCGGTGAGCGTGTACCAGTTCCCGAGCAGCGGGATCCGCGCGAGCGACCCCGGCGCACCCTTGACCACGAATTGGCAGGGCAGGCAATAGGTGCCTTCGACGAACGGGTTGAGGGAATTGAGCGTGGCCAGGCCGAGCCGCTGGTACGTGCTGGTGACCTGCTCCATCGAGGGCAGGCCCTCGAAGCCCTCGGGATCCTTGGTCAGGGTGTTCCACAGGGCGCGGGCCACACCGAAGACGTCGATCCGCTGGGTCGAGTTGGACCAGGGCATCGTGATCGACGGGTCGATCGTGTTGGCCACCGTGCCGTAGCTGACGCCCTGAATCAGCGTCCAGGGCATCACCTTGAAGTATTCGGTCCAGTACGTCGCATCGCCGCACGGGGCCGGCGCCCCGGTGCAGTCCGCCGTCATCGGGAAGTTGGCCTCGAAGGTGACGTTGATCGGGTCGGCGAAGGCCTGCGCGACCTCCGGGACCGGCATCAGCCATGCCATCAGTCCGTTGACCTTGGCGATGTCGGCCTGGTCGAACCCGAGGACGTTGTTCGGCGTGTACAGCCACCAGTTGCCGCTCATCTCGAGGGCGTCGGCGGTCTGCGCCGCGCCGGCGAGCTGTTTCGCGGGCATGTTGGCCAGCGTCTCGATGACGTTCAGAGGGATGTTGGCAACAGAGCCGGCCGAGGCCACGGGCACGGGCGCGGTCGATGCGAGAACTCCTGTTGCCGCCGCGGTCGCCATGACGATGGACGCGGCCGAAGACTTGGTCGATACCATGAAGGTAACCCACTTCGCTTCAGATTTGCATTGTCATTCCGCGGCCGACTATACCGCGGTGTGTGCGATCGCACACAGTGGTCGGCGAAGTGTCAGGAATCCGGTTCCAGCCAGTGCCTCCGGCCGAATCCGTCCAGATGGGTCGCCTCCCCGACCGGCCTGCGCGCCGACGGTCCGTACCTGCCCCGCGGCCAACCGAGCGGCATCACGCAGATCGGCGTCACGCCGGCGGGGAGTTCGAGGATCCTCCTGGCCGCCACCAGGTTCCACAGCGGCATGGTGGTCAGCGAGGCGCCCAGGCCCATCGCCCTCGCGGCGAGCAGCAGGTTCTGCACGCCGGGATAGATCGAACCCCAGTAGCCGCTCTCGGCCACATGCGGCATGCGCACCAGCGGCAGGCGCCCGTCACCGATACCGAGCCGCAGGCACGCTACGACGAGCACGGGGAGCTCGTCGAAGTGGTCGACCTGCCACTGCACCGCCTTCGCCATGCGCGCCTTGGCGTCGTCGGCGGCCGCCACCCGCCGGTAGACCAGGCGCCAGTACGCGGACCACGCGAGCCGGTACTGCCGACCCAGACGTCGTTTGCGCCCGATGTCCTTGACCACCACGAACTCCCACTGCTGCCCGTTCTGCCCGGTGGGTGCACGTTGCGCGGCCTCGATGCACCGCAGGACGAGGGCGTCGTCCACGGGGTCCGGCAGCAGCCTGCGGATCGCCCGCTGGGTCGCCATGGCGTCGACCAGCGGCATCGCCGCCAGTCGCGCCAGCGCCTCGTCGGTGGTCGGAATCGGTTCAGGCATGCGCGGTGATCCAGTCGTCGGTGAACCGCTGCAGTTCGGGCACGTGCGCGGCGAACCCCTTCGCGACCAGTCGCTCGACCGGCCCGCCGAGCACGGGCACCCGCACCCGGACCTCGCCGGCGATCCGCAGCAGACTGCCGGCGTCGGTGGCGCCGAGCCGGGCCGTCGCCGTACCCGCGCCGGGCGCCCCCTGCACGGTGACCGTGATCGTGCCGTCGGCCGCGCCTCCCCGAGGCACCCAGTGTTCGGTGGCGATCACCCTCAGCTCGCGCGGGTACAGGCGGGCGACGAGCGGGGGCATCGCCTCACGCCTCACGTCCTGCAGCGTCCGCACCGCGATCGTTCCGGCGTCATCGACGTCGAGCGCGGTCAGTTCGAGCCCGCCGCCGAACTCGGCGAAACGGTCCTCCCAGTACCGGGGGTCGCCGAAGGCGCCGAGCACGGCGGGCACGGGCACGGGAGAGGCCGCCTCGACCGCGAACCGCCGCGGCACGTCAGGCCTCCGCCGTCGCAGCGTCGGCCAGCTCCCCGGCGAGCAGTCGAGCCGAGTCCAGGTGTGCGGGCTGCACATTGGTCGCGGGGATCGCGACGCCGAGGTAACGCGCGCGTTGCTCCCCCGAGCCGAGATAGCTGGTCAGCGAGAGCATCGAGGTGAGCTGATTGCCCGGGTACGTCGCGTGCACCTCGCCGGCGTACCGGCCGCCCTGCCACTCGGCGAGCCTGCGCACCTCGGCGAGGTTGCCCCGCCAGCGGTCCCGGCAGGCGATGAAGACCGCGAACGGGCGGCCGGCCAACACCCGCCGCGCGTCGTCGGAGGCCAGGAACGACCGCATCGGGATACTCGCCCGGTCCCACCACGTCGGGGAGCCGAGGCAGATCAGGTCGTAGCGGCCCTCGTACACCTGCGCAGGGACCCGGACGGCGGCCTTCGCCCCGCGCGCCTGCGCCGGCACCAAGGAGAGCATGGTGGGCCACACCCGGCGCAGCGGAAAACGCGCGAGGCGGGGTGCGTACCGCGGGTCGGTCAGCTCGATCCGCGCTGCGACGACCTCCCAACCGCGCTCGGCGAACTCGGCGCCGGCGGCGTCGACCAGGCGCGCGGCCTGACCGGTGAAGCTGTAGGACAGCAGCAGCACCCGCGGGCGTCGCCGCTCATCGGACACCACTCCTCGCCTCCTCATCGCCGGCTACGGCCCGACCATAACTCACCCGCGGCACCGATGCGATGACAATGCAAAGACGATGACGTACCGTTGCGCCATGCCCCCCAAGGCCACCGTCGACCTCAGCGGCGCCGCGCAGACGATGCTCACCACGCTGTATCTCAAAGCGCTGGACGCGGATTCCGTTCGTCCGGTCCTGGGCGACCGGTTCGCCCGGGACGCCGTCGCCGGGATCGACTACGACTGGTCCTCGCTCGGGGTGTCGGCGCTCTGGTCGCCGCTGGCGACGGTGCGCACCGCCCAGTACGACCGGTGGACCCGCGAATTCCTTCGCCAGTACCCGGAATCGACCGTCGTGCACCTGGGGTGCGGGCTCGACAGCCGAGTCTTCCGCATCGACCCCGGCCCCGGCGTGCACTGGGTCGACGTCGACTTCCCCGCGGTGATCGACCTCCGCAGGCAGGTCTACCCCGACCGTCCCGGCTACCACCTGGTGGCCAGCTCCGCGACGGATCACGCCTGGCTGCACCGCATCCCCGCGAATCGGCCCACGCTGTTCCTGGCGGAGGGGATCAGCATGTACCTCACCGCCGCGGAGGGGACCGGGCTGTTGCGCGCCGCGCTGGACCGCTTCCCCGTGGGCGAGGTGCAGATCGACTTCTACAGTCGGCTCGCGATCCGCAGCCAACGGCTCCACATGCTCAACCGCACCACGGGATCGGTCCTCCATTGGGGCGTCGACGATCCGGCCGAGGTGGTCGCGGCGGTGCCGGGCCTGCGTCCGGTCGCCGCCCTCGGCTTCTTCGACGCGGAGACCTTCCGCGGCAGTTCGCGGCTGTTCGCCGCGCTGGGCGGCGTCGGCCGGGTGGTGCGGCCGATACGGCGCGCGCTGCAGTACCACCGGTACGCGTTCGGCCCGCGGGGCTGACCCGCGCGGGCGGGTCCGGACGGTCATCGCCCCTCGGCGAGCGCGCTGAGCAGCGCAGCGACGGCTGCGACGGCGCGCTCCGGATCGGCTCCGTGCGTGTGGTACTCGAGCTGCAGCCGGCCGTCGAAGACCTTGCTGGTGTACATCTCGATCCCGGAGCCCACCTGGAAGTACAGTTCGCCGTGCACGGCACTGAGCTCGACGCCCGGCGGGGTCCGGACCGGTGGCACCACGCCGTTGTCGGTCACCATCACCACGTCCGGCAGCCCCGGCGGGTTCCCCACGTACGCGGGGCGGAAGTGCAGCAGCGACTGCTGGATCACGCCCTCGGCCAGGTCCGCGCGGAACGTCTCGGCGATCTCGCGCGCCAGGTCCAGGATCCCGGTCTCCGAGTCGATCTCGGCGAGATACGTCGCCACGCCGACCGGGTTCGTGCAGGCCGTGGCCGACACGGTCGGGGAGAGCACGTAGCGCAGGTCGACGGGGTAGATGTAGGGCACCGGGACGGCGGTCCCGCCGCGCAGCCGCCACTCCGCGAGCAGCACGGCGGCGGAGAAGATCCCGTTCACGCTGACCCGCTCCGCGCGCGAGACGTCGAAGAGCGCGCGGGTCTCCGCGGCGCTCATGGTGTGCTGCACCATCGGCACCCGGATCGGCCGGTCCGGGCGCTCCGCGGTCACCGACCGGCGCGAGGCCGGCAGATCGTAGGCGTACATCGCGGGCATGAACCGTTCGAGCCCGGATCGACGTTGCTTGACGATGTTCCGCTCCGCGAGCACCGCCTCCAGCGCGGCCGGCGTCGGTCGCACCGGCCCGGGGCTGACGGTGCCCGTCGCGACGAGGTCGGTGTAGAACCCGAACAACTCCTCGATCAGCGCGAACTGGTGATGGCCGTCGGCGAGCGCGTGGTGGACGTACAGCGTCGCCGCGGTCTCGGTCTCCCGCGGATCGACGACCAGCCGCACCAACGACTGCACCTGGTCGAAGGGCTGATCGGCCGCGGCGTCGGAGGCGAGCACGACTCCCTGCGGCAGGAGGTCGTCGGCGACGATCCGGAAGCCGCCGTCCCCGTCCGGCTCGAGGCGCGCGGCGAGCACCGGATGCACCTCGAGCAACGTCTCGAAGGCCTCGCCCAGCAGCTCGACATCGACGGGCCCGCGCACGTGGGCTCCGAGCCCGACGAAGTTGTGGGTCTCGGCGAACATCTTCTCGCTCTCGGCCAGCGGGCGCAGGACAGCGGATTCGAACATCTCTGCCTTTCTCGGTTCAATCTCGGGTGCTCGCCCGGCGGTAGCCGATGGTGAGCGGCACGACGCACACCGCGATGATGCCCACCGTCCAGGCGAGCAGTTCCATGAGCGGCGCGGCCACCGGGCCGCCCACGGCCAGACCGCGCATGGTGTCCACGGTGTTGCTGAAGGGCTGGTGCTGCACCGCCGGGCGCAGCCACTCCGGGTACTGGTCGAGGGGCACGAATCCGGTGCAGAAGAACATGAACAGTCCGGAGATCAGGGCGGTGGCCTCCACGACGATGGTCTTCGCGGCGTAGACGGCGACGGTCAGGACCGCGGTCGCGAAGGCCACGCCGAAGAGCACCGGCACCAGCAGCCAGCCGAGCACGGAGAGCACGCCGTTCTCGAAGCGCAGACCGAGCAGGACACCGGTGACGGTGAGGACCGACGTGGCGACGACGATCCGCAGCGCCTCGGCGAGCAGCCGGGAGGTGATCCCGGCGCCGCGATGGATCGGCGTGCCCCATAACCGGGCGAGGAATCCGTTGTCCCGCTCGGCCATCACACCGAGTCCGCCGACGGTGGCGCCCTGCGTGGCCGCGACCAGTGCCACGAGCGGCACGCTGCCCGCGAGGGCGTCGGCGCCGGTGATCTTCGAGATGCCGTCTCCGAGCACGATGTCGAGGGTCACGAGGAAGGCGACCGGCACCAGCACCGTCTCCGCCAGCGTGGCGGGGTCCCGCACCCAGCGCCGGACGATCCGTCCGGCCAGTACTCCGGTCTGCCGAAGCAGGTCCCGCGGCGACCGCTCGCTCGATCGAACGGCCCGATGACTGCGCACGCGCGTGCCGGGGCGCTCCTCCAACCGATGCGCGCACATCACCGGTTCCTCCGCGCCGCGACGAGGGCGTGCAGTGGGAGGAGGACGGCGAGCAGGCCCAGCGCCCAGTAGACCGCGGGGCCGACGACCGCCCAGGACGCCTCGCCCGCCGCGCCGGGGATCGAGTCCCCGGCCAGCGCGCGCAGCCCGAAGACGAACTGCGAGATCGGCTGGTCGCGGACGAATCCCTGGATCCACTCGGGGAACCGCTCGACCGGCTGCACCCCGACCGAGAGCAGGCCCAGCGTCAGCTGCGGCAGCATCATCAGGTGGGTGGTCGCGTCCGGGTTGCGCGTGGCGGTGCCGACGAGGTCCCCCAGCACCGACAGCGTGAACCCGAGCAGCAGCACCAGACCCACGAACCCCGCGGTGTGGAGCGGCCCGCCGTAGAAGCGGAAGCCGATCACGTAGCCGCACACGAGCGAGATCGCCAGCGCCAGCGCGCACCGGTACATGCTGCCGGACATGCGCGCCGCCATCGGGGTGAGCCGGCCGATCGGCATCGACCGGAACCGTCGGTCGATGCCCTCCACCGCGTCGGTGGCGGCCCGGAACCCGCCGGAGATCGCGGCGAACGAGATCGCCTGCAGCACGATGAGGGGGGTGAGGTACTGGGCGTAGCTGCTCATGGTCGCCGCGTAGGCGCCCATGAACTGCTTGAGCGGGATGTAGAAGCCCACGGTGAACATCACCGAGGCGGCCACCTGGGTGACCAGCTCGCCGTTGCGCAGGCTGGGTGCCACCGCGCGCACCGTCAGCACCCACCACTGCTGCGCCCGTGAGGTGTCGGGGCGAGAGCTCACAGAGTCACTCCCTCGGGCACGGCCGCCGTGTCACGGGTCGCGGGATCGCCGGTCAGCGCGAAGAAGACCTCGTCGAGCGAGGGGCGCCGCAGCGCCACGTCGAGCAGCTCGATCCCGGTCGGGTCGATGCGCGAGACGGCCGCGACGAGGGTCCGCGTCCCGTACGGGGCGGGGATCGAGATCCGATCGGCCCCCTCGGCGACGCGCTCGCGGCCGACCAGCGGGCCCAACGCCCTGAGGATCGCCGGGACGTCGCTGCGGTGTCGCGGCACGATCTCGCAGATGGTGGCCCCCGTGCGGGCCTTGAGCTGGTCGGCGGTGCCCTCCGCGATGACGGTGCCACGGTCGATCACGGTGATCCGATCGCTCAGCGCGTCCGCCTCCTCCAGGTACTGGGTGGTGAGCAGCGTCGCGATCCCGTCGTCGCGCAGCTGGGCCACCAGCTCCCACACGCCCTGCCGACTCCGCGGATCGAGCCCGGTGGTCGGCTCGTCGAGGAAGACCACCTCCGGCCGGATCACGAGGCCGCAGGCGATGTCGATGCGGCGGCGCATGCCTCCGGAGTACGTTCCCACCCGGCGGTCGGCCGCGTAGTCGAGGTCGAAGCGGCGGAGCAGTTCCCGCGCCCGGGCGCGGGCCTCGGACTTGCGCAGGCCCTGCAGGCGCCCGAACAGGACCAGGTTCTCACGGCCGGTCAGCAGGTCGTCGAGCGCGGCGTTCTGCCCGGTGAGCATGATCGCGCGCCGGACTCCCGCGGGGTCGAGCGCCACGTCGCAGCCTGCCACCCGCGCGACGCCGCTGGTGGGCCGGGACAGCGTGGCGAGGATGTCCACCGTCGTCGTCTTGCCCGCCCCGTTGGGACCGAGCAGGCCGAGGATCTCGCCGCGCCGCACGTGCAGGTCGATGCCGCGCAGCGCGGTGAAGTCGCCGAAGCTCTTGGTCAGGCCCTCCACGATCACGGCGGGTCCGGAGTGCCTCATCGCGCATCCCCCTCCGACAGGTCGACCAGCTCCCAGTCGTCGGCCTCGTCGTCCGCGGGCTCCGCGTTCGTGCGCGACACCGCGCCGAGCGCCTGCTCGACGGCGGCCGACAGGGCGTCGATGCGTGCGGCGTCGACGCGCCGCGCGTCGTACCACCAGTCCAGGTGCACCCTGCCGCCGCTGCGGTAGACCCGCACCTCGACGGCGTGCCCGAGGCCGGGCACGGCGTCGCGCACCGGCATGGCGGCGTCGGCGGCGAACCACACCGCCTTGGGGCCGTGCGCGATCTCCGGCGGCTCGGGAACGGTGCCGGTCACCACGAGGTGCAGGTCGGCGCCGGGCGCCCCGGCCAGGTGGGCCGCGGTGGGCGCGTGCAGGTAGCGCAGCAGTCCGTGGCCGACGCCGTGGTGCGGCACCGCACGCAGAGCGGTCCGCACGTCGTCGACCAGCTCCTCGTCGCCGTCCGGAACGGTCAGGGCGACCGGGTGGACGGTCGTGAACCAGCCCACCGTGTTCCGCGTATCGACGGCGGGCCTGAGCACGGACCGGGCGTCGCCGTCGACGTCGACCACCACGCGGCCGGGGCCCACCGCCGCCGACACCCCGCGCACGAGCGCCGCGGTGACGAGCTCCTCGAGGCGGACACCGGTGCGGCGACGTGCGTCGTCGATCTCGGCCGCCTCCACCGTGCCCACCATGGTGGGCAGGCGGCGGTAGTCCGCGGCGACGGGACCGTCGTCGGGGTCGGCGGTCGCGATGCGCACCGCCGGCCGCGCCGCATCGATCCAGCGCGACCGGGTCTCGAGGACGGCCGGGTGGCCGGCGAGCGCCGCGAAGTGCTGGCACCACTGCGCCCACCCGGTGGCCGGCGGCGCGAGGAAGACCTCCATGCCCGCGGCGCGCTGCCCGAACGCGGTGAGCAGGTCGGCCGCCAGGATCTCCCGGGAGCGGGTCTCGCCCACCCAGCCGGGCACGGCCAGCGCGAGCCGACCGTCGCCGCCGCCCGCGGGGCGCAGCAGCAGCGCCCGCACGGGCGGGGCGCCGGCGTCCGCGTCGGCGATCATCGCCGTCAGTCGCTCCTGCGCGGCGGTATCGAGATCGGCTGCGGCGGTGCTCTCCTCAGTGACCGACAGGTTTCCGTCGACATCGTCGGCGTCGGCGATCACCTGTTCCCACAGCCCGGCCTCGTCGCGTTGCAGCCGGAGCCGCAGGGCGTCGTGCCGGCGCACGAGCGCCCCGAGTACGGCGGCCACGTCCTCGGCGGTCACCTCCGACCCCACCCCCAGCACCAGCGGAATCCGCCACCGCGGGTGATCGCGCAGCCCCGATTCGCCGAGTCGCGCCAGGTTCGGCGTGAGCGGCGGGCGCTGCGACGGTGCCGTCGGCTCCGCGAGGCCGCCCGCGGCGTCGCGGGCGGTGACGGCGCGGGCCAGCGCCGCCACCGTCGGGTGGTCGTAGAGGTCCTGCGGGGTCAGGTCGATCCCGGCGTGCCCGGCGGCCATCGAGACGCCGATCGCCACGAGGGAGTCACCGCCGAGGTCGAAGAAGTCCGCCTCCGGGTCGACGGCGTCCACCCCCAGGCACGCGGCCCACACCCGGCCGAGCACGGCCTCGGCGCCGGTGTCGGCACCGTCCTCGCCCGCCGTCGCCTCGCCGGACGGTCCCGCGTCGGAGGTCGGGGTGGGGCGTCGGTGCGGTGCCGCGTCGATCCAATGCCGCTCCGGGAGGAACGGATAGCCGGGCAGGAGCACCTCGCGTCCCTCCGGCGCTCCCGGGTCGACGTCGAGCCCGGCGGCCCACAGCTGCCCGAGGCCCTCCAGGAAGAACTCGCGATCGTCCCGGTCCTGAGCGGGGTGCCGCACGAGCCGCGCGATGCGATGTCCGTCGCCGAACCGGGGGTGCCGCTTCGCCGCGGAGGTCAGCGTTCCGCCGGGACCGACCTCGACGAGCACCCGGTGCGGGTCGGCGAGAACGGCGTCGAGCTCGTCGGCGAACCGGACGGTGGCCCGCATCTGGCGCGCCCAGGTGGCGGGGTCCGTGGCCTCCTCGTCGCTCATCATCGCCCCGGTCACGTTGGAGGCCATCGGGATCCGGGGCGCACGCAGCTCGATGCCGGCGAGGAAGTCGGCGAACCGCGTCGCGGCGGGTTCCATCAGCCGCGAGTGGAAGGCGTGCGAGGTCCGCACGCGGCGCGCGGTGATCGTGTCGGCCGCGAGCTTGGCCGTCAGGTCGGCGATCGCCCCCTCCGGGCCCGCGACGACGCACCCGCCCGGCTCGTTGACCGTGGCGACGTCGATGTCCGAGTCGAGGTAGGGCCCGAGGTCGCTCTCGCCGAGCGGCACCGCGAGCATCACCCCGGGGGGCGCGGCCTGCATCACCCGGCCGCGTTCGGCGACCACCGCGATCGCCGTGGGCAGGTCGAAGACCCCGGCCAGCGTCGCGGCCACGTACTCGCCGACGCTGTGTCCCACCAGGATCGACGGCCGCACGCCGCGCGATTCGAGCAGCCGGGCCAGCGCGTACTCGACGGTGAACAGGGCGGGCTGCGAGCGATCGGTGCGCTCGAGCTCGCGGCTGCGGCCGCCGAACATCAGCGCGCGGAGGTCGATGCCGAGAGCCGCGTCGAAGCCGGCGGCGCAGCGGTCCACGTTCTGCGCGAAGACCGGCTCGGCGTCGTAGAGGCCCCGCGCCATCCCCACGTACTGGGCGCCCTGCCCGGGGAAGAGCAGCGCCACCCGGTCGGTGGCGGCCGTGGCACCGTCGGGAACGGACCCGACGCTCCCCTCGCCCGCACGGAGGGCGGTGATCGCGTGGGAGCGGTCGCGCACCACCGTCACGGCGCGGGTGGTGTCGGCGGGCCGCGCGGCGAGAGTGGCTGCGACATCGGCCGGTTGCAGCGACGGGTCCGCCTCCAGCTCGTCGGCGAGCCGGGCACGGGCGACGGCGATCCGCTCGGCCCCGCGTGCGGAGAGCAGCAGCGGGTAGGCGCCCGGGGCGGGGGCCGGCGCCGCGGGCGANGGGGCCTCCTCGAGCACGAGGTGCACATTGGTGCCGCCGACGCCGAAGGAGCTCACGCCGGCGAGCCGCGGCCCGTCACTCTCCCAGTCGACGAGGTCCCGAGTGATCGCGAACGGGCCGTCGCCGAGGCGCAGCTCGGGGTTGGGGGCCGTGTAGTGCACCGTGCCGGGCACGGCCCGGTGCTTGAGCGCGAGGATCACCTTGATCACGCCGGCGATGCCGGACGCGACCTCGAGGTGCCCGATGTTGGCTTTGACGGAGCCGAGGCGGCAGGGGGCGGCGCGGTCGCGCTCGCCGAGATCGAAGGCCTGGCGCAGCCCTTCGANCTCGATCGGATCGCCGAGCGGGGTTCCGGTGCCGTGGGTCTCGACGTAGCCGATGTCCGCCGGGTCCACGCCGGCGACGGCGTGCGCCTCCGCGATGACGGCGGCCTGCCCGGCCGCGGTGGGGGCCGCGTAGGTCATCTTGGCCGCGCCGTCGTTGTTGATCGCCGAGCCGCGGATCACCGCATGCACGCGGTCGCCGTCGGCCCGCGCCCGTTCCAGGGTCTTGAGCATCACGACGCCGACCCCGCTGCCGAAGACCGTGCCGTCGGCGCGCACGTCGAAGGGCCGGCAGTGGCCGCTCGGCGACGTCATGGCGCCGGCGGTGTGCCAGTATCCCGCTCGGTTGGGCACCCGGATGGACGAGCCGCCGGCCAGGGCCGCGTCGACCTCGCCGGAGAGCAGCGCCTGGCAGGCCAGGTGCACGGCCACGGCCGACGAGGAGCAGGCGGTCTGCACCGACAGCGCGGGCCCGTGCAGGTCGAACTGGTGCGCGATGCGGGTCGCGATGTGGTCCTTGTCGTTGCGCAGCGACAGGTCGATCATCTCGTAGCTGGCACCCTGGCCGATGGTGCGGTCGACGTCCAGCCGCGACATCAGGTTGTTGAGCAGATAGCCACTGGCGGAGCTGGTCCCGTACACGCCCACGGCACCGTCGAGCTCGCCGGGCAGGTACCCCGCATCCTCGATGGCGTGCCACACGCTCTGCAGGAACAGGCGGTGCTGCGGGTCGAGTCCCTCGGCGACCGCCGGGGTGAACCCGAACAGGGCGGCGTCGAACTCCTCGATGCCCTCGAGCGGGGCGCCGGCGCGGATGTAGCCGCGGTCGTCGAGGGCGTCGTCGCCGATTCCGCTGCGCCGCAGCTCGTCCTCGGCGAGCGGAACGATCGATTCGACGCCGTCGCGCAGGTTGCGCCAGTACTGCGCGAGGGTCCGGGCCCCGGGGAAGCGCCCGGCCATGCCGATCACGGCGATCGACTCGCCGTCCTCGGGTGCGTCGTCGTCGATCCCGGTGCGGGGCTCGGTCGAGGTCATACGGTGTTGCCTGCCTTCCGTCGTGCCGTTCCGCGCCGGCGCGCCGCGGCGCGCTGCTGCGCTCGATCGCGGAGCCCGCCGGGCGCCGCTGCGGTCTCGTCCGTGTCGTCGTCGACGCCCAGCCTGCGGACCAGGTCCACGGCGAGGGCCGTGAGGTCCGCGCCCTGCAGAAGCAGGGCCACGGGCGGTTCGATCCCGAACTCACCGCGGGCCGCGTTGCGGATGCGGACCGCCATCAGCGAGTCCAGGCCCAGTTCGGTGAGGGGGCGGTCGGTCGCGATCCCGGCGCCGCCGGAATACCCCAGGACGGCACCGATCCGTTGGCGCAGGCGGTCGAGCACCAGGGTGACGGCCGCCGCGAAGGGCAGTGCCGTCAGCGCTTGTAGATCGATCGCGCCGGCGTCCTCCTCCGGTTCGAGCTCGGCGAAGAGGTTCGCGAAGTAGCCCCGGCCCGCCAGCTCGGGGAACGCCGACGCGGCCCGGTCGAGCCGCAGCCGGGCGACGCCGACGCGGGCGTCCCCGCCACCGAGGACCGCATCCAGGGCCTCGAGGCCCTCCGCCGGCGAGATCGGGTCGAGCACCCCCATGTCCAGCGAGCGGGCGAGCCCCACCTCGGACCACTGGCCCCAGCAGATCGCCGTCGCCGCGGCGCCGCGAGCGCGCCGTCGTTCGGCGAGGGCGTCGAGGTACGCGTTCGCCGCGGCGTAGGCGCCCTGCCCGGGCGAGCCGAGCAGCGAGGCCACCGACGAGAACAGGACCCACCAGTCCAGGTCGCGGTCCGCCGTCGCCGCGTCCAGCCGGTCGGCGCCGAGCGCCTTGGGCCGCCACACCCGGCCGAGTGCATCGCGCGACATCGCGGCGACCAGCTCGTCGTCGAGCACCGCCGCGGAGTGGATCACGCCGCGCAGCGGGCGGCCCGTCGCCTCGGCCGCGGCCACCAGCCGCTCGGCGACGCCCGGGTCGGCGATGTCGCCGCGCAGGTACTCCACGTCCGCATCGGCGCGGAGCTCGTCGAGCGCCGCGGCCGCCTCCGGCGAGGGCTCGCCGCGGCCGCTGAGCACCACCCGGCCCGCCCCGGCCGCGACCAGGTGCCGGGCGATCACCAGCCCGATGCCGCCGAGGCCGCCGGTCACGAGGTACGCGCCGTCGGCCCGCACCGCGGGAGTGCCGGTCGTGGCGGGGGTGCCCTCGCGGCGGACCAGCCGCTGGACGTACCGCACCCCGTCGCGCCAGGCGATGAGGTCGTCCGCCCCGGGCGCCGCGCTCTCGCGCGCCAGCGCACCGCCGAGATCGGCGCCGGAGGGCAGGTCGACGAGCGTGGCCCGCAGGTCGGGGTGTTCGTACGCGAGCACGCGGACCAACCCGGTCAGCGCGCCCGCCGCGGGGGTGCCGGCGTCGCCGTCGCGCACGACCAGCCCGTCGCGGGTGATCAGCCACAGCCGGGGCGCCCGGCCGTGCCACCCGCTCGTCACGGCGCGCACCGCCGTGGCGACCCGCCAGACCAGTGCCTCGGCCTCCTCGGCGCCCGTCCCGGTCCCGGTCTCCGACGGTGCGCCCTCCAGCAGCAGCACCACGTCCGTCGGGGGGTGCTCGGGGTCCTCCGCGCATCGGGCGACGGCGTCGGCGAGNGCGCGCTCGTCGAACCCGGCCGTGACGATCCGGCGGTGCGGCGCCGCGAGCGAGTCCGCGGCCGCGCGGGCGGCATCGTCGGTGCCCGCGAGCACCAGCCAGCCCTCGGAGCCCGTCGCGGCGGCCGCGGCCGGGGCGGGAACGGCCTCCCACCGGTGCCCGAACAGCTTGCGCTCCAACGGCAGCGGAACCGATCGGCGGTGGATGCGCCGGAGGAACACCCCGCGCACCTCGACGGCGACGGTCCCCGCGGTGTCGAGGACGGTGATGTCACCGGTGGCGCCCTCGTCGCCGAGGGAGGTGATCCGGGCGCGGCACAGCGCGCGGCGTCCCACCGGGGCGTGCAGCCGGATCGACTCCACGGCGACGGGGAGGTAGGCGGCGTCGCCGTCGGCGGCCTCGTCGGGCAGGGCCGCGGCGAGGGTCTGCAGCGCGGCGTCCAGCGCCACCGGGTGCAGCAGCAGCGCCGGGTGCGCGGTCGCCTCGGTAGGCAGCGCGATGTCCGCCTCGGCGGCGCCCGCCGGGTCGCGCAGCACTCGCTCCAGAGCGGCGAAGGCGCGGTCGTGGTGCGCGCCGGCACGGCGCAGCGCCGTGTAGACCGCGCGGGGTGAGACGGGCGCACCGTCGGCCGGGGCCCCGACGGGCGCTCCCGCCGGTTCCTGCGCCACGCCGACGCGGGCGCGGGCGTGCCGCACCCACTCCCCCGCGGCGGTGCGGCTGAACACCTCGACCAGGGCGGTACCGTCGTCGGCGCGCGTGAGCTGCGTGGTCAGTGGTACCGAATCGGTCAGCGGCAGCATCTGTTCCACGTCGAGCCGGGTCGCCGCGACGGCCTCCGGGCCCAGGGCCGCCCGGCCCGCGGCGAGCACGATCTCGGCGAACCCTGCGGCCGGCATGATCGGCTGCCCCTGCACCCGGTGGTCCGCGAGCCAGGCGATCGCGTCGAGGCCGACGTCACCGTGCCACACCACGCCCGTCCCGGAGGGCAGGTCCACGCGATCGCCGAGCAGCGGGTGCGCCGCGCCGGCGCCGCCGGCGCGGCGGCCGGGAACGGCGCTCGCCCAGTACCGCTCGTGCTTCCAGGTGTGCGGTGGCACGTCGATGATCCGGCCGGCCGGCGGCTCGCCGCCGAGCCGGGCGCGGTGGGTGTGGAAGACGACGGTCTCGTCCTCGTCGCGCAGCAGGGTGGGCAGCACCGCCACGCCGCGGTCCGGCGGAACGTTGTCCGTGAGCGCGTGCGTCAGGACGGGATGCGGGCTGACCTCGATCAGGGAGCCGTAGCGGGCGGCCGCCTCGGCCGCCACGGGGGCGAAGGAGACGGGCCGGCGCAGGTTCGCCACCCAGTACTCGGCGTCGAAGACGGGGGCCTCCTCGCCCGGCCGCACGGTGGAGAGCACCGGGATCCGGGGTGCGACGGGCTGCAGTCCGGCGAGGGCGGTGCGCAGCTCGGGCAGGATCGGGTCGACCGTCGCGTGGTGCGAGGCGACGTCCACCTCGACGCGGCGGGCCAGCAGGTTGCGGGCGGAGACCGCGGCCACGACGGCGTCGACCGCCTGCGTCGATCCGGCGACGACGGTCTGCCGCGGCGAGGCGATGACCGCGATCGAGACGCCCTCGTGCGCGCTGAGCAGGTCCTCGACGCTCGCGGCGTCCATCTCCAGCAGGGCCATCGCGCCCTGCCCGGACAGTTCGCGCCGCATGAGGGCGGACCGGGTGGCGATCACCCGCAGGCCATCGGCGACGGTCAGGCCGCCGGCCACCACGGCCGCGGTGACCTCCCCCATCGAGTGCCCGATGACGGCGTCCGGGGTCACGCCGTGGGCGCGCCACAGCTCGGCCAGCGCGAGCTGCGTTCCCACCAGCACCGGTTGGATCCGGTCGATGCCCTCGACGGGCTCTCCGCTGCGCAGGGTCTCCCGCAGCGAGAAGCCCACCTGCGCCGTGAACTCCGGCTCGATCCGGTCGACGGCGGCGGCGAACGCGGGCTCCTCGGCGAGCAGCCTGCGTCCCATCCCGGGCCATTGCGAGCCCTGTCCGGAGAAGGCGAAGACGACGCCGGGCTTCGGCGCCGCGGCGGGCGCGCCGACCCCCGGGCGGAACTCCCCGGCGGCCAGGGCCCGCAGCCCCTCGACGGCGCCCGCGTGATCCCGCGCGACGATTGCGCCGGCCACGGCCGCGCCGTCGCCCTGCCGGGCGGCGGTGTACGCGACGTCGTTCAGCGCGACGGACGTCCCCTTGCCGGCGAGCCAGGAGGCGAGGTCGGCGGCGCGCGCGGCGACCGCCTCGGCGGAGCCGCCGCCGATGCGGAGCACCGTCGGTCCGGCGGGCGGCGTGGACGGCTCGACGTCCGGGCCCTGCTCGAGCACGACGTGCGCGTTGGTGCCGCCCAGACCGAACGACGAGACGGCCGCCCGGCGCGGCCCGGTGGCCGACGGCCACGGATCCGGCTCGGTCGGCACGTAGAGCCGGGTGGGGGCGGCATCGATCGCCGGATTCCACCGGGTGAAGTGCAGGTTGGGCGGGACCTGGCCGCGGTGGACGGCGAGCACCGACTTGATGAACCCCGCGATCCCGGCCGCGGCCTCGAGGTGGCCCATGTTGGTCTTCACCGCGCCGAGCGCACAGCGGCTCTCGCCCGCGCCGTACACCTGGGAGAGCGCGTCGAACTCGATCGGATCGCCGAGCGCGGTGCCGGTGCCGTGGGTCTCGACGAAATGGATGGAGGCCGCGGGAACCTCGCCGAGGGCGCGGGCGATCACCTCCCGCTGGGCGGGCGCGTTGGGCGCTGTCAGCCCGTTGCTGCGGCCGTCCTGGTTGGTGGCCGAGCCGCGGACCACGGCGAGCACGCGGTCCCCGTCGCGCACCGCGTCGGTGAGCCGCTTGAGGACCACCACGCCGCACCCCTCGCCGCGCACGAAGCCGTCGGCCCCGGCGTCGAAGGAGTGGCACCGGCCCCGCGGCGAGAGCATCCCCCACTTGCCCAGCGCCAGTTGGGTCTCCGGCCGCAGGATCAGGCTCACGCCGCCCGCCAGGGCGAGGTCGCTCTCGCGCGAGCGCAGGCTCTGGCAGGCCAGGTGGACCGAGACCAGGGAGGAGGAGCACGCGGTGTCCACCGCGATCGCGGGGCCGCGCAGGCCCAGCAGGTAGGCGATCCGGCCCACGGTGACGCTGTGGGCGTTACCGGTCGCGGAGTACGCGTCGATCGTGTCCGGGTCCGCCGCCGACGTCGACTGGTACTCGTTGTAGTAGACGCCCATCATGACCGCGGCGCGCAGGCCCTCGGTGCGCTGCGTCGAGATGCCGGCGTGCTCGAGCGCCTCCCAGGCGACCTCGAGCAGGATCCGCTGCTGCGGGTCCATGGTCTCGGCTTCCCGCGGTGCGATGCCGAAGTGTTCGGCGTCGAAACCGGCTATGCCGTCGAGGAACCCGCCCCACTTCGAGGGCATCCGGCCGGGCATGGCGGGATCGGCGTCGAAGTAGGCATCGGCGTCCCAGCGGTCGGGCGGCACCTCCACCACGGCGTCCTGGGCGCGCATGAGCATGTCCCAGTACTGCTGCGGCGCGTTCGCGCCGCCCGGGAAGCGGCAGCCGATGCCGACGACCGCGATCGGCTCGGCCGCGGAGATCCGCGCCGCCTTGGCGAACTGGTCGGTGAGCGCGTCGCGCTGGACCTCGCTCATCGCCTGCACCCGCGCGTAGGTCGAACCGCGGGGCGCGGCGCCCGTCGTCGGCGATGTCTGGTCGGTATCGGCCATCAGATCTCTCCCTCGGCGAAGTCGAAGTTCTCCGCACTCTCGAACAGTTCGTCCAGCAGGCCGCCGACGTCGTCGGGTGCTGCCTCGACGCCGGGCGGCGGTGCGGCGCCGGGCGATGCGGCGCCGGCGGCCGCGGTCGGTGCGACGGTCGCGGCGATGTGCGCGGAGAGCCGGGCCACGGTCGGGTGGTCCCACAACATCGTGGCCGAGAGGTCCACCCCCAGAACCGCCTTGGCGTCGCGCAGCATCGCCATCGCCATCATCGAGTCCAGCCCCAGCTCGGGGAAGGGCTGCTCGACGTCCACGGCACCGGGGTCGGTACCCAGTTCTCGTGCCAGCACCTCTCGGAGCGCCCGCTCCACCGCGCCCGGCACCTCCGCGGGCGCGAGGGCCGTCAGGTCGGTGACGGGCATCGGGGCCGCGGTCGAGCCGTCGTCCCCGGGACCGGCGACGACGATCGGGTCGACCGCCGCGAACCGCACCCCGGTCAGCCGCAGTGCCGTTCGCCCGTCCGGGTCGTCCACCCGGACATCGACGAGCAGCCCCTCGTCGCGGTCGGCGCGGCGCCCCACCACGACGACGGCCTCGGCACCGAGATCCCCGTCCTGCGTCACGGATCCGATCGCGGTCGGCAGCAGCAGCCCGTCGTCGAGCCCGCCCGTGAGCCGCGCCAGGTGCACCGCGGCGTCGATCGCGGCCGCGGTGGCCGCCTCGCGCGGCAGCCGGACGCGGGCCCGCAGCGCGCCGGGACCGGCCTCGTGATCGACGACCTCCCAGCGGAACGGGACGCCCTCGACGCCCCACCCGCGGGCGAGCTCGGCCACCGCGGCGGCGTCGTAGTCGACGTCCTCGAGGCCCTCCTCGTGCGGGGCGACCGACTCCTCGGCCGCCGGCCGCGACCGCCCGGCCGGGGCACCGATCCCCGCCGCCGCGTGCCGGATCCACCGGTCGGCGGGCGCCTGCGGATCGGTGCTCGAGCTGATCGTGATCGCATCCGGGCCGGCGGTCACCCGCACGGCGCGCGGCTGATCGAGCACGATCGGGTACTCGAAGCGGATGTCGCGCAGCGGTTCCCCGGGGCGCGCCGCCAGCAGCGAGGCAGCGAGCACCGACACCGGCACCACCTCGACGCCGCGCACCCGGTGGGCCGTCGCGTGCGGCCGGTCCGCCGCGGACACGCGGACGTCGGCGCCGTTCACGGCCGTCAGGACGCCGGGGGCCGGTGTCGGCAGCTGCGCGAGGGTGGGCCCGGCGGCGCCGAGCAGGTCGTCGACCACCCGGAACGCGGTGCGGCTGCGGAAGTTCTCCGCGAGGCGCGGCCAGTCGGCGCCCACGACGATGCTCCGGGTGGGCGCCTCGGGCCCGAGCACGGCGGGCAGGCAGCGGACGGCGGCGTCGTTGGGCATCGGCGTCAGGCCCGCCGAGGCGGTCTCGGGCTGCGCCTGCGCCCAGGACTCGAACAGGCCCCAATCCACCACGCGGGCCGGAAGACCCAGGTGCCGTCGGGTCGCGGCGACCGCGTCCGCGTAGGCGTTCGCGGCGGTGTAGTGCCCCAACCAGCGCGAGCCGATGATCCCGGTGATCGACGAGAAGATCACGAACTCGCGCACCGGCGCACCGAGGCTCAGCCGATGCAGGTTGGCGAGGACGTCCACCTTGGACCGGAACATCGCGTCCACGTCGCCGTCGGTGAGCTCGGAGAGCGCCCCGGCGCCGCCCGCGAGTGCGGCGACGTGGATCCCGCCCAGCGGCGGCAGATCGGCCCCGAACCGCGCGAACAGCGCGGCCAGTGCCTGCGCATCGGAGGCGTCCACCGCGACCGGGATCACCGTCGCGCCCTGCGCGGCGGCCTCGTCCGCGAGTCCCTCCGGCAGCCCGCCGCGGCGCGAGAGCGCCACCACCGTACCGGCGCCCATCCGCGCCAGTTGACGCACCAGGTCGCCGCCGATGTTCCCGGTCGCACCCACCACCAAGTGGGCGAGGTCGGGGTCGACGTCGGCCCGGGCCATCGGGACGCTCGCGCGCCGCAGGCGCGGCACGCGGCGCACGCCCGCTCGGTGGTGCACCTGGTCGTCGCCGTCGTCGTTGCCGGCCTCGGCGCGCAGGATCGGCGCGAGCAGCGCCGGCGGGACGGCCGCATCGACGTCGACGAGGCCGCCCCAGAACTCGGGGTGCTCCAGCGCGAGGGTACGGCCGGCGCCCCACAGCGCGGCGTGCACCGCGCTCGCGGCCTCGCCCTCGGCGACCGCCTCCGCGTTGCGGGTGAGCACGGTCAGTCGCGGCGCGCGATCGCTCCCGGCGAGCAGCCGGACCAGCGCCGTCAGGTCGCCGAGCACGCGGCGCGCCGCGATCGGGTCGAGGCCGTCGGCGGCCGGCGCGGGGGCGTAGAGCACGCGGTCCGCGCCGGCGAGAGCGGCGCGCACCGCATCCGGGTCCTGGCGCAGCGCGGCGGCGGGCAGGCTGTCGGAGCCGGCCCCGAGCGCCTCCGCCAGCTCCGTGCCGCCGACCTCCGCGAGCACCAGCCACCGGCTGCTCTCGTCGGGCGCGCCGCCGGCCTCGCGGGCGGGGTGCTCGAGGGTGAGGAACCAGCCGTTGGGCCCACCGTCCGGCGCNGCCGTGATCGCCGAGGTCTCCGCCCGCGACCTCCTGGCCCGCCGGGTCGAGGTCGACGTGGCCTCGCACCACGCCACCGTCGACCCGATCCTGNNCNANCNNNTGCCGGCGGCGCAGCCACGGGGTGGTCGGCACGGCGACCGGTGGGCGCAGCGCCCCGACCGTCTCCGGGTACGACGGTCCGCGGACCGCGACCAGGTTTGCCTCGAAGACCGCCTGCTCCGGGGTCTCGCGCAGCAGGGTGCCCACCACCAGGTGATCCGCGTCGTCCACGCCGTCGGCGATCGCGCCGGTCAGCAGCGGGTGCGGGCTGATCTCGATGAAGGTGCCGTTCTCGGCGGCGGCAGCAGCGACGGCGTCCGCGAAACGCACAGGGTGGCGCAGGTTCTCGGCCCAGTAGTCGGCATCCGGGCGGGGCGCGCGCTCCCCCGCGCGCACGGTGGAGTGGAAGGTGATCCGGGGCGCGGTGGGGGCGACGCCGCTCAGCGCCGCCCGCAGCTCGTCCAGGATCGGGTCGACGGTGGCGTGGTGCGAGGCCACGTCGACCTCGACCCGGCGGGCCAGGAGGTCGCGGGCGGAGACCTCGGCGATCACGGCGTCGACCCGCTCGGGATCGCCCGCGACGACGCACTGCCGGGGCGACGCGACGACCGCGATCGAGACCCCGTCGTGGCGGGCCACGACCTCGGCCGCGGCGGCCTCGTCGAGCTCGAGGACGGCCATGGCGCCGCGACCGGCGAGCTCGCGGCGCATGAGGGCGGACCGGGTGGCGATCACGGTCAGGCCGTCCGCCACGGAGAGGGCCCCGGCGGTGACCGCCGCAGCGACCTCGCCCATCGAGTGCCCGATCACCGCGTCCGGGTGCACCCCGCGCGAGCGCCAGAGCTCGACGAGCGCGAGCTGCATCCCGACCAGCACCGGCTGGATGCGATCGATCCCGCTGGTCACCTCGCCGTCGAGCAGGGCCTGCTCCAGTGAGAAGCCCACGATGCGGCGGAATTCCGGCTCGAGCGCGCGGACGGCGTCCGCGAAAGCGGGTTCGGTGCGCAGTAGTCGCCGGCCCATCCCCGCCCACTGCGCGCCCTGCCCGGAGAAGACGAACACGGTCCCGCTGCGCCGGCCTCCGCGTTGGGGCGCGACCACCCCGGGCGCGGGGCGGCCGGCGGCCAGCGCCCGCAGGCCCTGTACGGCACCGTCGTGATCGCTCGCGACGACGGTGGCGATCCGCGGGAACCGGGGCCGCCGATGGGCGATCTCGTCCGCGACGTCGGCGAGCGGCACCGTCGCGCCCGGACCGGCGAGCCAGTCGGCGAGGTTCGCGGCGGCGGCCTCGACCCGACCGATCGATTTGCCGGACACGATGATCCGGTGCACGGTGGCGTCGCCGGGCTCCGGCGCGGGAGCGGCGGCCGGGTCCGCGGCGGGCGCCTCCTCGAGCACGACGTGGGCGTTCGTCCCGCTCACGCCGAAGGAGGAGACCCCGGCCCGGCGTGGGCGATCCCGCTCGGGCCAGTCCACGGTGTCGGTGGGGAAGACGAAGCGCGCCGCACCCGCGCAGGCGTGCGGCGTGAGGGACTCGAAGTGCAGGTTCCGCGGGATCCGGCCCCGGCCCAGGGCGAGCACGGTCTTGATGACGCCGGCGATGCCGGCGGCGGACTCGAGGTGCCCGAGGTTGGACTTGACCGCACCGACGATCAGCGGCGCCGCCTCGCCGCGCTCGCCGAAGACCCGGTCGAGGGTGTCGAGTTCGATCGGATCGCCGAGTCCCGTTCCGGTGCCGTGCGATTCCACGAAGTCGATGTCGGCCGGTTCGAGGCCGGAGGCGTCGAGCGCCTGCCGGAGCAGCGCCTGCTGCGCCGGACCGTTGGGCACCGTCTGGCCGCTGCTCGCGCCGTCCTGGTTGACGGCGGTGCCGCGGACCAGCGCGAGCACACGGTCGCCGGCGGCGACGGCGTCCGAGAGCCGCTTGAGCACGACGACGCCGCAGCCCTCGCTGCGGACGTAGCCGTCGGCGGCGGTGTCGAAGGACTTGCACCGGCCGTCCGGGGCGAGCATCCCCCAGCGCGAGCAGGCGATGCTGTTCTCCGGGCTGAGAACGAGATTGACACCGGCCACGAGCGCGGCGTCGCTCTCCCGGCGGCGCAGGCCCTGGCAGGCGAGGTGCATCGCGCTCAGGGACGACGAGCACGCGGTGTCGAGCACGACCGCCGGCCCGTTCAGGCCGAGGAAGTACGACAGCCGGCCCGCGGCGAAGTTGTGCGCGCTGCCGAAGGGGATGTACGGGTCGATCTCGTCGAGCTCGAGCTCGCCGGCGAGGGCGTTCGAGTAGTCGGCGGTGGTGAGGCCGACGTACACCCCGGTGCGGGTGCCGCGCAGGCTGCTGGGCACGATCCCGCTGTGCTCCAGGGCCTCCCACGCCACCTCCAGCAGGAGCCGGTGCTGGGGATCCATGCCCGCGGCCTCGCGCGGGGAGATGCCGAAGAACTCCGCGTCGAACTGCGCGGGGTCCCAGTGGGTGAGGAAGCCGCCGTCGCGGTTGCAGATGGTGCCGGGAACCGTGTGGTCCGCCGAGTACAGCGCGTCGGCGTCCCACCGGTCCTCGGGCACGCGCACGACGCCGTCGGCGCCGCTCTCGAGCAGGTCCCAGTACTCGTCGGGGCCGTCGACCCCGCCGGGCAGGCGGCAGCCCATGCCCACGACGGCGATGGGCTCCCTCGCGCCCTGCTCGGCGATCGCGAGCCGCTCGGTGAGGTCGTCGATCCGCCGTAGCGCGTCGGTGATGAGTGCCCGGCGGTCCGGGGTGGTGGCGGACGTCATGATCAGCCCAGCCTTTCCGCGAGCTGCGCGAGCAACTCGTCCTCACTGAAGTCGTCGTAGTCGTCGGTGGCGGCGTCGACCGCACGGGCCTCGATGAGCTCGGGCAGGATGGCGGACAGATGGGCGGTGAGGCCGTCGGCGCTCGGGTAGTCGAAGACCACCGAGGTCGGCAGGTCCTCGCCGACGGCCTGGGCGAGCGTGCGCGCCACGGTGACCACGGTGAGCGAATCCATGCCGGCCTGGAAGAAGCCCGCGCCCCGGTCGAGCACCGCCGCGGATTCGAGTCCCAGTGCCGCGGCCACGATCTCGGCGACGGCGTCGCCGAGGAGGGTCTCGCGCTGATCGAGCGGCGCGGCCCGCAGGGCGGTCCGCAGCTCCGTGGCGGCGTCGGTCGTGCCGCCCCCGGCGTGCGCGTCCAGGTCGTCGACGATGCGCAGCGCCGCCCGCACCCGGTACGCCGCGGCCAGCGTCGGCCAGTCGGCGGCGACCACCACCGACCGCACCGGGGCCCCGGGCGCGAGGGCGCGAGGAAGGGCGCGGATCGCGATCCCGTCCTCCATGGGGACCAGGCCGGAACTCTCGGTGGTCTCGCGGACCACGGCGTCCTGCGTCTCGTACAGCGAACGCCACAGTCCCCAGTTGATCACCGTCGCGGGCAGTCCCGCGGCGCGCCGGGCGAAGGCGAAGGCGTCGAGGTAGGTGGTGGTCGCCGCGTAGTGGCCCAGCCACCGCGAGCCGGTCAGGCCCGAGATCGAGGTGAACAGGACGAAGGCGTCGAGGTCGACGGTGCGCGTGAGCCGGTCCAGCGCCGCCACCGCGTCGAGCTTCGGGCGGAACATCGCCGTCACGTCCTCGTCGCGCATCTGGGCGAGCGTCACCGGGCCGCCGCCGAAGGCCGCCAGGTGGACGGTCGACAGCCGCGGCAGGTCCGCGCCGAACCGGCGGAAGAGCGGGGCCAGGGATGCCTCGTCGGCGGCGTCGGCGGCCACGACGTGCAGCGTCGCGCCGCGCTCGGCCAGCTCCCGTACGAGCGGTTGCAGCCGGTCCCCGGGGGTGCGCGCGACCGCGACGACGGTGCGCGCCCCGGCGCGGACCAGCTCGCGGATCACGGTGGGCCCCAGGTTGCCGGTGGCGCCGATCACCAGGTGCGCGGCGTCCGCGTCGAGCACGTCCCCGTCGGGCGCCGCCGCGCCGCGCGCCGGGCGCAGGCGCGGCACGTGCCGCACTCCGCCGCGGTGGACGACCTGGTCCTCGGCACCCGGCCCGCCGCCCTGCCCGATCTCCGCGCGCAGGTACCGCGCGAGCACGGGCGCGGGGACGGAGGCGTCGACGTCGAGCAGCCCACCGAAGTGCTGCGGGTGTTCCAGGGCGAGCGTGCGACCCAGGCCCCACAGCACGGCGTGCGCGGGATCGGCGCGGTCGCCGACGTCGATCGGCTGCGCGTTGCGGGTCACCAGGTGCAGCCGGCCGCCGCCGTGGGCGACGAGGGCGGTCACTAGCGCGCGTCCGGTGGCGAACACCGCGTACCCGGCGCGCGGGTCGAGCGGATCCGCGGCGGGCGCGGGCACGTGGACGACGTGGTCGGCCGCGGTGAGCGCCGCCAGCGCCGTCGGGGCGGGAACCGTATCGGGCGTGGCGAACTCGGCCGCGGAGACCAGCGTCGCGCCCTCGCCCAGCGCGGCGGCCAGGTCCCGCGCACCGTCGCCGTCACCGATCACGGCCCAGGTCCCGCCGGACGGCGCGTCCTGCTGCGGGGCGTCCTGCGCGACCCAGTCGAGTCGGTAGCGCCAGTCCGCGGGCTCCCCGGCACCGGGGTCGGCGGGCGCGCCGGCGGCGCCGGGGCGCACTCCGGAGCGCTCGGCCAGCCAGTACGGACGGTGCTGCCACGGCGCGGTGGGGAGCCTGCCCGCCGCGCCGCGCGCTCCGGCGTCCGCCGCCGGCCGCGGTGGGCGGACGGCGGCCACGGCGCGCCGGAAGGCGACGAGGTCGTCACCGTCGCGCTCGAGCGTGCCGAGCACGAGGGCATCCCCGGGGAGGGTCGCGGCGAGCGCGTGCGTGAGGACCGGGTGCGCGCTGATCTCGATCACGGTCCCGTGTCCCGCGACGGCGGCGACCGCGCCGCGCAGGTCGACGGGCCGGCGGACGTTGTCCGCCCAGTAGTCGGCGTCGACGTGGGGCGCGGCATCGCCCGCGCGCACCGTGGAGTGGAACGGGATCGACGGGGTCGCGGGGATCAGGTCCGCGAGGGCGGCGGTGAGCCGGCCGAGGATCGGGTCCATCTGGGCCGTGTGCGAGGCGACGCGCATATCCACGCGGCGGGCGAAGACGTTGTGCGCCGTCGCCGCCTCGATGACGGCGTCCACGGCCGCGGGCGGGCCGGCGACGCCGGTCTGGCCGTCGGCGGCGAGGACCGCGATCTCTACACCCGGGTGCGGCGCGATGAGCTCGGCGGCGGCCTCCGCGCCGACGCCGAGCATCGCGACCGCCCCCTGCCCGTCGCGCTCGGCCATCAGCGCGCCGCGCGCGGCGACCACGCGCAGGCCCTGCTCCACCGTCAGCGCGCCCGCGACCACGGCCGCCGTCACCTCGCCGACCGAGTGGCCGATGACGGCGTCGGGCTCGACGCCGTGCGCGCGCCAGGCTTCGGTGAGCGCGAGCTGCAGCCCGACCAGGGCGGGTTGCAGCCGCTCGTCGCCCTCGAAGGGCAGGCCGGCGGCGAGGGCGTCGCGCAGCGAGAATCCGACCTGCGCCTGGAAGTCCGGCTCCAGCCGGTCCACGGCGGCGGCGAAGGCGGGCTCCTGCGCGAGCAGGTCGCGTCCCATCCCGGCCCACTGCGCGCCCTGTCCGGAGAAGACGAAGACGGTGCCACCGCCGGGGTTGTCGGAGCGCACCGGGGTCAGTGCGGTGTGCTGCTCGCCCGCGGCCAGGGCCCGGAGCGCGGCCGCAGCGCCCGCGGTGTCGCGCGCGACGACGCTCGCCGTGACGGAGTGGGTGGGGCGCCGCAGCGCGAGGGCGGCCGCCGCGGCCGGCAGCGGGAAGCCNGCCCCGGCACCGTCGANCCNGTCGGCGAGGCGCTNCGCCCACGCGGCGAGACGGGGCGCGGACGGGGCGGAGAGCGTCAGGGTGGTCACCGGCTCGGCCGGGGGCGGCGGGCCGTCCGCGCGCGCGGGCGNCTNCTCGAGCACGACGTGNGCGTTGGTGCCGCCGAAGCCGAACGAGGAGATCCCGGCGCGGCGCGGCCGGTCGACGGCCGGCCACGGCCGCTGCTCCTGCACGACGGCGAGCCGCAGCTGATCGAACGGGATGTGCGGGTTCGGGTCGGCGTGGTGCGGGGTGGCGGGCAGCAGCCGATGCCGCAGGGCGAGAACGGTCTTGATCATGCCCGCGATGCCGGCGCCGCCCTCGAGGTGGCCGAGGTTCCCCTTGACGGAGCCGATCAGGAGGGGCTCGTCGGCCCGCCGGCCGCGGCCGAGGACTCCGCCCAGCGCGCGGGCCTCGATCGGGTCGCCCAGCGGGGTGCCTGTGCCGTGCGCCTCCACGTAGTCCACGTCGCGGGGCGAGACGCCCGCCGCGGCGTACGCGCTGCGCAGGACCGCCATCTGCGCGGCGGGGTTGGGCGCGAACAGCCCGTTCGAGAGGCCGTCCTGGTTGACGGCGCTGCCGCGGATCACGGCGAGCACGTCGTCGCCGTCGCGCTGGGCGTCGGAGAGCCGCTTGAGCACCACTACGCCGCAGCCCTCGCCGCGGACGAAGCCGTCGGCCGCGGCGTCGAACGCGCGGCACGTCCCCGTCGGCGAGAGCGCGCCGGAGGCGTCGAAACCGCGGAAGACGGCCGGGGAGAGCAGCAGGTTGACCCCGCCGACGAGCGCGGTGTCGGACTCCCCCAGTCGCAGCGATTGCGTGGCGAGGTGCACCGCGACCAGCGAGGAGCTGCACGCGGTGTCGATGGTGAGGGAGGGCCCGCGCAGGTCGAGCAGGTAGGAGAGCCGGTTGGCGATGATGCTCAGCGCGCCGCCGGTGTTGCTCCAGGCGTCGATCGCGGTCAGGTCGGCCGCGGAGAGGACGCCGTACTCGCTCAGGCACGCGCCGACGAAGACGCCGGTGCGACTGCGCCGCAGCGATTCCGGCGGAATGCCCGCGCGTTCGAGCGCCTCCCAGGCCACCTCGAGCAGGATCCGCTGCTGCGGGTCCATGGCGGCCGCCTCGCGCGGCGGGACGCCGAAGAACTCCGCGTCGAAGCCGGCGATGTCGTCGAGCAGGCCGGCCCACCGCGTGGTGCCGGCGAGGACGGCGCCGAGCTCCTCGCCGCCGTCGTCCCACGGCGCCCACCGGTCGGCGGGCACTTCGCGCACACCGTTGCGGCCGCCGGAGAGCAGGTCCCACAGGGCGTCCGGATCGTCGGCGCCGCCGGGGAACCGGCAACCGAGGCCGACGATCGCGATCGGTTCGTCGATGCGGCCCCGCGCGCGGTCCTCGATGTCGGTCTCGGGCCGGTGCGCCGCGTCGTCGGTCAGGTGTGCGACGAGCTGATCGATCGTGGGATGCTCGAACAGCTCGACCGGGGAGACCGGCCGTCCCACCAGTTCACCCAGCTCACCCGCCAGGACGATGGCGTCCTTGGAGCCGACACCGAGATCGATGAGCGGCGTTCCCGTTCCGAGGGCGGACCGGTCGACGCCGAAGCGATCGACCAACTGCTGGACCATCCAGGAGCGGATCGTCCCCGCGTCCGGTTGCACCGTCGTCATAGTGCGTTCTCCTCCACGCTGTCGAACAGGCTCTCCAACAGGCCGTCCTCCGTGCCCTCGACGGCGCCGTGGCCCGCGGCCGGCGCCCCGTCCACCTGCACGCCCACCCGTTCCGCGAGGTGCCCGGCGAGCGAGCCCAGCGTGGGGTGGTTCCACAGCATCGTGACCGACAGCTCCGTGCCCACCAGCTCCTCGGCATCGCGTCGGATCGACATGGCCATCACGGAATTGAGCCCGATGTCGGCGAAGGGACGATCGGCGGTCAGCTCGCCCGGGTCGAGGCGCAGCTCGCGCGCGACGATGCCGCGCAGCCCGTCCTCGATGCGGCTCAACGCGTCCGCGGGCTCCATCGCGGACCAGTCGGAGCCGGGTTCGGCGGCCGCGGCCGGGGCGGCGCTCTCGGCCGCGGGGCGCGGCACCATGATCGCCTGGGTCGGGCCGTGCGCGGCCGCGTGATCCCATGCTGCGAAGGCCTCTCCGGACCGGATCGGGCGCGAGCCGAGCCTCGCCAGCTCGTCCCGGACCACCACGGCGTCGGCGCCGAATCCCATGCCGTCCCACGCGACCCAGTCCAGCGCGAGGGTGTCGTCGGCGCCCTCGTGGGCCCGGCGCCGGGCGAGGCCGTCGAGGTAGGCGTTCGCCGCCGCGTACGCGCCCTGCCCGGGAACGCCGAAGACGGCGCCGGCCGAGCCGACGAGGTGCAGGAAGTCGACGCTGCCCGGCGGGAAGGCGTCGGCGATGGCGCGGGCCCCGGCGACCTTGGGCGCGAGCACCGCCCGCACCGCATCCGGTTGCAGGTCGGTGAGCAGGGTGGCGGACTGCACGCCGGCCGCGTGCACGACGCCGCGGATCGGCGGGGCGCCCGTCCGGTCGCGGGCATCGAGGTAGTCCACCAGGGCGCCGGGCTCGGCCACGTCGAGCCGGACCGCCTCGACGGCGATGCCGCGACGCTCGAGCGCGATCACCGCGTCGATGCGGCGCCGGGTCTCGGCGTCCTCGGCGTCGGCCCACTCGTCGCGCCGGGGCAGGGCGGTGCGTCCGGCGAGCACGATGCGGCGGGCGCCGCGATCCGCGAGCCAGCCGGCGATCGCCGGGCCCAGCCCGCCCATGCCGCCGGTCACCAGGTAGGCGGCGTCCGGGCGGCAGCGCAGCGGGTAGCCGGTGCCCGCCGCCTCGAACGGCGTGGGCACTCCCGACGTGATCCGCCCGTCCCGGAGCCGCAACGGATTCCGCAGCCCCCGGGCGCCGAGCGCCGCGACGATCGTGCGGGCGGAACCCGCGTCGACACCGCCCGGTGCACGGTCGAGGAGACCGCCCCACGACTGCGGATGTTCGGCGGCGACGACGCCGGCGAGGCCCCACAGCACCGCCTGCGCGGCCGCGTCCGGGGTGCTGCCGTCCGCCGCGCCCTCGGTGATCAGCCAGAGCCGACCGCCTCCGTCCGCGGAGACCAGCTCCCGCACCAGGCGCAGCACGTCCTCGGTGTAGCGGTGCGCGGCCTCGAGATCGGTCTCCCCCGCGCGCGGCCGGGCCACGTACACGACGCGATCCGCATCGGTCGGGGCGGCGGCGCGCGGGCCGGACGCGGTCAGCGCGGCCGCGACGTCGTCGGAGCCGAGCACCGCGACACCCGCGACCGGGTCGGCCTCGGCCCCGGCCTCCCACGGCGTCCACTGCAGGGTGTGCACGATCTCCGCGGGCAGCGCATCGGGTTCCTGCGCACCCTCGTCGAGGGCGGCGAACCGCAGCCCCCGCAGCGCGGCGAGCGGGCGCCCGTCGGCCGCGTTCACGTCGATGTCGACGCCGCCGAGCAGGAAGTCCGCGCCGCGCAGCGACTGCCCGGGCCGCGACGGCCGGACCACCACCGTCGCCGGGCCCTCCTCGGGTTCGCCGAGCACGTGCATCGACCGGACGGTGGCGGGTACCAGCAGGCGCGGATCCTCCAGGGCGATCATCCGCGCGGCGGAGACCGCGGCGTCGAGCAGCGCGGTGAGCGGCGCGGTCGGGGCGGAGACCGTGATGGCGGCCGCGTCCTCACGGGCGCGGACGGCCGCGACGGCCCACGGGTAGGGGGTGCCGCTCACGCCCCACGCCGCCGGCGGTCCCGCGGGCGGCGCCTGCTCGACGCCGTCGGACCCGGGCCCGGCGAGCGGTGCGGGCGCCGACCCCACGGCGAGCCGCGCGGTCGCGTGCCGCGTCCAGGGCCCGGCGTCATCGGGCGCGCTGGAGAGGGCGAGCGCACCGTCGTCGGCCACGACCTGGATCGTGCGTTCGCGGTCGAGCACCAGCGGGCGCTCGAAGGCGAGTCGGTCGACGCCCTCGGCGCCGATGTCGGCGGCCGCGGCCGCGAAGGTCCGCAGGAGCACGGAGACGGGCACCAGCTCGACCTCGCGGATGCGATGCCCTCCGGGGTACGGGCGCAGTCCGGGCGCGATCCGAGCGCGCCACAGGTGCTCGGCACCGGCGCCGGCGATCGGGACGTGGCCGCCGAGCACGGTGCCCGGGCGCGGCACCAGCCCGGGGCCCGCGGCCCGCCGCGTCGGGCGCACCCAGTGGCGGGTGTGCCGCCACGGTGTGGCGGGCAGGTCGACGTGCGGGCCCCGCGCCAGGGCGACGGGCCGGCCGACGACGGCCAGGGCCGTGTGGAATTCGATCCGCTCGTCGCCGTTCCGCACCAGGGTGCCGGTGACGCGGTGGCCGGAGTCACTGAGGGACTCCGCGACGGCGTGGGTGAGGATCGGGTGCGGCGAGACCTCGACGAAGGTGCCCCAGCGCTCATCCGCGGCGTTCACCGCGTCCGCGAACCGGACGGGCGACCGCAGGTTCGCGCACCAGTAGTCCGCGTCGAAGACCGGGGACTCGACGCCGGCGCGCACCGTCGACAGGACCGGGATCGTGGGGGTCCGCGGACTCAGACCCGCGAGTTCCGTGCGCAACTCGTCCAGGATCGGATCGACCGTGGCGTGGTGCGAGGCCACGTCGACCTCGACCCGGCGCGCCAGCCGGCCGCGCGCCGCGACCGCGTCGATCAGCGCGTCGATCCGGTGCGGCTCCCCCGCGACGACGGTCTGCCGCGGCGAGGAGAGCACCGCCACCGTCACCCCCTCGAAGCCGGCCGCGACCTCGTGGGCGGCCGCCGCATCCATCTCGATCAGCGCCATGGCGCCGCGGCCGGAGAGCTCCCGGCGCATGAGGCGGGACCGGGTGCAGATCACGCGGAAGCCGTCGTCCACGGTCAACCCGCCCGCGACGACCGCGGCGGTGACCTCGCCCATCGAGTGCCCGATCACCGCGGCGGGCACCACGCCGTACGCGCGCCACAGCGCCACCAGCGCGAGCTGCACGCCGACCAGCAACGGCTGGATCCGATCGATGCCCGTCACGGGCTCGCCCGAGCGCAGCGCTTCGAGCAGGGAGTAGCCCGCGTGCGCGGTGAAGACCGGGTCCAGCTCCGCCACCGCGGCCGCGAAGGCCGGTTCCTCGTCGAGGAGGCGGCGCCCCATCCCCGCCCACTGCGAGCCCTGTCCCGAGAAGACGAAGACCACCCCGGAGCGCGGCGCGGCCTCGCGGGGCGGGACCACGCCCGCGGCGCCCGCCGCCCCACCGGCGAGGGCACGCAGACCGGCGGTCGCGGCGTCTCGGTCGGCGGCCACGACGGCACCCGTGCAGCGTCCGCGCGCGCGGCGGTGCGCCAGCGCTGCGGCGGCATCGGCCAGATCGACTCCGCGGCCGGCATCGTCGAGCCAGTCCGCGAGGACGCCGGCGAATCCCGCGACACGGCTGGGCGATCCGGCCGAGACCTCCAGCCGGAACGGCCCGGTGCCGGGCGCCGCGGCAGGTGCTGCGGCCGCGGGCGCCTGCTCGAGGACGACGTGGGCGTTGGTACCGCCGAAGCCGAAGGACGAGACGCCGGCCCGGCGCGGCCGGTCGACGGCCGGCCACGCGGTGCCCTCGGCGACGACCCGCAACCGGTGCGCGTCGAAGGGGATGTGCGGGTTGGGGGTGGTGTACCCGACGGTGCCCGGTATGCGCCCGGTCCGCAGGGCGAGAACGGTCTTGATGAAGCCCGCGACGCCCGCCGCGGCCTCGAGGTGGCCGATGTTGGCCTTGACGGCGCCGAGGAGCAGCGGCGCCTGCGCCGCTCGGCCGCGACCGAGCACCCCGCCGAGCGCCCTGGCCTCGATCGGATCACCGAGCAGCGTTCCGGTCCCGTGCGTCTCGACGTAGTCGACCTCGGCCGGAGCGATGCCCGCGTCGGCGTACGCGGCGCGGAGTACGGCGCTCTGCGCCGCGGGATTGGGCGCCGTGAGCCCGTTCGAGCGACCGTCCTGGTTGACCGCCGAGCCGCGCACCACGGCCAGCACGCGGTCACCGTCGCGCTGGGCGTCCGTGAGCCGCTTGAGCACGACCACGCCGCAGCCCTCGCCGCGGACGTAGCCGTCCGCCGCGGCGTCGAAGGAGTGGCACCGGCCCGTCGGCGACATGGCCCCGAGCTGGTCGAAGCTGCGGGTCACGGCGGGCGAGAGCATGGTGTTGACCCCCGCGGCGACGGCGAGATCCGTTTCGCCCGAACGCAGGCTGCGGCAGGCGAGGTGGATCGACACCAGGGACGAGGAGCACGCCGTGTCGATCGTGACGGAGGGTCCGCGCAGGTCGAAGGCGTAGGAGACGCGGTTGGCGATGACGCTGAGCGCGCTGCCGGTTCCGGACCACCCGTCCACCGCACCGAGATCGCCGCCCACCAGGTACCCGTACTCGGCGGCACAGGCGCCCGCGAAGACGCCGGTGGCGGACCGGGCGAGCGAATCCACCGGTATCCCCGCGTGTTCGAGCGCCTCGTGGGCGACCTCCAGCAGCAGTCGCTGCTGGGGATCCATCTTCTCGGCCTCGTTGGGCGAGACGCCGAAGTGCTCGGCGTCGAAGGCCTCGATGTCGTCGAGGTAGGCACCCCACCGCGTGGTGGTACGCGCGGCCTCCATGTTCTCCGGTGCGTCGCCGACGAAGCCGTCCCACCTGCCGTCGGGGACCTCGCCGACGGCGCACCGTCCCGATTCCAGGAACGCCCAGTAGTCCTCCGGTCCGCGGATGCCCGCCGGGAACCGGCATCCCATGCCGATCACGGCGACCGCGTCGTCGGTCGCGCGCTGGTTCCGCGCCGGTGTCCGTGCGACGTCCCCCGCCCCCGCGCCCGCGAGTGCGGCCGCGAGGGAGTTCACGGACGGGTGCTCGAACAGTTCCTCGACGGGGACGGCTCGGCCGAGCAGCTCACTCAGCTCACCGGCCAGTACCACCGCGTGCGTCGACCCGAGCCCGAGGTCGCGCACGGGTGCATCCGGATCCACCTGATCCGGGGTGCAGCCGACGACGTCGACGAGGTGGTCGGTCAACCACGCTCGGAGGGCGGCCTCGTCAGGACCGGCCATGATCAGGCCTCGCCCAGCCTCTGCAGCGCCCCGGACCGATACAGATCGGCGGTCTGCCGGCGACGGGTCTTGCCGCTCGTGGTGATGGGAATGGCACCCTGCGGCACCAGCGCGACATCCGCGACCCGCAGGGCGTGCTTCTGCGCGATCGCGGTGGTCACCCGGCTGCGCACGTCCCGCACCAGTTCCGCGATCTCGGCGGGATCGGCAGGAAGGCGGCGCAGTTCGGCGACCACGACCAGGCCCTCGGTCCCCTCGCCCGCGACGGCGAGCGCGGCGGTCCGCGCGCCCGTGTGGGCGGTGACGGTGGCCTCGATGTCGTCCGGGTAGTGGTTGCGACCGTCGATGATGATGAGGTCCTTGATCCGTCCGACGATGAACAGATCGCCCTCGAACATCACCCCCAGATCGCCCGTGCGCATCCACGGTCCCTCCGGGACGCCCTCGGACGGTGTGTTCAGGCGGCCGTTGAAGACCTGCTCGGTGCGCACCGGATCGCGCCAGTAGCCCGCAGCCAGGTTCTCGCCGTACGCCCAGATCTCTCCTACCCGGCCGTCCGGGCTCTCCTCGCACGTGTCGGGATCGACGATCCGGAACACCGTGCTGCGCGGGCCGCCGAGGCCCACCTGCACGGAGGCGTCGTCGCCGTCCACCCCCGCCTCGACGCGGAGCGCGTAGCCCGCCGCGAGCTTCTCCAGATCGAAGGCCACGATGGGCAGTTCGCGTCCGGGCTCCAGCGAGGAGACGTAGAGCGTGGCCTCGGCCAGACCGTACGCGGGCAGCTGCACACCGTCCCGCAACCCGAACGGGGAGAACCGTTCGTTGAACCGGCGCACGGTGCCGGCCTGCACGCGCTCGGCGGCGTTCATGACGCCGTGCACACGTGCGAGCGAGAGCCCTTCGAGGTCCTCGTCGCGGGTGCGCCGCGCTGCGAGATCGAAGGCGAAGTTGGGCGCCGCCGAATGCGCATCCGGGTACATGGCCAGGAGTCGGATCCAACGAGAGGGCTTCTGCAGGAACGACACCGGGCTGGTGACCACCGCGTGGCGGCCGGTCCCCACCGGCGCCATGATCCCCAGCATCAAGCCGAGGTCGTGGAAGAACGGGAGCCAGGAGACGAGGGTCGTCTCCTCGGTGGGGCGGCCGCCGTTGTCGGCGAACTGGTCGGCCACGATCTGATTGATGTTGAGCGCCACGTTCCGGTGGGTGACCATGACGCCCGAGGGCGTGCCGGTCGATCCCGAGGTGTACTGCAGCAGCGCGGGCCGCGCACCCGAGTGCTCGCTGCGGTACGAGCCGGCAGGGCCGTCGTAGTCGAGTGCGTCGAGCTCGATCATCGTGATCGCCGGGCCCGCAGCGGCGTTGACCGAGGGGAGGACGGCGTCGATCGCCGCCGTGGTGGTGAGCACCGCCACCGGTTCGCAGTTCTCCAGCACCTTCGACGCGCGTTCGTCGTGCACACCGAAGATCGGCACCGACAGGGGCACGGCGATCAGTCCGGCCTCGAGCGCGCCGAGGAAGCCGACGATGTAGTCCATCGACTGCGGCGCCAGGAGGGCGACCCGGTCGCCCGCGACGCCGTGACGCAGCAGCTCCGCGGCCACGACTCGGACCCGGTGATGGAGCTCCGACCAGGTCAGCGTCTCGAAGAAGCCGTCCGGGTCGACGTCGTAATCGACGAAGGTGAACGCGGGCTCATCGGCCTGCGTCCTCGACCGACGCTCCAGCGCAACGGGGATCAGCTCATCCTCAGGGGCGATAGACACTTGCACCACACCTTCCGTGCCGACGACATCGGGGCGTTCCTGCGCCGCCCCGTCGGGACGACGCCCCCAACAGGTACGTCAGTTCCCAGTTGTTTGCAACTGCGCGAAGTATGGCACGAATGAATCACACCCGTCCGGCGTTCGCACGATCGACAAGGGCGGCCCCGCCGAAAGCACGGCTGACGTGCGGACGATCAAAACCGTCTCAGGACAGCACAATCAACGCTGCATTAACCACCAGGGACGTTGCGGGTTCATCGAGCGGCGTTGCGGATTCACCGGGCGGCAGGGAATCGTTCCTCGATGTCCGCGGCCAGGTCCGCGGCGCACTCCTCCAGGTAGAAGTGGTGCCCCTCGAACGTGGTCAGGTCGAACGTCCGTGAAGTCCGATCTACCCAGTGACGCATACTCTCCACGGTCGCGATTTCATCATTCGTTCCAGCGTAGGCGTGGATCGGGCACTCCAGCACCGCTTCCGCGGGGGCTCGGTAGCGCGTGATCGCCTGGAAGCCGCGCAGCGTGGGCAGGATCCGGGGCGCGAACTCCTCGTGCGCCAGGAGCCGCGGATCGATCCCCGTCATGGATGCGGCCGCGGCGAGCAGCGCATCGTCCGTCCCGCCGATGTCGTCGAACCCGCTGTGCCCCGGCGCGGCGCACGCGGAGACGAACAGGGCGTCCACCGCGCGGCCCTGTGCGGCGAACCGGCGCGCCGTCTCGAACGCCACGAGCGCTCCCATGCTGTGCCCGAAGAACGCGATCGGGCCGTCGCCCACCGTCTCCGGGGAGAGCTTGCGCCACAGGCGATCCACGAGCTGCTCGATCCCGTCCAGACTGGAGACGTCATGCGTGCCACCACGCCCCGGGTACGGGACCGCGATCCGCCGGATCGCCGGCGAGAACCGCTGCGCGAACGGCGCGTAGTACGAGGGCGCCCCGCCGGCGTGCGGGAAGATGAACAGCGTCGCAGTACTCACGCTGTGCACCTTAACCACGATCCGCCGGCGCGCTCGGGGGTTCGGGCGTCAGCCGATCAGGGTGGCGACCTCGTCCGCGCAACCCCAGCTCAGCGTGACCCCGGCGCCGCCGTGGCCGTAGCAGTGGACGACCTCGCCCTCGCGCTCGAGGCGGACCGTCGGGCGGGAGGGCCGTAGCCCGATGTTGTGCCCGAGCACCCGCGCGTCCGCGAGTTCGGGGACGAGGGCACGGGCGCGCGCGACGATGGCGTCCGCGGTGGCCGGGTCGACGGTCAGGTCCTCCGCCCCGTGGTCCTCGGTGCCGCCGACCACGACGTCCCGCGAGCGCGGCACGACGTAGGTCGTCACGCCGAGGTCGAGGGCGGAATCGTCGATCCACCACCGGTTGACCCCCACCTGCTCGAGGTAGACCACCTGCCCGCGAACGGGTTCCATGGTGGCGTCGCCGACGAGCTCGCGCGCGCCGAGGCCGGTCGCGTTGACGACGGTGCCGTCGAGTTCGGAGAGTGCAGCGACGTCCCGCTGTTCGACGACGCCGCCCAGCTCGCGCACGCGGGCCGCGAGCCACGGCAGGTAGACGGGCATCTCGATGACGGGAGAGACGAAGCTCCACCCCTCGGCGTAGCCGGGCCTCGGCGCCTCGACCCGCTCCACGGACGGCACCGCGGACGTCCACCAGGGTTCCGCCACGGACTCGCGGAACAGCTCCGTGCCGGGCGTCATGACGACGCCGTCGACGCCCCGCGCGGCGAGGGCGGTGAACTCGGTGAGCGTCGCGGCGGACCAGCCGGTCACCCGGTCGCGCGGTTCGGCGAGATACGGGTACCAGACGGCGGCGGCCACCGCGGAGGTGACCTCGGGCGTCAGGCTCCGCCCGTGGACCCGCACCCGGTGCCCCGCCTCGAGAAGGCGCACCGCGCACGACAGCCCGATCACACCGGCACCGACGATCGTCACCTCAGCCATGCCCACACCCTGTCATGCCGGGCACCGGGAGCGGTGGCCGTTCCCGCGATGACACCGCCTCTTCGCGATGACGGCGTACGCTTTGCAGTGGCACCATCCGATCGAATCACTCACCGAGACAAGGACCTGCCATGAGCGAATACGTCGCCGTCATCTCCCTACCCACCCGCGCCGCCACGTACGAGGAGTACTCGGAGCTCAAGAACACGGCCGACACCTACGGCGTCGTCTCGTCGGCGATAGTCGAGCGCAACGCCGACGGCACCTTCGCGATCCCGGAGACCACGGACGGCACGACGGGCACCGGCACCCTCAGCGGTTCGCTCATCGGCATGCTCGTGGGTGTGCTCGGCGGCCCGGTGGGCCTGCTTCTCGGCCTGTCGGTGGGCACGGCGACCGGCGCGCTGGTGGACGCGAGCAACCTCGACGACGCCGACGATGTGATCTCGCTCTTCGCGCAGCAGCTGCCGCCCGGCAACAACGCGATCATCGTGCAGACCGAGGAGCCCACCACCGATGCGCTCGACGCGCAGGTGGCCCGGGCCGGCGGCCGCATCGTGCGGCGCCCGCTCGACGAGGTGATCAGCGAGCTCGAGGCGCAGCAGGACGCCGCGGACGCCGCCGCGAAGGCCGCCCGCAAGGCGGCGCACGAGCAGAAGAAGCAGGAGCGTCACGACAAGAACGAGGACCGGATCAACGCGCTCAAGGCGAAGTTCAGCCGCGACTGATCGCCACCCTCGTTAGGCTCGCCATGTGAGTGATTACGAGTTCCTGCAGGCAGCGCCACCCGGTCCCTCGTTCGAGAGGAGCTGGCCCGTCCGCACGGGCGACGTCGATCCCGACCGACGCGTCCGGCTCGACGGGATCGCGCGCTACCTGCAGGACATGGCGAACGACGAGATGTTCCACCGCGGATTCGACGCCACCGACCCGTACTGGCTGGTGCGCCGCAGCATCATCGACGTGCACGAGCCGCTGCACTGGCCCTCCGACGTGACCCTGCTGCGGTGGTGTGAATCCACCAGCTCCCGCTGGTGCAACATGCGGATCACGCTGCGCGGGAGCGCCGGCGGGCACGTCGAGACCGAGGCCTTCTGGATCCGGTTCAGCGCCGAGTCCGGAATGCCCACGCACATCAGCGACGGAGGCATGGAGTACCTGCAGCAGTACGTCACCGAGACGCGGCTGCGCTGGAAGGCGCTCAACACCGCCGCACCGCCCGCGCCCTCGGCGAGCGACTACACGGTGAAGCTCCGCGCCACCGACTTCGATCCGTACCAGCACCTCAACAACGCCGCGTACCTGCAGCTCGTCGAGGACGATCTGAACGGCGATCCGCTGCTCGCCGCGCCGCACCGCGCCGTCATCGAGTACCTCGCGCCGATCCCGCTGGGATCCAGCGTGCAGGTGCGGTTCGAGCGCGACGACGCCGGCTACCGGCAGTGGCTCTACCTCCTCGACGAGGACGGCGCGCCCGCGCGCAAGCCCGCGTCGGCCGTCTCCGTCGTGGCGCTCCCCGGCGAGCCCTTCTCCCCGCCCGCGCCGTGGCCGCCGGAGCAGGTGGACCGGATCGAATGGCGGGTCTGAGCGGCCGTCCGCGGCGGCCTCAGCCCACCCGATGGGCCGCGGTGTAGACGTTGAAGTGATCGCCGCGGACGAAGCCGAGGAGGGTCAGGCCCGCCTCGTCGGCGAGTTCGGCCGCGAGGGACGACGGTGCCGACACCGCGGAGAGAACGGGGATCCCGGCCATCACGGCCTTCTGGACCAGCTCGAAGCTGGCGCGGCCGGAGACCTGGAGCACGACGCCGCGCAGCGGCAGCCGTCCCTGCAGGAGGGACCAGCCGATCACCTTGTCGACGGCGTTGTGCCGTCCGACGTCCTCGCGCAGCACGAGCAGGTCGCCGGAGGCACCGTCGAACAGCGCGGCCGCGTGGAGGCCGCCCGTCTTCTCGAAGACGGCCTGCCCGGCGCGCAGCCGGTCCGGGAGCACGACCACCCGTTCGGGCGCGACGACGAGCGGGTCCTCCCGCACGTCGAACCGGGAGACGGTGCGCACCGCGTCGATACTCGCCTTGCCGCACAGCCCGCACGAGCTGGTGGTGTAGAAGTTCCGGGCCGCGTCGGGCCCGGGCGGTCGGGCGCCCGGCGCGAGCGTCACGTCGAGCACGTTGTACTCGTTGGTCTCCCCGCCGGTGCCGGGCCCGCCGCAGTGGATCGCCGAGCGGAACTCCTCGGCGGCGGCGAGGACGCCCTCGGAGACGAGGAAGCCGGCGGCCAGTTCGACGTCGTGCCCGGGGGTGCGCATGGTCACGGCGAGCGGTGCGCCGGCGACCCGGATCTCGAGCGGTTCCTCGGCGGCGAGGGAGTCGATCCGCCGCACGGGATCGCTTCCGACGGTGACCTTCTCCACCGCCCGCCGCACCGTGATCCGTCCCATGATCCCGACGTTACACCGGGCGGCGAGGCGCGGATCGCGGGCTAGGGAGCGTCGGCCGCGGTATCGGCGTCGGCCCGGTTGCCCGCGGCGACCTTGTGCGCCCGCAGCTCCCGGTCGAGGGCCGCGTCCAGCGCCCGGTCGAGGGCGGCGTGCGCGTTCTCGGTGCCCGCACGGCGCATCGCGCCGAACAGGTCGACGGCCCACGCGACGTCCTCGTCCGTCGAGGGCAACCAGCCCGGCCCACGCCGGCGGTCCACCTCGTCGTGCGCGGCGGTCATGTAGATCTCGGCCGCCGCGGTCATGGTCGCCGCGAACCGCCGGTGCACATCGACGAGCACCGCGAGATCCATGCCCCTGCCGACCAGCCGTGCGAGGTTGCCGATGATGTGCCGGTCCGCGGCCTCGTAGCGGCCCGGCTCGTCGGTCGCGCTGACCACGCCCGCGTCGATCAGCGAGGCCAGCGCGGCGTCGTCGAGCGGCCCGAGCCGGGCCTCGAGGTCGCCGCGATCGAGGACGGGGCCCTTGCCGGACGCCCAGGGCTCGTCGAGGATCTCCGTCAGGTCCAGCGCGTCGCCGATCCGGGCGCCGGGGTTGGTGAGGAAGGTCGCGATGTGCCCCAGGTTGAAGCCGTTGCTGAGCAGCTTGTTGATGGCCAGCAGGTTCCGCAGGTGCTTCTCGGTGTAGATCGCGACCCGGCCCCGGCGCAGCGGCTGGGGCAACAGCCCCCGCTCCTGGTAGCCCCGGATGTTGCGGGTCGTCGTCCCGGACACCCGGGCCAGGTCGTCGATCCGGTACTCGGTCATGCCCGCATGTTATCCGGCCGCCACCGCGGCGCCCGCCTCCTCGTGCACGAGGATCCGGTAGTCCTGCAGGTCGACGGTGCGCAACTGGCCCACGTACTGCGAGGCGAAGCCCGGGTACATGGTGGCGTTGAACCCGTCGTCGGTGAGGTACCAGCTGCTGCACCCGGAGTTCCAGGTGGTCGCGGTGAGCCGCCGCTGGATGTCGCGGTTGTACTCCTCCTGGGCGTCCGCGCGCACGTCGAGCGCCTTCCAGCCGTTGCGCAGGAGCTGCCCGATCGCGTCGGTGATGTAGTCGATCTGCGCCTCCATGTAGACCAGGGCCGAACTGTGCCCGGGGCCGGAGTTCGGCCCGAAGGTCACGTAGAGGTTCGGGTAGCCCGAGACGGCGACGCTGCGGTAGGCGTAGGCGCCGCCGCTCCACTCGTCCGCGAGCACGCGACCGTCGAGCCCGGTGACGGGGATCGGCGAACCGGTCTTGGAGACGTCGAAGCCCGTGGCGAAGACGATGCAGTCGAACCGGTGCTCCACGCCCTCGACGGTGCGGATGCCCTGCGGTGCGATGCGGGCGATGGGCCAGGTCACGAGCGTGCAGTTGTCGCGTTGCAGGGCGGGGTAGTAGTCGCTGGTCATGAGCAGTCGCTTGCAGCCCGCCGCGAAGTCCGGGGTGAGCTGGCGGCGCAGCCACGGGTCGCGCACCTGCAGCCGCAGGTGCAGCTTGCTCACGGCCTCCACGACCCGGGTGAGCGGCGTGTTCCACACGACGCCGAGGGCGACGGACTCGTGCCCCCAGAACCAGAGGGCGCGGGCGAGCTGCTGCGCCCCGGGGATCCTCCGGTAGATCGACTTGGTGAATTCGCCCGTCTCGGTGTTGATCCGGGGCAGCACCCAGCCGGGCGTGCGCTGGAAGACCTTGACCGAGGCCGCCTGCTTCACCAGCTCGGGCACGATCTGTACGGCGCTGGCCCCGGTGCCGACGACGGCGACCTTCTTGCCGGCGAAGTCGTAGTCGTGGTCCCAGCGGGCGCTGTGGATCTTGTGGCCCTCGTAGTCCTCGATGCCGCGGATCGCGGGGAAGGAGCAGTTCGCGAGGGGGCCGGAGGCGATGATCACGGCGCGCGCCCGCTCGGGTTCGCGGCCGTCGAAGGAGATCGTCCACTCCCCCGCATCGGCGTCGTAGACCACGCCGGTCACGGTGTGCTCGAAGCGGATGCGCGGTGCGACGCCCGAGGATTCGACCATCGAGTCGATGTAGTCGAGGATCTCGGCACTGCCGGAGTACGTGTGCGACCAGTCGGGGTTCGGGGCGAAGCTGTAGGAGTACAGGCGCGACGGGATGTCGCACGCGGCACCCGGATAGGTGTTGTCGCGCCAGGTGCCGCCCACGCGGGTGTCGCGCTCGAAGACGACGTATTCGTCGATCCCCTTGTCCCGGAGGCGGATGGCGGCGCCGATGCCGGCGAAGCCGGCACCGATGATGGCTACGGAGTGCGTCATGGCTGTCAGGCGTCCTCGTCAGGCGGTGGGCTCGTAGGTCAGTTCCTGCGACCAGGTGGGGGTGCGGTGCACCAGGGGGAAGGGGATCAGCGCGGTGGCCTTGACCAGCGCGTCGGCGGGCACGTGGTAGAGCTTGTTGCCGCGGTCGATCACCCGGCTGCCGTGCCAGGCCACCATCCGGAACATGGGGAGCCGCTGGATGTACTCGCTGCGCTCGCCCGCCGCGCGGTAGCGCTTCATGGCCCCGTACAGCCGCTCCTCGTCGACGCCCATCTCGACGATGTTGTCGCGCATCTTGTTCAGCAGCGGGACGTAGCTCAGGAAGCCGATGAGCAGCGAGGGCTTGATCCAGCCGCCGACGAAGTCGATGGTGCGCTTGCGCAGGTCGGCGTGGCCGAGCATGTCCATGACCTCGAAGTCCACCGCGAGGTGGCGGGACTCGTCGGCGTTGATCCGCTTGAACACCTCCTGCGCGATCGGGTCCTTCACCTCGTCGGTGATGAACTTGATGAGGGCGCCGTCGAGCGCGACCTCGAGCATGGGGATGACGGTGCCGAGGAAGGAGAGCGACATTCCGTCCGAGTACTGGTCGAGCCAGTTGATGACCAACTGCACGTTGATGTTCGGCGACGGGATCTCGTCGTCGTCGAGCATGCCCCAGCGGCGCATGAGCGCGAGTTCGGCGTTGGCGTGCTTCTGCTCCTCCGCGTGGAAGTGCTCGTAGATGCTCTTGAGCGTGGGGGTGGGCGCCTTGCGCGCCATCGCGGCGAACCCACGGGCGCCCACGTTCTCGATCCACATCAGGTCGGAGAGGAAGGGCTTGAGCTTGGCGTGCAGGTCCGGGTCGATGAGCTCGGCACCGGGTGCGTCCCAGTCGATGTCGGCGAGTGCCCACTGCCGGTCCTTGATCATCGTGAGCATGTTGTCGAGGTCCATGGCCATGGCGGGAGTTCCTTTCGGGGAGTGCGGCGGTCAGGAGGCGGGCAGGAGCCGGGCGAGCAGCCCCAGGCCGCGGACGTAGGGCGTCGGGAAGTGGCGCTTGAGGTGCCAGATGACGTTCGCGTCGAGCTGCGGCACGACGTAGAGGCGGCCGAGGTCGAGCGCGTCGAGGGTCTGCGCCGCGACGCCGTCGGGCGAGATTCCCGTGAGCTTCATGAGGGTGCCGGCGAGGTTCTTGCTGCCCTCGGTGATCCGGCCGTCGCGCGCGACGTTGGTCTTGACGAAGGTGGGGCACAGCACGGTGACGTCGACGCCGGTTCCGGCGAGCTCGGCGGCGAGGGTCTCCGACAGCGACATGACGCCCGCCTTCGAGACGTTGTACGGCCCCATCGACGGCGCGGCGGCGAAACCGGCGGCGGAGGCGACGTTGATGATGCCGCCGCGGCCGGCCTCGCAGAGCATCGGCGCGAAGAGCTCGCAGCCGTGCACCACGCCCCACAGGTTGATGCCGAGGGCCCAGTTCCAATCGTCGAGCCCGATGTCGCCCACGGGGCGGCCGCCGATCCCGACGCCCGCGTTGTTGATCACCACGGTCGGTGGGCCGTCGAAGACGGTGCGCGCGAACGCCGCGAGGGATTCGACGGCCGCACGGTCGGCCACGTCGACGACGACCGCGTGCGCCGTCCCGCCGCGGGCCTCGATCAACGCGACGGTCTCCTTCGCCCGCCCCTCGTCGATATCGGCGCAGACGATCTCGCCGCCGCGGCGGGCGAGTTCGAGCGCGAAGGCGCGACCGATGCCGCTGCCGGCGCCGGTGACGACGGCCCTGGCGTCGGCGGTGACGGGATTGCGGACGAGGTGGTGCAACAGTCTGTCGATGCCGAACATCAGGAGGCCTCCGAATCGGTGTCAACCGCAGTGGTGTCGAGCGCGGCGGTGTCGAGCGCGGCGAGGAAGTCGCGCACCCGCAGGAGCGCGGCGTCCGCCTCCGGCGCGAGCCGGGGCAGTGCCTGGAAGACGTGCATGAGGCCCGGCCAGATCTCCAGCGTGCTGACGCCGCCGTGGCCGCGGAGCTCGGCGTCGAGGTGACGCGCGTCCGCGGACAGCATCTCGGCGCCGCCGGCCTGGATCAAGAAGGGCGGCAGGCGGTCCGAGCGCCAGAAGTCGAGCTGCAGGCGCGGATGCGCCGGATCGATGCCCGCGGTGTAGAGGTCCACCAGGCGCTTCGCCGCGGCCGCGGAGATCGCCGGGTCCCGGCGGACGCGTTCCTGCTCCGCGGCGAGGGCGAAGGTGAGGTCGATGAGCGGGGAGAACAGCACGGCCGCGGCGGGCTGCGGGCGATCCGCGCTCGCGTGATGCAGCACCAGGTCGCAGATGAGGTGGCCGCCCGCCGAATCGCCGGCGATCACCAGGTCGCCGGCCGCGTAGCCCTGGGTGAGCAGCCAGTCCCAGCCGGCGGCGACGTCGCCCGCCGCCGTCGGGAACGGATGCTCGGGGGCGAGCCGGTAGTCCACCACGAACACCGGTAGGCCGGTGGCGACGGACAGCCGGGCCGCGAGGCTGCGGTGCGTGCGCGCCGAGCAGATCGCGTACGCACTGCCGTGCACGTAGTAGATGGCGCGCCGGCCGTGGTCGACGCCGGGGCCGAGGACCCAGTCGCCGCGGACAGGGGCCCGCACGGGCGTGACGACGGTCCCCCGCGGTGTCGAGCCCAGAGCGCCCATGATCGCGGCCACGAGGCCGCGGGCGACGCGGATCCCGGGGGCGTTCATCGGGATGAGCCCGCTGGTCACTCCGAGCCCGTAGCGGGTCAGGACGGCGGCGACGTCGGACCGCGTGGTCGACGCCGACGGGACCGGCGGCGCCGGTGTGGTGGTTCGCATGACTTTCACACCACCAGCAATCGTGCCATTTGTCAACGGCACAGTTAGCGCGGTAGCGTCCGGGTCCCCGACGAAGGAGCAGAGCACGTGGATTCACCGACGCCCGCGCCAGCGCGTCCGCTCGAGATCATCGACGTGATCGAGGAGACCGCCGACGCGGTCTCCCTGGTGTTCGCGCACCCGGCCGGGGATCGCTTCGACTACCGCCCCGGGCAGTTCCTAACGCTGCGGGTACCGGGCACGCCGGAGGACGGCACCACGTGGGCGCCGCGCTGCTACTCGCTCTCCAGCACCCCCGGGCTCGACGAGCACCTCCGGGTCACCGTCAAACGCACGGCCGGCGGATACGCCTCGAACTGGCTGTGCGACAACGCGAAACCGGGCATGACACTCGAATCACTGCCACCCGGCGGGCGGTTCACCGTGCGCGACGATCCCGACCGCCTCGTGCTGTTCGCCGCCGGGAGCGGCATCACGCCGGTGATCTCGATCCTGCGGGCCACCCTCGCGGAGTCCGCCGTGCCGGTCGTGCTCGTCTACGCGAACCGGGACCGGGGCTCGGCGATCTTCGACGCCGCGCTGGCCGACCTGGCCGCGGCCCACGGCGACCGGCTGCAGGTGATCCACTGGCTCGAGGCCGAGCGCGGACTGCCCGACGCCGCCGCGCTCGCCGCCCTCCTGTCGGCGCCCACCGGCGCGACGTCGGCGTACCTGTGCGGGCCCGCCGCGTTCATGGAGTGCGCCACCGAGGCCGCCGCAGCCGCCGGCATCGACGGTGCGCGGATCCACCGCGAGAGCTTCTCCTCCCTCACCGGCGATCCCTTCGCCGCGCCCACGGTCACGACCGCCCCGGCCGGCGGCCCGGCACCGTCGGACGGTGCCGCGACCGTCACCGTCGACCTGAACGGGGCGACCACCACTCTCGCGTGGCCGCGCGATCAGGTCCTGCTCGACGCCCTGCTCGAGCATGGTCTCGACGCGCCGTACGTGTGCCGCGAGGGCAACTGCGGCGGGTGCGCCTTCACCCTGCGCCGCGGGGAGGTGCACATGCTGGTCAACGACACCCTCGACGACTACGAGCTCGGCAACGGCGTCCGGCTCGCGTGCCAGTCGCTCCCCCGCGCGGACGAGCTGGAGGCCGAGTTCGGCTGACCGATGAGTTCCGGGCGCCCGCGGAGTCAGTATTGACGGGTGGCGCGCGCCGCGACGCCCGGAGAGGACAGTCATGCGAACGCTCGCGATCACGCAGAACATCACCCTCGACGGACGGGTGGAGATGCTCGGCGACTGGTTCGACCCCACGGACCAGCCGTCCGACCTCCTCGCCGAGATACAGCGCCAGGACGCGACCTGCGACGCGGTGCTGCTCGGCCGCCGGACCTTCGAGGACTTCCGCGGGTACTGGCCCGAGCAGGACGACGACTCCACCGGGATCACCGACCAGCTCAACGCCGTCACGAAGTACGTGGTCAGCACGACCCTCACCGATCCGGGGTGGGCGAACTCCGTCGTCCTCGGTGGGGACCCGATCGCCGAGGCCGCGGCCCTCAAGGCGCGGCCCGGCGGCGACATCGTGGTGACCGGCAGCATCACGCTGTGCCACGCTCTGATCACCGCCGGCCTGGTGGACGAGTTCCGGTTGTTCACCTACCCGGCGGTGCAGGGCCGCGGTCGGGGGCTGTTCCCCGAGGGGCACGAGTTCGCACGTCTCGACCTCATCGGCGAACTGGCGTTCGGCAACGGTGTCGTCGGCCTGCGGTACCGCCCGCGTTAGCAGCCGAGGCGAGCGGCCGTGGCGGGCGGGACGCCCTTGTCCGTGCACGAGAACCCGCTGCCGAGGGCGACACCGCTCCAGCCGCCGCCGGTGTAGCGGAACAGCAGCTTCGTGTTCTGCGGGTAGGCGTCGCGGGCGGGGATGCGGGCGCTCGCCCACTCGTCGGCGCAGACGATCGCGTCGACGGTGAAGGGCTTCACGATCTGTGCGCCCCAATTCATCTCGGCCGTGCTGCGCAGCGTCTCGGACGTCGCCTCCGCGCAGTGCGAGACCGGCGCGGGCGCCGCCGTCGGCGAGGCGGAGGTGGGCGCGGCGGTGGGGGCCGCGCCACCGTCGAAGGCCTGCGGCGGCACGTCCTTGTCGGGCGTGACGGTCCGCCCGGACAGCGTGTAGGTCACGATCACGGGTCCCCCCGAGGGGCCGGCCGTGGCGTCGCCCGGGTTGAGCCAGCGGTAGGCGAGCGCCACGGAGTCGTGGGTGCTGCCGAAGACGCCGGTGAACGCGGTGTAGCGGCTGGTGGCGGTACCGAGGTAACCGAGGCGGTCGAAGAACAGGAACCACACCGGCGAGCTGCCCGTGCCCCCGGTCAGGTCCGCGCGCACCCACATCAGGGCGGGGCAGTCTCCGGTGCTCGCGTCGGTGGCGCGCGTGGCGGTGTATCCGATGCCGCGGAACGACGGGAGCTTCGCCACCGCGTCCCGGACCGTCGGCGAGGCGAGGTCCAGGCATTTCCCGTTCCCTTCGGTCACCGGGCGGGCCGCGCCAGCGTCGGGGGCCGGCGGCGTCGAGGCGCCCTGCCCGGTCCCGGCCCGCGCGCTCGTCGCCGGGGTCGCGAAGGTCGACGGTGCCTCTCCCGCCGGGGTCGGCCCGTCGCCGCACCCGGCGAGGAGAGCGAGTGCGGCGGCGAGACCGATGACGGTCGTCGAAGTCCTGATCATGCGTCCCCCCGAACGATCGGCGTCCCCGGGTGGTGCGCCGTCGTCCTGTCGTTCGGTGACGACGACGAGATCGTTACCACCGCGTACCGCACATCGGTCACCGAGTGATCGGGGGGCGTCGTCCTACGCGGGGCTCACGCCGCTGAGCTGCTGCATCGCGGCGAGGAACAGGCCGGCCTGGACGAGGCCGCCCAGGAGGGGCAGCCAGAACGCCGGCGTGCGCCGCACCATGAGGACCACGGCGACGACGAGCGTCACCAGGAAGGCGATGATGCCGCCGACGTCGTTGAGCACGTAGGCGGTGGAGAGCTTGTCGTAGTCGCAGTCGTTCGCGCCGCACGAGTCCGTCGCCATCACCCAGAAGAGGCTGAAGTACAGGAGCCCTAGCACGACGACCGAGTACACGCCGAACAGCGCGATCGTCACCACCGTGTCGAGGATGCGCCACGTCGGCCAGCGGTTCGGTACGTGCGGCGCGGCCGGCATCGGCGCCGGGTACGGGTGCGGCGGGGCGTGATTCATACCTCGATCATGGTGCGCCGGAGCCCGCCGCGGATCCGTAGCCCTGCGCGTCCCGCTAGGGGGAAGTACTCATGCGGCGTCAGTCGAACGAGTGGACCGCGTTGTACACCACGCTCAGGCGGACGTCGAGGTCCTGAACACGAGAAAACCCCCTGCGAACAGGGGGTTTTCTTGTGGCCAGAGCCGGGATCGAACCGGCGACCTACCGCTTTTCAGGCGGTCGCTCGTACCAACTGAGCTACCTGGCCGTGCCGGTAAAACCGTCACCGCCGAGTTCCTACGAACTCGGATGGCGACCCTGACGGGACTCGAACCCGCGACCTCCGCCGTGACAGGGCGGCGCGCTAACCAACTGCGCCACAGGGCCATATGCAATTTTTCGTCTTGCGACGTACCCCCTACGGGATTCGAACCCGCGCTACCGCCTTGAAAGGGCGGCGTCCTAGGCCACTAAACGAAGGGGGCTCGCTTCGGGCGACTTGAAGCCGCTCTCCGCACCGCTTCCGTGTTCCGTTGGGAGCTGGGATAGCTTATGGCACATTCCACCCAGTTCCCAAATCGGCAGGTCAGCGTGTGGAAATCCGGCGCACAAGTCCTCCTCGACGATCAGCTCCTGAACAGCGCCTGAACAGCTCCGGCACGCTCATCGTGCCGGCAGGTCCATCCGCGCGAGCCGTGCCGGGTCGAGGATGGACACCAGGTCGACGATCCGGCCGCCGACCACCGTGCACGCCATGAGGCCCACTGGTTTCCCCGTCGGGCCCCAGACCAGGATCCCCGGCGCCCCGTTCACGCTGACGCGCCGCGCCTCGATCCGGCTCGGATCGCCCCGTCGAACCACCTCGAGCACCGCGTTCGCGCCGATCGTGACCGTCTCCCCGCGAGGCGTCCGTCGGGTCCACGTGAGGTCGGGGTCCAGCACCGTCAGCAGCGCCTCGAAGTCACCATCACGCGCCGCGGCGAGGAAGGCGTCCACGACCGCGCGCTGCTCCCGTCGCTCGGCCGTCGGCCGCGGGCCGTTCTGCACGCGGCGCCGGGCCCGGCTCGCGGCCATCTTCGCGGCGTCGGGCGAGCGGCCGACGATGGCGCCCACCTCGGCGAAGGGCACGGCGAACAGGTCGTGCAGGACGAAGGCGAGGCGTTCGTCCGGCCGCAGCGAGTCGAGCACCACCATCAGCGCGAGCCCGACGGCGTCGGCGGCGACCGCGACGTCCTCGGGTCCGTCGTCGTCGGTGACGATCGGGTCGGCGTCGTCGACGTCCGTCTCAGGGTGCGCCGTGCGGGCACGCAGGACGTCGATGCAGATCCGCCCGACCACCCGGGTGAGCCACGCCCCCAGGTTCTCGATCGGCGGACCGTCGTACCGGTCGAGCCGCAGCCACGCCTCCTGGACGGCGTCCTCGGCGTCGGCGCGCGCCCCGAGGGCGCGCGTGGCCACCGCGATCAGTCGCGGCCGGTGCTGCTCGAACTGCTCCGTGCGGGTCGTGCGGTCCATCGTCGTTACCTTTCCATGCGGCGATCCGTCATACCTGTGACGAGCCCGCACGGGCGAAGGTAACGAGAGGACACCGCCATGAACACCGCACTGTGGATCATCACCGCCGCCCTGGCGCTCGGCTTCACCGCCGGCGGCCTGGCCCTGCTCGCGCTCCCCCGCGATCGCTACCGGGCCCTCGGGGCGAACCAGCACTGGGTGGACGACTTCGGCGACGGCCACCTCAAGGCGATCGGCGCGATCAAACTGACCGGCGGGCTCGGGCTGATCCTGCCGGCCGTCACCGGGGTGGCGACGGTGCTCTCGCCGCTCGCCGCATGCGGCCTCGCCCTGTTCATGGCGGGGGCCGCGACCACGCGCTTCCGTCGCGACGAGTGGGGGTACATGGCAGGCGACGTCGTCTTCATCGCCGCCTTCGCGTTCGTGGCCTGGGGCCGGTTCGCGCTCGCCCCGTACGGCGCCTGACCCGTTGACGGACGCAATGCGTAAGTAGTAACTTACGTATTGTGTCCGCCACCGATCCCTGGTCCGCCCTCGCCGATCCCACCCGGCGCACGGTCTTCGCCCGCGTGGCGGCCGGGCCGTGCTCGGTCACCGAGATCGCGCGGGACCTCCCGGTCAGCCGGCCCGCCGTCTCGCAACACCTGCGGGTCCTCCTCGACGCGCACCTCGTCGACGTGCGCAAGCAGGGACGCGAGCGCCTCTACCGGCCCCGGCCCGACGGGCTGGCAGCGATGCGTCGCGAACTCGAGGGCTACTGGGCACAGACGCTGACCACGTTCAAGCAGTTGGCCGAACAGGCTTACGCCGAAGAAGGGAATCCACCGTCATGAATGCCACCTCGCCCGCCCCCACCGCACTGCAGGTCGACATCACCGTCGACGTGCCCGTCGATTTCGCGTATCGGGTGTTCACCGAGCGCTTCGACGAGATCAAGCCGCGCGAGCACAACCTGCTCGCGGTGCCGATCGAGAAGACCGTGCTCGAACCTCGCGTGGGCGGCACGGTCTACGACGTGGGGACGGACGGCTCCGTGTGCACCTGGGCCCGCGTGCTCGCGTGCGACCCGCCGAACTCGCTGACGATCAGCTGGGACATCAGCCCGCAGTGGCGGATCGAGCCCGATCCGGAGCGGACCAGCGAGGTCGAGCTCCGCTTCGTCGCCGAGACGCCGGAGCGCACGCGGGTCGAGATCGAGCACCGGCACCTCGACCGGCACGGCGAGGGCTGGGAACAGGCAGCCGCCGGGATCGGCGGGGAGCGCGGCTGGCCGCTGTACCTGGACCGCTTCCGGGCGGCCGCCGCCCGGTAGGGGCGGGGCGCCTCAGGATGTCGAGTTCTGGAGGCACGGAGGTGCGCCAGTGCACGTCTACGCGTCCGGAGGTCGAATTCCTGAGGCGCCGAGGTCGGCGACGGCCCGCGCGACCAGCTCCGCACGCCGCCGCGGGGTCCGCGCCTTGAGCAGCGTGAGGATCACGGCGTAACGGTCGGACCGGCTCATCGCCTCGAACGCCACCGCGGCGCCGGGGTTCTCCGCCAGCGCCGCCACGAGATCGGGCGGGGTCTCCGCGGTGCGCTGGGACGCGTAGGCGGCGTCCCAGCGCCCGTCCGCCCGCGCGGCGTCGCGCTGCGCGTAGCCCGCCGGCCGCACCCGCCCCGCAGCGGCGAGCGCCTCGAACTTCTCCACGTTGATCGCCGACCACGAACTGGTGCGGCGTCGCGGCGAGTACCGCTGCAGGAACGAATCCGCGTCGTTCGACTTCCGCTGACCGTCGATCCAGCCGAAGCAGAGCGCGCCGTCGAGCGCGTCCTCGATCGTCAGTCCCGGGACGGCGGAGTTCCGTCGTGCGATCCGCAGCCACGCCTCGGTCGCGTCGACGTGATTGCTCTCGAGCCAGCGCTCCCACTCGTCGACGGTGACGAATTCGAGTACATCCATGATCGATCCTTCGGTGGGCCCCGTGGGACTCGAACCCACAACCTACGGATTAACCTGCCACTTCGTCTTTCGACGCCGCCCGGAGGCGTTCGTGGTCTGGACTGTCCCTTCACCCTGGCGCTGACGCGCTGTAGGTGCCACCCGTCCAGTCTCTACACCTTCCGAGGTTGCCCTCGGCTTGGCTCGGGATCGCCATGCCGGTATCCCGGCGAAGGGTTCCCCGAATTTGAGTGGTGTCATCCCGGCCGTTTCCGACCGAGCGCTCCTATTTCGAAGTCCGCTGCTCTGCCAATTGAGCTAGAGGCCCTAGCGCCGGTCAGTCTAGCGACTGACCGACGCCGGGACATGAACCGGGCCGGATCAGGACGCCGCGGCGTTGACCATCCAGTGCACACCGAAGCCGTCGACGCACATGCCGAAGGTGTCACCCCACGGCGCCTGCACGAACGGGACGGTGACGGAGCCGCTGGCGGACAGCTTCTCCCACCACTCGGTGAGCTTGGCGAGGTCGTCGCCCGAGAGGGAGACGGACACGTCGTCGCCGACGTTCCGCGGCATCCCCGTCGGCGTATCGGCGCACATGAGGGTGAAGCCGTCCGGCGTGGTGAGCTGGCCGTGCATCACCTTGGCGGCGTCGGAGGGATCCGTGAGCATCTCGGGCGGCATGCCCTCGAAGGTGGAGATCTCGAGCTCGCCACCGAAGACGTCCCGGTAGAACTCGAGCGCCGCGCGGGCATTGTCGGAGAAGCTGATGTAGGGGTTCAGGCGTACGGTCATGCCTCTGATTCTGCTCCCGCTCACCGACAAGTTCACACAGTTCGTCCAGCCGATTCCACCCGTTCACCCCCGCGACCGTCCCCACGGGCAGCCTGACGGGATGCAGCCGATGCACATCGTTCAGCTGGCGAACTTCTACGGGCCCCGTTCGGGCGGCCTGCGCACTGCCGTGGACCAGTTGGGCGCGGGCTACGTCGACCGGGGGCACGCCGTCACCCTGGTGGTGGCGGGCCGCGGGCACCACGACGAGGTGCTCGACTCCGGGGTCCGCCGGATCACCGTCCCGGGCCGCAAGTTCTTCCGCGTGGAGGGATACCGCGCCGCGAGCCCCGTCCTCATCCGCCGCCTCCTCCCGACGCTCGGCGCCGACTCCCTGGAGGTCTCCGACCGCCTCACCCTGCGCGGCATGGGCCCGTGGGCGAAGGCGCATGGCATCGGCTCGATCATGATCAGCCACGAGCGCCTGGACCGGATGATCGAGCTCGGGGCACCGCCCCGCGTGGCGACCTGGGCCGCCGACGTCGCGAACCTCGGCACGGCCCGCAGCTACGACACCGTCGTCTGCACCACGGCCTTCGCCGGCGAGGAGTTCGCGCGGGTGCAGGCGCCCAACGTCGAGACCGTCCCGCTCGGCGTCGACCTCGCGACCTTCCGCCCGGACCGCGCCACGCCGTCGACGCGCGCGAGGTGGTCCGACGGTGCCGACGTCCTCCTCGTGCAGTCGTGCCGGTTGTCCATGGAGAAGCACCCGGCGCGGGGCATCGAGGTCCTCCGGGCCCTCGTCGCCGACGGTGTCCGCGCCCGCCTCGTGATCGCGGGCGACGGCGCGATGGCCGACGAGCTGCGGCGGCAGGCCCGCGGCCTGCCGGTGGTCTTCACCGGCCACCTCGCGGACCGCGACGATCTGGCCGACCTGCTCGCGGCAGCGGACGTCGCGATCTGCCCGGGCCCGCACGAGACCTTCGGGCTCAGCGCGATGGAGGCGCTCGCCTCCGGCACGCCGATCGTGGTGTCGCGCAACAGCGCTCTCGCGGACGTGACCCGCGACGGGTGCGGGCTCCCCGCCGCCGACACGGGCGCCGCGTTCACCGCCGCCGTGCGGGCGGTCCTGGGGGGCGACCACGGCGCGGCCGCGCGGGCGTGCGCCGAGCAGTACACCTGGGACACCGCGGTGGAGACGATGCTCGGCCTGCACCGGGCGACGGCGGACCGGCGGCGGTTCCTGCGTGCCGGCCGTTCAGCGCAGCCGCTCGCCCGACTCCGCGTGGAAGAACAGCGCCTGCTCCGCCGCCGGAACCAGGCCGGCCTCCTCGCCGGCTCGTAGCGTCGACGCGCGGTCGGTGCGCGCCACGACCGGCTTGTCCTGGCCGTCGACGGTGACGTAGACGAGGGCCTCGGCGCCGAGCTCCTCCACCAGCGCGACGGTGCCCTTCGCCGCGCCCGGGGTACCCGCCGGGACGACCTCGAGCCCCTCGGGCCGCAGGCCGACGGTCACCGTCGCACCGGAGTCGATGGAGCGCGGCACCGGCACCGTCGCACCGGCGATGTCGGCGCCGGCGTCGGTACGGGGCACCGTCAACAGGTTCATGCCGGGCGAGCCGAGGAAGCCCGCGACGAAGGTGTTGACCGGGTCGTCGTAGAGCTCCCGCGGCGGCGCGGCCTGCTGCAGCAGACCGTCCTTGAGCACGGCGACGCGGTCGCCCATGGTCATGGCCTCCACCTGGTCGTGCGTCACGTACAGCGTGGTGACGCCGAGCCGGCGCTGCAGCGCGGAGATCTGCGATCGGGTCGAGACCCGCAGTCGCGCATCGAGGTTCGACAGCGGCTCGTCCATCGCGAAGACCTTGGGGTGGCGCACGATGGCGCGCCCCATGGCGACGCGCTGGCGCTGCCCGCCCGAGAGCCGCGCGGGCTTGCGGTCGAGCAGCGGCTCCAGTTCGAGCATGGCGGCGGCCTCGGCCACCTGCTTCGCCGTGTCCTCCTTGGAGACACCGGCGTTGCGCAGCGCGAAGCCCATGTTCTGCGCCACCGTCATGTTCGGGTAGAGCGCGTAGTTCTGGAAGACCATGGCCACGTCGCGCTTCTTCGGCGAGACCGCCGTGACGTCCACGTCGTCGATGAGGATCCGCCCCTCGGTGACCGCCTCGAGCCCGGCCAGCGCCCGCAGGCTGGTGGACTTGCCGCAGCCCGACGGGCCGACCAGCACCACGAACTCGCCGTCGGCGATGTCCAGGTCGAGCGAGCTGACCGAGGGCCGCTCGGCGCCCGGGTACTGGACGGTCGCACCGTCGAAACGCACCGTTGCCATGGTCTTCCTTGACTCCCTAGTTCCTACGAAACCGACTGCCGCCGAGCTTACTTCGGCAGCTTGGGCTTGATCTGCGAGTCGATCTTGCCCTGGATGGTCTTCTGCAGCGCGCCGAGCACGGCCGCGGTGTCGCCGCCCGCCACGATCTGCTGCAGCGCCCGGCCGATGTCCTCGCCGCCACCGGGGACGAAGACGCGGGCGTTGTCCTGGCTCCGGGTCAGCGGCAGCTGCTTGACGGCGGTGCCGAAGTTCGGGTTCTTCTCGATGAAGGCCTTCATCGAGGGCTCGTCGACGGCGGCCTTGCGCACCGGCATGTAGCCCGTGGCCTGCGAGAACTTCGAGGTGTTCGTCGTGTTGGTGAGGAACTCGATGAACTTGACGGCCGCGGCCTTGCGCTCGGCCGAGATGCCCTCGGCCACCGCGACACCCGCGCCACCGGTGGGGCACGACTTGCCGGCGGGGCCGGGCAGGAAGGCGGTGCCGAGCTCGAACTTTGCGGACGTGGTGATCGTCTTCAGCGAGCCGGTGGACTGCAGCGTGACGGCGGCCAGCCCGGCGCCGAAGTCGTTCTCGGGGGTGGTGGCCAGGCGGCCCCACTTGCTGATGGTGTCCTTGAGCTGGTTCGCCGCCGCGATGGACTCCGGGGTGGTGAACTTCAGGTCCCAGCCGTCGGAGTAGGCGCCGCCCTTGGACCAGTTCCAGCCCTCGAAGACCCAGTCGATGTAGTTCTCGCCGTCGGCGATGACGATCGCCTTCTTGTCGCCGCCGATGGCGTCCTGGATGCGGGGCGCCCACTGCGCGAACTCGTCCCAGTCCTTGGGGCCGCGGTCCTCGAGGCCGGCCTTCTTCCACACGTCCTTGTTGTAGTAGAACAGCGGCGTCGAGCGGGCGAAGGGCACGGCGTAGTGCTTGCCCTCGAACTTCGTGTCGGCCAGCAGGGAGTCGACGTACTCCTCGGGCTTGAGGCCGGCGCCGGCGAACAGGTCGTCGAGCGGGGCGATCTGCTTGTTCAGCGCGAAGTTGAACCAGGTCACGTCCGAGACGACGACGATGTCGGCCTTGTCGCCGCCGGAGAGCGAGGTCTGGAACTTCTGCGCCACCTGCTCGTAGTTCTTGCCGCCGTCGAGCAGCTCCACCTTGATGCCGGGGTTGGCCTTCTGGAACTCGTCGATCAACGCCTGCTCGGTGGCCTTCGAGCTGCCCGGATGGTTGCTGAGGAAGCGCAGCGTGATGTCGCCGCCGCCCCCGCCGCTCCCCGAGTTCGACGAGCCGCCGCCCGAACCCGAGCCCGCGCACGCGGCCGCCACCGCCGCGGTCGCCGCGAGGCCGGTGACGAGGAATCCGCGCCGTGTGAAGTCGCCCATGAGTTTCTCCCTTGGTGTTTCTTCTGTGGTGGTCCCGGTCAGCCCTTGACGGCGCCGGAGGTCAGGCCCTTGATCATCTGCCGCTGCAGGATCAGGAAGACGATGAGCATCGGCAGGGCGGTGAGCAGGGTGGCCGCCATGACCGGCCCCCAGTTCACCCCCTGCTCGGTGTTCTGGAGCAGGGTGAGGCCGACGGGCAGCGGCGCGACGGCGGCGTTGTCCGACATGAGGAACGGCCAGAGGTACTCGTTCCACTCGTTCACGAGCGTGATGACCGCGAAGGCCACCATGGTGGGGATCGAGACGGGCAGGATCACCCGGAACAGCAGCCGCAGGTGCCCGGCCCCGTCCATGCGCGCCGCCTCCACGATCTCCTTGGGCAGCGAGAGGAAATGGTTGCGCATGAGGAAGGTGCCGAAGGCGACCCCCGCCAGCGGCAGGATGATGCCGACGAAGGTGTTGCGGTAGTCCGCCATGAGCGCGTAGTTCGAGATCACGGTGATCTGGTTGGGCACCATGAGCGCCGCGATCACCACGAGGAAGAGCGCCTTCTTGAACGGGAAGCGCAGGAACACCAGCGCGTACGCGGTGCTCACGCCGAGGACGAACTTGATGGTCCCGGTGACCAGGGTGATGATCGCCGAGTTCCGCAGGTACTGCCAGTACGGGATCTCCTGCGTCACGTAGCTGTAGTTCTCCGGGTACCAGGTCGGCGGCCACCAGGTGGCGGGCGAGACGAAGATGTCCGGCCGGTCCTTGAACGAGGTGATCACGATGAAGTAGACCGGCACCGCCACGAGCAGCAGCGTGGCCGCCATCCCGAGGTAGCCGAGCGCCTTCATTCCGGTGCTGCCCGTGGCTGATCCGCTCACTTGTCGTCTCCTCGGTCCATCATCCGCACCTGCACCACGGTCACGACGAGCAGGACGAGGAACATGATCGTCGCGATCGTCGCGCCGTAGCCGGCGCGCTGGTTCCGGAAGGTCTGCCAGTAGATGTCGAAGACCATCGTCGTGGTGCCGCCCTGCGGGCCGCCCGCGGGGAACATGATGTTGATGATGTCGAAGACCTGAAGACTGTTGAGCAGCACGGTGATCGACAGGAAGTAGGTCGCCGGGCGCAGCTGCGGCAGCGTGACGCGCCAGAACTTGCGCCACGCCGGCGTCCCGTCGATCGCGGCGGCCTCGTCGAGGTCCTTGTTGAGCCCCTGCAGCGCCGCGAGGTAGATGACGAAGGTGTAGCCCAGGTTCTTCCAGATGTAGGTGAAGGTCACCAGGAACAGCGCCCAGCCCGGGCTCTGGTAGAAGTCCGGGCTCTCGATGCCGAACCACGACAGGATCGACGCGGCCGCGCCGAACTGCGGGTTGAAGACGAAGTAGAAGGCCGCGCCGATGGCCGCACCGGAGATCACGAAGGGCGCGAACACCGCCGAGCGGACCAGGTTGCGGCCCTTGAGGTTCTGGTCCAGCAGCATCGCCAGCGCCAGGCCCAGCACCATCGAGAAGACCACCGCGCTCACGGTGAACACCAGCGTGATCGTGACGACCTGCCAGCTCTCCGCCTTGGTGAAGAACTCGCGGTAGTTGTCCAGTCCGATCCAGCGCGCCGGGTCCACACTGGCGAGGGACCAGTCGTGGAAGCTCAGGCGCACGTTGTCGATCAGCGGGCGGTAGGTGAAGACGGCCAGCAGCACCAGGTTCGGCACCACGAACAACAGGAAGAGCAGATTGTCCTTGGGCACCAGGTTGGCGGCCAGCCCCGTCTTGGGTGATGGCTCCACCCGTTCGGTCGTGGCGGTCACTGCCGTAGCGTGCTGCACTTCCCCGTCCGGCGGACGAAAACCAGGAAAAGATTCGGTAACGAATTCATGATCGCGCGGGGCCCGTGCCGCACTCCGGCATGACAGATGTCACCGGGAATCGATGACAACCGGCGGAAAAGCCCTGACAGCACGCACTACTGGGCGGCCCGGATCGCGGCGAAGCTGGATCACATGAACGCCAACGATCTCCACACCGCCCACCGTCCGCACCAGTCGCCCGCGGCACCGTCGTCCGGGGCGCTGCACGACCTGTTCGTCGACTCCTGCCGGCTCGGTCCCGCCCCGACCCGGGCCCGCGAGGGCGCGGTGGTCATCGCCACCGTCGTGCTCATCGCCCTCGTCGTGATCCTCCTCCAGCCACCCGTCGTGCTCGCCTCGATCGTCACCGCCGTCGTCGCACTGCACCTCGCGGTGCGCTGGGTGCTCGGCATGCGGAAGTGGGACCGTCGATGAGCGCCCCCACCGCCGCCCCCGGCCCCGTCATCGAGGCGACCGGCCTGCGCCGCACCTACGGCTCGGGCGCGACCGCCTTCGAGGCGGTGCGCGGCATCGACCTGCACGTCGCGGCGGGAGAGGTCTTCGCGCTCCTCGGCACCAACGGCGCCGGCAAGACCTCGACGCTGGACCTGCTGGAGGGCCTCGCCCGGCCCAGCGCGGGCGAGCTCGCCGTCTTCGGCCTCGACCCGCACGCCGAGCGGCGCCGGGTCCGCCCGCTGACCGGCATCATGCTGCAGTCGGGCGGCCTGCCCGCCGAGCTGACGGTGCGCGAGACCCTCGAGATGTGGCGCGGCACCTGCAGCAATCCCACCACCGCCGACGCCGTGCTCGACCGCGTGAACCTGCGCGACCGGGCCGACGTCCGGGTGGGCGCCCTCTCGGGCGGCGAGCAGCGGCGCGTCGACCTGGCGTGCGCGCTCATCGGGCAGCCGCGCCTGCTGTTCCTCGACGAGCCGACCACCGGCCTCGACCCCGAGAGCCGCCGCGCCACCTGGAAGCTGCTCGACGAGCTCAAGCGCGACGGCGTCACGATGGTGCTCACCACGCACTACCTCGACGAGGCCGAGGCGCTCGCCGACCGCATCGCGATCATGCACCGCGGCGCGATCGCCCGACTCGGGACGCTCCGCGACATCGTCGGTGGCCATCCCGCCGAGATCGCCTTCGACGACCCCGGCGTGCCCCTGCCGTCGCTCGCGGGCGGCTGGTCCGCCGGGGCGGACGGTGCCGGCCGTGTCACCCTGCGCACCTTCCGGCTCCAGGACGATCTGCACGCCCTCCTCGGCTGGGCCGCCGATCGGGGCCTCGCGCTGTCCGGGCTGCAGGCCCGGCACCCCTCCCTCGAATCCGTCTTCCTCACCATCGCGAGCGGCGACGAGACCGTCGCCGACGATCCGATCGGAGCCCCCGCATGACCGCCGAAGTCACCGCACCCACCGCACCCGCGCCCGCCGTCGGGTACGGCCGGCACCCCCTGCGCGCCCTCGCGCACGCCGAGTTCCTGCAGTTCCGGCGGAACAAGACGCTGCTCTTCATGGGCACCGTCTTCCCCATCGGCATGCCCCTGCTCCTGTTCTTCCTCGCCCGGGGCGACGCGGCGCCGAAGCCGCTCGGCGTGGCGATCACGATGGAGATGTTCGCCGTCTTCGCGCTGCTCTTCGTGCAGTACTACTCGGTGCTGTCGATGGTCACGACCCGTCGCTCCGAGGGCGTGCTCAAGCGGCTGCGGACCGGCGAGTCCTCGGACCTGCAGATCCTCACCGCCCCCGCGGTGCCGGGCGTCGCCCTCACCGTGCTCGGCGCGGTGATCGTGGCCGGCGCCGTGTACGGCGCGGGCGGGCCGATGCCGGTGAACGCCCTGCTCATGGTGTTCGCGCTGGCCGCGGGCCTGGTGATCTTCACCCTGCTGGCCCTCGCCACCAGCGCGATGACCAAGAACGCCGAGGCCGCGCAGATCACGTCGATGCCCGTCATGGTGGTCTCGATGGTGGGCATGGCGAGCATCCGGCAGATCCTCCCCGACCGGCTCGCGCTGATCGCCGACTGGACGCCCTTCGCCGCGATCTCCGACCTCATCCGGTTGGGGCAGGCGGGCCTCGCGCCCGGCGCGCCCGACGATGCCGCCACGCTCGGCTTCGCCGCCACCTTCGGTGAGACGGGCCGTCCGCTTGCGACACTGGCGGTATGGACCGTGATCGCAGTCATCCTCGCGAGGAAGTGGTTCCGCTGGGACGATCGCGGGTGATCCCCCGGCCCGTGCGGGCGGCCCTCGACTGGTGGCACGCGATGCCGAGTGTCGAGCGCTACCGGCTCTACACCCGGCTGGTGCTGCAGATCGTCATGATCAGCGTGGTCGTGATGATCCTCGTCAGCGGCGCCCGCACCTGGCCCACCGTCGGCGTCGTCGTGGCGGGGCTCGCCGCGATCGCGGGGATCGAGGCTCAGCCCGACCTGGCCCTGCGGGCCACTGCCCGGCAGCGACGCCTGGCGTGGCGGTTCGCCGTCGCCGGCGTCGTCGGGGCCTGGCTGATCGCCGTGGTCTCCGCGCGGCTCGCGAGCCCGGGAAACGATCGCGAGGCCGCGATCACCGCGTCGATGACCCTGCTCATGGCCGCCGCGGGCGTCATCCCCTTCGTCCGCCACCGCTGGATCATCCTGGCGGTGGGCGCGGTCCTGACCCCGCTGCTCACCGGCGTGTCCGACCCGGTGCAGCTCGCACTCCTGCTGATCGTCGTCGGCACCGCCCTGATGTGGACCTCGCGCAGCACCGTCTGGGCCCTCCAGGTGCTCACCGAACTGGAGAACGGGAAGCGGATCGCGGCCGAGCTCGAGGTCGCCGAGGAGCGCCTGCGCTTCTCGCGCGATCTGCACGACGTGGTGGGCCGCGCCTTCTCCGCCATCTCCGTCAAGAGCGAGCTCGCGGCCACGCTCGCCCGGGCCGGCGCCGTCGAGCGCGCCGCGGGCGAGATGGACGAGGTCAAGGCGCTCGCGGTCGCCTCGATGGAGGACGCGCGCACCCTGGTCCGCGGCTACCGCGCCATCGACCTCGCCACCGAGGTCGCCGGCGCCCGCTCGCTGCTCTCCGCCGCCGGCTGCGAGCTGCGCGTGATCGGCGTGCCCGACGAGGTCCCGCCCGCGCTGCACGAAGCCGCCGCCTGGGTGGTCCGCGAGGGCACCACCAACATCGTCAAGCACTCCACGGCCACGCAGGCCGTGCTCACGCTGCGCACGTCGGGCCTGGTCCTGCGCAACGACGGTGCCGGCCCCGCGACCGGGGGCGACGGCGCACCGTCGGGCATCGACGGGCTGCGCGGACGGCTCCGGGCGGTGGGCGCCGGCCTGGACGCCGCGCACGACGGCGACGAGTTCACCCTGACCGCGACCTGGGAGGCGGCATGACCGACACACCGGCGATCGAGGTGATGATCGCGGACGACGAGCACCTGATCCGCACGGCCGTGGCCGCGCTGCTCGGCCTCGAAGCGGACATCACGGTGGCAGCGGAGGCGGCCTCCGGCACCGAGCTGATCTCGCTGTGGGACCGCCGCGCCGCCGAGGGGCTCGCGCCCGCGGTCGCGGTGATCGACCTGCAGATGCCCGGGCCCGACGGCATCGACACCGCCGCCGAGCTGCTGCGCCGCACGCCCGGCGCCGCGACGCTCATCGTCACCAGCCACGGCCGGCCCGGCTACCTCAAGCGCGCGCTCGCGACCGGTGTGCGCGGCTTCCTCCCGAAGACGGTGCCGGCGACGACGTTGGCGCAGGTCATCCGCACCGTCCACGGCGGCGGACGGTACGTGGACCCGGAGCTGGCCGCGGAGGCGATCAGCGCGGGCGATTCCCCGCTGACGGCCCGGGAAGCCGATGTCCTGGAGTTCGCCGTGGACGGGGCGTCGGTCGAGGAGATCGCCCGGCGCGCACACCTGAGCGCCGGCACCACGCGCAACTACCTCTCGTCCGCGATGGCGAAACTGGGAACCGCGAACCGCTACGAGGCGGCCGTGCGGGCCCGCGAACTCGGCTGGATCCTGTAACCCTCGTCACGGTGTAACGTTCCCGGCGCCCGCGCCGATGGACCTCGGTGCGCGTATTACTCGAAAGCATCACTTTCCGCAGCGGACGTTGAGTCCGCGGTCCGAAGTGCGTAGACTTTCGGGATAATCTGGAACCGATCCAAACGTCGAAAGAGGAATGATGTCGACCCGCCAACTGACCCAGCTGGAGCTCCTGCAGGAGCTCTCCGGTGTCGCCGAGGACAACGTCAACCGCCATCTCTCGATGACGAAGGACTGGAGCCCCCACGACTACATCCCGTGGTCGGACGGTAAGAACTACGCGGCACTCGGCGGGACGGACTACGACCCCGAGGAGAGCCGGCTCGACGAGGTGGCCAAGGCCGCCATGATCACGAACCTCCTCACGGAGGACAACCTCCCGACGTACCACCGCGAGATCGCGGCGAACTTCTCCATGGACGACGCCTGGGGCCACTGGGTCGGCCGCTGGACCTCCGAGGAGAACCGCCACGGCATCGCGATGCGCGACTACCTCGTGGTGACCCGCGGCGTGGATCCGGTCAAGCTGGAGCAGGCCCGCATGATCCACATGACCAACGGCTGGGACCCGCAGGGCAAGGTGGCGCAGCACACCGAGCAGAAGATGACGATGCTCCACTCGGTGGCGTACGTGACCTTCCAGGAGCTCGCCACCCGCGTGAGCCACCGCAACACCGGCAAGGTCTGCCAGGATCCGATCGCCGACAAGATGCTGCAGCGCATCGCGGCCGACGAGAACCTGCACATGATCTTCTACCGCAACATCTCGGCCGCCGGCCTGGACCTGGTCCCGGACCAGGCGATCCGGTCGATCACCGACACCATCAAGCACTTCGAGATGCCCGGCGCCGGCATGCCCGACTTCCGCCGCAACGGCGTGCTCATGGCCAAGCACGGCATCTACGACCTGCGCCAGCACAAGGACGAGGTCGTCATGCCCGTCCTGCGCAAGTGGAAGATCTTCGAGCGCGAGGACTTCAGCGCCGAGGGCGAGCAGACCCGCGAGGAGCTCGCGAACTTCCTCGACGAGCTCGAGGCCGCGGCCGTGAAGTTCGAGGAGATGCGCGACCGCTCGCTGGCCCGCGAGGCCGCGAAGCGCGAGAAGGCCGGCCTGGCCGTCTAGTACCGACGCAACCGGAACCCGTCGTGCCCCGCCGAGGCACGACGGGTTCTTCTCGTTCGGGGCCGCCGCGGTTTGCCGGAACCGGCCGCCGCCAGCGATCATGGATACGACCACGGGAGGAGACCTCGGATGACCACAGCCGCCGCCACGCAGCCGAAGCTGCGCATCGGCCGGTTCGAGCTGGACTCCCCCGTCGTGCTCGCGCCGATGGCCGGCGTCACCAACGTGGCGTTCCGCAGCCTGTGCCGCGAGCTGGAGCGTGCCCGGACGGGCACCGTCGCCGGGCTGTACGTGTGCGAGATGGTGACGGCCCGCGCCCTCGTCGAGCGGCACCCGGTCACGATGCACATGACCACCTTCGCGCCCGACGAGGACCCGCGCAGCCTGCAGCTGTACACCGTCGACGCGAAGTGGACGTACGAGGCGGCGCGGATGATCGCGGAGGAGGGCCTCGCCGATCACCTCGACATGAACTTCGGCTGCCCCGTGCCCAAGGTCACGCGCCGCGGCGGCGGCTCCGCGCTGCCCTACAAGCGGAACCTGTTCGCGAGCATCGTCGACGCCGCGGTCCGCGGCATCGCCGACGGTTCGCCCGTGGGCGCCCCCGAGATCCCCGTCACCGTGAAGTTCCGCGTGGGCATCGACGACGAGCACCACACCCACCTCGACGCCGGCCGGATCGCGGCCGAGCAGGGCGCGGTCGCGGTCGCGCTGCACGCCCGCACCGCCGCGCAGCGCTACTCGGGCCAGGCCGACTGGGACGAGATCACGCGGCTCAAGGAGCACGTGCACCACCACTTCGGCGACGCCGTCCCGGTGCTCGGCAACGGTGATGTCTTCGCCGCCGAGGACGCCGTGACGATGATGGAGCGCACCGGTTGCGACGGCGTCGTCGTGGGCCGCGGCTGCCTCGGGCGCCCGTGGCTGTTCTCCGAGCTCTCGGCGGCGATCAACGGCACCCCGATGCCGACGCCGCCGCACCTGGGCGAGGTCACCGACATCATGTACCGGCACGGCGAGCTGCTGGCCGCGCACCACGGCGAGGACAAGGGCATGCGGGAGATCCGCAAGCACGTCGCCTGGTACCTGCGCGGCTTCCCCGCCGGCGGCGAGCTGCGCACCCGTCTCGCGACCGTGAAGACCCTCGCCGACCTGCGCGCGCTCCTCGACACGCTGCCGCAGGACGTACCCTTCCCCAAGGACGCCGAGGGCCCCCGCGGCCGGCAGGGCACGCCCGGCAAGGTCGTGCTGCCCGAGGGCTGGCTCGACGATCCGTGGGAGTCCGACGCGGCGGCGATGCCGGGCGCCGAGGAGGAGACCAGCGGCGGTTAACCGTCGTTCACCGGTCGTTCATCCAACGCTGCGGTCGCGTATGAAAAGGCCGATATACTGCGCGCATGCGTAATGCGTACATCCAGCAGATGGCTGCTTTCAACGACATCCTCGGCGACATCTGCGACAAGTCGGGCATCGCCATGGAGAAGGCGACCAACTCGCTGCTCCAGGCCGACCTCGCCCTCGCCGAAGAGGTCATCACCGAGCACGACGAGATCGTCCGGCTGAGCCGCCGCGCCGAGGAGGAGGCGTTCTCGCTCCTCGCGCTGCAGGCGCCCGTCGCCAGCGATCTGCGCGTCGTGGTCTCCGGCTTCCAGATCGTGGCCGACGTCGACCGGATGGGCGCGCTCGCCCTGCACGTCGCGAAGGTGACCCGCCGCCGCTTCCCGAACAAGACCCTCCCCGAGGAGGTCAACGGCTACTTCGCCGAGATGGGCCGCCTCGCGGTCGAGCTCGCGAACTCCGCCCGCGAGGTCCTGCTCACGCAGGATCCGAAGCAGGCCGCGGAGATCGAGGAGCAGGACGACGCGATGGACGACCTGCACCGTCACCTGTTCACCGTGCTCATGGACCGCGAGTGGAAGCACGGCGTCGCCGCGGCCGTCGACGTGACGCTGCTGGGCCGCTACTACGAGCGCTTCGCCGACCACGCCGTCGAGATCGGCCGCCGCGTGATCTTCCAGGCCACCGGCAGCCCCGAGCCCACCGCGGACGTCTCCAAGTAGGACCACCCGCACGAACGGCCGCCCTCCGGGGCGGCCGTTCCGCTGTCCGGGGCCGGGCCGAGCCGGCCGGGAATCAGGAACCCACGCCGTCCTGCAGCTGCAGGATCCGGCCGCCGAGGTGCAGGTCGGAGCCCACGCCGAGCGGCACCGGCTGCCCCGGCGGCAGGCGCAGGGGCTGCGCCGCGCCCGGGGGGCGCACCCACGTGCCGTTCGCCGAGCCCACGTCCACGGCGAGCACCTGCCAGCCGTCGATGCGGATCTCCAGGTGTGCGCGCGACAGCGCCCCCGTCCGGTCCGGCAGGACGACGGGCGCGAGCCTCCCCACGCCGCCCTGTGAACGCCCCGCGCGCTGCGCGACGAAGGCGGCGGGGTCGCGGCCGATCACCATGTCGTTCTCCACGACGAAGGCGGTGCCGTCGTCGGCGACGAGCAGGCCCAGCGGGGGCCGCGGGCCGCTCTCCAGCGGCAGCCGCCGGTCGACGAGGGCGCCGCACCGCGTGCAGTAGGCCGCGACCGGGGCGTTGAGGTGCCCGAACGCGCACCGCCGGCCCTCGACCATCGGCCCCGCCGCCACGGCCGCGCTCACGTCGCCGACCTCCACGTCGTAGTCGGTGGCGGCGAACAGCGGGCTCACGCCGGTCGGTTCCTCGTTGGTGGGCGCATCGGCGGGGAAGACGTCGGTCGCGATGTCGCCCTCGGGCGCGACGGAGGCTTCGGACCACAGCACGACGCCCGCGCCGGGCACCGCCCCGTCGGCGAGGCGCAGAGCGGTGGGCCCGCAGACGGGCGCGGGCGGGGGCGGCGGCCCGAGGGTGACGGTGACCACCGAGCCCGGCGCCAGGGGCGCGACGCGCTCCGCGAAGTCCGCGCCGGCGTGCAGCACGTGACCGGGGGAGGCCGCTGCGGCGGACGGGAAGATCGCGACGGTGACGGCGAGCTCGGCATCCGCACCGGCGACGCCGCGCAACAGCGCCCGTGCCGTGCCGCTCTGCAGCTCGACCACGGCGAACGCCGGGCCCGCGGCGACGCCCCGCAGGACGGGGGCGATGTCACCGTCGACGTCCAGCGCAGCACGCAGGTCCGCCACCGCGGCCGGGGCGCCCACGGCCGGCGCATCCACGAACAGGAACCGCCCGTGCGCGCGGGCCACGACGCGGTCGCCCGGCAGCACCGTGCTGTACCGGTCGCCGGTCGGGGTCTGCGATGTCATCCCCATAGGATACGGCTGATATCCGACAACACCGTGCCGGTGTGACCCGTCAGCCGAAGCGGCCGGAGATGTAGTCCTCGGTGGCCTGCTCCTCCGGGTTGGAGAACATCTTCTCCGTCGGGTTGATCTCGATGAGCTTGCCGGGCTTACCGGTGGCCTCGAGGTTGAAGAAGGCCGTCTGGTCGGAGACGCGCGCGGCCTGCTGCATGTTGTGCGTGACGATGACGATCGTGTACTTCTGCTTGAGCTCGCCGATCAGGTCCTCTATCGCGAGCGTCGAGATCGGGTCGAGCGCCGAGCAGGGCTCGTCCATGAGCAGCACGTCGGGGCTCACGGCGATCGCCCGGGCGATGCAGAGGCGCTGCTGCTGGCCGCCGGAGAGGCCGCCGCCCGGCTTGTTCAAGCGGTCCTTGACCTCGCCCCACAGGTTCGCGCCGCGCAGGGACTGCTCGGCCACCTCATCGAGCTTGGCCTTGCTGCGGATGCCCTGCAGCCGGAGCCCGGCCACCACGTTGTCGCGGATCGACATGGTGGGGAACGGGTTGGGCCGCTGGAAGACCATGCCGATGGTCTTGCGGACGCCGACGGGGTCGACGCCGGCGCCGTAGATGTCGGCACCGTCGAGGGTGATGTGCCCGTCGACGCGGGCGCCCGGAGTCACCTCGTGCATGCGGTTGATCGACCGGAGCACCGTCGACTTACCGCAGCCGGACGGCCCGATGAACGCCGTCACGGAGTTCGGCGGCACCGTCAGCGAGACGTCCTGCACCGCGTGGAACGCGCCGTAGTAGATGTTCAGGTCCTTGATGTCCAGGCGCTTCGCCATGACAGTTCTCCTTGTTACTTCGTCTTGGGGGCGAGCAGCCGGGACATGAGGGCGGCGAGGCCGCTCGCGATGCCCACCAGGATCACCAGGGTGAGGGCGGCGCCCCACGCCCGGTACTCGCCGACGGCGCCGGGGTTGTTGCGGTACTGGTCGTAGATGAACAGCGGCAGCGACGACATGTTGCCGTTGAAGAGGTCGTAGTTCATCCGGTCGCTGATGCCGACGAGCAGCAGCACGGGTGCGGTCTCGCCGACCACGCGGGCGATGGCGAGGAAGACGCCGGAGACCATGCCGGACGCGGCCGTCGGCAGCACGATCCGCACGATGGTCTTCCACTTGGGCACGCCGAGCGCGTAGGACGCCTCGCGCAGCTCGTTCGGCACGAGTTTGAGCATCTCCTCGGTGGAGCGCACGACGACCGGCACCATGAGCAGGATCAGGGCGAGGCTGACCGCGAACGCGGACTGCGGCATGCCGAAGGTGGTGATCCACACGCCGAAGATGAACAGCGTGGCCACGATCGACGGGATGCCGGCGAGCACGTCGACCATGAAGGTGGTGATCCTGCCGAGCCGGGTGCCCTCGGCGTACTCGACGAGGTAGATGCCGACCATGACGCCGATCGGCACGGAGAACAGCGCCGCGATGCCGGCCTGCACGAGCGTGCCGTACAGGGCGTGACGGATGCCGCCGGCGTAGGAGTCGGGCGCGACGCGGACCATCGACTTGGTCCACCACTCGGGATCGAGGATCGCCGGCAGGCCGTTGGCGATCACCATGTACAGCAGCGAGACCAGCGGCGCGAGGGCCAACAGGAAGCAGGCGCCGAACAGGAACGCGGCGGCGTTGTTCTTGATCCGCCGCGTGGTCGACGTGCGGTGGAAGACGGTGCCGCTCTTGGCGACGTCGTCGAGTTCGGTGGCGGTCATCCGTTCACCCGTCCCCCGCCGATCCAGCGGGCGACCGCGTTCACCACGAAGGTGAGCACGAACAGCACGAGGCCGGCGGCGATGTAGGCGCCGCGCTGGTCGACGTTGTCGAACTCAGCGGCGGCGGAGGCGATCTTCGAAGCGAAGGTGTAGCCGCTGTCGAACAGCGACCAGATGGAGGTCTTGGTGGCGGCGAACAGGATGATCAGCACCGCGATGGTCTCGCCGAGCGCGCGCCCGAGGGCCAGCATGGAACCGGCGACGATGCCGGACCGGCCGTAGGGGAAGACGGTGAGGCGGATGACCTCCCACTTGGTGGCGCCCAGGGCCAGCGCGGCCTCCTGGTGCGCGACGGGGGTCTGCCGCAGGGCCTCGCGCGTGATCGAGGTGATGATCGGCAGGATCATGATCGCGAGCACGATGCCGGCGGTGAACACGGTGGAGCCGAGGGAGAGCTCCACGTTGCCCGTCTTGAACAGGAAGAACCAGCCGAGGTTCTCGTTGAGCCACTTCTGCAGGGGCACCAGGAAGGGCGCCAGCACGAAGATGCCCCACAGGCCGTAGATGATCGACGGGACCGCGGCCAGCAGGTCGATCACCGCGCTGAGCGGCCGCGAGAGGCGCTGCGGCACGTACTGCACCAGGAAGGTCGCGATGCCCACGGCCACCGGCACGGCGAGGATCAGCGCCATGATCGAGGAGAGGACCGTGATCTTGAGCATCTCGAGGATGCCGAACCGCATGTCGGACGGGTTCGTCTGCCACTCGGAGCTGGTGAGGAAGTTCGCGTTGTTCTTGGTGAGCGCCGGGATCGCCTGGATCACGAGCTGCAGGAAGATCAGCGCGATCACGACGACCAGCAGCATGCCCGAGGCGTACGCCGCCCACTTGAAGATCTTCTCCATGCGGTCGTGACCGCCGGCGAAGGTCGTGCGGGTCGCCCCGTCGGTGGCTGCGGCGGCGCCCGCGACGCCGTCGGCGTCGTGGTCCGTCGAATCCTCAGTCGCCATGTTTCCCCGTTGTTCGGCCACGGATGCGTCGTCCTTCCGGCTGAGCCGGACGTCGTGCGAGTGCCATTGTGCCTGGCCGCCCGCACGACGCCCGGTGGTTCAGCAGTGTCTTACTGGATCGAGTCGATCGACTCGGTGAGCGTGGTGCGGAAGGACTCGGGGATCGGGGCGTAGCCCTGGCCCGCGAGCTGGTCCTGCGCAGGCTTGCCGGCGGCGACCTTGAGGAAGGTCTTCAGGCCCTTGCCGACCTCGGCGTCCGCGTACTTCGAGCACACGATCTCGTAGGTCGCGAGCACGATCGGGTAGGCGCCCGCCGCCGACGGCTTGTAGAAGCCCTCGGTGTCGATGACGAGGTCCTTGCTGCCGGGGGTCTTGAACTTGGCCGACTCGATGGTCTTGGCGACCGACTCGCTCGACAGCTTCACGGCCTCGGGGCCGGCGGAGGTGATGATGTTCGCGACCTGCAGCTTCTGCGCCTTGGCGAAGCTCCACTCGGCGTAGGTGATGGTGCCCTCGGCCTTGTTCACGGTCGCGGCGACGGCGGCGTTGCCGCTCGCGCCCTGGCCGGTGCCGCCCTTGAAGGCCTTGCCCTTCTTGTCGGCGGCCCACTCGGCCGGCGCGGCCGAGCCGAGGTACTTCTGGAAGTTCTCGGTGGTGCCCGACTCGTCGGAGCGGAAGACGACCGTGATCGGAGTGGAGGGCAGGGTCTTGCCCGGGTTCTCAGCAGCGATCTCCGGCGCGTTCCAGTCCTTGACGACACCGCTGAAGATCTTCGCGAGCGTCGGGGCCGACAGGTTCAGCTCGAGCCCGTTCAGCTTGTACGCGACCGCGATCGGGCCGAAGACGAGCGGGAGGTTCAGGGCGGGGGCGCCGCACTTCTCCTCGGCCTTCTTGGCCTGGTCGGCGTTGAGCGGCGAGTCGGAGCCGCCGAAGTTGGTCAGGCCCGAGGTGAACTCGGTGATGCCCTGGCCCGAGCCGTTGCCGCTGTAGTCGACGTTCGCGCCGTCGCAGTCCTGGGCGAAGGAGTTCTTGAAGACGGTCATGGCGTTCGCCTGCGCCGTCGAGCCGCTGCCCTTGAGCTGCAGCTTGCCGTCGCACTGCACGCCGGAGCCGCCCGCCGACGAGCTGCCGGCGGCGTCGCTCGACTCCTCGCCGCCGCACGCGGTCAGGGTCAGGGACAGGGCGGCCGCCAGGGCCAGGGCCGATACGGATCCACGCTTGAAGTTCACCGAGATTCCTCCGGGTCGAGTCAGGACTGATCACCCCGGCACTGCGGGTGTCATCCAGCAACATAGGGAGGCCGGGTGTCCGAATCGGGTGTCCCGGATGAACAACGGGGAAACACGCCCGGTCGAGTGGATTACCGTAGCGCGTACGCGACGTGTCTTTCGCGTTCCTCAAAACCCAGGCCGGTATAGGTGCGCAGCGCGGCGGCGTTGTCGCCCTCCACGTACAGCTCCACCTCGGCGAGGCCCCGTCCGGCGAGGTACTCCAGCCCGACCGCGGTCAGCAGCCGCCCCAGCCCGCGGCCCTGACCGGCGGGCGCGACCGCCACGATGTACACCTCGCCCAGGCCGGCGGCCGGGTCGGCGACCTTCGTCCAGTGGAAGCCCAGCAGTTCGCCGGCCTCGTCGACGGCGAGGAACAGCCCCGCGGGATCGAACCAGTCGGCGCCGGTCCGCTCGTCGACCTGCTCGCCGGCCCAGCCGCCCTGCTCGGGGTGCCAGGCGAAAGCGGCGTTGTTCACGGCGAGGATCGCGGCGTCGTCGGCCGACCCCGCGTAGGTCCGCACGGTCACGCCGTCCGGGGCCGACGGTGCCGGGTCCAGGCCCGCCAGCGGCCGCCGCAGGTTGAGCAGGGTGCGCACGGGGGTCAGGCCCAGGTCCGCGGCGAGCGCGCGGGCGCCGGGCAGGTCACCGTGCGCCCAGACGGTGCCGCCCTCCCCCACGAGGTCGAGCGCCCCGGTCACCAGGGCGCGGCCCAGGCCCCGTCGACGCCGGTCCGGTGCCACGACCACCTCGGCCGCGCCGGGCCCGCCGGCGGGCGGCACGACGATCCCCGCGTAGCCCGACGGTGCGCCGTCGGCGTCCCGTGCGAGCAGGTGCGGGCCGGGGCCCGTGACGCCGAGTCGGAACTGCTCCGAGAGCGCGCCGATGCCGTCGGCGGCCTCCGCGGCCGCGGCGATCGCCGCCACCGCTTCCGGATCGGCGACCGGACCGCGCACCACGTCGACCATCTACAGCTCCTCGAGATCCTCGTCCGTCGGTTCCATGTCCTCGACGGGCCGCTCGCCCTTGCCGCGCACCGGCCGCACCGCCTTGTAGCCCACGTTACGGACGGTGCCGATCATGCCCTCGTGTTCGGCGCCCAGCTTCGCGCGCAGGCGCCGGACGTGCACGTCGACGGTGCGGGTGCCGCCGAAGAAGTCGTAGCCCCACACCTCCTGCAGCAGCTGGGCGCGGGTGAACACGCGGCCCACGTTCTGCGCGAGGAACTTGAGGAGCTCGAACTCCTTGTAGGTGAGGTCGAGCGGCTTGCCGCGCAGCCGGGCGGTGTAGGTGCCCTCGTCGATCACGAGCTCGCCGAGCGTGACCTTGTCCGCCACCTCGTCCTCGCCGCCGGCGTCGCGGCGCGCGACGACGAGCCGCAGCCGGGCGTCGATCTCGGCCGGGCCGATCGTCGGCAGGAGGAAGTCGTCGAGTCCCCAGTCGGCACTGGCCGCGACGAGCCCGCCCTCGGTGAGCACCGCGACCACGGCCATCCGCCCCCCGCCCGTGCTGCCCAGCAACCGGCACAGCCCGCGCGCGGTCACCAGGTCGGTGCGGGCGTCCACGAGCGCGACCTCGGCCGGGCCGACGTCCAGCAGGGAGGACACGTCGGCGGGCAGGGTCCGCACCGTGTGCGGCAGCAACGACAGCGAGGGCAGCACCGTGTCCGGCTCCCGGTCGGACGTGAGCAGGATCAGATCCACATGCCCTCCCCACAGTGCGCGGCGGTCTCGAAGAAAACGTCGAATGTCACAATAGCGGTGGTCAGAACGCCGCGCGTGACGGCGTCGGTGTCGACGAAGGGGTACGGGCGTGGCGGAAGGGCAGGGACGGGCGTGGATCAGGCGGGTTCTGATCGCCCTGGCGACGCTCCTCGTGGTCGCGCTCCTCGCCGAACTCGGCTCCGCCGCAACCGCGGAGTACCGCCTGTCGCGCGAGCTGCGCGCGGCCGCCGGCCTGTCCGATGACCCCGAGGTGACCATCGGCGGCTTCCCGTATCTGACCTCGGGCGGGGAGCACCCGAAGCTGACGATCGCCGCGCCCGCGAAGGTGCACGACCGCAGCGCCCGCATCGAGGCCGAGATGGCCGACGTGCGCATCCCCGGCGGCCTGCTCCCGACGTTCGCGCCGGACACGCCGATCACCGCGGGGCACGTGGAGGCGCGGGTGCGGCTGGACCAGAAGGCCGTGGGCCGGTTCATGGACATCGTGGACCTGCGGGTGCACACGCCCGCCCCGAAACGGCCCGGCGCCGGCAGCCCCGCCGACGGCTACGTGAAGGCCGCGCAGGGCATCGTCCTCACCGGCACCGTCCCGCTGCCCACGCCCGCCGAGCCGACGCGCACCGTGCTGATCTCCGTGGCGGCGGACTTCGGATACGAGGGCGACGCGATCTCGGTCCGCGCCACCGGGATCTACTCAGGCCCCGAGGATCACGAGAAGGCCGACCTGCTGCCGGGCGAGGACCGCACCGTCCTGGCCGCGTTCACCCGGGTGCTGCCGCGGATGGCGCTGCCCTTCGGCATCGCGCCCACCGGGGCGCGGGCGGAGAACGCCGACGTCGTGCTGCTCGGGGAGGCCGACGGGGTCACCGTCACCCCCGGCGCCTTCTACCGGCCCCTGGCCTGAACCTGCCCGGGCCGAGGGTCCCGCGCCCCTCCCGTGACGCGACCGCGCGGGTTGGGTATTCTCGGTCCCATGCGCAACCGCTGTGAGCTGCTGCTCACCCGCCGTCTGGCGGTCGACCTGTGCCGTATGGCCGGTTGTCGCTGTCTGGGCTAGTCCCGCCTCTCCCCGGGCCGGGTGCCCGAATCCCCGTGCATCCCCATGCCCTCCCAGCGCATCCGCGCACCCTTCGAAGTGGCGTTTCCGCCTCTCACTTCACGTCCATAGGTATCAACGAAAGGGATCCTCATGGCTCGCTCCGACGTCCTGGTCTCCGCAGACTGGGCTGAGCAGAACCTCGACACCCCGGGTGTCGTCTTCGTCGAGGTCGACGAGGACACGTCGATCTACGACGACAACCACATCCAGGGCGCCGTCCGCCTCGACTGGCGCAAGGACCTGCAGGACCCGATCCGCCGCGACTTCCTCGACCAGGAGGGCTTCAGCGCGCTGCTCTCCGAGCGCGGCATCGGCAACGACGACACCGTCGTGCTGTACGGCGGCAACAACAACTGGTTCGCCGCGTACGCGTACTGGTACTTCAAGCTGTACGGCCACCAGGACGTCAAGCTGCTCGACGGCGGCCGCAAGAAGTGGGAGCTCGACGGCCGCCCGCTGTCGACCGACGCGGTGACCCGCCCGGCCACGAGCTACCAGGCCAAGCCCGTCGACCTGTCGCTGCGCGCCTTCCGCGACGAGGTGATCGACTCGATCGGCAAGAAGAACCTCATCGACGTACGTTCGCCCGACGAGTTCACCGGCAAGATCGCGGCTCCCGCGCACCTCCCCCAGGAGCAGGCGCAGCAGCGCGGCCACGTGCCCGGCGCGATCAACATCCCGTGGTCGACCACCGCGAACGAGGACGGCACCTTCAAGTCGGACGACGACCTCGCCGCGCTGTACGCGGAGAAGGGCTTCGACGATTCCAAGGAGACCATCGCGTACTGCCGCATCGGCGAGCGCAGCTCGCACACGTGGTTCGTGCTGCAGGAGATCCTCGGTAAGAAGAACGTCAAGAACTACGACGGCTCGTGGGTCGAGTACGGCTCCCTCGTGGGCGCCCCGATCGAGAAGTAAGGAAGACCAACATGTGTGGAGCACCGAAGCAGGGCCAGGTCCTGCCCGCAGGCGTCGACGTCGAGAAGGAGACGGTCCTGACCGGCTCCGTCCTCGACGGTGCCGGTAACCCCGTCGCGGGCGCGTTCGTGCGCCTGCTCGACGGCACCGGCGAGTTCACCGCCGAGGTCGTGGCCTCGGGCACCGGCGACTACCGCTTCTTCGCGGCGCCGGGCACCTGGACGCTGCGCGCGCTGTCCTCCGTGGGCAACGGCGACATCCAGGTCTCGCCCGAGTCGAACGGCGTCTACAACCAGGACATCACCGTCTCGAAGTAGACACTCGCAGGACGGGGCGCGCATCCGGATGTCCGGGTGCGCGCCCTTTCCGTTTTCCGCTGCCCGGCGGAAAACGGACGGGTAGCGTCGACAAGCAGTACCGAATCGGTATTACGTCGCGCATCCGCTACCCGAGGAGTCCCCGTGCCCGCTCCCACCGACGCCGAGTACTTCGAACTCGGCGACCTCACGCTGCAGTCCGGCCACACCCTGCGCGGCGCCCGCCTCGCCTACAAGACCTTCGGCACGCTCAACGCCGAGAAGTCGAACGTGATCGTGTACCCCACCTGGTACTCGGGCTGGCACTCGGACAACGAATGGCTCGTCGGCACCGACAAGGCGCTGAACCCGGACGAGTACTTCATCGTCATTCCCAACATGCTGGGCAACGGCCTGTCGACGTCCCCCTCGAACGCGGGTGCGCCGTACGACCACGCCCGGTTCCCGCTGGTCACCTTCTACGACCAGGTGCAGGCGCAGCACCGGCTGCTCACCGAGAAGTGGGGCGTCTCGACGATCGCGCTGGTCACCGGCTGGTCGATGGGCGCGGGGCAGACCTACCAGTGGGCCGTGAGCCACCCGGAGATGGTGCAGCGCGCGGCGCCGTTCTGCGGCTCCAGCCGTACCGCCCCGCACAACCAGGTGTTCCTGGAGTCGCTGCGCACGGCACTGGAGGCGGATGCCGCGTGGGCCGACGGCGACTACTACCCCATCCGTCCGCCGATCAAGGGGCTGCGCGCGTTCGCCCGGATCTATGCCGGGTGGGGCTTCTCCCAGGCCTTCTACTGGCACGAGACGTGGCGCGAGCTGGGCTTCACCTCGCTCGACGACTTCCTCTTCGGTTTCTGGGAGAAATTCTTCCGCGACGGCCGCGACCCCAACAACCTCATCGCGATGATCCGCACGTGGCACGCCGGGAACGTCGGCAACACTCCGGGTTTCGACGGTGACCACGAGGCCGCGCTCCGGTCCATCAAGTGCCCCTTGCTGGCGATGCCGGCGGAGAAGGACCTCTACTTCCCGCCGGAGGACGAGGCCTGGGCCTCGCAGTTCATCGAGCACGGCGACGTGCGGGTGATCCCCGGCGTGTGGGGCCACTTCGCGGGTGGTGGCGCCAACCCCGTCGACACGGCCTTCATCGACGCCGGCCTGCGGGACCTCCTCGCCCGCCCCGGCTACACCGGGTAGCCGCACCGCTCCTGACGATCCGCGTCTCACGTTCCGCCCGCCCGCGGCGTCTACAGGGCAGGATCGAGACGAGGAGAGATCATGAGCACCAGGCACATCGTGGCGGAGACCACCCTCGGCGAGCTGACGCTCGTCGCCGTGGGACACGCCGTGACGGGCGTGTACTTCCGCCACCACATCCGCCGGCCCGCGGAATCGACGTTCGGGGAGCGCGTCGCCGGCGACGCCCTGCTCGACGAGGCGGCGCACCGGATCCGCGCCTACCTCGCCGGGGAGCGCCGGGACTTCGACCTGCCGCTCGCCACCACCGGCAGCGAGGTGCAGGAGGCCGTCTGGGCGGCGCTGCGGGAGATCCCGTACGGCACGACGACCACGTACGGCGCGCTCGCGGAGCGGCTCGGCTTCATCACGTCGGCGTGGGGCGTCGGGCAGGCCGTCGGGGCGAATCCGCTGTGCCTGCTCATCCCGTGCCACCGCGTGCTCGGTTCCACCGGCTCACTCACCGGCTACGCGGGCGGCCTGGGGCGCAAGCGGGTCCTGCTCGACCTCGAGGCCGCCGCCGACGGTGCGCCCTGGCTGCCCGGCATGGGGGCCGCGTGAAGCGACCGTTCGAGCGCGTCGTCGACGAGCACGCCGGCACGGTGCTGCGCGTCTGCCGCGCGATCCTCGGCCCGCACGACGCCGAGGACGCGTGGTCGGAGACCTTCCTGTCCGCGCTGCGCGCCTACCCCGAGCTGCCGGAGTCGGCGAACGTCGAGGCCTGGCTCGTGACCATCGCGCACCGCAGGGCCATCGACCAGGTGCGGGCGGCACGGCGGCGGGCCGTGCCCGTCGACGCGGTACCGGAGCGCCCCGTCGCGTCCGCCCTGCCCGACGGTGACCTCTGGGCCGCCGTCGCGGCCCTGCCGGACAAGCAACGACAGGCCGTCGCCTACCGCTACGCGGCGGACCTGCCCTACGCCGAGATCGCCGAGATCCTCGGCGGCACCGNCGACGCCNCGCGCCGCGNNNCCGCCGACGGCCTCAAGAAACTCCGAACCACGCGCACGAGGGAGGAACTCTCATGAGCGAGAAGATCACCGAAACCCTTTCCGCCCCCGCCGATGCCGAGGCCCTGGCGCGGCTCCGCGCCCGCCTCGCGGCGAGTGCCGACGCCGACGGCCTGCTCGACATCGCCTACACCGTGGTCGACTCCCCCGTCGGCGGTCTGCTCCTCGCGGCGACCGCCCGCGGCCTGGTCCGGGTGGCCTACGCCCGCGAGGATCATGACGCGGTCCTGGAGACCCTGGCGCAGAAGGTGAGCCCGCGGGTGCTGCGCGCGCCGCGGCGTCTCGACGCGGCGGCCCGCGAGCTCGACGAGTACTTCGCCGGCACCCGGACCGCCTTCGACCTGCCGCTCGATCACGCCCTCTCGCACGGCTTCCGGCAGGTGGTCCAGAGCCGGCTGCCCGACATCGGCTACGGCACCACGCTGAGCTACAAGCAGGTGGCGGAACTGGTCGGCAGCCCGGCGGCGGTCCGCGCCGTCGGCACCGCCTGCGCCACGAACCCGCTGCCCGTCGTCGTGCCGTGCCACCGCGTGGTGAAGTCCGACGGCGGCATCGGACAGTACGTCGGCGGCGTCGAGGCGAAAACGGCGCTGCTGGAACTGGAGTCGGCGGCATGACCGCGATCGCCGCCGACTGGAACGCGATCGCCGCCGAGCTGGACGCGGTCGGCGGGGCGCTGCTGCCGCGCCTGCTGTCCGACGAGCGCACGACGGAGCTGCGCGAGCTGTACTCGCGGGACGAGCTGTTCCGCAGCACGATCGACATGGAGCGGTACCGGTTCGGCGCGGGCGAGTACCGGTACTTCGACCGCCCCTACCCGGAGCCGATCGACGAGCTCAAGCACGCGCTGTACCCGCATCTACTGCCCATCGCGCGCGACTGGTGGGAGCGGCTGGGCCGGGAGGCGCCGTGGCCCGACGACCTCGACGAGTGGCTCGCGATGTGCCACGACGCGGGCCAGCGGAGATCGACGGCGATCCTGCTCAAGTACCGCGCCGGCGACTGGAACGCGCTGCACCGGGACCTCTACGGCGAGTTGGTCTTCCCCCTGCAGGTGGTGATCGCGCTCAACGATCCCGGCGTGGATCACGAGGGCGGCGAGTTCCTCCTGCTCGAGCAACGGCCCCGCGCGCAGTCCCGCGGCACGTCGTTCACCCTGCCGCGCGGGCACGGCTTCGTCTTCACCACCCGCGACCGCCCGGTCCGCTCCGCGCGCGGCTGGTCGGCGGCGCCGGTGCGGCACGGCGTCTCGACGGTCCGCTCCGGCGACCGGCACACGCTGGCCCTCGTCTTCCACGACGCGGCGTGACATGGGCTCGGAGATGCTGTTCCCGCCGGACCGGTCCGTGGTCGAGCTCGCGCCGGGGGCGTCCCTGATCCGCCGCTGGCTCGACCCGGACCAGCAGGCGTGGATCGTCCGGCGGTTCCGCGAGTGGGCGGCGGGGCCGGTGCCGATCCGCGCCGCCACGGTGCGCGGGCACCCGATGTCGGTGCGCACGGTGTGCCTGGGCTGGCACTGGCAGCCGTACCGGTACACCCGGGACGCCACCGACGTGAACGGCGCACGGGTGCTGCCGTTCCCGGACTGGCTGGTGCGGGCCGGCCGGCGGGCGCTGGCCGATACCGGGCACGACGCCGGCGAGGTGGAGCGGTACACGCCCGACACTGCGCTCGTGAACTTCTACGACGAGCACGCGCGCATGGGCATGCACCAGGACAAGGACGAGGTCTCCCGCGCTCCCGTCGTCTCGCTGTCGATCGGCGACAGCTGCACCTTCCGACTGGGCAATACGGACAACCGCAACCGCCCGTACACCGATGCCACGCTGGAGTCCGGCGACCTCGTGGTCTTCGGCGGCCCGTCCCGGCTCGCCTTCCACGGCGTCACCGCGATCCACCCCGGCACGGCGCCGCCGGGCTGCGGCCTCGACGCCGGCCGGATCAACCTGACCCTGCGGGAGACCGGCATGGCCGGCTGACGGCGCCCACCGCCTCCTGCGGCGTCACGACGCCGCGTCGGGCCCATCCGGCAGGGGCAGGGCGCAGATCCGCTCCGCCTCGGCGGCGTCGACGCCGAAGCCGACCAACAGGGTGCGGGTCATCGCGTCGGCGGCGGCCGCATCGTCGCGGTCGGGATCATCGACGAGGAGCTGCCCGAGCATGAGCATCGCCCCCGCCGTCGCGGCGAGCGCCAGGTCGGGGTCGGCCACCGTGAAGCGGCCCCGCTCGATCGCATCGAGCAGGTCGCGGCGGGGGAACTGCATGAGTTCTCCCCGGACGCTGAGCATCGGGGCGCCCGAGCGGAGCAGGATGCCGCTCAGTTGCGGCAGCCGGCGGTGCATCCGGCCGACCAGGCGCAGACACGCCGCGTAGCGTTCGACCGGATCGGTGATCCCCGCGGTGAGCTCGCCGAGCCCCGCCACGATCTCCCGCGCCGCGGTCTCGCTCGCCGCGGCGAAGAGCTCGTCCTTGGTGGCGAAGTGGTTGTAGAACGACCCCAGCCCCACGTCAGCGAGGTCGGTGATGGCGGACACCGCGACGTCGGTCCGCCCCTCGGCGAGGAGTCGCTGCCCCGCTCCGATCAGCGCCGCGCGCGTCCGCACCTTCCGCTGTTCGAGACGACTGGTCGGCGCCGCCGAACCCGTGCTGGCCATCGGTCCTCCTTCATCCGAGCGCAGTGATGAATACATCACTTCTGAAGCTGCTTCGTCACAAGTCTTGCACACCCGACGACGACTGTGTGATGATTTCTTCAGTTTTGAACAGAACATCAGTCGTTTTCGGAGGTAGCCCGTGACCATCCATTCCCCCGCCGCCGGCGCGCGGCCCGGCGAGCGCGCCGGGACCACCGGCGTCCTGTTCTCCATGTGCCTGGCGCTGGTCCTCGTGGTGGCGTCCGTGTCCGCGATCAATCTGGCGATGCCCGAGCTCGCGGTGACGCTGGGTGCCGACAACGCTCAGCTGACGTGGATCGCCGACGCGTACACCGTGGCGCTCGCCGCTCTCGTGCTGCCGCTCGGCGCGCTCGGCGATCGGCTCGGCCGGCGCAAAGTCCTCGTCGTCGGCACCGTCGTCTTCGCGGTCGGCGCTCTGTTCGCCGGGCTGTCGGACTCCGCCGACCAGCTGATCGCGTGGCGGATCGTGATGGGGCTGGGGGCGGCGATGATCATGCCCGGCACCCTGTCGACCATCACCGCGACCTTCCCCGAGGAGCAGCGGCCCCGCGGCGTCGCGGCGTGGTCCGGCTTCGCCTCGGCAGGAGCGATACTCGGCCTCGTCGGCGCCGGCGCGATGCTCGAGGTGTGGTCGTGGCGCTCGATCTTCTACGTCAGCGCGGCGATGGCCGTGGCCGCGGGGATCGCCGCGCTCCTGCTGGCCCGGAACACCCGCGAGGAGGAGACGCACCGTCCCGATCTGCTGGGCGCCCTCTTCACCACGGTGGGCATCGGAACGCTCGTCTTCGCGATCATCGAGGGCAACGAGACGAGCTGGACCGAACCGGTCGTCCTCGCCTCGCTCGCCGTCTGTGTCGTCGCCTTCGCGGGCTACGCGATCGCGGGGATGCGCACCGAACACCCCCTGCTCGACCCGCGCCTGTTCCGCATCTCCGGCTTCCGGGCCGGGGGCGTGGTCGTCGTGGTGCAGTTCATGGCGCTGTTCGGTTTCCTCTTCGTCGGCCTGCAGTACCTCCAGCTCATCCTCGGATACAGCCCGCTCCACAGCGCCGTGGCGCTGATCCCCGTCGCGGCCGTCGTCGTTCCCGTCTCGCTCGCCACCCCGAGGGTCGTCGACCGCCTCGGGATGAACGTGACGATGGGCCTGGCCCTGGTGCTCCTGGCCGCGGGATTCGTCACCGTCTCGCGGATGGACGCCGGCTCGGGCTACCTCCCGTTCCTGTGCGGCCTGATGATCGCGGGGGTCGGTATCGGACTGGCCAGCTCGACCGGGACCACCGCGATCGTCGGCTCCCTGCCGATCGCGAAGCAGGGCGTGGCCTCCGCCATGAACGACACCACGCGCGAGGTCGGATCGGCCATCGGCATCGCCCTCATGGGCGCGGTGTACAGCTCGACCTACACGGCGAATCTGCCCGACCTCACCGGACTTCCGCCCGAGGCCGCGGAGACCGCGCACGAGTCGGCCGCGGGCGGCCTGGCCGTCGCCGAACGGCTCGGTACCGCCGGCGCCCAGCTCGCCGACGCCGTCCGGACCGCCTTCATGGACGGCCTGTCCGCCTCCATGACCGTGGTCGCCGTCATCGTCGCCGTCGCGGCGGCCACGTCGTTCCTCTTCGCGCCGCGACGTCCGGCCGCCCCGGTCGACGCCGCTGCGGTCGACGCCCCGGCGGCCTCCGCGCCCGCGGAGCGCGCGCCGGCGTGAGCCGGGTGCGGCGGCGTCGTCGCCGGGGCTACGTCCCGTCGACGACGCGGTCGGCGCGCTCCGCCGTGGCCTCGATGAGCCGGGCGTTGGTCTCGTCGGTGCCGTCGGCCCGCGCGCGAGCCTCCTCGGGGCCGCGGCCGAATCGCATGTGCCGCGCGACGAGTCGCTCGCGGCGCAGCGCGGCGTCGATGCGCAGGAACCACACCTCGTCGAGCGCCGCCCGGGCGCGCGGCCAGGCACCGGTCCCGGCGAGCAGGTAGTTGCCCTCGGTGACCACGAGCGGGACGCGCGGCCCCACCTCGATGGCGCCGCCGATCGACGCCTCGAGGCCGCGGTCGAAGCGCGGCGCGTAGACGGTGCCCTCGGCCGCGCGCAGGCGGTGCAGCAGCTCGGCGAAGCCCGCGTCGTCGAAGGTGTCGATGGCTCCCTTGCGCTCCCAGCTGCCGTGCCGGCGCAGCACGGCGTCGTCGAGGTGGAATCCGTCCATGGGCACCAGCACCGCATCGTCGCCGAGCGCGGCCACGAGCCGCTCGGCGAGCGTCGACTTCCCGGACGCGGGAGCCCCCGCGACGCCGAGCAGTGCGCGGCCCGGCCGCGCGATCAGTTCCCGTGCGCGAGCGAGCAGCTCGCCGCTCACAGCGTCTCCAGCCACGCCCTCACCCCCGGATACCGGCACTTCGCGGAGGCGTGTCCCGCCGCGAACCGCAGTGCGTCGGCGACCGCGTCGCCCCGCGCGATCGCGAAGGCGTACGCGCCGTGCAGCACGTCGCCCGCCCCGAGCGTATCGACCACCGGCACCGCCGGTACGTCGACGGTGCCCTCCACTCCGTTGTCCCGGTACCGGATCGGCCCGGCACCGTCGGTCACGGCGACGACCGGAGGCGACGGGACGCCCTCGGGCAGGCGGAAGTCCGCGGAACACACGGCGTGCGCGGCGAGCGGTAGCAGGTCGGCGAAGACGGGGCGCCAGCGGCCGGCGTCGAGGACCGTGGGCACGCCCGCGGCGACGGCGCCGCGCATCGCGGATCGCGCGGCGGCGGGGCCGTGCCCGTCGAGGAGCATCACGTCGATGCCTTCGGCACCGATCGGCGGCACGGCGTCGGGGTATCCGGAGCCGTCGAAGGAGACCACCTGCCGGTCGCCCGTGGGGGCGTGGACCGTGACGGCCGAGACCGGCGGCGCGAAACCCGGCGGCGCGAAGTCGATGAGCTCGACGCCGCACGCGGCGAGGTCCTCGCGCACCAGCCGCCCGAGGGCGGTGTCGCCGACCGGGGCGGCGAGCACGGCGCGCCCGCCGAGCGCGGCGAAGACCGCCGCGGCGTTGAGCGCCGGGCCGCCGCCGGAGACGTCCTGCCGGAGCGCGGTCGCCTTGCCGTTGCGGGGCGGCGACTGGGCGACGCGGGAGATGACGTCGACGGTGGCGAGCCCGACGAACAGTCCCCGAGGCCCGTTACGGCCCACCGGCCGCCTCCTCGTCGGTGGGGGCCAGCGCGCCCGTCATCAGCGCTACCACCTCGGACATGCTGCGCTGCTTCGGATCCACGACCGCGGCGCGCCGACCGAGCCGGTGCACGTGGATGCGATCGGCCACCTCGAAGACGTGCGGCATGTCGTGGCTGATGAGGATCACCGGCGTGCCCCGGTCGCGGATCTGCCGGATGAGGTCGATGACCTGGCCGGACTCGCGCACACCGAGGGCCGCGGTGGGCTCGTCCATGATGATCACCTTCTTGCCGAAGGCGGCCGCCCGCACCACCGCGACGCCCTGCCGCTGCCCGCCGGACAGGGTCTCGACCGTCTGCGTCGGGGACGTGATGCCGATCTTGAGGTCCGCGAGGTGGCCGGCGGCGGCATCGCGCATCGCCCGGCGGTCGAGCTGGCGGAACACCGAGCCGAGGACCCCGGGCTTGCGGAGCTCGCGCCCCAGGTAGACGTTCGCGGCGATGTCGAGGGCGGGGATCACGGCGAGGTCCTGGTAGACGGTCTCGATGCCGGCGTTGCGGGCGTCGAGGGTGCTCCGGAAGTGCACGGGCGCACCGTCGAGCAGGATCTCGCCCTCGTTCGGGATCACCGCTCCCGACAGGGCTTTGATGAGACTCGACTTCCCCGCGCCGTTGTCCCCGATCACCGCCAGCACCTCGCCCGCGCGCAGGTCGAAATCGGCGCCCGCGATGGCCCGGACCTGCCCGTAGTTCTTGACCAGGCCGCGCGCCTGGAGCACCGGAACCCGCTCGCTCATTGCAGCCTCCTGCGGGAGATCTGGTCCAGCGCAACGGCGGCGATCACGAGGACGCCGGTTGCGATGTTCTGGTACAGGTTATCGATCCCCACCAGCGTGAGGCCGTTGCGCAGCACGCCGACGATGAGCGCGCCGACCAGCGTGCCCAGCACCGAACCGCGGCCGCCGAAGAGGCTGATGCCGCCGATGACGACCGCCGTGATGGTGTCGAGGTTGGCGGTCTGGAAGGCGTTCGGGTCCGCCGTGGGGATGCGGCCGAGCGCGGCCCACGCCGCGATCATCGCGATGAGCCCCGACGCCAGGTACACGCCGAAGACGGTCTTGGCGGTCTTGATGCCCGCGAGCGACGCCGAGACCGGGTTACCGCCCACGGCGTAGACGTGCCGTCCGGTGGCGGTGCGGTTGAGCACGTACCAGGCCGCGGCGTACACCACGAGGAGCACGAGTAGGCCCAGCGTGAGGGGGAAGCCCGCGACGTCGAAGCCCTTGCCCAGGAAGGTGAGCGGGCCGTCGGCCACGCGGTAGGTCTGCGAGCCCGCGTACAGCTGCGTCGCGGCCGCCACGATGGTGAACATGCCGAGCGTGACGATGAACGGCGGCAGCTTGAGCAGCGTCACGAGGGCGCCGTTGACGGCGCCGATCAGGAGGCAGACGCCGAGCGCGGCCGCCATCGCGAGAACGGGGTCGGTGCCCGCGACCTTCGCCAGGACGACGGTGCCGAGCACGCACGTCGCGCCGATGGACAGGTCGATGCCCGCCGTCAGGATGATGAGCGACTGTGCGACGGCGAGGATCCCGATCACCATGGACTGCTGCAGGATCAGCGAGATGTTGTACCCCGTCGCGAACTGCGGCGTGAGGATGAAGAAGACCACGCAGGCGACGACGAGGGCGGCGAGCGGTCCTGCGAGAGGTTCTCGCAGGACGCTCGCCAGGGAGGGCCGGGCCAGGCTCACGCCTGCCCCCAGCAGTTCTGCGCGCCCCACGCGGTGTCCTTCGATTCCACACCCGCGACCGGCTTGTCCGTCACCAGCTGGGAACCCGTGTTGGTGAAGCCGGTGGGCTTGGTGCCGTCCTTGGCGAAGGCGACCACGGCGTCCACCCCCTGCTCGGCCATCTTCGCCGGGAACTGCAGCACGGTGGCGCCGATGACGCCCTTCTTCACGTTGTCGACGCCCGTGCAGCTGCCGTCGATCGAGCCGATCGCCAGTTGCGCGGCCTTGCCCGCCTTCTTCGCCGCCTCGTAGCCGCCGGCCGCGGCGGGCTCGTTGATCGTGTACAGCGCGTTGGCGTCCGGGACGCGTTGCAGCAGGTTCTCCATCGCCGTCTGCGCCTTGGTCTGGTCACCGTTCGTGGTCTCCGTGCCCGCCACCTCGGGCGCGTTCTCCGCGAGCCCGATGCCCTGCAGGAAGCCCTGGTGGCGGAACTCGGAGACGGTGCTGCCCGGGGTCCCGTCGAGCATGAGCAGCTTCGCCGGCTTGCCGGCGAGCGCGCCCTTGACCCACGCGCCCTGCAGCCGGCCCGCCTCCTTGTTGTCGGTGGCGAAGGTCGCGTCGACGGCGCTCTCGGGATCGGTCGCGGTGTCGAGGGCGATGACGACGACGCCCGCGTCGCGGGCCTTCTTGATCGCCGCGAGGATGCCGGTGGACGAGTTCGGGGTGATGAGGATGCCCTTGACGCCCTGGCTGACCAGGTTCTCGATCGCGGCGACCTGCCCCTCGTTGTCCCCGTCGAACTTGCCGGCGAGCGCGACCAGGCTCGCGCCCTTCGCGTCGGCCTGCTTCTTCGCGGCCTCGCGGATCTTGACGAAGAACGGGTTCGTGTCGGTCTTCGTGATCAGGCCGACCTTGACGCCGCCCGACGAGCCGCCGTCGCGGTTGCAGGCGGCCACCGAGGTCAGGCTGACCGTGAGGGCGCAGCACGCCGCCGCGATGCGCAGGGTCTTCCGATTCGACATGGGGGACTCCGTTCGACTGTGTTGCGGATCACATGGCTCCGAGTGAGTGCGACGCTATACCCGCAGTTGAGAACCCCGCAAGGGTTTGCGCAAACGCTTGCGCGCCCGATTCGGGGGCGGGCAGACTGGGCGGATGGGAAACATGGCCGACGTCGCCGCCGCCGCCGGCGTGTCGATCAGCACGGTCTCCCACGTGATCAACGAGACGCGGCGCGTGGACCCGCGCACCCGGGACGCGGTCCTCGCGGCGATCGAGGCCACCGGCTACCGGCGCAACGCCCTGGCGGCCGCGCTCGCCACGTCGCGGTCGGGGGTCCTCGCGCTGAGCATCGCGGCGGGACGCAATCCGTACTTCGGCCCGCTCATGCGCGCGATCGAGTCCCGCTCCGGCGAGCTCGGCTACACGCTGATGATGGGCGACTCCCACGACGACACCGACATCGAGCACCGACTCGTCGGCTCGCTCCTCGACCGCCGGGTGGACGGGCTCATCATGGCCCCCGCTCCGGGGTCCGAGCAGCGGACCATCCCGACCGTCCAGGCGGCCGGGACGCCGCTGGTGCTCATCGACCGGCTCTCCCCCGCCGATGTCGACCAGGTGGCGTCCGAGGGCGCCGAGCCCGTCGTCCGGCTGACCACGCACCTCGCCGAGCTGGGGCACCGGCACATCGGCGTCCTCACCGGACGGCCCGGCATCCAGTCCACCGAGGAGCGGACCGAGGGGTTCACCCGCGCCATGGCCGCCGCGGGCCTGCGCGCCGCGCCCCGGCACGTGCGCTGCGGGGACTCGCGCGCCGACGAGGCCCGGGCCCAGACCCTGGCCATGTTCCGCAGCCGCGCCCCGCGCCCCACGGGGCTCGTCGTGCTCAACAACGAGATGACGGTCGGCGCGATGCGCGGCCTTCGGGAGCTGGACCTGCGCGTTCCCGACGACGTCGCCCTCGTCGCCTACGACGACTTCGAGTGGTCCGACCTGTTCTCCCCGGGCCTCACCGCCGCGGCGCAGGACGTCGAGGCCATCGGGCGGCGATGCGTCGATCTGCTCGTCGAACGGATCGAGGGATTCGACGGTGCGCGGCGCGTCGAGAGATTGCCCACAGCCTTCCACCACCGGGACTCGTGCGGTTGCGAGCGCCCGCGAGCCGGGGGTTAGTATCGAGGCCATGGTCATCTTCTTCGAGATCCTCATGGCGGTGGCGTCGGTCGCGATCTTCGCGTTCGCGATCTTCGTGATGTACCGCGTCCTCACCGACGGGCAGTAGTCCGCCGTGAGCGACGAGAGCACCCCGCCGGCTGAGGCCGCTCAGGCGCCCGAGACCGCAGCGCCCGTCGGCGCCGGTCAGGAGGCGCTCGACGCCGCCATCGAGCGTGCCGAGACCACCTCGTCGCGCAACGTCTCGAACCTTCCCGGGCTCCCGCTCGCCGATGACACGGCGAACCTCCGGCAGGGCCCGAACCTCCACGACGGCCTCCTCGGCCTGCTCCCCCTCGTCGGCATCTGGCGCGGCGAGGGCGAGGGTCACGACGCCTCGGGCGACTACCACTTCGGCCAGCAGATCATCGTCAGCCACGACGGCCAGAACTTCCTCTCGTGGGAAGCACGGTCGTGGAAGCTGGACGAGCAGGGCGAGTTCTCCGAGCCGGATCTCCGTGAGGCCGGCTTCTGGCGCATCGGCGAGGACGACGAGATCGAGTTCGTCGTCACCCACGCCAGCGGCATCGTCGAGCTGTACTACGGCAAGCCCGTCTCCCAGACCGCATGGGAGCTGGAGGCCGACGTGGTGATCCGCTCCAAGACCTCGCCGCTGGCCGGCGCCGCGAAGCGCCTGTACGGCCTCGTCGAGCAGGGCGGCGCCCTCGCCTACGTCGAGGAGCGCGTCGACGCCGACGGCGAGCTCGTCCCCCGCCTGAGCGCCAAGCTGGGCCGCTACGCGGGCTGACCCTCGACCGCCGCGGGCGGGGTCGGGTGCGGGACCCCATCCGCACCCTGTCCGCGCGGCCGCACCCGGCGTACCGGGTGCGCTCGGGTGAAACGGGTGCGGGAGCCCCTGCGCCACGGCCCGCCCGGCAAGGCGACCCATCGAACGCAACAGGCCCCGGGGGCGTGAACATCACGCGCTCCCGGGGCCTGCCGTATTCCAGGTGGGCGACCGCCGTCAGGCGGCGGCCACCTCCTCAGTCCTGAAATTCACCACTTCCATCCCAGCGGAAATCATATCCACTCCTCCAATGCACATCGGCGTGACTTCTACCGCTTGACCAGGCCAGTAGAGCGTTCGCACGGCATCCATGGCTGTATACTGGCGTCCACAGTTGTCAGTCGGTGTAGCACTTCCGCTGCTACACCGAGCGCTACACTTCCGGCATGGGGGCGCAGAAGACGACGACGGGGCGCTACAGGGGCCTCTACCGGGACGCTGACGGCCGCACCCGCTCGGCGGGCACCTTCGATCGGAAGAAGACCGCCGAGCTCGCAAAGAGCACTGCAAGGAGTCGTCGCGGACCACGGGCGGAAATCAGACTATCCTTGGCCGCCGCTGAAGACGGGGCACCCCCAGTAGGGTCGCTTATAACACGTGATAGCCGTTGGGTCAACCATTCCTCGTGCTCTGTAGAAATCTGCACGAGCCGATATCGTAAGCTCCGACAATTGCTCTCGAGCTATCCGTACACCTAATCGTTCACGCCATTCGCACCAATCGAACCGTGTGCAAATCACGCTCTTGTGCGTCTACATTCCTGGGCGTACAACTGTGTTCAAAACATGAGCGGAAGGACACGGATCATGAATGGCTTTTTCGACGTTCGGCGCGAGCGTGGCAACGTCGGCGCGATGAGGTACCCCCTCCTACAGTCTGCGAGCTACGTTGCGGCGGTCGTCGCATGGAGGACCGAGGACACGCCTGTGCGCCTGCGGGCTGTCGCGGGCTGCGTGGAGCGACGAGCCGACGCGATGCTGTCGGACCGTGCACGAGCGGCGCTGTGGGCCGAGTAATGAACGACGTCCTCACGGTAGCGCAGGTGGCTGAGAAGCTGCAGTGCAGCACACGCCACATGTACAACTTCATGAACCATGGGCTCAAAAGCTTCAAGATCGGGCTCTCGCCGGATCCGGCGCTCCGCGCGCGAGGTGTTCATCGAGAAGCAGGAAAGGCGCGCTAGCCCCGCTTGCGACCAATCAGAACCTCTACGACGGAGGCGGAGAATCCTCCACCTATTCCGCCTATGAGGGCATCGCCTATGGTCCGCAGTGATTCAGTGAAAATCTGGAGAATCCCGCCAATTCGTTCGTTTCTCGCGTCTGTGATGTCAGTGTCGAGAAGCGGGCTGTTTTCGAGTTCAATCTTCGGGACTCCATCTACCAGGAATCGGGTCTGAATCTCTTCGCGCACTGCGATCTTCCTAGGGTGTACCAGGATCTTCCCTGCCTCCTTGTCTGTGACAATTTTGCTCGGGAGATCCGAGTTCGGGAGGTCTGCCACGATTGGGGCGCTCACCGTGAATGTAACTGGGTCATCGCCGTCGAAGTCCTTGCTCGAAACGTCCTTGTGACCAGTGTTTCGAATTGTTATCTCAACTATGTGCGGGTCGGTCACTAGCGTGTCATTGAATGTCATTCGGAGGTTGTCGTCATGCTTTCGGGCAGCTGGTTGCATGAGAGCCTGTGTGCGCACCTCGAGCGAGATCTTCTTTCGCTTCTTGTTGTGGATGAAGTAGTACAAACTAGCTAGAACTGCAACTATTGCAATAATCGGACCCATGCCAAATTTCAGGAACTCTAACATTTGCCACTCCGCCGCTCGCTCGACCGAAACTGTCGGACGACCATAGCCGAAGCCAGGTTGCGACCGACGGCAGGCCGGTCGGGCGATACCTTCCGCCGCGTTTCGGGGGTGCCCGACTTGGCGCGGCCTATGATCCCCTGCATGAGCACTGCACCTTGGTGGGTACCGCTCGCTACCGCGGGGATTACGGCGTTCGTAGGCGCCCTGGGCATCATCGGTACGGTCATCGGCCATCGCACGACTCGCCGAGTCGCGGCGGAGAACAGACAGAGCGCTCTGGAGCAGGCGATTGCGGACGCTGCGGTTGATCTTCTCAGCGCGGTGAAGAGGTCCAGCTCACTCGTTGAAGACCTGCGCACCCGGCAGGAGCACGCTGAGCGCGGTCTGGTGTCAAAGACACTCACAGACGCCGAGTTCGACAGCTACATGGAGCGTGGAGGCGAAATGGCGAACCTTGTGCTCACCGCGCTTGCCCACGTCCAAATCGTGGCTCCCGCGAGTGTCGCGATCGCCGCGGGCAACCTACGCGATGAGCACGTCGCGTATCTCGATGCCGTGATGCGAAGCGCGCGAATCCGGCCCGCGGATGCTGAAGAGGCTGATTGGGCATGGGCAGATGAGAGGGATAGCGCCCGTGAGGCATTCGACGATGCCCTCACCACTTTCGTAACCGCGGTGAGGGCGGCCCGAGCATAACGATGCGACTTGGTCGTTTGCGCGTCCTCAGTCGTCGTAGACAATGACCAGCGTGCCCGACGGGATCAGCTCAAGGCTTACGTCGCGGCCGTCAATATCGCGGCCGGAAAACTTGGCGGTGCCCCGGCCTTCCAACGACTTGAGGTGCGTAGGACAACGAACGTGTGCCCTTCGGCAGAGATGGTCTGGCCTGTGACGACGTGGCCCGCGGGGATCATTCTGGATATGTCTGTGAGCGTAGCGGGCGCGGCGAGCCAGACGCAGCGAGAACTGCAAACGCGAGAGCCCCCGGAGCCCACTGACCTAGTGGACACCCGGGGGCTCTTTCGGCTATCTCGGCGAGCCGCAGAGGATGCGATGCGCCGTGATGTAGCAACGGTCTGCTACACCTACTGCGCTACTCGCAGGTCACGGCGACCCGCCTTGAAATTCACCATTTCTCGGACCACCTCCTTTCCGTTGACGCCTTCGACGCTACGCCCGCTCCGAGGCGTCGGCAACGGAATTATCCGGAGGGCGAACACACAGGTCAGGAGGCGTTCTCGCCGTACCACTCCGCGAACTGCTTCGAGGACGCCCAGCGCGAGTAGGTCGGGCCCTGCGGCCAGCCGTCGGGCACCTGCTGCCACTCCTCCTGCCGCCCGTACGGCAGCACGTCGAGCAGGCCGAAGGTGTAGGAGACCTGCTCCGCGCCGCGAGAGGTCGTGTGCCACTGCCGGTACACGGTGTCGCCGTCGCGCACGAAGGTGTTGTAGGCGAAGCCCTCGCCCGGGCCGGCTCCCATGTCGGCGCCGAAATCGGAGCCGGCGGACGAGTACCACGTCATCGTGTTCCCGACGCGCTTCTTGTAGGCGAGGACCTCGTCCATCGGACCGTTGGTGATGACGACCATCCGGGCGTCCCAGTTCGCGAGGAAGTCGGTACGGGCGTAATGCGCGGTGACGCCGGTGCACCCGGGGCACTGCCACTCGTTCCCGTCGGTCCACATGTGGTGGTAGGTGATGAGCTGGCTCTTGCCGTCGAAGACCTCGGCCAGCGTGACGGTGCTGCCATCCTCGGCGGTGAGGCGGTACTCCGGCAACTCGACGGCGGGCAGCGCGCGCCGCTGCGCGGCGATGGCGTCCAGCTCGCGGGTGGCGGCCTTCTCGCGGATCCGCAGCGCGTCCACCTCCTTCTGCCAGGTCTCGCGATCGACGACGGGCGGAATGGCGGGCATGACGACTCCTCACATGTTCACAGCGTCCACATCTGTTATGTTCACACCGTACACTTGACGGACGGAGGACACAAGGGCATGGCGTATCACCACGGGGACCTGGCGCAGGCGCTGGTCGACGCGGGCCTGGAGGTCACCCGCGCCGGCGGACCGTCGGCGCTGACCATCCGCGAGGTCACCCGCCGGGTCGGCGTGAGCCCCAACGCCGCGTACCGCCACTTCCCCGACCGGCTGGCCCTGCTGCGGGCCGTGAGCGCCGCCATCGAGCAGCGCATGGCCGACGCCATGCCCGTGAGCCCCGACCACGGCCCCGTCGAGCGCCTGCGGGCCGTGGGCCTCGGCTACATCGCTTTCGCCCTCGCGGAACCCGGCTGGTTCTCGGTGTGCTTCTTCGGCGACGAGGTGCCGGACCCGGAGTCGCTCAACGGCATTCCGCCCTACCTCGCGCTGTCGGACGCCCTGGACCTCATGGTGCACGCGGGCCTGCTGCGCCCCGCGGCCCGACGGTCCGCCACCTGGTCCTGCTGGTCGATGGTGCACGGCTTCGCCGAGATGGCGCTGCGCGGCCCGCTGCACCACCTCCCCGGCGATCAGCAGTGGCCGCTCGCGGAGGCGGCGGTCGACGCGGCGATCGCGGGAATCCTGCGCGACTGAGCCACCGGGAGCACCATGGAGTCATGACCGACCCCCCCGTGTGGCTGGTGACCGGCGCGTCCAAGGGCATCGGCCTGGAAGTGGTGAAGGCCGCGCTCGCGAGCGGCGCGCGCGTCGCGGCCACCACCCGCAGCCCCGAGAGACTCTCCGCCGAGCTCCGGGATCCGAACCTGCTCGCCCTCGCCGTCGATCTCACCGACGAGCGCGACGTGCGGCGCGCGGTCGCGCAGGTGCAGACCGAGTTCGGGCACATCGACGTGCTGGTCAACAACGCCGGGTATTCGCTGCTCGGCGCGGTGGAGGAGGTCTCCCTCGAGGACGTGCGGGCCAACTTCGACGTCAACGTGTTCGGCGTGCTGACGGTGACGCAGGCCGTCCTGCCGGGCATGCGCGATCGCCGCTCCGGCCGCATCCTCAACCTCGCGTCGATCTCCGCGAGCGTCACGGGCCCCGCGCAGGGGATCTACAGCGCCTCCAAGGCGGCGGTGCTGATGCTCACGGAGGCCCTCGACGCCGAGGTCGCGCCGCTCGGCCTGCACGCGGTCGCCATCTGCCCCGGCGGCGTGCGCACCGATTTCCTCGACGCGTCATCCAGCCGCCGGCCGGCCGCCGCCATCGACGACTACGCCGCCGTCGCCGGGACGCTGGGCGCGCTGGACCGGCTCAATCACAATCAGGGCGGCGACCCCGCGCTGCTCGCCCGGGCCCTGGTGACCGTCTCGACGATGCCCGACCCGCCGACGCGCCTGTACCTGGGCGAGGACGCGCTGCACGCGATCCTGCGTGCGACCGACGCGGAGCGCGCCGACGCCGAGCGCTACGCCGACCTGAGCCGCTCCATCTCCCACTGACGCACGTCCGTGCCCGGGTCCGCGTGCCCCGCGACCACGACCGTGCGGCCGGGGAACAGCCCGCCGGGGTCGAGGATCTCGGCGAGCAGCCGCTGCGCGTCGGCGTCGTCGAGGTGCTCGGTGGGTTCGTCGAGCAGGATCACGGCGGCGGGGCTGAGTAGCGCCCGCGCCAGCAGCAGCCGGCGCCGCTGCCCGCCCGACAGCGACGCGGCGCCGTCCTCGAGCGGGGTGAGCACGCCGCCGGGGAGCCCGTCGAGCCAGTGCCCCAGCCCCACCCGGCGCAGCGCGGCGTCGATCTCGCCGTCGGTCGCGTCGCCCCGCGCCACGCGGCAGTTCTCGGCCACCGTCGTCGCGAAGACGTGCGCCGCCTCGCCGAAGAAGCCCACCGCCGCGGGCAGGTCCGCGTACTCGCGCGCGGGCGCCCCGTCGACGAGCACCTCGCCGCCGCGGTCGTCGAGGCCCGCCAGGGCGAGCAGCAGCGTCGTCTTGCCGGACCCGGAGGCGCCGCGCACCGCGAGGCGGTCGCCGGGTTCGAGGACCAATGCGCCCAGCCGCAGCGTCGGGTGCGGCGCCGAAGGCCTCGCTCCCGGCGGCCTCCGCGGCCGCGCGGTCGCGGGTGGCGCGGGCGGTCAGCCACGGCGCGACGAACCCCGCGAGCAGCAGGCACACCGCGAGCGCGAGGCCGGCGCGGGGATCGAGGAACCACATCCAGGCGCTCGCCGCGACCGAGACCGTCGCGGCCACCGCGGCGGGGATCACGGTGCGCACCAACGCATCACCGACCGCGTCGACGTCGGCGCCGGTGCGGGCGAGGAGCTCGCCGTCGGAGAGCCGGACGGATTCGGCGGGCGCGGCGCCGGCCAGGCGCAGGTACAGCGCTGCCCGCAGCTCGGTGAGCCCGCGCAGCGCGACCCGGTGGCTCGCGAGCCGCTCGACGTAGCGCATCAGCCCGCGGGTGATGCCGAGCCCGCGCACCGACGTCACGGCCAGCGAGAGCGCGAGCACGGGCGGCATCGTCCACGCCTTGGTGATGAGCCAGGCGGAGAGCCCCGCCAGGGCCAGCGCGCTGCCCGCCGTGAGGACGCCGGCGCCCACGGCGCCGAGCGCGGCGAGGGGCCGGGTCCGCATGGCCCGCAGGCAGATCACGACGTCACGCACGCGACACCTCCAGCACGTCGTCGGCGGCGGCGAGCACCTGCGGGTCGTGCGCCGCGATCACGACGGTCGCGCCGGCGTCCGCGCGGGCCCGCACTGCGGCGAGGACGCGGGCGGCGAGCTCGTCGTCGAGGTGCGCGGTGGGCTCGTCGAGGAGCAGGACCGCGCGCCCGAGCGCGAGGGTGCGGGCCAGCGCGAGCCGCTGCCGCTGCCCGGCGGACAGCCCGGCCCCGCCGGTGCCGACGGGCCGCTCCCATCCGCGCTCGGCGACCACCTCGTCCAGGCCGGTCGCGGCGAGCACCCCGGGCACGGAATCCGGTGCGGGGGCGCCCAGCAGCGTGAAGTTGTGTTCCAGGGTGCCCGGCTCCAGGTAGGGGTGCTGCGGGCACCAGGCCACGTGGGCCCACCAGTCCGGGCCGCCGGCCAGCGGCGCACCGTCGACGGTCACCGCGCCCGCGTCCGGCACGGCGAGGCCCGCCAGCACGGTGAGCAGCGTGGACTTGCCCGCGCCGTTGGGGCCGGTGACCACCGTGACCCGCCCGGGCCGGAAGGTCCCGTGGAAGCCCGACGGTGCCGCCCCGTCCCGCCCGTCGACGGTGACGCCGCGCGCCACGAGGACGCCGGGCCGCGCGGTGCCGCNGGCCGGCGCCGGCGCGTCGAGCAGCGCGAACACCCTTCCGGTGGCCTCGATCCCCTGCTCGGCGGCGTGGAACCCCGCGCCGACCGCGCGCAGCGGCCGGTAGACCTCCGGGGCGAGGATGAGCGCGAAGACGCCCGCGAACAGCGTCATCTCGCCGTAGACGAGCCTCAGGCCGATGCTCACCGCGACGAGGGCCACGCACAGCGTGGCGAGCAGTTCGAGCGCGAAGGACGAGAGGAAGGCGATCCGCAGCGCGCCCATGGTCTCGGTCTCGTTGCGCGCCCCGAGCTCGCGTACCGTGCGCTCGGGGCCGCGTTCCCGGCCGAGGGCCCGCAGGGTGGGCAGGCCGGCGACCAGGTCCAGCAGCCGCGCGGAGAGCCGGGACATCGCCTGCAGACGGCGCCGGGTCCGATCGCGGGTGAGCAGGCCGATGAGCACCATGAAGATCGGCAGCAGCGGCAGGGTGCCCAGCGCGATCGCGCCCGAGACCCAGTCCGCGATGAACATCGCGAGGATCAGGACCGGCGTCGCGATGGCGCTCAGCGCGAGGGCGGGAACGTAGCCCGTGAGGTAGGGCGGCAGGTCGTCGAGGCCGCGGGTCAGCGCGGTGCGCAGCTCCTCCCGGTCCACGGGCGTGCGTCCGGGCCCGACGGCCGCCAGTGCGGCGGAGCGCAGCTCGGAGACCACGCGGTCGGCGGCGCGGCGCTCGATCCGGGCGCGCAGGTGGCTCACCGCGACCCGGGCGGCCAACGCACCGACGGCGAGCGCCACCGGCTCCGTCACGTCGGCGTTCCCGGTCACCAGGCGCGCGAGCGCCGTCGCGAGGGCGAAGGCCAGCACGATCACCGCGGCGGTCTCCGCGACGCCGCAGGCGATCACCGTGACCATCAGCCCGCGGGAGCTGCGCGCGTACCGCAGCAGCCGCGGGTCGACGGGGGCGCGGGTCTCAGGCACGGGGGCTGAGGCCGATCGACGGCGGGATCTGGGCGACGGAGATCCGCTTGCGGAACACCCAGTACGTCCATGCCTGGTAGATCATCACCAGCGGGAGGAGCGCGACCAGGCACCAGGACATCACGACCAGCGTGTAGTGCGAGGAGGCGGCGGCCTCGATCGTGATCGAGCGGGCCGGGTCGGTCGCGTTCAGCACGTTGGGGAAGAGCGCACCGAAGAGCAGCACGCTCACGCCGATCACGGTCAGCGAGGTCGCGAAGAACGCTGCGAGTTCGCGCCCCACGCGGACCAGCGGACCCACGGCGAGCAGCCCGACGGCGGCCAGCGCCACCATCGCCCACGTCCACGGCCTGCCGTGCTCGAGCTGCGTCCACACCGCGAAGACGCCACCGATCGCGGTGACGGGCAGCCACATCCGCACGGCGAGGCGCCGGGCGTCGGTCCGGACGGCACCGTCGGACTTGAGCGCGACGAAGATCGCGCCGTGCAGGAGGAACAGGCCGAGGGTGGCGATCCCGCCGAGCAGTCCGTACGGGTTGAGCAGATCCCAGACCTCGCTGGTCATGCCGCCGCGCTCGTCGAGGTCGACGCCGTGCACGATGTTCGCGAAGACCAGGCCCCACGCGAACGCGGGGATCCACGAGCCGAGGCCGATGCCGAAGTCCGCCCAGCCGCGCCAGCGCGGCTCGTCGATCTTGCCGCGCCACTCGATCGCGCAGACGCGGGTGATGAGCCCCACCAGGATCGCGAGCAGCACGAGGTAGAACCCGGAGAAGACCTCGGCGTACCAGACCGGGAACGCCGCGAACATCGCGGCTCCGGCGGTGATCAGCCACACCTCGTTGCCGTCCCAGACGGGTCCGATGGTGTTGAGCAGGACGCGGCGCCGCTGCTCGGCGTCGGCGTGGGAGCGCTTGCGGCCCAGGATCGGCATGAGCATGCCGACGCCGAAGTCGAAGCCCTCCAGCACGAAGTAGCCGGTGAACAGGAAGCCGATGGCGAGGAACCAGTAGTCGGGCAGAGTCATGGCGGCCTCCTAGTACGCGAACGAGAGGTGGTCCGACGGGGCCTTCCGGCCCGGTTCCGCCCCCTCGGGGTGGTCGGTGTCGGCGGGCGGATCCTCGTCGTCGTGCGGCGGGTCCAGCGGGCTGTGCAGGTTCGGCCCCTTGATCACGTACCGCCGGAGCAGGAAGAACCACAGCAGGTACAGCGTGCCGTAGACCGCGGCGAAGGTGAGGAGGGAGAACGCCATCATGGTGACCGAATGGCCGGAGACGGCCTGGCCCACCGTGAGCCGGATCGTCGGGTCGCCGTTCGGGTTGGGCACGACCACCCAGGGCTGGCGGCCCATCTCGGTGAACACCCAGCCGGAGGTGTTGGCGAGGAAGGGCGTGGGCAGCGCGATGAGGCAGATCCGGCTGAACCACTTCTGGTTCGGGACGCGGCCGCGGCGGGTGACCCACAGGCCGGCCAGCGCCAGCACGCCCGAGCCGATCGACCAGCCCATCATGGCGCGGAAGGCCCAGTAGGAGACGAAGAGGTTGGGGCGGTAGTCGCCGGGGCCGAACTTCTCGACGGCCTCGGCCTGCAGCTCGGTGACGCCCTTGAGCGTCGAGTTGGGGTCGCCGTTCGCGAGGAAGGAGGTCACGTAGGGCACCTGCAGCACGTGGGTCACCGATTCGCAGTTGTTGTGCGTACCGATGGTGAGCAGCGAGAAGCTGGCGCCGGTCTCGGTGTGGCAGAGGGATTCCGCCGAAGCCATCTTCATGGGTTGCTGCTCGAACATGAGCTTGGCCTGCGCGTCGCCGGTGATGCCGAGGCCCACGGCGGAGGCGATCATGACCCCGAGGCCGAACCGCGTGACGGGGCGCATCGACTGCGCCAGCTCGATCGCGTCCGGATCGCCCTTGCGCATGCCGCGCACCATCCACCAGCCGCCGATCGCGGCGACGAAGGTGCCTGCGGTGAGCCACGCGCCGAACACGGTGTGCGGGAAGGCCGCGAGGGTGGTCGAGTTGGTGAGCACCTCCCAGATGCTCGTGAGCTCGGCGCGGTTCTTCTCCGGATTGAAGGTGGCGCCCACCGGGTGCTGCATCCACGAGTTGGCGGCGATGATGAAGAAGGCGGAGGCGTTCACGCCGAGCGCCACCAGCCAGATGCAGCCCAGGTGCACGATCTTCGGCAGCCTCGTCCAGCCGAAGATCCACAGGCCGAGGAAGGTCGACTCCATGAAGAAGGCGACGAGGCCCTCGAGCGCGAGCGGCGCGCCGAAGACGTCGCCGACGAACTTGCTGTACTCGCTCCAGGCCATGCCGAACTGGAACTCCTGCACGATGCCGGTGGCCACGCCCAGGGCGAAGTTGATGAGGAAGAGCTTGCCGAAGAAGTTGGTGGCCTTGAGCCAGGCCTGCTTCCCGGTCACGAGCCAGATGGTCTGCATCGTGGCGACCATCGGCGCGAGGCCGATGGTCAACGGCACCAGGATGAAGTGCATCACCGTGGTCATGCCGAACTGCCACCGCGCGATGTCCAATGCGGTCATAGGTGCTCCCTGGGCCGAGGGGTCGGGGCGGCGTCGTCGCCACCCCTCCTACTACGGTCAGTAGTAATTACTACCGATGGTAGTAGATAGCCCGGTCGATCCCAAGTGTTGAGACGCAGCACACGTCGCACCGGGGGCCGACCCGGCGTGTCCACCGTAGGCCGGTGCGCCGCGTCCGGGGCGGCTCGCCACGAATCCGTCGCCGCTCCGCGCTCACTCGAGGGCGACCGCGGACCGTCGTTCGACGCGACGCTGATGCGCGACGCTGGCGGCGACCACGATCACCGCGAGCGCGGTGGAGAGCCCGACGGCGCTGCGCTGGTCCGGATCGACGATCATCGCGACGATGACGAAGACGATGAAGGCGATCACCGCGTAGGTGGCCCACGGGAAGAACCACATGCGCAGCGGCGACGGGGTGGTGGCCCGCCGGCGCAGCGCGATCTGACTGACGGCGATCACCAGGTAGACGAAGAGCGCGACCGCGCCGGTGGTGGCCAGGAGATAGCCGAAGAGCTTCTCCGGCAGCACGTAGTTGCCGATCACCGCGAGGAAGCCGAGCAGCATGGACGCCAGCACCGAGACGGCGGGGACCCCGCGCTTCGTGGTGCGGCCCGCGCGGCGCGGGGCGTCGCCGCGCTGCGCCAGCGAGTACAGCATCCGGGACGCGGTGTAGAGCGCGCTGTTGAGGCAGGACGCGACGGCCACCAGCACCACCACGTCCATGATCCCCGCGGCGGCCGGGATGTTCATCGCCTGCAGCACCGCCTGATACGAGCCCGTCGCCGAGTCGAGCGTGTTCCACGGCACCAGGGCGACGACCACGAAGATCGACCCGATGTAGAACAGGCAGATCCGCCAGACCACCGAGTTCACGGCCTTGGTGATGCCCTTCGCCGGCTCCGGCGACTCGGCCGCCGCGATCGTCACGATCTCCGAGCCCATGAACGTGAACATGGTGGTGAGCATCGCGGCGATCACCGCCGACACCCCGTTCGGCAGGAAGCCGCCGGTGTCCCACAGGTGATGGATGCCCGACACCCCCGATCCGGGCAGCAGCCCGAAGATCGCGAGCGCGCCCAGAACCAGGAAGGCCGCGATCGCGAGCACCTTGACCAGCGCGAACCAGAACTCGAACTCGCCGTAGTTGCCCACCGAGAACAGGTTGGTCACCGTCAGCAGGACCACCACAAGCAGCGCCCACGACCACTGCGGCCCGCCCACCGTCTTCGACAGGATCACGGCGGCGGCGGTCGCCTCGACCGGGATCACCAGGACCCAGAACAGCCAGTACAGCCACCCGATGCTGCACCCCGCCCAGCGGCCCAGCGCCCGGTCCGCGTACGTGGAGAACGAGCCGGTATCGGGGTGCGCCGTGGCCATCTCGCCGAGCATGCGCATCACGAGGATCACCAGGAGGCCGGCGAGGCTGTAGGAGATCAGCACCGCCGGGCCCGCGAGTTTGATCGCGTTCGCCGAGCCGACGAAGAGTCCGGCGCCGATGACGCCGGCGATCGAGATCATCGTGATGTGCCGGGGTTTGAGGCTGGTGCCGAGCTGATCGCCCTCGGTGCCCGGATCTGCTTGCGTGCTCATCCTCGGACGCTATGCCCGTCGGGGCGCCGCCGCAGCCCGTGCCCGGATTGTCCGGAAGGACTAGGGGGTGTTCGCGATCCCCGCCTCGATGAGGGACCGCACGGTCGCATCCATGGGCGCGTCGGGCAGCGCGCGACCGTCGAGCGTGTGCACCCGCGCGCACAGCGTGATCGACGAGACCAGCCACACCCCGTCGTTCATGACCAGGTCCACCGGGAAGATCGGCTCGATCGCGGTCTTGACGCCCTTGTCCTCCGCGGCGTCGAACAGGGCCCGCGCGGTGGTGCCGGGCAGGATGCCCTGCTCCGCCGGCGGCGTGACCAGCGTGCGCCCGCGCGCGATCACGACGGTGGCGCGCGGCGCCTCGAGGATCCGCCCCTCGCTGGAGGTGAAGATGACGTCGTCGACGCCCTGCTCGGCGGCGTACCGCGCGGCGGCCATGTTCACCGCGTAGGAGAGGGTCTTGGCGCCGAGCAGCAGCCACGGCGCTTCGGTCCCGAGGCGGGCCGAGTAGCCACGGTTGAGGGTGATCGCCGAGATGCCCTCGGCGCGCGCGGTGCGAGCGCGCTCGGGCACCGGGCCGACGGTGACGTACGCCGTGGGCGTTCCCGGATCGGACTCGCGGCCGCGGGTGTAGACCAGCCGCAGCGCGCCCTCGGCGCCGCCCGCCTCCTCCCCGTAGAGCATCGCGGCGCGCTGCATCGCGGCCCACCACGCGCCGTCGTTCGGGGCGGGCAGGCCGAGCGCGGCGGCCGAGCGGGCGAGGCGGTCCAGGTGAGCGCGCCCCTTGAGTGGCGCACCGTCGCGCACCAGGACGGTCTCGAAACAGCCGTCGCCGCGCACGGCGCCGAGGTCGTCGGCGTACAGCAGGGGCGCGTCGGACGCGCGCACGGAACCGTCCAGGGTGACCACCACGGAAGCCATGGCGGCAACAGTATTCGACGCCCCGGAGCGCCGCGAGCGGGGCGGGCGTAAGCTCGGGGCGTGCCGATTGAAGAACATTCCACGTCCGGCATCATGAATCCCGAGGGCACGCCGGATACCGGTGTGACCTGGCATTTCGGGGATCCCTTCGGGGAGCAGCGGGCGGCCGAACGGGGCGCGGCGGTGATCGATCGCTCGCATCGCCGCGTCATCACCCTCACCGGTTCCGAACGCCTGTCCTGGCTGCACTCGATCACCAGCCAGCACCTCACGCACCTGCCGGACCGCACCGCCACCCAGAACCTCAACCTGGACGGCAGCGGCCGGGTGCTCGATCACTTCCACCTCATCGACGTCGACGGCACCACCTACCTCGACACCGAGCCCGCCGCGCTCGCGCCGAAGGAGGCGCCGCTCAGCCCGGACCTCGGGACCTACCTGCAGCGCATGGTCTTCCGGTCCGACGTGCAGGTGCAGGCGCGCGACGATCTGGCCGTGCTCACCGTGATCGGACCCGACGCCGAGACCGTCGCCGCGCAGGTCGACGGCGTCCGCCGCACCGAGCCGGGCGAGGTCAACCTGATCGTGCCGCGGGCGGGTCTGCGCGCCGCCTTCGACGCGATCGTGGCCGCGGGCGCCCGCCCGGCGGGCACGTGGGCCTACGAGGCCCGACGGGTCGCCGCCGCCCGCGCCCGGCAGGGCGTCGACACCGACGTCAAGACCATCCCGCACGAGGTGGACTGGATCGACACGGCCGTGCACCTGGACAAGGGCTGCTACCGCGGGCAGGAGACCGTCGCGCGGGTGCACAACCTGGGGCGGCCCCCGCGCCGCCTGGTGCTGCTGCACCTCGACGGCTCCGCCGATGCCCGGCCCGCGACGGGCGACCCGGTGACGCTGGACGGGCGCACCGTCGGGCGGCTCGGCACCGTCGTCGAGCACGCCGACTACGGCCCCATCGCCCTGGCCCTGATCAAGCGGTCGATCCCCGACGACGCGAAGCTCGACGCCGGCGGCGCGGCCGCCGCGATCGACACCGAGGTCACGCCGTCGGCGGACGGCGGGGAACAGGCCGGACGGTCCGCGGTCGACCGGCTGCGCGGTCGGTGACGCCGACCAGGGTCGTCGCCGTCTGCGTCGTCGGCGAGGAGCGGCGGCTCGATCCGCGCAAGCCGGAACAGCGCACCGCCATCGACAAGCGGCCCGCCGAGGGCCCCGTCGCCGTGGGCCCGCTGGGCCCGGTGACCGATCACGTCTGCGACACCCGGCACCACGGCGGCGAGGAGCAGGCCGTCTACGCCTACTCCGAGCACGAGGCGCGGCGCTGGGCGGAGGAACTCGGCCGCGACCTCCCGCCGGGCTGGTTCGGCGAGAACCTGCGCCTCGACGGCGACACGACCGACCTCGTGGTCGGCACCCGGCTGCGGGTCGGTGCCACGCTCGAGCTCGAGGTGACGATCCCCCGCACCCCGTGCCGCACCTTCGCGCTGTGGTCCGGCGAGGACGACTGGCTGGCGCGGTTCCTGGCCCGCGGTGATTCGGGCGCCTACTTCCGCGTCGTGACCCCCGGCCCCGTGGCCGCGGGCGACCCGGTCGCCGTGGCGGCGGTCCCGGAGCACGGCGCGACCGTGCGAGACCTGTTCCGCGCGACGCGGCCGGACCGGCTGCGGGCCCTCCTCACGGCCGATGACCTGCCCCCGAAGGTCGAACGGGACGCGACGAAGGCCCTCAAACGCGCCGTCTGACACCCGGGCGGCAGCACTCTCGGCGAGAGCACGCTAAACTGGACGGCAGGAAGAATTACTACACGGAGAAAGGGGCCGCCACCCACCGGTTGATCCGGTAGCTGGCCGCCCCTTCATTGCGCAAGGGGGTCCCCCATGGGCCGCGGCCGGGCAAAGGCGAAGCAGACCAAGGTTGCACGGGAGCTGAAGTACAGCACCCCGAGTACCGACCTGAAGAGGCTGCAGGACGAGCTGGCGGGTGGCGTGACCGACGAGGCCGACGTTCTCGCCACACACCCCGAATGGAGCGACATCGCGAGCGACCCGTACCGCGAGGATGAGTGGCGCCGCGCCTGACGCGGCCGCACCTCCCCGCTCGCACCCGCCGTTGGGCACCGTGACCCCCGGGTCACGGTGCCTACGGCGTTCCTAGAACTTCGGGTGCGAGCCGCTCAGCACCGCACCGGCAGAGGCACCGTCGGACTTCTTGATCGTCCCCAGGACCCAGCTGTCGATGTGGCGCGCGGTGAGCACGGCCAGCGCGCGGTCCACGTCCTCGGGCGCGACGATCGCGACCATGCCGACGCCCATGTTGAAGGTCTTCTCCATCTCGGCCTGCTCCACGCGGCCGCGCTGGGCGATGAGCGCGAAGACGGCCGACGGGCTCCACGTGTTGCGGTCCAGCTCGGCGACGAGGCCCTCGGGGATCACGCGACCCAGGTTGGCGGCGAGCCCGCCCCCGGTGACGTGGCAGAAGGTGCGTACCTGCGTCTCCTGCGCGAGCCGCAGGCAGTCGAGGGCGTAGATGGCGGTGGGCTCGAGCAGCTCCTCGCCGAGGGTGCGGCCGAACTCCTCGACGTAGCCGCCGAGGTCCATGTGGCCCCAGTCGAGCAGCACCTTGCGGGCCAGGCTGTAGCCGTTGCTGTGCAGGCCGGAGCTCTTCATGGCGATCACCACGTCGCCGGCCCGCACGTTGTCCGGGCCGAGCACCTCGTCGGCCTCGACGACGCCGACGCCGGTCGCGGAGAGGTCGTACTCCCCCTCGGCCATGAGGCCGGGGTGCTCCGCGGTCTCGCCGCCCAGCAGGGCGCAGCCCGCGCGGACGCAGCCCTCGGCGATGCCGCCGACCAGTTCGGCGACGGTCTCCGGGACCACCTTGCCGACGGCGATGTAGTCCTGCAGGAACAGCGGCTCGGCGCCCGTCACGACGAGGTCGTCGACGACCATCGCGACCAGGTCGATGCCCACGGTGTCGTGCTTGCCCAGGGCCTGCGCCACGGCGATCTTGGTGCCGACGCCGTCGGTCGACGCGGCGAGCACGGGCTCGCGGTACTTCTTCAGCGCGAACAGGCCGGCGAAGCCGCCGAGGCCGCCGAGGACCTCGGGGCGGGTCGCGCGCTTGGCGTGCGGCTTGAAGAGCTCGACGGCCCGGTCACCGGCCTCGATGTCGACTCCTGCAGCGGCGTACGAGGCACCCTGCGGCGGGTGGGTGTTGGAATCCGTCACGGATCCATAGGCTACCGGACCGGGAGCCCGCGGGCGTCCGGCGGAGTCGACGACCCCGCCGGGACGCGCGCGCTCAGGGGCGGCGCAGCGCCGAGGCGTTGGCGTTCTCGGCCTGCAGCGGGTCGCCCTGCGTGCCCGCCTTGAGCACGTTCTCCAGGACCGCCTTGCCCATCGACGTCGACTCGGGCAGCGGGATGGGGTAGACCCCGTCGAAGCAGGCCCGGCACATGGACTCCCCGGCGTGCTCGGTGGCCGCGGTCATCTCGTCGAGCGAGATGTAGCCCAGCGAGTCGGCGCCGATCGCGGCGCGCACCGACTCGACCATGGCCTCCATGGAATCGGCGCCGCCGCCGTTCGCGATGAGCTCGGCCGGGGAGGCGAAGTCGATGCCGTAGAAGCAGGGCCACTTCACCGGCGACGAGGCGATGCGCACGTGGATCTCGGCGGCGCCGGCCTCGCGGAGCATCCGGATGAGCGCGCGCTGGGTGTTGCCGCGCACGATCGAGTCGTCGACCACCACGAGCCGCTTGCCGCGGATCACCTCGCGCAGCGGGTTCAGCTTGAGGCGGATGCCCAGCTGGCGGATGGTCTGGGAGGGCTGGATGAAGGTGCGGCCGACGTAGGCGTTCTTCATCAGGCCCTGGCCGTAGGGGATGCCCGATTCCTGGGCGTAGCCGACGGCCGCGGGCGTGCCCGACTCGGGCACCGGGATCACCAGGTCGCCCGCCGCGGGGTGCTCCCGGGCCAGGCGGCGGCCGATGTCGACGCGGGTGGAGTGGACGGAGCGGCCCTGGATCACCGAATCCGGCCGGGCCAGGTAGACGTACTCGAAGATGCAGGTCTTGGGGGTGGGCTCGGCGAACCGGGTGGACCGCACGCCGTCCTCGTCGATGGCGAGCAGCTCGCCCGGCTCGATGTCGCGCACGAAGGAGGCGCCGACGATGTCGAACGCGGCGGTCTCGGAGGCGACGACCCAGCCGCGGTCGAGGCGGCCGAGGGACAGCGGGCGCACCCCGTGCGGGTCGCGCGCCGCGTACAGCGTGTGCTCGTCCATGAAGGTGAGGCAGAAGGCGCCCTTGACGGTGGGCAGCAGCTCCATCGCCGCCTGCTCCAGCGTGCGGTCGGCGGCGGCGTGCGCGAGCAGCGCCGTGAGGATGTCGGAGTCGGAGGTGGCGCTGCCCGCCCGGCGCGTGCCCGCGACACCGAGTTCGGCGGCGCGCTCCGCCAGCTCCGCGGTGTTGACCAGGTTGCCGTTGTGGCCGAGCGCCACGCCGTTGCCGGCGCTGGTGGTGCGGAAGATCGGCTGGCTGTTCTCCCAGGTGGTGGAGCCGGTGGTCGAGTAGCGGCAGTGGCCGATGGCCACGTGGCCGGGCATCGAGCTCAGCGTCTGCTCGTCGAACACCTGGCTGACCAGCCCGAGGTCCTTGAAGACCAGCACCTGCTGGCCGTCGCCGACCGCGATGCCGGCGGCCTCCTGGCCGCGGTGCTGCAGGGCGTAGAGGCCGTAGTAGGAGAGCTTGGCGACGTCCTCCCCGGTGGCCCAGACGCCGAAGACGCCGCACTCCTCCCGGGGCTCCTGCTCCTCACCGTCGTCGAGCGGGGCGCTGGTGTTGACGACGCTGAGCGGAAGCTGCTGCACGGCTGACTCCTGGGGCTGGGGGCGTGGCCTGATCCGATTGTAGGACCGATCCGCCAGCGGAAACGAATCGCCGAGTAGGTTTCTTCCCGAACGTGACGGGAGGCGCGGGCCCTCCGCCGAGGAGGGGAAGCACATGAACGGACCATCGGGGCGCCGGCCGGCGCTGCTCGTCGCGGCCGTCGCGGTCGCGACCGTCGCCTCCGGCTGCGCCACGACGGTGGCCGGAACGCCCGTGGCCGGCGAGGCGGCCATCAGCTCGCCCGCGTACTCCCCCGGTCCGGACGCCCCGGTGGAGGCACCGTCGAACGGCGCCCCGAACCTGGCCCAACTCGCGGGCACGTGGACCGGTACGTACGTGTGCAACCAGGGCGAGACCGCGCTGACGCTGACCCTCGTCGACCCCGCCGCCGGCGCGTCGCGGTTCGACTTCGGCGCGTCGCCGAGCAACCCCGGCGTGCCCACGGGCTCGTACTCGGTGACGATGTCGCTCGACGGTGCCGACCTCATCCTCACGCCGACGGCCTGGATCGACCGGCCCGGCGCCTACGAGATGGTGGGCCTCCGGGCGACCGGCCCGATCAACTCGGCGACGGCGGTCCTCACCGGCACCGTCGCCTACCAGGGGTGCACGACCTTCGAGGTGCGCAAGCGGGTGACGCCCTGATGGCGAAGCCGATCGATCCGGCGCAGATGCGGGCGGCGGTGCTCGCGGTCCGGGAGTGGATCACCGACGACGACGCGCCCGATCCCCCGCGGGCCGCGATCGCCGCCGCGGTCCGGTCCACGGCCCGCACCCTCGCGCAGGACGCGCCGGGCGGGTCCGTCGAGGTGCGGGTGCCGCCGTTCGTCGCCGTGCAGTGCATCGAGGGCCTGCGACACACCCGGGGGACGCCCCCGAACGTCGTGGAGTGCGCGCCCCGCGTGTGGCTGCGGCTCGCGACCGGCCTGCTCACCGTCGACGCGGCGACGGAGGCCGCCGACCTCGCGGCCAGCGGCTCCCGCGCGGGCGAGATCGCCCGCTACCTGCCGATCCTGCGGCTGTAGCAGCCCCGGGCGGGCTACTTCGCCGCGCGCACCTTGTCGACGGCCCTGGTCAGGGTCTGCGCGAAGGCGGCGCGGTCGAGGCGCCCGCCCTGCGAACCGGACGCGGTGACGACGACCGTGAGGCCGCGCACCTGCGAGACGCCCTCGACCTGGTTGACCACGACCTTGCGCTCCTTGCCGGGCTTCCCGTCCTTGCCGCGCACGGTGACGGTGCCCGAGCCCTGCGTGGCGATCACCATCGCGCCGGCGGGCACGCCCGGCACGGACGCGCGGGTGACCTTGATGGTGATGTGCGCCTCGGCCGGAACCTGCTCGTTCGGCTCCAGCTCGACGGTGACGTCGCTGCACGCGTTCAGCATGTCGGCGTTCGTGCCGACGGCGCGCGGCGAGATCACCTCGACGAGGCCCGTGGTGGTGCGGTCGCTGAAGGCGCTGACCATCGGGAGGTCGCCGGCCTTCTGCTGCAGCGCGGGCGTGATCTTCGGGGCGCACTCCGCCGGCGTGACCTTGAGGTTCTTCGCGAACTGGTTCAGCGGGGCGATCATCTCGAGCCGCTCGGCCACCGACAGCGGCATGACCTCGTACCCGGCGGGGAACTCGCCGTCGGCGAGCAGCAGCTGATCGACGGAGGTCGACGGTGCGCCGGGATCGGCCTGGGCGACGGCCGTGGGGACGACGAGGGCGGCGACGGCCGCACCGACGGCCAGGGTGTTGCGGAGGGTACGCACGTGGGAGCTCCTAGCTCTGGATCTGCAGTGTCGAAGACACTGTTCGCGATCACACTCTAGACAGCCGATGTTGCGATCGCGAAGCCGGTCCCGATGCCCTGAATCGGCCCCGCGCGTCGCGCCGCTTCTGCAAAGCTGCGAGCCATGGGTGCCGATGTCGATGCCAGGGTGTTCACGCGCGAGGACCGCATGCGGTTCCGGCGCCAGGTCCAGCGGGGTACGGACGCCATCGCCCGGATGCTGGCCGAGGGGCTGTTCACGGACGACGGCGCGCCGCCGGAGCCGCTGCTCGGCATGGAGGTGGAGCTGAACCTCGTCGACGACGAGATGGCGCCGGCGATGGCGAACGCGGAGGCGCTGGACGCCATCGCCGACCCGGACTTCCAGACCGAGCTGGGCCAGTTCAACATCGAGATCAACGTGGCGCCGAGGCCGTTCGTCGATCAGAGCACCGAGAACCTCGAAGACTCCCTGCGCGAGTCGCTGAACCGGGCCGACGAGCGCGCCCGCGCCGCCGGCTCGAACCTGGTCATGATCGGGATGCTGCCGACGCTCGAGGAGGAGCACTTCGGCAAGCAGTGGTTCTCGGCGAACCCGCGCTACGACCTGCTCAACGAGCAGGTGTTCGCCGCCCGCGGCGAGGACATCGAGATCGACATCGAGGGCGCACCGCTGCCCGGCGCGATGGTCGGCGAGCGGCTCGACATCACGTCGGACACGATCCTCCCCGAGGCCGCGTGCACGTCGCTGCAGCTGCACCTGCGGGTGGCCCCGGAGGACTTCGCGGCGCACTGGAACGCGGCGCAGGCCATCGCGGGCGTGCAGGTGGCGATCGCCGCGAACTCGCCCTTCCTCGCCGGGAAGGCGCTGTGGCACGAGACCCGCATCCCGCTGTTCGAGCAGGCCACCGACACCCGGCCCATCGAGCTGCGCAATCAGGGTGTGCGCCCGCGGGTGTGGTTCGGCGAGCGGTGGATCACCTCGACGTTCGACCTGTTCGAGGAGAACACCCGCTACTTCCCGGCGCTGCTACCGGTGTGCAGCGACGTCGACCCGCTCGAGGTGGTCTCCCGCGGCGAGTCGCCGGAGCTGCCCGAGCTGCGCATGCACAACGGCACCGTCTACCGCTGGAACCGGCCCGTCTACGACGTGGTCGACGGGCACGCCCACCTGCGTGTGGAGAACCGGGTGCTGCCCGCGGGCCCGACGGTGGTGGACACCATGGCGAACGCCGCCTTCTACTACGGCGTGGTCCGCGCGCTGGTCGAGGCCGACCGCCCCATCTGGACCCGGATGAGCTTCGACGCGGCCACCGAGAACCTGCACTCCGGAGCCCGCGACGCCTTCGACGCCGGCCTGTACTGGCCGAACGTGGGCTGGATCCGGCCCGACGAGCTGGTGCTGCGCCGCCTGCTCCCGCTCATGGACTCCGGCCTCAAGGCCTACGGCGTGGGCTCGAAGTCGCGCGAACGGTACATGCAGGTGCTCGAGGGCCGGTGCATCCAGCGCCAGACCGGCTCGTCGTGGCAGCGGCAGGCCGTCGCGAACCGCGAGGCCGCGGGCGAGTCCCGCGAGCAGGCGCTACGCGGCATGCTGGCGGACTACGTGCAGCTCATGCACGAGGGGAACCCGGTGCACACCTGGGAGGTGTGAGCGCCCGGCGGGCGGCACGAGCGATCAGCGGCGCAGCACGAAGAAGAACGGCGGCACGTCGCGCAGGTCCATGACGCCCAGCAGGGTCGCCTCGTCGACGCGACGGAAGTGGTCGTTGATGGGCAGGGCGTCGTAGCTCATCGTCGCGGTGACGACGCCGCGGTGCTCCATCATCCGCAGCCGCGCACGGGGTTTCGCCGTCCGCACCAGCCGCAGGCCGCGGCGGGCCAGGGGCGCGGTCGCGGTGAGCAGGCCCCGCGGCAGCCGCATCGACGGACCGAGCGGCATCGCGGCGGGGTTCACCGGATACGGGCCGCGCGGACCGTCGAAGACGAGCGGCTGCACGTCGTCGGCGGAGGCGAACCGCTTGCCGTGCCAGCCGTAGAGCTCGAGCAGCCCGTCCATGGGATGGCCCGTGCCGAGGCCCTCGCCGCGCCAATCGCCGAGGATGTCGGCCACCTGCACCGCGGGGAGCGCGTCGTAGAGCGCGAAGGCCTCGGTCGCGGTACCCGCGGACTGCAGTCGGGCCAGCTCCGCCGCAGGCGCTCCGGGTGTCGTGGTCATCGATCCTCCTCGTCGGTGCCGCCGCCCCGACGGCCGTCGCCCCGACGGTACGCGCTCAGCCTCCGAGCAGGTGCACCAGCGCGTCGTCGATCGCCGGATAGCGGAAGGAGTGGCCCCGCTGCTCCAGGACGGCGGGCCGCACCCGCTGGGAGGCGAAGGCGAGGTCGTCGGCGCCCTCCCGGCCCAGGAGGAGCGCCGGACCGAACGCGGGAACGGGCAGCAGGGTCGGCCGGTGCACCGCCCGGCCGAGGGCCCGGGTGTACGCCGCGTTGCGGACCACGCCGGGCGCCACGGCGTTGACGGGGCCCGCCAGCTCCGTGTCCCACAGCGCGCGGTGGTAGACGTCCACGAGGTCGTCGATGCTCACCCACGGCTGCCACTGCCGGCCGTCGCCGAGCCTGCCGCCGAGGCCGGCCCGGAACAACGGCAGCAACAGCTTCAGCGTCCCGCCCTGCGGCGCCTGCACGATCCCCGTGCGCACCGTGACGACGCGGGTGTCCTCCCCTGCGCCGTCGTGCGCGGCGGCCTCCCACCGCTGCACCAGGTCCGAGAGGAAGTCGCCCCGCGCGGGCGCGGCCGACTCCTCGGTCAGCACCTCGTCGCCGCGGTCGCGACCGTAATGCCCGACGGCGGAGGCGCTCACGAACACCGGCACCCCGGCCCGCGCGGCGGCGCGGGCGAGCAACCGGGTCGGCTCGATCCTGCTCGCCGCGATCCGCTCCTTGTGCGCCGCCGTGAAACGGCCCGCGATGCTCGCCCCCGCGAGGTGGACGACGGCGTCCACGCCCTCCAGGACGGCGGGATCCGGCGACTCCGGATCCCAACGGCGTTCGTCGTCCGACTGCGGCGCACCGCGGACGAGCCGCAGCACCCGGTGCCCGCCGGTGCTGAGGAAGGCGGCGAGGTCGGTCCCCACCAGCCCCGACGCGCCCGTGACGGCGATCGTGGAGGGCTCCAGCCCCGCGTCGGCCGCCCGACGGTGCGCGGCGAGGTCCCCGGCCAGGCGTCGGTACCGGAAGGCGATCACCTCGGAGAGCAGCCGCTCGGGCACGGGGGTGTGCACCTCGTCGGTCACCCGGGTCCGGTGCGCGTCGACGGGCTCGAAGCCGTGGACATGCCGCCACGGGAACAGGCCGGCGGGCAGCGAGCGCACGCCGTCCGCGGCCACCTCGTCGACGAACCGCCGCCCGGGCACGTACTCCGCCGGATCGTGCGCGGCGTGCCACTGCAGCCCCCCGGGCAGGTCGATCACGGTCACCCCGTCGGCGAGGGAGGTCGCCTGGGAGCGGAGCCGCATCGGCAGCCAGGGCGCCTGGAGGCGAGCGAACGCCCCGGGGCGGGAGAACCAGTCGAAGACCTGGTCGACGGGTGCATCGACGACGGCGGATCCGTGTATTCCCATGGCTCCACGCTAACCCCGCCGCGCCGCGGACACACCGTGGGAAATCTCTCCGCCTCCGTTCCCATCCGCCCGCGCCGCGGCTCCGAATGACGGATATGAACGATGCGAACAGACGCTTCGCCGTGATCGGGAGCGGGGTCAGCGGGCTCGTGGCCGCGCACGAGCTCAGCAGGTCCGCCCGGGTCACGCTCTACGAGCGCGACCCGCGCCTGGGCGGCCACGCGCACACGCACACCGTGGACCTCGGTCTCGGGACGCCGGTCCAGGTGGACTCGGCCTTCCTCGTGCACAACGACCGCACGTACCCCGTCCTGCGCCGCCTGTTCGACGAGCTCGGGGTCGCGACCCGCGACGCGGAGATGAGCATGTCGATCCGCGACGACGTGCGCGGCATCGAATTCGCCGGCGGCAAGGGGATCCGCGGCCTCCTGCCCACGAAGCGGCACGTCACCGACGCCGGCCACGTGCGGCTCCTCGCCGAGGTGCCGCGCTTCCACCGCCGCGCCCGGCGCCACCTGCGCGACGGCGGGCCGGAGCTGACGCTCGGCGAGTTCGTCGTCCGCGAGGGCTTCAGCGACCGCCTCGTCGAGGGCTTCCTCCGCCCGCTGGTCGCGGCGGTGTGGTCGTGCCCGCCCGACGGTGTCGACGCCTACCCCGCCCGCTACCTGTTCCGGTTCCTCGCGAACCACGGCATGCTCTCGGTCGGGCACTCGCTGCAGTGGCGCACGGTCGTCGGCGGTTCCGCGCGGTACGTCGAGAAGATCGCGGCGGGCATCGCCGACGTGCGGGTCGGGACCGGGGTCCGCGGTCTGGCGCGGACGGACCGGGGCGTGCGGATCGTCGACGAGACCGGGGCGACGGAGGAGTTCGACGGTGCCGTGGTGGCCGTGCACCCGCACCAGGCACTCGCGCTCCTCGACGCACCGACCGCGCGCGAACGCGAGCTCCTGGGCGCGATCGGCTACACGCCGAACCCCGCTCTGCTGCACACGGACACCTCGCTGCTGCCGCGCACCGAGAACGCCCGCGGGTCGTGGAACTACCTGGCCGCGCAGGACGGGCGGCGGGTCTGCGTGACCTACGACCTGAACCGGCTCATGGGCCTGCCCCGCGGCGGGGAGACCGCCCTGGTGACGCTCGGCGGCGCGGACCTGGTCGATCCGCGCCGCGTGCTCGCCGAGTTGGATTACGAGCACCCCGCGTTCACCACGGACTCGGTGACGGCGGCGGAGCGGTTGGGCGAGATCTCGGGCCCGGTGGTCGCGTTCGCCGGCGCCTACCACGGCTGGGGCTTCCACGAGGACGGCGCGGCGTCGGGCCTGCGGGCGGCCGGCCGGCTGGCAGGAGGCGCCCCGTGACCGCGCCCGCGATGTACGACACCGAGATCGGCCACTTGCGCCGCTCCCCCGTCGAGTACGGGTTCCGCCACCGGAGCGCGAGCTGGTTCATCGACGTCGACGCGCCGCCGCGGGTCCCGCGGTGGCTGCGCCCGCTGGTCTCGTTCCGGGCCGCCGATCACCTGTCCCCCGTCGCCGACGGCGCCGATACGCTCCGGGGCCGCGTCGAGCAGACGCTCCGCGCGCACGGCGCCGAAGTCCCCGGAGGGTCGATCACGGCGCTCCTCAACGCGCGGTGCCTGGGCTACGTCTTCGACCCGCTGACGGTCTTCTGGTGCCACGACGCCGCGGGCGAGGTGCGCGCGATCGTCGCCGAGGTGCACAACACCTACAGCGGACGCCACGCCTACGTGCTGGGGCCCGCGGCGCAGTCCGGCGCGTCGGCGGCCAAGGCCTTCTACGTCTCCCCGTTCCATCCGGTGGACGGCGTGTACCGGCTCCGGATGCCCGAGCCCGGGGCGGAGCTGTCCATCGACGTGGTGCTCGAGCGACCCGGCAAGGCGCCCTTCACCGCCCAGTGGCGGGGCACCCGTAGAGCCGCCACCCCGGCGCGCGTGCTCCTGGCGCAGCTGCGCGCCCCGCTCGTGCCGCTGCTCGTCGCCGTCCGGATCCGCCGGCACGGCATCCGATTGTGGGCCTCCGGCCTGCCGCTCGTCCCCCGCCCCGGATCCACCGACCAGAAGGCGCACCCGTGACCGTCGAACTCGCACCCCGCAGCTCCCGCGTCGGCCACCTCGACGTCCCCGTCCCCACCGGGCTGCGCGCCCGAGTCCTCGGCCNCCGCGCTCGCGACCGCCGGCGCCCCCGTCCCCGCGGGCCCGGCGATCGTGCTCCACGACCCGGATGCCGTGCACCGCAGGATCGGCACGTCCCGGCTCATCGGTTTCGGCGAGGCCTACGTGGCCGGCGAGTGGGACTCGCCGGACCTGGTGGCGGCGCTCACCGCCCTCGCGGAGCGGATGCCCGACCTGGTGCCGCAGTGGCTGCAGGCGGTACGACGGGTCGCCGCGACCGCCCGGCCCGGCACCGAGGTCGGCACGCCCGATCACGTGCAGGACAACGTCTCCCACCACTACGACCTCTCCAACGAGTTGTTCGCGCGGTTCCTCGACGAGACCCTCACCTACTCGAGCGCGCTGTTCTCCCCGGTGGAGATCCCGGACGGCGCGCCCGGCGTGACCCGCGCCGGAGACCCCGGCCGGCCGCATTGGCCCGCGCTGGCGGATGCGCAGCGCGCCAAGATCGATCGCCTCCTCGATGCGGCGGGAGTCGGCCCCGGCACCCGCCTGCTCGAGATCGGAACCGGCTGGGGCGAGCTCTGCCTGCGCGCCGCGGCCCGGGGCGCCGTCGTGCGCTCGGTGACCCTGTCGACGGAGCAGCGCACCCTCGCGCTGGAGCGGATCGCCGCGGCCGGGCTCGCCGATCGGGTGCAGGTCGACCTGCTCGACTACCGCCGCATCGACGGCGTGTACGACGCGGTCGTCTCCGTCGAGATGATCGAGGCCGTCGGCGCCGCGCACTGGAACGAGTACTTCGGGACGCTGGCGCGGCTCGTCGCTCCGCACGGCCGGATCGCGGTGCAGGCGATCACGATGCCGCACGACCGCATGCTCGCCTCGCTGCGCACGTACACGTGGATCCAGAAGTACGTCTTCCCCGGCGGGATGCTGCCGTCCACGGAGGCCGTTGCCGGGTCCGCCCGCACGGCGGGCCTCGCCGTTCGCTCCCGGCACCGGTTCGGCGCGCACTACGCCCACACCCTGCGCCTGTGGCGCGAACGCTTCCTCGCGGATCCGGACAGCTTTCCGCCGCCCGCGGACTCGCCGGAGTTCCGGCGACTGTGGGAGTTCTATCTCGCCTACAGCGAGGCCGGTTTCGCGTCGGGCTACATCGACGTGCAGCAGATCGTGCTCGCGCCGGAGGCCTCCCGATGAGCGGCTTCCTCCTGGTCACCGTCGTCTCGCTGGCGGCCCTGGCCGCGGTCCAGGCGATCACCTTCCTCGTGGGGCGCCGCATCGGGCGCTACAACGTGGTCGACGTGGCGTGGGGCGCGGGCATCGTCGCGGTCGCGTGGATCGCGCTCGCGCTCGGCGGCGGGGATCGCCTGCGCGCCCTGATCATCGCCGCGATCGTCACGGTGTGGGGCGTGCGCCTGTCCTGGCACATGTGGGTGAAATCCGCCGGCAAGGGCGAGGATCCGCGCTACACCGAGATGCTCGATCGGGCCGGCGGCGGGACCGCGACCGTGATCCGCAAGGTCTTCGTGGTGCAGGGCGCCGCGCAGTGGTTCGTCTCGCTGCCGGTGCAGGTGTCGGCCGTGACCGGCGCGACGACCGCACCGTGGACCTGGGTGCTCGGCGCCGGTGTCCTCCTGGCCGCGATCGGCATCGGTTTCGAGGCCGTCGGCGACCACCAGCTGCGCGCCTTCAAGGCCGATCCGGCGCACCGCGGTCGCATCATGGACCGCGGTCTGTGGGCCTGGACCCGCCATCCCAACTACTTCGGCGACGCCTGCACGTGGTGGGGTATCTGGCTGATCGCGGCCAGCGCCTGGCCGGGCGTGCTCACCGTCCTCTCCCCCGTCCTGATGACCTACTTCCTCGTGTTCGCGACCGGTGCCCGGCTGCTGGAGCGGTTCATGGCCGACCGTCCCGGCTGGGCCGAGTACGCCGCGCGCACATCCTTCTTCGTCCCNCGNNGTACGTTACCGGCTCCCGGCGATC